>NZ_WMID02000030.1 GCF_009711165.2 Flavobacterium sp. MC2016-06 | reverse complement strand
GTTATAAATGTAACAGGATTGGCTATCGGAACTCAGACTATTGTGGTTACAGATGACATTACAGGATGTCAGGCTACTATTGCAGTAACGATTGCTCAGCCATCTGCTCTAGACTTGACATTAGCATCTAATGTAAATGCAAATTGTAATTTTGGTGCAAAAGTAGCTGTAACAGCTGCTGGAGGAACTGCAAATTATGTTTATGCATTTGTTCAAAATGGTGCAGTTCCATTAGCTGGAGATTATACAAACAGTGCAAGTGCTGTTTTAGATCCAACAGTAAATACACAATGGGATGTATATGTAAAAGATGCTAGAGGATGTATTGATCAAATTGATGTAACAATTGCTACAGATGCACTGCCAACAATCAATTCATCAGTAGGATTATACTGTTACTCAGGCGGACCAGTTCCTATTACTATTACAGGTACTTATGTAGGAACACCTACATATAGTATTGGAAACGGATATTTTGCAAGTCCAAACTTTGTATTGAATGCGCCAGGAAACTACACATTCTATATTAAAGATGGTAACGGCTGTATTGTTTCAAGCCCTTATACATTAAGACAAGAATTATTGTTACAGGCAAGCTTAACACAAGATTTAACTTGTGCAGGAGCAGCTACTATTACATTATTAGCAACTCAGGGAACTAACGTTTATGGTGGTTTCGAAGTTGATTTTAATAACAGCGGTGTTTATGTGCCGGCTGTGTCACCTTATACAGCTTCTGTTGCAGGAACTTATACTTTCAGAGTACAAGACAGCCAGAACTGTCAGGCAGTTTCAGTTCCAGTTGTAGTTTCACCTACAACAAGTCCAACAGCTACAGCTACACAAAACAATGTAACTTGTGTTGGAGGAAATGACGGAAGTATTATTATTACAGCTGCAAATGGTATTACACCATATCAGTACAGTAAGGATAACGGAGTTACTTTCCAAGCATCAAATGTTTTCACAGGTTTAACTGCAGGAACATACAACATTGTTGTTAAGGATACTAAAGCTTGTACATCAGTTGCCTTTACAGTTACAATTACACAGCCTACAGCTCTAGCAGCTACAGCAGTGTTAACTCAAAGCTTGACTTGTGGAACAGGAAATGCTACACAGCCAGCTTTAGTTACAGTAAATGTTACGGTAGGTACAGGAACATCACCTTATCAGTATAGTTTTGATGCAGGAGTTAATTACACATCAACTAATACGTATTCAACTAATACATCAGGTACGGTTACGGCTTATGTAAAAGATGCTAACGGTTGTATCATTGCAGCTCCGGTATCAGTAAACATACCAGCTCTAAACAAACCAACTGATCTAAACTTTGCAGCGACTTCAGTAACATGTAATGCACCAGCAAGTACAGTTACCTTAACAGCTACAAATGGTGTTGGAGCACTTCAATATGAGATACTATCTCCAATTGTTAGAGCAAAACAAAGTTCAGCAGTATTTACAACATTAGCTCCAGATACTTATGTATTCCAAGTAACAGATGCTAACGGATGTACGTACCAAGAAGCATATACAGTTACTCCGGGAACTAAAATTACAGTAGCAGGTCAATTAGTAAGCAATGTTACTTGTAATCCAGGAGCTAATGGAGAAGTTTTATTCAAAGTAGCTAATTTTGCAGGAACTTACAGTTATTCAATCAATGGAGCAGCTGCTGTTACAGGTCAAACAAATCCAACTATTTCAGTAAGCGGATTAAGCGTGGCAAGTAATCAGACGATTGTAATCACTGATGAAATGACAGGTTGTCAAGCAACAGTAACTGTTGCAGTTGCACAATCGACTCCATTAACTTTAGTTCAAGCAACTAATGTGAATGCAAATTGTAATAACGGTGCTCAAGTAAGTGTAACAGCTTCAGGTGGAGTTGCACCGTATGAATATTCATTTGTTGCAGCTGGTTCACCAGCGGGAACTTATGGAAACTCAAATGCAGCAATATTAGATCCTGCTACAGCTACAGCATGGGATGTTTATGTGAAAGATGCTAATGGCTGCGTTATTACTGCACCATTAAGAATCAATATCGCGGCAGATCCATTACCAACAGGTATTACTGCCAATGTGGTAAGCCAATGTCCTACAGCTGCAGGTGAATATACATTCACTGTTAATGTAACTTCAGGAAAAGCACCATATGAATATAGTATCGGAAATGGTTTCCAAACTAGTAATTCATTTACAGTTAATGCAGCTGGATCTTATGACATTATAGTTAAAGATGCTAATGCATGTACAACAACAGTTACAGCAGGTGTTACAATTTCACCAGCAGTAGATTTGCAAGCGACAATTACAGCTTTACCTAGTTGTGATTTTAATGATGGAATAATCGACGCTTCTGCTGTTGGAGGTTCATCTTCTGCAAATTATAGATATACTTTAGACGGTGGTGTTGTAGTAAATTCTCCAACAGCTCACTTCATAGGTGTAGCACCAGGAACCCATACAATACAAGTTAGAGATGCTCTTACTGGATGTACAGATACAGTTACAGTAGAATTAATTGGTGCAACAACAATTACTGGTTTCGACTTAGATGCTACAAACGTTTCTTGTAGAGGTTTCTCTGATGGACAAATTATTGTTAACATAGCGCCTAATGCACCAGGAGTTAATGATAACCCAATCTATACATATACTTTAACAGGTACTACAATAGGTGGAACTCCAGTTAGTGTTGGTCCTCAACAGCAAAATGTATTCTCTAACCTTGCTGCAGGTGACTATACTGTCCTTGTAACATCTGGAAGAGGTTGTAAAGCTCAAGAAGATATTAGAATAACACAACCAGCTTCAATTGTAGTTAATGCTCCAGTTGTAAAAGAGTTTAATTGTACTGCAGGTACAAATGGAACAAATTATGCAACTATTACTGTAAATTCAGTAACAGGTGGATCATCTAACTATGTTGTTTACGAATTCAGTAAAGCTGGAGTTGTAGTTCAAACAGGTACTTCAAATGTGTATACAGAAGCTAATGTTTCTGGTGGTACTTACACGGTTAGAGTAGTTGATGATAAAGGTTGTGAAGGTTCATCTACATTGCCAATTATAATTGCTCCATTCATTACAATGGATAATATAAATGTAGCGATTACGACACCAAACACTTGTATCTCAAATGAAAACATCAAGGTTACAGTAAACACAACAGGTGGTGTGCCAGTTTTATTAAATTACAATTTATCAGGAACGGGTACTACAGTTTATAATGTTTCAAATACAACAGGAATATTTACAGGTTTAGCAATAGGTAATTATGCTATTACAGTTACTAATCCTAGTACAGGATGTAGTATTCAAGATTTCCACTTTGTATTCGATCCAAATACTTTTGTTATCAATGTAACACCAGTTAAAACAGAGCTTTGTTATGGTGATACTGACGGAAGTGTTGACTTAATGTTTGTTGATAGTCAGTTAAATCCAACTGATGATGCAGGAGCATTTACATACACAATTACTGGTCCAGTTACAGTTTCAGGATCTTCTGCAACAGCAGGTCCAGTTCACATTACAGGATTAATTGCTGGTCAATATTCAGTTTCGGCTAAATTGGTTAACAGTCCAGAATGTACAGTAACAAATGTGTTTACAATAGTACAGCCTACAGCTCCATTGGCAGTCACTGTTTCGAAATCAGAAATTACTTGTATTTCAGGTAACAATGACGGTGTTATTTCTGCATCAGCTTCAGGCGGATGGGGTATAGCTTACCAATACGAATTAGTAGGTCCAGTAAATGTAGCTTACTCTAGTCAATCTGAGTTTACAGGTTTAACTGCTGGAAACTACACGATAAATGTTAAAGACGAAAAAGGTTGTATTGTTTCAACAACAGCTCAATTAGTTGTTCCAACTCCAATTGTAGTTGTTGCCAATGCAAATGCATCTATGTTATCATGTTTTGGAGCTAAAGACGGTATTATTACTGTTGACCTTCCAACTGGTGGTCAAGGAAGTAACTACACGTATACTTTAAACATTGTTTCAGAAACACCAGTTATTGTTTCAGGACCTCAGGCTGGTAGAGTTTTCACAAACTTAAAAGCAGGAAGTTATACAGTAACTGTAACCGACGGATTTGCTTGTGAAGCAACTTCTGCAACAATCGTAATTACAGAGCCAACAGAAGTAATGCCAACATTAAACGTTTCAAGAACACAAACTTGTCAAACATTGTCACAACTTACATTAGGCGCAACAGGCGGAACAGCTCCTTACACTTATAGTACAGATGCGGCGTTTACAACTGTTATCGGATCATTTACTACTTCGGTATCATTTGATGTTCCAGTAGGTAAATACCAATACTATGTGAAAGATGCTAATGGTTGTGTTGGATTTATTTCTAATGAAATCACTATCGATCCATTAGTTCCTCTTACACTTGATCTTGATGTAACTAATGCAGTTGTAAAATGTCAAGGAGAAGCAACAGGAGTTATAGTTGCTGAGGCAATAGGTGGTTTAGGTAATTATGTTTACACATTACTTAATTCAACAGGAACAGCTATTCTTCCATCTCAGAATAATGGTAGATTCGAGAATCTTGTAGTAGGTACATATAGTGTTAAAGTTGTTAGTGGAGATTGTACATTTACATCAGCTCCAATAACAATTAAAGAACCATCAACTCCATTAACAGCACAGTTCAAAGTAACAAATGTTTCATGTTTCGGAGAAAACAATGGTAAATTAGAAATTATCGCTGCTGGTGGAACAGGAATTGTTAAATATGCACTTTCACCAGACTTGAATCAATTTGATGATGAAACAATTTTCGATAAATTATCTCCTGGAGATTATCAAGTAATTGTTCAAGATGAAAATGGATGTTTCGTTTTATATGATTTCAAAATCACGCAGCCAGAATTGCTAAAAGCTAAAGAAGTTCCTAACTCTATGATTCCAGAAGTATGTTTTGGAGATAAAGACGGTGCATTTAGTGTAGAAATTAGCGGAGGTACACCAGAATATAGTGTAAGTCTTGATGATGAAAAAGGAACATATACTCAAGGTACAGTTGGTCAAACAATATTTGACTTTACTAATCTTGCAGGCGGAACGCATAATGTTTACTTTAAAGATGCTGCAGGATGTATAAATGTTCTACAAGTTAACATGCCTTTACCAGTAGTGTTAAACCCTGTAGCAGAAGTAAATTACGACTGTGTGGATAATGCATCAGCAAATAGAGTAACTATTACAGTTGACGAAAGCATTACAAATCTTGCAGATGTAGATTATCAACTTGATGGAGCAGGTCCTTACCAAGTAAGTAACATCTTCTTGAATGTTGCTCCTGGGGATCACTATGTAACAGCTAGACATACTAACGGATGTGAAGTGAAAACGGCCGTCTTTAATATCAAAACTGTTCAGCCATTAACATTGGTAGAACTTCATCCAGGTTCAGTTTCACTTGCAGATGCAAACATTATAGAAGTTGTTGCAAGCGGAGGTTCTCCTGCTTACGAATACAGTTTCAATGGAGAGGCGTTTACATCTTCAAACAAATATGTAATCTACAAAACGGGAGTTTATGAAGTTATAGTGAGAGATCAAAATGGTTGTACATTTACAATTCAAGTTTCTAAAACGTTTGTTGATATTTGTTTACCAGATCACTTTACACCAAATGGAGATGGTCAGTTTGAAGATTGGGGTCCAGGTTGTACCTTGATTTACACTAACCTTACTTTTGACATCTTTGATAGATACGGTCGTGTAGTTGCTAAATATCACTATGGTGAAAAATGGGACGGTAAATACAACGGAGAAGCATTGCCAACAGGTGATTACTGGTACGTTGTTAAATTAAATGACGAGAAAGACAACAGATCTTTTGTAGGACATTTCACTTTATACAGATAACAAAATAATTGCCCCTATGATGTTGTCTAAAAAAATTATTACAATGAAAAAATTATTTTTATCCTTAGTACTCATGGCTGTAACAACAAGTTACAGCCAAGAGTTAAACCTACCAGTGTTTACGCAGTATTTGGCCGACAACCCTTTTGTACTCTCTCCAGCTTATGCCGGTATTGGTGATAATCTTAGAATTAGAGCCAATGGTCTTACGCAATGGGTTGGTATCAAAGATGCACCAGAGAATCAATCTCTTTATGCCGATTTTCGTGTTTTAGATCGTTCAGGTGTCGGAATATCTGTTTATAATGATAAGAATGGTTACACAAGACAAACAGGTGCAAAAGTTTCTTTTGCACACCACTTAATATTAGATTATTATTCAGAACAGTATTTGTCTTTTGGTATTTCCTATAACTTTAATAGTTTCAGAATTGATATTAATGATTTTGATTATTCAAATCCAAATGGTGGAGCACCTGTTTTTGATCCTTCAATAACAGATAATCGTGCTAATGCAAATAACAACTTTGACCTTAGTGCGTTGTATCGTAATAAAGGATTTTACTTAAGTTTTAATGCCAACAACGTTTTAAAGAAAAACGTGGACAAGTATAGAGGAGTTGAACCTAATTTACTTTCAAATTATCAAGTATATACAGGTTATACATTCAAAGACGGAGAAAATACCCGTATAGAATATGAACCATCTATATTCTACCAATACTTTGCAAGTGATAAACGTTCTACTACCGATTTTAACTTCAAATACAGACGTTACAATCGTTATGAAGATTATTATTGGGTAGGAGTTTCATATCGTTTCCTTAACGACCAATTTCCAAAACCATTATCAGTTGGACCAATGGCTGGTTTTATGAAATCTAAGTTTTACTTCGGATATTCATACCAAGTAATGTTCAATGATTTAGGAAATTACAATACCGGTACACACGTAATAACTATTGGTTTTGACTTCTTGCAAGCAATCAGTAACTGTCCTTGTACACAAAGTCCGGTTCACGATTAGTAAGTAAATTTATCTTTTTTTAAAGTGAATTTGTTTTTTTTGACAAATTACAACGTTTTCGTTTTTATCGATACGTTATTTTTACTTTTTTGAAATTTAATACTACTTTAAAAGTTCTATATTTGTTATTCTTTCAAAAAAAATTAAATATTTAACAAATGAAAACTTTAAGCGATTTCGATTTTAAAAATAAAAAAGCAATTATCCGCGTTGACTTTAATGTACCGTTGGATGAAAATTTTAATGTTACCGATGCAACACGTATTGAAGCTGCAAAACCAACTATTGATGCTATCTTAGCACAAGGCGGAAGTGTAATTTTAATGTCGCATTTAGGAAGACCAAAAGGTGTTGAAGAAAAATATTCATTAAAACACATTTTGAAAACAGCTTCTGATGTTTTAGAAGTTCAAGTAAAGTTTGCGGCAGATTGTATTGGAGAAGCAGCACAAACAGCAGCAAAAAGTTTACAACCAGGAGAAGTACTATTATTAGAAAATTTACGTTTCCACAATGAAGAAGAAGCTGGAGATGTTGCTTTTGCAAAAGAATTAGCTTCACTTGGAGACATTTATGTTAATGATGCTTTTGGTACAGCTCACAGAGCACATGCTTCAACAACTATTATTGCTCAGTTTTTTCCAACTGAAAAATGTTTCGGAACATTATTAGCTAAAGAAATCGAAAGTTTAAATAAAGTACTTAAGAATAGTGAAAAACCAGTAACTGCTGTTCTTGGAGGATCTAAAGTTTCTTCAAAAATTACAGTTATCGAAAATATTCTTGACAAAGTAGATCACATGATTATTGGTGGTGGAATGACATTTACATTCGTTAAAGCACTAGGTGGTAAAGTTGGAGATTCTATTTGCGAAGATGATAAACAAGAATTAGCCCTTGAAATTTTAAGATTAGCTAAAGAAAAAGGCGTACAAATTCACATTCCAGTTGATGTAATTGCAGCAGACGATTTTTCAAATACTGCAAATACACAAGTAGTAGATGTAACTGCTATTCCTGATGGATGGCAAGGTCTTGACGCAGGTCCTAAGTCATTAGAAAAATTCAAAGAAGTAATTTTAGCTTCAAAAACAATTTTATGGAACGGTCCATTAGGCGTTTTCGAAATGGAAACATTCTCTAAAGGAACAATCGCTTTAGGTGATTATATTGCTGAAGCAACAGAAAAAGGAGCATTTTCACTAGTTGGTGGAGGTGATTCTGTAGCAGCAGTTAAACAGTTCGGTTTTGAAGATAAAATGAGCTATGTTTCTACTGGAGGCGGGGCAATGTTAGAAATGTTAGAAGGAAAAATTTTACCTGGAATCGCGGCGATTTTAGACTAAAATATCACAATTAACATTTTTTTACATACTTTTCTTCGATAAAGAATATACTTTTGCAAAAAACGAGTTCTATAATTAATTGAATTATAGGCTGTTAAAATAGATGTTATATGATTGTAAAAAAAATCTCACTAGTGGTTTCTGTTCTTTTTTCTTTCTCAATGCTGGCGCAGGAAACGGCATCAACAGAGCAAGAAATTAAGCCAGAAGTAAAGTTGTCTTATTTAGATTCCATTAAAAGCACTTTCAAAAAAGACGAAATGGCAACTCGCGTTGACAGTCTCTGGATGAATGAGTTGGTAAGTTTGGATATTTATGATGATTTGACAAAAGACATTCAAACCGTCAACAAAGATGTTACAGTTGATGAAGAATTGCCAACAGAATTGCTAAAACAGCGTCTGCAGGCAATGAATGAAAAGTCACCATTTAATATTGAATACAATCAAGGATTAGAAAATGTAATAAAGTCATTCCTTAAAAATCGTAGAAAATCATTTTCTCGATTAATGGCTTTGTCAGAATATTATTTTCCATTTTTTGAAGAAGCTTTTGCCAGGCAGAATGTTCCTTTAGAAATTAAATATTTAGCTGTTGTAGAATCTGCTTTAAATCCTAAAGCAGTTTCTAGAATGGGTGCTACAGGACTTTGGCAGTTTATGTACGGAACCGGAAAGCAATATGCTTTAAAAATTGATTCCTATATTGACGAAAGAAGTGATCCTCTTAAAGCTTCAGTTGCAGCGTCAGATTACATGTCCAAAATGTATAAGATTTTTGGAGATTGGGAACTTGTTTTAGCATCATATAATTCAGGACCAGGAAATGTTACCAAAGCAATTCGTCGTTCTGGCGGAAAAACCAAATATTGGGACATTCGTGATCAATTACCAAAAGAAACACAAGGTTATGTTCCGGCTTTCTTAGCAACAATGTATCTTTTTGAATATCATAAAGAACATGGAATTAACCCTGAACGTGCAATCGTAAAAAACTTTGAGACAGATACTGTTTGTATCAAAAATCAAATGTCATTTAAGCAAATTGCTGATTTGTTAGACATGCCACAATCACAAATTCAACTTTTAAACCCTTCTTATAAGTTAAATGTAGTTCCTTACTATCAAGGAGAACAACATTTTCTTCGCTTACCAAAAGATAAAATTGCCACTTTCGTTTCAAACGAAAATCAAATTTATGCTTACGTAAGACATCAATCAGAAATAAAATATATTCCATCGCGATTAGCTGCAAAAATTACTCCTAAAGTAAGACCAGCTGCTAAACAAGTAGAAGAAACGGCCAAAGATTTTGAGTTTTATAAAGTTAGAAAAGGAGACAATCTAGGCGCAATTGCAGATAAATATAATGTGAGTGTAATTGATTTAAAGAAATGGAATAATCTTAAAACCAATTCTGTTGCATTTGGTAAGACATTAAAAATTAAATCTGATGATGATGCTTCTGCTAAAGTTTCAAAAGAAATAAAAGCAATTCCTTCTGTAGAGAAAAAATCAGAAGAAGCTATTGCATCTGCTGATGATAAAGATAAAAATAACACAGCGACTCAAGACTATGTTGTTGCTGCGGGTGATAACTTAGGAAGTATAGCAAAAAAATTCGGTACGACTATTGCGGAGTTAAAAGAGTTAAATAATCTAACTTCAAATAATATTGTATTAGGGAAAACATTAGTAGTTTCAAAAGCTGTTATTGAAGTTGAAGAACCAACAAATACAGTAACTACAGCTATTGCTTCAAATTCTATAGATTCGTTTAAGAAAAAAGCACCTTCTGCAAAAAATAGTGGTGAAGATTATTACGTTAAAAAGGGAGATTCACTTTACAGCATTTCAAAAAAATATCCTGGAGTAACAATTTCAGATATCAAAAAGTGGAATGGTATTAAAGATGAAGACATAAAACCTGGAATGAAACTTAAAATAAACGGATAATAAAAAATCTTATTTAAATTTGGGTTTTATTTCATAACTTAATAAAATGAATAAAACCCATTTTTTATTTCTAATACTACTGTTTTTGCTGGTTTCTTGTTTTAAAAACGACAAACAAGCAGAACCTGTATCTGGTAAAACCAATACCATTTCTATTATCATAGACGATCAGTTATGGTATGGAGAAGTAGGTGACAGTATTAGAAACAAATTTGCATCTCCCGTTTTAGGGCTTACACAAGAAGAACCTTTATTTACAATTAATCAATACCCAGCGCGATTACTTGAAGGTTTTGTTACCGACAGTCGAAGTATCATTGTAGTAAAAAAAGCTGCAGCAGATAAATTTGAAATTATACACAATAAAGCCTTACCTCATAATACTTTCCGTATCTACGGAAAATCTATCGATGACATTATTTGCAGTATCGAACTTAATTCAACTCAAATTATAAAAGTCATCCGTGATGCAGAAATTCAAAAAATTCAAGAAGACAATAGAAAATCATTGCTGAGTCCAGCAATCATCAAAAATAAGTTTCATGTTGACTTGCAAGTTCCGACTGGTTACGAATACATGTTGCATAAAAAGAATTTTATCTGGCTTAAAAACGACATTATCAGCGGAAGTACAAGTTTGCTGATTTATCAGATTCCTATTCACAGCTTCAAAAAAAATTCTGATATTGTTAGTAACATCATCAAAATGCGTGATTCTGTCGGCCTTTATATCAAAGGACGTGAAGCCAATGCACCTATGATAACTGGCGAAGCATATGCACCGTATTTTTCTACAACAACTTTAGACGGTAAAAAAGCCTACGAAACCAAAGGAACTTGGGAATTAAAAAACGATTTTATGGCTGGGCCATTTATAAATTATGCGGTTCTTGACGAAACATATAATCGAATTTTAGTTGTAGAAGGATTTTGTTATTCACCATCCAATCAAGAACGCGATTTAATGTTGAATCTAGAAGCAATAATAAAGTCGATAAATATCGATAAAAGATAATTTTAAAGAATATAAAATACAAGATGGAATTAAAATGGAAAATAAAGCCTTTTGAGGCCTTAACTGTTCATGAGTTATATGACTTGCTGAAATTAAGAAGTGAAATCTTTGTAGTAGAGCAAAACTGCGTTTATTTGGACATAGATGGCAAAGACAAGCTTGCTTTACATTTAATTGGTGAATACGATGGTAAAACAGTAGCTTATTCACGTTTATTTGATGCAGGAATAAGTTTTGATAATGCTTCAATTGGGCGTGTTGTTGTAGATGCAGCTTATCGCGATAAAAAATGGGGACATGTTTTAATGCAGGAAGCTATCGCCGAAATAAAATCTAATTTTGGAAAAGATAGAATTACAATAGGGGCTCAGTTGTATTTAAAGAAATTCTACGAAAGCCATGGATTCGTACAAAGTAGCGAAATGTATTTAGAAGATGATATTCCGCATATTGAGATGATACGTGGTTAAGTCTTCGTAATCACAAATTCAACACGTCTATCTAATTTGTCGCCTTTTCCAAGTGGATATTTATTACCGCAGCCCAGATAAGTCATACGGCTTTTAGATATTTTTTTAGATATTAGGTAGTGAAAAACGGTTTTGGCACGATTCCAAGAAAGCCTTCTTTCCTTAGTGTCTCTGTCAATTCCGTCGCTATAGATATCTGGAGTGCAACAGACATGACCTCTTATTTCAAACTTAATGTTTCGGTGTGTTTGTAAAACTGTAGCAATTTTGTCTAATATTTTTTTAGCAGATGCAGTTAATTTTGCACTCCCAATATCAAATAATAGATTGTCTAAGAAAATTTTATCACCAATTTTTAGATCGTCTTTAAACGATGTATAAATTCCTTTTCCAAAGCTGTTCCGTTTAACTACTATCAAATCAACCCGCCGATTTCTAGAACGAGTTTCATGAAGATTTTCTACAGTATCTGGCCTTAGTATAATACGACCTTTTCCTTCTAGAATAACAATTTTACTTTGATTAAATCCTGATAAAAGTAATAACTCTTGTATAGTATTAACGCGATTTAGCGATAAACGAAAATTATAATCATCAGTACCGCGATCGTCGCAGTAACCATATATCTGAATTGACTCAACTTTTGAGGTATCAATATTTTTTATAAAATTGGCAACAACATTTTCCTGCTCAGTAGTAAGATTGTATTTATCAAAATCAAAATAAATGGTTTCTACTGGTTTTTGTTGTGCTTTAATAGTGTAAATAAAAAATAGAAATAGGACAAAAGTTATTCTCATTCACTACATTTTTAAAATCGTTTTATATTCTGTTTGGTTATTTAATACGTTAACTGCTCTTTTAATTTCTGAATTGTTTTTGATATAATATTGATACAAACCTTCTTGATATTGGTATCTTTTTATAAGTTCTTCTAAAATCAGATTTTTGATTTCTTTTTGGTTTTTATCCAATAAAGTGTTTTCGCTTCTTTCAAGCGCGGCTAATAATTGTTGATATTCTGGAGCAATTGTTTCGTCTATTTTTTCGTTTTTTGCAGCTGTCAAAGTGTTTTTTAAAGCCACTTCTGTTTCAGTATCAAAACTAATTTTGTTCGTTTTTAAATATTGTTTAAAATTAGTATAATCCGCATCGGTAAGTGTTGGGATTTTGTCACCTAAATTTGGGTTTTTGTAATAATAACTTGTTGCATAATCAAAAATTCCGTCATTTTTAAGTAACGCAGTAGTGATTGGACTCATTTTAGTTTCATCCAATTCAATGTCGGGTAATACACCTCCGCCATCAAAAACAGTTCTGCCTTTTCTGGTTTTAAAAGCATTAAAGTTTTTAGCATCTGTTTTTTGAGCAACACCATTTTTATCTTTATGCGCATAATCTAGTGCCTGAATACAACGACCAGATGGCGTATAATATCTAGAAATAGTAACCTTTAGTTGTGTTCCATAAGTTAAATCAACAGAGCGTTGCACCAAACCTTTTCCAAAACTGCGGCTTCCAAGAATTACTGCACGATCTAAATCCTGTAATGCACCCGACACAATTTCTGAAGCAGAAGCACTTCTTCCATTCACCAAAATGGCTAGTGGAATTTCAGTATCAATAGGTTCGTTTTGAGTTTTATACGTATTGTTATGTTTTTCAATTCTTGACTTTGTCGTTACAATCACTTCGTTTTTAGGAACAAATAAATTGCAGATATCAATAGCCTCATTTAGTAAACCTCCAGGATTTCCTCTTAAGTCCAATACAATTTGCTTAGCACCATCAGCCTTAAGCTTTTCAAGAGCACTCTTTACTTCAGCTGCAGCTTTACGGCTAAAATGAGCTAAAACAATATAACCTGTTTTATCATCTATTTTTCCAAAGAAAGGAACAGATCTAATATCAACTTCGTCCAAAACCAAAACCGTAGTGCTCATTTTTCCCTGACGCAGGTATTTTATGTTGATTTTAGTGTTTTTAGTTCCTTTCATTAATTGCGATGCATCATCTTTATAATCAGCAACCAAAATGTCACCAATCTGAATAATCTCGTCACCCGCTTTCAGTCCTGCTTTATCTGCCGGATAACCTTTATAGGGTTCACGTACAATTAAGCGATCACTTTTTCTAGCAATCAAAGCCCCAATTCCGGTATATTCTCCAGTATTGTTGATTTTAAAGTTGACAACATCCTGTTCGTTAAAGTAAACCGTATAAGGATCCAAACTACCCAACATGCTTTTAATGGCTTTATCCATCAAATCACCTGGATTAGTTTCGTCTACATAGTTGGTATTTACAGCTTTGAATAAGGTTGTGAAGATTTCGATTTGTTTGGCAATTTCAAAGAAATCGTCTTTAAAACTGGTTCCAACAAATAAAAACCCTACAGCAACGGCAGGTATGATGAATTTCTTTTTGAAATAAGGATACATGATTATTGTTTTTTTCTTTTTAATCTTTTTCTAATAAAATAAACTAGTACTGAAAATATAATGACAAACGGCCAAACACTTATCAACCATATAAATAAACTTGATAAACCAAAAAAGCCAGATTGTATCGCTGTCCATATCTTTGAACCGTATGAAACTTTTACACCTTCTTTTTCTGCTATTGTTTTGTAAAACTCAATGGTAAATGTGCTTTCAGAGACACGACTTTCCATATATTTTAACTGACCTTGCTTTGATTCTATTTCCTCGCGAATAATCGAAAGTTGTTTCTCAATTTCTAATATCTCACTAATTTTAGTTGCTTTTTGCAACACTTCTAAATAACGGCTTTCTAATTTACGTTTTGTTTTTAATCTAGAATCTAGATCAATATATTCTGCTGTTACATCGTCAGAAGAAATTTGTTTGGTGTCAAAATAGGAAACTCCCTTTGAAATGGATTGTAAAAATGCGTCAAAATTTTGACTTGGAATGCGAACTATAAGGTTTCTGGATGATGTTCCATAGCCCTTTTCTTCAGAATCATTTTGAACAGATCCTTTGTTTTCTTTTATTGCTTTCTGAATTTGATCTGCTGTGCTTTCTAGG
This sequence comes from Flavobacterium sp. MC2016-06, assembly GCF_009711165.2. Classification (GTDB taxonomy): domain Bacteria; phylum Bacteroidota; class Bacteroidia; order Flavobacteriales; family Flavobacteriaceae; genus Flavobacterium. The sequence continues at coordinate 59,333 of NZ_WMID02000030.1, read as the reverse complement.
TCACTGGTTTCAAATTTAAGATAAGCTTGTCTTATTATTTTTTGTTGAATTTCGCTTGATGCAGGACTATCTTTATCATAATCACCACTAGATTCCATTTTTTTGGCTGGAAGTTTTATGGCAGATATTTTAATGTCATTAGAGACGTCGTCATTTTTGTCTTTTGCACAACTTGTTAAAATCAGAGAAAAAAAGAATACGTAGAAAATAGGTCGCATAAAATTTCAATTTAGAGCTAAAACTACAATTTTTTTATAATTTTTTATCTAATTTGATAAATAAAGTTGCCTTTTGAGCTCTACAACTCCGTTTTGTTTTCAGAATCGTTTGTTTTGTTTACTTGTAACAGAAATTTCTCAAACAATTGGATTGTTTTGGTATTGATTTCTTCGTAAGACAATCGGTCTTTACTTTGATAAAAAAACATGATAGAATAGGGTTGCTCCACATTATCCCAAAGCAAATGTTTGTTTAATCGGTACGTTTCTCTCAAAACACGTTTAAAGTAATTGCGATCAACTGCTTTTTTAAAGTATTTCTTAGAAACCGAAACTCCAAGTTTAATTTTTTCATCAGCATCTGCTTCTCCAGTACGATAAACCAAACGCAAAGGGTATTTTGAAACCGATTTACCTTCAGAAAAGAGTAAACCTATTATTGTTTTACTTTTTAGACGTTCGTTTTTAGGATAAGTGAAGTTCATTTAATTCAGAAAAAATTTGCAAATATATCTAGCAAAGGTACAATTAAACCAGAAAAACGGTTATTGTTTTTAATTTTAATACCGCTAAAAATATATTTATTACTTTTGGCCTTTAATTTTTCAAGCATGCAAAAGATAATTTCGTATCCAATATCTGTTATTTACTATTTGTGTTTTGGATTGTGTTTGGTAATTTTTCACCCAATACAATGGATCTGCCTAAATGTTTTTGGTTATCAGGCTCATAAAATAAGTGTCGATTATTTGAACTTCTTTCTTTTAAGATGTACAAATCTTGTGGGAACCACTTATAAAATTGCGAACAGAGAGACTATTCCTACTGGCGTTCCCTTGATTTTTGTGTCTAATCATCAAAGTATGTACGATATTGTTGCAATGATTTGGTATTTTAGACGTTTTCATTGTAAATTTGTAAGCAAGAAAGAGTTAGGTAGCGGAATCCCGAGTGTATCATACAATTTACGTCACGGAGGTTCAGTGCTAATTGACCGTAAAGACCCAAAACAAGCAATCCCAGTAATCAAAGGCTTGTCTGAATATATCGAAAAAAACACTAGATCAGCCGTAATTTTTCCCGAAGGTACCCGAAGCAAAACTGGAAAACCAAAAGAATTTGCCCAAAGCGGGTTAAAAATCTTATGCAAATATGCACCATCTGCGTATATTGTTCCGGTGAGTATCAACAATTCATGGAAAATGGTTCGATTTGGAATGTTTCCTGTTGGTTTAGGAAATCGCCTTACCTTTACCGTTCATAAGGCTATGGCCGTTAAAGATTATGATTTTGCCGAATTAATGGCAATTACAGAAAAGGCAGTAGTAGAAGGAGTAAATGAATATAAATAGATTTTTGCCTTAGAAACTATTCTAAAGCTTAAATCCCAAATCTTAAATAAGTAATGTCTATAAAAAACATTAGATTAGAAGTAATGCAGTTTTTGGAAAAAAACGTGGATAGCTTCGTAGAACAGTATTTAATTCCTGTTGAAAAAATTTGGCAGCCGACAGATTTTTTACCTAATTCTCAAGGAGATAATTTCTTTGAAGAGGTAAGAGAGTTACGCGAAATTGCTAAAGAATTACCATATGATTTCTGGGTTACGCTTGTAGGTGACACAATTACTGAGGAAGCTTTGCCAACTTACGAATCTTGGTTAATGGATGTAGAAGGAATAAATCAGATAGAAGATGGTGGAAATGGTTGGTCTAAATGGATTCGTCAATGGACAGGAGAAGAAAACCGTCACGGTGATTTATTGAATAAATACCTGTATTTATCTGGTCGTGTTAATATGCGTGAAATCGAAATGACGACACAACATTTAATCAACGACGGTTTTGATATTGGAACTGGATCTGATCCGTACAAAAACTTCGTATATACCAGTTTTCAGGAATTAGCAACTTATGTTTCGCATAATAGAGTGGCTCAAATGGCTAAGAAATTTGGCGATAACAAGTTGTCTAAAATGTGTAAAATGATTGCAGGTGACGAAATGCGTCATCATCATGCATACAGCGAATTTGTAACTAGAATTTTTGCGGTTGATCCTAGCGAAATGATGTTGGCATTTCAATACATGATGAAACAAAAAATCGTTATGCCGGCACACTTTTTAAGAGAATCTGGACAAAAGATAAGTACTGCATTTGAGCAATTTTCGGATTCGGCACAACGTATTGGTGTTTACACAGCAAACGATTATGTTGACATTATGCAAAAGCTAATCGACAAATGGGAGATTGACAAAATCACTAACTTAACAGATGAAGCTGAAAAAGCACGTGAATATTTGATGAAATTACCAGCTCGTATGGCAAGAATTTCTGAGAGAATTGTGATCCCAAAAGAGTCACATATTTTCAAATGGGTTGAGCCTGCAAGACTATAATTTCAGATTTTTCATTAAATGCAATTTTGTTGCGTTTAATTAAATAAAAAATACATGTTGATTATTGAGGTTTTTAAAACTTTGATAATCAACATTTTTTAATAAAATGGGTGTTGAAAATTTGTTAACGCAACAATGTTCAATTTGAAAAAACCTATAAAATAGCATGTTTTAAAAGACATTTGAATAATTATGGAGAATACAGTTTTAATAAATAAAACGATCACATTTGTAAAAGAAAAACTAAATAATGCCGAAGGCGGACATGATTGGTTTCATATTGAGCGTGTATATAAAAATGCGCTTTTGATTGCAAAGGATACTTCTTGTAATAATACGGTTGTTCAATTAGGAGCTTTGCTTCATGATATTGCCGATAGTAAATTTCATAACGGAGATGAAACTATAGGGCCAAAAACGGCACGTTTGTTTTTAGAGTCTGAAAATGTTGAGGAAGATATTATTGCTCATGTTGTAAAGATCATTGAAAACATTTCATACAAAGGAGGAAACTTCGAAAAGAAATTCTCTTCTATAGAATTGGATATTGTTCAGGATGCTGATCGCTTAGATGCAATTGGAGCGATTGGAGTTGCAAGAGCTTTTAATTATGGAGGCTTTAAAAACCGCGCATTATACAATCCAGAAATTGCGCCGGTAACAAACATGACGAAAGAGGAGTACAAAAAGAATAATGCACCAACTGTAAACCATTTCTATGAAAAACTCTTACTCCTAAAAGATAAAATGAATACTGAAACAGGCAGACAAATTGCCGCAGAAAGACATCGTTTTATGGAGTTGTTCCTTGCGCAGTTTTATGCGGAATGGGAAGGAGTGAAGTAGATTTTATTTTACAAAATAAATGATTGTTGCAAAAGCAAAACCTATAGCAAACCACAGTAATCTGGCAACTCTGTTGTCTCTTATTATTTCTGTTTTTTCTGATTCTGACATCTTTATCGATTTTGAAATGAATAGTTTGTCAAGTTATATAAAACAGTAAACTGAAAGAAGAACAATACGTTTTTTTTATATTAAATAAGGACAATTTAATTTCTGGATTGGTTTTATTGAAGTTTTCATTTCTATGGTTTATCAAAAAAATGATAAATAGGCATAGTATCTTCTTGATAAATGTGCGTGGTCTTTCTAGCCCCGATGGGAGGGAAAATCCTTTTGCTTTTTTCTTTAAAAAGTAAAAGATTTGGAATGACAGCGGGAAATAGCTCCTAATAACATTCAAAGTAAAAAATCAGGCGCCTAGCATCTAAAAGAATTAGCTGCATCCACAATTGCCATCACCGCAGTCTTTTTTCTTTTTTGATTTCCAAAAGAACTTTTTGATCAAAAAAACGACTGCGAGTGCAAGTATTACAAAGGCTATGATTTCTTGTATCATGATTTTTTATTTTAAGATTTGATACGCAATTAATGCGGCGAAATAAGCCAGACCGCTCATAAAAACGAGCTGCATTGCCGGCCATTTCCAAGAATTTGTTTCTTTCTTGGTTATAGCAAGTGTACTGGCGCACTGCATTGCAAACGCATAAAATAAAAGAAGAGAAACTCCTGTAGCGAAATTAAAAATCTTATTACCTGTTTCTGGATCAACTTCTTGCTGCATTTTGCTTTTTATAGTAGCTTCGTTATCACTGTCTCCAACGCTGTAAATGGTTGCTAAAGTTCCAACAAAAACTTCGCGTGCAGCAAATGAACTGATAAGCGCAATCCCTATTTTCCAATCGTAACCCAAAGGTGCAATAGCAGGTTCTATAGCTCTACCCATTAATCCGATGTATGAGTTTTCTAATTTTTGAGAAGCGACTTCGTTTTCAAATTCAAGTTCAGTTAAGTGTTTTTCAGCTGTTCTTTCTTTCACGATAGCTTCGGCTTCGTTAAAATTGTTTCCAGGTCCGTATGAAGCTAAAAACCATAAAATAATAGATATTGCCAAGATGATCTTACCTGCGCCAACAATGAATGCTTTTGTTTTTTCCACAACATTGATTCCAACGTTCTTAAAAAGCGGTAATTTATAACTAGGCATTTCAACAACAAAATAGGTTTTGCTGTCTAATTTTAAAATCTTATTTAAAATATAAGCAGATACAATTGCTCCCGTAAACCCTAAAACATAAAGCAACATCAGAGTTAAACCTTGAAGATTTAAAATACCCAAAATTCGTTTACTTGGAATTACCAATGAAATGATAATGGCATAAACGGGTAATCTTGCAGAACAAGTAGTAAATGGAGTAACTAAAATGGTAATCAAACGTTCTTTCCAGTTTTCAATATTTCGAGTTGCCATAATCGCCGGAATTGCACAAGCAGTTCCTGAGATTAAAGGCACAACGCTTTTTCCAGAAAGACCAAATCTGCGCATAATTTTATCCATCAAAAATACAACTCGGCTCATATAACCGCTTTCTTCCAGGATAGAAATAAATAGAAACAAGAAGGCAATTTGCGGTATAAAAATAATTACGCCGCCAATTCCTGGTACGATACCTTGAGATATTAAATCGGTTAAAATGCCGCTAGGTAATGTTGCAGCCGTCCAAGTGCTTAAAGAAGCAAAAGTACTGTCAATATAATCCATTGGAATTGTTGACCAAGAAAAAATAGATTGAAAAATGATAAATAAAATAGCAAAGAAAATTACATAACCCCAAACCTTGTGTGTTAAGACACGATCCAGTTTTGCTCTGATGTCTTTTGCCATTGTTTCATCAACTTTTAAACCTTCTTTTAAAACGCCATTGATAAATTGATAACGTTTTATGGTTTCTTGCTGCTGCAGACGTTTTAATTCTGAATGTGATTTTGTGAATGTAGTTCGGATTTCATTTCGATCTAAATTAGAAAAATTCACATCTTGAGTAATAACCAGCCACAATTTGTATAACAATTGGTTTGGAAAAGCGTGCTCTAATTTTTCAAAATATTCCTTGTCAATAACCGATGCATCTAAACATGGTAAGTGAGGAACAGTTTTATATGAAACAATTAGTTCTTTTAAATAATCAATTCCCAAACCTTTGCGAGAACTAACAAGTGCAATTTTAGTTTTAAGCTTGTCTTCTAGATATGGAATATCAAGTGTGATACCTTTATTTTCCATTCGATCCGCCATATTTATGACTAAAATCGTCGGAATTTCAAGGTCTTTTATTTGAGTGTAAATCAGTAAATTTCTTTTTAGATTTTCAACATCCGTTACCACAACAGCAACATCTGGATATAATTTGTCGTTTTTGTTTAATAAAAGCTCAATAACAACACTTTCATCCATAGAACTTGCGTTCAAACTGTAGGTTCCAGGTAAATCTAAAATGTTTGCTTTAATATTATGCGGCAGTTTACAGAATCCGATTTTTTTCTCAACCGTAATTCCGGGATAATTCCCCACTTGTTGATTCAATCCTGTAAGCTGATTAAAAACTGAAGTTTTTCCGGTATTTGGGTTTCCGATAAGGGCAACATTAATATTTTGAATGCTCATTACAAATTGGTTTTGATAAGTTCAACTTCAATTTCGCGAGCAGTTTCAATACGAATGGCAACATGAGAACCGTTAATATCCAAATACAACGGATCTCCAAAAGGAGCAATTTGAAGTAATTCGACCATGCTGCCTGGCAAACAACCCATTTCTAATAATTTGAGAGGAATAAGATCGATATCAAAATCTTTGATAATGGCTTTCTCGCCTTTTTTTAAAGAATGAATAGTATTTTGCAAAGCTTATTTAGATTGAATTTAGATTGCAAAAATAAGTAATTATTATATATATAAAGGCATTTAATACCGACTCAAATGCTAAATCTTTCTAAAAATAAGGCTTTTATTCTTGAGACAAGAAGTTTATGTCGTCTATAAGGCGTTTAATTTCTTCTTTGTTCGTTCCGTCATAAAATCCTCTAACACGTCTTTTTTGATCGACCAAAACAAAATTCTCTGTATGAACCATATCGTAAAGCTGATCTGGTCTTCCCAATTTTACAGCCAAGTAAGATTTTCTGGCCATTGTGTAGATTTCTTTTTTATCACCAGTAACCAAATTCCATTTGCTGTCTACAACTCCATATTTTACAGCATAAGCTTTTAATACAGACACACTATCAACTTCTGGAAAAACCGTATGAGAAAGCAGCATTACTTTGGGATTGTTAAGAACTGCTTTTTGAACTTCAGACAGATTTGTTGACATTTTTGGACAGATCGATCCGCAGGTTGTAAAGAAGAAGTCGGCAACATAAATCTTTCCTTCGTAATTTTTTTGAGTAATAGTATCTCCGTTTTGGTTTACAAATGAAAAATCTGCAATAGTGTGATATTTACTTTTGTATTGAATTGTACTGTCGACCAACTCAGGATTTACATCGGCTGGATTGTAAATTGGCAGTGTTTTTTGTGGTTTTAATGCAGAATAAAATAGGGATATAGTAACAACTGAAAATATAATTAATACAATAAAGAACTTTCGGTATTTGTAGAGTAACGATTTCATAAAGATAATTTGGCGCAAAAATACAAAAAGCACTTTTTAAAACCGTAAACAGTCTGTTATTTAACGGTCTTTAACAATGAAAATTTGATAGTCGCAAATTTAGAAATGATTTATGCTTAAAAGCTTTAAAAGTAAATCTGCGAATTGCCCAGAAAAAACTATTTAAGTTTAGTCTTCCTAATCGATTTGTTTACCAAATATAAGCCGATCAAAGTTACAAGGGCTCCAATTGAAATTGCTTGCGTAAGCGTTTCACCAAAAATAAAAGAACCTAAAACCATCGCAACAATTGGATTGATATACACATATATACTGCTGATTTCTGTTGGAAGATGCTGTAAAGAATAAATAAAAGCAATGAAAGTTAAAACAGAACCAATAATTACTAAATAAGCAATAGCATACCAAGAAGTTAAAGGGATTTCTGTCAACGAAATATTCATTCCCGAAGCTTCTGTTATGCCAAAAAGCAATACACTTGAGATTAACATTTGCAACCCTAGACTAAAATATGGATTAAAACTCGATGCCTTTTTCTTCGTTTCTAAAATTCCAAATGCCCAAGTAATAGTGGAAGCCGTCATTAAAATAATTCCGAATTGAAAATCAGGTTTCAAAAAATCAGATAAATAATCAATAAAAATAATGCAGATTCCTCCAAAACTTATCAGAATACCCAACAATGCCATTTTTGCAATTCTTTTACCATTAAAAAAATTAATGATAATAATCCAGATTGGGAAAAGAGCACTAATGATCGCACCCAATCCACTTGACATATATTTTACGCCCCAAGTACTTAAGCCGTTACTAAGCGCAAAATTCAAAACACTCAAAATCAAAATAGTTCGCCATTGTCTGCCTTTTGGCCAAGGTTGTTTTTTTAGAATAAAATACACCACATAAATTAGTCCGCCCAAAAACTGTCGGATCATCGCCAATTGTAAAGCCGGCATATGTTTTACCCCTTCTTTTGAAGCCAGCCAAGTTGTACCCCAAAAAAAACTAACCCAGCATAAAGCCAGAATCGGAAGTCCAATACTGTCAATTTTTCCCGAAACGGCATTTTGTATTTTTGCTCTCACTTTATTTTGGATTCTATAAGACAAATATTCTAAAATCTAATTCAATTAAGCACTAAGCATCAATAGAAATAATCATTTCTGCGACATTTGTTTTTTAATCAAACTAATTGAGAACAAAATGTTAAATTATGTGAAATTTTAACACAAAATTAAAAATAATAACAATATGTTTGTGTTTTACCTAAAACAATAGTTTATTATGAAAAGACAGCTTGTAAAACCTGTGTTTTGTGTTGTTTCTGCAATGTTCTCTTTGACGGCAATGCAGGCTCAAAATGCGGCACCTAAAGAACCAGGTATTAATGTTTCGAACATGAATACTAAAATTAGTCCGAAAGATGATTTTTTTAGATTTGTAAATGGAACATGGTTAGATAAAACCGAAATTCCTAGTGACAGAACTTCTTGGGGAAGTTTTAACGAATTAAGACAAAAAACGGATGACAATTCGCTTGCGATCTTAAAAGAGGCATCGAAAGATCCAAAATATAAATCAAATACAGATCAAGGTAAAGCAATTGCTTTGTTTAATACCATATTAGATACTGTAGGAAGAAACAAATTAGGCATAAAACCTATTCAGCCTATTTTAAAGAAAATCGATGCTATTAAAAATGTAACCGATTTGCAAAATTTCCTTATCGAAATGGAATCTCAGGGTGCTGGTGTTGGTTTCTTTGGAACTTACATTGGAGCTGATGCAAAAAATAGTAATTTAAACTCAGTAAGTATCGGACCAGGACGTTTAGGACTTTCTGATAAAGATTATTACAATTCTGACGATAAAGATTCTAAAGAAAAACGTGCTAAATATGAAATTCATATTGCTAGAATGATGCAGTTTATTGGAGAATCTCCAGCAAAAGCAAAAGAAAGTGCTGCACAAATTTTATCTTTAGAAACTGCAATGTCTGCGCCAAGATTAGATCGTGTTGAGCGTAGAGATCGTAGAAAACAATACAACCCAACTGCAGTTGCCGATTTAAAAAAGACAGTTCCATCTATTCAATGGGAAAAATACTTTACAGGAATTGGTATAACAAAAATTGATACTGTTATTATAACACAGCCTCGTTATATGGCTGACTTAGAAAAGATTTTTGCTGCAAAGAAAGTTGATGAGTGGAAAGAATATCTAAAATGGTCAATTTTAAATAGATCAGCATCTTTATTGAGTACTGATATTGAAAATGCAAATTTTGATTTCTACGGAAAAACATTAACAGGAGCATTAAAACAACGTCCGCGTGAAGAAATGGCTTTACAAGTAATTAACCAAGTTACTGGAGAAGCTTTAGGAAAATTATATGTTGAAAAATTATTTCCAGCTGAAGCAAAAACAAAAGCGCAGAAAATGATTCAAAACGTAATTTTAGCTTACGAAAACAGAATCAATGCTTTGCCTTGGATGTCTGATGCAACTAAAGTAAAAGCAATTGAGAAATTGAAGAAACTTACCATTAAAATTGGATACCCAGATAAATGGAAAGATTATTCTGCTTTAGAACTTAAAAATGTTACTGAAGGCGGAACTTACTTTACTAATATGCAAAGTATTTCTAAATGGGATTATAAAGAAGATTTAGCTAAATTGGGTAAACCAGTTGATAAAACAGAATGGGGAATGTCTCCACAAACTGTAAATGCTTATTTCAATCCTTCATACAATGAGATTGTTTTCCCTGCTGCAATTTTACAACCTCCATTTTACAACTACCAAGCTGATGAAGCTGTAAATTATGGTGGAATTGGAGCTGTAATTGGTCACGAAATTTCACACGGATTTGATGATTCTGGTGCTCGTTACAATGCTGATGGAAATCTTGTTGATTGGTGGACTGCTGACGACTTGAAACAATTTACTGCTCTTGGAGCTGCACTTGCTGCGCAATACAGCGCTTTAGAGCCATTACCAGGAATTCACGTAGATGGTAAATTTACTTTAGGTGAAAACATTGGAGATTTAGGAGGAATTAATGCTGCTTACGATGGATTACAATTGTATTTAAAAGCAAACGGAAATCCAGGTCTAATTGATGGTTTTACACCAGAACAACGTTTCTTTATTTCTTGGGCTACTGTTTGGAGAACAAAATCTAGAGACGAAGCAATAAAAAGCCAAGTAAAAACAGATCCACACTCTCCAGGAATGTACAGAGCTTATGTGCCGATTCAGAATGTAGATGTTTTTTATCAAGCATTTGATATCAAGAAAGGTGATAAAATGTATGTTGATCCAGAGAATAGAGTTAAAATCTGGTAATATATAGAATTAAAAACGGCGCTAATCTAGCGCCGTTTTTTTATACTCTTATTTTAAGTAACTTTTAATGTAGCTTTCAATGCCTTTCAATTCTTCGTCTGACATTGCCTGTGTTACAGGAAAGTTTGTCTTCATAACAGAAAACTGACTTGGATCTACAATAGGATCTGCATTTCCTTTAAGGAAAGTTACAATGCTGCCATTTTTGTCTTTGTAGATTTTTGCAATTTCTTGAAGACTTGGTCCAATAATTTTTTGATCTGTTTGATGGCAGGAAATGCAATTTCCTTTTCCTTCAAATATTTGTTTACCTAGATCTTCTGGACTTTTGGCTTTCGCCGATTCTCCTTCTGAGTAAGTTTCTGTTGTTTTTTGATCAGGGTTTTCAGTTGTTTCTTTTTTACATGAAGCAAAAGCTAAAACAGCAGATAAGAATAATATTTTTTTCATTTTTATTGATTTAAAAATATTGCAGCTTCTTTTGCAAAATAAGTTGAAATCAAACTTGCACCAGCACGTTTAATACACATAAGCTGTTCCATCATGATTTTATCATTGTCAAGCCATCCTCTTTCGGCAGCCGCTTTGATCATAGCATATTCTCCAGAAACATGATAAACCGTGACAGGAACATTTACAGCATTTTTTACTTCGCGAACAATATCCAAATAAGCAATTCCTGGTTTTACCATAACCATATCTGCACCCTCTTCAACATCCCATAAAGCTTCTTTTATCGCTTCGATGCGATTAGCGTAATCCATTTGATAGGTCTTTTTATCTTTCGGAACTTCAACATCAGCTTCTTTTGGAGCAGAATCTAAAGCATCACGAAATGGTCCGTAAAAAGCAGATGCATATTTAGCCGAATAACTCATAATACCTACATTATGAAAACCAGCTTTATCTAAGCCTTCTCTTAAGCGTAAAACACGTCCGTCCATCATGTCGCTTGGCGCCACAAAATCAGCTCCGGCTTGAGCGTGAGAAACGGCCATTTTTACTAATGCTTCAACAGTGCTGTCGTTTTCAACATCACCATTGGCTATAATTCCGTCATGACCATAAATTGAGTAGGGATCAAGGGCAACATCTGGCATTACAATCATTTCTGGGCAAGCCGATTTGATGGCGCGAATTGCCTGTTGCATTAATCCATCATTATTCCAAGCTTCTTTTCCTGTATTGTCTTTTAGGTTTTCGCTTACTTTCACATAAATGTTAACGGCGCGAATACCTAAAGCATAAATTTCTTTTACTTCTTCAACCGTTAAATCTATTGATCTGCGGAAAATTCCGGGCATTGATGCGATTTCAACTTTTACATTTTCGCCTTCAGCAACAAACATTGGAAACATAAAGTCTGATGGACTCAAACTTGTTTCACGAACTAAAGAACGAATTGATTCATTTACTCTTAATCTTCTGCCTCTGTGTAATGGGAACATAATAATTTTAGATTTTAGATTTTAGATTTTAGATTTTGACTTTGAATGTGTGAATCATTAGTCGTTAATCTTCCTTCTTAAACCGTTATTGTTATTTTGTATTCAGCTCTGGAAGAGCCTAATGTTTATAGAATTTGTATTAAATTTTGTTTTAGCTCCAGCGGAGCACAATGTTTATAGAATATTCATATTAGGTTTTAAACGAGCTCCAGCGGAGCGATATATTTATATAAATTATATTTCTTCAAATAGATATTCATCTTTAAAATCAATATTAAACAATTTCAAAAATTCTAAATATTCTTCTTTGAATGTTTTTGTTTTATGATGCTCTTCCTGATTTTGAATGTAATTGATAACATTTGTCAATTGTGAATGACTATAAGAAAAAGCTCCAAATCCAGTTTGCCATTCAAATTTTCCATTTATCCACCCTTTTTCATTGATGAATCGGGATGAATTAGCTTTTATATCTCTAACCAAATCTGACAACGCTTTATTGGGTTTTAATCCAATATAAGATATGAATGTGATCTGGCATTCCGTTTATGGCAATCAATTTCTGTTGTTCATTAGAAACAATTCCAGTTATATATTTAAACAGTTCTTCTTTCCATTTGTTGGAAATTAAATTTTGTCTGCCTTTGACAGCGAAAACAATTTGAATATATAATTGAGAATAAGTGTTTGCCATTAATATGCCGCACCGCTGGTGCTTTTTTAGGAATCGTACTTTTTTTGCTATAAACATTTCGCTCCTCTCGAGCTTTTTTAAAATCGTGCCTTATGATATTTTGTTTTGCTATAAATATGCCGCACCGCTGGTGCTATTTTTAGAAATTGTAATTCTATGCTATAAATATTTCGCTCTGCTGGAGCTTTTGAAAAATTGTGTTTTTTGTTTTGTTTTTAGCTCCAGAGGAGCACAATGTTTATAGGATATTTGTATTAGCGTTTTAACAGAGCTCCAGCGGAGCGATATATTTATATAGCATATTATATTTCTTCAAAAAGTTTATTATGTAATCGAAGCTTTATAAATCTCCTGAATCGTCTGACCAATTTTAGCGTCAAACTCTTCATCAGATTGATTAGCCGAAAGTCCTTCAGATAATGCTCTTGAAAAACTTGCAATTAATCCATGATTTTCTGCCAATTTCTGATTGGCTTCTTCTGTAGAATAGCCGCCAGAAAGAGCAACGACGCGCACAACATGCGGGTCTGACATTAATTCTTTGTAAAAATCATTCACAGTTGGAATAGAAAGTTTCAACATCACTTTCACATCATTATCCAGTAAATTCAACTGTTTTATGATTTCTTCTTTTAGAATTTCTTCTGATTTTTCTTTATCAGCGCTGTAAATATCAACTTCAGGTTCAATGATCGGAATAAGACCTTTTGCAAAGATTTGCTTTCCTACTTCAAATTGCTGTTTTACAACTTCGCGAATTCCAGTTTCATTGGCTTCCTTAATCACAGAACGCATTTTAGTGCCAAAAACATTTCGTTCTACTGCTCTTGTCAATAATTCATCCAACCCAGAAATCGGTTTCATCAATTGTACACCATTTGCAAGATCAGCAAGTCCTTTATCAATTTTTAGAAAAGGAACTATGTTTTTTTTCTCCCACAAATAATCGGCAGTCCATTGTCCGTCAATTTTGCGATCCATCGTGTTTTCAAACAAAATAGCGCCCAAAATATATTTACTGTCAAAGGCTGGACTTTTAATAATTCTAGTTCTCATTTCATGTACAAGCGTGTACATTTCTTCTTCATTTTTGAAACTGCTTTCTTCAACGCCATATTGCGATAATGCTTTCGGCGTACTGCCGCCACTTTGATCTAAAGCTGCAATAAATCCTTTTCCAGAATGCATACAGTCTAATTGTGCTAATTGTACATGTTTCTTTTCCATGATAATGAGATTTTAGTTTATTGTTAAATCCAATCTATAGGTTTTTCTAATACTTGTAATAATTTCTCTTCAATACTTCCAGCTTCAGGATGATGATCGTAAACCCATTGTACATGTGGAGGCAAACTCATCAAGATACTTTCAATTCTTCCGTTAGTCTTTAAACCGAATAAAGTTCCTTTGTCGTGAACCAAATTGAATTCAACATAACGACCACGACGAATTTCCTGCCAGTTTCTTTGTTCAGCTGTATAAGGCAAATCTTTTCTTTTTTCTACAATTGGAACATAAGCTTCAAGGAAACTATTTCCAACTTCGGTTACAAAGTTGTACCAATCTTCCATCGACATTTGCTCATTTGCTTTGCAATAATCAAAGAATAAACCGCCAAGTCCGCGAGCTTCGTTTCTATGTGCATTCCAGAAATAAGCGTCGCATTGTTTTTTATATTTTGGATAAAACTCTGGATTGTGTTTGTCACAAGCCGTTTTACACGTTTGATGAAAGTGTTTTCCATCTTCTTCAAACAAATAATAGGGTGTTAAATCCTGTCCGCCGCCGAACCATTGTTCGATTACATTTCCTTTTTCGTCATACATTTCAAAATATCGCCAATTGGCGTGCACAGTAGGAACCATCGGGTTTTTCGGGTGCAAAACCAAACTCAATCCACAAGCAAAGAAATCGGCTTCGCCAACGCCAAACATTTTTTGCATGGCTTCGGGTAATTTTCCGTGAACGGCCGAAATGTTTACACCGCCTTTTTCAAAAACGGCTCCGTTTTCGATGACGCGCGTTCTTCCTCCGCCACCTTCTGGGCGTTTCCAAAGATCTTCTTGGAATTTTGCAGTTCCGTCAACGGCTTCTAATCCAGCGCAAATCTGGTCTTGTAACTTTTGTATGTATGCGTAAAATTTATCTTTCATGTGTAATAATTAATTTTTAAAATCATATTTACTTAAAATACCATTTACAATGTCTGGATTTCCGAAAGTATAAATTGATGAGTTATTTACTTTCCAGAAATCTAATTCAACAAAATGATTTGAACTTTTTATTGAGTTTAAAAGCTTTTCAGAAATGCGATTCATAACTAGTTTTCTTGCATCTATTTTTTCATTCACTTTGATGAAGTATACCATATTTTGGAATGTTATATAACAGTTAGATTCAAATTTCTCATCGTAATCTGAACTTTCGTCATTACTTTTCTTGTATACGTTTTCAAAGAAATAATCCATGTTTTTTAATTCATTATTTGAATGATTTTTAATAACATTTAAGAAATTTTTTAAATAGATTGTTTTCTCAAAGTTGTCTTCATATTCAGGACTGTAACTTTCAATGATTTTATAATCTGCAATTTTCATATCATTTAGAAATGAATTGCATAGATCAATTTTTCTTTTACTTAAATAAACGCCAGTATCAAAATTATCATATTTATTTGAGGTATTTGTGTAAAGTTTTTGATTCAAAATATAAGAATCAATACTCGATCGATTATACTCTTCATAGATTTTGATAAATAAATTTTTGTCTTCTGGAGATTTTATTGAATTATTTAAAATAGTTAAAAATTTAGATTTATCTAATTTATAGAAAACGGTCATTAGATACCTTATATGACCAATATTCCATCCGATGAAAACTTGGTGTTCCATTCCTGCAAATGTTGGTGTTTTTTCAAAATTACTTAAAACTTTGATCATAAGATTGTCATCATTCAATAAAATATCTTTTCGATCTAATTCATAAACCATTGAAAAATAATACTGAAAATCGGATAATAATTTGTTAAAAACCGCGTCTGATTTATCCTCATCAAATTTCCAAAATAAGAAATCAAATTGTATGTTGTCTTTGACGCCTAATTTTTGAAGTAATTTTAAAAAAGGTATTATTCGTTGATCATTATTCTTAATTAATAAATACAAAATGCCAAGTTGATTTTCAAAGTCTCCTCCCAATAAAAAGGGCTCTCTGTTTTGGTAAGCACGTATTGAACTTTTGTTTAGAAGCTCAAGTGTTATTGGGTATTTATCTAACAGTTGAATGCAAAACGATAATGATTTTTCTTTTAAAACATCATTCCCTTTCTTGTTACATATTATTATATCTAATGTGCTAATGAATTTTTTGTTAAATAATTTTTTTTCATTTATATGTTTATTTGTATTAAGAACTGAATTGATTATATAATCAATTGTATTTGAATTATTAGAATCTTTTAAACAATAAAACAATGTTATCTCATCAACTGATTTTCCAGATAACAACAAGTTTTCAATAATTTTTTCAAAACCATCTATTTTTAAACTGGAAATCATAAAGGCAGTAGAAGTTTCAAGTTCAGGATTATTGATAGATTCAAATAGCAGTAGTTTTAAATTATTGTCTATTTGTTTTGGTTTATTATTGAATGAATAAGATATTAATTCTCTGAAAAGTTTATTTATAGAGTCGTTATTTCCTTTTTTTATAATTGTAATGATTTCGGAATTTACAGATGGATCATTTTGTTTAAATCGTACTGCTATTGATTCATTTTTTAACTTTTTTAGAAGCTTATTATTGATTAGTTTTTGCTTTGAGTTTGAATAATTATTAATTAAGTCTACCCATTTTTTATCTTTAATTACTAAAATTTCAGGGTTTTTACTTAAAAGTTTTTGCTTTTTTATATAATTAGAAATTGTAATACTATCTTTTTTCAAAGAATTTTGAGAGTAACTTTTGAAACAAAACAAAAAAACAAAAAAGAATAATAATTTTCTCATTTAGGAATAATTCTGTTTAATAAATTTTATCTTTCATTATATTCTGATTTAATCAAGCCGAAATAAACGGTATTTTGCAAAGTGCCGTCACCGTTTCTAAATTCGTCTCGTAAAATTCCTTCTTGTTTAAAGTTATGTTTTAATGCAATTCGCTGGCTTGCCAAATTAATTTCTGAAGTACAGATGAAAACCTTGTTCATCATCAATTCATTGAAACTAAAATCAAGTGCTGTAGAAACCATTTTTGATGTAACTCCTTTTCCTTGATAATCTTCATCCGTAAAATAACCAAATTCACATTTTGAAATTCTTAAATGGATGCTTTTTATACACAGATAACCAATTAAAGTATTGGTTTTTAAATCTTTGGCGTAAAAATAATAACCTTCTTTGTTTTTTTCTTTGTCAATACAGAAGTTAATGAAATCTTCGGTTTTTTGATAAGTGTCACAATCAGATAAGGTTACGGGAAAAGTCTTTCCTATATGATGTCTATTCTTGTCTATAAGTTGATAAAACTCTTCGGGAATAATATTTTCAATTCGGTCTATTTTCCAATCTGTAAAACTCATCTCTATTTGTTTTTAGCGGAAGCGATTTTAGTATTGATTCCGAAAGAAAAGACTTTGCTTTCCTGTTGAATGTATTGATAAATGGCTAAAGCTTTTTCTTGAAAGTTGTAGTTTTTAGCTTTAGAAAATTCCATTAAAAAGTCAGCAAATTGCTCCATTTGATCCCAATCGAAATGAAGACGAATTAATAATGTAATCAATTCTTCATTCTGATAATCAACTAAAGTTTTGATATTCAAGCCAAAATCTTTCAATTGATTTTCAATATCAATCTTTGCTGAACTGCTTAATGGCTGAGGTACAAAAACGATAGTTCGCAATGTCTTTAATACATTGTCGATTCTAATTTTTTCTTCGTCTTGTAAACCTTTGTTGAGCATTTTATTTTCGTATGAGTTGTTTTTTATTCGAAATATACCCGATTGTCAATTGTTGATTGAATATAAATAAATGCGATTAAAGCAATTATTGTTGGTAACCAAGTCAATCCTATAAGTTTGAAATATAGAGACTGTTTCTTTATTTTGGCGTATTGGATGTGAGCTAAAATATAAAAAGTATATAATAATGGTAAACCAAATGAACCTGTAGCATAAAGAAATATTTCAAAGATTTGCTTTTCACCTGATAAAGAATAATGATGAAAAACGATCGAGCTAATAACATTGTACCACCAAATGATAAAAACAAATAAAACAAATATATTAAAACCAATAAAATTAGGTTCTACTTTTTCAATATCAGTAATATGTGTTTCTTTCATAGAATCTTGATTGATTTTAATTTCGGGTTCTATTCTCATTAAAATGTATTTCCTACAAGGTTTTGGAAACCTTGCAGGAAGTAGAACTAAATATTAATTCCCGTATTCTTTCACCGCGTCAATAAACGCTTTGGCGTGATCTACTGGGATATGTGGTAAAATACCGTGACCTAAATTTACAATGTATTTGTCTTTTCCGAACTCGTCAATCATTTCGTGAACCATTTTTTTGATGGTTGGAATTGGAGAAAGCAATCTTGATGGATCAAAGTTTCCTTGAAGCGTTTTTTGCCCTCCAGATAAATAACGAGCATTTCTTGCAGAACAAGTCCAGTCTACACCAATACCTGAAGCTTTACTTTTACCCATTTCGTTTAAGGCAAACCAACATCCTTTTCCGAAAACAATAACCGGAGTAACTTCTGCCAATGCTTCAACGATTTGATTAATATATTTCCATGAAAACTCTTGATAATCAACAGGAGAAAGCATTCCTCCCCAAGAATCAAAAATCTGAACGGCATCAACACCAGCGTTTACTTTTTCTTTTAAATATAAAATAGTCGTATCTGTAATTTTTTGTAATAAAGTATGTGCCGCAACTGGATTTGAAAAACAGAATCCTTTTGCAGTGTCAAAGCTTTTAGAACCTTTTCCTTCAACAGCATAACAGAAAATTGTCCAAGGCGAACCAGCGAAACCAATTAATGGCACTTCGTCGTTCAACATTTCTTTAGTCAATTTAACAGCGTCAAAAACGTAACCTAAAGTTTCATTTACATCTGGAACAAAAACCTGATTTACTTGCTCCATTGTACGAATTGGATCTGGAATAATTGGTCCCAAGTTATCTTTCAATTCAACGTGAATTCCCATTGCGCGTGGTACTACCAAAATATCTGAAAATAAAATAGCGGCATCTGGAGCAATTCTGCGAATTGGTTGAACCGTAATTTCTGCAGCCAATTCTGGAGTTTCACAACGCGTAAAGAAATCATATTTATCACGCAAAGCTCTAAATTCTGGTAAATATCTTCCTGCCTGACGCATCATCCATACTGGCGGACGTTGAACAGTTTCTCCTTTTAATGCTTTTAGAAATAGATCGTTTTTTAACATGTCTTGTTTATTTATCCTGCAAGGTTTCCAAAACCTTGTAGGTATTGTTATTGGATTGTTTAACACCTACAAGGTTTTGGAAACCTTGTAGGAGATAATAGGATTGTTATTTATATTCGTTGATTACATCTTCAATTACGTCTTCAACACTTTGTTGATCCGCGATTATGATGTTTTTTGTGATTTTTTCTAATGCTTGCGCTGTAGTTTCTCCAATACAAAAGCAAGTTTCTTTTTTGATAGTATTCTCTTTTAAATAACTCTCAACACCAGACGGACTGAAAAACAAAATAGCTTCAACCGAAGTTTTTATTTTTTGAGGCGTTAAAGAAGTATCGTAAACCTGAATCTCATTAAATTTTACATCAGCGTCTTTTAAAGCTTTTGGTAATGTTTCTCTGCGAAGGTTTCCGCTGAAAAAAGTATAACTTTCTGTTCGGTAAATCAAAGTGATGATTTCGGCTAAATCTGAAGCATAACCGGTATAAGCCACAACATTAAAGCCACTTTCAGATAAAAGAATCTTTGTTTTTAATCCAACACAAAATACATTTTTAGATTTTAAATCTTCCCAATTTGGTTGAGATAAAACGCTGTGAACTGCATTTTGACTCGTAAATATCAAATTGTCGTTGAGGTTTTTAATCTCAAAAGGTTTGTTTTCTGTTTGAATAAAATCTGCTTCTGTAACTTCAAAACCAGCTTTTACTAATTCCTGTTTTTGAACGCTCGAAAGCTTTTTTGTAGATAATATTTGAATTGACTTTGCCATTATTTTTTCAGTGAATCTTTAATAGTTTTCATCAATTCGGTTCCGCCATCGTTCAGGATTTCCTGTGCTGCGTGGAAACCTAGTTTTTTCCACTCTGAAATGTCAACCGTTTTATTGATTTCTAATTTTTGTTTTCCATCAATAGAAAGTAAAACACCTTGAAAATGAAGCGTGTCTTCGTCTTCATTATATTTTACTAAAGCTCCAATTGGCGCCGTGCAACCACCTTCAAGAGTTCGCAAAAACTGACGTTCGATATAGGTGCAAATTTCAGTTTCAATATGATTCAATTGTGATAAAGCATCCAAAGTATAATTGTCATTTTCCATTGCTACAACAAGCATTGCTCCTTGTGCCGGAGCGGGAATCATCCAATCTAAATCAATAACGTTTTCTGGTTTTAGGTTAATGCGCTCCAAACCAGCAGCAGCAAAAACAGCACCGTCCCAGTTGTTTTCTTGTAATTTCTGCATACGCGTATTTACGTTTCCACGTAAATCAACAACAGTATGATTTGGGTATTTGTGAAGCCACATTGCCTGACGGCGTAAACTTCCGGTCGCAATGGTGCTTTCTTTATTTGTAAAATCAGAATTTCCTTTGTGAACTAAAATGTCTAAAACATTGGCTCTTTCTAAAACTGCTGCTTGAACAATACCTTTTGGCAAAGCCGTTGGAACATCTTTCATTGAATGAACAGCAATATCAATATCGCCGTTAATCATTGCAATGTCTAGTGTTTTGGTGAAAATTCCGGTAATGCCAAGTTCGTAAAGCGGTTTGTCTAAAATAATATCGCCTGTAGATTTTACCGCAACAATTGTTGTTTTGTAACCTAAGTCGTTTAATTGTTTCTCAACGGTATGAGCTTGCCAAAGTGCCAATTCGCTATCGCGCGTTCCTATTCGTATTGTTTTTTCTGCCATTTTTATTTTTTAAAATCATGCTTTGGCTTTTTTTGAACCATTAAGACATTAAGATTCATTAAGCTTTGGGTTGATTTTTTTAAGTTAATGAAGCTGACTAATCTATTAATCTTGCAAAATGATCATTCACTAACGGTTTCATTGATTTTGTTATATTTAGAGTATTAAAATTAATTAATAATCCTTGGGGTCTTTGTAATAATTTCATGTAAGTTAACAATTGTGCTTCATGAATTGGTAATAGATTTTCTATTGCTTTTAATTCTACAACAACACAATCATTAACCAATAAATCGATTCTTAAATCTGATTCTAACTCAAGATCATAATAATCTATTTTTACAGATAGTTGTTGTTTAACATTATATCCGTTTTGTTCTAATTCATATTTTAGACATTGCTCATAAATGCTTTCTAATAATCCAGGACCTAAAGCTTTATGCACTTTTATGGCAAAACCTGTAATTTCATAAGCTAATTGCGTAACCTCTTTTTTTGTCATTGAACTTTTTATTTTTTACCATTAAGATATTAAGAAAGTTAAGGTTGTCTTTGTAAACACAAAGTTTAATTAATTCTTATGTCTTAATGATTCACTTTCATTGATTTTTTAACCACAAAGCTTAATTAACTTAATATCTTAATGGTAAAAAAACTTAAGATGCTTTTATTTTGAAGACTTTTTCGATCCATTCGATGCTTTCATCGACCATGGTGTCGTCGTCTTTTAAATGATTGGCGAAATGAGTAGTGATTTTTTGAATGATTCTATTGCTGATGATTTCAGCTTGTGCTTCATTAAAATCGGTTATTTTTCTGCTTTGAAAGTCTAATTCTGAATTTTTGATGGCATTCAGTTTTTCTTTTAAAGCATTTATAGTAGGTGCAAATTTGCGTCCTTTCATCCAAGTTGTAAACTCTTCTTTGATTTCTTCGATAATTTCTTCGGCAGCAGGAATGTGCAGTTTGCGGTTTTCTAAAGTTTCGTCTGTCAATTGAGACAAATAATCCATGTGAATTAAAGTAACGCCCTCTAATTCCTCTACATTTTCGTGTACGTTTTTAGGAATAGACAAATCTAAAATCAATAAAGGTTTTTTAAGATTTAAGATTGCTTTGTCAACTGTTGGGTTTTGCGCGCCAGTTGCTACAACAACAACATCGGCTTTTTGAAGTTCAAGATGTAACTCTGAATAATCTTTAACAATCAGATTCAATTTTCCAGCCAATTTCTCCGCTTTATCTTTTGTTCTGTTGATTAAAGTAATATGTTCGTTTTTAGTATGTTTTACTAGATTTTCGCAAGTATTTCTTCCAATTTTCCCAGTTCCGAACAATAGGATATTTTTGTTACTAATGTCCTCAACATTTTTAAGAATGTATTGCACAGAAGCAAAAGAAACAGAAGTTGCTCCTGAACTAATCTCAGTATCTGTTTTTATTTTTTTGCTGGCTTGAATTACCGAATTAACCAATCTTTCAAGAAAAGAATTCACTAAATTCATTGATTTTGAATGAGCAAAACTCGTCTTGATTTGAGAAATAATTTCAAAATCTCCAAGAATCTGACTGTCTAAACCAGTTCCTACGCGAAACATATGATTGATTGCTTCTTGATTTTTATAGACAAAACCAACTTTCTGAAAAGAGTCAACAGAACCTTTACTATTATCGCAAATTAGTTTTATTAATTGAAATGGGTGTTCTGCAAAACCGTAGATCTCGGTTCTGTTGCAAGTCGAAGTGACAATTAAGCTTTCTATTCCTTCGTTTTTAGCTTGTTCCAGCAAACGCGTTTTGGCAGCTGCATCCAAACTAAATTGACCTCTTACCTCAGCATCAGCTTTTTTATAACTCAGACCAACTGAATAAAAATATAGGTGTTTCGGTACGTTATTGTTTTCCATAAATTCACTTTCATAAAAGTGGAACAAAATTATTATTATAGAGTTTATAAAAGTAACGCTCAAAGTACTATTTGTGTCGCTAAATGTTTTTTTGTTTCTAAACGTCTGTTTTTATGCAAAAAGGATTATTTTTGTAGCAAAATCAAGTTGTTAGAAATATTTTGTTTAGAGTCATTCTAAATAATAAATTACATTTCTTTCCATTTATCTTTCAAAAAAATATCGCTATGAGTTCTCAAGAAATTATAAAGATTGAAGACGACTTTACGCTTATCCGTTTTCAGAATGACAGTCTAGAACCTTATTTTGCACAGCGCGAAATTGGTAGTGGCCTGATACAGTTTCAT
The DNA here is from genome assembly GCF_009711165.2 of Flavobacterium sp. MC2016-06. Classification (GTDB taxonomy): domain Bacteria; phylum Bacteroidota; class Bacteroidia; order Flavobacteriales; family Flavobacteriaceae; genus Flavobacterium. Next base: position 36,298 of record NZ_WMID02000030.1, on the reverse strand, counting down.
TTCGGGATAAAAGGCAATGCAAAATTTTTGTTTAATGAAGGCACATATTCTTTAGAATTGAAGGAAGAAAAATCATTGCTTTTGTACAATCCACAGAAAGAATTACCGCTTCATTTAGAGCTTTCTCCAAATTCTTGGGTGATTTCTGTAATTGTATCGATCAAGAAATTTCACGCGTTGTTTTCTGCAGAAGCCGATTATATTACTTTTTTGAGTCCAGATAATAAAGACAAAAAGTATTATAACGAAGGAAATATCAGTCCGTCAATGGCAATTGTACTAAGTCAGCTATTTCATTATAACCTTCATCCATCAATAAAAAACCTTTATTATAAAGGAAAAGGGTACGAATTGTTGAGTTTGTATTTCAACAGAACCGAAGATCCAAATGCAGAACAATGTCCGTTTTTGATTGATGAAGACAACGTTTTAAAAATCAGAAAAGCCAAAGAAATTATCATCGCTAATATGGCTGAACCGCCCGGATTACAAGAGTTGGCAGATGAAATTGGTTTGACTTTGAAGAAGCTAAAAATGGGTTTTAAACAAATTTACGGCGATACTGTTTATGGCTTTCTATTTGATTACAAAATGGATTTTGCTAGAAAACTACTCGACAGCGGTTCTTATAATGTAAATGAAGTTGGATTGAAAATTGGTTATAGTACCGGAAGTCATTTTATAGCGGCATTCAAGAAAAAATTTGCCACAACTCCAAAAAAATATTTAATGTCAATTAATACGAATGTATAATAAAATGAAAAAGAAGTTTTTCTTTTTACTTGTTTTCTTCTGTATGTTTAAATCGTTCGCGCAAGACAACTCCCAAGATAAACCAAATTATGATGAATTATTGAAACTTGAAGGAATAGAATATGTAGGAGGAATAACTTTTTGTATAGAGAAGAAAAATCAAAACTTAATTGCTATACAAAACGGAATAATCAAATGGAAGGCAGAAGTGGTTACAAAGTGCAGTAAAAGAAAGACTAAAATTAAATTTATTTCTGTAAGATCAGGAAAGCTTAAAGTTACTTTTGGAAAAGAAAATGTTGCTTTAGTAAATATTGAAAATGGAGAAATAGAATGTTTAATAAATAAGAAAGAAGTTAAAATAAAAAAAGAAATGATAACTTTTCCAACCAATGACTTTTAGAGAAGTATCAATCAGTTTTATAAATCAAGATATAAATAAAAAGTAATAATTATCATATTTCAAAAAAGCAGCAAGTTCTACTTTTGACGAAATTTTCATTCTTCGGAATGATACTTAATGAAAAACAAAAAAAATATAATGAAAGGCGTATTATTAGTAAACTTAGGTTCTCCCGAAAGTCCAACTCCAAAAGATGTTAAACCCTATTTAGACGAATTTTTAATGGATAAATACGTGATCGATGTTCCGTATTTATTGAGAGCGTTGTTAGTTCGCGGTATTATTTTAAGAAAAAGACCAGAAGAATCTGCACATGCTTATGCAAAAATCTGGTGGGAAGAAGGTTCTCCTTTAGTGGTTCTTTCCGAAAGAATGCAGAAAAAAGTGCAGCCTTTAGTAAATGTTCCTGTTGCATTAGCAATGCGTTACGGATCTATGACCATCGAAAAAGGACTTCAAGAATTGCATGATAAAGGAGTTACCGAAGTATTGCTTTTTCCATTATATCCACAATATGCAATGGCTTCTACTTTGACTATTTTAGTTAAAGCAGAAGAAATTAGAAAAAGTAAATTTCCAGAAATGACTTTTACCGATGTTCCAGCATTCTATAACAAACCAGATTACATTAAAAATTTAGCAGATTCTATTCAGAAACATTTAGGAACTTTTGAATACGATCATTTATTGTTTTCTTATCATGGAATCCCAGAGCGTCATATTCGCAAAACGGATGTAACAAAATCACATTGTAAAATTGATGGTTCATGTTGTAATACGCCATCTCCAGCGCATGATTTTTGCTACCGTCATCAATGTTATGAAACTACAAAACAAGTTGTAAAATTATTGGGTCTTCCAGAAGATAAATACAGTTTGACTTTTCAATCTCGTTTAGCGGGCGATAAATGGCTAGAACCTTACACCGATATTGAAATTGATAAAATGCCGGCAAAAGGCATCAAGAATTTAGCTGTTGTAACTCCAGCTTTCGTGTCGGATTGTTTAGAAACATTAGAAGAAATTGCCATGCGCGCTAAAGAAGATTTTGAAGCCAATGGCGGTAAACAATTCTTAGCGATTCCGTGTTTGAATGACGACGACGAATGGTGTGAAACTGTAGGTAATTGGATTAATGATTGGGCTAAATAATATTTGTTTCAAGTTTAAGGTTATAATCAACTTTAAAAAAAACCTTAAACTTGAAACTTGAAATAAATAATTATGGAATACTATAACTACTTAAAGTCATTACACATAATCTTTGTATTAACTTGGTTTGTTGGGTTATTTAATATAGTACGCTTATTTGTATATCAAATTGAGGCTAGTGAAAAACCATCTCCTGAAAAAGAAATTTTACAGGAGCAATTTAAAATTATGTCTTATCGCTTGTGGTATATTATTACATGGCCATCAGCAATTTTGGCAAGTATTTTTGCTTTTTGGATGTTACTTTTTACTGATTTAGGTAACGCTTGGCTCAAAATGCCTTGGATGCATGTAAAGTTGTGCTTTGTTTTCCTTTTGTATTTGTATCATTTAAAATGTCATCAAATTTTCAAACAATTACAAAATCATGAAGTGAAATATTCTAGTAATTTTATGCGTTTGTGGAATGAAGGTGCTACCATAATTTTGTTTGCTATAGTTTTTTTGGTAGTTTTAAAAAGTGCTGTGAATTGGATTTTTGGTGTAATCGGAATCATTTTATTTTCAGTTTTACTAATGTTGGGCTTTCAATTTTATAAAAGAATAAGAGAAAAGAAATAGTATTTTTAGTTTCAGGTTTCAAGTTGTCAATCGCAGCGAAACCTGAAACCTGAAACCTGAAACTTGAAACTTGAAACAAAAAACTATATGCTGAACAACCTCAAAATGTCGATGCTTTCATTGCGAACTAGGATTTTCCTATCGATGATTGTATTGATTGTTGTGGCATCTTTTTTATTGGCATCTATTTCTATTATTCAATTTAAAACAGAAGCCAAAGAATATCATCAAGAACGACTTGAACGTAAAGAAAATGCCGTAAAAGAACATATCAATTATGTGCTGGCAACTACAACATATCCACTGAAAACGGCTAATCTAGATTTGATCTTTAAAGATAAAATCCACGAATTAGCGCAGATTCACAAAATCGAAATCAACATTTACAGCCTTGACGGGAAATTATTAAAATCTTCTAAAGAGTCTTTTGCCGTAGATAAAGTCGCGCCGCCAATTCCGGCATATATTCTAAAATTAGTACGTTCTTCTATAGAAAAGCGTTTTGTAGATATTAAAACCATCGACGGAGTTAAAAATAGATCGTCTTATAGTTTAATAAAAGACGAAAAATTTAAACCGCTTGGAGTTTTAAATCTTCCATATTTAGAAGACGATGGTTATTATGACAACGAATTGAATACTTTTTTAATTCGACTGAGCCAAGTATATTCGTTTATGCTGATTGTGGCTTTTGCATTGGCCTATTTCTTATCGACTTATATTACAAAATCTCTAAAAACCATTTCAGATAAATTGGAAGAAACCAATTTAGAGCAGAAAAACGAGAAAATTGTTTTAGAAGCTACCAGCAAAGAAATCAACTTCTTGATTAATGCTTATAACGGAATGGTAGATAAACTAGAAACCAGTGCTGTAAAATTGGCCCAAAGTGAGCGTGAAGAAGCTTGGCGCGAAATGGCAAAACAAGTAGCACACGAAATTAAAAATCCGCTTACGCCGATGCGTTTGACTGTGCAGAGTTTTCAACGAAAGTTTGATCCAACAGCTCCAGATGTTAAGCAGAAAATGAATGATTATTCAGAGACTTTAATACAGCAGATTGATACCATGACAGCCGTAGCTTCTGCATTTTCTAACTTTGCTTCTATGCCAGCACAACAAAACGAAACTTTGAATGTAGTTGAGGTAGTAGAATTAGCGCTGGATATTTTTAATGAAGATTATATTGTTTTTGAAAGTCCAGAACCAGAGATCATTTCTAAAATGGATCGAACACAATTAATTCGTGTGATTACCAATTTGGTTAAAAATGCCACACAAGCAATTCCAGACAGCCAATTCCATAAATCAATTTTAGTTACCGTAATGCGCAAACAGAACAATGTTGAAATTGCAGTAAAAGATAACGGAATCGGAATTCAGAAACTGGATATCGGCAGAATTTTCGAACCTAAATTTACAACCAAAACCAGTGGAATGGGACTTGGATTGGGAATTATTAAAAACATCATCGAAAATTACAAAGGAACAATTACCTTTGAGTCAACTTATGGAAAAGGAACCACATTTATAGTTTCTTTACCGATCACAAACTCCTAAAAAAAGCGTCATGAACTACGAAAATCTTTTAATTTCTATTGAAGAAAATATTGCGGTCGTAACTATTAATCGTCCAACAAAGCTAAATGCTTTAAACAAAGCAACGATTAGTGATCTAAATAAAGCAATAAAAATATTAGGTAAAAACAACGATGTTCGAGTAATTATAGTAACCGGAAGTGGAGAGAAAGCATTTGTAGCTGGAGCTGATATTTCGGAATTTGCTAATTATACCATTATTGAAGGAGCACAATTGGCAGCTGAAGGGCAGGAATCTCTTTTTGATTATATCGAAAATTTAAAGAAACCAGTTATTGCAGCAGTTAATGGTTTTGCTCTTGGCGGTGGATTAGAATTGGCAATGGCTTGTCATTTTAGAATTGCGTCTGATAATGCTAAAATGGGATTGCCAGAAGTAAGTTTAGGATTGATTCCAGGTTACGGAGGAACACAGCGTTTGCCACAATTAGTAGGTAAAGGTCGTGCGATGGAAATGATTATGACAGCTGGAATGATTACTGCAGATGATGCGAAACAATATGGTTTAGTAAATCATGTAGTAACGCAGGCAGAGCTTTTAGATTTTACTAAAGCAATTGCTCAAAAAATAATCAAAAATGCTCCTTTTGCGATCAGCAAAGCGATAAAATCTATAAACGCTAACTTTACAGATGGTAAAAACGGATTTGATACGGAGATAAAATCATTCGGAAAATGCTTCGGAACTCAAGATTTTAAAGAAGGAACTACTGCATTTTTAGAAAAACGAAAAGCTGAATTTACTGGGAAATAGCTATATCACAAAGTTCCACAAAGAATGCGCAGAGAATCACAAAGAATTTAAAAACTTAGTGATTCATCAGCCATTTTAGAACCTTAGAAAATAAATTAAAAAACATGTCTTACGAACCTATATTTGCTCTTTTCTGCGAACGCGTGAAAGAAAGCATAACGAGCGGCACTTTTGCCAAACTAACTTTAGCTAAAACTATTGGCGATACCGAAATCAAAAACATCTATTTCAGATTGGTTTTGAATGAAGATGACACCTATTCGATTTCGTTAACAACGCGTTATAAAACCGAAGAAATAGAAAGTATTCATACTTTAGATGAAGCTTTAATGGTTTTGGGTTCTTATATTAAAAATCCTTTTTTGACAGCTTTACTTTTTACAACAGACAATGATTTGACTTTTAAAGTAAATAAGAAAAACGCTGGAAGTATTATCGAACAACCACCGACTTTTAAAAATGCTTCGCCAGTAATGCTGGAGATGATTGAGAAAGGAATTGTTTAGATTAATTGGTTTTACCATTTGTATACAGGAAAAATAAATTTATGGAGATTAAGACATTTTGGAGTATTATTATAAAAGGAATTGGTCTTTGGCTTTTAATAAATAGCGTGTATGTTATAACACAATTTGCTTCAACCTTTGCTTTTACATCTGATAGTGGATTGAATTGGAAAAATTTAATAGCTGCTTGGATTATTACTTTTGGCACACTTATTCTTTATCTTCTTGTAGCAAGTGTTTTTCTTTTTAAATCAGCTTGGTTAATTGAAAAATTAAGACTTGACAAAAATTTTTCTCAAGACAAAATAGATTTGAATATCCCGTATAAAACGGTGCTTTCTATTGTTGTTATTGTAATTGGAGCAGATGTTTTTATTGAAGCACTTCCTAAACTTTGCTCAACGATTTATGAATTTGCAAAGCAAAAAGAAAGGATTAATGAATATATGGGTGCATCATGGCTTATATTTTATTTTTTGAAAGCTCTTTCTGGTTATTTAATAATGACAAATAGTAAAACAGTAGTTAAGTTTATTGATAAGGAAAAGATAGACCAAACCAAATGATAAAAAAAATCCCAAAACTGCTCTAAATGTAGTTTTGGGATTTTTTGTGTTTCACATTTAGAAAATAAATTCTAAAGTAGTATAAAAAGTTCTAGTGTCCGATGGAATAATTCCAGGCCCAGGGTATCCTGTGGCGCGTCTGGTGAAATATTTATTATCAGTAAAATTGTTAATACCGGCTTCTAGTTTCCAATTTTTCCATTTATAAGAAGACGAAAAATCGGCTACGTAATAAGATGGAATTTTACCAAAAATACCACTGCTTATGGCATTTGTTCCCACATCTTGGTTAGTCGCATCGGTAAATTGCGATGATACATAAGTAAGCTGAATACTCGACATGAAGTTTTTATAACCAATTCCAGTTCCCGTTTTAATATTAAAAAGAGGAACAAACTCTACATCATTGCCTTCAATGTTTGGAATAGCAGATTTTAAATACTTAGAATTTGTAATCGCGACATTCGAGAAGACATTCCAGATTATATTAGGATTTTCTTCAAAGAAAGTCTTGTTTAAACTCCAATCTACCATAGTTTCAAAGCCATAAGTAAAAGCAGTTCCTAGATTATCTCTTATGCTGACAGACTTAGCATCGACTTCGGTAAAGTATTCTCCAATTTTGTCATTGTAGTATAAACCAAAAATACTCGAATCAAACCTAATTTTGTCGTTTATCTGACCTCGAATACCAATATCAGAGGTATATCCTTTTTCATCTGTAATGTCTGGTGAAATGATCTGACTTGTAGTTACGGTTCTAATATCATTAAAAGTTACCGAACGGTAGTTTTGCGACACGTTTCCGTAGAACTCTATTCCGTTTTGCGGTTTATAACTTAATCCAACCCCAAATAAAAAGAAATTACGTTTTTTGACTATATTCTCAACAACAGTTTCGTCTAAAATAACATTTCCAGCACCATCAAGATTAATTTTTTGGTATGTTCCGTCTGCCTGCGTTTTGATGTTTTCATATCTAAAGCCGGGTGTAATCGAGAAATTCTGATTTATTTTGAAGATGTTTTCTCCAAAAAGGGAAACATTCAAATTCGGATATTTAAAATTTGATTGATTTGGATATCCTGGAAATTCGGCGGAAGCCAAATTAAAATTAGCATCGTTTCCAGAACTTCCAGCACCTTGAAGCCCGGTGTTTTCTGCCTGATAGTATTTTGCTCCAATTAAGAAAGCATTTGAATTACTGCCAATATTATATTTTTTTAAATAACGCGCTTCTGCTCCCCAATTGACAAAATCGCCTTTAATTAAATCACGTTGTCCGCCCGGATCTGCTTGTGCAACGCGGTTGGGTCTAAAACCAACTGTATTTCTGCTGGCATCTAAACCAAATAACTGTAACGAAAAATCGGCATCGTTATCAAAATGATGATTGAGTCGAAGTGCAAATAAGTTCCAGTTTACGGCAAACCAGTTACGAGTTCTGTTACTTTGAGAAGGATCTTGGTTGAACATTTCATCAGTTAATCCGCCAGGTTGCTGCGCTAGATAATCGAAATGAGTATAATCAAAATGTAAAGAAGTTTTCTCTGTAAACTGATAGTTTAGATTACCAAAATAACTCTTGCTTTCAAAATCTGAGTTCGGTCTAAAACTGCCACCTTTCTTATAATTGAAAAACGTATAATAGCTGAATTTGCCTTTTGTACCGCTCAAGCTGGAAAAATTAGTATACAAACCGTAAGAACCAATCGTGTTTCGGGTTAAGAATTCGATTGGTTTTTTACTCGGACTTTTAATTTGGAAATTGATTAAACCGCCAAACTGCGTTCCGTATTGTAAAGATGCAGCGCCACGTACAATCTGAACTTCTTCAAGTGCTTCTGTTGGTGTTGCGTAATAACTTTCGGGATAACCCAAAACATCGGCACTAATATCGTAACCGTTTTGGCGCGTGTTGAAATTTGCCGTTCGATTTGGATCCAAACCGCGTCCGCCAACACTTAACTGTAAACCTCCGTCGGAACTTTCATTAATTGTTAAACCCACAACCTGAGCATAAATTTGTCTCGGATTATTGGTGGCTTTATTGGCTGTAAGTTGTTCTACAGAAATAACTTCCGTTTTTTTACCCGCATAAATTGCTGTCCCTTCAATGTCTTTTAGTTTATGAAGTGCGAATATTTTTTCTTTTTCATTTTTAATGACAACTTCAGATAAATTGGTGATTTTGTTTAAAGTAATCGTCAAATTTGAACTTGGAGCTGAAATCTCTTGTTCTAAAACCGAATAATTGTCTTTATAAAAAACAAGAGTATAAGTTCCTGAAGCAGAAAGGGTAATGTCAAAATTTCCTTCTTTGTCCGTTATTGTTTTACTTGCGTTCGATTTATTGTAGATTTCTGCATAAGCCAGTTTTTCGCCAGATTCTCCCATAAGAACTCCCGAAATATGAGTCTGAGAAAAGGCATTTAATGAAAAGAGAAAAAAGAGGATGAAACTAAAATCCTTTAATTTCATCGTTAAAAGGTAAGATCCAAGTTTTGTGCTGGAATGATTCATTTTCTTTAGCGAGGTTTATGTTCGGGTCAATATATAATTTGCTCAAACGTCCGTTGAGTGCAACATAGCTTTCTACGCGGACTTCGGGATCGTTTATGCCTTGTTTTTGATAATAATTATGTAAAAAGTGGGCGTATTCTAATATAAAATCGGGCTGAAAAGCCATTTGTTTTTCTTGAAAAGCAGTTAGAAAATGACCGTTATTAACTCTAATCTGATTTTTGGTTTTACTGTCAGTTACTGTAAATTGTGTATATCCGGCTTTTTCCATGAGCATGACGCGCCACGAAAAACGGAAACCTTCTTCTGTCCAAAATAATTCTTGCGGATAAAGAAGATATCGAAAAGGAAATACTAATTGGAATATTAAAAACCCGCTTAAGACTATCATTTTTGCTTTGTAAAATGCATTAAATGAAGTTTTTATCTCTTTTTCGTTTTCAAAGATATTGAAATTCAAATGAAATAATCGGGCTATGAAATTAAGACAATTTTTATGGAAATTGCTGTCAAAGAAAAGCAAAGAGCTCACAATCATGACATATGGGAAAATGCCAATCGGAAATAAGATTCTCGTTAGAAGATGAAAAACAACCACCAATATAAAAGCAAAAGTGCGAGTTCGTTTATAAAGCAATAGAAACGGAATGCTCAAATCGTAAAACATTCCCGTCCAGCTAAAAGCAAAATGAACCCAGTTTTCATTTAATAAACTTCCAATAATGGGCAAAGTATGATTGTTGGGAAGCCAGATTTTTAGAGGCATTGCTTTTAAAAGCCAATCAGAATTTATTTTGGCTAAACCTGCATAGAAGTATACAATTCCTAAAAGGACTTTTAAAATATCGGTTGTCCAGCGTGGGATTTTCTCAAAAGCAATTTTTGGCTTCAGATAAGCATCAACTGAAAAATAAGCATTTGCAGGTAAAAAAATCAAGACAAAACTTATGATCGAAATAAAATAGTAATGGTTGAGGTAGGTTGTCTTATCCATTAATTCGATATAAGTAAAACTTAGGAAAAACAATACCGAAGCCAATTTAAAACGATACCCAATCGAAATGCAGATTGATGCAAGTATTGCTATAAGAAACAAGATGTAAGTTGCAGTTCCAAAAGGTTTTACCCATTCAAAACCATAATAAGTAAAATGTAAAAGCGGTTCGATATAAAATTTCTCAACCCAGTTGTAACTTAAAAAACGAATCAAACTCAAAAGCATCATTAAACCAAACGCCAGCCTAAAAAAGGCTAGCGTCGCGGCAGATGTATTTTTGTTTAAATATTTTGTAAGCTTATTTTTCATTCTTAGTCGCCATCGCCATCAACATAATCGATTGAAATGTTTAGCGCTTGCATCATGTCTAATTTGGTATAAAGAACATTTTTTTGAATAGCATCGTAAGAAGCAACAACTTTAGTATTATCAGTATTAATCTGATCGGCAAGACTGCTGTTTAGATTAGCATTTGTAGTTGCAATTGCGGTATATTGAGCAGTGATTAAATCACTTAGTTTTTGACCGTCGCGTACAGCATTTACAAAATCTAAATAGGTTTTTAAACTTGGTCCCGTGGTTGCTGATCCAAAATGTTTTCCGTTAAAGAAATCCTGATGTGCTTGAATCGAAATCGTTAGTAATTCTTTTGAAGCATTTCCTTTAAACAACGCTTCTGTTTTTTCAGGATATTTTACACCATTTGAGAAAAGACCAGCAGGAATTCCAACTTTTATGGTCCTAATGTCTTTTTCAAGATTTTTTACAAAATTGTTAGTCGTAATATTTACTGCACCGCTTACAGATGTTCCTGTGTTTTTTACGTAGCTGTCTCTAAAACCAGATTTCCAGTCCGTTACTACTACGTCTACAGCGGATTTTAGTTTTGCTGTAACTGCGGTTAGGTAAGCTTTATAGTTTGCCGCTTTAGCATTAGTAGTGTAAAATCCAACTATTACTGTATCATTTGCACCCAAACCATTAAGCAGATAATCTAAACCAGGTAAACCAGCTTTAGCAAATTGCGCCTGTAAATCTAGGTTGTAACTTCCTGAAGAAATATTAGCGTCAATACCGCTTGTACTTGTTGGAATGGTATTAGAAATTTCTTTAAAACTAGTTTCTTCGGCTTTGCCAAAACCATAAAGTGCCACATATTGATACGCTTTGTAAGCTTCAAACCAGCTTGTTCTTAGGGTTTGTAAATTGGCTTCGGTAGGAGTAGTTGTAAAAGTATTTGCATTTGTCACTAAGGCTGCGACTTTTGCTTGATAATTTTCATAACTCGGAATTATAATATTATCTGCCCAGTTTGTTAAAAGTGCAGCTCTGTCATAATTATTGCCATTTGTATTCGAATCACCATCACCTCCTGATGAACAGGCTATTATAGTGGTAATTAAGCCTAAAAGGAAAATAAGTTTCTTCATTTTGATGTAAATTTTGTCAAAAATACAAAAGCGAATCAAACTTATGCATATTTATTCTAAATAAAATTTGCTAAGGTGCTGAAAACGCTTACATTTGCGCTATATTTAACTGTTCTAAATAAAACAATATGAAAAACCTATATCCAAAAGTTGCTTTGGCTTTATTTGCTGGAATGACTTTTTTTGCCTGTAATGGTGATGATAATAATGGATCATCTAATGTTACTAAAAAAGAAGTAATTGCAAATTATGCAGATATCGTTTATGCTAATTACAAAAAAGCGTATGATGATGCTGTTCTTTTAGAAACTGCAATCACAACTTTTACTGCTACCCCAACAGACGCTAATTTTACAGCTGCAAAAACAGCTTGGAAAAACTCTAGAGAAAGTTACGGAACTACTGAAGCGTTTCGTTTTGCAAACGGACCAATTGATGGTGATGACAACGGACCCGAAGGACTAATAAATTCTTGGCCATTAGACGAAAACTTTATTGATTATGTTGACGGTGATGCAAATGCTGGTATCATAAACAATACAACTGCATTCCCAACATTGTCTAAACAAATCTTAATCGATGAAAACGGATTAGACGAAGACGAAAAAAACATTAGTGTTGGATATCACGCAATCGAATTTTTGTTGTGGGGACAAGATTTAACAGCTCCTTCTGCAAAATTGCCTGGACAAAGACCTTACACAGATTATTTAAAAACGGGTGGAACTGCTTCTAACCAAGGTAGAAGAGCTGATTATTTAAAAATGTGTGCTGATTTATTGACTGATAATTTAGATTATTTAGTACAACAATGGAAAGTTGGCGGTGTTTACAGAACTAAATTTTTGGCTATGCCTGAAAGTGAAGCGCTTCAAAATATGTATTTAGGAATTGTAACTTTAGTTACAACTGAATTGCCAATTGAGCGTATGAACACAGCGGTAGAAAATGCAAATCAAGAAGACGAGCATTCTTGCTTTAGTGATAATACGCACAGAGATATCGCTTTAAATTTACAAGGTGTTATTGATGTATATCAAGGAAAATACGGATCTATTGACGGACCTTCTTTAGAAGATTTAGTAAAACAAGCAGATGCTGCAACTTTTACCGATACAGAAACTGCAATGACAGCTTCAACTACTAAAGTGGCTGCTATTTTGATTCCTTTTGATTTAGCAATTTCAGGCGGACCAACTTCTGTAGAAGGAGCAAAAGTGAAAGTTGCTGTTGCACAATTAATTGTGTTTGGACAGAATTTACTTGCGGGAGCTACAAAAATTGGTGTAACCGTTAATGGGTAATCAATAGTATTGAAAAATTAAAACAAAAAGTGTTCCTTTGCGGAGCACTTTTTCTGTATATACGATGAAGAATTTAAGAGTCTATTTATTTGTTATTGTTTGTTTTACACTTCAAAGTTGTAGTGATAGCGACGATAGTTATATGCCGCTGACGGCTGAGGATGGAGAGCAGTTTTCTGGTGGAGAAACAACCGTTTTTAATACCAGTGAAGAAGCCTTTGGTTTTTTTGCTCCAACGCTTACATTTGATCAACAGTCTGATTTTGGTGTCGGAAATTCATTTTTTAGACAAAGCTGGGTTTCAGCTCCTTCTTCTACAACGGCGCGAGATGGTTTAGGGCCTTTTTTTAATGCTCATTCTTGTTCAAGCTGTCACTTTAAAGACGGACGCGGAAGACCGCCATTGTTTGATGGTGAAGATAGAGCGGGATTACTTTTCCGTTTCACAATTGGTGGACAGGATGCAAACGGTATTGGTTTTACAGATCCTATTTATGGTGGACAATTGCAAGATCATGCTATTTTAGGACAAACTGCCGAAGGTCAATTTACCATCAGCTATCAGCCAATAACTGAAACTTTAGACGATGGAACTGTAGTTACTTTGCAGAAACCAATTTATACGATTACCAATTTAGGTTATGGTCCTTTGGCCACTGTGCAGATGTCACCTAGAATTGCGAATCAAATTATTGGTTTGGGATTGTTGGAAGCCATTTCAGAAAGCACCATTTTAGGTTTTGCCGATGAAAACGATACTAACGGAGACGGTATTTCTGGAAGACCAAATTATGTATATGACTTTGCATCAAACTCAACAAAGATGGGTCGATTTGGATGGAAAGCCAATCAGCCTAATATCAAACAGCAGGTTGCAGGTGCATTATCTGGAGATATGGGAATTACTTCGAGTTTGTTTCCTTTTGAAAGTGGTCCAGCGGGCGTAGATTTAACTGCGATTCCAAACGGAGGCGAACCAGAAATTACAGATATAAATTTAGACCGAATGGTTGTGTATTCAAGTACATTGGCAGTTCCGGGACGTAGAAATTATACCGATCAAAATGTATTGAGAGGGAAAAAATCATTTGAGACCATTGGATGCACAAGTTGTCATATTCCTAAAATTCAAACAGGAAATACACATCCGATTGAAGTATTGCGAAATCAAACTATTCGTCCTTATACCGATCTTTTACTGCACGATATGGGCGCTGGTTTAGCCGACAACGCAATTGATTTTAAAGCTACAGGTTCTGAATGGAAAACTCCTGCTTTATGGGGAATTGGATTGATTAAAACGGTAAACGGACATACTAACTTATTGCATGACGGTAGAGCTAGAAATGTTGAAGAAGCCATTCTTTGGCATGGAGGCGAAGCACAGAAAGCAAAAGACAAGTACAAAAAGTTAAGCGCTACAGAACGAGAAGATTTGCTAGCATTTATAAATTCACTTTAATAAAAACCTTCGCGTCTCTGCGACTTTGCGAGAAACTAAGATTTATTAAGTTCTTACTGTTTTAAAATCTCGCAAAGTCGCAGAGTCGCAAAGTTTAAAATAAGAAAGGCTTCCATTTGGAAGCCTTTTTATATGGAAAGCAAAAAAAGTATAAAACCTTTGCGCCTTCGCGCCTTTGCGAGATTTTTAATTTATAAGCTTTATAAAGTAAAGTCTTAGTTTCTCGCAAAGTTGTAGAGACGCAAAGATTAAAATTAAAAGGCTTCCATTTGGAAGCCTTTTTGAATATGATCTATTTTGGAAACTCGGATTAAACCAATTTTACAAATAAGTTAGAAGCAATTTTATTAGAAATAGACAATTCTCTATTGTCAACTTTGATTTTTAAAGACAAATCAAAAGATTCTTTAGAAATAGATTCAATTTTAGAACCCAAAGCAATTTCTTGTTTGTCTAGATATTTCAGAAACTCCGAAGAAGTATCTTTTACGCCAACACAAACGCCTACTTGACCTTCTTCTAATTCAGAAAGCAGTTGTTTTTCGATTTTTACAATACGTCCGTTTGCATCTGGAATCGGGTCGCCATGAGGATCTTCTGTTGGGTTTCCAAGAAAATCATCCAAACGGTTAATCAACTGTTCCGATTTGATGTGTTCTAACTGCTCTGCAATATCATGAACTTCATCCCAAGAAAAATTCAATTTTTCTACCAAAAACACTTCCCAAAGACGGTGTTTTCTAACAATCATTTTTGCAGCAAGTTTTCCGTTTTCCGTCAAAGAAACACCTTGGTATTTTTTATAATTAACCAAACCTTTATCCGATAGTTTTTTCAACATATCCGTAACCGATGAAGCTTTGGTTTCCATCATTTCGGCAATAGAATTAGTACTTACTTCTGTTTCGAGAGAAGCAGTAAGATGGTATATCGCTTTTAAGTAGTTTTCTTCTGAGAAAGTCATTTTTTAAGATAATAAGGTTTGGAGTTTTAAAGTTTCAAGTTTCAAGTTCCAGGTTTCAAGTTTCAAAAACTCATAACTCATAATTTATAACTCATAGCTCATAGCTCCGCACATTTAACAATCAACAAAGGTATCGAAATTTTATGACGCAGTTTGTCTACTGTTGTGCCAAAAAGAATATCCTTTAAACCAGTGTGACCGTGCGTTCCCATAACCAAAATATCAAAATTGCCTTCGTTAATGATTTTCGGAATTACTTTGTTTGGTTTGCCAAAACCAAGCTGTGTTTCGATTTTGAAACCTTTCTCCGAAAGCATTTGTTTGTATTCTAATAGTAATTTTTCGTCAATAGTAGTTTCATGATCGTGTACATTAACGCCATAGATCAATGCGCCGACGGTTTCTACAATGTGAATTAAAGTATACTGCGTGTCAATTCCGCCCAATTCAAAGGCTTTGTTTAGTGCAGCTTCATCCGCTTTAGAAAAATCGACCGAAACAGCTATGTTTTGAATACTTTTACTTTCTCTTGGTGAAAATTGCAATTTCAAATGATGAGGTGAATGGTTTATCATTTTGTCTTTTGCTTTGGCAATAAATGGTTTTGCAATAATGTAAAGCAGTAAAGCCAAGAATCCGAAAGCAAGCGGAACAACCGTAAGCCAAAGCAGTATTGGATGATTTGAACTTTCAAGCCAAGAATTAATTTCATCGTAAACTAATTTTGCATTCAATGAAACAATGATTGCAGCAATAATCCAAGAAACAACTTGTGTAGTTTTAGAAATATGAAAACCATTCATTTTAGATTTATCACTCACAAAATGAATTAGCGGAATAATAGCAAAACCTAATTGTAAACTCAAAATAACCTGACTCAGAATCAATAATTTCCCAGTTACGCTTTCCCCATAAATTAAAATCACAATAACTGCAGGAACAATAGCAATTAAGCGGGTTATAATTCTACGTACCCAAGGCTGAATACGTAAATGCAGATAACCTTCCATTACAATTTGTCCAGCCAAAGTTCCCGTAACCGTTGAGCTTTGTCCGGCAGCAATCAATGCAACAGCAAACAAAACAGGAGCCCATTTGGTTCCTAACATGGGTTCTAAAAATTTATGAGCATCTTGAATTTCCGCTACCTCAAACATTCCATTTTTATGAAAAGTCGCAGCAGCAAGAATCAAAATCGCAGCATTTACAAAAAACGCCAGATTTAAAGCAATTGTAGAATCGATGAAGTTGTATTTTAACGCTTGTTTGATTCCAGCAGGAGTTCTGTCGAATTTTCGAGTCTGCACCAAAGAAGAGTGTAAGTATAAGTTGTGCGGCATTACCGTAGCACCAATAATTCCGATTGCGATATATAGAGCAGCAGAATTTGGAATAGAAGGAATAAGTCCGGCAAAAACCTTATGCATTTCCGGTTCCGCAAAAATCATTTCAAAAATAAAAGAGAAGCCAATAATCGCGACCAAAGCAATTATAAAAGCTTCCATTTTACGAATTCCTTTGTTGATCAAGAAAAGGAGTATAAATGTATCTAAGACTGTAATTATAACGGCTTCAATAAGCGGAATGTCAAATAATAGATTAATTCCAATAGCCATTCCCAGCACTTCTGCCAAATCACAGGCCGCAATCGCAATTTCGGCCAAAAAGTACAAAATGTAATTGATGAACTTAGAATATGTTTCTCGAGAAGCCTGTGCCAAATCGCGCTGTGTTACAATTCCGAGGCGGGCACTTAAGCTCTGAAGGAGCAGAGCCATCAGGTTACTCATTAATAAAACCCATACTAAAGTATAGCCAAACTGACTTCCGCCAGCAATATCTGTGGCCCAGTTTCCTGGATCCATATATCCTACACTTACTAAATATGCTGGGCCTAAGAAGGCTAAAATTTTTCTAAAACCTGTTTTTTTATGCTCTGTAGCAACCGATTGGTTAACTTCTTCTAAAGATTTGGTCATTGTAAAAATATTGATTTACCAAATATATAGAAAAATTACATTCGCTCAATAATATTTTTAGACAAGTCTAAAACTTAAATGTTAGAATTTAAACAATTCGGGCACAATCCAGACAATGTAAAATTGATGTCATTAACTTTATAATTGTGCGGAATAATGTAACTCGGTTTTACACTTTCAAGACACGTAATCTCGTGGCAGTTTTCACAACTAAAATGAGCATGATTGTGTATGGTAACAGGATGTGCATGGTGGCATTTTGCATACTTTACCGTTCCGTCAAGATCTACAATTTTGTGCACGATGTCGTCATTTAAAAGACGATCTAGTATTCTATAAATCGTAACACGGTCGCATAAATCTGCCGTTAGTTTGTAAATTTCACTGTGCGAAAGCGCCGCTTTAGATTTGCTAAGAATCTCTGTAACGGCCGTCTTTGCTGTGGTGCTTCTTGAAGTTTTCATCTTAAATGGATTAAATAATATTAACGCAACATAGTTGCGAATTGAATTTCATTGTATATTTGCAACAAAATTGCATTAAGCAAATATACAAAAATGAAGAAAACAACGACACCTATTTATGATATTTTAGGAATCTCAAGTGCAGCGATTTGTTTGGTGCATTGTTTAGTATTTCCCTTGCTGACAATTCTGCCTTTAGGGCTAAGTCATAATCCATTTATTGATTTGACTTTTGCTTCAATCGGTATTTTTGCAATCTTAAAAATAATCAAAAAATCGAATCTTTTGGTTTCTAGTATTCTTATTATTTCGATAGCATTGATTTGGATTAGTATTTTGACTGAAATTTTTCTGGAGATTCATCTTGATCTTATTTTTATTGGAGGAACCGGAATGATCATCGGTCACTTTTTAAATTATAAATCACATAAAAAATAAAGAGTATGACAAAGCAAAATCATTTTGAAGTTATAATTGTGGGAGGAAGTTACAGCGGACTTTCGGCAGCGATGAGTCTAGGTCGTTCTTTGCGACAAGTTTTAATTATAGACAGCGGTTTACCTTGCAACAGACAAACGCCGCATTCGCATAATTTTATTACACACGACGGTGAAAAACCTGCTGTTATTTCGGCGAAAGCCAAAACCCAAGTAAGCTTTTACGATACCGTTCAATTTTATAACGGACTCGCAATTGTTGCTGTTAAAACAGCAAACGGTTTTGAAGTTAAAACAGAATCTGGAAAAATCTTTAAGACTAAGAAAATACTCTTCGCAGCAGGAATTAAAGATTTAATACCAGACATTCATGGTTTCGCAGCTTGTTGGGGAATTTCTGTTTTGCATTGTCCGTATTGTCACGGTTACGAAGTAAAAGGAGAAAAAACGGCGGTTCTTGCCAATGGCGAAATTGGTTTTGAATATGTAAAGATGATTTCAAACTGGACAAAAGACCTTCGATTGATTACTAATGGAAAAGCAACATTAAATTCGGAACAGAAAGAACTGCTTCAAAAACACCAAATAGAAATCATTGAAGACGAAATCGATTCGTTCCTTCATGAAAATGGAAATATTCAAGAGATTGTCTTCAAAAACAAATCAAAAATTGAGATAAAAGCCATTTACTCAAGATTGCCTTTTGTACAGTATTGTCTGTTGCCAGAATTTTTAGGCTGTGAGTTGACGGAACAAGGTTTGATAAAAATAGATATGATGCAACGTACAAACATTCCTGGAATTTATGCCAGCGGCGACAGTACAACTCAAATGCGCTCTGTTGCAATGGCAGTTTCCACTGGATCTTTGGCTGGAGCACCATTAAATAAAGAACTTATCGACGAAACTTTCGTTTAATTTTTTAAACCATATAAGTTATATAAGGTCATTTAAAACAAAACTTAAATTTACTTATATAACTTATATGGTGAATTTTCGTTGCTAATTGTTTTTAAAACGATTCATTTTAAAGTTTTTAGCCTAAGAAACATTGTTTATCAAATTTAATTTTTAGATTTGTCTAAAATTTAATTAAGACAAAATGAAATATTTATTTTTAATAATGCTTTTCTTTTCGGTTAAAGCGTCGTATTCACAAACTATTTCTGGAAAAGTAAATAGAGACAATGATGCACAGCGGATCAAAATAGCATTGTTAAATTCAGAATTTAAAACAGAGGCTGACAGTTTAGGCAATTACAAACTAGAAAATATACCGGGCGGAGATTATAAAATTCAAGTGATTTCGACAGGATTCAAAACAATAAGTCAAAAAATTTCTATTGTAGAAAATGAAAACTTAAACCTTGATTTTGAATTAAAAGACAATGAAAATGAACTTAATGAAGTTGTAGTTTCTGGAACTCTAAAAGCCGTCAAGCGATTAGAAAGCGCTGTTCCGGTTGAGGTTTACTCGCCTGTTTTCTTCAAAAAGAATCCAACGGCAAGTATTTACGATGCGCTTCAAAACATAAATGGCGTTCGACCTCAGCTCAATTGCGGGGTTTGTAATACGGGTGATATTCATATCAACGGTCTTGAAGGCCCTTATACTTTAGTTTTAATTGATGGAATGCCAATTGTGAGCAGTCTTTCTACGGTTTATGGTTTATCTGGAATTCCGAATTCTTTGGTTGAGCGAATTGAAATTGTAAAAGGTCCAGCTTCGTCTTTGTACGGAAGTGAAGCAGTTGGTGGTTTGATTAACATTATTACTAAAAATCCGCTCAATGCGCCAATGTTTTCTGCCGATGTTTTTACAACTTCTTATTTAGAAACCAATGTAGATTTGGGAATGAAATTCAATCCGTCTAAAAAAGCAACGACACTTTTGGGTGTAAATTATTTCGATTACAATCAGATTATCGACAAAGATCACGATGGTTTTACCGATGTTACGTTGTCTAAAAGAGTTTCGATTTTTAACAAATGGAGTTTTCAGCGGAATAATAATCGCCTATTTACGATAGCAGCGCGTGGCATGTATGAAGATCGCTGGGGCGGAGATGTACGCTGGGAAAAGAAATTTCGCGGAGGCGACGAAATTTACGGCGAAAGCATTTATACCAAAAGAGGCGAATTAATCGGGAGTTATCAGTTGCCTTTTGAAGAAAAGGTGATTCTTTCCTTCTCTGGAAATGTTCATTATCAGGACAGTCGTTACGGAACAACATCTTATATTGCCAATCAGAAAATTGGTTTTCTGCAATTGACTTGGGATAAAAAGATTGGAAGAAACGATTTACTCGCTGGAATTGCCAATCGATATTCGTATTACGACGATAATACAACGGCAACAAAAGAAGCCGAAAGCACTTGGTTACCTGGAATTTTTGTTCAGGATGAAATTAGGTTTTCGCCGAAAAGTCAGGTTTTGTTAGGAATGCGATACGATTACAACTCGATTCACGGTTCGATTTTTACGCCCAGAGTGGCATATCGTTTAAAAGCGAACGAAAACACGATTTTTAGATTAAATGCAGGAACGGGTTTTAGAGTTGTGAATTTGTTTACCGAAGATCACGCAGCGCTTACAGGTTCTAGAGATGTTGTGATAAAAAGTGATTTAAAACCAGAACAATCCTTTAATGTAAATCTAAATTATATCCAGAAGATCAATTTTGGGAACGGAACTTTTATGGGAATTGAAACAACGGTTTTTTATACGCGATTCAGCAATAAAATAATTTCAGATTACGAAACCGATCCCAACAAAATCATTTACGACAACATCAACGGTTATGCTTTGAGTCAGGGAATCAGCACGAATGTTGATCTTAACCTTCCATCGGGTTTAAAGTTTATAGTTGGTGCGACCGTTTTAGACAATAAAAATGTTGAAAATGGAATTTCTGAAACTCCTTTTCTTACGGAAAAATTTACCGCAACTTGGAGCATTTCATACAAAATAGAACCTTTAAAGTTATTGTTAGATTATACAGGAAATGTTTACAGTCCGATGAAATTACCTTTGTTGAGCGAAACCGATCCGAGAAGTCCGAAATCGCCTTGGTACAGTATTCAAAATATTCAGTTTACATATTTGGGTTGGAAAGGTTTTGAACTTTACGGCGGTGTAAAAAATCTGCTGAACTTTACGCCAAAGCAAAACAATCCGTTTTTGATTTCGAGAACAAATGATCCTTTTGATAAAAATGTGCAATACGATTCGGCTGGAAAAGTTTTGGTAACATCAAACAACCCATACGGATTGACTTTTGATACGACGTATGTTTATGGACAGAACCAAACTATTCGTGGGTTTTTGGGATTGAGATATAATTTGAAATAAGAGTTTGCCACGAATTACACGAATTTTCACAAATCAATTCGTGGTAATTTGTGTAATTCGTGGCAAACTTTAAAATTATGCATTGCGATACCAACTTAAAACAGCCAACTTTTAAACAAATGAAAAAAGCAGTGTTTATATTTTTTCTCTTAGCAATTACTTCAACGGGATTTTGCCAGCTCAAAAGTATTCCGTTTGAGGTTGTAGATAGTTTGCAGCACATTCAAAAAAGAAATATCATTGTTTTTATTCATGCCGATTGGTGCCAGTTTTGCCAAAGAATGAAAAGCACGACTTTCAAAAATCAAGAAATTACGGAGAAGTTAAATTCAGATTTCTATTTCATTGATTTGAATGCAGAAGAAAAACGAGACATTGCGTTTAACAATCAGGTTTTTAAATACCAGCCATCTGGAAATAACGTTGGTGTAAATGAGCTGGCCGTTCAATTAGGAACGATTGATAATCAAATTGTTTATCCTGTTTTATGTGTTTTAAATTCTAAAAACGAAATTATACTGCAGTATAATAGTTGTTTAAGTCCAAAGGATTTTAAACTGATTTTAGAAAAATTGAAAGAATAAAATTCCTTATTTTTGAAAATGCAATCCTCACAAATCAAACATTTCGATTACATCTTTACAGGAACGGGTTTGTCTGCTTTGATGACCGTTTATAAAATGGTTTTGTCGGGAAAATTCAATGATAAATCGATTTTATTGTTAGATCAAAACTCAAAACAAACTAACGATAGAACTTGGTGTTTTTGGTCTAAAAATCAAACAATTTGGGATTCTGTAATTTCTAAAAAATGGGATTCGGCTTTATTTGCTGATGAAAATTTTAAACGTGATTTAACGTTAAAGCCTTACCAATACAATCAAATTCGCGGATTGGATTTTTATAGTTTTGTTTTTGAAGAACTTTTGAAACATTCGAATATTACTTTCTTAAACGAAAAAGTAACCGACATTAACGAACTCGAGACGCATGTTTTTGTTGGGGCAGAAGAAAACAACAGATATACTTGCGATTATTTATTCAATAGTATTTATACAAAAGCTTTCGCCGAAAGTCAAACGAAATATCCCGCTTTGCAACAGCATTTTGTGGGCTGGTTTGTAAAAAGTGAATCCGAAATCTTCAATCCGGATCAAGCAACTTTTATGGATTTTTCGGTAGAGCAAAAAAACAACACACGTTTTATGTATGTTTTGCCAACTTCCAAAACCGAAGCTTTGGTTGAATACACGCTGTTTTCGGAGAAGTTACTTCCGATAGAAGAGTATGAAAATGAGATTCAAAAGTACTTAGAGAATTTAGGTACAGCGAAATACCAAATATTAGAAAAAGAGCAGGGAAGTATCCCGATGACTTGTTTTCCATTTTGGAAAAGAAATACTAAAAGAGTTCTGAACATCGGTACAGCCGGCGGATGGACAAAGGCGAGTACGGGTTATACTTTTAAAAATGCGGATAAAAGATCAACAGCTTTAGTAAAGTTTATTCAGAATGAAGATTTTGAAATGAAGGATTTTTATAAAAAATCTAGATTTTGGTTTTATGATTTATTGCTTTTAAATATTCTTTATCGTCATAATGAATTAGGAAGTTCAATTTTTTCTGCCTTATTCAAAAAAGGAAATCCAAGATTGATTTTTAGTTTTTTGGACGAAGAAACAACTTTGTTTGAAGATTTTAAAGTTATTATGAAGTGTCCAAAACTTCCGTTTATAAAAGCATTGTTTAGAGTTTTGTTTAAATAAACTGTTTCGAAAAGATATATGTAAATTCGTTTTTGATCTGCTTAAGGCACTTATCTTTCCTTTCAACCTTTAGACTTTGTTTATTCGATTAATTACAAATATCTTTTATCGCTAAAAATAGTTGACACCTTAAAAGTATTGATCTTATCAACACATGATTTGTGTCGTAAAAATGACTTATTCTACTGTTTTAATAGCTTTTTGAGATGATCAAAAGATCTGAGAATATTTAGATTTGCTGCTTTAAAAACTGAATTGATAACTAAGCAATAACTTTAAATTCTATATTCTAAAATGAATAAGGAAAAGAGTGATTAAATTTTTGCTAAGACAATGAGGTTATAATACAATCGATTATTAACGATAATGAAAGGGCAGATTAAATGGGGATCACGAAGCAACAGCAATTTGATATAGAAACGCAAGCATTAGGAAAAATTTGTAAGGCACTTGGACATCCAGTCCGAATTCAGATTATGACACTTTTATGGAAGCGAAACAACAGAACTTGCGGAGATATTGTCAACTTAATTCCATTGGCACAATCCACAATATCCAAACATTTATTAGAATTAAAAAAAGCAAATCTTGTTAATATAAAAAACGAAGGAAAAAAAATAATTTATTCTATTGAAGTTTCTAACATACAGATTCTTAAAAAGTATTTGACCAGTTATCTTTCAACGATTGAAATTTCTGAAGAAAACAAATTAACAGTCTTAACAACTCGACAAAAAAGAACCAGAAATAGTCATTTAAAACAGTATAATTATCAGTTTTCGCATAAAAAAGAAAAAATGGAAGAGGTTATATATTAATAAAATTTAGCTGTAATTGGTAAGAAATGATTTCGATTAAAAATTAACAATCGAACTATAACAAAACTTTATACCACAAATTAAGTAGTTGCGAGTAAACTTTGTAACTTTGCAATTCAAAAGTTAAATTTAAAAAGACAAGAATATGTATCCAGAAGAAATGGTAAAACCAATGCAGGCTGAACTTACAGCTGCAGGTTTTCAAGATTTACATAGTGCTGACGCTGTAGATAATGCTATCAAAGCTGAAGGTACCACTTTGGTTGTTGTAAACTCTGTTTGTGGTTGTGCTGCAAGAAATGCACGTCCGGGAGCAAAAATGAGTTTAGAAGGAGCTAAAAAACCAGATCACTTAATTACAGTTTTTGCTGGTGTTGACAAAGAAGCAGTTGATGCTGCAAGACAACATATGTTTCCTTTTCCTCCATCATCGCCAAGTATGGCTTTGTTCAAAAACGGAGAATTAGTTCACATGTTAGAGCGTCACCATATTGAAGGTCGTCCAGCTGAATTAATTGCTGAGAACTTGCAAGATGCTTTTAATGAGTTCTGCTAATTAAAAGACTAAAGTTACTTAGATTTTAAGTCATTAAAATTTTATAAAAAGCACTATATTTTATAGTGCTTTTTTGATTTTTGCAAATAGCAACTCTGTTGCGTTATTTAAGACTGAATGTTGTAAAGCTCTGATATCATTGACTCTTTTAATTCTCATAATCTAAAATCAATTCCACCCTCCGCCGAGTGCTTTATATAATAAAACCATCGAGCTTAATTGTTTTTGGGTTAATTGCGAAAGACTCAATTGTGCTTCAAAAAGGGAACGCTGTGCATCTAAAACTTCAAGATAAGAAACATATCCGTTGTAATATCTGGCATTAGATAAATCGTAGTTTTTCTGAGCCGCTTTTACTTGTCTTTCTCGAGCCGTCCATTCTTCTTTATACATAGCAACATTTTGCAGTGCATTTTCCACTTCCGAAATTGCCGTTAAATAAGTCTTCTGAAAAGTTAGTTTGTTTTCTTCAGCAATTTGGCGGTTTACTTCGACACGGCGTTTATTCTTTCCGAAGTTAAAGATGGGACCCGCAACACTTGCACCAGCATTTTGAAAATAAGAAGAATCATTAAATAAATCTCCCACCATCGCGCTCGTAAAACCAGCAAGAGCCGCAATATTAAACGAAGGATATCGCATGGCTTGCGCAACCCCAATTCTTTCGTTTGAAGCTCGATACAAAAGTTCAGTTCGTTTTACATCTGGACGATTTTCCAGCAAAGCTGAAGGAACCGAAGTTGGAAATGTTGAAGTGACTAATAATTCGCTATTGGTTTTGCCTCTTTCTATCGGAGCCGGAATCTGTCCAATTAAAACAGAAATCGAATTTTCTAAAGCCGTAATCTGTCTTTTTATTAATGGAATATTAGATTCGGCAATGGCAACCTGCTGTTCGATCTGTACTTTATCCAATTCTGCAACATATCCACTTTTGAAACGTTCATTAATAATATCATATGCTTTTTGTCTGGTTTCTAAAGTATGTTGTGTTATTTCCAGCTGATTGTCATAATCACGTAATTCAAAATAGGAAATGGCAATTATACTTACAACATTAGAAAGCACTACTTTTCGTGCTTCATCAGAAGCCAAAAGTTCATTTTGCAAAGCTTTCGTTTGATGGCGGTATTTTCCCCAAAAATCCAATTCCCAAGACATATTGGCGACTAAAGAACTGGGCTGTAAAATAGTTTCGGCAGTATTTACCTGACCCGAATATTGAAAAGCGGGATACAAATCGGCTTTGGCAATGCCTAAATTTGCTCTTACTTGTTCTAAACGAGCTACAGCAATTTTTAAATCGAAATTGTTCTCAATTCCTTTCTGAATCAAACCAATTAAAACCGGATCATTAAAAATAGTAGACCATTTTATAGTGGTTACATTAGCAGTTGTGTCTGTAGTTTTGTCTCCGTATAAAAAACTGTCGGCTTTGGGCTGTTCTGGTTTTGCATATTTAGGCCCAACCATACAGCTATAAGGAAAAACAGCTATTATAAGTAGTACGAGTACTGATTTTAGATTTTTCATGGTTCTTCCTTTTTAGTTTCCTCATTTTCCTTTGAATGTTTTTTGCCAAAACTTTCAATAAATACAAACAGAACAGGAATCAAACAAACTCCCAAAATAGTCGCGACCAGCATACCGCTAAAAACTGTCAATCCCATTACTTTCCTAGCTTGAGCACCTGCACCAGATGCCGTAAGCAATGGAGTTACTCCAAGAATAAAAGCAAAAGCCGTCATAAGAATTGGTCGGAAGCGAAGCTTTGCAGCATAAAGCGCGGCATCAACAACAGGCATTCCTTTTTCATATTCTTCTTTGGCAAATTCTACAATTAAAATGGCATTTTTGGCAGCTAAACCAATAAGCATTACCAAACCAATTTGTGCAAAAACATTGTTGACATAATCAGGACTAAATAATCGGCAAAGATATAAACCTAAGAAAGCGCCAAAAACAGCAAAAGGAGTTCCTAAAAGTACGCTGAAAGGAAGTTTCCAGCTTTCGTATTGCGCAGCAAGAATTAAGAACACGAAAAGCAGCGCCATTATAAAAACAGTATTTCCTTTTCCTTCGGCTTGTTTTTCTTGGTAACTCATGTTTGCCCATTCGTAACCCATTCCACCTGGAAGTATTTTATCGGCAGTTTCTTGTAAAGCGGTCATTGCTTGCGCTGAGGTAAATCCTGGAGCAGGAGTGCCGCCAATTTCGGCCGCTCTGTATAAGTTGAACCGAGTTGTAAACTCAGGCCCGCTTTCTTTTTTGATGGTTGCAATACTCGAAATAGGAATCATTTTGTTGTCTCTGCTTCTCACAAAAATCTTGTTGATATCCTCGGGATTCACCGTATAGCTCGGATCGGCTTGGAGTAAAACAATATATTGTCTTCCGAATTTATTAAACTCGTTAATGTATTGCCCTCCCAAACTTGCTCCAATTGCGAGGTTAACATCAGATAAAGAAAGATTAAGTTCTGTAACTTTTTCTCGGTCAATATCTAAACGAATCTGTGGAACATTTGGGTTAAATGTTGTTCGGATAGTTCCTATTTCGGGTCGCTTTTTGGCTTCCTTCATAAAATTTTGAGCATTTTCAAAAAGATATTGAGGTGTATTTCCTTCTCGATCTTGGAGCATCATAGAGAATCCGGCAGCATTTCCAATTCCAGTAATCGGCGGCGGGCCAAAAGCAAAAACGGTAGCTTCGGGAATTCCAAAAATAACTTTCCCGTTAACTTCTTTCAGAATCTGAAAAACATCTTGTTCACGTTCTTTCCATTCTTTTAAAGCAACAAAGAAAAAACCATTGTTGGTTGCGATGGAGTTTTTGATTAAACTAAATCCGGCCACAGAGGTACGGTATTCAACGCCTTGATTTTTGGATAAAATGGCATCGACTTTCTGAATGACTTTGCTGGTTCTTTCTAGTGAAGAAGCGCCGGGCAATTCAATGTTTACGAACATATAGCCTTGATCTTCTTCAGGAACAAATCCGCCTGGAATTTTTCCTCCCAAAAGAATAACAGCCCCAATTAAAATTCCGATGAAAATAAAACTCCGAGCTGTTTTTTTAATCAAAAGATGTGAAAATCCTGTATATCTATTCGTAAAAGTACCAAATCTGGTATTGAAGGCTTTAAAGAATCTGCCTAATAAACCTTTTGCTTCTTGATTGGGTTTTAATAAAAGTGAACATAAAGCAGGACTTAATGTCAACGCACTTAACGCGGAGAAAATCACAGATATAGCAATTGTAATCGCAAATTGTTGATACAATCGTCCCGTGATTCCGGGTGTTAATGCAACAGGAATGAAAACGGCTGTTAATACAACCGCAATAGCAATTACAGGTCCCGAAACTTCGCGCATGGCTTGATTGGTTGCTTCTTTCGGACTCATGCCTTGCTCGATATGATGCATTACGGCTTCTACAACCACAATGGCATCGTCGACCACAATCCCAATTGCGAGCACTAATCCTAAAAGAGAGAGCACATTTACTGAAAAACCTAAAAGCGGGAAAAGCATAAAAACACCAATTAGGGAAACAGGAACGGTTAATAACGGAATTAATGTCGCACGCCAGTTTTGCAAAAAGATGAAAACCACTATGATTACTAGAATTATAGCTTCTACTAAAGTATGGATGATTTCATTTATTCCTTCAGAAATGGCCAAAGTGGTGTCTAATGAAACTTTGTATTTTAAATCCTGAGGAAATCGTTTGCTTAATTTTTCAATGGTTTGTTTGACATTGGCAGCTACTTCCAAAGCATTAGAACCGGGCATTTGTTTAATTCCAATAGTTCCTGCTGGACTTCCGTTTAGTTTCGCAATAGAGGCATAACTTTCTGTTCCTAAAGTTACAGTTCCAACATCTTTTAATCGAACTTGTTGATTGCTAATATTTGATTTTAAAATAATGTTTTCAAAATCTTCGGGATTAACCAAGCGGTCTTTCAATGTTACGTTGTATGTAAATTCGTTATTGTCAGTTGCTGGCGGCGCTCCAAATTTTCCTCCCGGCGCAATTGCATTTTGATCTTGAATCGATTTTATAATGTCTGGAACGGTCAAGTTGTATTTGGCCATGATATCGGGCTTGACCCAAATTCGCATCGCATAATTACTTCCTCCGTAAAGTGTTACTTCGCCCACACCTTTTATACGTGCCAAGGCATCAACCAGATTGATGTTAGCATAGTTGGTTAAGAAGTTATTATCGAATGTATTGTTGGGAGAATACAAAGACAAAATAAGCATTGGCATCGAAAGCGATTTTTTGGTCGTAACACCATTAGTTTTTACATCGCTTGGGAGTTTATTAGTTGCTTCGGCAACTCTGTTTTGGGTTAACATTGTTGCATTATCAAGATCAGTTCCCATGTCGAAAGTTATTGAAAGTGTCATACTTCCATCTCCAGTATTGGTCGACTGCATGTAAAGCATGTTTTCAACTCCGTTTACTTTTTGCTCAATAGGTGTAGCAACGGCTTGCTCAACGTTTAAAGCGTTTGCACCTCTATAACTTGTAGAAACTTGTACCAAAGGCGGTGCAATTTCTGGATATTGTGCAATTGGCGTTGAGAGTATAGAAAGTCCTCCGATTAAAACAATAAATATGGACAATACTATGGCAACTATCGGTCTTCGTACAAAAAAATTATCCATAATTTAGTTGTTTAGAGATACTGCATTCGGTTTTTGATCGGCCACATACGGAATTGGTGTCACGGTTGAACCCGGCTGAATGAACTGATTACCAATAATGGCTACTTTTTCATTGGCTTTTAGCCCTTTGGTAACTATCCAATCGACTCCGACTTTTTGTCCAACTTCTACCATTCGGGTCTGAAGAACGTTTTTATCATCAATTACAGAGACTTGAAAAAGCCCTTGAATTTCGGTAATCGCTTTTTGAGGAACTACAATGGCATCTTTTTGTGTTCGAATTAAAAGCCGGACTTTACCAAATTGACCAGATCGTAAAGTGCCATCTGGATTTGGAAATTGTGCCTCAATGGTTACAGTTCCAGTGGTTGGATCTATTTTAGTGTCGGAAAAATTCAAACTTCCTTTTTCTGGATGAGTACTTCCGTCCGATAATAATAACTGAACATCTGTAATTTGTTCGCCTACTTTTATCTGCTTTTGATAACGCATATAATCAGATTCACTTACTGTAAATTGGACTCTGACTTTTTCTAGTTTGGAAACGGTGTTTAATCTTGACGATTCGCCAACTTTAGTAATATAGTCGCCTAATCGTGCATGCGAAAGTCCGATAACGCCATCTATAGGAGATTTTATATTGCAATAGCCTCTTTCAATTTCCTGATTTCTTAAACTTGCCTGAACGCTGGCGTAATTAGATCTTGCTGCTTTGTCTTTGGCAACGGCTGCATCAAGTTCTCTTTTACTCACTGCATTCATATCGGCAAGCGGGCGAATTCGCTTTAATTCTTCATCGGCATTAGCCAAACTACTTTGAGAAGCAGCCACCTGACCGCGAACTTGTTCTACTTTCGTATCGTATTCTAAAGGATCGATGGTGTAGAGCAGTTGTCCTTTTTTGACTTTTTGGCCTTCTTTAAAATGAATTCCAGTTAAAATCCCGTCAACTCTAGCAATCAATTCAATGTCTAAATCTCCAAAAGTCTGTCCTGCAAAATCTTTGTAAATGGGGACATCTTCACTTTTCACCGTTACAAAAGGAGCTTGCATGGGCGGTGGTGCTTTTGGTGGTTCTTTTTTACAAGAATTAAAAATAATGGAGAGTAGGAGAATTGAGAGAAGTGGTTTGGGTAGTTTTAAAGCATTCATAATCATAAATGTTAAAATTATACCATATAAATATAATAAATAAATCATAATGTACTGATAAACAGTATATATATTTATTTAACGCAACTTAGTTGCGTAATGTAATATTGAGTTTTTGTGCTTAAAAAACTTAATATTGATATGAAATTCACATTAGCAGTCTAAAATCGAAAGGCTTTATTGTTTTTAAAATTGTAAATAAAGCTCTACCTTTGCGCTCGAATTCACTCAGAAAAATAGAATTCAATTATATTCTTAACTTAAACTGTTTATAGCATGCAACTGTATAACACATTAAGCGCAGAAGAAAGAGCCATCATGATCGATGATGCAGGTAAACAACGTCTTACGTTGTCTTTCTATGCGTATGCCAAACTTGAAGATCCCAAAAAATTTCGCGATGATTTATTTGTAGCCTGGAATGCACTTGATGCACTTGGCCGAATCTATGTTGCCAACGAAGGAATTAATGCTCAAATGAGTATTCCTGAAGAAAACCTGGAGGCTTTTAGAGCAACTCTAGAAGTTTATGATTTTATGAAAGGCATTCGTTTGAATGAAGCTGTAGAACATGATGATCATTCGTTTTTAAAACTAACAATTAAAGTTCGTGATAAAATTGTCGCTGATGGTTTAAATGATGATACTTTTGATGTAACTAATATTGGCGTTCACTTAAAAGCCAAAGAATTCAATGATATTCTTGAAGATCCAAACACAATTGTTGTTGATTTTAGAAATCACTACGAAAGTGAAGTAGGACATTTTAGAAATGCGATTACTCCAGATGTTGAAACTTTTAGAGAAAGTTTACCAATAATCAACGAACAACTTCAAAACCACAAAGAAGATAAAAACCTTGTAATGTATTGCACAGGCGGCATTCGCTGCGAAAAAGCAAGTGCTTATTTTAAACACCAAGGTTTTAAAAATGTGTATCAATTAGAAGGCGGCATTATCAATTATGCCAAACAAATTGAAGCAGAAGGTTTAGAAAGTAAATTCATTGGTAAAAACTTTGTATTTGATAATCGCTTAGGCGAAAGAATTACAGACGATATTATTTCACAATGCCATCAATGCGGCAAACCTTGTGATAATCACACCAATTGCGAAAACGATGGCTGTCATTTGTTGTTTATTCAATGTGACGAATGTAAAGCAGCAATGGATAACTGTTGTTCTGCAGAATGTCTAGAAATTGTACATATGCCTTTGGTTGATCAAGTGCGATTAAGAACCGGAAAACAAGTTGGAAATAAAGTTTTTAGAAAAGGAAAATCGGAAAGTTTAAAATTCAAACATTCTGGAGATTTGCCAAATACAGCTTTAGCTACTGCCGAAAAACCGGTTGAAATTCGTCAAAAAATAAAAGTAAAAAAAGTACTTCTTGGAAAAGCAGAACATTACTATGTTAAGGCTAAAGTTGGACAGTTTACTGTTGAAAATCATGAATTAAACATTGGAGATAGAATCTTAATTTCGGGACCTACTACAGGTGATCAAGAATTAGTTTTGGATAAAATGATCGTCGATGGAGCAGTAACTACAACTGCTAAAATTGGAGATAAAGTTACTTTTGAAGTACCTTTTCGTATTCGTTTGTCAGATAAAGTGTATAAAATTGTAAATTAGCAGCCATTTAAGCTGGTTTACATGTCAAATTCTTTTACCAAATTGTGGATTCATGCAATTTAGGCAACAAAAAATCGTCAGGAATTAATTGATAATTCAATTGAAGGGAAGTTATATGATTATATCGGGGAGCAATTAATAGAATTAGGCTGCCCAGTTAGAATCATTAACGGAATGCCTGATTATGTACATATCTTATTTTTACAAAATCCACAAAAAACTATTTCAGATTTAATTAAGCAAATTAAAGGAAGTTCTTCCCATTTTATAAATCGGCAAGAATTGATCCTTGAAAAGTTTGCTTGGCAAAATGGCTTTGCGGCTTTTTCTGTCAGTGAGTCTCAGTTAGATGTCGTTCACAATTATATAAAGAATCAAAAGCAGCATCACCTTAAGAAAAAGGGACAAGATGAGTTTGATGAATTTATTAAATTGCATGGTTTGGCAGATAAATGATTGCTTTATGATACCGTTTCTTTACGTTTCCCATGGTTGAAACCATCGGCAATGTGTTGAAAATGAAAACACAATCTTATAAAACATTGCCAATGGTTTCAACCATTGAAGACAAAGAATAGCAACAATACGTTTCCCATGGTTGAAACCATGGGCTATGTGTTGAAAATGAAAACACAATCTTCTAAAACATTGCCAATGGTTTCAACCATTGGAGACAAAGAATAGCAACAATACATTTCCCATGGTTTGAACCATTGGAATATAAAGCAAATAAAAATGACAACAAATAATAAAATTGAGCTCATGGCTCCCGCTGGGAGCTTTGAGTCCCTACAAGCTGCGCTCGACAATGGCGCGGATTCTATTTACTTTGGTGTAGAACAACTCAACATGCGCGCACGCTCAACAGTCAATTTTATTGTTGAAGATTTGCCGGAAATTGCAAGTCGTTGTACAATAAAAAACGTTCGAAGCTATTTGACTTTAAACACCATAATTTACGATCACGATTTGTCTGTCGTAAAAGTGTTATTGAACAAGGCTAAACAAGCTGGAATTACCGCAGTTATTGCATCAGATCAAGCAGTTATTGCAATGGCGAGGGCTATTGCAATGGAAGTGCATATTTCGACTCAGTTAAATGTGACCAACATTGAAACTATAAAATTCTACAGTTTATTTGCCGATACAATGGTTTTAAGCCGTGAATTGAGTTTACGTCAAGTCAAGAAAATTACCGATCAAATTGAGAAAGAACAGATAAAAGGCCCGAACGGAAATTTAGTTGAAATTGAGATTTTTGGTCACGGCGCTTTATGTATGGCAGTTTCTGGGAAATGTTATTTGAGCCTTCATTCTCATAACTCTTCTGCAAATCGTGGTGCCTGCAAACAAAACTGCCGAAAAAAATATACTGTTATTGATCAAGAAACAGGATTTGAGATCGAAGTTGATAACGAATATCTAATGTCCCCAAAAGATTTGTGTACACTTGATTTTTTAGATCAAGTTATTGATTCTGGAATTCAGGTTTTAAAATTGGAAGGTCGCGGTCGTGCGCCAGAATATGTAGCGACCGTTACAAAAACCTATCGCGAAGCCATTGATTCTTATTATGAAGGTTCGTTTTCTAAAAGAAAAACAGCAATCTGGATGGAAGCTTTGAATACAGTTTACAATCGCGGTTTTTGGTCAGGATATTATCTGGGTCAAGAATTAGGTGAGTGGAGTGATATTCCAGGATCTGCAGCAACGCAGAAGAAAGTGTATGTGGGTAAAGGCACACATTATTTCCCAAAAGCCGAAGTAGGGTTGTTCAAAATTGAAGCTTACGATATTAAAATCGGAGATAAAATTCTTGTGACTGGCCCAAGTACAGGAGCGCAGGAAATGGTAATCGACGAAATGTTTGTGAATGATGTTGTTGGCGACAAAGCGTCAAAAGGTGATGATTGTAGTTTTAAATTACCATTTCGAATTAGAATGTCTGATAAATTATATAAAATTGTTGAGGCGTAATGGTTATCATCACTTTACAAAGAGATAAATGCATCGGCTGTAACTACTGTGTAGAAATGGATCCGATGCATTTTCAAATGTCAAAAAAAGACGGAAAATCGGTTTTGCTTCATTCGCAGAATGCCAAAGGATTTTTTACATTAAAATCCACAAATCATGCTATTGTTGAAAGCTGTGAATTGGCAGCAAAAGCTTGTCCGGTGAAAATTATTACGGTCAAAGAAACTTAGACAATTTCTAGTCAAATTATATTAATGCTTTTATTGTTTAATGATGTGCAGGACTATGAGTACATGGACAATTACTAATGGACTGTAGAAAATCCAATCCTATTGTAATAGAATGCGTTCCTGAATTGTAAGCTCCAATTTGATTTAGTGATGCCTGATAAGAATAGGCAAAATAAAAGTTAGATTTTTTAAAACCTGCCATTGGTCCAATCATTAAAGGCTGTAACGCTTGATCGTTTAGGAAGCGATAAGAAATACCTACCCAATAATAATCATCCAAATAATTATATTGTCTAAATTTAAAGTTTACATCTGTAGTAGAACGTTTGTCACTGGCAAATAATTGATAATAAACAGATGGCTCAAACTCAATTGTTTTGTAATTTGAACTTTTAATGATATATCCAGTATAGATTTGATAGTTTCTAAGCAAACTAGGTTCAACTCCTGTGAATTTGTCTGTTGCTTTGTTTAAAAGGTTATTTACGTTTAGACTTAGGTAGAAACCTTTGTTGCGGTATAAAACTCCTGCATCAAAATTATTATTAGAAACAGATCTATTGTTTGTTACACTTGGATCAAAATTTGGCATTTCGATAGTTGAATTAAATTTATCAATATCTATTTTAAAGTTATTGAGGTTGTACGAAATACCAAATGATAAATATTGTTTAGAATAATAATCTAAAGTTAAATGATGAGCAAAAGAAATTTTAGCTCCCATTTGCTGTGTGTATCCATTGGTGTCATTGTATAGTGAGATTCCAACACCAGATCGATCCAGAATTCTAATATCTGCATATAAAGATTGATTATCAGGAGCATCTTTGATACCCACCCATTGTGTTAGACCATTGGCTCTTATTCTAAGATTATCCCCGATTCCTGCAAATGTAGGTGATAAAACAAAAGGGTTGTCGGCTAAATATTGAGTAAATACAGGTAAATTTAATTCTTGGCTGTACCCTGAAGTAACAGCCATTAATAAGAATGATATTATAATTTTTTTCATTTTTGTATTGTAATTTTAGATAGATAATAGTCTATCTGTATAGATTGAAATGCCCGACAAATTCTCTGTTGTCATTAATGTCATTTAATTTAAGGACATACCAATAATCACCAGCAGGCAATTCTACGCCGTTGTATTTTCCATCCCATTTTTGGTTTAATCCATAATTAACAATTTCGCGGCCATATCTGTCAAAAACTGTATAGGTCAGGTTTTTGTATATGTTTGTGCATCCAGGACCCCATTGATCATTAGCACCATCGCCATTTGGGGTAAAGTAATTAGGAATACAAACATCAACGTAATTAGCAAAGATTGTTTTGGTCACTGAACAACCTTTTCTATCCGTTGCAATAATTTTATAAGTTCCTGTTTTGTAAATAGTAAGTTTATTACTAGAGCTAAAAGATTCTCCTTGGAATGAATACTGATATCCACCATCGCCACCAGTTGTTGTTGCTGTAAGTTGATTTAATTCGGTATTATCTAATTTTAGTTCTAATGGCTGTACCTCATTTATTGTAAAATCTTCCGTGTCTTTTTCGCAAGAGCTGCTATGTCTTACTCTGATAAAATGTTTTCCAGGAGCTAGATTAGTGAATACATTACTAGTTTGATATTCTGAAGCATCACCATCAAGGCTATAATCTACATCAGAAAGATTGGTAATGCTTCTATCAACAGTTACCGTAACTGCATTGTGCGGTAAGTCATCTACACAATCATAATGAACTACAGTTTTTGGATTGATTGTAACCCCATTCTGTATTTGTACTTCAAGTTCAAATGTGCAGTTTAAAGCATCTTTAATGTAAACTGTATGAAGCCCTCCTGAAAGATTATCAAACGTGTGATTGTTATCAGAAGTTGGAGTATAAATGCCAGTTCTGTTGTCAATAGATACTTCGTAAGGGGTAATTCCTCCATTAATTTCAATTGTAAATTGTCCGTTTCCGTCATTTGCACAAATTTCTTGGTACATTGAATCTGGGACGATTTTAGCATTAAGCATTAATGGTTTTGCGGAATTAGAAAATTCACTTGATTCATCTGAAGTACATGTTCCGTCCGATACTTTCACTTTATACGGCTGGTCTATTATCATTCCCGTAATCAAACCAGTTGTTGTTACTTCTGGTCCCGGTGGCGAAAAGGTATAAGTGTATCCTGAAATATGATTTGTTATGGTGCTTATTGCGTCTTGATCACA
>NZ_WMID02000029.1 GCF_009711165.2 Flavobacterium sp. MC2016-06 | reverse complement strand
AAAGACCACATCAGGGTATTGATGGTAAAAAACCAATAGAAATGATAAATTCGTTACCGAAATAAGTAACCTTTACAGAAATGACAAGATTGGGTTAAATTCCTTTTTTTAAAATCCGATCATTACTAAAACTGATCGCAAACTTACTTTATATAAAATATTTTCAGCTTTATTCTAACTCTTCTAAATCAGTAATAATTCTACTTTTTATATCTTGACAAAGCCTGTAGTCTATATATTTTCCACAATTGCATTTAAAATCACCATAAGAAAATGTTGCCATTCTTATAGATTTTTCAGAACAGTTTGAGCAATATGGTCTTAGATCATTTATTCTGTATTTTTCATTTTCAACTAAAAGAGAATATTTAAAAACAAATTCATCAGTAGTTCCAGTAATCGTTACATTATATCTTAATGGATATTTTTTTATTGCTTTTAACATTTTCTTTTCCATGCTAGATTTAGAATTGAAAATTAATTTATAAACTTTAGATATAATGAAGATAATTATCAAATAAAAAATTACTTCCCATAAATAGAATTGACGACCAAAAAACTTGATAAAACTATTTGAACTTTGTAAAAAATAATCTGTAATTACATTTAAATTTTCTCCTGTTTTTAAGTAAGCTCCAATAATTAATATAATAATCGGAAATATGTATGGCTTAAATATTTTTTCAAAAAATGTCTTCATGTAGTTTTACGGTTTAATATTTTTTAAAATCATAGGTACAAATCATATACACACCTAAATATCGAATTAGCCAATTAATTATTTAAACCTTCAAAAAGTCTTTCAGCATATGCAAATGCAGCTATTTTTATCCAACCACGAGTGATAATAAAAATCCAAAAAAATAATAAAAATAATAAAAACACTATTAATCCTATTTCAGAATTTGAAAAACTAAACTCTGAAAAACTAGTAGTAGCGAAAATTAAGTGAATAAATAATGTAATAATTAATATACTAATAGACCAAGATTTCATTCCCCATAAATTTCGTCTAAATCCATAACTAATATTTTCTTTAAAAAGTAGATAGTAAACATTTGTATCTCTAGTTTTAGAAATCATGTATTTTGCACAGCTATCATAAATTCCATCAGCATTTAAAATATCACTATTTTCTTCAATTTCAGTAGGCATTTGCAATTGAAGCTTTTGCGATAAAAGAAAATGATAACGTTTTTTAGTAGTTTTATCTAAAAAAGCATCTCTATGTCTAAGAATCTGAGTTGTTGGTTTTCCTCCAAAATATTGAAATAATTGAATCTCTTTAACTTTTCCTTTATCACGCCCTAATTGAGCTAAAATGAATGTAAATAATCCAGCAACAGAAAGTGCCGTTAAATAATGATAATATTGTTCAAAATTTGTCAAATAATATATTGAAAGAACAATAGCTGGTATTAAGACAATAAATGATGGATAAAACCGAGCTTTAATTGAGTATTCATCAATTCCTAAATTCATATATCTGATGGTATTTGTACATTCGTAATAAATGGATAAACAGGTATAGGATAAACATTTTTTCGCACAGGAGTTAAATCAGAACGATAATTCAATTGAGTCCCTTTTGTACAATATGGAGCCATTCCACGTCTAATTAAACTATTAGTAACTATTGGAGATGGATGTTTAGGAAATCCTTCCTTCGAACACGAAATGATACAATATTTCGCATTTATATATTTTAAAATGCCTTTTGATAAATTTCTCCTACTACCATGATGAGGAACATGAAGTAAATTTAAATCTTTTAAAGAAATTTGATTCGCAGTTGCATAATGTATTGATTTAAATAGACCTTGCGTTCCAGAATCACCTGTAAATAGAACTTTTTCACCTCCAACAGTTAATAATAAAACAAGACTCATATCATTCTCTGCAGATGTAGGCATATCCGTGTCAGCCAAATTCTCTGTTTCAAAAGACATAGTTTCGTAAACAGTTTTTTCATCAGATGAACTAAATATTCTTGTACTCTCAAATAATGCCATATCTGGCGTTTTTCCAGAAGCTTGTATTAATGATAAATAAAGCTCCTTACTTGGTCCTAAAACTTTTAAAATATTCTCATCATTGTGAGTATAAACTAAACCTTGCTGTGGTGAAACTATTTTAATACCTTTTTCATTTGCTAACTTTTCAATATTATATGCATATTGATATGCTTCTCTCATTCTTTCGCTGAAGCTATTTCTAGTTATTCTTCCGTCAACTATATAATCTTTTATATCATCCCAATGATTCCAAGGGCAATGCATCCATATTTTTCCTACTTCCAAATTTTGAAGTACAATTTTTAATCCACACGCATGATCAGCATCAGTATGAGTTAAAATTACACGATCAACTTTATTAGTATTATAAATATTTTTAATATGATCAACTAGAGCTTTTCCACTTTCTTCATTTCCTCCATCTATCACAAATACAGTTTGATTTTTCCATACCCCGTTCTCGCATTCACCAAACCTAAGTGCTATTGCATCGCCACTACGCGTACCATTTCCTACTGGCATATAATCTATTTCTAATCCAAATTTTTCAGTCATATTTATTTTAATAAAATTATTTAGCAATTACAAAATTCAATACCTGCTCAATCATAAAAAAACAATTACTTATCTCAATTTTGCAAATAAATCTTAAGACAAATATCCGAGAGTCATTTATTATTATTTTACGGAAAACCTTTCCATCAAATAAAAAACTGCATTCTTCAAAAATATCTATTAGTTAATACAAATAACCAAGTACATATACCTGTTTATTCTAATACAAAAACATCAACCCAAAAAAATCTCAATTTCTTTACCTTTATTTCCAAAACATTACGATTTTAGCAGTATCAAATAAAAGTCTTCGGAAAAATGAATAAAAACATTAGCGCTCTATATACAATTGCTCAAAAAGAAACCCGAAAAATTATTGGTTTAATGTCGGGAACTTCGCTTGACGGGCTTGATATTGCTTTATGCAAAATTTCGGGAGCTGGCGAAAATACAGCCGTTACTTTACTGGAATTTGAAACCATTGATTACTCCGAAGAAATAAAAACCGAAATCCGTAAAGTGTTTGCTAAGCAAACTATTGATTTTCAGCATTTGGTTTTACTCAACGAATGGATCGGAATTCTGCACGCCGAAATGATAACCGATTCGCTTAAAAAATGGAATATTCCAGCCTCAGAAATAGATTTAATTGCCTCGCACGGACAAACGGTTTTACATGCGCCTAAGTTTTTACACAAACAGGAAAAATTCCCAAATGCGACTTTACAAATTGGCGACGGCGATCATATTGCGGTAAAAACAGGAATTATCACCCTTTCGGACTTTAGACAAAAACACGTTGCTGCTGGTGGCGAAGGCGCGCCTCTAGCGGTTTACGGCGATTATTTTTTATTCGGCAAAAAAGGCGAAAATCGAATTATGCTTAATATGGGCGGGATTGCAAATTTTACGTATCTGCCTGCAAGTTTAAATTCGGCTGAAACTTTTGTGACTGATACAGGAACAGGAAATACCTTGATTGATCTTTTTGTAAAACATTATTTCTCTGAAAAAAGCTACGATAAAGATGCCGAAATTGCCTCAAAAGGAACTGTAAATCAGTTATTATTAGAGACTTTAAAAGATCATGATTTTTTTAGAAAAGGATTTCCGAAAACTATTGGACAAGAATTATTTAATGCCGCATTTGTACAATCGGCACTTGTAAAAACAAACCTTACCGAAATTTCGGCACCAGATTTGCTTGCCACTTTAACACGTTTTAGTGCCGAGACAATTGCCGAAGCTATTCGCTTTGCGGTAAATAATACCACTGCTAAAATAGAAGATTTTAAAATTTACATGTCAGGCGGTGGCATTCATAATCCATTATTAGTGAGCTGGCTAAAAGAATTATTGCCGTGTTCTTTTCATAAAACCGACGATTTAGGTGTTTCGGGCGATGCTAAAGAAGCGGTTTTATTTGCCATTTTAGCCAATGAAACCGTTGCTGGAGGAACATTTAATTTTGGAGCAAACAAAAAGATTCCGTCTGTAACGATGGGGAAAATTTCAATGCCTGATTAAGTTTTATAAGCCACAGATTAAAGGGATTTAAATGAATATTTATTGTAATGTTTTGATTTTAAAAAAAGGTTGCCACGAATTACACTAATTTCCACTAATTTTATAATTAATGTTCGAAAATATAATTCGTGTAAATTCGTGTAATTCGTGGCAAAAAAAATACTTAGCCACAGATTGACAGGATTAGAAGGATTTTTTTTGTTTCATGCAGATTGAGCAGATTTAATTTAAAAATTATTAATAAAAAATCTGTGCTAATCATTTTAATCTGTGGCAAAAAAAAACAATTCGTGAAAATTCGTGTAATTCGTGGCAAAAAAACATTTAGCCACAGATTGACAGGATTAGAAGGATTTTTGTTTCACGCAGATTGAGCAGATTGAGCAGATTTAATTTAAAAATTATTATTAAAAATCTGTGCTAATCATTTTAATCTGTGGCAAAAAAAATAATTCGTGAAAATTTGTGTAATTCGTGGCAAAAAAACATTTAGCCACAGATTTACAGGATTAGAAGGATTTTTGTTTCACGCAGATTTTGCAGATTGAGCAGATTTAATTTAAAAATTATTAATAAAAAATCTGTGCTAATCATTTTAATCTGTGGCAAAAAAAATAATTCGTGAAAATTTGTGTAATTCGTGGCAAAAAAACAAAACACAGCAAAAAAATAAAACAAATTCAATTATATAAAAATCAAATAAATATCGTTTAAATTATAATTCCGTAATTATTTATTAAACTCAGCTAAAAAAACTATTTTTGATTCCTGTTAAAATTAAGATTAAAATGCATAAAAATCAGCACTTCATATACTCTCTTTTCTTTTTACTGTTCTTTGGATGGACTATGACATCTCAAGAAAAAACAATGCACCCTAAAAATGAATTTAGAGGAGTTTGGATCGCAACTGTTGTAAACATTGACTGGCCCAAAACCAGTACTGACAATGTTGACAAAGAAAAAGCTGATTATATTGAAATTTTAGACACCTACAAAAAACTAAATTTTAATGCTGTAATTGTACAAGTACGCAGTGTTGGCGATGCTTTTTATCAATCTGAACTAGCACCTTGGTCGCGTTTTTTAACGGGTAAAGAAGGAATTACTCCAAGTCCAAATTACGATGTATTGGCTTGGATGATTGAAGAAGCACACATTAGAGGTTTTGAATTTCATGCTTGGATGAATCCATATCGTGCTACTTTCGACTTAAACAAAAATCTTTTGAGCCCAACGCATGATATTTTTAAACACCCAGAATGGATGATCGAATACGGCGGAAAAATCTATTACGATCCTGCATTGCCAGAAGTTCAGACGCATTTAACGAAAGTGGTAAAAGAAGTTGTTGATAAATACGATATTGACGCAATACATTTTGATGATTATTTTTATCCCTATACTGTTCCCGGAAAAACATTTAACGATTCTGCATCGTACAAAAAATACGGTTCAGGTTTAAGTCTTTCAGATTGGCGTCGTGCGAATGTGAGCAATTTTGTACACACGATTTCTACCACTATAAAAGCCAGTAAACCTTGGGTACAATTCGGAATTAGTCCGTTTGGCGTTTGGCGAAACAAATCGGTAGATCCAAAAGGTTCAGAAACACAGTCTACAGCCAACTACGATGATTTGTACGCAGATCCTGTTTTATGGATGGATCAAAAATGGATCGATTATATTATGCCTCAATTATATTGGAGCATGAATAATCCGAGGGCTTCTTACTCTAAGTTGGTAAAATGGTGGTCGGAAAACTCAAATAATACGGCACTTTATATTGGTCATGCGTCTTATAAAATAAGAGGCGACGCCGATAAAAGCTGGAACTTTGCAACCGAAATTCCTACTCAGGTTGATTATGCCAGAAGTTTTAAAAAAGTAGGCGGAAGTGCTTATTTTAGTGCTAAATGGTTTATGGGCAAAAACTTTGATGTTGTACGTCTTCTAGAAGAAAATCAATATAAATATCCTGCGCTTCCTGCTGCAGTTCCTAATTTAAAACGAATTGTAATTGACATTCCAAATGTGATTGAATTTGCAAAAGACAGTTCATTCTGCACCTTTAAAATTAAATCACCGCTAAATACAAAAGTGCGTTATATGGTAATTTACGGAGCAGATCATATTTCAAAAATCAATACAAACGATCCTACGCAGATCATTGACAAGATAAGAATCCGCGAAATTAATGACACGATAACATTTTCTATCCTTACACAAAAAATGAATCAGTATAAAGCTTGCGCTGTGACATTTATTGATTATTTTGCGAACGAAAGTACCCCAACTACTATCGACTTAAAAAAGACATTTAAACCATACACACCTGCTCAACCGAATGAAAACAGATAATAAACCGTGGTTTTGGATTCCGCTTCTTAATTTTGCTTCTGGTTTGCCTTATGCCGTCATTATTTCGGTTTCGGTACTGATGTATAAAAATTTAGGAATCCCCAACGAAGACATTGGTCTTTACACCAGTTTATTATATCTGCCTTGGGTTATCAAGCCTTTATGGAGTCCTTTTATTGAGTTAACAGGAACTAAAAGAAAGTGGTTTCTAGCCATGCAGCTGGTTATTTCGCTTGCTTTTTTAGCGGTGGGTTTTATCATTCCGCTCAATCAATTCTTTTTGATGAGTCTCGCTATTTTTTGGGTTGCAGCTTTTGCTTCGGCCTCAAATGATGTGGCGAGCGATGGTTTTTATTTGTTGGTTTTACCCAAAGAACAGCAATCTTTCTTTTTAGGAATTAGAAGTACTTTCTACAGACTTTCTATGCTGGCAGGAAACGGATTAATCGTTTTGTTTGCTGGATATTTAGAAAATAAATACGGTGACAATACAAAAGCTTGGTCGTACACTATGATTGCCGTAGGTTTATTGATGGCTTTTATTACGGTTTACAATTTTATTTTTACACCAAAAACCGAAATCAATACAATAGAAACAGAAAAAGAAGCTCATGATAAAAGCTTTGCTTCTGTATTTGAAAGTTTCTTTAAGAAAAAACAAATTGGTCTTGTACTGGCTTTTATTTTAGTTTTTAGACTAGGAGAATCACAATTACTAAAAATGTTAAGTCCGTTTTTACTCGATAAAAAAGATTTGGGCGGAATGGCTTTAGAAACGGAATCTGTTGGGATTATCTACGGAACTTTAGGGATTTTTGCCTTAACAATTGGCGGAATTCTTGGCGGAATCGCAATCTCTAAACATGGACTTACTAAATGGATGCTCCCTATGTTTCTGGCTATGCATCTGCCAATTCTTGGTTTTATTGGTTTGGCTCATTTTCAGCCCGAAGAACTTTTTCATCTTCATTTAAATTTATATTTTTTCGAAATAAATTCGC
This sequence comes from Flavobacterium sp. MC2016-06, assembly GCF_009711165.2. Taxonomy (GTDB): domain Bacteria; phylum Bacteroidota; class Bacteroidia; order Flavobacteriales; family Flavobacteriaceae; genus Flavobacterium. Next base: position 68,351 of record NZ_WMID02000029.1, on the reverse strand, counting down.
CTCTTAATCTTTATACCTGCGTTACGGTTGTATTAGAGCAATTTGGCTACGGTTTTGGATTTACAGGTTTTATGATGTTTTTAATTTATGTTGCCGAAGGCGAATCTAAAACATCACATTATGCACTTGCAACTGGTTTTATGGCATTAGGAATGATGCTTCCGGGAATGCTGAGCGGTTATATACAACAATTTTTAGGCTATCAAAACTTCTTTATTTGGGTTTTTATTGCTACAATTCCAGGTCTTATTTTATCTCGTTTTTTAATATTCCCAAAAGATTTTGGGAAAAAATCTGAAGAAGTTTAACCCCAAATCAAACATCTTACTATGGAAATCAATGAAAATTTGCAGAACGAACGCAACTTAAAGGCAATTGAATTTGAAAAGGCTGGAGAAATTGAACAAGCAATTGCATTGTATGAAGAAAATGTTACCGAAGGTTTTAAAGGAAATCATCCTTACGATCGACTGGCTACTATTTACAAAAACCAAATTGATCTAGACAATGAAATTCGAGTGCTGGAAAAAGCCATCGTAATTTACGAAGAGATTACAATTGAAGACCGACTAGAAGGACTTCCGAAATTGTTCCGCTTTAAAAACCGACTCGAAAAAGCACAACACACCAAAACACAACTTGCTAAACAAAAGAAAAGCAAGCTTAAATAAGAATAAAAAATCTAATTCTTTATGATTTCACCATTAAGGTATTAAGTTCATAAAGACAGTGCTTAATATTCCTTAATACCTTAATGGTAAAAAATAAAATTAAAGATAAAGTAGTACAATTTAATTATAATGAATAATTTAAAACGAACCAACTCAGACGATATTGATTTTATAAACCTTGTGGTTTTATTAGATCAGGATTTAGCAATAAGAGATGGCGAAGATCATAACTTTTACAATCAGTTTAATAAAATTGACAAAATAAAACACGTTGTCGTTTATTATGAAAATAATACAGCAGTTGGCTGTGGCGCTTTTAGAGAAAAAGTAAGCGATACAGTCGAGATCAAACGAATGTTTGTGCATCCTGAGTACCGAAAAAGAGGCATTGCAGCTTCCGTTTTAAAAGAACTTGAAATCTGGGCCGCCGAACTAAATTATAGTTATACCGTTTTAGAAACAGGCAAAAAACAGCCCGAAGCCATTGCTTTATACCAAAAACAAGATTACATCATAATTCCAAATTATCCGCCTTACGAAGCTGTGGATAATAGTGTCTGCATGAAAAAGACTTTATAATAATGAAAATGACAGCCGAAGCATTAAAACAAAAAGTGGGACAATTCTTTTTTCCCGCTGTTTTTATCAACGATACCGAAGAAAACATTCAGGAAACCGAACGTTTAATAAAAGAACATAATATTGGTGGATTGACTTTCTTTCACAGTCGTGCAAGCGCCGCAACTAATTACGAAAGCAAGAAAAAAGTTGTCTTCAATGATGACAGTTACCAAAAAATTAAAGCGCTGATTGTTCGTTATCAAAAAGCTGCTTCAACACCGCTTTTAATCAGTATTGATGCCGAATGGGGATTAGCGATGCGTATTGAGAAAACACCGCAATATCCGTACGCCATTACGCTTGGTGCTTTACCAGAAAACAAATCTAATTTGGTTTACGAAGTTGGAAAACAAATAGGTTTAGATCTTAAAGCTGCCGGAATCAATTACAATTTATCGCCTTTGGCAGACATTAATAACAATCCAAATAATCCCGTTATTGGTTATCGTTCTTTTGGTGAAAACAAAGAAAAAGTTGCCGATTTTGCTGTAGAATATTTAAAAGGATTATCTGATGCTGGCGTTTTAGGCTGTCTGAAACATTTTCCCGGACACGGAAATACTAATGTCGATTCGCATTTAGGATTACCTGTTTTAAAGGAAACTTTAGCAGAATTATTAGAAAACGAATTAATTCCATTTATTAAAGGAATCGAAAACAATGTCGACTCGATTATGATTGGGCATTTGGCTGTTCCTAGTTTAAACGACGGAAAAGATACTTCGGCTACTTTATCAAAACCAATTATAGAAGGGCTATTGCGCCAACAATTAGGTTACGACGGTTTGGTAATTTCTGATGCCTTAAACATGCACAGCGTTTCTAAATTGTATGAAACTAAAGGCGAATTAGAATGGGAAGCTTTTAACGCTGGAAACGACGTTTTGTGTTTTGCCGAAAATGTTCCAGAAGGAATTAGCGCCATCTTTAAAAATGCTTCGCCAGATCGCATATTTGAGAGTTACAACAGAATCATGAAATGCAAAGAAAAAGTTGGCATTTTATCTAAAAACGATTTTACTTCTGGCGAATTAGATTTCGAGAAAACATCAAAATTAAATCTTGAAATCGCTCAAAATTCAATCACAAAAATCATTGACAATTCAAATACTGAATTGGCTTTTGAAGCTCAGAAAAACAACAAATTAGCAAAACTAAGTTTATATAAAAATACCGAAAACACATTCTTTAAAACTTTAAATTCTAAATTAAATTCTCCCGAATTTGCTTTCGAAAATTTAGAAGATTCTGACATTTCTGCCATCAAAAAAGAATTAGAAAATTTTAAAACTATTATCATTTCATTGTTTGTTCCCAAAGCAAAACCAATGAATAATTTCGAAATTAATAATGAAGTTTTAGAGTTGCTTTCCCTCTTACTTCAAACCAAAAAATGTATCATTTACGTTTTTGGAAATCCGTATGTTTTACCTATTATTCCAAATCTTAAAAAGGCTTCAGGACTAATTCAGGCGTATCAGGATTTTGAAGAGTTTCAAAAAATTGCAGGAATTCAATTTCTTCAAAATGGCAATCTAAACGGAAATCTTCCAGTAAATATTGACATTCAATAACTTACAACTATTTCAATTTTAAGTATAACAAAAAGTTATTACTAAATAAATATTAATAATTACATCTTATTGTAAGTAGCCTTACTTATGTCCTACTTTTGCAGCAAATAAATTTTTAACTTTAAAACGAAAAATATGTCTTTAGTAGGAAAAAAATTCCCAAGTATTGCAGTAGATGCTATCTCAGAAATGGGTGACAATTTAAAAATCAACATTTTTGAAGAAGCAGTAAACAACAATAAAAAAGTACTTTTATTCTGGTATCCAAAAGATTTTACTTTTGTATGTCCAACTGAATTACACGCCTTTCAAGCTGCTTTACCAGAATTTGAAAAAAGAAATACTATCGTAATCGGAGCTTCATGTGATACAAACGAAGTACACTTTGCTTGGTTAAACACTCCAAAAAACAACGGTGGAATCGAAGGTGTAACTTACCCAATCTTGGCAGATACAAACCGTAACTTATCTAACATCTTAGGAATTTTAGATATCGAATCTACAGAATACAGCGAAGAAACTGATTCAGTTATCATCGAAGGATCAAACGTAACTTACAGAGCTACTTACCTAATTGACGAAACTGGAAAAATCTTCCACGAAAGTGTTAACGATATGCCATTAGGACGTAACGTAAACGAATATTTACGTATGGTTGATGCTTATACTCACATTCAAGAAAAAGGTGAAGTTTGTCCTGCAAACTGGGAAGCTGGAAAAGAAGCAATGAGTGCAGACAGAGTTAGTACAGCTGAATACTTAAGCGCTAACTAAGAAAATAAAATTCCAAATTTTTTTTAAATTCCAAATTCCAATTTTGGGATTTGGAATTTATCTCTCAAAAAATCAATAACATTTCAAAATTTAATTTTTAAGTTTCAATCATAAGATTTGGAATTTGGAATTTAATGTCTTGGAATTTAAATTAAAAGATATGTTAATCGACTTAAACGAAGATACGTTAGCAGATTTAGTTGCTAAAAACGAAAAAGTAGTAGTACAATATTCAGCTTCATGGTGTGGAAATTGCCGTATTATGAAACCAAAATTCAAAAAATTAGCAACAGAAAATGAAGCTATCACTTTTGTTTTGGTTGATGCTGAAAATTCTCCAGAATCAAGAAAATTGGCCAATGTAAGCAACTTACCAACCTTTGCAACTTTTGTAAACGGAAAATTGGTAAACGAAACACAAACCAACAAACAAGAAGTTTTAATCGAATTAGTAAGCGAAATCGCTTAATCTGTTGATACAATTAAACGAATAAACACAAAGACATGAAATTACCCGTAATAAAACAATTAACGCAGTTTATAGAAGAAAACGATCAAGATTATATCATCGAAACGATCGAAGTTCTTGAAGCCATGACCGAAATTCCGTCTCTAAAAGACGAAGAATTAGACGTAATAGGCGAACTAATTTCAAATATGTATGGCGCGTTAGAAGTACATAAAATGGTAGTTCAAGGCACAGATAAAAAAGAAGCTTTAAACGCGTTTATGAAACGTGTTTTAGGTTCAATCGATAAATAATCGACCTCTTTTTCAAGAAAAAACAAAAAAACATGACTAGAGAAAGCGTTTCTGAATAAGAGGCGCTTTTTTTTTAGTTTTCAGCAGAAGTTGTCATCCTGAGCGAAGTCGAAGGACGCAACAGTGTAAAAAGTCTTCGACTCCGCTCAGACTGACACTCTAAAAACTTTGAAAAAGTTCAATGCCTATAAATCTAAAATCTACACTCAAAAATCTAAAATTTAAATAATCTGGGCGAGCCACCATTAGAAAAAGGGGCAAATTTAGCATGCGTTTATTCGCCCCTTTTCCTAATGCTGTCGGGCTGTCCGCGCTACTTCGGTAGCCTGCTCCCATCCCTCTCGCGGAAGAAAATAAAATAGAAGAAAGAATATAGAGAAAAGAAAATAGAATGAATACTTTACGCAATCTTGTCATCCCGAGGAACGAAGGATCTCCGCCAGCAGCTCGACAAAGAATAGAGAATTACTTGATAGAGTTTCTTGTGAAGATCCTTCGTTCCTCAGGATGACAAGATTGTGCTAGAAAAGTAAAAATACTAACCTCTTCAAATAGAAATGCCAGCATCTTCTAAAAGGTCTTCAACTCGGCTTAGACTGACAATAAAAAGAGATAAATTGACGTTTAATAATTTATCTTAAGACTCACCTAATTGTTACCATTAGCAACAACAAATACTTTTAGATTCAAATATTAATCCTTACTTTTGAACCTCATAAATTTAATCAAAAAACATGGCTTCAATTACATTAGGAGGAAATCCGATTCATACTTCAGGAAATTTACCAGCAGTTGGTTCACAATTAGCTGATTTCAAATTAATTCAAAACGATTTATCAGTAGCATCATTAAGCAATTTTGCTGGTAAAAAATTAGTTTTAAATATTTTCCCAAGTATCGATACAGGAACTTGCGCAACTTCAGTTAGAAAATTTAATGCTACAGCAAGTACTTTAGAAAACACAACTGTTTTATGTATTTCTAGAGATTTACCTTTTGCTCAAAAACGTTTTTGCGGTGCTGAAGGATTAGAAAATGTAGTAAATCTTTCTGATTTTCAGGCAGGTGATTTTGGTAAAACAAACGGATTAGAAATCGTTGACGGACCTTTAGCTGGTTTACACTCAAGAGCAATTATTGTTGTAGATGCTAACGGAACAATTACACATACAGAACAAGTTGCTGAAATTGCAAATGAACCAAATTACGACGCAGCTTTAGCAGCATTATAAAATAAAAAATGGAATTCCAAAAAGACAATACTTTTGTTAAAGGCAGACTTAAAAGCGTATCATACGCTTTTAAGGGTGCTGTAAAATTAATAAGTACCGAACACAGTGTTATGGTGCAATTTTCGTTAGGAATAATAATGACTATCGCTGGTTTTTATTTTCATATTTCTCATGAAGAATGGCTTTTTCAAATCTTTGCAATTGGTCTTGTACTAAGCATTGAAGGTTTGAATACAGCTGTAGAAAAAGTAGCCGATTTTATTCATCCTAATTACCACGAAAGAATTGGATTTATTAAAGATATTGCAGCTGGTGCAGTATTTTTTGCAGCAATGACCGCAATAGCTATAGGCTTGATTATTTATATCCCCAAATTTATATAGGCAACAGTAAACGCAAGAATGGCAAAAACAACCAAAAAAGAAACTTCAGACAAAAAAAACGATTCAAAAACTGAGACTAAAAAATCTTGGAAAATAACCAAACAACAAAAATTTGTTTTGGGATGCCTTTTGGTACTCTTTTCCGTAGCATTATTAGTTGCATTTATTTCTTTTTATGTCAACGGACAATGGCAGTTTGATCAAAGTGCAGTAAGTCAGCTTGGAGACCGCACAGAAGTAGTAGAAAACTGGCTTGGAAAATTTGGAGCTTTTCTTGCCGATTTAATTGTATATAAAGGTTTCGGACTTGCCTCTTTTGTCTTTGTTCGTTTATTTTTCCTTACAGGAATGTTTTTAGCCTTAGAACTTTCGACAGGTAAATTAAAAAACATCTGGTTCTGGGATTTATTTGCCATTATTATTGTTTCTATTTTATTTGGATTCTTTGCCACATCTGCACCAGAACTAGGCGGAACTATTGGCTATGAACTTAATTTATTTCTACAGGATTATATAGGAAAAACAGGAACTCTGCTTACACTGCTTTTTGGATTAATTGTCTATTTAATTTTCAAAATCAAATTATCACCAGAGAAAATTCAGTCTTATTTTGATTCAACTAAAAAAGAATTCAAATCAGAACTTGATTCAATAAAACCTGTACCTCAAACAGAAAGCGCTTATAATTTAGAAGAATTTGCAGTTGAGGAAGTTGACGAAGAGTTAGACAATATTCATCTAAAAACGGTTGACACAAAATTCGAAATCAACAAAGAAGCTTTAAAACCAACCATTAATAATTCTTCTGAAATTAATCTGGATCCGGTTTTAAAACCAATGCAAATGGAGATTCATCCTACTTCGCAAGCTCCTGTACACACAGAAGAGTTTGTAATCGAGCAGGCTCCAGAAGAAGATATTATTGAAGAAAATTTAGCGTCACGTCTTGTTGCCGATTTCGGTTTATTTGACCCAACTTTAGATTTATCAAATTACAAATTCCCAACCATCGATTTATTAAAAGAATATTCGACTGGAGGAATTACGATTAATCAAGAAGAATTAGAAGAAAACAAAAACAAGATTGTAGATACACTTCGTAACTACAAAATTGAAATTGCACAAATAAAAGCAACCGTTGGTCCATCGGTAACTTTATACGAAATTGTACCAGAAGCAGGAATTAGAATTTCTAAAATTAAGAGTTTAGAAGATGATATTGCTTTATCCCTTTCAGCATTAGGAATTCGTATTATTGCGCCAATTCCAGGAAAAGGAACCATCGGTATTGAGGTTCCGAACAAAAACCCAACTATGGTTTCTATGAAAAGCGTAATTGGTTCTGCTAAATTTCAGGAAGCTGAAATGGAACTGCCAATTGCTTTAGGTAAAACCATCTCTAATGAAACTTTTGTTGTTGATTTAGCCAAAATGCCTCACTTATTGATGGCTGGAGCAACTGGACAAGGAAAGTCTGTTGGATTAAATGCGGTATTAACTTCACTTTTATACAAAAAACACCCTGCCGAAGTAAAATTTGTTTTGGTAGATCCAAAGAAAGTAGAACTTACATTATTCAACAAAATAGAAAGACATTATTTAGCCAAACTTCCAGATACCGAAGATGCTATTATTACAGACAATGCAAAAGTAGTCAATACTCTAAACTCACTTTGTGTTGAAATGGATAATCGTTATTCGTTATTGAAAGATGCTATGGTTCGTAATATTAAAGAATACAACGATAAATTTAAAGCCAGAAAACTAAATCCAGAAGCTGGACATCGTTTTTTACCTTATATCGTTTTAGTTGTCGATGAGTTTGCCGATTTGATTATGACTGCTGGTAAAGAAGTTGAAATTCCGATTGCGCGTCTGGCTCAATTAGCGCGTGCCATTGGTATTCACTTGATTATTGCTACACAAAGACCTTCTGTAAACGTTATTACCGGTTTAATTAAAGCCAATTTCCCTGCTAGAATTGCTTTTAGAGTAACTTCAAAAATTGACTCTAGAACTATTTTAGATACGCAAGGTGCTGATCAATTAATTGGACGCGGGGATTTATTGTACACTAACGGAAATGATGTCGTGCGTGTACAGTGCGCTTTTATCGATACACCAGAGGTAGAAAAAATTACTGATTTTATAGGTGGGCAAAAAGCATATGCTACAGCTTATTTACTTCCTGAGTTTGTTGGGGAAGAAAGTGGCATCAATCTTGATGTGGATATTTCCGACAGAGACACTTTATTTAGAGAGGCCGCGGAGATTATTGTAAATGCACAACAAGGTTCTGCTTCTTTATTACAAAGAAAATTAAAATTAGGATACAACAGAGCCGGTCGTTTGATCGATCAGTTGGAAGCCGCTGGAATTGTTGGACCATTTGAAGGCAGTAAAGCCAGAAGTGTAAACATCTCAGATTTAAGTGCTCTTGATCAATTTTTTAATAATGAACAAAATTAACCCAATCATGAAAACGAAAATTCAGGAAATCAAAAACAATTCTATCACTAACACGACTAAAAAGTGTTTTCAAATGGCATTTTTAATGCTTTTGAGCTTCACTTCTATTCAGGCCCAGGATAAAAAAGCTAAGGATTTATTGAACGAAGTAACTTCAAAAATAAAAAGCTACGATAACATTGTTATCGATTTTAAATATTCTTTAAACAACACTAAAGAAAACATCAACCAAGACAGTAAAGGAAATGTAACGATGAAAGGCAATCAATATGTATTGAATTTTATGGGTGTTACTAAAATTTTTGACGGTCAAAAAACATACACTATTGTTCCTGAAGACGAAGAAGTTACTGTATCTAAAGTAAACGAAAAAGACGATACTGCAATCACTCCTTCTAAGATGCTTACTTTCTTTAATTCTGGTTATAAATACACAATGGATATTGTTCAAAATGTAAAAGGAAGAAAAATTCAATACATCAAATTAGTGCCGACAAGCGGAAAAGATCAACGAAAAGAGATTCTTTTAGGCATTGACGTTCAGACTAAACACATCTATAATTTGATTGAAACTGGAAAAAACGGAACAAAAACAACTTTAACCGTTAATTCTTTTAAAACCAACCAGCCTTTATCAAAAAATCAATTTACATTTGTAGCGAGCAAATATCCAAAGTACTACATCAATAAATTAGATTAATTACAAGGTTGAAAATTTTAGACAAATACTTACTAAAAACATTTCTGATTACATTTACTACGGTATTTGTAATCCTTTTTTTTATATTCATACTACAAACAGTATGGCTGTTTATTTCAGAACTTGCTGGTAAAGATTTAGATCTTATGCTGGTTGTAAAATTCCTGCTTTTCTCAATGCCAAGAATCATTCCACTGGTTTTACCGTTATCGGTTTTACTAGCATCCATTATGACTTTTGGAAATTTAGCCGAAAACTATGAATTCGCAGCAATGAAATCCTCTGGAATATCGCTTCAAAGAGCGATGAGAGTTCTTATTGTCTTTATATTTGTTTTAAGTATCGTTGCATTTTGGTTTGCCAATAATGTAATTCCGTATGCCGAATACAAGTTTGTAAATTTTAGAAAGAATATTGCTCAAGCTAAACCAGCCATGGCAATTGCCGAGGGCCAGTTTAATGATGTCGGTTTTTACAACATTAAAGTCAATAAAAAATCTGGTGAAAACGGAAACATATTAACCGGAGTTACCATTCACGAAAAAGCAAATAACAGCGGAGAAAACAAAACTGTTATTAAAGCAAAGGATGGAAAATTAATTAGTAACGAAAATTCCAGCATTTTAAAACTAGTTTTAAACGATGGTTATTACTACCAAGATGTTACACCAAAAAAATACGAAGACCGCGCTAAACTCCCTTTTATAAAAGGAGCTTTTAAAAAGCATATCATTAATATTGATTTATCTGAATTAAATAAAGTTGATGACAGTAAAGAAAATATAAACGGCACAAATGCGATGCTGAATGTAAACGAACTTCGATATACTTTAGATTCACTAAATAAAAATCTTGACAACGAAATAATCTCTTTTTCAGAGAATATAAATCAACGTGTTGGAATTAAAAAGCCTTCAATTGCTGTACAATCAGAAAAGGATAAAAAGAAAAAAACATTACCTAATAATCTTTTATCCTTATACACTAATAAACAAAAAGCTGATATTTTAAGAATGGCAAGCAGTAATGTTACTAGTAACATTTACTCTATAGATGCTACTCAAAAAGACCTTAAAGACAAACAGCGAGAAATCAACAAACATTTAAGTGCACTTTACGAAAAATTTGTTATCGCATTTGCTTGCTTTTTGATGTTTTTTATTGGCGCTCCACTTGGCGCTATTATTCGAAAAGGCGGACTTGGTTTGCCAATTGTTTTTGCTGTTTTAATTTTCATTACTTTTCATTTCATCAATACTTTTGGAAAAAGGTTATCTCAAGAAGGCGGAATGACTCCTTTTATGGGATCGTGGATGTCTTCTTTCATATTGCTTCCACTAGCTGTACTACTTACGTATCGTGCAACTAACGATAACGGATTAATCAACTTTGATGCAATTACGACCCCAATATCACAACTATTTCAAAAAATTTCCGAACGGTTTTTCCCTGTTCAAAACAAACAATAACTATGTCAACAACAAAAATACAACTGAATACCATTGAAGAAGCTATAGAAGATATTCGTCAAGGTAGAGTAATCATTGTAGTCGATGATGAAGATCGTGAAAATGAAGGCGATTTTTTGGCTGCTGCCGAAAAAGTAACACCAGAAATGATCAACTTTATGGCTACACATGGACGCGGGTTAATCTGTACACCACTTACAGAAAGCCGTTGCAAAGAACTTGATTTGCGCGCTATGGTTACTAACAATACAGATCATATGGAAACAGCTTTTACTGTTTCTGTAGATTTAAAAGGTAATGGAGTTACTACTGGAATCTCTGCAGCAGATAGATCTAAAACGGTACAAGCTTTAGTTGACGCAAATACAAAACCACATGAATTAGCTCGCCCTGGACATATTTTTCCATTAGTTGCCAAACAAGGTGGTGTTTTAAGAAGAACTGGCCATACTGAAGCTGCTATTGATTTTGCTAGATTAGCAGGTTTTAAATCTGCCGGAGTTATTTGTGAGATTTTAAACGAAGATGGAACAATGGCGCGTTTGCCACAATTGATAAAAGTAGCAAAGAAATTTGATTTGAAATTAGTTTCAATTGAAGATCTTGTTGCTTACAGAATGCAACACGATAGTTTGATTGTCAAAAAAGAAGATTTTGATATCGAAACTCGTTTTGGAACTTTTAGACTAAGAGCTTACGAGCAAACAACAAACAAACAAATACATATTGCTTTAACTAAAGGAACTTGGAATCTTGGCGAACCAATCTTGACTAGAATCCATTCTTCTCAAGTAAATAATGATTTATTAGGCACTTTGACTAACAATGCAGAACAGCAGTTAGATGATATGTTTAAAGTAATAAATGAAAACGGAAAAGGTGCTGTTATCTTTATTAATCAAGATATGACTGCTGTAAATCTTTTAAATAGAATTTCTGAACTTAAAAATTTACAATCTAATGGAACTTTAAAAGCTCCTAAGGTTATTATCGACAGTAAAGATTACGGAATTGGAGCTCAAATTCTACATGATATTGATATTTCTAAAATTAGACTAGTATCAAACACTGAACAAACTAAACGTGTTGGAATGATTGGATACGGACTTGAAATCACTGAATACGTAAGCTACTAAACTAATATGGGAACATTAGAAGAAAGAATTTTAAAATCTGAGACACATATTTTTAAAGCGGTTTTTCCTAGTACAACAAACCATTATGACACTTTATTTGGAGGAACTGCACTTCATCTCATGGATGAAGTTGCTTTTATTTGTGCTACACGATTCAGTCGAAAAAAAGTTGTAACGATATCTACAGGTCAAATTGACTTTAAAAAAGCAATTCCGGCCGGTACTTTAATCGAATTAGTAGCTAAAGTTGTAAATGTTGGAAGAACTAGTTGTAAAATTCACGTTGATATTTTTATGGAACAAATGTATTCTGAGCTTCGCGAAACGGTAGTTTCAGGAACATTTTCATTTGTTGCAGTGGATGAAAACAAGAAACCAATGCCTATTTTAGACGATTTGGAGTAAATTTTTCAAAAAAAGCAATTCTCAGAAATCTGATAATTAGACACTTGAAAATTAACTTAAAAAAAACGTTGAAAAAGTTTTTATAATCGGAAAAGCGCTGTATATTTGCACTCGCAATCACAAAATGATAGCGACATACTGGAGAAATGGCAGAGCGGTCGAATGCGGCAGTCTTGAAAACTGTTGACTGTAACAGGTCCGGGGGTTCGAATCCCTCTTTCTCCGCGGAAAGCACCTCAAAGAGGTGCTTTTTACATTTCAACACTTTCCTTAATTTACAAAATCCTATATTTTACAGCACTTACCAGTCGTTTTGATTTAAATTATGAAATGAGTTCATTTTCATTTTAACCTTTAAATCTTATTCGACAAGTACCCTATTGGGTACCCTGAGAATGAATCCTCAAATTAGGGTACCAAAAGTTGACAATTGTTAACAATTACGGGGGCTTGGAAACTTTCAATAGTACGTTTGTATTAATTAAAAACGGAAATATGAAAAAACTAAAAGTGAGTTTTTATTTGAAAGGCGACAAGAAAAATCAGAATGGCGAAACGGCAATCTATGCTAAAATTTATTTAGGAAATCTCTACTCTACATTTTCAACATCCAAATACATTTTACAAGAACGTTGGTCTAAAACCAACAATCTTCGAAACGTAATGAGAGTGGATAATGAAATTAACCTAAAGAATTATTTAAAATCTTTAGTAGATGGTATTGAGAATAAATATAATGGGTTCTGTCGCATCTGTCATATAAATTAGAAAGAAATCAGCGATCAAAAAACTATGCAGCCAATTTACAAAATGATTTAAACATACTTACCCCTGGCTTAACCATCTGATTCTTTCTCAACATGTGTACAACTTCAATTCCTGCTAAGGTTCTTTTGGCAGACTCAAAACTTTTAAAACCCAAACCGTTTTGTATTCTCAATTTTATAAAACGATGATCCTGCTCAACAATATTGTTGAGATATTTACACTGCCTAATCTTTATATTCGAAAATGACCTTTTGTTGTAAACTCTTATTGCGCTGATATTCGAGCCGTTTTTGTCTATATTTATTACCACTGGTCTGCAGTTATTATTTATTGCCCTAATCAGAAATGACTGGGCACTCATTCTCTGCCGCCTTCTGGTCAAAAGAAAATCGACTGTATTTCCATATTTATCAACAGCCCGATATAAATAACACCAAATACCTTTAACTTTTATATAGGTTTCATCCATCCGCCAGCTCAATCCTACTCTATTCTTTCTCTTTTTCATCTGAGATTCAATCATTGGAGTAAATTTAAATACCCAACGCTGAATAGTAGAATGATCCACTTGTATTCCACGCATTTTCATTATTTCCTCAACATCTCTATAACTCAATGTAAATCTTAACTTGAAATACACTGCCTGAAGAATTATAGCTTTAGGATAACAATGACCTTTGGTATTCATTTAATATATTTTGAAGCCCTAAAGATAATAGTTATTGAACAGATGCGACAAAACCAAAGTTATTTGCAGATGCGACAAAACCCAAGATCAATATATTACTCTTTTGGAATGTATTCATACTTTTTCAATTTTAGTAAATCAGCGTCAATTTTTTTTTCCCACTTTAGTTGATTAATATCGTTAAAATTGACATCACTATCATAAAGTTTCTGGTAAGACTCGTTTTTTTTACCATATGTAAAATACAAGTTTTCATAAATCAGATAGTCTTTAATTTTCTTTGAATTAAGACTATCAAATGCTTTTCTAATTTTTCGAGTAAAAAGCTCCCCAATATCAAAATGCAATTGCTCATGCAATAAAGTCAGTTTATCATTTACTTTGGTCCAAGATTGACTTTTAACAAAGTAACACTGCAATAAATATTTTGGAATACCATTTTCGACACAATTTTCGGTAATCTGAATTTTGGCACTTGTCAGAGCTGCTAAATTTGTTTGATTAGTATCAGGAATAGCCATAAAATCATCCCAAATCAATTTCCGTTTACTTGACCATAAAATTTCATCACTATCCTGCTTGATGTAATTACTCTTATTTTGCCTAAAAAAAAATGAAGAGCGACACATAAACATTATAAAAATTAAGATCACTATATATTTATACATAAAATGTTAGATTTTAGGATTAGTAACTCTAAAGGATGCGTCAGGATTAGTACCATCCGTTTTAATTTTTCCAGGTTTGACTATTATCTGTTTTGGTTTCACTCCGCGTTTTATTAAAAAATTTTGGATTGCTAATGTTCTTGCTGACTGGAGACCTCCTAAAGTACCACTTTTCCCATCAACTGGAGCTCCTGTTTTGCTATTAATAACCATACCCGATGGTGCAATAATAGATACATTTGTTGAAATTGAAACAATCAAATACGGGTAGTCTACTAAAGTTTTTATTAAATCTCTTAGTGTTTTTTCTGTATGAACAGGATCTAATTTACTTGAACTATTTCCAAATTCTATCTCTTTATTAAAAGTTTTGCCCTCTTTATATTTAATTGGTTCAATTTCCCTTTTCTTACGTGGCGGTGGCGGTGGGTTTGAAGTTGTTTTTGATATATGGTTTTCTGGTCTTTCAAAATCAGCATCATCAAATTCGACTAAGTCCACAGGCTTTAATGTTATTCCTATTATTGGCGGTCTTCTTCCAGGAGGAATAATTCTATCCCAAATATCTTTTATAGCCTCATTTAATTTTGGAAAATCTGCTCTTCTAAAAGCATGCCCTATATCTTCCTGTGTATATTTATTACAGCTACAATCATTTCCTAAACTTCCAATTGCACCAAATAATCTTTGGAATAAATTTACTACTAGGTTCCATATACCTAGTCCATATTCGTCAACATTTGATACAGGATTATTATCACTAAATACAAACGGAGATTGATAATTTACAAAATCAGCCATAGGATCAATAACTAAAAATCTTCCTAAATCTGGCATATACATACGTGCGCCTAAATCATACATATTGAGTCCCAATTCATCTTGAAATTCTTTATCATTGTATTTATCTCGTTGAGCAAGTGAATTGCCTTTGCCATAAACATTCACATAATTATAACCTTTATGCCTTAAGCCGAATGCATAATAATTATTTTCTTCAATAATTTCAGAACTACTAGCAATACCGTTATTATCATTATCACTATAGCTTAGCCTAATATTTCCTAAATTATCCTTGTATTGATAAATATAATCAAAAATTCCCGAATTATTAGCTACATATCCTTCTGGTTGGGAGAAAAACTTCAGAATATTATTCTCATAAATAAAACTTCCTATATAATCAGTTTTAATACCATTTATTATTTTTTGTTGTTTTTCTCCAGTAGCATTATATACAAAGTCTATTATTCCAGAATTTAAAGTGATTTTTGTGGGCAGATTAAAAAAATTATAATCAATACCAGTAATACCTTTATTTGTATCAATATTCATATTACCATTACTATCATAATCAAAATCGTTTAAAGTATCTGGAGCTGAATTTAAAGCATCATCTTGAAAACCAAAAGAATCAACAGCAGCAAAATCTTCAACCTTCATTAACCTATTTCCATTATCATAGCTATAAATAAGATCATCCATAATACCAAAATCGCTTGTATTGGTTAATAATGGAACACCCCCAACAACCTCTCCAAGTCTTTTAAGTTTCATAATATTTCCATTTTTATCATAGGAAATTGTTTCGCTAAACTTATTTAAATTATCTATTGCACTAGTTAATCTATTTAAATCATCGTAAGTATAATTATAATTTTTTAAAGTATTATCGCTATTAGCTGTTCTCCAAAAAGTTTGAGTAATATTCCCATTAAATAATGCAACTCCAGATGTTGGGGTATTGTAATTCACCTGAAAAGCAAACAAGTCATTTCCGATAGAATTAACATCATTAATTTTTTTTAACCATCCATGAATATTATAAGCATAATTGACGTTTTGTAAACGTGATTGAGTTATTTTACCTCCAATTTCCTTAATAACTAATTGTCCTAAATTATCATAAGCATTATTAGCAATCACTTCTTGTACCTGATTGTTAATTATTTGTTTTTGTGATATCAAACGACCAATATGATCATAAGAATAAGTATCTACTATAGTTATTAGAGCATCAGTTCCTCTTTTATGTGTAGTTGTAGTTTCTAAAATTTTTCCTTCAAAATCAATCATTGATCTTAAAGTATTAGTAGCATTCAAATAATTATTTTTATTATAATTATAAATAACTCTACCTTTTAAATCGTAATAATTAACATTGGTCGTCCATTGTGGCGTGCCTAATATTCGCACCTTAGAACAAGTGTTTAATCCTTTTGCATTTGTAATGGGAATAATGCCGTAAGATACAGCATTTGCAATAGTACCGCCATCTAAATCTATATTACTATAGTTATCATAATAAATTACTGTATACAAATCGATTCCATTACTTGGTAATAAAGCATTCGGAAAAACTACATTTGTGTAATTGACACTAGCTATACCTACAACCGTTGGTGTAACTGTTTTGGTTTCAGACATTATACTACTGAGATTTGCAGCATTTTGAATAGCGATCCTTGTAAGATTTAAATTATCAACATACTCACCTGTATATACTGGTCTATCAAAAGAATCATATTTTGTAAATAACCATTTATTAGTTTTTCTTAAAATCGCATCTTGTGTCAAGATAGATCTATCTAGCTTATCATAAATAATATACTCCCACTCTTTTCCAGGAAGTTTTTTTTCTACCAATCTATTTTTTATATCGTATTTATATTGATAGCCTAGATCATTTAAATAAGTAGTATCACCATCCATTTTTGGAGGTAAAACATAGCTTAAATTACCATAGTTATCATAAATATAATACGTTTCATGAGTTGTATTAACCGCTATATTGTTTACCGTAGATACTCCATAATTCTTTTTAAGAATTACATGTCCTTGCTTATCTTTAAACTCTTCTGTAGTATTATTATTTCCTATTGTCCAATTTTCATTTTTGGTAATGGTTTTATACAATTGCCCAGCAGCATAATATCCGCCATTTACAGTGCTTAATGTAAGCGTAGGTGTATAAGTATTATTCGCTAAACTTAGCGATACCATATATAATTTAACTTCATTAGCTACATTTGTTTGATAGTCTATTTTTACTTCATGGCCACTTCCTAATGCCCAATCCTGACCAGGAGCTGCTTGTTGCAACACTCGATTCAATGGAGAGTCGTCAAACTTTTTTTTAGAAAACGGATTCGGTATAGCACTATTAATGTCAAGGGAATAATTGGCAGTGTAATAATTATTTGTGTTTGCATCAGCGCCAATTCTGTAAGTCCCAACTGATCCTGTAGTCTCCATATAGGAAAGATATTGTTTCTCCTGTCTTCCAAGTCCATCATAGTCGACATGAGTGATAATGTCCTTATAACTAGGAGATGCCTTAATGTCAATATTTTGCATGGCCCTGCCCAGACCATCATAATACACAACATTGTCAAAAATATCTTTATTCGAAGTTATTTCTGTGCTATTTTTAATAGCTCTTTGATAATTGCGGGTGAAAATATAATTTTCATTACTAAGTGTTATCGCTGTATAGGCATCTGAATCTATCTTTGCAACAAAAGTACTTCCTTGCTGAATTAATGAATTTGGCTGTATTAAAATACTCTGGCTCGCAATAAGCATTTCATTTCCTGTTACTGTATAATTGGTTTTAGTTATTGTTTCCGGAGTTTGTGACCACATTGTCAATGGCAACAAAAAAAGGTATATTATCTTTCTCATCAGTTGATATTTTTATTGTGAACTAATATACCATTAGCAAAAAAGTCGTGATTTTTAGAAACCTTTTGCAGGTTGTATGTTTTTTGCTCTTTATTTATTTCTGTCAAATTTTTAATATGTACCTCGTTTGTTTTCTTTTTAACATTGTCATAGTGAAGAACAACATCTCCCACTCTATATTGGTTTACCTTTAAACCATAATTTGATAGAGTCAAATCAGGATCATAAGAGCACCAACCTTTATTTTTTACATAATAAGGATGATCAAGAGTATTAATACTCGTTACATTGTTGTCAAATTTGAGTTCGATTAATTTTGAATGCATCGGTGTCACGATATTTTCAACGTTTCCAATTTCTATTTTATTTGTATGAATATTGTAGGTTAGTATTCTATCGTCAACATTTACATTTTCTATATTCTTAAGAGTTCCATCTGACATTGTTATGGTGGTTCCTGCCACAAAACAGGACGGAGACGAAGCTTGCGGATAAATAGTAATAGTCCTGCTTCTTTGAATAGTATATCCTGATTCTAAATCTTTTACTTCAACAAACAAAGTAACATTAGAAGAAACGCTACCTGTATTGGTTAAAAATTTTGGACAATAGTTTGTAGCGGTAAAGCTTCCTCCCTGGGTTGTACTGGTCTTAGTGTACCACCATGTATATTTATATCTGAAAGATCCTCCTTCTGCATTGATCCAAAAATCATATTGGTTATTTGCCACGGAACTTCCCTCAATTACTCCTGCATAAAAAGGCTCGCTACATTGTGCTGCATTTACTGTTACATTTTGCACAATTGAACTATTATTATCGTCAGTTACTTTTAAAGCATAAACCGTGGTTGTAGCACATGAATTTTTTACTATGTAGTTTGCTGATTTACTCAAAATAGTGGTAGATGGCGGAATGGTCCATCCATAAGTATAGTTACCTTTCCCTCCTCTTGCCTTTACTATAAGTGCTTCTGAGAATGTTGGTGCTGAAGTGTAGGGCATATAATCAAGAGTAGCGGTTTTATCAATCTGTACCGATAAAGGTTCTTGATAAATTGATACTGTACTAGGAATTCTTAAATAATTGTATTTCTGTTCCTTAATAATATTTTGTTCATTGTCCTTTGTTTTGGACAATCTATAAAAACTATCATATTCCACATACTCTACGATTCCTCTTGGGTCAGTATTAGAACTTAGCCCTACTAATGGAGAATATGTGTAACTATACACTTCTGAATTTGGTAATGCTATTCTAAGATTATTAAATATAACCTCGAGTTCATTATTTGTCTTTGTTTGTAAAATTTCAAAATTGCTAATCCCTAAAGCTGTTATAACCTGATTATAATTTGCACCTATAATTTCAGCAATTTTATATTGATAATTATACCCATAAATAATTGTATTGGGTGTTCCATCTTTTTTTGCATATTCAATCAAATTTCTCTTTAAATCATATTTAGTGTAAGATTCAATAATGTCCAGAGTATTATTTCCTTTAGATGTTTGTAAGTCAAGAGGCACTATTTTATTGTTACCCAAATTTTGATAGGACTTAATGGTGGTACCAAGAACTTCATTATTATTGTATTTTATTTCTTTAATCGGTTTTAAAATATTTAATGTATTTAATATTGAAATATTATTTAATCCGGAAACACTCGTATCAAATGGATATACAAAAGTATTCTTAATTGTACTTCCATTAGAATCTACTTGGTTGACTTCGTTTAAAAAAGGCTTATCTATATAATAAACATTGGTAGTTTCATTAGTAACTAAACCTGATGAAGAATACTCATTTGTTGTGAATTTTTTCAATAAATAACTCTGTATATCAATAGATGAATCAAATTTAGCATAAACTTCAGTGTTTAAAACAAAGGAACTTCTATTTACAATAGTGTAATTTTGCGATACAGGATATTCATCATATTTGTTATATATATATTCGTTTAATACACTTTTAACCATTAAATTATTTTTATCAAATATTTTAGTGCTCATTAAATTTCCTCTTGTCATAGACAAATCTTTATATATAGACGGAAGTAAACCATTATTAAGTTTTTTAAAATATAAATTATAATCATTTGAATTATAAGAATTTGCAAGAACAGTTGGAGGAGTTGGGTAAACATTTGGGCTATCAGATACATTCGAGTAATTTTTTATAGTATACCCGTTATTTTCTTCAGTAATTTTTACCTCCGAATAACCAACAAGCGATGAAGAACTATTAAATTCTAATTTATTATTGTAATTTTGAAGTATTGAAGTAGCGGCATCACTGTAGGCTGATACGCTTACAAAATTAGTAAGATTAATAATCTGTCCTGAAGTTGAACCATCCAGCTTATTATAATTATAATTTAGTTTTTTTTGCAAAACACCTTTACTGTCGATAATAGATTGTTGCTTTACTCTTAACCCACCAGCAAACACTTCTGTTCCCAGTAAATTAAAACTATTCAATTCATAGTCAAATAAAGTATATCCTCCAGTTGGATAAGTAATTTTAGTAAGCGAACAAGAACTTGAATAGGTTAAATCTGGAATTTTACTTCCATTACCTTCACAAATAAGAGAATATCCTGGAAATGGAAAAGGTAAATAGGAAAACTTACCTTGATCTTGCTTGTAAAATATTTTGGCTTTGTAATCAAGTTCCGAAGTAGTGAGCGTTCCGTTGCAAAATCCTAAATAATCCTGATTTACTGAATATCGCTTTGGCAATGGGATACTATTATATTGGAAAGAATAACCCGGTAACTTATCATTATTTTTATCAAAGAAATTTATTGCATCCAATCGAAGTCGACTGCAATAAAAACTGTCGGTGCAATCTGAAGCACCTGTAAAATAGGTTTGTTCAAAAGAAATGCCTTTTATAAGAATTCCATCATTATTTCTAACCTCTATTTTTTTTAATATCTTTCCGCCTCTTACATCAAGTCTAGTAGAATCATAATAAAAATCAATTCTTCCATCAGGGAAAACAACACTTTTTAATAGTTTTTCTATATTAATATCATGGTCATTTAAAGTTAACTTATCAGCATTACTCTGTGAATCTAAACATAACGAATATGCATCTACATGGCGATTATTATCCACTAATAAATTATCTTCATATATAAATTGAACTTCTCTATTAGATATGGGATTTTTTATTTTTGACAATTTTATTACGGGAAAAGCATCAATAGTTACTTTCCCCAGATAGGCTACCTGACTGTAAGTCTGAATTATATTTTCAATATTTGTTGTGGAAGTAATGCTGATTGGTGCAGACATTCCCGTTCCAAACTCCGTTTTTAACCTATTTGCATAGATTGAAACGCTTTTTTCTTCATCAGTGAAATAATATTCAAATCCTGATGTATTAATTAGTTTAAATCCAAATGTAAATCCTTCTTTCCTAAATACTGTTTTATTATATAAACCAGTGCTAATATCTTTTGAAAAGGGTTCAAATAAAAAAACCGGATCCGTAAACGGTGTTTCAATTATATTATTTTGTTTGTTTATTTCTACTGCAGTTCCATCTTTTTTGTGAATAAAGGTGGTATTTAATCCTGGGGCAAAAACAGAAAATTTATCGGGCTGATTATCTATTCCTGCAGTAGCAATAGGATAGTTGTCAGGATAATAGAATAGCGACCTTAAAAAACCATATGAAACATATGCTCCTCCATACGAAGAATATTCTGAATTCATAACAAATTTCATAGACATATCATCCACTCCCATAGTCTCCTTATTTATTAATCCTCCTACATTTAAAGACCAATTCAATCCAACATTCGAAGAAGTGGTATTTACTTTGATTCCTCCGGTATCATAGGATAGTGAAATAGGAATTTCTAGACCATCTAAATCAAATGAATAGAGTGGAATTGTTATATTTGCTTTACCCGTATACTCATCTAAAGGTAAAAAATTCAGATTCAAAAAGGAAGTCGCTTCAGGCGATTTCATTGGAGTAAAATCCTTTGGAGTAAAATCCTGACTAGTAACAGTAAATGAAATTACACAACAAAAACTAATAAGAAGGTTTTTCATAGATTAATATTAATTATTTTCCTGTTAAAAACAACAGAATTAACAACAATATTAATGTAAAATTTCTTATTAAAAAAACAATAATTAAGCAAAGTAATTATTATTACAATTTTAAATATGTTAATTATCAAATAAATATATTTATCTCTTAAAAAAATATTATTTGTTTTTTTAAGAGATAAATACAAAATAATAACCAAAAAATGAACTTCATCTTGAAACAAAAAAAAGCACTAAAAAAGTAAAATTCATATTGAAGCATCCATTTAAGTCTAGAAATAAAATATTCTAACTTGTGAATAGCTCTCGTAAACCCACCAAAAAGTTAAGGCAATCCTTAACTGGTGCTTAAAGATGTAGATGAATCTTTGTAAAGAATTCATCGATTGGATTAGGATTTCAAAATGTAAGTTGGAAAGGGACTTTATTTGGTTCTGTGGTATCTGCCTCGCTCTTATCACTATTCTTTTATAATAAACGGTTCCATATAAGGGATTCGCGTAAAAATTATATTTCGAAAAATAAAAAACATGAGGTTACTTAAGTTATAAAAATCCAATATACCATTTAATAATATTTAAGATTTTTATTTTTCCGATATCAATTACAACTTATACATCTATTCTGTTGGTTTGCTGATGTTCTATAGATTTTCTGTTCTTGAAAATGTATTTTGTATGAATTTAATGCCATAGGTTTTCCAACAAAAGTTTCTGCAGGTGTATTTCCTTGCAATGATAATTGTGGACGTATCGAATTATAAATTCGTATATTCTCTATCAAAAAAAATTCCAACTGCTCTCTATTGACTAAATTTTGGGGTAGTAAAAATTGGTGTTTGATGATTTTATTAAATGCTTCAATTTTAGAATTCGAAAATGGTATGTCTTTTTGAGCAATTAAATGTTTAATTTCTTGATTAGTAGTTTTCAAAAAATCTTGGTTCTGTCGCATCTGCCATATAAAAACAGAAAGAAATTGCAGAGCTGAAAATTATGCTGCCAATTTACAAAATGTTTTAAACATAGTTGTGCCTGGCTTAAGCATCTGATTTTTCCTCAACATGTGTACAACTTCAATTCCTCCTAAGGTTCTTTTGGCAGATTCAAAACTTTTAAAACCCAAACCGTTTTGTATTCTCCATTTTATAAAACGATGATCCTGTTCAACAATATTGTTGAGATATTTACACTGCCTAATCTTAATATTCGAAAATGACCGTTTATTGTAAACTCTTATTGCGCTGGTGTTCGAGCCGCTTTTGTCGATATTTATTACCACTGGTCTGCAGTTATTATTTATTGCCTTAATTAAAAAAGACTGGGCACTCATTCTCTGCCTCTTTCTGGTCAAAAGAAAATCGACAGTATTACCCGATTTATCGACCGTCCGATATAAATAGCACCAGATACCTTTAACTTTTATATAGGTTTCATCCATTCTCCAGCTGACTTCCACTCGGCTCTTTCTTTTTTTCATTTGTGATTCAATCAATGGAGCAAATTTAAATACCCAGCGCTGAATCGTAGCATGATCCACTTGTATTCCACGTATTTTCATTATTTCCTCGACATCCCTGTAACTCAAAGTAAATCTTAATTTAAAATAAACTGCTTGAAGAATAATAGATTTAGGATAACAATGACCTTTAGTATTCATTTGATGAGTTTTAAATCTTTAAAGGTAAAAGTTGTTTGCAGATGCGACAGAACCGATTCTTGCCACTAAACTAAGTTTTTTCAATCATTAAAGTCTTTTCTTATTTTTTTATTATATAACAAAATTAGTCAACCATAATAATTCACTGCTAATATTTTAAAGGTTTCGAATAAATATACTGATATAGTGATAACTGACAGAATTATCCATTTTTTTAGCTTCGAAAGTAATATTGTTTTTTTTGAACTCAGGAAGCATATTTAGCTGATTAACAATTTGAAGAGCTAATTTTTCTTCATCATTTTCGTATCTTACTTCATTTAAATTTCCATCATATTTATATTTTTCTTGCTTTGCATCAGATATAATTCTGACCCCTGCTTTAACATTATTAATTGCAGCAATATTATTTACCACCAGAATGGCTATATCCTTTGGTTTTAGTGAATTTGTATTTTGTTTTTTGCTCAATGAAGCGATAGTATCATCTTTGCAGAAAATATCTACTTTAAAGTAATTATCACCATATTTTTGTTGGAGCAAACTATCAAGTTTGGTCTGGTAAGGTCTTAGGTTTGATCTTGTGGGTCTTTTATAGGCATCTTTGAGGATGCTAATTGCTTTTGCAGCATCCTTGTTAGAAATTGCTGCATCGGCTGCTTTTACATAATATTCGTCGGCTTTGGCAGAATCTTTTACTTTTGTCAGGCTATCTGCCAAAGATTTATATTGAATGGTTTTAACTACTGTATTAAGAGAATCTGTTTTTATTTCCAGATCTTTTTTTATATTATTTCTTGTGAAGAAAAAAAATGAAAACAAAAGAGAGACAGCTACTACAATAATTGGGATAATAATTTTTCTGTTTCGCTTTCTCTGGCTGAGTAATACGGTGTTTAAAGATTCTTTTTCCTGAAGTTGTTTACTAAGAATGATATTTTGCTGCTGATTTTCCTGAAGTTTTTCCTGAAGTCCTATCTCCTCAAAAAATTGACCTTTTGCTTTTTTTATGTAACTATCTCTAGAATCATTTAAGAGTGTCATACTTTCGAGGTTATTAACCAGTAAAGCAGCTATTGTTTCATAGACATACCCAATATCGAGACTATCAGATGTTCCTCTGGTATGAGCTGGCAAAGTTTCTCCATAGGCATAGAGTGACTTGTATGGAATTTTTGTATGATTTACCAATTGAAAAGGAGAAATAAGATTTTCTTTTGTTTCCAGATCAATTGGAATCCAGTCAAACATTTCTGAAGACTCGCTTGCAATACGCTGCAACCATTGATCCAGTAAGGATGTTTCAGCATTTTCAATACGACTTACAATAGGCAGGGTTCTCAGATTAAAACGATCGTATAGTATTTCTTTTTGTCCACTTTTTGCTTTTTGGGAGACTGTTTTTATACCATTAAAACTTTGCTCATTTGGCGTAAATAATAAAACCAGTATATCCGGCATATGTATAGAGCATATACCACTGCTATCCGTTAAACCTGTCCTGCTGTCAATAAGGATAAAGTCATAATTTTGGATCCAGTTTTCTCTTATATCTTCAATAAATTGCCCTCCGTCAGCAATTGTATAAAAAGAGTTATAATCAAAGCTTCTTACTTTCTGGATATAATTTTCATCTCTCTTTCCTGCTGTAATAAGATGGAGCTCAGAGTTTGTTTCAAACGGAATTTTGGTGTAGTACTCTTCCAGATTAATATCATCAATGGTGATTTTTGGGTTTTTAATTTTCTCATCAAGTATATCAATAAGCCCTTTTTTCTGTAAAACCAAATCCACTTTTATCAGTTCAGAATAATAATTTTCAAGACCGGGCGCCTCGAGATCCCAATCGATAACTAATGTTTTATATCCCCATTTAGCGATAATAGTAGCAATATTTGCGATTCCCATTGATCGACCAACTCCTCCCTTATAAGAGTAAAATGTAATTACTTTTCCTACCATGATATTAATCCTTGTTTTGGTAAATTAAAATCACCTTCATTATTACTTAAATAGGTGTTGATTTCTGCAGCAATTTTTGTTTGCCCCTGAGATGTCTTAAGATCATTATGTAATGCGGGAGCATTATTAATTATATCCGCTATTTTGGAAACATCTTCAGACAGTTTTCTTTGGAACTTAAGATAAAGATCACTTTTGAAAAAAGGATCACCAACTACATTAAATTCGCAATAATCCAAATAATGAATGTTTTGAATCATTGATGGAATAGGATCGATCAGTTTTCTTAGCAGTAACGGGAATATTAAAGTAGGAGGAGTGCCTCCCGGAGCAATTTGATAAAGCTCCTGCTGGTATTTCATGGTAAGAAATTCTTTGACACACCATTCTGATCTTCTAAAATAAGGAGGAGACCATATTGAAACAAAACTTCTGGAATAGACAAGATTTCTAAAAAGCTCCTGACTAAAATCCACACCGGCTATGAGCCCTGTTTTATCTACAAATATAACAGGTGGATTTGGTAATAATTCGTTTAAATATTCTTTAAAATGAGGTAAAAATATTTGCTCAAGCCATTGTTCGTTTATCCAGCCTCGTTTGTAAGAGATGAATACATCATTAATATATTCCATAATATTTGCTTTACAAATTACAATTTTAAACTATTCGAGTTTTAATGATTCTATATTGGTTTTTAATAGCTGTGCGTGTTTGCTGGTATATTGACCTTGGCTTTTCTTTAAAATATCTAAGGCACCCAATATTAAAACGAGATTTGTCATCTCTGCTTTTTTCTTTCCAATAGATCCATATTTTTCACGTGTTTCCTTATAGGATTTATTCAGTTCCTGCCATTCAGAATCTTCTTTAGACATTTTAGGATCTAAAAATAAAAGTGCGAGTTTACAATAGTTATAATCTGCTTTTTCCCAGTAATCCATATTGATTTCAGAATCTTCTAAGGCCTGGATTTTTTCAGTCAATAAGGTCTTGTATAGTATTTTATCAGCAGCCGTAATTTGTTTTTGGGCAGCAGGTTTGTCCAAATCGAGAATTACCTGAAAAATAAGGTAATTATTTAAGGCATAAAATTGTTTACTGCTATCGTAAGCTTTTTTATAGAGATTTACTGCGTCCTGATAGGCCATTATTTTTTTTGGAAGAGTTTTAGAAACAAAGCCTATTCTTTTATAAGCACTTCCTAACAGACATTTTCGTTCTGAAGTATCGTTTATTTCAGATAAAAATTTAAAGTATTCTATAATTTTGCTAAACCCTTCTAAGGCTTCTTCACTTTTCTTTGTCTCTTGATAATTTTCAAAACATAAATAGGCTTTGTTACTGCAATATTTTTCGAGAGCAACCACTGAAAACTTAGCATCTTCATACTTTTTCAAATCTCTAAATTTAATATCGGCCTCCTGATACATTCCTAATTCGTAATATATCAAAGCTTCAATCTCTGTTATTTCTGTGCTTACAGGAATACCGGCCTTGATTTGGGCGTCAGATATAATTTTTAAGCGATCCAAAACATTGCTCAGTTTCGTTCCTCTGACATCAAGACTATTAAGCAGATTTTCTAAATCAATAATAACTTCATTTTCAATAATATATTGTTTTACATCTTTAGCAGTTTTTGTCTGGCGCTGATCGAGTTTATAATACGGATCGCCATAACATTGATATGCTCCCCAGGTATTGTTGTTGGTATCATTATCTCTATAAATAGATGCGCGGGCTTTTTTAACAGCATTTCCAAAAGAAACTCCCTCAAATAATTCGTTATAAAACTGGTTTGCGAATTTTTCGGCAGCATTATCTTCTACTTGCCAGCCAGCCACAATAACGGCTTTTACACCAATTTCTATCAATTGCGTTCCAATATTTGCCGCCAGTTGGTAACGTTGCTGGTACAATTGATCGTCTACGGCTTCTATTTTCCCTAAGTGACAACAGTTAACAAAGACAAAATCAGGAACATTAGACATTTGTTTAATGTGAGAAGGCGTCAGAAAAATTTCATTTCCTATAACCATACCTGTTCTCTCGGGATTTTCGGGATCATAGATTCCGTGACCTGCCAAATGAATTATTTTGTATGATTCTGCAAATAGAGCCAGAATAATTTCAGTTGCACTTTGATTGATTAGAGATTTGCAGTCGTAATTTTTGGTATTCATAACACTTTCAACGGCATTTCCTTCCAGTACTGCTCCTTTGAGTTGGTTTAGGGTAGTAGAATTTAATACCGGATCTGCAACAATTAATGCCTTTTCGACAGTAGACCTGTTGATCTGTAGTCTATAGTTTTTTGTAATAAGCTGTCTGATCATTCCTGCATCAACACAAAGAGGTTTTGCATTTGCAGAACTATCCTGCAATAACTCCCACGGATAAGCAGCGCTTTCTTTATCTAAAACCCATGAAATTGATCCTTTTCTTTTAAGCTGATCCTTAAAATCATTTGGAATTAATAATTCAAAAAGCGTTTGAGCGCGTTCTTTGGACCATTTATTGTCAACCGAAATATCTTTAATAAAAGTATCTATAAGTGTTGTGCTCGAGAATAATTCATTTTCTTCTTCTCGTGCTTCAGCTGTTGTGGAATTGTAGTTTAAT
This sequence comes from Flavobacterium sp. MC2016-06, assembly GCF_009711165.2. GTDB lineage: Bacteria > Bacteroidota > Bacteroidia > Flavobacteriales > Flavobacteriaceae > Flavobacterium. The sequence goes on along the minus strand of NZ_WMID02000029.1, from coordinate 40,031 downwards.
CGCTTTAGTTTTTTTCCGTTTATATTTACTTCCTGACTTTTAATTGTAATTCTATTCCACCAGTCATTCTCATTTTCAAGGTTAAATCTTTTCTTAGATCCAAATAGTTTTTTGATAGTGCTTTTTTGCAGGACAATATTATGAATTTCATTCTTGTCTTTTTCCATTTTCCTGGCTGCAAAAAGGCAATTTATAGCATTAGATTCATCTTGTTCTATGAATTCAAGATTTGATACCCTGCATTGACTGTTCCCCATTATAGAAGCTATATTTTTATTAGCCTTAGTGATACCTTCCACAATAGCAATTGTAGAATTTTGCACAGACAATCTGCCATAACCACTTCCTATTAAGAGGGTCGAAACCCCAATATTATCAGGACATTTTTTAAGTCTGCACAGTCGCAATAAGTAATCGGTAATTCCGGTTTCGATCGTTTTGGCCAATGAAAAAGAAGTTAGTTTACCGGGCTCTCCTAAACCTACAATGATGGTACCTTTAAAAAAAGGAGTATCACTGTCTATAATTTCATTGGTACCAATATCACCGGGATATGAGCCAATGCTTTGTTTGTATTTAAGGATCGAATTAAGATTACTGTCAATTGCTTTTTCAGCATAAAGTATAGCGTCGTTTTTAAAATGGCCGGCGATTACATGAAATGTTGCATAAGATAAATCTCCATGACTTATAGTAACCGCTATTGGGGTTTGATTCGTTGTTGTTTCTTTGGCTGAACCAACTCCTAAGATTGTGTTTTCTAATCCATTTTCTGAAAGATCAAAATCAAGATGTTCTGCTATTCTAAAAGTCGAAGTGCCATCTCTAAAAGTTGGTTTTATTTGTGACAATTTTGAGGTTGTTCCTTTTACAAGCAAATCTTCTATTCCCGGAAACAGCGAAGGGGCATTTGCCAGATCTCCGTGTGTTATATTTGTATAATAGACCTGATTTTTTTCTTTTAGTTCTTTAGGAATACCTAATTCCCAGGTTACGCTGTGATCACCCTCACGAGTATAATCAAAAAAGAGATTTCCTTTTTCTATCTTATAGCCACATGCTGTAGCAGCATCTTGTCCCGCTACATAAATCATATTGGTATAATCAATAGCGTTTTGATTTACCAGCTCATTTATTTTAGTTCGGTACTTTTTAAAATTGTCTAAAATGCCTCCCGGAATTTCTGATGGTACCGGCCAGGTAGAGTCTCCTGATGCATTGCGTATTTTAGTCCAGAGAGCACCACTGGAATAATCCTCGTCAGCTGTTTCTGTTAGTGGCAACAATGCCAGAATACCCGGTAATTGGGTAAAAATCGAAATTAACTCTTTTTTGGTATGTGTAAGATCAAGGGTGCTTAGTTTATTAATAATATTATCTTTTCCAAATAAGACAGCCAAAATACGATGCGAACCTTTTAAAGGAGTTCCCAGGAAAATAAGTTTAAAATTCGGAGTAGCATTCAGGGCTTGCCATGTTTGCGGATGATAAGCAATAAAGTCCCGAACCAAAACCCCACCCATAGAATGCCCAATAATTTTAATGGGTTTCTTGAACGCCATTAGTTCCACAATTTTGGCATTCAACTGACCTGCGGAAATCTCCATTGGTTGTCTCCAGTCAAATGGAAATATAACTACATCATAAGTAAAAGACAGTTGATGGTATAATTTTTCATAAGATGTTTTAATAACTGATCTTGCTTTAAACTGAGACGGATTCAAATTGGACATGTTTTTCAAATTACCACGTATAATTCCCCAATAATTCAGCCATAAACGATCATCCTGATTGGTATAAATATTAGAGCCCATAATGCCGGGCAATAATATGACTATTGGTTTTTTTCCGGCAGGTACTTTTGGATCCGGGAAAAGCTGACCGCTATCTAATCCAAGTACACCGCGGTCGCTGGCAGGGATATCAAACTGCATTACACTTTTGTACCCCGGGATCATTTCTCCTACAGGTGTTTTAAGGGCATTTAACAAGGCCGTCTGCGTGCTGCTGTTTACAAAATAATGAATATGGTCTACATAGGCTTCTTCCTCAAAAAAATACTGAATGTTACCGCTTCGTTTTGCTCCCAAATACATGGAATCAGTATTGACTACTAGATCATTTCTTTGTCGATAAAACAGTTTGCCAAGTATTACTAGTAATCCGTGAAAACTTAGATTAAGTTTACCGTTACCGGAAATAACCATTAAGGACTTGCCATCGATTTCAGACTCAGCTCCTTTATTATTAAGCACTTTTATAAACGGTGATTCAGGATGCATCGCTTCCAGACCCGGCAAAGTTTTTATATCATTTTTTGAATTTAGTACAGCGCTAATTAATTCATGAGTCATATCGGCAATTATACTCACTTTGTCTCCCAACAAATTAAACAATACATTAATAAGATGGTCAATACGGTCAGAAGCTAATAAAGTTCCAGCAGAAGGAGAAGCTACTCTGACGAATTTTTGGACAGTGATTTTTTTAAGATTAAATATTTCGTTTAGCTTTTGTATTTGTTCTACATCGCCAGTTCTGTCATCCTTCTCTAATAAATTGCAATCATCTTTTGTAAAACCTCTATTGGCTGAATATTTAGAGAAAATATCTCCTACCAATCCTCCACGGGAGTGGCTGACAATATGCAGTGTACTATTGTTAGGTAAACTATTCGCCAGAGCAACCGCATTTGATAATGGACTCTCTGTAAGTGTACGATGTTGAAATGCCAAGATATTATCGCCATAAGAACTAACCATTTTACTAAAAGTATCATTAGATTGTAAAGCACTAAAAGCCCCTAAGGTGTCAGAATTTGTTCCGTGAATGAAAAGTAAGTAAGGTTTGTCTGCTCCGCTTTTTTTCGGATCGAAATCAACCAGCTCAAAATTGCTATTTAAACGGTTTAATCCTTCTCTTGAATTTAAATGTTTGTTTTCCAGATCAGTCGCAATATCTTTTACAAGACGTACAACGAGAGGCTTAGTAAAAACTTTAATTACTTTTAGAATGAGTTGTCCAAAAACACCTCTGTTTTCACCGGATGTTTCGAGATAAATTGGTATTTCAAAAGCCAAATCGGCATCACGATTGGCATTCTTAATTTCGGGGAACAATTCATGTATTGTTTCTGAATTTGAAAACCAAGTAGTACCATCTTCATAAATAAATTCGAGGTATTCTTTACTATCATCAAGAGAAATTTTTTCCAGATCACTGCTACCTCTTACATTACTTCCTATGTTGTAAGTAGTTACTGTTACCCCATTTTGAGAAACACTATGCTTGTCTTTTATCGGAAATTTTATAACTTGATTTATCATGATTTAAAAAGTGAGTTAGGGAGAATAAACATTAGAGTTCTTCTTATTGATTAATTAGCAATAATTCTAAAGACTTGCAGAAAGAGTATTATTATTGTAGAATTTGTGTTAAAAAAGTAAAGAGTAAGGCATATATATGAAGTTATACAAATTTATTTATATAGAAGAAATGATAAAAGAGTATTTATACCTGTTTTATATATGTTTCATAATTAAAAAGTTAATTTTGAAGCTGATACCATTTTTGCGAAAAAACTTAAGGCTGTTTAAAAAGTTTATATTTAATGAAATCCTTTATTATTTTTCTTAAAAGTTGAAATTTAAATTCTATTATCTTTATTTAAAAATCCGTAATTTTATTATTGAATTATAGCGTTTTTTTACAAGTCTGTACCTTGAAATTCAATAAATTTAAGTTGTAAAAGCAATAATTAAAGTTTTGTGGCATAATCTTGGCGTATTGCTTTATATATAATCCTGATAAAAATAAAAACAAATTCTTCCAAAATAATGTTCGAATTGAAGAGTGAACGTAGCAATCTGATTGTTAACTTGCTCAATCCTTAACTCCAATTTTAAGCACCAATTTTAAGCACCAATTTTGATAATTTAGAAGGTCTAAACACTAATTTTAAATAATTCTGTGTGCACAAGTTCCATGGTTTTTAATATTAATACTCCAACAGCACTTCAAGAAATAGCAAAGACATTTACAATTACTTACAATTGTTTCCGCAGTGCGGACACAATTGACCTATTCACGTAAAATGATGAACAGAAAATAATATAGATCGATATTTTTATAGCATTGAATCAGTAAAAACATAAATGCGTAAGTAAATTATAAGATTTTTTTTACTAGTAAATTTTAGATTTTAGAGCTACTGAGCTATAAGGTGTTAACACCCTAAATTTAAGTTATAGACTGAGATACAAAATATTTCATTTATAAAACTATCAAAAAAATTTCTAGAATTGAAAAAACATTCTATCTTTGCACCCGCAATGAGAAAATTATTGCATCATATTGGAGGAATGGCAGAGCGGTCGAATGCGGCAGTCTTGAAAACTGTTGACTGTAACAGGTCCGGGGGTTCGAATCCCTCTTCCTCCGCAAAATGAACCTTAACTTAAGGTAAAAAGAAAGTCTTAAATTAAACCCTGTAAAAATCTAAAGATTTACAGGGTTTTCTTTTTTCACATAACTTACAATTAGTAATACTCAAAAGCTTGTTGCACATTCGTAGCATACTTGAAAGATCTCGTGCCTATATATTGTTTGCTTTATTTAGGTCTTTCAAGCTCGTTTATAGAGAGCTTTGCTAAACTTGCTTCCAAATCGTACAATAATTTGATAGTAATGATTTATTATAAAGTTTCCATTGTTGTCAGATTCTTTAAAGTCGATTTTGAGCCGAGGAAAAAAAAATAGTTTCATTTTACAATGAAACTATCATATTTAGTTCAATTGATAAACAAATATTTATCAGTTTACTCAATTTATCTAAACTGTTATTTAATTGTAAGATCAGCAGTGCTTACTACATCATTACCCGCATCATTCTGTGTTTTAACTCTTATAGTAACTGGTATATCAGCAGTAATATCATTTGTGTCAGCATAAAAGTTTACGTTAATTTCACCAGCAGAATTGGTTCTGCTGTTTGCCAGACCTGTAAATCTTCCCACTTTCTTTTCAACACCAGCTATTGTTTGAAAGGCTTCAAAACTCGCAGAAGTGCCGATACTCACACTGCCTTCATTTCTGGTTAAGACAACTTTTAAGGAATTCGGTTGTGCTTTATCCATAGAAATTGTAGCGGGTTCAATAATTAATTTATCGGCATAGGCACGTTCTAAAGCCAAAACTAATTCATCATAGTATTTTGAACTACTTCCTACTGTGGAGGAAAAATACAAATTGCCCACTTCCTGCGGCACTTTGAAACTTACTATTGCCTCATTTTTACTATTGATGCCTTTTGTTGTTTCAAGACTGCTATTATTTTGAAACGCACCACTGGAAACATTAAAAGTAACCTGTCTAAATACAGAAGTATTATTTAAAACAGTAGCCTGCACCAACAAAGTCGTCCTGCCGTCGGCTTTAATTTTACCTGTTAATTCTTTACCCTCGCCATCAAGCAATTTTAAACCTATTATTTGATCAACACCAATAAGTTTTATTACTTTTTCATCACTGAATATCTTACCGGTCCCCCCTATCTCAACAGACACAAAAAGAGGCTCATTACTTAAAGGGACTTTCAATTGTACAGTCACTTTTCCATCATGGTCTAGTTGTTTGGTTATACTGGCATCTGCACTAGTGGTGAAAACCCCGCCTGATTTTTTAAAAGTCACAGTTCGATAGTTATCACCTGCATTTTTAGGTACGGTAACTTCAAGGTTTACAATCGTTTCTCCATCCCCAATGATCTCGGTAATCTCTTTATTATTGGCATCAAAAATCTTTAGTTCAATAATTTCATCATTTGGCACAAGATCATCGTTTTGACAAGCAAAACAAAAAAGACTTATAAAAACTAAAAAAAATAGATTTCGCGAAAATAAAATAGATTTATTCATAACGTTAGGTCAAATTAAATGGAATATTTTTTAACAAGCTTCCCGTAGGAGGCGGAATTGGTTCCCATGAATAAAATCCTAAACCTCCTCCAACCGGCCAAATAATTCCTTCGTCTACATCCATTACAGTAACTTGAAAAATTACCTCTTTTTCCAATACTACTCTTGGATCTAAAATTTTTACTTTAAACTTTATTTGGTTCTGTCGCATCTACGATATAAAAATATAAAGAAATTGCAGAGCTGAAAATTATGCTGCCAATTTACAAAATGATTTAAACATAGTTGTGCCTGGCTTAAGCATCTGATTTTTCCTCAACATGTGTACAACTTCAATTCCTCCCAAGGTTCTTTTGGCAGATTCAAAACTTTTGAAACCCAAACTATTTTGTATTCTCCATTTAATAAAGCGATGGTCCTGTTCAACTATATTGTTTAGATATTTACATTGTCGAATCTTGATATTTGAAAAAGAGCGTTTATTGTAAACTCTTATAGCATTTATGTTCGAGCCGCTTTTGTCTAGATTTATTACCGTCGGTCGACAGTTATTATTTATTGCCTTAATTAGAAAAGACTGGGCACTCATTCTATTTCTTTTTCTGGTCAGAAGAAAATCAACTGTATTGCCAAACTTATCAACCGCCCGATATAAATAACACCAGATACCTTTTACCTTTATATAAGTTTCATCCATTCGCCAGCTCGCTCCCACTCTACCTTTTCTCTTGTTCATCTGTGATTCTATCAATGGAGTAAATTTAAATACCCAGCGCTGAATTGTAGAATGATCCACTTGTATTCCACGCATTTTCATTATTTCTTCGACATCCCTGTAACTCAATGTAAATCTTAATTTAAAATAAACCGCTTGAAGAATAATAGACTTAGGATAACAATAACCTTTAGTATTCATTTGATGAGTTTTAAATCTTTAAAGGTAAAAGTTATTTGCAGATGCGACAAAACCCCTTTTTTCAATAGTAAAAAAGATTTGTTTAGTACCTAATCGCCAATTTTATCGCTTCAGCAGTAAATAATCATAAATAGCAGCTAGTATCAAAATTATACTCGTATAACGAGGCCGATTTACCGCTAAAACAGTAATATAAAAAAGAACTGTGATGATTAAGGTAAAAACCAACTGCTATGCAAATACTCGTTATCTCTTTTCAACGACTCATTTTGCCTATTCAACTAAATCTGAATAACATTTATAAGCTTTCTATAGACCTTTACATAAGAAAAGTAAATAACTATTAAAAAACTAAAACCTTAGATTATGAAAGCAAAAATTGGAATTACAGAAAAAAACACTGAAGCTGTTGCTAATGAATTAGCAAAATTATTAGCCGATGAATTTGTACTTTACGTTAAAACCCGAAATGCTCATTGGAATGTTACTGGAGATAATTTTCATGCCAATCACATCTTTTTTGAAAATCATTACAAACAATTAGATGAAGTAATTGACAGTGTTGCTGAACGTATGCGTAAAATTGGACACTATGCTCCTGCTACAATGAAAATTTATCAAGAACTTACTCATCTTACTGAATACAGTGAGAGAACAAATGATGGTTTAGGCTACATGAAAGATCTATTACAGGATCACGAAAGTATTATCGAATTTCTACGTGGTAACATTACTCCTTTTGCCGAAGAATACAAAGATTATGGTTCTAGTGACTTTATTACAGGGTTATTAGAAACGCACGAAGAAATGGCTTGGATGATCCGTTCTTATTTCAGATAATACGTCTTAAAACTTTATAAATAAATCAACGAAATAAGTATATTTGTGATAAATCATAAATAAACTACCATGAAAGCGTTAATTGTTGATGACAATGATATTGCAAGAACCACTTTGTCGCATTTGGCAAAACAAATTCCGAATCTTACTATTGTAAATGAATATTCTAACGCTATTGAGGCTTATCTTCATTTACAAGAAAATCATGTAGACTTAATATTTTTGGATATTGAAATGCCCGAGATGACAGGAATCGAATTGACAAAAAATTTATCAGGTAAAGATATCATTGTCATTTTTACATCTTCTAAAAAGGAATATGCACTGGAAGCTTTTGAATTGAATATTGCAGATTATATCTTAAAACCTGTTATTCCTGCAAGATTTTTACAAGCGGTTAGTAAGGCGCAAGCAATTATTGAGAGTCGAAAAGAAAATCTACAGTTTAATAAAGAAGAATTTTTATTCGTCAGAGATTCTAACATTACAAGACGCTTAAAGCTGGATGATATTTTTTATGCCGAAGCAATGGGCGATTATGTAAAGTTTTACACTAAAGAAAAAATGTTTGCCATACACGGCAAGATGAAGGTAGCTGAAGAACGTTTGCCGAAAGATGATTTCATTAGAGTACACCGATCCTATATCGTTTCTATTGGTAAAATCGACACTTTACAAGATGGCGGCATTATGATTAATAAAAAATTTATTCCTGTTGCTGATGCGTACCGCAAGGCACTTAATATAAGAATGAATGTTTTTTAATGACATTTTATTTGTCTGTTGAGTAGACTTCTTCAATCCTGTCTTATTAAATTAAGATAACACAATTTTACATTATACTTATGATAAATACGTCTACTGTTATGGGCAACAAACGCTTTAGCTATTTTATAATAAGCAGTTTTATTTTGTGCAGTATATTATTGATAGCTGTACAAATTAATTCAGCCAAAAATACTAAAGCGCTCATCCGAAATAATAATACGCTTTTAGAAGAATTGCGTTCAAGCAATCATTTAAGAGAAATTGACCGCGATATTCTGGGAGTTGAAAGCAGAATAAGGGCTTCTATTGCAACCAATGACACAACACATTTGGAAGGCATTGATCAAAAGATTAAGCAGATTAGAAATTTTCTAGATTCACTATCCATAGATAACTCAGATATTGAAGAAGAAAAATTAATACAAAGACTTGGAGTTCTTGCAAAAGACAAAATGGTGACTAAAGGAAAACTGCTTCATCGTTATGACTCTTTAGGAAATATGGATGACAAGAGCTCAATAGCCAATCCGCAAGCAAGAATCGTTTCTAATGAGATTACTGATATAACGTCCAAAATTTATCATAAGCGTCAATTACACATGGTTGAACTCCGTAATTTGAGTCAGGAAATGGGAGAAAGAGCGAGACTTTACGACATTTCTTTATTGATCTTATTAGTTGTAAGCGGTGCAGTTATTGGCTATCATATCATGCGCCAGTTTAAAAGACAACATCTCCTTATCAAGGAATTGGATATTGCAGAGAAAAAAGCATCCATTGCAGCACAAACTAAAGAAAATTTTCTAGCCAATATGAGCCATGAAATCCGAACTCCATTAAGCGGTATTTTAGGATTTACAAATTTGTTACAGAAAAGGCCTCTAGATGCAACTTCAACAGAATTCGTTTCCTCTATTCAGAGTTCGGGAGAAAATTTAATGACGATCATTAATGACATTCTTGATCTTTCAAAAATTGAAGCGGGAATGATGCGTATCACGCCCGGAATATTCAGTATCAATGGATTATTAAACTCTGTAGAAACCCTTTTCTTAGAACGAATAAAAGAAAAAAAATTAACCTTCTCCAGCAGTGTAGAAACATCAATACCTGATACATTGGTAGGCGATGCAACAAGACTTACACAGATATTGGTAAACCTACTGGGAAATGCTATAAAATTTACGCACAAAGGAACGGTAAGTATTGAGGTTTACAATAAACAACAAAATGAAAATGAAGTCATCCTTGGTTTCAAAATTACAGATACAGGAATTGGAATTGATAAAGATAAACTAGACGAAATTTTTGAAAGATTCAATCAAGGTGAAGACTCCACAACTCGAAATTATGGAGGAACTGGATTAGGCTTATCTATTGTAAAAAAATTAATTGCATTGCAAAATGGCGATATCGAAGTGAGCAGTGAACAAGGAAAAGGAGCTGTTTTTAATTTCCACATTCCTTACGGCATCGCAAAACAACAACTTAATTCAATACCTGCTGTAAATGTTAATTATTATAAAGACATATCCAATAAGGCTTTACGGGTTTTAGTTGTCGATGACAATGCTATCAATCAAAGTCTAATGCAGCACTTATTATTGCAATGGAATGTTAGTTTTGACATGGCATCAAACGGATTAGAAGCGGTTGAATATCTTAGAAAAACAGATTGTGATCTTGTTCTAATGGATTTACAGATGCCGCAAATGGACGGATATACTGCAACCCAGCAGATTCGTGAAATATTAAAATTAGATATTCCTATCATTGCTATGACTGCTCATGCTCTACCTGGCGAAAGAGAAAAATGTCTCAGCCGAGGTATGAACGAATACATCTCTAAACCTATAAAAGAAGAGGAACTTTTTAAACTAATTTCTAATTTCGGATTGAAAGAAGAAAAACTAGAAGGAAGTAAAGATGAAGTAACAACCTCCGCTTTTCAATACATCGATCTTACTTATATGCAGTCTATAAGTGGCGACAATAAAGCTTTTGAACAAAAAGTCACCAGCCAATTTATCAATAACACACCCAGCCATTTGCAAGAGCTTATAACGGCTTATCAAAACCAAGATTTTAAGATTGTAAAACTAAGATCTCACGATTTACTCTCTACTATTGCAATAATGGGTTTACTGCCTATTTTAAAAGAAAAACTTGAAATTCTTGAAAGGACCGATGAGAAGAGTACTTTAATCGAAGATACTTTAAATCAAGTAAATACTATTATTACACAGGCTATTTCAGAAGCAGAAATATTCTCAAAATCACTGTAAAAAAATAAGAAAATGAATTTATTCACACCAATAACACTTCGCAATCTTACTCTAAAAAACAGGATTGCATTATCTCCTATGCAGCAATACAGCGCAACAAACGGAATACCTAACAATTGGCATTTAGTACATTTAGGAAGCCGTGCTGTTGGAGGAGCCGGATTAATTCTTACCGAATGTACGGCAGTTGCTCCCGAAGGATTAGCAACATTATCTGACGTAGGAATTTGGAATGATGAACAAAAAAAGGCTTGGAAAAATATTGTAGATTTCGTTCACGAGCAAGATGCTAAAATCGGAATCCAATTATGGCATTCTGGTGGAAAAGGAAGTCTTAAACATCCAAACGAACGCATGAAACCTCTAACTCTTGAGGAAGGCGGCTGGATTGTAAAATCTTCTTCCCCAGCGGATTTTCATGGAGTAATTGCACAGGAATTAACGATTTCCGAAATTCAGGAACTTAAAACTAATTTTGTTAAAGCAACATTACGAGCAATCGAAGCAGGATTTGATACGATTGAGTTACATGCTGGACATGGCTATTTATTTCATCAATTTTATTCGGCGGTAATCAATAAACGTAAAGATGAATATGGCGGAAGCTTTGAAAACAGAATCCGTTTTTTGGTTGAGACCGTTCAGGAAATAAGAAACGTAATTCCTGAGGGAATGCCTTTATTAGCTCGAATTTCTGCGGTTGATTATATCGAAACAGAAGATGCATGGATTTTGGAAGACAGTATTGCACTTTCAAAAATATTGAAAGAAAATGGTGTTGACTTTATAACTGCTTCCGGCGGTGGCTTTACAAATGTGAGTAAGGATAAAGTTTATTCAGGTTATCAGGTTCCGTTTGCAGACGCCATTAAAAAACAAAGCGGAATTTTAACTGGAGCTGTCGGAATGATTACTGAAGTAGAACAAGCAAATGCAATTATTTCTACTGAACAAGCCGATTTAGTTGTTATAGCCAGAGAACATTTGCGTGATCCTTATTTTGCTATTCACGCTGCAAAAGAATTAGATTTTGACATCGAAATTCCGTGGCAGTATAAAAGAGCTTTTTAATACTTTAAAACAATTATCAAATGGAAAATCAAGGCGCTTCTGTAGTTATCACCCATCATATTTTGGATGGAAAACTACAGCATTATGAAAAATGGTTAGAAGAAATTGTTCCAACCACGAAACATTCTCAAGGTTTTATTGACTTGCAAATTGTGAGACCTATTCCTGATTTAACCTTCGTGTATACAGTTATTATTCGGTTTGATACCATCACCAATCTTAAAAACTGGATGGAATCTGATGATCGAAAAAATTTGATTCTAAAAGCAAATCCTTTTTTTAGAAAAAATGATAAGTATCAAATAAAATCTGGTTTAGAATTCCTTTTTAATGCAGAAAATGAGGGAAACAAAGTTCCTGTTCGCTGGAAACAATTTCTTGTAACATGGTCAGCCATTTATCCATTATCGCTATTTATTCCATTGCTAATTTTACCGCTGTTAAGGCTTTTTCAAATTCCGCAAAACCATTATTTTGATGGTCTTATAGGTTCTGGTGTAATTGTATTTTTAATGGTATTTGTCGTAATGCCCAATTATACCAAACTGATTAAGAAATGGCTGTATAAATAATTGACTTTAAAATAAATCATATTTTTCATCTCTAAGAGAATCTGTGCTTAATTGCATTGATTCTCTTTTTTTATTGTGCGAATGCATAAAAAATAAATCCTAAATATTTGGTGTTTCCTAAATCCTAATAATGTGCTAAATATTGTTTTTCTATACTCAACGACTCTTTTTGCCCATCCAACGAATACAATTTATAAATGATTTATAGCTGCAATAACTTTACAGTAATAATAACAAACAGTTCTAATTAATCATCAAAAAAACCAATATTATGTTACAGAAAAATAACGTTGCGCCTGATTTTTCATTATTCGCAACACCCGACCAAAAAATTACGTTGTCTGAATTTAAAGGAAAAAATGTGATCCTCGCCTTTTATCCTGCCGATTGGAGTCCTGTTTGCAGCGACCAAATGGCATTGTACAATGAAATGCTGAAGTATTTTGAAAAATACGATGCCGAAATTTTCGGTATTTCAGTAGACAGCAAATGGTGCCACATGGCTTTTTCTCAATCTCGAAATCTGCACTTTCCTTTATTATCAGATTTTGAATCTAAAGGAGAAATAGCAAAAAAATACGGCGTTTATAATGAAGAAGAAGGCGAATGTAACCGAGCACTTTTTGTGATTAATAAAGAAGGAATTATAGAATGGAGTTATCAATCTCCAATGGCTGTAAATCCTGGAGCAGATGGAATTTTAGAAGCTTTAGAAAACCTTAAAACCAAATAATTATGTCATTAAAACCAACGGTTAGTATTACTGACCATGCAATAGGAAGAACAGATGCTGAAATAGTAATCGTAGAATATGGTGATTATCAATGTCCATATTGTGGAGCAGCTTACCCTGTTCTCAAAGAAATCGTGAATAAATACGGAAAAGAAATAAAATTTGTTTTTAGAAACTTTCCACTGTCAGAAATGCACCAATATGCACGTCCGGCAGCACTCGCAGCAGAAGCAGCTGCATTGCAGGGAAAATTCTGGGAAATGCACGATGCTATTTATGAAAACCAACAATACTTGAATGAAAACCTTTTGTTTGAACTAGCTAAAAAATTAAAACTTGATCTCAACAAATTTAAAACTGACATCAATAAACCTGAACTAGCAGAAAAAGTAGATTCAGATTTCGAAAGCGGCGTTATGAGCGGTGTAAATGGTACGCCTTCATTATTTGTTAACGACAGAAAATTTGACCGTGGCGCAGAGGATTTACTACAGCAATTGAGTGAAATTTTTAAATAATATTTCAATAAACCATACCTAAAAAGAACAGGAATAATTTCGAATATCTGTAAATCATTAAAAAAAACAGCTGTTTTGAAAGACAATCTTAAAATAAAATCTATTAATTTTTAAAACAAAAAACCATGAGTACATTTACAGTAAAAGACGGAACAGAAATTTATTATAAAGATTGGGGAACTGGACAACCAATTGTTTTTCACCACGGATGGCCTTTATCTGGTGATGACTGGGACACACAAATGATGTTTTTCCTGAAACAAGGATATAGGGTTATCGCACATGATCGCCGCGGACATGGTCGTTCTGGTCAAAGTTCAGAAGGAAATAATATGGAAACGTATGCTGCTGATATTGCTGAATTGACCGCAGCGCTTGATTTAAAAAATGCAATCCATATTGGTCATTCTACTGGTGGCGGCGAAGTCGTTCGATACGCTGCAAAATACGGAAAAGACCGAGTTGCTAAAGCTGTATTAATAAGTGCCGTTACGCCTATTATGGTTCAAAATGAATCAAATCCAGAAGGTGTGCCAATGTCTGTTTTTGATGAAATACGACAAGGTACTGGTTTTACGAGAGCACAATACTTTTATGATTTCCCAATACCTTTTTACGGATGGAACCGTGAAGGAAAAACTATTCAAGAAGGTATTAAACACAACTGGTGGCGTCAAGGAATGATGGGTTCAGTATTAGCTCATTATGAAGGAATAAAAGCCTTCTCTGAATCTGATTTTACAGAAGATCTTAAGAGTTTAGATATTCCTGTTTTGGTTTTACATGGCGAAGACGATCAGATTGTTCCTTTTAATCAAGCGCCTAAGGCTGCTAAACTTTTGAAAAATGGAAAATTGATTTCTTACCCAGGTTTCCCTCATGGTATGCCAACTACAGAAGCAGAAACAATCAATAAAGATATTTTGGAATTTATAAAATCTTAAATTAATTTATAGATTGATTAGTCCTAAATAATCAATACAGATTATTTAGGACTAATAAAATTGCTATGATTTGTGTGAGGCACCTTTTCTTTCAAAAATTAGTATCGAATCATTATTTCCCATTATTACTTTGCTTGCTAAATCTATAAATATACCGTGCCCGACGATACCTTCAATACCATTTAATTTTTCAGCTAATGCAGCAGGATTTGAAATTAAACCAAAATCAGCATCAATAATATAGTTTCCTTGATCTGTAATAAAAGGCTGATCTGCATTTGTTCTAATTTGACCAATTCCTTTTAGAAGCTCAATTTGACGTAATACATAATTGGAAGCAAATGGAATCACCTCAATCGGAACTTTAAATTTTCCAATCGCCTCCACTTTTTTTGATGAATCGGCTATTATGATTTCTTCTTTTGTTAATGAAGCAACGATTTTTTCTTTTAATAATGCACCACCGCCGCCTTTTATTAGAATTAAATCAGAGGTAAATTCATCGGCACCATCAATAGTAATGTCAATAGTATTTACGGAGTTGATATCAATTAATGGAATATTTAAAGAAGCTGCAAGTTCTTGGGTTGCATTTGAAGTTGGAATTGCTTTTATTTTTAAACCGTTTTTAACCAGTTCTCCAATTTCCTTTATTACATATACAGCTGACGAACCCGTTCCTAAACCAATAATCATATGATCACGAATTGATTTAACTGCCTCTTTTGCTGCGAGTTTTTTTTCTTTTTCTAAATCTTTTGCCATTTTGGTAAGTGGATATTTGAGATTATACTCTTTTTCATCTTAACAAAGATAACAGTTCAAATTGAAGCTTTTAAAGTACAGAGAGATTATATTTTATCTGTTTTTTGATTTTATTTTTCAGTAAATTTACGTACCACTTAATACTATTTCTATGGAAATAAATGATCCGGAAGTACTTTCCATTAAAAATGTAATCGTTAAAAAAGTAAACGGTATTACAAGTTCATCATCGCTTGACGCACTTTCTATAGAAGAACCTCTTGAAATAAGAATTGTTTATGGGCCTAGTTCAGAAAGAGTCGAAAAAAATATTTCGGTAACAATGAGAACTCCAGGTGATGATCTAGAACTTGCTATCGGTTTTTTATTTACAGAAGGCATAATTTCATCATACAATGATATAAAAAATGCCAGCCACTTAAATATGGCTTGTACATCATTCAATCAAAATATTTTTGTAATTGAACTGCAGGAAAATTTTGTTCCTAAGCTTATGCAGTCAGATCGAAATTTTTATACTACTTCTAGTTGCGGCGTTTGCGGAAAAGGATCAATTGCCTCTATAAAAACAGTGAGTTCTTTTAAGAATATGTATAAACCTCAACTAAGTCTTTCTGTTGATGTTCTGTATCGATTATCGGAAAAATTGAGAACTGCTCAAAGTAATTTTGTTGCAACTGGCGGTATTCATGCTTCAGGTCTTTTTACAATCAAAGGAGATTTGATTATGCTGAAAGAAGATGTTGGAAGGCATAATGCATTGGATAAATTAATTGGAAGTGCTTTGGCGGATAATTTACTTCCGTTAAACGAACATATTTTACTTCTTAGCGGCAGAGCCAGTTTTGAGTTAATTCAAAAAGCGGCAATGGCCGGAATTTCAATTATTGTTTCTATTGGTGCGCCATCAAGCCTTGCTGTTGAAATGGCTTCAGAATTTGATATCACACTGTTGGGATTTCTTAAAGAAAACAGATTCAATATTTACAATTCTAGCGATACAACAGTAATACCAACTGTATACGAAAATTAAGAAACTAAGTTAATCCTTGCTTACTGCTAAAATCATGAAAGAAGAACAACAAAATAACAATATAGATCAAAATACAAATAGGCTTCCTGATGCCGAAAATCCATATAAACTTTTAGATCTTAAATTGGCCAAAGTAAAAATATCGGCTGCTGGTGTGCCTGCTGTGATTGCTGCAATGACCGATTTAGTTGAAGAAAAAACATTCTTTAGAGGAAATAAAGCCTTACTAAAAATGAATCAGAAAGGTGGTTTTGACTGCTCTAGCTGTGCGTGGCCAGATCCAGATGACGACCGTTCACCAATAGGCGAATATTGCGAAAATGGAGCGAAAGCTTTGGCGGAAGAAGCAACTACAAAAAAAGTTACGGCCGTTTTTTTCAAACAAAATTCCGTTTATGACCTTTCCAAGTTAGACGATTATCAAATTGGTAAAATGGGAAGATTAACCGAGCCGATGTATTTACCCGAAGGCGCAACACATTATCAGCCGATTAGTTGGGATAATGCATTTAAAAAAATTGCACTGCATCTTAATGCATTAGAATCTCCAAATAATGCCGCTTTTTATACTTCTGGAAGAACAAGTAATGAGACATCATTTCTTTATCAGCTTTTTGCGAAAGAATTTGGTACTAATAATATGCCCGATTGTTCCAACATGTGTCATGAAACTTCTGGATCGGCATTGAGAACGACAATCGGAATTGGAAAAGGCACTGTGACTTTAGAAGATTTTTATGATACGGATATGGTTATCATAATTGGACAAAATCCGGGTACCAATGCACCAAGAATGTTGAGTGCTTTAGAGAAAGGAAAGGCAAATGGTGCAAAAATTATAGCGATTAATCCTTTGCCCGAAGCTGGTTTAATGGGATTTCGTAATCCGCAAGAGCGAAAAGGTGTAATTGGCGGTGGTATTAAGCTTGCAGATCTTTATCTGCCTGTCAAAATAAACGGCGATATGGCGCTCTTAAAAGCCATTGGACTTTTATTAATTGAATTTGAAAAGAAAAATCCGGGACAGGTTTTTGATTCAGATTTCATCAAAGAAAAAACCTCTGGATATAATGAATTCCTCAAGCAGTTTGAAAATTATGATCTTGATGATCTTGCCGAACTTTCGGGTGTTTCTAAAGATTTAATTCTCGAAGCTGTTGAAATGATGGCTTTAAAAAAACGAATTATTGTTTGCTGGGGAATGGGACTTACACAACAACCAAATGGTGTTGCGATGATTAGAGAAATCCTTAATATTTTATTACTTAAGGGAAGTATTGGTAAACCCGGCGCAGGTGTGTGCCCTGTACGCGGACATAGTAATGTACAAGGCAACCGCACAATGATGATTGATGAAAAGCCTACAAATGAACAATTAGATCGACTGCAGGCATTTTTTGGTTTCAATCCGCCTCGTGAACATGGATACGATGTTGTGAATGTTATAAAAGCAATACACGAAGAAAAGGTAAAAGTTTTATTCTGTATGGGCGGTAATTTTTTATCAGCCACTCCAGATACAACATATACAGCAAAAGGAGTAAGAAAATTAAATTTATTGGTCAGCGTTTCTACCAAACTTAATAGAGGGCATTTAATTCATGGAAAAGAATCTCTCATATTACCCACTTTATCAAGAAGTGATATCGATTTGGTAAATGGAGAACCGCAGTTTATTTCTACCGAAAATTCTATGGGTGTCGTTCAATCTTCAAAAGGTATTTTAAAACCTATTTCAGATAAACTCATCAATGAAACTCAGATTGTCTGCCGAATGGCGATGGCAACTTTAGGCAGTAAATCAGTGGTTAATTGGTCGCATTATCATGATAATTATGATGCGGTAAGAGATGCCATCGAAAAATGTATTCCTGGTTTTGAAGATTACAATATTAGAGTAAGGAATAAAGGTGGTTTTTATTTGCCAAATGCTGCACGAGACGGAAAATTTATCACGAAACAATTTGGTGATCGTGCTCCGTTTACCTTAACCGAAATACCAGATAACAAACTTGCTCCGGGCGAATATTTAATGGCTACTACACGCACTCACGATCAGTTTAACACAACAATTTACGGACTTGATGATCGTTATAGAGGCGTTAAAAATGAAAGAAGAGTTGTTTTTATGAATCAAAAAGATATTGATTCTGCTGGATTTACAGCTGGAGAAAAGGTAGATTTATTCAATTATGATGATGATATCGAAAGAATTGCACCTTTATTTATTATTGTTTCTTATCAAATACCAGAAGGAAATACGGTAACTTATTTCCCTGAAACTAATGTTTTAGTTTCTGTAAACAATGTGGTTAAAGAAAGTAATATGCCGGCATCTAAATATGTAAAAATTAAGATTAAAAAACACGACCCTGCAATATTTGAAAGAATAAAAAATATTTGATTTTATAAATAAGAAGTTTAGAGTTACTGTTTTTTTTGATGTAAAAAAGACAGTAACTCTTTATTTCTTTATTTGATCTTATCAAATGCTGTTTTAAATATATTCAGCTATAAAATTATAAAAATGCTACAAAAAAGTACCAAATCGCTCAAAATGACAAGTATAGCCATTTGGCTTCTTTAAAAGATAATCTTGATGATAGTCCTCGGCAGGCCAAAACTTTGTGAAAGGTTCTAAAGTGGTTACAACTTTACTTGACCAGCGGTGAGAATTATCTACAATATCTATTATCTGAACTGCATCATTTTTTTCCTGCTCATTTTGAGCAAATATAGCCGAACGGTAACTGCTCCCAATATCATTGCCTTGCTGATCTACTGTTGAAGGGTCATGTATTCTAAAAAAATAATCCAATAACTCTTCGTATGAAGTCTCATTAGCATCATAGACAATTTCAATTCCTTCAGCATGTCCCGGATGATTTTCATAAGTAGGATTGTCATTTTGACCGCCAATATATCCAACCGTTGTATCTTTTACTCCAGGGCGTACGCGAAAAAGTTCTTCCATACCCCAGAAACATCCACCAGCGATGTATGCTTTCTTTATATTTTCCATAATTCTTATTTTAATTTAAATCGTATTTTTTAATGTGTATCGGCTGCAAAACAATAGGCAGTAGTAAATGATAAAATTCACTTTTACTTCATCCCTCCTTCCTACAGACAAATCCAGATTGAGTTTAATTACAATCTTATGTAAAGTTAAGTTTTAATTCTTGTTGCTTTTTCTACTTTTTAAAGTTATTTGCCAATTAATTTTACAGTCATTAACACATTTAATAATTGAACTTTTAATTTATTAAATCTCAAAATAATACAAAAAAACAACCCGAAGGTTGTTTTAATTTTCTATAATAGAATTACAAATATTTAATTATTCTACTCCTACCTAAGGGAAGAACATAAGTATCATTTTTACTTACTCTACTATTATTACTTTTTTAAGAATTTTATAAATTCCTCATTAAACTTATCTTTTTCTTCAATAAAAGAAGCGTGGCCGCTTTTCTCGAAAGGAACCAAAACAGATCCAGCAATT
The DNA here is from genome assembly GCF_009711165.2 of Flavobacterium sp. MC2016-06. Lineage (GTDB taxonomy): Bacteria > Bacteroidota > Bacteroidia > Flavobacteriales > Flavobacteriaceae > Flavobacterium. The sequence continues at coordinate 20,166 of NZ_WMID02000029.1, read as the reverse complement.
GCTTTGTTCATTTGTTGTGCAAGTGCAAATGCAACAATTTTATCTTCTTTAGCATTAAAAATAAGTGTAGGCACTTTTATTTTTGGCAGGTCACCACGCAAATCTTCGTCACGTAATGCTATAAGCGCTTGTTCCATTGCGTATGCAGAGGATTGCATTTCTAAACTATACAACCATTGACCAATTCCAGGTGTAAGTGATGTTGCAGAAAGTGTAAATTTTTCTCCTACAGCAGCTAATAAAGCCGGACGATTACTGTCGTTAAGTTCAACCCATTGTGTAATATCTTCTTTAGTAAAGAACGGATAAGGATAATCCGCTTTTTTAGTGTGGCATGGAGCCGCTGCTGAAAATAATGCTAATTTTTTAATGTGTGCTCCATTATACTTTGCCACATAGTGTAAAGCAATTGCACCACCCATAGAGTGTCCGCCTATAGTTGCATCTTTAATATCAAGTTGATCCAAAACTGATTTTATATCTGAAGCAAACTGATCGTAATCATACTTTCCGTATGGTTTATCCGATTGTCCAAAACCACGCAATGTGATTCCTATTGTACGGTAACCTGCTTTCTCAAGAGCATGGTATTGATATTCCCACATTGCATCGCTTAACGGGTAACCGTGAATAAGTACAACAACAGGTCCGTTACCAATATCTGTAATATGCAATTTTACATTAGGTTCTACTTCAATATATTCTTTACGCGCTCCGTTAGTAACAGCAGTTTCGGCTGTTGCAGTATTTTCAGATTTTGCTTGATCACTTTTCGAGCATGAAGATGTCGATATCGCAATTACTGCTGCGACAATAAGGTTGGTGAATTGGTTTTTGAAAGTCATTTTTATTTAATTTTAAATTTATATTCGTTTTTGTTTTCTTCTTGTCATCTTTTATTGCTTTATGCAGTAAATAGATTATCCTTGCTGTGTACGCAATAAATATTGATGCTCACCCAATAATACAAGATCACCATTTTGATTGTGCACTGTAACATTTGCAATTACGGTACCTATCTTACCATTAGGCACAAGCGCTTTGATTTCAAGGGCAGAGTATAAAGTATCGCCAGAATGTACTTCTTTTAAAAATTGACACGATAAACCTGAAAAAGCAATAAATACTTCCCCGATATAATGCGGGAACAATGTTGCACCGGGAGCTGTAAAAGCCAAAACCTGAAGTCCGTGCACTACTGGTGCACTGTGCCCGCGTTTTTGCGCCCATTCTTTATCATAATGTACAGGATGATTGTCACAAGAAACAGTTTGAAAAGCCGAAGCATGGGCATCAGTCAAAGTTCTGCTTGGCGCTCTGAAAATATCACCTATTTTAAGATCTTCAAATGTTTTAGGCTCTACGATTAGAAAATCCTCTACATTGAAAGGAGCAGTGGATCCATTCAAATTTTCTGAATTAATTTTATTTTCCATTTTTTAAGTTTTAGTTGAAATATAATTCCTTTTATTGTTAACCAAAAAACACACCGCACGTATAAAAAACTGATAAACAAATAATTAAATAAAAAACACAATTTAAATGATTTACGATATTTCGTAATTTTTTGTGCAGATTTTTTAAAACTCTAATCTAAAAGTCAAATTTGTTGTTATAACTTTCTGTAATTCTTTAATTATTTAAAATTTGAAATTCCTGTTTTCAACCAATTCAAATAAAAATCAATGTCAGGATTATAAGCGGTTGGAGTGCTTAGATTTTTACCTTCATTATCAACTAAAACATATAAAGGCTGTGCATTTGTTTTGTAGGCAATGGTTTGGAATTCGCTCCATTTCTGCCCGATATACTTTATTTTTTTACCTGTAATTTTAGAAACAATCTGATCCTTAACTGGTAATTCTCTTTTATCATCTACATATAATGAAATCAAGACAACATCATTTTTTAATACTTGCAAAACTTTGGGATCTGACCAGACATTATCTTCCATTTTTCTACAATTTACACAGGCATGACCCGTGAAATCAATCATTACTGGTTTGCCAACTTTTTTAGCATACTGCATTCCTTTTTCATAATCTGTAAAGGCAGTAATATTATGCGGGCCGTACTCTGCTCCTTCTGGCAGACTTTCTTTAGATTGATTTGGTTCTGAACTGCCTCCTAAACCATTTGGTAATTCACTATAATTTAACGGTGGCGGAAATCCGCTGATCATCTTTAATGGTGCTCCCCAAATACCTGGTATTAAATAAATAGTAAAAGCCAGTACGATAATACCGAGGCTAAGTCGGCCAACACTTATATGTGAAGAAGGAGAATCATGAGGAAGCTGTATTTTTCCAAATAAATAAAGTGCCAAAGCAGCAAAAACAGCAATCCAAATAGACAAGAAAGTTTCGCGTTCCAGCCAATGCAGTTGCAGTACTAAATCGGCATTGGATAAAAATTTAAAAGCTAACGCCAATTCTAAAAATCCTAAAAATACTTTTACGGTATTCAGCCATCCGCCCGATTTTGGCATCGAATTTAACCATCCCGGAAATGCGGCAAATAAAGTAAATGGCATTGCTAAGGCTAACGAGAAACCAAACATTCCCACAAAAGGAGCTATTCCACCTCTTGAAGCTGCTTCAACTAATAATGTTCCTACGATTGGTCCTGTACAAGAAAAAGAAACAATTGCTAAGGCTAATGCCATAAATAAGATACCAATTACGCCTCCTCTATCTGCTTGATTATCGACTTTATTGGCTAATGAATTGGGCAGTATAATTTCAAACGCTCCTAAAAAGGACATTGCGAAAACCAATAAAAGCACAAAAAATAATAAATTGAATATCACATTTGTTGAAAGTGCATTAAGAGAATCGGCTCCAAAAGCCCAAGTCACAATGGCTCCTAAAAAGATATAAATTGCAATTATAGAAATTCCGTAGAGAAATGCTTTCCTAATACCTTGCGCTTTATTTTTACTTTGTTTGGTAAAAAAACTTACGGTCATCGGGATCATCGGAAAAACACAGGGCGTTAACAGCGCTGCAAATCCAGAAACTAAAGAGAGCAAAAATATAGACCACAAACTTTTTGAATCTTCTTTAGGAATATTTACAGCTTTTTTTTCTGCTGTCTTCTTTTTTTCAGCCTTAAGTTCAATGTCAACTAATGCTATCGAAGATATTTTATTAACTGCAGCTACTTTCACCGCAGCTTTTGATACAGCCTCTTCCTGATTTACTGCGGTTGTTGGAGTTACATCAAAAAAAAGGTCCTCATACGTTGGAGGCAGACAGCTTTGATCGTTGCAAACCATAAATTCTGCTTCGGCTTTTATTTGGAATGGTTTGTTTCCATTGATTTTTATACGCTGTTTGAAAGTGGTTTCTTTTTCAAAAAACTTGATCTGCAATTTAAACACAGGATCATTAATTATTTTGCCGTTTTCTTCGGCAACTTCTCCAACTAATTTATATTTTGAATCTTTTATAAATGTAAAATGGGTTGGAAGCGGACCGCCATCTGGAACATTCTGACTGTATAAATGCCAGCTTTCTTGTATTTTGGCATTTATTCGCAGCTCATATTCTGTTTCTGAAATTTTCTCAACGCTCATTTTCCATTTCACAGGATTATATACTTGCGCTTTTGTGAATAGCCCAAGCAATAAAAAGAAACTTACCAAAAATATTTTCTTGCTCATAAGATATCATTTAAAAAAAAAAGAGGATTGCTCTACAAAACAATCCCCAAATAAAAAACCACTTTAAAACTTGTTTACTAATTCAAAATATTTAAATGTAGGGGCAATAATTATATCATTTTAAAAGTCTTTATGGCAATGGTTTATAAACCACTTCGTAGCTTTTAGCATTCTTTAAAAATGAATCGACAAAATCTTGTAAATCTTTTTCGGTAAGATTTTTTACAATGTCTGAATAAGAAGCTGGATCATCTATATTGACATTATCTTGAAAAAAATTATACATCAAAGTCATGGTATAACCGTTATAATTTTTGATATCTTCTCTTTCTTTTAGATAATTGTTTTTGGTTTTTTCAATGTCCTCTTTTACAAATCCACCTTTTTTCATCTTGTCGATTTCCTGATACACAACTGGCAGTAAATGTTCTACTTTGCTGGCGTCACAATCAAAATTAATAGACAAAATTGCAGTGTTTACAGGTAGTTTTGAAATATAAGAATTAGCATGCGCTGCATACGTTCCGCCCTCTTTTTCTCGTAAACTTTCGGTGAATCTTAAGGTCAAAATGTCTCCAAACATTTTTGCTAAAATGCAGTTTTTTGGGTTGTATTTGTAATCGCTTTCAAATTGAATTTTTACAACACTTTTAGGAGATGTCATTTTTATAAAAATATCTTTATCAATTTTAGCAGCCGTCCACGGAATACTATTGTCCTTAAATGTTTCTTTGCGTTTTATTCCTTGAATACTGGCAATATATTTTTCCAGCAATGGTTTTAAAACATCCGGAGTTACATCTCCAGCTATATAAAATTCAAAATTGGCAGCATCTGAAAAACGATCTTTATAAATTTCCTGCATTTTTTCTAATGACATGTCATTTATAAATTTCTGATCTAATAATCTGATTTTCGGATTGTTTTTTCCAAACACCACAGCATTTAGACTGTCGCGCATTTTTCCTCTTATATCATTATCTTTATTTTTAAGCGTATTCTGCATATTTGTTTTGAGGATCGCGAAAGTCTCAGGATCGAAACGAGGTTTTACAAAACGAAGATGTACCAGTTCCATCATGGTCTCTATATCTTTGATCTTTGCACTTGCTGTAACCGTTTCGTTTAAGTTCCCAATGCTCGCTGCAGCATAAACTGATTTTCCAGAAAGTAATTTTTCTAAATCTGTATTGGAGAAAACACCTAATCCAGAATTTTGTGCTAATGAAATAGCCATAGTTGCCGAGGGTAAATCTTTTGGTTCATACAATGAATATCCTCCAAAACTCTCTGCTTTTAATTCTACATCTCCTGTATTTTTATTGGTAAATTTATAGTGAACTACAACGCCATTACTAAGTGTAAAAGTTGTAGATCCGATTTCTTTATCTTTTCGTTCTGAAACAATTTTACCCGGAATTATAGTTACGTCTGTCAACAATGACTTTTCGCTATAAGTGTCTACGTAAGGTTTTAAATCTGGATTGTTTTCTGATTTTTTAATAATAGAAAAGGCTTCTTCTTGCGTTAAATTCTTTTCATTTTCTATTCCTGTTACCGCTACAGTACGATTTTTACTGGTATATCCTGCCATTAATTCGGCTTGAAGTTTTCTTGAATCTACATTTTTCAAAATAGATTTTACCATTTCAAACTCTCCTTTAGCATCTGTAAAAGGTTCGTCTGTTAAGAATTCTTTTTTAACAGCATTTAAAACTGTTTTATGCGACATCTCTTTTTCTGTTTCTATGTAATTTTCATAACTAGAGCTTACGTCAGCAATAGAACGCTTAATTTCTCCATCAGAAAATCCAAATTTTCCGGCACGTGCAAATTCATCCATTACAATTGTAAAAGCTTCTGCCTGTTGGTTTGGCTTTGGACCTACATTGATATTAAACATATCATTTGTTCTAGAAAGGGCACTATAACTTACTTGTGCATACTTAAAAGGACAATCGCTTTTTTGGGACAATGCTCTAAGTCTGTTATTGAGGATATTTACCGCCATTTTTTGCATTATAGAATGTTCTATATCGCTATAAAATTGATCTTTACGTTTTTTGCTTTGTACAATGACAAAAGAAATATTTGATCGTACTATTTCTTTATCAACGGCTAGTTTAAAAAACGTTTCTTCATGATCTGGAATGGCTACTTCAAAACGTTTTGTCGGGTTTTTAACGGCTGGAATATCAGAAAAAATGGTTTTGATCTTTTTTTCAATGTCCGAAGCCTCAACGTCACCAATCACAACAATTGCCTGCAAATCTGGGCGATACCAATTTTTGTAAAAGTCTTTTAAAGTATTATAATCAAAGTGCTGTACGATATTCATATCGCCTATTGGAGTGCGGTCTGCGTACAAGGAATGATTGTAATAAAGCGGGGCAAACTGATTAAAAACACGAGATGATGCATCTTGTCTCGTTCTCCATTCTTCATTAATTACATTTCGTTCTGCATCAATTTCTTCATTTGTCAGTAATAAAGAATGTGACCAATCGTGTAATATCAATAAACAATTATCAATTACTTTAGGATCTGTTGAAGGAATATTATCAAAATTATAAACGGTTTCATCATAAGCTGTATAAGCATTTATGTTTTTACCAAAAGTTGCTCCCTGCTTTTGAAGAAATTCTAAAACACCTTTTGCCGGAAAATTTTTAGTTCCGTTAAAAGCCATATGTTCTAGAAAATGAGCCAGTCCTTTTTGTTTATCATTTTCTAAAATTGATCCTACGTTTTGAATGATATAATAACTGGCTGTATTTTTATTTACTGTTGTTGGATAAATATAATACGTCATGCCGTTTGACAGCACACCTTTTTTTATTTTGGTACTCTTTTCTATAGGCTGATCTGCTTTGAAACTTTGTGCATTTACAGCAAAATTTCCAATAGAAAAAAGAAGTGAATTAAGAATTATAACTTTTATAAATTTCATGAGATAATCATTTAATGGCATTTGTAAATACTGTACATTTTTTTTAGTAAGTAGCTGCTAATTTTAATGCTTCATAAGCATTGACTACACCGCCTGTACGGCAAAAATCAGACAACAGACCTGTCTGTCCTTTTACACGAACTGGGTGCGTCACTTTGGTTACCGATTTTAATATAATTTCTTTGACTTGCACTGCACTCAAATTTGGAAAGTATGAGCGTAATAGTGCTGCAAGACCTGCTACAACAGGCGAAGCCATACTAGTTCCGTCAAAAAACTCATAATTTGAATCTGGTATTGTTGAATATATTTGTACTCCGGGAGCAAAAACATCGACTGTGTTTTTACCATAATTAGAAAATGGCGCTACTAGATTTTGATCATCTTTTGCCCCAGATGCTCCTACTTCTATCCAAGAAGTTGCTTTACCTTTTTTATCCAGACCTATTCCGTTTGGATAAAAAGAAGGATCGATATCTACATTTAGTCCGTCATTTCCAGCAGCGTGTACTAAGACTACATCTTTTAACATGGCATATTGGATCGCTTCATCGACTATTTTTTTATTTGGAGAATAGGGCTTTCCAAAACTCATATTGATTACTTTGGCGCCATTGTCTACGGCATAACGTATTGCATTTGCAACATCTTTATCTCTTTCGTCTCCATCAGGAACTACTCTTACAGACATTATAAGTACATTATCGGCTACACCATCAATTCCTTTTCCGTTATTTCTTATGGCACCAACAATTCCACCCACGTGAGTTCCGTGTGTTGCATCTGGACCTTTTACATCATTGTTTCCATAGAATTTTTCGGTTGCATCTGCATAATTATCTCCCACAATAGTTCGCGGGTCAAAATCAGTATTAAGCTGATATTCTACTTGATTTTTATAATGTGCCACTTCTTTATCCAGCGTTTTTTGTTTGTAAGTAATAAAATCTGAATAATTAGGCATTTCATGTATGAACCTGCTTCGCATTCCCATTTGATTGAGTGTCTCAGGATCAAATGCTTTTATTTGGGCTAAAGTTGGATTTTTTGTACCGATTACATTAAGCATTGTATCGACCACAGCCATAACATACATTTGACCTGCTAATCCTTTTTGGGCTTGTGCCAATTGTATTCGCAGCTTTTCTTTTAAAATTTTATAGGACTTAAGTCCAATTGTGTCTTTTGGAATCTGGCTTAAATCTCCAAATTTATTTTTGCCTTCTCTTACTAAACGAGTCAATTCTAAATTTTCATAAGCAACGTTTCCTTTTGCAGATCCAAGAAAGTTCCAGCCGTTAAGATCATCAGCATATCCGTTATGATCATCATCTTTGCTGTTTCCTGCTATTTCTTTGCCGTTTTTCCAGATTACAGAGACCAAATCTTCATGAGCAGTATCTACTCCGCTGTCGATTATGGCTACAATTACTGTTTTACTTTTTTTATCTTGCAGCAATTCTTTATACGCTTTGTCAGTACTAATGCCAAACACCTGATCTTGTTTTAAATCCTTGTGCTGCCAATTATTTTGAGCATAGTTTTTTAGTATTGCAAAAAAACACAAAGCAATTAGTACGCTTTTATTTTTCATTTTTTTGATTGTATTAGTGTTCTTTATTCTTTTAAAAATAGGCAATAGAAATCCTGACAAAACAGATACTGTTTTGCGAAATTTAAATCGTAAGATTTTGTTTGTTTAGTCCGCGAGCTTATTTTTAGCGACTATAGCTTCTGCTTTTTCAACAGTAAATTGTCCATCGACCAAAAGCTGCAGTATTTCTTCATTCAAATATCTTGGAAAAGTCTGCCAAACCAATTTGTTGTTTTGTATAACGAAGGTTTGAGGAATAGAAAAAACACCTGCTGGTAAAATCCAGTTTTTATCAAAATCACTGCCTTTGTATCCACCGTAAGCAATTTTCAATTTCCAGTTTAATCCTTCATTTTTCAAAAACTGTTCTACTTTTTCTTTATTGCTTTCCATTACATCTTGTGCAATAAAATCAACTTTACCTTTAAATTTTTCGCTGAGTATACTCAAATGCGGCATAGAAGCAATACACGGTTTACACCATGTTGCCCATAACTCAACAATATAAATACTGTCTTTTTTGAATGCTGTTACAGGCGCACCTCGCAGCCAATCTACTTTTGGATACGTAATCATTTTACCTCCAAGTTCAAATTCATTTTCTTCATTCGCTTTTTGCTGTGCTGTAAGTGTCATATTAAAACATAACAGTATTGCTAGTACAGTCAGAACATTGCTTATTTTTTTCATGATATTTCTATTTTGGTAATTCTTATTTGGTTTTGATAGTCAAGAGGTACTATTCTCCTATTATTTTTTTCAGCTTTGGCAATAAATCATTATTTATAAATGCTTTGAGTACAATTTTACCTGCTGGATCTATCAATACACATTGCGGAATATTGTTGTAGGTAAGATCGTAAGCTTTTGCAGTTGTACTTACAGCTTCATTCTTTTTCATATCAATACCGCCAAAATCACTCACGTTAAGCCCGTTTATGTTATTATCTCGAATGACTTTTTTCCATGCCTCTTTTAGTTCAGACTCCTGATTATTACCTTCTTTCATTTCACTATTTCTTTCGTATGAAACTCCTAGAACGACAAATTTTGCTGGATCTATTTTTTTATAGGCTTTATTGATATTGAAATATTGACTTTCTATCCCCATTATGCCAGAATGCCAAAACCATACTAATACATATTTTCCGCGAAGGGAAGCTAATTTAATTGGTTTGCCAATTGTATCATTTAATGTAAAATCTGGTGCTGTCATACCAAGATCTATTTTTTTTGCCGTAATAAGTCTAGCCGCAATCTGTTTACCTGCATTAGAGCTGTGTACTTCTTTGGTAAAATGATTGAACCTTTCTGAATCTTTTTTAAAATCTAATGGCTTCCCTTTTAATTCAAATTTAAAACTCGTTATAAAAGCAATATAACTATCTGGATTTTTAGCGATAAAGGTACTGTCTATATCTTTCTTTTTTTGCCTCACGACTTTGTCAAGTCCTCTTACGCGGGCTATAGCGGTATCATTTTGTTCTTTTCTGTATTTCTGACCCAGCTCAAATATTTTTTTGTTTTCTTTATTTATGGGATCATACAAGTTCATTAGCTGCGCATAGTCTTTTTGTGCTTTACCACCCGTTACAACCGCTGTAGTAAAACCTTCGCTTCCTTGGATTGTCGTTGTGCCTTCTTCAAGATAAAAATTTACCTGATCATCTTTCTTACTTTCCATAGACGTGTGCCAAGCATTAGGATTGGTAGGATTTAAAGCTATGGTTGCAAAGGCAGGATCTCCAATTTTTCCTTTTAGAATAAATACACCGTCTTTTACTTGAGTAGAGTCCGTTATATATTGATCTCCGTCTTTATAGTGAATTCTTATTTTTCCCTGCTTGTCTTTTCCTAAGTTTCCTTTTACTGTAAAGGCTTTTTGAGCATTTACGGCAGTTATTGACAAACATGCAGCCAATACAATTCCTGCTTTAGAAAAAATTGATTTTATATTTTTCATTTTTTTTATTTTTTATTGAGATTGAAATTCAAAAAAAAGGACAATAAATCCCTAACCGAAAAATTTATGTGTTAAAAATTTTCGGTCAGGTTATTGATTTATTTCTATAATTTGAGATCGTTATGGATTGTTTTCCATGCCCGGATTTAAAGTAATATAGGCTTGTGGAAATTGTAGTGTTAATCTTTCTGCTCTTAATGTGTAAGTTGTGGGAGCATCTGAATTATCATAAGAAGTATGCGTGTTTTTTACCGTTGCTGCGATTTGTGCATTTGTATCAACTGATAATCTGCGCATATCAAACCAGCGATATCCTTCATTTGCAAATTCGCGAATGCGTTCTTCTAATATAAATTTTATCAAATTAACTTGATTTCCAGCAATGCTAGATGACACTGCAGCGTCTGTACTTGGCATTCTGTTTTTTCTTAAAGTTTCTACGTCTTGAACTGCACCGCTAAGATCATTAAGTCTCGCTTTACATTCGGCACGCAATAAATACAATTCTGAAAGCTCTAATCCAAAACGAGTATATTGTGCAGCATATTTACGAAGTCTTCCAAAAGGATTTGCATCACCATATTGATACGTTGGCGAGTATAAGTTTAATCTTAAATCGCTTGGTAAATACAAAGCTGTTGTTTCTGTACTAATTATTGTTCCGTTTGTACCAGGTCCGTTACCACTGTTTGGGTTGTAACATACTTTTGACAACACCGATTCTGTTAAGTCATTTCGGTTATTTCCCGGAGAATTAGGACCTGCGTAGAAATCAATTGGAAGAAAAGATCCTCCATCAGCAAACTCAACATTATAATCGTATAATCTAGGAGCTTGAGAACTGGCTTGCAAATCACTAAAAGCAGCATTTAAATACGGTAGTGCTTCTGCATATTTACCCATAAATAAATATACTTTTCCTAATAGACCTTCGGCAGCAGGTTTTGACATTCGGGTACGAATGGTATTTTGCACCGGAAGATCTGCAATAGCCTGCGTTAAATCACTTACAATAAAGTCATACGTTTGTTGTAATGTTCCTCTTTCAAAAGTTTTTACACTAATATCTGCAGTAGTAATTACAGGAAAACCAGGAGTAGCAGCTGCTGTTGCGGCAGCGTAAGGTTTTGCATATAAATTGGCTAAGAAGAAATTCTCAAATGCTCGCGTTGCCATAGCTTCGGCTCTAAGCGATTTTTTTTGTGCATCTGTACCTTCAGTAGAATTCATTACTCCGTTGATGATTTTGTTGCACACATATATATTGCTTAAACCACCCGTTAAATCACGGTTCATTGCAAATGAATCATCTGATGGCTGATATATAACATCTTCCCATCTAAAAAGACGTGGTGCTAATACATTATTGGTATTCATATCAGCTTCATTGGCCGAAATTTCATCACCAAGCCAAATTGGAGCCTGCATCGCGCCTCCTGCATCGTAATAATAAAAACTACGGTAATTCATCAATAAATCATAATCGCTTGTTGTTACTGCCAGCTGGCTTCCTTGTGGAACAACGTCTAAAAATTCTTTACTGCAAGAACTTAAAGCAGCACCAAATAATACTAAAAAAGTGGTGATTTTTATATATTTTTTCATGTCTGTACGTTTTTAAAGTGAAAGATTTAAACTTAAGTTAACAGGATGTTTTGTCTGTGGAATAATTCTAACTCCTTGATTAAAGTTATTGTATTCTGGATCGATATCTGCGTTATTAGCTTTCCAAACCATGAAATTAGACATTTGCAAATTCAGGCTGAAAGCAGCTAAATGTAAAGACTGCAATACTTTCTCAGAGAAACTGTAGCGCATTGTAATATCACGCAATTTTACATAAGAAGCATCACTTACATTTAGATCGCCCTTAATATAATAATCTGTATTTCTTCTGTCTAAATTGGTAAAAGCCTGCGGTACGTAAGACGGGATATTGGTAGTTGCTTCGTCTCCTGGATTTTGCCAGCGATTAGCAAATGCTTGGTTAATATTTCCATCGAAAGCTGCTGATGCTGTCATTCTTCCTGTATAAAAAGTGTTGACATCATTTCGCATTACATTCCCCATACTGTAAACCATGTTTGCTGTTAAACTGAATCCTTTATATGTAAAAGTATTAGTCAATCCTCCATTAAAAACAGGCTGAGAAGTTCCCATGTATTTTAAATCTTCTGGTTTAGCAATATTTGGATCTTTGGTAATAGTTCCATTTGCTAGTTTAATAAGCGGATCACCCATATTATCCAATCCCACAAAATCGTATGCAAAAATAGGTTGCATGCTATATCCTGTTCTATAATTTAAAGCCATAACTTCTTGTGCAGTAGTTGCAAGCGAAGCAGAATATGATTCTAATTTGTTTTTATTGTAACTGAATACAAAACTAGTAGCCCAGTTAAAGTCTTTAACTTGTAAATTAACTGTTCTAAGCGTTAACTCTATACCTCTATTGGTTAAGCTTCCAATGTTTCCTAGACCTGAAGAAGTTCCGGTAAATGGATTAAGTGGTGCTCTTCCCAACATATCTGTAGTATGTTTATCATAGACATCAATACTTCCGCTAATGGTACGGCGAATTAATAAAAAGTCAAGTCCTAAGTTGATTGTTTTTGTACTTTCCCAAGCTAATTTTGTGTTGGCTAGAGCACTTATTCCTAAAGATGGACCTGCAAGATCTGCAGAAGTAGCTGCAGAAAGAATATCTGAATTTGATGAAGCTCCAACATAAGGCGAGTTACCTGTAATTCCGTAAGTTCCTCTAAGACCTAAACTATTTATCCATTCAATATCTTTCATGAAATTTTCTCTGCCTATAGACCATTTTCCTCCAATACTCCATACTGGTTTATTTTGAGCTGAATTATCAGATCCGAAAAGGTTACTGTGATCTACTCTCCAGCTAGCATCAATACCATATTTATGATTAAACATATAACTTCCCAACGCAAAATAAGAGCTTACACGTGTAGGTTTTTCAAGTATAGACGAATAAGGAAGTGTGGTATAAGAACCTCTAAAACTTGGCACTGTACCAAAAACACCGTTTGCTAAAGTCGTATAATTAATTGTTGGATAGGTTCCTAACGCTTGATTATATCCCAATATTCTCATAGAATTTCCTGTAGCAACCTGTTCATTTGCTTCTTGACCAAATTGAAGATCCAGTTGATCTTTCTCATTTCTAAAATTTCTATTGTAAATTAATTGATTACGAACCGTCCAATTCAACTGTTCATTATTACCTGTTACATAAGTGCCGCCTGTAGTTGGCAGATAATATACTGGTGTAGACGAAGTTGTTGGTGCAACTGTTAATCCTAATACCTGTAATCTTAAAGCAAGACTTTTGGCATCATCATAAGATTTACTGTTACCATCCGTTTTAATGTAACCGTATGTTCCTTTAAAGCTTAATCCTTTATACAATTTAAGATTAAAACCTCCCGTAAGGTCAAAACCTAAAGTCTTATTTTTAGTATAACCATAATTTACTTCATCCAGCGGTCTGTAATCAAGATTAACGCGGCTTCTTGCCTGAAAATCTAAACGAGTAGCTTCGCTCCAGCCTAACATATAAGGCATGTTGATACTATTACCTTGCTCATCTTTAAATAATTGATATGGTAAAAAGCTATTCAAAATACTTATTTGACGACCGTCTGATGATGACGAATTATTTAATGAAAAGTTAAGGTATACTTTGAAGTTCTTGTTGAACTCATAATCTTGATTAAAAGATATTCTATACGTTTTGTTTTCGCTGTCTGGACGATTGTTCTGTGTATCTATATAATTTACAGAGGTATAATAACTATATGCACTAGTTCCTCCAGATAATGACAAACTGTGTCCCATGCTAAAAGCATCACGATACCATAAATTCTCTACTTGGTTTCGATTATCTGTTGCTGCAAGAGCATTTAATTTTTGATCTGCTTCTGTCTGCGATATCACACCTCGATATTGATCGTAAAGAATGGCTTCGTGCGGCGCAACAAATTGTCTGCTCAAAGAACCCCAAGGATAAACTGTTGGATTAAACGTTTCTCTAGCCGCCTGAATATATTGACTGCTGTTCATTAATTTTCCGTAACCAAAGTCTGGTTTCCCTTCAAAGTTGAAGTATGAAGTATAGTTGATACTTGTTTTCTCGTTCTTTTTACCTCTTTTAGTTGTAATTACAATTACTCCATTTGATGCTTTGGCACCCCAAATAGCAGCCGCAGCAGCATCTTTAAGTACTGTAATGTCTTCAATATCATTTGGATTTATAATACTAAAGTCTGTAACCAATACTCCATCAACTGCATAGATAGGATCTGTTGCCAATTGAATACTGCTCATTCCTCTTATTACACTTGCTTGATTAGTAGTCTGGCTTCCGTTTCTGCTTCCTGTTGTTCCTTTTTGACCAGGAACTACTGTAAGACCAGCAACCATTCCTTCTAATCTCGATACAACATTTTGATTGCCTCTACGGCTGTCAAACACCTGCATATTGGCAGCGCTGTAAGAACCTGTTGCTCTCTCTTTGTTGATGGTCTGGTAACCTGTTGACAAAACAATTTCATGTAGATTATAACTGTCTACATCCATTATGATATCAATTCTGGTGTGATTTTCTACTACTATTTCTTTTGTCTTATACCCTATATATGAAAATACCAAAATTGCTTTTTGGCTATTAACTCTAATGGCATAACTCCCGTCAAAATCTGTATAAACACCTGTATTGGCACCTTTTATAAACACATTTACGGCTGGGAGCGGTTTCCCAGAATTGTCTGTTACAACTCCTTTTATCAGGACTGGTTCTCCATCTTTTACGGCTTTTTCTTTTATTAGAATTGCGTTGTTTGCAGATACAACAACTTCAAAATTGCCATAACTTAAACTTTTCTCTAATAGTGAATTAGCATCTATTACACCTTTGGTTAGATTTACTTTGGGTAAATTATTAAATATACCGTCTTCATAAATAAAAGTGTATTTGGTTTGTTTTCGAATCAGCTCAAAAACTTCATCAACTGTTATGGCTTGATCTGCACTGATTGTGATTTTAGCATTCTGCGAGAAAACTTTTCCTGGCGAGAAACTAAAAACGGTGGTACAAAATAAGAATATAAAAGTTTTCATAATAAACAGCATAAACGATTTCCTGTTTAGGAAATCATTGTTAGTATATTTAATTTTCATAAATTTGAATGTTGGTTAGTTAATCTTTTTTAATTAGGTAACATTTACAAAGAGGGGTAAAGAACATTGCTGTGAGAGGTTGTGACTTTATTCCCTTTTTTATTTAATAATAATTGCTTTATTTTTTATTTCATAGGCGTTAATAGATTTAATTGTTTTTATGGTTGTTAATATTTCTTTTATATCTTGATCTTTACGTAAAACTCCGCTGAATTTTACATTTTCTAGTTTTTTATTCTCAAATGCGACATCTACATCATACCAGCGCGATAAGACTTTCATAATTTCCTTTAAAGGCATTGATCTAAAACTGAAATAGCCTTCTTTCCAAGCTACTGAACTGTAAACATCGACTTTAGAAACTTTCAGACTATTAGCAATTACATCAAAATCAGATTGTTCTTTAGGAATTAAGAATTTGTTTTGTCCTGCAATGCTTACTGCTACTTTACCTTCGACCAAAGTGGTGTAAATGTTTGTTTCGTCGTTGTAAGCTTTAATATTAAACTGTGTACCAATTACCTGTACGGTTTGTTTTTTGGTGAAAACTTCAAATTTTGAACCTTTATGTGCTGTACTTGGCGATACTTCAAAATAAGCTTCACCGTAAACCAATTCTACTTTCCTTACTTTTCCGTCAACAAATGCAACTGGATATTTTAGTTGTGATTCTGAATTCAGCCAGACTTTAGTTCCATCAGCCAGCTGAATAAAAAACTGTCCACCTCTTGGAATCGTCAAAAGATTTGATCCTATCTGTCCTTCTGCGATTTTTCCTTTTGAATCGTATACAATATGTTCGCCATTACTGTTTAAAGTAGCCGTTTTGTAATTAGAGCCTTTTTCTAATGCAATTTTAGAACCGTCTTCTAATGTAAGAGTTGCCTTATTGCTTCCAATCTCAATTGAACTGGTAACAATAACTGGATTTTTTACAGTTGTCTCTTTAGTGAAAAATAAATACGAAAGTGAAAACAACAACACTAAAGATGCTGCCGCTGCATATTTGTACCAAGATCGATTGATTGGTATAATAGAAGAATCATTATTCTCTTTATTTGATTTCTTTAAAATCACTTTCCAAGCTTCTTCTTTATTAACTAAAGAATAGTTATTAATTTTTTGAACTACCTTTTGAAAATCTACCGATTTTACAAACGGATATTCTTCTTTGAATAATTTCAAACTTGATTTTTCATCCTTGCTTAAAATTTTCAATTTCTTTTTAATAATCAGCTTCGAGATAGCAAAAATATCTTTCATACTATTGGTCCTTTTCTATAGAACAACCAATAAATAAAAAGGTACTATCGAAATTTGATTTTTTTTAAATAAAAAGTAAAGTTTTAGTTAATAATGAGTAAATACTTACGCATTATTGCGCAATAAGGAAATATAATAAGGCATCTAAGTCCTTAAATTGATTTCTTAAAATCGTATAGGATTGCGATTTTAAGGTTTTTACGGTCTGAAGTTTGATGTCAAGCGCTTCGGCTATTTCCGTATTTTTAAGTCCGATAAGACTCATTTTTATAATTTCTTTTTTTCGATCTGGAAGTAATTCGATCGCTTTATGAAGTTGTCTTACTATTTCTTCTTCTAAGATTTGTTCCAAAAACAAACTATCATCTTCTAGTAATAGTATATTATCGACTGCATATTTGTCTTTTACTTTACTATGTTTAATGGTATTAAAGCATTTATTGCGTGTAACTTTATACAAATAAACCTTTAAAGATGTTTCATCAGGAAAAGTAAGATCCTTTTCCCATAGATCTACAAAAATATCTTGAACTAAATCTTCGCATTCATCCCTCAATGACAAAAATCGACAACCATACGAAACGAGTGCTTCGTAATAGGTATCGAATATTTTTTTTAAATCACTTTTAGTAAGTGCGTTTTGAGTAGATTCCAATTAAGAGATGTTGTTTTTGCAAAAATAATTAAATAATAGTATGAATATTGATTTGCATCGTCATTTGCATTTAAAATATATTTCATTACTTATTTTTTTCATAATCGAAATTTAAACAAGTTGAATTAAGTTTAATTTAAAAATCATTTTTTATCCTCAAC
The DNA here is from genome assembly GCF_009711165.2 of Flavobacterium sp. MC2016-06. Taxonomy (GTDB): domain Bacteria; phylum Bacteroidota; class Bacteroidia; order Flavobacteriales; family Flavobacteriaceae; genus Flavobacterium. Next base: position 2,717 of record NZ_WMID02000029.1, on the reverse strand, counting down.
CTAAGTAAAATAAGCTTTTAAGATTCTTCTTACCGTATAGAGAAGTGTTTAATGAGGTTTTAATTGAAGTTACTTAATTCTATTCAAATAGATTCTTATTTTTTACTTTTTTTCAAAAATCAGTATCGATTCTTTATTTCTCATTATTACTTTACTCGTCAAGCCGATAAATATACCATGCCCAACAACAACTTATTAAATTTAATTAATTGTGATCCAAATGGATATACCCAAAAAAATTAAATATTAAAATCCTTTAAATACTAGTATTAAAGGATTTTAATATTTCTAAATCTTACAAATAGCTATAACATTCTTACAAATATTTACTTTTAAAAACAGTCAGTTTCTCTCTAGTCATTTCATTTATTGTATATGAAATTCCTCCCATTCCAATACCAGAAGAATCTCTACCTCCAAATGGCATCCAATCTACTCGAAAGGCTGTATGATCATTAACCATAACAGCGGTAGCATTTAACTTTTTTACGGTGTCTAAAGCTACATCTATATTTTTGGTAAAAACTGCAGCCTGAAAGTGAACATCTAAAGCATTGGCTCTTTTTATAGCTTCTTCTCTATCTGTATAGGAATAAATACAAACTACAGGACCAAAAATTTCTTTAATAGATACATTAGAATCCTCAGATGGATTAAACAAAACTGTAGGCTGAAAAAACGTTTCTGAAATTCTTTTTCCTCCTGCAATTAATTTTGCTCCACTTTCAATGGCTTCATTTACCCATTGCTCTACTCGATCAACCTCTTTAGGCGTAATAAGCGGTCCTACATCTGTTTTTTTGTCTAATGGATTACCTGTAACTAATTTATTTACTGAGTCTGAAAATTTCTCAATAAAAAGATCACAGATTTCTTCATTAACATAAATTCTTTGTACAGAAACACAAACTTGACCAGCATGATAAAACCCTCCTTTTACCAAATCAGGAATCATCTCTGTAAAATCTGCATCGCTTTCTACAATAACTGGAGCAGCTCCGCCATGTTCTAAAGTACATCTCGTACCTGGAGCTAATTTACTTTTTAGATACCATCCTACTTTTGCAGAACCTATAAAAGAGAAAAAATGCACGCGTGGATCTGTAACCAGCATTTCTGCAATTTCTGTACTACACAATACAACTTGCAGCCATCCAGAGGGTAATCCTGCTTCTTTTAAAATATCCGCAAGAGCTAAACCTGATAACGGTGTCGTCATTGCCGGCTTAAAAATTACGGGACAGCCAGCTGCAATTGCAGTAACGATTTGATGAACAGCTAAATTAAGCGGATGATTAAATGCACTGACTGCTGCTACAACTCCTATAGGTTCTTTTGAGACAAAAGCTAGTCTGTTTAAAGATGCTTCGGTAAGTCCCATTGGTACCTGTTCTCCTTTTATTTGAGAGATGTGTTCTGCTGCCAATTTTACGCCTTTAATGGCTCTTATTACTTCAGCTCGTGTGTCTTGATAAGGTTTTCCTCCTTCACTTACAGCCAAAACTATTAACTGCTCCATGCGGTCATTCATTATCGAAGCTGTTTTTTCTAATATTTCAATTCTTTTGTAAGCAGGTATCCATTTAGATTGATCATCAAACAAATCCTGAGCTATACTCAATGTATTTTCAAGATCATTTGTATTTATCAAGGGAAGTTCTTTAATAAAACTTTGATCGTATGGTGATGTTATTTTTGCTGTTGTTTCCATTGTATGTATTTTAAATATCTAAACGTAATATATAAACTGTCTTCATGCTCTTGAATAAGCCAATGAACATCGACTCTTTTTTGTTATTTCAATATTTGTTATTATGCTTTTAATTATCGTAATGTTAAGTTACTGAAATTATTTTTAATAATGAACTGCTCTAATTAAAAGCCCAGAACTGTTGACTTTATGTTCTTCTTTGAATTTACTCAATAAGAGTGGTTAAAATAACTTCTCTCTGTTCTAATAATGGGACAATTTTTGCTGCAAGTATGTCTTGAAAATATACTGAACTACGATGTTCTGCAACTGCCAATTCATTGGTATAACCTTCATACAATACTATCGTATTTAAATCTGAATTGACTTGGTGAATTTTATAAAACAAATTTCCCTGTTCTTTCACACTTTCTTTCTGAACTGTTTTTAACAGCTCTAAAACATTTTCTATTTGACCCTCTTGTATTTTCCATGTAGCAAATACATAAACCGGATTATGATTTTCCATTTTTTTATTTTTAAATTACGTTTATCTTTCGTTTCAATTTTCGTGATTAAACCACAATGCTAGAATTATATTAGCCTCCAGCGAAATTTCACAGAAGGCCAATATAATTTACTATTATTTTGCAGCAGACTCTAAAATTACAATCATTTTTTCGGCTACTCCTTTTGCCGATGCCGGATTTTGACCTGTTACAAGGTTACCATCTGCAATACTGTGATCAGACCATACTGCTGCGGCATGAAATTTTGCTCCTTGTTTGGTTAAGGCTGTTTCTAAAAGAAAAGGAACATCGGCTATAGCATATCCTCTTTCTTCTTCATCTGTAAACGAAGTAATGTTTTTACCGTTTACCAAGTAAGTTCCGTTGCTTAGTTTTACATTTAATAAAGATACCGGACCGTGACAAACTGCTCCTACAACGGCATTTCTTTCATAAGTTTCTTTAATCACTTTTTTAAGAAGTTCATTCTCTGGCATATCTACCATTGGTGCTAATCC
>NZ_WMID02000028.1 GCF_009711165.2 Flavobacterium sp. MC2016-06 | reverse complement strand
ACTTTTTCTTTATCATTTAAGAACAAAATAACTTCTTTGTCGGTTTCGTTGGTAACCTGAAAATAGTCTCTGTTCTTTTCTAATTTAAGATCAAATTCTTTTACCATTTCTTGAGAAAAAGAAAGGAAGGTATTTGCAAATAGAGAGAATAGGAGTATTTTTTTTATCATTGGAATAAGTTGATTATTAATTTAGAGAATATCTTATTTTTTGCTCAGAATAGAATTAGTTAAAAGGAGATTTTTAAAAATAAAACACCTAAATCTATTAAGAATTTCACACACATTTTTTAACTGCAAAGTTCGCAAAGCACATTGGTTTGGTTAGTTTCATTTATATCTTAATTATTCAGTAAAACCAAAAAATTGATATTTTTTTTTCTTCTTGTTATAATTTCCCAAGTATAAACTACTGTTGAACTTGAAAAGGATTAAATCTTTGTATATACTTGTTGAAAATATTGGAAGAGCTTCTTTAACGTCTTCATTTTCTTCGAGAAAAATTCTGACTTTGTCAAAAGCTGAATTTTGCACTTGATCATTAAGATGATTAAAATTGGAATCAAAAAGACAATTAGTATAAACTACAATTTTATCTTTGTACGATATTAAATTTTCGATACTATAGCATCTTCCACTTGGAATTCCAGTCATTACTCCGTTACCACTCATTCCGCCACCGCTTGTATATGTATTATCTATCGAACTCCCTATAACAGTGTAATAAATTCCATTTAAATTATAAGATGAGACACTTGGAGATCCATTAATTTTACGAAAAAACTGCTCTGACTTTTCAATTTGCCTTTTTTTATGGAAAAAATCATTAGCCTCCTGAAAGATATCAGAATTTTTAAAATAAATTTCTTGATCATGAAAAACTTTATATTCATTAATTTTATTGCCGTTTAAATCACTAATTGTGAGAAATAAAACAAACGAATTAGTTTTTAATTGAAGTATTTTATTGTCAATCAAGAACGAATTCGATTTGAATTTTCTTGATCCGTATTCTCCCTTATCAATTTTTTGTTGTGGAATGGATTTTAGATTTGATGTAAAATCATGAAGATCAATCCTTAAGACTTGAGTCGCTTTTGTAGTATTATCAATAGTAAAAATAATCTCGTTGGGATTGTATGAGTAAATTTTGTAATATTTAGCACTCAATGCTAATGATGGCGGACTGTCGTTGGCTATTTTTTGAAAAGAAGGCTCAGATGATTCGTCCGTTAAAACAGTATATAGATTTTCAGGATTATTAAATATGTTTTTAAATTCCAAATTAGATAAGTCTGCTGTTTTTTCATTTAAATTTCCATTATCATCTGAAATATAAAACTTTAAAATACTTGTGTTTTTGACAATCGTAATCAGATAAAACACATTGTTAATCGTAATTTCGGTAATTATTTTTTCCTTTTTTAACTCTAAATTTATAGGTGTTAATCCAGTTTCTTTATTTGTAAAATTAAAATATTGAGAAGTGATTTCTTTTCTGTCTCTAGATCCCCAAAAAAGAAAATAATGGCTGTCTTTTTGACTATAGCCAATAATTTCTGTAGAAAGATCTTTTGGTCTTGCAGAAGATAATGAGTCAATAATATTGAAGTGCTGATCAAATTTTACTGAAGTTACTTTTTCTTTATCATTTAAGAACAAAATAACTTCTTTGTCGGTTTCGTTGGTAACCTGAAAATAGTCTCTGTTCTTTTCTAATTTAAGATCAAATTCTTTTACCATTTCTTGAGAAAAACAAAGCAAAGTACATAAGAATAAGGTAATAGGAAGTAATTTTTTTAGCATGAATTAAGTAATTATTTTATGGCGAATATCTTAATTTTTCTTGAAATTTGATTAAGAAATGTTTTCAAAAATAAAATGCGTGAATCGATTAAGATTTCACGCATTGTTGTTAGCAGGCTGTAATGTTTTTACAAGTCCTTTTTGATTTGTTATTAGAACAGATTTTTTGTCAATTTAGTGAGGATTATTTTAGACAAAAATTCCCGAGTTTTAATCGGGAATTACATTTCTTAATCAGCAAATTTTCTAATAATGTATTCCTTGGTTTTATTATCGTAATATCCGAGATAATAAGCATCCGTTTTAAAGAGCGTCTGTGATGAAACATCATTGTTGTCATCAAAAAAAGTTCTAATTTTATCAAAAGCCAAAGGCTGTAAATCTCCTGTTATATGTTTTCCTTCTTTATCAAATAATCCTTCTGTTTTAACAACTTTTCTGTTTGCATAAGAGTTAAAACTATTCATAGTTGGATTAAAGACAAAAGATCCGATTAAAGACCCAAGAAGCCCAAATTGATTTGCTACTGCTTGTCCAGTACCTGTTTGTTGAACAGCTGTGATGCCTCCAAAAGTTACTAAGGTATTTTCGCCAATATGATAACAAGCAACACCCAAGTACAAATTGTTTATTTTTCTAATAAATTGAGAAGAGTTTTCTAAAGTTCTTTTGCCACCCATAAAATCTCCGTTTTCTAAAGAAATTTCAGAATTCTTAAAATCGATCTGTTTATCTGCATTTGCATCATATTCTTGTACTATATTGCCATCTAAATCTTTTATAGTAAAATAAAAAGTGTCTGATGAAGTTTTGATTTGGTATAATTTATCGTCTAAAAGAAATGAATTTGAATTTAAATGCAGTTGAAATCCACTACCGCTTGTATTCGAAATTGGGGGTGATTTGACGATTTTTTCAGTTCCGGTATATTTTTCTAAATCAATTACAATAGCCTGAGTAAAATTTACATTTAAATCAATTGTTATAATAAGTTGTTTTTTAGTAAAATAACATTTTCTTTTTGCAGCACTTGTAGTCAAAGATGCAGGGTTTTTAGCATCAACGTCCGTTAAGGTAAAAGGCCATTCTAAAGGCATTAAACTCTGACCAAAAACGCCATATAGATCTGATTTGACATAGTTGGATTGAAAAAAATGAAATCCTTCCAAAGCTATAATCTGCTCTTTATAATTACCTTGACTGTCAAATATGTGAAGTTTAAAATTATTGCTGTTTTTTAAAACTGTTAATATGTAAAACTTTTCATCACTACTGAATTTCTGTAGAATTTTTTCGTTTTTTAAAACCAGCGAATATTCTTTGGTTGTTATTTTATGTTCTTTAAAATCAAATAATTGAGCAAAAATATTTTCACAGCCAGCCGAAGTCCAAAACAATCTAGTATTGTTATCACTACTATTATAGCCAATCATGTTACTATAATTTTTAGTATTTGGGCGTTCTGCAGAAATACTGTCAACGATCTGCATTTTTTCGTTGAGCTGAATTGCTTTTACTTTTACTTTATCACTAACAAAAAGAGTTACTTGTTTTTTGTCATCGTTTACAACCTGAAAAACATCACGATCTCTTTTTAAATCAACAGCTGTAGAGCTGATAATTTCTTGCGAAAAAGAGAATACACTGTTTAAAAATAAAGATATAAATAGGGCTTTTTTTATCATAATTAGAATTGGTTAAATGCTTAATTTTAACGAATATCTTACTTTTTTCTTGAAATATAATTATTTATGAACTGTTTTTAAAAGCAAATTGCGCGAATTAATTAGAATACCTAATCAATTCACGCAACTTTATAAAATTTATAAAACCTTAGTTTACAGTCTCACCATTCGGAGCATCAGCATCTGGATTAATGAAAACCAATTTTCCTTCGGCATTTGTAGTCATCAAAATCATACCTTGACTTTCAACACCGCGTAAAGCTCTTGGTGCTAAATTTGCCAAAACAGAAACACGTTTACCAATAATTTCTTCTGGAGTAAAGCTTTCTGCAATTCCCGAAACAATTGTACGAACGTCAATTCCTGTATCAACTTTAAGCACTAAAAGTTTATTTGCTTTTGGCATTTTTTCGGCCTCAAGAATAGTTCCAACACGAATATCCATTTTAGCGAAATCTTCAAATTGAATCAATTCTTTTTGAGGTTCCGGTTGTTTGCTTTCGGCAAGATTTGCAGTTTTAGTTGCTTCCAATTTTTCTATTTGTTTTTGTATTTCTTCGTCTTCAATTTTAGCAAAAAGCAATTCAGCTTCGCCAATTTGGTGTCCAGATGGAATTAATTCATCGTTTTCAGCAACATCGCTCCATTTCAATTTGCCTTCATTTTTCAAGATTCTTGATAATTTTGAAGCTGTAAATGGTAAAAACGGTTCAGCCAAAATGCTCAAAGCAGCAGCAATTTGAAGCGCTACATACATTTGAGTTTTTACGCGCTCCGGATTGTCTTTCATAACTTTCCAAGGCTCTTCGTCTGCCAAATATTTATTTCCTAAACGCGCCACATTCATCAATTCGCCCAAAGCTTCACGGAATCTGTAACGCTCCACCGAACTAGAAATCACAGCTGGATACGCTTTTAATTCTGCTAAAGCGTTTTCATCAACTTCTGAAAACTCATTTGGAGTTGGAATATATCCTTCGTAATACTTGTTCGTTAAAACAACTACACGATTAATGAAATTTCCAAAAATAGCAACCAATTCGTTGTTGTTTCTAGCCTGGAAATCTTTCCAAGTAAAATCATTATCTTTTGTTTCCGGAGCGTTTGATGTCAATGCATAACGCAAAACGTCTTGTTTCTCTGGAAATTCTTCTAAATATTCGTGCAACCAAACTGCCCAGTTTTTAGAAGTCGAAAGTTTATTTCCTTCCAAATTCAAAAACTCATTTGCCGGAACGTTGTCTGGTAAAATGTAGCTTCCTTCGGCTTTAAGCATCGCAGGGAAAATGATACAGTGAAAAACGATATTGTCTTTTCCGATAAAGTGCACCAATTTAGTGTCTTCATCTTTCCAATAGGGTTCCCAATCTTTTCCTTCGCGCAAAGCCCATTCTTTAGTCGAAGAAATATATCCAATCGGAGCATCAAACCAAACGTAAAGTTTTTTGCCTTCTGCGCCTTCAACAGGAACATCAATTCCCCAATCAAGATCACGCGTTACCGCACGAGGTTCCAATCCGCCGTCAACCCAAGATTTAACTTGTCCGTAAACATTCGGTTTCCAGTCGTTTTTATGTCCAACCAAAATCCATTCCTGCAAGAATTCAGTATATCGGTCTAAAGGTAAAAACCAGTGTTTTGTTGATTTTAAAATTGGAGTTTCTCCAGTAATCGTCGATTTCGGATTAATCAAATCTGTCGCATTCAAAGTCGATCCGCAATTTTCGCACTGATCTCCGTAAGCGCCGTCATTTCCACATTTTGGGCAAGTTCCAACTACAAAACGATCTGCTAAAAACTGATTTGCTTTTGCATCGTACAATTGCTCTGTAATTTCTTCAATAAAATCACCATTATCATACAGTTTTCTAAAAAATTCCTGAGCCGTATCATGATGAATTTTAGCCGAAGTTCTAGAATAATTATCAAACGAAATTCCGAAATCAGAGAATGATTTTCTAATAATTCCGTCATATTTATCAATAACTTCTTGTGGTGTAATTCCTTCTTTTTTAGCTTTCATCGAAATTGCAACACCATGTTCATCGCTTCCGCAAATAAACGCAACGTCTTTTCCTTGCAAACGCAAGTATCTCGAATAAATATCTGCAGGCACGTAAACCCCCGCCAAATGCCCAATATGAATAGGTCCGTTGGTGTAAGGCAATGCCGCCGTAATAGTATATCTTTTAGGATTTTGTATCATAACTCAATTTTAATGAGTGCAAAAATAAGCAATAGAATCGAGAGTTTAATGGTTTTTATTAGGAGCTAATCCCGCTATCCGTTACAAACGTAGTTCATCGAACACCAAATAGAATAAAATTACAGTGAGATAATCTTTTTGTTTTTAAAGAAAAAACAAAAAGGATTTCCACTTCTATCGGGGCTAGAAACCTAATCTTTGTCATCATATGTTTGCATAAGAAGTTAACATCGCGCAGACTTTTGTCAAAGTTTTAAACTTTGACAAAGGTAAACACTCACAGTTTATGCGTATAGTTTGTCATTTCGAAGAATGAGAAATCGCACTCGTAAATCGACAAAAATTATCGATTTGGCTTGCAGAATTTCTAGTGCGATTTCTCATTCTTCGAAATGACAAGATTGCGGAGTAGTTTATTTATCTTTGCACCAGTAATTTAAAAAGTTTAGAAATCATGGCAAAAGGACCCGAAAAAAACACCAAAAACAAGGCTTTGCATACCAAATTGCTAAATCGGAAAAAAGCTAAACTTCAAGAAGAAAAACAAGAAAAAAAATTGCGTTTGAAAGCTTTAGTTACAAAAATGAATCAGCAGAAAAAAGAAAACGAATCTGATGACAAATAATAAGGATTAAATTTTTTTCACGCAGATTTAGCAGATTAGGGTGATTTTTTTAAATATTTGTTAGATATGTCTAATCTGCTAAATCTGCGTGAAAAAAAACTTTGCACCATTGTAAAGCAACTCATAAAATAGAACCAGTTTAAACTAGGTTTACGGCTTATAAATGAGAATATATTTCGTGATATTTGCACTCGAAAAAAACAAATTTATGAGCAAGACAAAATTAATCATCAACAAAAATGGATCTATAAAAATAGAAGGCGATTTTGAAATCATGGATCCAGAAGGAGTACTTTACGGATTACAAGGAAGACAAGCTTTAGGTCTTTGCCGTTGCGGACATTCTTCAAACAAACCTTTTTGCGATGGAGCACACCGTAATAATTTCGAACACGATTCTATCGCATTCGATTTGCCACCAATGAAAACAAACTAAGATTTGGTTTCTAATACAAACAAAAAAAGCTGCATTCGTATAAAATGCAGCTTTTTTGTTTGTCATAACCTTATAGTGTAATCATTTTGCGTTTTCCTGCAAGGTCTTTTTTTGACCTTGTAGGTATGATTTTGACTAGAAACCTACAAGGTCAAAAAAGACCTTGCAGGAAGTTTATAACAAGTATTAAAATCGATATATTTTAATTAATGCCCTTTTGTAGCTGCATCAAAAACTCTTAAAAAGTTACCGCCGCCAATTTTACCAATTTCTTCTTCATTAAAACCTGCTTTTAGTAAAGCTTCAACGACAACATAATAGAAACCTTCTTTTTGATCTTTCCAGGTTTCGTTAGTACTGCCACCCATTTTGTTGCGATTTTTATCGCCGCTTTTATCATTTCGTTTTTCATCATTAGCATGACGTTCTTGTTCCTGTTTTATATTTTCAGGAGATCGGTAAGGCGGCGTCATTTTAGTATCAGTTCCAATTGCGACATGATCAATACCAACAACATCAACCATAGCTTTTATATTTTCAGCATATTCTTGCGGTGTATCTGCAAGATGTGTCCAAACGCCAATAACGCCTCCTTTGTCTGCAACAATTTTAGCCTGTTCTTTACTAATTAATCTCGGACGCATCATTTTTGCCATAAACTCATTTTGACCTAAACGAGTATCAAGACCAGTATGCGAAATAAGAACGGGTTTGGTAGTTACTTTCAAAGCAGCATTTACCATTTCGTTAGTACCGTGCGAAAGATCAACAAGAATTCCAAGGCGGTTGCATTCTTTTATCACTTCATCGCCAAAAGGCGTTAATCCACCAAACTGAGCAGGATTTGTAAAAACATCGCCCAAAGGCACAGAAGCATCATTATCATGAAGTAAAGTTAAATGTCGTAAACCTCTTTTGTAAGCTACTTCAAGTCGATCTAAATGTCCTTCGAGAAAATGAGCACCTTCTACAGACTGAATCACGGTTGGCTGTTGTTTTTTGTGCGCAGTTTTAATGTCGGACAAATTCATAGAACGCTTCATGTTGTTGCTTTCCAAAACAGTGTCCATTGCAGTCAATCCGTTTAAGAAACGGTCGTAAGCTTCGCCGGCATTATTCAGTTTTTGATAATCAACAGCAAAAGTCATACAAATTGCCGATAATCCAGACTTCTTCATTTCGCTATTCAAATCTATTTTCGGGCCAGGAAGTTCTGCTTTATTGAGAGGCACATCAATATGATTGTGCGTATCAATTCCAATAGTTTTGGCCACGATTGCAGCAATTCTAGGATCATAAATTTCGGCAGCCCAAGTAATCATTGGGTTCAACATTACTAATGTTCCAGCTCCGGTTAAAGTGTACATGAATTTTCGACGTGACCATTCTCGCTGCAATTTTTCCATAAATTTCAATTTTTTTAGATTGTTAATGACTTCGATTTTCTTGTAGAATTAGTCGTTGCTCCCTAATAATTGTAGATATAAGAACGAATTTAAGTTATTTGGTTTAATGCTAAAATTGAAAAAACGAAAAAAATAAATTTCAGCGATTTGTTTTTGAATAAATAATAAGTTAATTCCTAAAAAAACTATATTATATTTACTCAAAATTCCTAACCAATAAACAAATGAAAAAAATACCACTATTGCTCCTGTTTTTAGGCTTTGCCATAGCTCAGGCTCAAACATCAAAAACGGTTTCCAGTGATTGGACTTCTTTTAATCAGACAATTGATATAAAGACTTCTGTTAAGAAAAAATTTAAAGTAATCGCTTTTGTGAAAGTAGAAAGTACTGAGCCTAAAGCTTGGGCTGGAGTTTGGGCAAGAGTAGATACTAAAAATGACGAAGATGGTTTTTTTGATAATATGAGAGACAGACCTGTAAAATCTAAAGAGTGGAAGTCTTATACAGTAGAAGGAACAATTGATGCAAACAGTAAATCATTAAGTTTTGGAGGTTTGTGCTTATACAACGGAAAATTTTACTTTGATAAATTTGAATTACTTATAGAAAATGATAAAGGTGTTTTTGAACCTTTAGTAATTCTAAATCCTAGTTTTGAAGTTCCAGTAAACAATGGTGATATTCCAAAATGGAATTTTGGAATATCTAAAGAGGCTATAGTTAAAACAAAAGAATATAAAGTTACTTCAGATAAATCAAGCGCCGATGGAAAAATCAGTTTGTTATTAGAAGGAAATGGTATAAGACCAAGACTAGAAGCAAAAATTGGGAATGTCGAGGGGGCTTCGCCAAAAATTGCAGACATGATTTCGATGCTTGAAGATCTTAAAGATCGTGTTGAAAGGACCGTTAAAAACATGAATCAATATGAAATCGATTATCTGCATGATGAAGAAGCGAATAGAATTGGTGCTTTGGTAATGCATTTGGCTGCAGCCGAAAAATATTATCAGGTTTTTACTTTTGAAAACAGAGAATTTAATGAAGAAGAAAAGAAAATATGGAACAATGCTCTTAACTTAGATCAAGGCGGACGTGACGAATTTAAAGGCCACGACATTAAATATTATTTAGATATTTATAATGAAGTTAGAGCAAAAACCATTTCGGAATTAAAGAAAAGAGATGACGCATGGTTTGCCGAAGTTCAAACAAGATATGATTGGACCAATCAATATTGCTGGTTTCACGTAATGGAACATCAATCGAGTCATTTAGGACAGATTTTGTTTTTGAAGAAAAGGATTCCACCTGAGCAAAAATCAAAATTAGACCCAGGAATTAAACAATAATAGACTATAAAAGCTGCATTGATCAAAATGCAGCTTTTTGCTTTTTATCATAAATCTGAAAAGTTAAAAAAGCAGGCACAATTATTTCTTATTGAATTAATTCCTTTAATTTTAAACGCTGTAAGTAAATGAAATGTTGAGAAATCCCAATTTAATTGTGCACAATATGCTACATAAAAAGCTTCAGATTGCTTTCTTTTTTCTTGTTTTAGGGAGTAAAGGAATAGCGCAAAGCAAAATAAATCTCTTTTCAGAAATTAATTATAATTCAATTCCTGCTGTAACTTTAAACGAATACAAATCGGTTCAAGATCGCGACAGCAGATTTCAAAATCCTAATATTGCTTTAGGGATAGGGATTTCCGGTGGAGGTTCGAGAGCGCAGTTTTTTAGCATGGGCGTACTTCTAGGATTAGAAGAAATACAAGAAAGCAATTCACAACGCAATTTTTTAAACGAAATAGATTATTACTCTACCGTTTCTGGAGGTTGTTACTCGGCTGGATATTATTTAACGATGCTGAAAAACAAACTTTACGAAGAGAATCAATCCTTTAATAATTTCTATTTTTCTAAGGCTGATACTTATAAATCAGAAGTTAATAAATCGGCGTCACTTTTCTCACTTTTGAATAATAATCGAAACGAAAAAGGAGAAAAAATATCTATGACCCAGCGGTTAGATTTAGAAATACTACAATATGATGCTTTAAATCCAGAAAATCCAGATAAGTTTAAAACCCAAATGCTTTTGTCTGATTTTTTTATTCCAAAAGAAAGTAAAAAAACGCCAGAATTACCCATGTTAGTTGCCAATGGAACTGCTTATAACAATGGCGAACGTATTCCGTTTATGCCGCATATTATTCGAGCTTTAAAAATAAATTCGTCCTTAGCGCCCAATAAAGCACCTATTCCGCTTGACGAAAATATGATTAGTAATGGTTACGATTTTCCGTTGACGTATGCCATTACAGCAAGTTCTGCTTTTCCAGGAGTTCTCCCAAAAACAAAATTCGGAATCAAAAATCAAAACAAAATTTTGTGTGTTATAGACGGCGGAGCTTCGGATAATACGGGATATCAAACTTTAATAGAATTACTGCATGATGATACCAAAGTGGACAATAAAAATAAAAAAGCCCTTTTTATAGATTGTTTAGGACCCGGCAAGAAAGAACCTTTTATAAACGATGAAAAAATAAGATTGATTTCATTATTAGAAACCGCTTCCTTATACACTGTTCAAACCCGATATATTACTTTTGAAAAAGACGTTGAAAATGTATTAGAAAAGTATAAAATTCCAACCTCAAATTATCAGGTTATTGGCTTTACAACCTTACGTGATTATCTATTAAAATTGAAGAAAGACCAAGCTTATGAAGATTTGGTTGCACAATTAAAAAATACAGACGACGACGAAAGCAGCTGGCTTAAACTCCACAATGATTTTAAAGCAAATTTGATTGAAAAATTTGGAGCAGAAAGCTTTAAAAAAGACAAAAACGGCGAAGTAATTTTGTCGAGTTTAAACAAAGAAAAGTTTAAAGATTTTGGTGCCAGCGAACTTTTAATGCTTTATGAATATTCGTCTCACGTTGAAACCAAACTGAAAACAACACCCGAAGAAAAAGAAATGCTTTTGTTGTCTGGCCGTTTTGCCGTTTATGTAAAAACGAATGAATTAAAGGAATTGCTGGTGGAGCACAAAGGATTTTAGTGATTAATAAAAAGCAGGATATTAATGTGGTCGTGTGGGCACAAATAGTATAATTCAATTTGAATACAGATTTCACGAATTTGCACAAATTTTAATGGGATGACTTACGTTGTAAAATTAATTTCACAAACTAATTAGTGGCAATTAGTGAAATTGGTGTTGTTTTATACTTGTATTGATAATGTGCTTTTTATTAGAAATAATTATTTAGATATACAGTTCACCACGCATTGTAATAACAGAAGAACCTCCAACTAAAATGTCATTTTTACGTTCCATAACTTCAATCACCGAAGGCTGGTTTAGTTTGACACCTTGAAGAATTTTATATTCTTTATTAGGCTCTGCGTATCTGTTTTTGGTTAAAAAACCAATTAAAGGTCCAGCGGCTGTACCTGTTGCAGGATCTTCTTCAATTCCGATAATAGGATTAAAAAATCGTGCTTCTACAATATGATCTTCAGATTGATCGGAAATTGAAAAACAATAGAATCCCTCAAATTGATATTCTTTCGAAATTTCTATTAAAAGTTTACTATCTGGAGTACACTCATTTAGTAATTTACTGTTTCTCACCGGAACCATTGTATGTGCAACTTCTGTTTGCACAACAGTGGGAATTAACATATCTATTTCTAAATCTTCTATTTTAAAACCAAGCGCTATGGCAAGTTTATAAGTTGGTATCTGTTGTTTAATAACGGCCGATTTTTGATGCATCTGCACAATAGGGTAGAAAGTTTCCGGATCAAATTTTACCGTTACAGGAATCGGAGAATGTTTCATAATCACAAAACGATTGTTCTCTTCTTGTTCTTCAAATATGGGCATGTTTTTTAATAATGCACCGCAGACCGCACCAAGTAAATTATGTCCAGCACCATCAATTTCAAAACCAATTGGCGTAAACGAGCGTACATTAAGTGCTTTTTGTGCTGTAGAATAGTACACAAAAGAAGTTTCAGAATAGCCAAATTCTTTAGCAATATTTTGATAAACTTCTAATTCTAAATTACCATCAGTAAAAACAACAGACAAAGGATTGCCTTTATAATTTGTATTAGAGAATACATCTAAAACATAATATTCTAAAGCGATCTTTCCTCTCATTGATTTTCTTTTTTATATAGATTTTTTTGATTTTATAAAAACGCTATAAGTTAGCTAATGTTCTTATAGTCCATAAAAGTAGTATAAATAACAGAAAGTAAAGTTGTACTTTGTTTACTTTTTGGTTTCCAAACTTCTTAACCAAAAGTCTATCAATTAATAGTATCAATGAAATAGGAATTAAACCAAATAAAATATAGATTCCTAATAAGCCATCTTCTGCCGAATTTCCTGTTATTAGCATTATAGCGTAAATGATACCTGCAATAATAGCGAGTATTCCTGAGAAGAAGAATAGTGTTAGTTTTTTGGACAGTTTATTCATTTAGCAGCTCTATTCGAAGATTATTTTGTTATTAGATTTAGGTATTTTAATAATGCAATAAGGCTGTGTTGTTGTAAAAAAGGCACTTGTAGCTTTTATATATGCTATTTTTATAATTGTTGTGTTTTGAGTTTCGGTTATACTTTTAATTTTTACTGTATAGCCAGTATCTGGACGTATTTCATCAAATATAGCAATTACTTGATATTTTGAAAAATCAACATCAATGTCAGGATAAGTAATCATTGCATTGTAAAGCAGGTTTAATTTTACCAATAAACTATTCCAGCTTTCAGCATCGTTTATTACTAAGTTAGATTTTGAAATATTTTCTGTTCCCTTACCACTAAGCGCATTTTGAACAATTAGCGAATAATCAACCTTTGATTGGTTAGAATCGTCGTTGCTGCAACCCATTAATAAAATAACAATACTGAAAATGAAAGAAATCTGTTTCATGGTTTTGGTTTTTTGGTTATGAAAAGACGAATCGTAATTGTACGATTCTATTTATTAACAGATGTTGTTTTTTTTAAAAGGTTGCGTTTCAGGTTTAGTTTTTGATTTTTAAGCTGTTAATAGTTATTATGTAAATGATAGTTTTTTTAGATTTTCTTTAGTTGAGGTTTTACATTATCAAAAAAACTTTGATAATTATTGTTATACTCTTTATTTGTAATTCTTGAAAAGCCACAGTTTTCAAAGCAAATTCTTAAATAGTTTATAAATGTTGTGTTGTTTTCTTCGTTTAAAAATTGTCCGTCAATACTTGGTCTTGAACTAATCTGCAAAGAATAAGGAGCCCCTCCGCTGATATTATCTTTGTGCAGATAGTCTGCCGAAAGATTTAAAGATACAAACCCATCTTCTTTATAATATTCTTTTAAGTCTTCCAAGTTGTATTTATCGGTAATCTCTGAAACAAGATCGTCAAGACTAACAATTTGAATTGGATCTGCGCATTGCCAGATAAGATCTTCATTGGTTTCATAATCCCATCCAAAATTACATGATCCAACAATTTTATAAAACATTTTCAAGGAAGTTGGAACATATCCAAATGGCTTGATCGCATTATCTAGTTTTACCAATAGGTCTTCAGTATTTGTCAAAGGTTTAACTAATGGACGTTCAAAATTGAATTCAAAATCAGTTTTAAAGTGATAATTGACTTTTGTAAGTTCATTAAAAATGATATCTAAATTATAAGCTGCTCTATTAAAAGTCTCAGTTAATACTTTTTCTATCTCAATATTGTTTTGAGGAATAAAAGCATCTTGTTCTAATTTTTGAATTTCTTCATAGACTTTTTCAGTTTCGCCATTCAAATACCTTTGATACAATGTCATAATAGTAGATAGAGGTTAATTTATGAGATAAATTTCTTTGTTAAACAAACTTACAAATTTATAGTAGTAGTTTGTAGAGTTTGATGTAATCAACAATTATTATCATTCATATCATTTTTTACCCGAAATTTGCATCAAAACTCATTAAAATCAAACTCAAATGGAATTCGGAAGAATCATAATTTCAGAAACCGCAGCAAACAGTGAAAACCCTCAAGACGTTATCAATTCTAATATTTCGGTAATCAACTTGATGCGTGAGGAAAAAATCGACGACGATTTAATTCATGAAGATGCTTTGATGAGTTATTACTTAGATTATTACACTTCACAATATACCGAAGGCAATTTTTCGCAATTCGTTTATAATTCGGGATGGAATAAAGAATTAAACGAATTAATCGAAGAAGGTTTGGCTTTAATTGGCGCCGAAAAACACTTAGAATTATTTCAAGCACAAGCCAAAAGAGTGAAATTGTTGAGCAGTGTGAAAATCGATAAATTCAAAAAGGGAAAACTAGAAGGCGTAAACCCAACTAGAGATTTACTAAACAACGATACTTTCTTTGAATTAGAAGAAAACTTAGTTGCGCTAAATGCAGAATTCCTAAAATCGCATCCTGATACCGAAGTACTTTCTGTAGATGAAATGTTTGCCGTTTTAGAAGAATTTGTTGGGCATGAAATAAAACGAGCATAGTTTTATTTCGCAAAGATTCACAAAGAAAAACACAAAGAAGCGCAGAATTTAATCTAAATTTTGGTGAATCTTTGCGTTTGTTTGGTGTCACTCTGTGAAAATCTTTTTTACTAGTAAGTTTGTCCTTATTCTTAACAAACATTTCCTTAAATTTGCTTCCTTTATATAAAAATAAAATAGTTACAAAAATCAAGCTATGTTACAAATCGCATTTATTAGAGAAAATCAGGAGAAAGTAATCAAGGCTTTAGCAAAACGAAATATCGATGCTAAAAGCGTTGTTGAAGAAGTGGTGCAATTAGATGAAAACCGTCGTGCTGCGCAGGCAGAATTAGACAATGTTTTATCTGAATCTAATAAATTATCCAAAGATATTGGCGAATTAATGAAAGCTGGCGAGAAATCTAAAGCCGCAATCTTAAAAGAAAAAACAGTTTCATTAAAAGAAAAAAGTAAAGAATTAGGCGAAAAAGCTGAGGCTTTGGCTGTCGAATTGACTAATAAATTATACACTTTGCCCAATCTTCCAGCTGATATTGTTCCTGAAGGAAAAACTCCAGACGACAATTTGAATGTTTTTGAAGAAGGTGAAATTCCAGTTTTACACGAAGGTGCGCAACCTCACTGGGAATTGGTAAAAAAATACGATATCATCGATTTTGAATTGGGTGTAAAAATTACAGGTGCTGGATTTCCAGTTTACAAAGGAAAAGGAGCTCGTTTGCAACGTGCTTTAATCAATTACTTTTTAGATAAAAATACAGCTGCAGGATATAATGAAGTTCAAGTGCCACATTTGGTAAACGAAGCTTCAGGTTACGGAACAGGACAATTGCCAGACAAAGAAGGACAAATGTATCATTCTACAATTGATGATTTATATTTGATTCCAACGGCTGAGGTTCCGGTTACGAATTTGTTCCGCGATGTACTTTTAAGCGAAAGCGAACTGCCGGTTTTACATACAGCTTACACGCCATGTTTCCGTCGTGAAGCAGGTTCTTACGGAGCACACGTACGCGGATTAAACCGTTTGCACCAATTTGATAAAGTAGAAATCGTGCGTATCGAGCATCCAGATAATTCTTATCAAGCACTTGATGGAATGGTAGAACACGTAAAAAACATTCTGCAGGAATTGAAATTACCATACAGAGTTTTACGTCTTTGTGGCGGTGATATGGGTTTTACTTCTGCTTTAACTTACGATTTTGAAGTGTTTTCTACAGCGCAGGATCGCTGGTTAGAAATTAGTTCAGTTTCTAACTTTGAGACTTTTCAAGCAAACCGTTTGAAACTACGTTTTAAAGACAAAGACGGAAAAAACCAATTAGCACACACGCTAAACGGAAGTTCATTGGCTTTACCAAGAGTTTTGGCTGGAATTTTAGAAAATTACCAAACGCCGGAAGGAATTGTAATACCAGAAGTTTTACGTCCTTACTGCGGATTTGATATTATAAATTAACTGCTATAACTGGACAGATTTTTAAATCTGTCCAGTTAGTTATAAAAACTAAGGGAAATGAGTGGACTTTTAAATTGGAATGTTGATCCTGTTATTTTTTGGATAACAAATACCTTTCCTTTAAAATATTACGGAGCACTTTTTGCATGTGGACTTTTACTTGGTTATTATGTTGTTAGAGAAGTTTACAAAAAAGAAAAAGTTTCTTTAGAGAGTTTAGACAGTTTACTGGTTTATGTAATTGTAGGAACTATTTTGGGAGCAAGATTAGGACATTGTCTTTTTTATGAGCCGACTTATTTTATGCAGCATCCAATAGAAATTCTTTTGCCAATTCAGAAGATCAAAGGTTCTTATGCATTTGTTGGTTTTCAAGGTTTAGCAAGTCATGGAGGAACTATTGGCGTTCTTTTAGCAATTGTATTATATTGTCGAAAATTTAAAGTCAAATTTCTATGGCTTTTAGATAGAATGGCATTAGGAGTACCTGTAACAGCCGCTTTTATTAGATTAGGAAATTTCATGAACTCGGAGATTTATGGAAAACCAACTAATGGAAATTGGGGAGTTATCTTTCAAAAAGATGATTTGATTCCGAGACATCCAACGCAATTGTACGAAGCATTTGCTTATTTGTTGATCTTCGTAATTCTGTTTACAATGTTTAAATCTGAAAAAATAAAAGAAGTAAACGGATTGATTTTTGGATACTTTTTGACACTATTGTTTTTAGCGAGATTCATTATTGAGTTTTTTAAAGAAAATCAAGAGCATTTTGAAAATGATATGCTAATTAATATGGGACAATTATTAAGTGTTCCTTTTATATTAATTGGATTAACTTTGATTATTTTGAAATCTAAACAAAGAAAAGAATACAGTTTGTAATTTTTTGTCTTAGCTGACAGTTTTCAAATTGTAACAAAAGACATAACCGCACTTAAAAAACTGAAATATGAAAAACACCTTTATCTATATCGTTTTGTTGTGGTCTACTTTTACGTTTTCACAGAACGAACAATTAGCGCAATATTACTACGATAAGGGCGATTTTGAAAAAGCCAAAATCAGTTACGAACAGCTTTTAAACGGAGCTCCATCTAATACTCAATATTTTTTAAGAACGATTGACTGTTACCAGCAGCTGCAGCAATTTGATGCGGCTCAAAAAGCCATTCAAGACCGATACAATAAATACAAACAAGGTGTTTTTTTGGTAGAATTGGGGTATAATTTTCAATTGCAGAAAAACGAAGCGAAAGCTAAGAATTATTACGAACAGGCTATCGAGAAAATCAAAACAAATCCGAATGATGTTTACGGAATTGGGAATTCTTTCGAGAAAAAAGTACTGTTAGAATATGCCTTAAAATCGTACCAAACGGCAATGTTAGTGCAGCCGACTTATAATTTTAATTTTCAAATTGGAATGTTGTACGGTCAATTAGGAAAGACCGATCTTATGATTGATCTTTTGCTGACAGAATCCTATAATAATCCGCAGAATTCAAATTTAATTCAGACACAATTATCTCGTTTTATGAACGGTGAAACAGATAATACTGCTTTTAAAGATGCCATGCGAAAAGCATTAATTCTAAAAACGCAAAAAGACCAAGATGTATTTTGGAATCATTATTTGAGCTGGTTTTATGTACAGCAAAAAGAGTTTGGAAAGGCATTTATTCAAGAAAAAGCAATTTACAAAAGAGAACCAGAATCCTTAATGAGTATTCTTAATCTGAGTCAATTTGCATTGAATGAAGATGACACAGAAACCGCAACAGAGATTTTAAATTTTATTCTTCTAAACACCAAAGATTTAGATTTGTTGATTCAGACGAATGCTAAATTAATGGAGATTAAAATTGCCAAAGCACAGGAAAAAGACTATCCAGCAATCAATGCAGAATTGCAACAATTGCTTAGCACTTATGAAATAAGTCCTTTTACCTTATCTTTGCAAATAATTCAAGCGCATTTTCTAGCTTTTAATTTGCAAAAACCAGAAGAAGGCAAGACAGTTATAAAAAAGGCATTAGAACTTAATCTTAACGATTATCAGCAGGCAGATGCTAAAATGGAATTGGGAGACATTTTACTTTTAGAAGAAAAATTCAACCAAGCTTTGATTTATTATTCACAGATTCAATTAGATCTAAAGAATGATGTAATGGCGCACGAAGCAAGTTTAAAAGCGGCCAAAACAAGTTATTATAAAACAGATTTTGAATGGGCTTTAAAACAATTTAAAGAATTAAAATCGGCAAACACACAATTGATTGCCAATGACGCTCTCGAATATTTTTTATTGATTAATGATAATACCGCTGCAGATTCAACACAAACAGCGTTGAAACAATTTGCAAAAGGAGATTTCTTGATCTATCAAAATAAGAAACCCGAGGCCATTGCTCAGTTTTTGAGTATTTTGAAGAATTTTAAAGGTCAGGAAATCGAAGCTGTAACAATGTTGCGTTTAGGTAAAATCTATGAAAGTCAGGCAGATTATAATGCGGCTTTAAGCCAATATCAACAGATAATTGATAACCATAGCGATGGGATATATGTAGACGAAGCGCTGTTTTTTTCGGCAGAAATTTACAACGACGAACTGCATGATGTAGAAAAGGCAAAGCCTCTATATGAAAAAGTAATTTTTAACCATCAAGACAGTATTTACTTTGTTGATGCAAGAAAAAAATACAGGGAGTTACGAGGAGACAAGAATTTGTAAAATTCCAAAATATTGAAATTCCAAATTCCAAGAAAAAGAATTAGTAATTTGAAGATTTGCTAAAGGTTTTTGCGGAAAATCTAAAATCTAAAGTCTAAAATCAAAAAGAATGATAATTTACAACGTTACAACAAACATACACGAAAGCGTTCACGACCAATGGTTAAAATGGATGCAGGAAAAGCATATACCAGAAATTTTAGCAACACAGAAATTTTCATCAGCTCGAATTGTAAAAGTTTTAGTTGAAGAAGAAATGGGAGGTGTTACGTATTCTGTTCAATATGTAACCGATAACAAAGAAACGCTGGAGCGATTTTATATAGAAAATGAACCCGCATTTCATAGAGAAGCATTAGAGTTATTTGCCGATAAAATGCTTTCTTTTAGAACAGAATTAGAAGTTATTTCAGAGCATTAATAATTCAGTTTCAGTTTTCAGTGAACAAAATGGTCACCGATTTGACTGATCAAACGGATTTGCACTGATTATTAGAATTTAAATTTGTGATAATTTGTGTAATTAGTGGCAAAATAAATAAAATAAAAGCTTTGCGTC
This sequence comes from Flavobacterium sp. MC2016-06, assembly GCF_009711165.2. Classification (GTDB taxonomy): domain Bacteria; phylum Bacteroidota; class Bacteroidia; order Flavobacteriales; family Flavobacteriaceae; genus Flavobacterium. Next base: position 57,031 of record NZ_WMID02000028.1, on the reverse strand, counting down.
TTAGTGCCTTTGTGGCAAAAGCAAACTTTTCAAGCCTTCGTGGCAAACAATAAAGAATAATGGAAAAAGTAAAAGCCAAAAAACATTTAGGACAACATTTCTTAAAAGACGAAAGCATCGCAAAAGCTATTGCAGATACTTTAAGTTTAAAAGGATACGATGAGGTTTTAGAAATAGGACCAGGAATGGGTGTGTTGACTAAATATTTGCTTGACAAACCTATTAACACACACGTAATAGAGATTGATACGGAATCTGTGGTGTATTTGGGTGAAAATTATCCAAAATTAAAAGATAAGATTATCTCTCAGGATTTCCTGAAATACAATATTAATGAAGTTTACGAAAACAAACAGTTCGCGATAATTGGAAACTTTCCATACAATATTTCGACTCAGATTGTTTTTAGGACTTTAGAGTTTAAACACCAGATTCCTGAGTTTTCGGGAATGTTTCAAAAAGAAGTTGCAGAACGTATCTGCGAGAAAAAAGGCTCAAAAGCTTACGGAATCTTATCTGTTTTAGCTCAGGCTTTCTATGTTACTGAGTATTTGTTTACTGTAGACGAAAATGTTTTTATTCCTCCGCCCAAGGTCAAGTCGGGTGTGATGAAAATGACCCGAAAGGAAGATTACAGTCTTCCTTGTGGTGAAAAGTTATTTTTTACGGTTGTAAAAACGGCTTTTCAGCAAAGAAGAAAAACATTACGTAACAGTTTGAAAACATTAAATTTATCAGATAATTTGCGAGAAGACCGTATCTTTGATCTTCGTCCTGAGCAACTTAGCGTTGATGAGTTTATTGCTTTGACTCAAAAAATAGAAGCCGATGGAGTTCAAAATAAGTAAAGACTTAATCCACCAATTAGAAGAACATATTGTTAACAAAAACGACAAAGAACTTGAAGTTTTACTTAACGATATGCACCACGCCGATATTGCCGAAATCTTAGATGAATTAGATTTTGACGAGGCGACTTACATCTTTAAAGTTCTTGATAGTGATAAAACCGCAGAAATTCTTCTTGAATTAGAAGATGATTTGCGTGAAAACATCTTAAGTAGACTTTCTCCTAAAGAAATTGCAGAAGAGCTTGATGAGCTTGAAACAAATGACGCGGCAGATATTATCGCTGAACTTTCGCAAGAAATTAAAGCAGAAGTAATCTCAGAATTAAATGACGTTGAACACGCAAAAGACATTGTTGATCTTTTACGTTACGACGAGAATTCTGCGGGTGGTTTAATGGGGAAAGAGTTAGTTAAAGTCAATGAAAATTGGAATGTATTAACTTGTGTGAAAGAAATGCGTATTCAGGCAGAAAACGTTTCAAGAGTACATTCTATCTATGTTATTGATGATGAAAATCGACTAAAAGGGAGATTATCATTAAAAGATTTATTGACAACTTCGACTAAAACGCAGATTGGCGATATCTATATCAGAAAATTAAATTTTGTAAACGTAGATACTGAAGATGTTGAGGTAGCACGTATCATGCAGAAATACGATTTAGAGGCAATTCCGGTTGTTGATGAATTGGGTCGTTTGGTTGGAAGAATTACAATTGATGATATCGTAGACGTAATTAAAGACGAAGCCGATAAAGATTACCAATTAGCGGCGGGTATTACGCAGGACGTTGAATCTAATGACAGCGTTCTCGAATTGACAAAAGCGCGTTTGCCTTGGCTTTTAATCGGAATGGTGATCGAAATTGTAGCTTCATTTGTTTTGAAAGGCAACGAAGCGACTTTTCAAAAATATTCAACTCTGATTATTTTCGTGCCTTTACTTTCTGCAACAGCCGGAAATATTGGTGTTCAAGCATCAGCAATTGTTGTGCAAGGTTTGGCAAACGGAACTTTAAAAGAATTTAGCCGCGCTTATTTTAGTAAAGAAATCACCGTTTCTATGATTTCTGGAAGTATTATTTCATTACTACTGCTAGGGTATCATTCTATTATGTACCAACAATATTTGGTGGGACTTGCTATTTCGATCTCTATGATTGTTGTGATTTTGTTTGCAGCTACTTTAGGAACTTTAGTGCCGCTTTTTTTACATAAAAACAAAATAGATCCAGCAATTGCAACAGGTCCATTTATTACCACTACCAACGATGTTTTTGGAATTATGCTCTATTTTGGAGTAGCTAAAATGATTCTTGGATTTTAGATTTTTGGCACAAATTGACAACTTGCAGTGATTTAAAATCTGTAAATTCTATGTAATTTGTAGCCGAAAAATAGGCTGTTAATCAACCAAAAATAATTCTAAAAAAACCAGTATGAAAGTACACATCATCGGAGGAGGAAATCTAGGGGTTTCTATTGCCTTGGGAATTGCAAAATTCTCCAAAAACAATCAAGTTACTGTAACAAGAAGAAATATTGCCAGTATTCAGTATTTATCAGAATACGGAATCACTGTTTCTTCAGACAATAAACATAACATCAAAGAAGCTGACGTTATAATTTTAACAATAAAACCTTATCAAGTCGATACAGTTTTAGCGGAGATTTTACCCGTTATTCAAAATAAAACAATTGCGTCTGCAGTGAGCGGTGTTTCTCTTGAAATGCTCCAGACCAAAACAAATAATGAATATCCAGTAGTTCGCATTATGCCAAATATTGCGGCACAGTTTGGAGAATCTGCAACTTGCATTTCATTCCCTGAAAAAGACAGAGAAAAAGCTTTGCCAATTGTTGATTTATTTCAAGATTTAGGAACTGCTCCGGTAATTGACGAAAAATTGATGGATGCAGCAACTGTTTTAGGTGCTTGCGGTACTGCATATGCATTACGTTATATTCGTGCTTCTATGCAGGCAGGAATCGAGATTGGGTTCGATTCTCAAACTGCTTTAGCAATTGCAGCGCAAACTGTAAAAGGAGCCGCAAAAATGCTTTTAGAAGAAAAAGTGCATCCAGAACAATTAATCGACCGCGTAACAACACCTCAAGGCTGTACAATTGTTGGTTTGAACGAGATGGAACATAATGGTTTTAGTTCGTCTTTAATCAAAGGAATCAAAACCTCTTTGAAACAAATTAAAGGTCAATAATTTAAATTCCAAAAATATAAAATCCAAATTCCAATTTGATAATCAAATCGGAATTTGGATTTTTGTTTAATTACATATTCCTGAACAATACCCAATTAGGAATGGAAGATTTTCTTCATTCAAAACATTTTTAAACATTGTTCGGTGATAGTCGATTCCTAAGTTTTCAATTTTAGTACTGTCGATTTTGTGGTTTTTTATGAGCATCCATTTTACAAAAACTAAAGAATCTATACCACGAAGTGCTGGTCCTGTACTCTTGGCATCTAATTTGTGGCAAGCGGCACAATTGGAATTAAAAATCTCTTTTCCTTCGTACATGTTTCCTGTTTGTTGAAAAGATTGAGTGCCACAAAAAGGAACAGGAATTTGGCACTCTAGATTAGGTTGTGTGGAATTATATTTTATTTGATAAAGTATTACAGCAATTAACACCATTAAAAGAGATATACATAAACTAAGTATTTGTCTAATTCCTTTCATAATCAAATAAATTATCTATTTGGAATTTTAATAAGCTGGATATATTTACTGCCGCATTCAGAAATCTTAGTGTAAGAATTCATCGCATTGCCATAATTCTGAATCGTTAGAGTGTCTTTTACATAACTGGCATCAATGCCAACTGGAATTTCAAGTTCTTTAGTCGGAATAGAATCTGTTTCGTCTTCTTGGCTGATATCGCCCTCGTATTCGTCCCATTTAATACCCTCTAAGGTCAAATAATTCTCGCCAGATTCACTTTTGGTAAAACTTGCTTTACCTTTTACTTTTCGTTGGCTCGTTTTTAGTAAATAGTCGTAACCGTCTTTTGTTTTTGTAATTACTACTGAAAGTTCACATTCGTTAGATCTGTAAACACCTTCAATTGATTCTTCATTTTTCGGTATAGAAAGCTTTGTTGTGTTTCCAGTCTGCTCTTTGGGAATGCTTATCTCTTTGTTTTTAGTATTGCAAGCCGTAATAGATAGAAAAAATAGAAGTGAGGCAATGCATTTATTGGTTAAACTCATACTTTCTGTTGTTTTTTCTTTTTGCTCAAAGTGTATTTCAAATAGAAAAATCCAAAAATACCAGAAAGCATAGAGGCGATTAGAATTGCAATTTTAGAAAAAACAATGGTTTCAGGATCCTTAAAGGCTAAAATGGTAATAAAAATTGACATCGTAAAACCAATTCCTCCAAGCATTCCAGCGCCTAAAATGTGCGCCCATTTTAAGTTTTTGGGCAGAGCACACAAACCTGCACTAACACCGATAGAAGAGAAAAGCACGATTCCTAAAGGTTTACCGATAACTAATCCTAAAATAATTCCGAAAGCGTTCGGATGATTTAGACCTTCATGCCAGTCAGATTGAATAGCGATGCAAGTATTTGCCATGGCAAACAAGGGTAAAATAACGAATGCAACTGGTTTATGTAAAAAATGCTGTAATTGGTAAGAAACTGATTTTTCGCCGCCATCTCCAAACGGAATTACAAATGCTAAAATAACTCCTGTTATTGTTGCATGTACTCCAGAATGAAGCATAAAATACCACATTGCAATTCCTCCAATTAGGTATGGAATTAAGTTGTGAATTTTCAGTCGATTTAAAAGGAATAAAAAAGCCCAAATTCCCAATGCAATGGCAAGGTTAACAAAAGCAATTGTAGTAGTGTAAAAAATAGCAATAACAATTATAGCGCCTAAATCATCAATTACTGCCAAGGCGGTTAAAAATATTTTTAAAGAAGCAGGAACTTTTTTTCCCAAAAGAGATAATATTCCAATAGCAAATGCAATATCTGTTGCCATCGGAATTCCAGCTCCGTTTTGAGTAGCTGTACCAAAATTTAGAGCTAAGAAAATCGCGGCAGGAACAAGCATACCGCCAAAGGCAGCCATAATTGGTAATGATGCATTTCTAATATTAGACAATTCACCGTGATAAATTTCACGTTCTAATTCTAAACCAATTAATAAAAAGAAAATCGTCATCAAGCCATCGTTTATCCAATGGGTAATAGAATGTCCAGAAAATTCTTTGTCCCAAAAACCAATATAATCGGCTTGAAAAGAAGAATTGGCTAGAAAAAGTGAGATAACCGTAACAAAAAGTAAAAGGAGTCCTCCTGATTTTTCATTTTCAAAAAAGGCTTTAAAAGTCTTGGTTAATTTCATTTGTAAGGAGTTGTATGGATTTAAAAAGAGAAATATTAAGAGGGAATTTAAAATCCTCAATTATCCAAAGGTAAAAAAAATCTCACCAATAAAAAACTCCAATGCTTTTGATGGATTGAATTTGCTGGTTTTTCTTTGTTTAAGAATAAATAATAAGCCGTATTTTTGTTGTCAATTATTTAATTAAAAATCAAAAAATGAGTATCAAGATTCTACATATCGACAGTAATAATCCTATTCTTTGGCAGCAATTGGAAGATGCTGGTTTTGAAAATCACGCTGACTTTAAATCTTCTAAAGAAGAAATTGAAGCTAAAATAAAAGATTATAATGGAGTTGTAATTCGCAGTCGTTTTAAGATTGATAAGACGTTTTTAGATAATGCAACTAAGTTGCAATTTATTGCAAGAGTAGGCGCAGGTCTTGAAAGTATTGATTGTGACTATGCTGAGAGCAAAGGAATTCATTTAATTGCGGCGCCAGAAGGAAATCGCAACGCAGTTGCAGAACATTCGCTTGGCGTAATTTTATCTTTGTTTAATAACTTGAATCAGGCCGATGCCGAAATAAGATCAGGCCATTGGAATCGTGAAAGCAACCGCGGTCATGAACTCGATTTAAAAACAGTTGGGATTATTGGTTATGGGAATATGGGAAAAGCTTTTGCTAAAAAACTCCGCGGTTTTGAAACGGAGGTTTTGTGTTATGATATTTTAGAAAATGTTGGTGATGAAAATGCCAGACAAGTTTCTTTACAAGAATTGCAAGAGAAGGCCGATGTTTTGAGTTTACATCTTCCATGGACACCAGAAACTGACAAAATGGTTAACGCTGACTTCATAAACGCATTTTCTAAGCCATTTTGGATTATAAATACTTCACGTGGTAAAAACATTGTTACAGCTGATTTAGTTGAAGCTATGAAGGCTAAAAAGGTTTTAGGGGCAGGTTTGGATGTTTTGGAGTATGAGAAATTATCTTTTGAAACTTTATTTCAAGATAAAAACACTCCAGAAGCTTTTCAATATCTACTGGAAGCTAAAAATGTTTTACTAACGCCTCATATCGCAGGCTGGACTTTTGAAAGCCACGAGCGTTTAGCGCAAGTTATTGTAGATAAGATTAAAGCAGTTTATTCAAAATAAAATAGATAAAATGTATTTTTTTTGCGCTTTATTTTTTCAGCCTTTAATAACGAGTCTTTTCTTCTAAATTTTTCTTAAGATAATTAGCTTTCTTTGTTAATTTTTAATAATATTGTTTCCGATTTTTAAAGGATCAATCTAAATAAGATCTTCTTTTAAGAGCAGGAGGAACCGAAAATCCGAAGAGTAGGAATTAACGAATTCAATAAGAAAAAATGGAATTACAAGAAACATCGAATAATTTTAATGACCCAATCCCAGTATTTAAAGTTGACCCAATTATGGTTTTGCTTTTTGGATTTTTAACTTGTGGATTGTATTTAATTTATTGGAATATTAAAGTAGCAGAGGTTTTTAACGCAGTATCTAAAAGAGAAGTTATTTCGCAGCCTATTGCAATTTTTGCAGGTTGTTGTATGCCAGTTAATATTTATTTTTACTATTTAGCAGGTAAAGAAGCTTTACCTGAAGTTTATAAAAGAACTGGTGAACTTCAAAAAGACCAATCTACTTTATTAATTGTATTAGGATTCTTTTTTCCTTTTGCTGCAGCAATGATTGTACAAGGTGATATCAACAGATTATATAAATAATAACAAAACAAGACGTAAAATTTACGGAATTATCGGTGCAGTAATTACACTGATAGTTCCGTTTTTTTTAATGCTCGACAATCATAATAATCATTTAGAGTCAGATCAATCTTTTTGTCCTTTTAAAATGATTATAGGTTTCCCGTGTCCAGGATGCGGCATTACCAAATCCCTGGTATATTTTTACCAAGGCGATCTTTATAAATCAATAAGCTATCATATTTTAGGTCCTTTTGTTATTGCATTCTGCTGGGTAACCATTATTGTGTTAACTACTGAATTGATTACAAAGAAAGAATACTTTAACGGACTTTTATACAATAGAAAATTAGCCTATGGTTTGGCAGTTTTTCTTGGAGTTTATCATTTTATAAGATTGATTTTCTTTATTAGAAACAATTCATTTGATGATATACTGCATCAAACCATTTGGTTTTAAAACATAAAAAATCCCGTATCAAGCGATACGGGATTTTTCTTTTTTATATCTAAAGTAAATTTAATCTTCTTTCTCAGATAATTTACGTTCTAATTCTATTTGAAATTCCTCAATAACAGGTTTCATAGTGCTTTCAGGAATATCTGCAATTCTAATGTACATCAAACCATCTATTGCATTATTAAATAAAGGGTCAACATTAAAAGCAACAACACGTGCATTTTGTTTGATGTATTTCTTAATTAAAACCGGCAAGCGTAAGTTTCCTGGTTCTAATTCGTCAATAATTTTATCAAATTTGTTTAAGTCAGATTCTGCTTCATCAAAAATAAAGTCTTTATCAGCATCTTTTAATTTTACCTTATAAGCCTTTTTAGGATGAATATATTGTGCAATATAGGGATCGTAATAATTAGATTTCATAAACTCAATCATCAGCGATTTAGAGAAATCTGAAAACTGATTACTGATACTTACACCGCCCAAAAGATATTTATGTTCAGGATAACGTAAGGTTGTATGAATAATACCTTTCCATAATAAAAACAAAGGCATTGGTTTTTGCTGGTATTCTTTTATAATAAAAGCACGACCCATTTCGATAGATTTGTGCATCATATCGTGTAATTCGGGCTCAAATCTAAACAGTTCTGTTAGGTAAAAACCTTCAAGCCCATATTTAGGATAAATCTCGGCGCCTAATCCCATTCGGTATGCACCTGCAATTTTTTTGGTTTCATCATCCCACAAAAACATATGGTGATAATATTGATCATATTCATCTATATCTATAGATTCATTAGTTCCTTCACCTACTTCACGGAATGTAATTTCGCGTAAACGGCCAATTTCATGCAGAACATTCGGAATAGATTTCGCAGTGGCAAAAAACACTTCGTAATTTTTACTTTGCAATAAACGGCAGTCACTTCCACGCAAAGCATTTACTTCCTCGATCATTTTTGATTCGCTTGCTGGCGTAACAATTTTCTTAGGTGCTTTCGGGATTTTTAGGCTTGCAGTATCTAATAATTTGGTGTCCTTTTCAAAAGGATTTGCCAGCATATAAGTTTTCTTTCTTAAGAATTCTGAATATTCTTCAAAGGATTGGATCTCATTTTGCTCGTTTACAGAAATAGGTTTTCCAATACGAACTTTTATGATACGATCTTTCTGTGTAAGCAGTTCAGATGGTAGTTTTGCAGTACGTAAAGTATCATCGATTTTAGAAAGCCAATAAAATAATTTACTGTTTTTAGCATGAAAATAAATTGGAACAACCGGAACTTTTGCTTTTCTAATCAATTTTAGAGCGCCTTCTTCCCAAGGTTTATCCACAACCAATTTTCCATCTTTATAAGTCGAAACTTCACCTGCAGGAAAAATCCCTAAGGGTTTTCCGTCACTTAAATGGCGTAAAGTTTCTTTAATTCCAATAACACTAGACTTAGCATCCTTATGATTTTCAAAAGGATTCACCGGCATGATGTATTTTTTTAGCGGAACAATTCTGTGTAATAAGAAATTGGCAATGATCTTAAAATTTGGCTCTCTCTCAAGCATTAATTTCAATAACAAAATCCCATCAATACCACCCAGCGGATGATTAGAAATGGTAATATAAGCGCCGTCTTTTGGTAAACGTTTTAAGTCTTCTTCAGGAATTTCAAATTTAATTTCCATTTCATCCAGAATTCCGTTCAAAAACGCAACATCTTCCAAATGTTTATTATGGTCATAGATTTTATTAAGGGTAGAGATCTTAAGAACTTTCATAAGAATCCAGCCTGAAAAAGTACCTAGAACTCCGTACTTTTCAACATTTATCGCCTTTGCAACTTCTTTCGCGGTAACTAAACCCATGTAGTACTTTTAATTTATTCGAACAGCGAACAAAGATAACAAAAAACTCTACTTTTCGTTGATTCAAACGCAAACTTTCCACTTTTTTATTACATTTGAAATCCTTAAAAAAAACTCTAATGAAAATTATTTCTTATAACGTAAACGGAATTCGTGCTGCAATTACTAAAGGTTTTATCGAATGGCTGCAACAAGCCAATCCAGATGTTATTTGCCTTCAGGAAATAAAAGCAACACAAGAACAAGTTCCGGTAGACGATATCACAGCTGCGGGTTATCCTTATCAATACTACTATCCTGCTACAAAAAAGGGATATAGCGGTGTCGCAATTTTGTCTAAAATTAAGCCCAATAATGTAGTTTACGGAACCGGAATTCAGCACATGGATTTTGAAGGACGTAATCTTCGTGCCGATTTTGATGACTGTTCTGTAATGAGTTTATACCTTCCGTCTGGAACAAACATTCAGAGATTAGATCATAAATTTATGTTTATGGACGATTTTCAAAACTACATTAATGAGTTAAAAATTACCATTCCAAACCTAATAATTTGTGGGGATTACAATATTTGCCACGAAGCAATAGACATTCACGATCCAGTTCGTAACAAAACTGTTTCTGGATTTCTACCTCAAGAACGAGCTTGGTTAGACGCCTTTATGAAATCGGGATTTATAGATAGTTTTCGTCATTTCAACAAAGATCCACATCATTATTCTTGGTGGAGTTATCGCGCGGGAGCCCGTGGTAATAACAAAGGCTGGCGTATAGATTACAATTTAGTGAGCGATTCGCTGCAGCATAAATTAAAGCGTGCCGTAATCCTTCCAGATGCTATGCACTCAGACCACTGCCCAATTTTAGTTGAGATCGAGTAATTTTGGTATTGTTCTTGTTAACTAATGCTCTAAGTTTTCATCCTGAGCGTATAGTCGAAGGAGCTATTTCCTGCTGTCCGCTCTATCTTTTATTTTTTTAAAGAAAAAAAATAAAAGGATGCCGCTCCCATAAGGGCTAGGTAACTCGTTAAACAAGAAATTTTTGAATTATTATTAAGCGCCCCAAATAAAATCAATTAAAGAAGATGATTAAAAAAGCCTCCATCGGATTGCTAGTTTTAGCTTTATCCACGACTTCATGTGTTTCTAAGAAAATTTACAATGATTTAGAAACAAAATATTCAGATCTAAAAAAAGAAAACCGTTCTATTGCTGACGAAAATGCTGATTTGAAAAAATCAAAAAATCAGTTAGAATTAGATCGTGATGCATTAACAAAAGACTTAAACAGCACCAAAGCCGATCTTGCCAAACAAAAAGCCGATTTAGCTGCCGAGCAAAAAAAGTTTAAAGTTTTACAAGATTCATATAATGCATTGGAGAAAAACAGCAATGATGCATTAGAAGCCAATATGAATAAAAACCGTGAATTGTTAGCACAATTAGAAGCGAAAGGAAAAACTTTGGCCGAAGAACAAGCACGTTTAGATAAAACAGCAAGTCGATTAAAAGAACTTGAAGATATGATTGCTGCAAAAGAAGCTGCAATGAAAAAACTAAAAGAGACTCTTTCTAAAGCATTAAATGGTTTTGAAGGAAAAGGTCTTACTGTAGAACAGAGAAACGGAAAAGTATATGTTTCTATGGAAAACAAATTACTTTTTAACTCAGGAAGCTGGGCTGTTGGGACAGAAGGTAGAAAAGCAATTGTAGAATTAGGAAAAGTATTGGGAGACAATCCAGATCTTTCTGTTCTTATTGAAGGACATACAGACGACGATCCGTATGCAGGTTCTGGACCAATTGCAAACAACTGGGATTTATCTACCAAAAGAGCAACAGCAATTGTAGCTATTTTGAGCGAAAATGAGAAAATCAACAAACAAAAACTTACAGCGGCGGGACGTAGTGAATTCTCTCCTTTAGCAAGTAATTCAACTCCAGAAGGAAAAGCAAAAAACCGCAGAATCGAAATTATCTTAACACCAAGATTAGATGAGATTGCTGAGATGCTGAATAGTATAAACTAAGTTTCCTAAATACGAAGTTTTAAAAATAGAAAGGTTCAAAGTTTTACTTTGAGCCTTTTTTATTAACAAAAAGCAGATGTTTAGCTTCTTAGAATCTTTCAAGAAAAAAGCTTTTGCTTTTTTTGTAACTTTGACTTTTAAAAACATAAAATTATGGGACTTCCAGAATTAAAAGATAAAATAAGACTTCAATTAGATTTGGCTGACGAAAGAGTATTGCGAATTGTGTCTTCGGTTTTTGACAATTATTTGAATGAGGTAGTTTCATATGATGCCGTTGGAAACCCAATATCCTTATCAGAATATCATAATAAAGTTGAAGAAGGATTAAATGATGTTAAATACAATCGGATAATTTCAAAAGAAAACTTGTCAAAAGAAATGGAAGATTGGGATAATGAATAATACAAAGTCAGAAGTTTTTGGACAGAAAATGCCAAAGAAGACTTGAAAGAGATTTACGTTCAATTAAAAGAAAAATATTCAAAATATACGGCTTTAAAAGTTTAGAACTGGATTGTTTAATTGTACTGATGGTATAATTTTTTCAGAGCAATTTCAATTAGATGAATACAGATTAGGCTGCAGAAGAATTATTGTCAGAAATTATAAAGTTTTATATCAGATTCAAGAAAATTCAATTTTTGTGATTAGAGTTTTTAACTCGTTTCAAAATCCATTAAAAAGTTTAAAATAATACAAACTAAGTTTTATAAATAGAGGTTCAAAGTAGATGAACTTATAACTTAAAAACTTGTAGTTTTTTTAACTTTTGTGTTATTTTCCATTCTTCATTCTCGTTGTATCTTTGGGACTCCATAATTTTAAAAAAAAAGGCAAACTCAGTCCCAATAGCTATAGGGATAGAATCTTAGCAACTAAAAAAATGAAATACACTACGTTACCAAACACCGATATAAAAGTTAGTAAAATTAACCTCGGAACAATGACTTTTGGTCAGCAGAATACAGAAGCCGAAGGACACGCTCAGATGGATTACGCACTCGAAAGAGGAATTAATTTCTTTGATACTGCCGAAATGTACTCAGTTCCTGCGCGTCAGGAAACTTACGGAAGCACAGAAAAAATTATCGGAACTTGGTTTAAAAAATCTGGAAATCGTGACAAAGTAGTTTTAGCATCTAAAATCGCAGGACCAAATCCTGGTTTTACTTATATGCGAGACAAAATTGACTTCTCGCCAGCAAGTATTAAATATGCAGTAGAAAACAGCTTAAAACGTCTTCAAACGGATTATATCGACTTATATCAAATGCATTGGCCAGAACGTAAAACCAATTATTTTGGACAACGTGCTTTTAATGGTCATGATGAAGTGTGGGAAGATAATTTTAGAAGTGTTTTAGAAACTTTCGACGGATTAATCAAAGAAGGAAAAATAAAACACATTGGTGTTTCTAATGAAAATGCTTGGGGAATGATGCGTTTCTTAGAAGAAAGCAGACATCATGATTTACCAAGAATCAAAACCGTTCAAAACCCATATTCTTTATTGAATCGTCTTTTTGAAGTAGGTTCTGCCGAAGTTTCAAAATATGAAAATGTTGGTTTATTGGCCTATTCACCTTTAGCTTTTGGAGTTCTTACTGGTAAATTTTTAACGGGAGAAAGTCATCCAAATGCGAGAATAAATCTTTTTCCGCAATATACACGTTACAACAGCGAGCAATGTACACAAGCAACTCGTTTGTATCAGGAAATTGCACACAAACACGGATTAACTTTAACTCAATTGGCAATGGGATTTGTGTTACAGCAGCCGTTTTTGACAAGTGCGATTATTGGTGCTACAAATTTGGATCAATTAAAAGAAAACATCGACACGATTGATGTTGTACTTTCTAAAGAAATAATTGCTGAAATTAATGCCATTCAGGCTATAATTCCTGATCCTGCGCCTTAATAGAGTTATACTAAACCTGTTTGGGTTGCTAATTAATAAAATGAAATCCCGATAAACTTGTAAAGCTTATCGGGATTTTTATTTTAAAAAACTTATAAATTTAAATTCTGATCTTTTGGATATCTTACTTTATAACTAATTCTGATTTTCTTGGTTTCATTTGGTTTCAACTGCAATTGCCAAGTCAATATTCCTGTTTCTACATTTACTTTTGCATTGTCGCTTTGTAATAATTCAACCTCAATTTCTTTATTAGTGCTTAACGGGTATTGATCTTTTAGTAGTAGTTCAACAGCTTCTTTTTTGTTATTTCTTATCGTAATATCGTACGTAAAAGTCTGCTCTTTTTTAGAAGATAAAAACTTAGTTCCAGATTTGTCCGCCACTTTTTCACGTTTTATAGATACTTTTTTATCACGTCCCATACTTAAATTCAAAGTATCGCTGGTTTGACCAGGTTCGATAAAAGTTTTCCCCACATACATACCTTCAAAAATAATATTGGCTTCACCTCTTAATAAATTATATTTACTGTAATCGGCAATTTCGGCAAGAAGGAACGCTTCATTTTCTACCTTCGGAACTGCATAATATTTATACGAAGCTGGAAGTTTTATTTCTTTAAGAGATACACTGTGTATTTTTCCATTAGAAAGAATATCATACGGAATATCAATATCAAAAGAAATATTCAACTGATTTTCTGCAACAGTAGTATAATCTGAAACAGAAGATTCGGCCATTATTGGAGCATTTGCCTCTTGGCTTATCTTTTTTTCTCTCATAGCACCATAAGCACTTTGCAGTTGGTTCGCAGCATTTCTTTGCTTGTAGCCATAATTTGCATTATTGCTTAAAAACCATGAACTCAATATGGGTGCCTGATTATTCTGGTTAGGATAACCACTTGACAAAGTAAGTTTTACTTTTTTCCAGTCAATACCCGTGTTTTGCACAACTTGTGCTTTATACATCATATTGATAGGCGCTGTTACACTTTCTGCACGTAAATCATAGAACGGAGTCCAGGTTGCATTATTGGTTAAATAGGATATTTCTAAAGGCACAGCTCCGGCAAGATTATTCATAACTTGAACAATTAATTTTCCAGACGAAGTCTTTTCTTCTTTACTTGTATCAACTTCAAGTTTATTATTTAGTTTTTGAAGTGTTTCATTCAGCTTTTGCTGTTTTTCAGAAAGAACATTAATTGAATTGGCAATTTCGAGTTGTTTGTTCTTGTAATACTCAACCATTTTTATTAATTCTGTTACATTTAAACCTGAATTAGTTCCAGAAACCTGTTGGTTTTTGTCTAAAAGTGCAATGGTTTTTGTTTCAGAATTTATAGAATTATTGACTTTTTGGATTTCTTTTTGAACTAAAACAATACTATCTCTTACTCTTTTTAATGCTGGTGATTTGGTGTCAACTTCATATTCAGAGATATAATTGTTGGTAAACTGAACCGAAAGAACTGTAACGTTTGCTGGTGCACCAATTTGAACAGAACTCTCGTTTAAATTTACAGCTACATTTTTTACCACAATTTCGCTTGTTCCCAAAGGCAGGATTAAAGAAGCAGTCTGCGAAATTTCTGCCGCATTAAAATATACCGTTGCAGCTTTTACTTTTGCTGTTGTGAAAATTGGTTTTTGTGCAAATACAAAAGAAGATAACAATATTAAAATTGCTGTTGCTTGTTTTTTAATCATTGATTTATAATTTAAAAATGTTATTTGATACAGTTACAAAAATCTAAAGTTAAAACATAGAAACATAGCTCCAAAACCTTTATTAAAATTTAGATAACTATGAATCTATGTTGTTTAATCAGCCCCCAAACTAATTAAACGGAATTAATAATACATAACCAGAATAATTTTCTTTTTTGAGTTATCAATCATTTTTTCGATTACGCCAAAAAACTTTTCATTTACCATTGGACAGCCCAGACTATTGCAAATTGGATAGGGTTGTTCTTCAAACGGAACAGATGCATATTTGTGAAGCACTATATTCCTGTCTAAAGCATTACTATTGGTTTGGTCTAAACCATATAATTTATATGCTTTTCCAAACGTTCCAGAATAAGAACTGCCAATAGCATATTTTCCCAATGAACTGCAATACGAATCTTTGAGGTTGCTGAATTTCAGCTTTCCCAGAATTCCTGTTTCCGAGCCAGAACCATGTCCAACCAAACCTTTGTCCAATAGTTTGTTATGTTTTAAATCATAAATAAAAAACCGATTTTTTCCAGATTCAATCCTCATATCTAAAAAGAACGCAACATCAGAATTGTATTTTGAAGCTTTCTTCATAAAACTTTTCATCTCGGTTATCTCACTTTTTAGTTTCGCTTCGTAGGAGTAAATCGGTTTTGAATTTTTAATTGTATTGTGGTTTTGTGAATTTGCTTTGCTTTTGTTGCAGCTTGCAAACGAAAAAGTAACTGCCAAGATAAAAAGAGCTGCTTTCATGATTTCCAGTTTTTAATTGTTAATTACAAATCAAACTTAAAGACATAATGAATTCATTTTTCGGAGAAAGGGTGAAACCGGCTTTTGACTTGGTGAATTGGTTTTACAGCACTAATTATTTTGTTTGGGTGTATTTATATTTAGTGTTTTTAAATCCCCATTTGGAGTAACCAGAATATATTCTTTATCTGCTTTTGCAATTGAAATTGGTTTCTTTTCTTTTTCTCTGTTAATAGCTATTTTAACTTCATATTGCACTTGAATTACAGGTTCTAATACAGTAGAATTAATTACAAAATCAAACTCTTTATTAAATATCGGTTGATAATAAAGTGTAGTAGATTTACTAACCTGATTGACGTTGGCCGCTTTTTTTAAGTTTAAAGAAGAGCTATTGTAAGCTTCATAAGACCTGTACATTTCTACCGGTAAGGTTACGTTGTAATCATCGATTATCTTTTTCTCGGCATTGGTAAATGTTTCTCCTAATAAAGCTTCATAGTTTTTCATTTTTTCCTGAACCAGAAGTTTAGCTTTAGTCATCATTTCTTTCTTAATTATTTCCAATGCACTCGAGAAGTAATCAACTCTTACCAGATCGTATATTTCATGGTTGGATAATATTGTAATAAAGTCATTCAGCTGATTTGGATCTGTAAATTTGATATGAATATTTTTCTTTAATTCAAAACCTACAGGAACTTCATTATAGGTTTTACGACTAAAAACTTTCTTTTCGACTTCATATTCATACACAGGAACAAACGAAATCATATCGACAAAAGTTTCTACGCTTTTTTTAAGTTTGATTTCATTCAGCGATTGTGTAATTCGTTTGTCAATTAATTCATTTACTTCCTGAGTTGTTTTGCCAGTTTGAGTAGTGCTGAAAATGGCGACATAAGCATCTGCTTTAACATTTGTGAGTCCTTTTACACTTATGACAACATCGGAATCGGAAGGAAAGTCTACGTTAATCGTATTATTGCTATAACGGATCTGATTTTGATAGTTAACATTGCCAGAAGCTTGTGCGATTATGAATTGACAAAATGGTAAAGCTAAAATTGTAAAGAATAATTTTCTCATGATTATGGTTTTAAGATTACAGAGCAAATGTATTGATCGGAAAAACGTATTTTTGACAGAATGGGTGAACGGGTCTTTTGACTTGGTGAAAAATATAGGATCGGAATTTGTAATTAGGTTACTTTACATTTTCAAAATAACTTATTAATGATGCGTAATTTATCAATTGGTTTAGGGTTGTTTTTTTTAGTGTTATTGTTTCCACAGGGAATGATAGCACAAGCGCTTTCTGAGAAAAGTTCAAGTTCTAAAATCAGTAAAGCAGCAGAAGAACTATCGAATTCATTAAATGAAAATGATGAAGTTAAGATTGCGGGCAGTTATGAAAAACTAGCACAGGAATTTATTGATGCTTCAGATTATGCAAAAGGAGAGGAGTATCTAAAAAAAGCATTAGAAAGTTATACTAAACTCAATCGTAACGAAGATAAAACGCGTGTGACGCGTAATCTGGCCAAAGCTCAGGAAAGCCAAAATAAGTTTGGATTAGCGATCAAGAATTATAAAGTGGCGGGATCAATTTCTAAAGATAAAGCAGTCGAAGAAATTAATTTGAATGATGCTAATCGTTTAAAAAATCAGGCTGCTCCCGTTACACAGGCTGGTTACGTAGACTCGAATATTGAACTGCTTAAAAAGGAGAAGAAAAGTGATGAAGTTGCTACGGCATATGTTCAGAAAGCAGAAAATTCTTTGCAGCAAAAGAACAAAGAAGTTGCGATTGAGAGTTATAAAAAAGCACTGGCTTACGCGAAAGACAAACCAGAAACGGTTATTAAAATTAAAAATGAAATTGCCAAAGTGTATGCTTCCGACAATCAGATCGATAAAGCAATTGTTATAAACGAAAAGCTTTTGGCAGAAGCAGAAACAAAACAAGATTATTCCACTCAAATTAAACAACTTCAATCTCTAGCTTCTTATTATTTTGAAAAAGAAGAAGCGACTAAAGCGATTGGTTCTTTAAAAAAAGCATACAATATTGCGTATCTCAAAGGCAATTCGGCGGAAGCCAAAAAAAGCTTGTCGCAGTTAATTAACTACTATAAAGAAAAAGGGAATGATAAAGAAAGTATTAATTTGTATGAACAGTTTTTTCAAAATTTTGATAAATTAATAAAAGCCGATACTAGTTTAATTGATGCTAAAACTTTCCAGATAACCGAAAGTAAAATTCGTCAGTTAGAAAAAGAAAAAACCTTGAAAGACGAATTGATTTCAAAGAAAAACACCTTTAATTATTTTCTCTTAGGTTCTGTTTTACTGCTTTTACTTTTGTTTCTGTTTATCACAAAAGCGTTATATTCTATTAAAATCAAAAATAAAGAAATCGCTTTACAGTCTTTGCGACGCGAAATGAATCCGCATTTTATTTTTAATAGTTTAAATAGTGTCAATCAATTTATTTCCGAAAATAAAGAATTAGAAGCCAATAAATACTTGACGTCTTATTCTAATTTGATGCGGAATATGATGGAAAATTCGAATAAAGACTTTGTTACATTGGATAAAGAAATGGAACATTTGAAAAAATATCTCGATTTAGAACATCTGCGTTTTCAGGATAAATTTGATTTTGAAATTAACGTTGATAAAGATCTGGATGCCGAAACGGTTTTGATCCCAAATATGATTTTACAGCCGCATCTCGAAAATGCAATTTGGCACGGATTACGTTATCTGGATAAAAAAGGACTTTTGCAGCTTAATGTAAAATTGGTTGACGGAAAAGTTACGGTTATAATAGACGATAATGGAATTGGTTTAACCAAAAGTTCAGAACTTAAAACGAGCAATCAAAAAGTACATGAATCGCGCGGCGTAAGCAATACAAAAGAGCGTATTAACTTGCTGAATGAATTGTATAAAAAGAATATTTCTTTCTTTATTAAAGAAAAAATACTGCCAGAATCTGGAACTATAGTTCAGATTGTTTTCCCATTAATTGATAAAATATGATGACTTTTCAAAAGATAAAAAGTGTAATTGTCGAAGACGAATTAGCGGCGCGCGAAGTACTCAAAAACTATTTGAGTAAATATTGTCCGCAGGTTGAGGTTGTAGGAGAAGCACAAAACATAAAAGAAGCAGTTCCGTTATTGCACGAAATACAACCGCAATTGGTTTTTCTTGATGTTGAAATGCCTTTTGGAAATGCTTTTGATGTTTTGGAAGCTTGCAAAGACCTGCAATTTGAAACTATTTTTGTTACCGCTTTTTCAGAATATTCGCTTAAAGCATTAAATCAAAGTGCGGCTTACTATTTATTAAAACCCATTAGTATTGAGGAATTGATTGTTGCAGTAAACAAAGTACATCACCAAATTATGAATCATGAAATTTTTAATCGAAACAAGATTATTGTTGAAAATTTTCATGAATCTAAACCCGAAAAGCAACAAGTTATTCTGCCAACACTCGAAGGATTTGAAGTAGTAAAGATGGAAGAAATCGTGCGTTTAAGAGGAAATGGCAATTTTACGGATCTGCATTTAACTAATGGAAATAAAAAAATGGTCTGCCGTTTTTTAAAACATTTTTCGGAGATTTTACCACTGCCTTTTATCCGGGTTCACAAATCGCATATTATTAATATCAATTGTGTGAAATCGTATAATAAAGGAGGTATTATAACTTTAAATGATGGAGCCGAAATTGAAGTCTCGCCAACGTATAAAGAAGATTTTTTAAAGAACTTTAAATGATTTTTGCCGCTAAGGCGCTAAGACACAAAGCTTTTTTTAGCTTGGTGTTTTTGCAACACTGCGAGCAAATTTTGCGTAAAGAAATTTAATTTTAATCTCGCAAAGACGCAAAGGCGCTAAGTTTTTTTACTGTATTCCTCTCAAAAGAGATAAAAACTTTGTGCCTTAGCGTCTTCGTGGCAAATATTATAAATCAAATTCCCCATCCATCGATAAAGAATCAACAGGAACTGCAGTCGAATCTGGCGCTTTTATTCGCAATAGCGAACGTGCATTCCCAGAAATATAAACCGGAAGCTGCCCAATCGTATCTTCTGGAATAATAACACCGCGGCGCAACATTAAATTACTTAAGAATTTCTGATTTTTCACCGCGTAATCTTTCAAGTTTCCTTGATCGTTAAACTGATACATGAATTTTCTTGGTTTCGGAATAATGGTTGCCAAATACAGACATTCGTCTAAACTCAATTGCGATGGACTTTTTTGGAAATAAAAATGACTCGCTTCACCAATTCCATACACATTTGGTCCCCATTCGATAATATTAAAATAAACTTCCAACATTCTTTCTTTGCTGGCAATTCTGTTATTTTCTAAAATATAAACTAGTAGAATTTCTTCAAGCTTTCGCGAAAGCGTTTTCTCACGAGTCAAAAAGACATTCTTAATCAACTGCATACTAATTGTGCTGGCACCGCGAGAGAATTTTTTGGTTCTAATGTTTTTTAGAATTGATTGTTTGAACGCTTCATTAATAAAGCCGCGATGCTGAAAGAAAGACGGATCTTCTGTCGTTAAAACTGATTTTCTCAAATAAGGCGAAATCTGATCTAAAGGGGTATAATTCGGATTCGAATTTCCAACCAAAATCGGGCGCTGTAATACGTTTTGAATTATGGCGCGATAAACAAATTCGCCGTTTAATTTATTTAAATCGGCTTCTCCGTATTTTGTGATTTTTAAATCTTCTTTATTCATTTTACTATCAAAAACAAGTGTGTTTGGTTTGTTTTTGTTGAATTTGAAATCTAATTTATAATCAAAATTTCCAGTCGCTTCCATTCCTTGAAAATGGGTAAATAAACCATCAGGCAATGAAACAATAAAATCCTGCGCTTTCATTTTCGGTATATCAACTTTCAAAGTATAAACCGTGTCCGATTCTGTATTATAAGAAACATATGGGCGAACTTTTATTTTATTCAACTGCATTGTCGAAGTGCTGTCTATCGAAATAAAATCGTCACCTAGTAAAAATCGATAATCAAAACGTGCGTTTTTAATCACGACATCTTTGCTGGCAATTTTTGGGTGGTTTATTTTTAAATTTGAAATCGAAGAATAACCATCAATATGCAATTCACTTCCATCTTTTTCAATATTTTGTACATTTAATCGAATGGAATCAAAGCTGACTTTTAAGTTGTAACGCTCGTCAAGATACGGAACGCGAATGGCGCCGGTATCTAAATTAAAAAATCGAATATCGGCTTTTTTGTTTCTCGGATCAGCAAAGCCTTTTATGTTCCAGCGCTGGTCAAAATCTTTTGCTTGTACATGAAGATTGGTTTCGAGTTGTTTGTCGCTTAAAACAAGCTTTTTGATTGCTACAGAAGTTTTTTTACCATTATCGTCAATTCTAAATTGTACATTTTCCAAATTCATGTCAGTCGGAACCAAATTCAATAGTTTTGAGATGATGCGGTAGGCGAAAGCAGCATATTTTCTTTTCTCGTTTTTATCAGAATCAGTATTGTCTTTTTTTAAGAAAGCATCAAAATTGCGAATTTTTCCCTTTTTGACTAATTGAATGTATCCGTTGTTGATTTTTAAAGTTCCAACTTGAACATCGCCAATTAATAAATTACTCAAGCTGATGCTGGTTTCTATTTTTTGAATTTTAAATAGTGTATCTGCATTTTTTGGGACTAAAACTACATCGGTAAGTTTGATGCTCGATAAGCCGTCAAACGAAGCCGATTTTACAGAAAAAGTACTGTTATAATCTACAGTCATTTTATGCTGGACTTTTGCAATAGCTTGTTTTAGTAAAGAATCACGAAAAAAGTAAAGTCCAATACAAAGTAAAATCAATACCAGGGCAAGTATTTTTAATGCTTTGAAAATTTTTTGTTTTGGAAAATTCATAAAGTGGTATTATAAAATATTAGCCAAAAAGAATACTTGCAACATCTTCAATTTTTGTTACAAGCTCAATTTTGATTCCAGGGTTTTTTATGGCAATTTTATTGTATTTTGATACAAAGATAGTGTTGAAACCTAATTTCTCGGCTTCCTGAATTCTTTGATCTACGCGGTTTACAGGACGAATTTCGCCAGAAAGACCAACTTCGCCTGCAAAACAAAAACCTTTAGTTACCGGAATATCTTCGTTTGAAGATAAAATTGCAGCAACAACGGCCAAGTCAATCGCAGGATCATCAACAGAAATTCCTCCAGTTACATTCAGGAAAACGTCTTTGGCACCTAAACGAAATCCAGCTCTTTTTTCTAAAACTGCCAGAATCATGTTTAGCCTTTTGGCGTTGTAACCAGTCGTACTGCGCTGTGGAGTTCCATAGACCGCAGTACTCACTAATGATTGTATTTCGATCATTAACGGACGCATGCCTTCCATAGTTGTGGCAATAGCAGTTCCAGACATTTCTTCGTCTTTGTGCGAAATCAATATTTCTGACGGATTGCTTACTTCGCGCAAACCGCTTCCAAGCATTTCATAGATCCCAAGTTCTGCTGTAGAACCAAAACGATTTTTAAGCGAACGTAAAATTCGGTAAACGTGATTTCTATCGCCTTCAAATTGTAAAACGGTATCGACCATGTGTTCCAAAATTTTTGGGCCGGCAATGTTTCCGTCTTTGGTAATATGTCCAATTAAAATAACTGGAATATTAGTTTCTTTAGCAAACTTGATCAACTCGGCAGTGGTTTCTCTAATCTGAGAAATACTTCCAGCAGTAGATTCGATATAATCAGTATGTAAAGTCTGAATTGAATCTATAATTACGATTTCGGGTTCAATGGCTTCAATTTGTTTGAAAATATTCTGTGTTTTAGTTTCCGTCAGAATATAACAATTATCAGAATTTGGCGTGATTCTTTCCGCACGCATTTTTATCTGTTTCTGGCTTTCTTCCCCAGAAACATATAAGGTTTTGTAAGGTAACTTTAATGATATCTGAAGTAAAAGCGTACTTTTTCCAATTCCAGGCTCACCTCCTAAAAGAGTCAAAGATCCAGGGACAATTCCACCTCCTAAAACACGATTCAATTCGCCGTCAGTAGTATCCATTCGAATTTCCTGAGCCGAATCAATTTCATTAATTTTTAAAGGTCTTGGTGCTTTGTTTGTTGAAGTAGGTTCGCTTTTCCAAGCCACTTTTTCTTGCTTCTGAATGATTTCTTCGGCAATAGTATTCCATTCTTTGCATGCGTTACACTGTCCTTGCCATTTGGCATATTGTGTACCGCAGTTTTGACAAAAAAAGGAAGTTTTAACTTTTGACATTATTTAGTTTTTTTGGCAAGTGTATTCATCTCGTCGATTTTCTCATACATCATATCTTTATTCAAATCGCCAATTGGTTCCATTTGCGATGCATTTTGATATTTTTTTGAAGCATGTTTTGGATCTCCCATTTTTTCGTACATCAAACCTAATTCATATTCGCCCAACATTGCTTTTGGGTAACTTGTATTTGCAATTTCGGCCATTTTACCCAATTCGTCGTAAGCATTTCTCTTCAAAATAATATTTTCTAC
Organism: Flavobacterium sp. MC2016-06; assembly: GCF_009711165.2. Taxonomy (GTDB): domain Bacteria; phylum Bacteroidota; class Bacteroidia; order Flavobacteriales; family Flavobacteriaceae; genus Flavobacterium. The sequence goes on along the minus strand of NZ_WMID02000028.1, from coordinate 33,738 downwards.
TACTTTAAAGTCACTAACACGAACAGGAATTTGAACGCCCATTACTTCAGACATTATTGCATATTTTTTTTCCAAATAATCAGAGTAACCTGTTTGAAGAATTGCAATTTTATCATTGTATTCCGCAGAATTTATAGGCCTGTAAACTTCAAAAATCTGATATAATGCACTCGGAATCGAATGTAAAACTTCGGTATAATGAGTTGTACCTTTAAAAACTTCGTATTTATAATTGATTAACGGATTATTTGCAATTTTAATATTGCTGGCTAGTTTTTCAATAGGTTCTTTGATTTTTTTAATATCGCCATCAGCTGCAGAAAGGTAATAAAATAGTGGTTTTGTAAATTTAGCAAACTTTTCGGGGATACGAACTTCCATTTTTGGTGCAAGTTCTGGACTTAGGCAGATGTAAGCATTAAACAATGGTTCTTCTTTGTATAAATAAAAATTGATAAAACTTGCTGTTATATCATGACCTGCAATAATTCTAAAAGGTGTAGTGCGGTATTTTTTTTCGATATAAGGAATAAGTTCAGCACCAATAAACTCAAAAAAATCAGCTCCTTTTTCAAAAGGCAATCCTGTATTTTGATCGATAGTAGAATCGTCGAAGCGTTCCCCATCTTTATTTTGGTGTACTCCAATGATTATCATTTCTGGTAAATCATCCCAATAAGCACCATAACTGACAGCTCCAGAAAAAGGATCAAATAAATAATCGCCGTCTAATAAGTATAAAACTGGATATTTTTTGTCTTTGTTTTCTTCGTAAGAGGGAGGAAGTCCGATAGTTATTCTGCGTTCTACTCCAAGTTTTTCAGATTTGATGTTGTCGAACGTTTTTTGTGCGAAAGAAGAAAATGAAATTAAGATAAATAGTAGGTAAACTTTTTTCATGATTTGTGGCATTTCCGTGAATTAAAAAGTATTTGAAATAATGTAGCAATATAATACTTTATTTACTTTTTTGTAGGGTATGGTTTAAAAAAGCAATGAAGTTATGGGCTTAAATCTATTTTTGATTTAGGCATAGGTCATCTGGTTTGTTCAAAAGGGGATTTTGACAAATGATGAAGAAAATATAAAGTGAAAGGATAACTTTAGGTTAACGAATTGTCGTTTTCATTTGGGAAAATGATCCAAGGTTTGAAGGTTTTTGCTTCTTCAAAATCTAGGGTCGCATAAGATATAATGATAATGATATCGTCTTTTTGAACTTTTCTTGCTGCGGGCCCATTAAGGGTGATTTCTCCTGAATTTTTTTCTCCTTTAATAGCGTAAGTTTCAAAGCGTTCGCCATTATTGATATTTACAATAGATACCTTTTCGCCTTCAATAATATTTGAAGCTTCCAGTAGAGTTTCATCAATAGTAATACTGCCAATATAATTTAAATCGGCTCCCGTTACTTTTACACGATGAATTTTTGATTTTATAACTTGAATTTGCATGTTGCAAAGGTAAATTAATTTAATGAAATGGTGTCAATCAGTCTTATAGAATTAACAAATACCGCTATAAATGCACGGTAGTTTTTGTCTTTACTTTTGTGATCTATAGACAATAATGTAGATTCGTCAGCAATTACAAAATATTCGAGTTCAAACATTTTATTATTTTTGAAAGAATTTTCTACAAATTCTATTGTTTCCTGCGGACTGTTGTTTTTGAATATCTCTTTTGCTTCGTTTAAAATCTTGTAGATTATAGCAGCTTCTTTTCGTTCTTCAGGAGTCAGCCTTTCGTTTCTAGAGCTCATCGCCAAAAAGTTCTCTTCTCTAAAGATTGGACAGCCGACAACATTTACCGGAAGATCGTTTTTCTCAACCAGTTTTTTAACAATTTGCAATTGCTGGAAATCTTTTTCTCCAAAATAAGCATTGGTTGGCGTTACAATTTCAAATAGTCGTTTTACGATAGTACCAACACCGTTAAAGTGTCCGGGTCTGAATTTTCCTTCCATTTGATTTTCTAAACCATCAAAATCAAAATTTTGAGATGTAGTATTTCCTTCATAAATATCTTCTACCGAAGGTGCATACAAAATGATTTTATCACTTAATGTACGCATTTTCTTAACATCTTCTTCAAGAGTTCGAGGGTATTTCGCTAAATCTTCAGGATTGTTAAATTGAGTTGGATTAACAAAAATACTCACAACCGTATCGTCGTTTTCTTTAAGAGATCGCTGCATTAAAGCCAAATGCCCTTGGTGTAAAGCGCCCATTGTTGGTACAAATCCGATAGTGGAATTTGCAGTTTTGATAGTTTTCAAATAAGCTATCAAAGCTACTTTACCGTAGAAAATATGCATGGCTGTATTATTAAAATTTAGTGCAAACATAATATATTAGTTAATAACTGCATAAATTTTTGTAATTTTGCAACGTTTTTATTACCAAAAATTAAGTAAAATACTATTATGAAAGATAAGAGGATATTATACGTATCATCTGAAGTCGTGCCTTATTTGGCTGAAAATGAGGTTTCTTTAATGTCTTATGACGTTCCAAAAATGATTAATGATCAAGGAGGTCAGATAAGAATTTTCATGCCAAGATATGGGAATATCAACGAAAGAAGACACCAGTTACATGAAGTAATCAGACTTTCAGGGATGAATTTGGTAGTTAATGATTTAGACATGCCATTGATTATAAAGGTAGCTTCAATTCCAAAAGAAAGAATTCAGGTTTATTTTATCGATAATGATGAGTATTTTAAGCGTAAAGCAACTTTTGCAGATGAAGAAGGAGTTTTGTATCCTGATAATGATGAACGCGCCATATTTTTTGCAAAAGGAGTTGTTGAAACGGTAAAAAAATTGAATTGGGTTCCAGATATTATTCATGTTCATGGCTGGTTGGCGGCGATGCTTCCAATATATATGAAACACTACTATAAAAATGAAGCTTTATTTTCTGAGACTAAAATTGTAACTTCTGTTTACGGTCAGTCTTTTGATGAAAATTTAGATTTAGAAATGATTAATAAGGTAAAATTCGACGGTGTTCCACATGAATCAGTTGCGGATTTAGAAATTCCAAATTACGAAAATATCTTAAAAGCTAGCATTTTACATTCTGATGCTGTCATCATTGCATCTGAGAACGTTTCCCCAAGTTTAACAAAATTTATAGAATCTTCAGGAAAACCTTTTTTACCTTTCGCCACGAAAGATGCATTCGCAGAAGCGTATACAAATTTCTATAAGGAGATGGGTCTTTAAAATTTAACTTTATTATTAAACATGTATAATACTTCTTTTATTAAGAAAATTCTTTTAGCTGTAACTGTTGTTCTTTTGTATTCTTGCGATAAAGATTTTAATGCAATTGGTGATGATTTAATCGGAGATGATCATTTTGGCCTAGAGGCTGAAAAATATGATGTTTTAGCGTATAACCAAGAAGTAACACCTATTCAGTCAAATGCTTTGACAAATAATCTTTTAGGTATTTATGATAATCCAGTTTTTGGTACTACAACTGCAAATTTTGCTACACAGTTAACACTTGCAACTTATGCGCCTACTATTGGTGAAGAGCCTGTAATAGAAAGTGTAGTGCTTAGTATACCTTATTTTAATCATGTAAAAAGCGTTGATGCTACTACTGGTGACAGTACTTATATATTAGATTCTATTTATGATCCTTCTGAAGGTAAAGTTGGTAAGTTAAAGTTGAGTATTTATGAGTCTGGTATGCAAATGCGTAACTCCTATTTTAATAATGGTTCACAGTTGCCACAGCTTTATTATACAGATCAAAATGCTGATTTTGACACTCAGAAATTGGGAAGTCCTTTAAATGATTCGACAAATGTTGCAGAAAATGAAAAATTCTTTTTTGATCCAAAAGAGATAAAAACTACAACTATTGATCCTGATACTAAAAAAGAAACTGTTACGAGAAGTGTTCCAGAAATGCACTTAAGTTTAAATAAAGCTTTCTTTCAATCAAAAATCTTAAATGCTCCGGCTTCAAAGCTTTCAACAGCTGATGTGTTTCAAGAATATTTTAGAGGATTATATTTTAAAGTAGAAAGAGCAGATGGAAGCCCTAGTAATATGGCTGCAATGGATTTTTCTAAAGGAAAAATTACTATTACTTATAAAGCCAAAACGGCTATCACTACAGATTTAGAAACAGTAAAAGAAGAAAAAACACTGGTTCTTAATTTCTTAGCTTCTACAGGCGGTGCTACAGCAAATTTTCTTCAAGATGCAAAAAATGCTGTTTATGACGCTGCTATAAAATCTCCTAATAGTACATCAGGTGATGCAAGTTTGTATATAAAGGGAGGTCAAGGTTCGCTGGCAATTATTAAGCTGGATAATTTTGTTTCAAAATTAGATGAAATTAGAGCAAATAAGTGGCTTGTAAATGAAGCTAATTTAGTTTTTTATATTGATTCAGATAAAATGGCATCAGCGATGGAGCCAAAAAGAGTTTACTTATACGATTTAACGAATAATATTCCTCTTATAGATTATACCAATGATGTAACTTCGGCTACAAATACAAAAGATTCTAAGTATATTTTTGGAGGTTCTATTAATCTTGGTGATAATAAAAGAGGAACGACTTATAAAATTAGGATTACGAATCATGTACGTAATCTTATTAAAGATGCAACATATAAAAATGTTCTCTTAGGCCTAGTGGTTACAGAAAGTATTACTATTAATGCTTCTAATCTATTAAAGGCAAAGAATGCTAATATTTCAGAAGCACCGAGAGCTTCAGTTATGAATCCGTTCGGGACGATATTGTTTGGAAATAATATTCCGTCAAGTGATCCAAATTACGCTAAAAGACTGCAGCTTGAGGTTTACTACACGAAACCAAATTAATAAATAATATATGTGTGGAATTGTTGGATATATCGGTCATAGAGAGGCGTATCCTATTGTTATCAAAGGATTAAAACGACTCGAATACAGAGGATATGATAGTGCTGGTGTTATGTTGTATGATGACCAGGAAAGCATAAAACTTTGTAAAACAAAAGGTAAAGTTTCAGATCTTGAAGCTAAAGCAAAAGATAATTTCACTACAAACGGAACTATCGGAATTGGACATACTCGTTGGGCAACCCACGGAGTTCCAAATGATGTAAACTCGCATCCGCATCTTTCTAATTCTGGAGAGCTGGTAATTATTCATAATGGAATCATTGAGAATTATGCACCGCTTAAAGAAGAATTAAAGAAAAGAGGATATACTTTTAAATCGGATACAGATACAGAGGTTTTAGTTAACCTAATTGAAGAAGTTCAGAAAAAAGAAAATATAAAATTGGGTAAAGCAGTTCAGATTGCTTTAAATCAAGTTGTAGGAGCTTATGCTATTGCAGTTTTTGATAAAAAAAACCCAGACGAAATTGTTGCGGCAAGATTAGGAAGTCCATTGGCAATTGGAGTTGGAGAAGGAGAGTTTTTCATCGCTTCAGATGCTTCGCCTTTTATCGAATATACTTCTAATGCTATTTACCTTGAAGATGGTGAAATGGCAAATATTAGACTGCACAAGCCACTTAAAGTTAGAAAAATAAAAGATGATTCACTAGTAGATCCTTACATTCAAGAACTTCAAATGAATTTGGAGCAGATTGAAAAAGGAGGTTACGATCACTTCATGCTTAAAGAAATTTATGAGCAGCCTAGCGTTATTAAGGATACTTATAGAGGTAGACTTAATGCAAACAAAGGTATCGTTCAGATGGCAGGTGTTGAAGATAATATCGAAAAATTCTTAAACGCAAAACGCATCTTAATCGTTGCTTGCGGAACTTCTTGGCATGCAGGTTTAGTTGCAGAATATATCTTTGAAGAATTTACTCGTATTCCTGTTGAAGTAGAATATGCTTCAGAATTCAGATACCGTAACCCAATTATAAACAAGGATGACATTGTAATTGCTATTTCTCAATCTGGAGAAACTGCAGATACTATGGCGGCTATTAAATTGGCAAAAGAAAACGGAGCATTTGTTTTTGGCGTCTGTAATGTTGTAGGATCATCTATTTCAAGAGAAAGCCATGCAGGTGCATATACACACGCAGGCCCAGAGATTGGAGTAGCTTCTACAAAAGCATTTACTACACAAATTACCGTTCTTACTATGATCGCTTTACGTTTAGGTAAAGCAAAAGGAACTTTGTCAAATTCTGATTTTCATGCTTACTTACAAGAATTAGAGATAATTCCAGAAAAAGTAGCCGAAGCATTAGAAACAAATGATCGTGCAAAAGAAATTGCTGCAGCTTTTAAAGACGCACCAAACTGTTTGTATTTAGGTCGTGGCTATAATTTTCCAGTAGCTTTAGAAGGAGCGCTTAAACTTAAAGAGATCTCTTATATTCATGCAGAAGGTTATCCAGCTGCAGAAATGAAACACGGTCCAATTGCTTTAATTGATGAGCATATGCCTGTTATTGTAATTGCACCTAAACAAGGACATTACGATAAAATTGTAAGTAATATACAAGAGATCAAATCTAGAAGCGGTAAAATTATTGCTGTTGTTACAAAAGGTGATACTCAAGTTAGAGAATTAGCAGATTACGTCATTGAAATACCTGAGACTTCAGATGCGTTATCACCGCTTATTACAACAATACCTTTGCAATTGCTTTCTTATTACATAGCTGTAATGAGAGGTTGTAATGTTGATCAGCCGCGTAACTTAGCAAAATCTGTTACAGTAGAATAAAAGTATTACAAAATATAATTAATGTTAAAAAAGCGAGATTTAGGTCTCGCTTTTTTTTGTGGTATAATTTAGTGATTTTTTTAGCTCATGCTGTATATTTGTAAAGAAAATATTTCAAAATGAGTATTTGTTTTGAAGTTTTTAACTAAAGCAGATTATAATGTATATGTTTTAATACTGATGAGATATGGAGCAATTAATGGTTGTAGTTTGTCAGATAAAATTGTTTTATTTAGAATTGGAGAGGTGTAACTCTGGTGGAATTGAACAGAACAAATCTATTGTGAAATTAAAGCGAAAAATAAATATTATTAAATTAAAATTATGAAAAATAAATTCCTTTTAAGTTGTTTCCTAGTTACAATTAGTGCTTTCTCGCAAATCAACTCTCCAAATGGTGATAATATATTTTATTATAATGGAGCGGCAGATGTAACTTTTAGATTTGCTCCTCGTGGTTCTGGTGGAAGAGCCATTGTTCATGCTGATTATAATGTTTTGTCTCTGAATTTTGGTAATGATTTTACCGGAGGTACAAGAATTGGAAATGATGTCTATTTTAAAGACGGTGGTAATTCGTCTATTGCATCTGGGAATTTTGGAATAGGGACTGTTGCGCCCGCAACTAAGCTAGATGTGCGAGGTACCATTTCCGTATGGGGATCAAACTCTTCTAATACAGAAGAACATGGTCAAATTATATTTGAAAATACAAATCATGGAGTACGTCGAATAGGAAATGTTGTTGATGTTTTTACTTCAGGTGGAATTGAAAGCGGTATTACTTTTACTCCGAGGTCTTATAATGCTTCTACGGGTGCTTATTCTAATATGGTTGTAGCAATGAAAATTGATTCAAACGGCAATGTAGGTATTGGAACGACAACACCTAACAACAAGCTAGATGTAAATGGTACAATTCATTCTAAAGAAGTTAAAGTAGATATGAGTGGTTGGCCTGATTATGTTTTTAAGGAAGATTATAAGCTTCCTACTCTTGAAGAAGTAGAAAAACATATTAATGAAAAAGGACATTTAGAAAATATTCCAAGTGAAGAAGAGGTTTTGAAAAATGGTTTGAGTTTAGGCGCAATGAATGCTAAACTGTTACAAAAAATTGAAGAAATGACTTTGTATATGATTGAACAGGATAAAACTAATAAAATTCAATCTGAAGAAATTGAAATGTTAAGAAAAGAAAATAAAACGTTCAGTTCAATATTAGAAAGATTGAATAACATAGAAAGCAAGTTGAAGTAATTGCTTTGAAAATGAAAGTGTTATAATGCTTTTGCTTTTAGAAATAGTTTAGTCTAAAAATATTATGTTTTGTAGGAACTAATTTTTCTTAAGTTAAAAAAGTGTAAAAATGTTAAAAAAGCGAGATTTAGGTCTCGCTTTTTTTTATTGTCAATATTTTTTTCATTGGTATGTATTTTTATTAAATCCTCAATTTTTTCCTTAAAAATTATATGTACGCATAGTAATTAGGTTTTTGTTGCTTTGTTATTTGATTTTATTTTAATAAAACTCATTGTGAAATAGTTAAAATAACAACAAAAAATATGTTTAATATTAATTTTTTTTAACGTTTTTTTATTAATATTAAAAATATTTGTATTTTGGCTATATAAACTAACTAAAAACCTAACCTAATGAGAGTCTATTTATTAATTATGTTGTTTTTCAGCGGAATATCCTTTGCGCAGAATACAATTACTGGTTCTGTTACTGATGGTAGCAAACTTTCTATTCCTGGTGCCAATGTTGTTGTAGTTGGTGAACGTAGTGGAACGTCTACCGATTTTGACGGAACGTTTAAATTAACAACCACAGCTAACCTGCCTTTTTCGATAAAGGTTTCTGCAGTTGGATTTGAATCTAAAACGATTAATGTTACTGCTGTAAATCAACAGATAAACGCGGTTTTAAAAAGTGAAGAAAATAAACTAGATGAAATAGTTGTTTCTGCTTCTAGAACTCCTGAACGAGTACTTGAATCACCTGTTACTATTGAGCGAATGGGAATTCAGGATATTAAGAAAACAGCCTCTCCTTCTTTTTATGATGGTTTAGAAAACTTGAAAGAGGTGCAGATGAATACCAGTAGTATGACATTTAAATCAATTAATACTAGGGGTTTTGCTTCTGTAGCAAATACCCGTTTCATGCAATTGGTTGACGGAATGGATAATTCATCTCCTTTGCTAAATTTCGTTTTAGGAAACATGATCGGTGTTTCAGAAATAGATGTTCAAAGTGTTGAGCTGCTTCCTGGTGCGTCATCTGCTTTGTATGGTGCGAATGCTTTTAACGGAATTTTATTTATGAATAGTAAAAGCCCATTTACATATCAAGGGATTTCGACTTATTTTAAATATGGTGTAACTTCACAAGATGCGGCGGGAACAAACAATTATTATGACTTTGGGGTGAGGTTTTCACATGCCTTTAATAAATATTTTGCAGCTAAAGCCAATTTTACCTATATGCAGGCTACAGACTGGTATGCTACAAATTATAACGATAAAACAGTTAGTGGTATAGATAGAAGTAACATAAATTATGATGGTATAAACGTTTATGGTGATGAAGTCTCAACAAATATAAAAGGTGTAGGTCAATCGCTTGCTAATTTAGGATTGATTCCTGCTGGAGCTGTAAACTTATTGCCGAATACGAATGTTAGTAGAACAGGTTATAATGAAATAGATCTTACTGATAATAAAGCTGGAAATACTAAAATCGATTTCTCTTTCCATATAAGACCTTTTGGAGATGAAAAATTAGAAATTATCTGGCAGAGTAAATTTGGTTTAGGAAATGCTGTTTATCAAGGAGCAAATAGATATTATTTAAATAACTTTTTTATGCAGCAGCATAAATTAGAGTTTAAAGGAAAGAATTTTTTCTTGAGAGGATATACAACTTCAGAAGATGGTGGTGACTCTTACGATATGGTTTTTACAGGTATTAATGTTGACAGAAAATGGAAAGACGATAAAACTTGGTTTGGACAATATGCAGGAGCTTATGTTCAGGCTACTTTAGCGGGAATGACGCCAGAAAATGCTCATGCAGCTGCGAGAAGCACTGCAGATACAGGTCGTTTTTTACCAGGAACTGCAGCGTTTAAAAATGCTTTCAACCAAGTAATCGCTGATGAAAGTGTGCTTACAGGTTCAAAATTGGTAGATAACTCAAGAATTTATCATTCAGATGCGAATTATAATTTTAAAAATGAAATAAAATTTGCTGAAATTCAAGTAGGAGGATCTTTTAGATTATATGAATTGAATTCTCATGGTAGAATTTATACAGATGCCAGCGGTCCTATTAATTACAATGAGTATGGGGCATATACACAATTGGCAAAAAAATTCATTGATGATAGATTAAAGTTTACAGGATCTATTCGTTATGATAAATCAAAAAATTTCGATGGTAATTTTTCTCCAAGATTATCTCTTGTTTATTCTGGTGGAGAGAAGAAAAATCACAATTTTAGAGGTTCGTTTCAAACAGGTTTTAGAAACCCGTCAACCCAAGATCAATATATCGGCTTTAATGTTGGTAGTGCTGTATTGTTAGGTTCTGCGCCAGACAACTTATCGCGTTATAGTGAGACTTTGGATGTTGCTACAACGGCAGGTCAAGCTTTTGCTGGAGGTACAACAGTTGTAATGACAGGAGTAAATGCTTATAATAATTCTTATACGGCAAGTTCTGTTAATGCCTTTAGTGCTTTGGCAGGAAGTAATCCTGTTGCGGCATCTGCACTTTTGAGAAAAACAAATGTAAATTATGTAAAGCCAGAAGAAGTAAAAGCATTTGAGGTTGGGTATCGTTCTTTTATCAATACCGTTTCTATAGATCTTAATGCTTATTATAATATTTACAATAATTTTATTGGGAATTTAAATGCAGTAGCGCCTTATTATGGTACAGCTCAAGATTCTCCAAATCCTTTAGGAGGTCCTACAGATCCAGGTGCTCAGTCACTTCATGCTCTTCAAAACGGTAATTACAGAGCTTATCAATTGTATACAAATACAGATGTTGAAATTAAATCATTTGGATTTGGAGTAGGTCTTTCGAAAAAAATAATTGCAGATTTTGAATTAGGTGTAAATTATAATTATGCTCAGTTTGATTTTGATAAAGCAAAAGATCCGAGTTTTGAAGCAGGTTTCAATACCCCAAAACACAGGGTTAAAGTATCTGTTGGAAACGAGAAATTGTTCAAGAATTTTGGATTTAATGTTAGCGGAAGATGGAACAGTGAATACATGTGGGAATCAAGTTTTGCTGATGGAATAATTAAATCGGCTACGGTAATTGATGCTCAAATTAACTATGCAATGCCGAAATTAAAATCAGTTTTGAAATTAGGAGCAGCTAATGTTGGAGGAAAAGAATATACTCAAGTAATAGGTGCTGGGTCAATTGGTCAGCAATATTTTGCTTCTTGGACAATCAATCCGTAATTTAAAATTTACTAACAAAAAAACTTTGATTTACTTTTCTTGAGATAAAATTTTAAGAAAGGGTAATTATAAAAACATACTGAATTATGATAAAAAATTTCAAATGGCTCTTATTGGTTTCGCTGACCTTTATGGCCTGTAACAGTGATGATGAAGCTGTAACTGTAATAGATTCATCTGATGGATTGCCTTTGACTGCTGGAACAGCAAATTTTTCAAAATATGTTGCTTTAGGTAATTCTTTGACTTCTGGTTTTAGTGATGGAGCACTTTTTATAAAAGGACAGCAAGGGTCTTATACTAATATCATGGCAGAGCAATTTAAGCTTGTTGGCGGTGGTGATTTTAAAATTCCTTATATGAATGATAATGTTGGAGGTTTACTTTTTGGAGGACAAGTAAATACTTCATTTGGGCCAAGATTATATTTTAACGGATCAGCTCCAGTGCCTGTAACTGGTGCATCAACAACTGAAGTGCTTAATCCTGCAGTTGCGGCTGCTGGACCTTATAATAATACAGGTGTCCCAGGTGCTAAAAGTTTTCATTTACTGTCTCCAAGTTATGGAAGTGCAGCTGGTTTAGCAAATGGAACAGCAAATCCTTATTATGTGCGTTTTGCTCCAAACGGTTCAACTTCTGTTTTGGCTTATGCAATGAGTCAAGCACCTACATTTTTCTCTTTATGGATTGGAAACAATGATGTTTTAGGATATGCAACAAGTGGAGGAGATGGTACAAGTCCTATTACGCCAGTTTCTGGAGCGGCGGGTGTTGGTTTTGATGGAACTTATGCAGCTCTTGTTACAACGTTAACTTCAGCAGGAGCTAAAGGTGTTGTTGCAAATATACCTTATGTAACTTCAATTCCGTTTTTTAAAACGGTTCCATACAATCCTTTAACCGTTTCAGTTTTAGGAAGTGGAAATACTGCTGTTGGAACAGCTACAATAAATGCACTTAATGCTCAATTATATGGTCCGCTAAAAAGTGCGTTGAATTATCTAGGTGTTACAGATCGAATTAATTTGTTGTCACTTACTGCAGCAAATCCATTATTAATAAAAGATGAATCTCTAACTAATTTATCTGCACAGCTTACAGCAGTTCTTACGCCTTCTGTTGGAGCGCAGACTGCGGCTTTTTATGGTGCTGTTTTCGGTCAGGCACGTCAAGCTACAGCTTCTGATTTAATTCTTTTAACTACGCAAACTGCAATTGGGGCAGCTCCTACTGCTGCAAATTCAGGACTTGGAGCTGTACCTCCGTCGCCTTTGGATAAATTTGGAATTACATATCCACTGCAAGATAAATATGTATTGGTTCCAACAGAAGTTGCCGAATTAAAAGTGGCAACAGATGCATTTAATACAATTATAAAAGCACAGGCAGATTCAAAAGGTCTCGCGTTTGTAGATGCAAATGCTATTATGAAACAAATTGACGAAGGAGGGATTGTAGCGAATAATTTTACAATGGCATCAACATTTGTGACAGGAGGAACATTCTCTTTAGATGGTGTTCATCCATCTCCAAGAGGTTATGCCTTTATTGCAAATAAATTTATAGAAGCTATTAATGCTAAATATGGTTCAAACCTAAAAGGAGTAAATGTGGGTAATTATCCTATTTTATATCCTGCGGCATTATAATGAAGCCAATTTTTTTTAGTAAAAAAGTCACTCGTTTTTATAATGTAGTGGCTTTTTTTTATTTAGCAAAAAAATGCTGTTTTGGTTATTTAAAGCCTGACTTTTAGGAATCAAACAAAATTATAGTATTTTTTATAAAAAAAAATTGATTTTATATTTTAAAAAATTATCTTTGCGCTCTGAAAAAAGAGGTATTTTCGATAAACCTAAATAGCTATTTAATAAATACATAAGTAATGTCAAAAGTAATAGGAAAAGTTGCTCAAATCATTGGACCAGTAGTAGACGTAGTTTTCAACGGTAAAGATGTTGAACTTCCAAAAATTTATGATTCATTAGAAATCACAAAAAAAGACGGAACATTGTTAGTTCTAGAAGTACAATCTCACATTGGTGAAAACACTGTTCGTACCATTTCTATGGACTCAACAGATGGTTTGTCAAGAGGATATGAAGTAGTTGGAACGGGTAATCCAATCCAAATGCCAATTGGTCCAGATGTATATGGAAGATTATTCAATGTAATTGGAGATGCAATTGATGGTTTAGGAAACTTGCCAAAAACAGGAGAAAACGGTTTGTCTATTCACAGACAAGCTCCTAAATTTGAAGATTTATCAACTTCATCAGAAGTTTTATTCACAGGTATTAAAGTAATTGATTTGATTGAGCCTTATGCAAAAGGTGGTAAAATTGGATTGTTTGGTGGTGCAGGTGTTGGAAAAACTGTATTGATTCAAGAGTTGATCAACAATATCGCAAAAGGTCACGGTGGACTTTCTGTATTCGCAGGAGTAGGAGAAAGAACACGTGAAGGAAATGACTTACTTCGTGAGATGTTAGAGTCAGGAATTATTAAATACGGTGATGATTTCATGCACTCTATGGAAAATGGAGGATGGGATTTATCTAAAGTAGATATGCCAGGAATGAGAGAGTCTAAAGCTACTTTCGTTTTCGGACAAATGAATGAGCCTCCTGGAGCTCGTGCTCGTGTAGCGCTTTCAGGATTATCTATCGCTGAATATTTCCGTGATGGAGCAGGAACTGATCAAGGTAAAGACGTATTGTTTTTCGTTGATAACATCTTCCGTTTTACACAAGCAGGTTCTGAGGTATCAGCACTTTTAGGTCGTATGCCATCTGCAGTAGGATACCAACCAACATTAGCAACAGAAATGGGTGCGATGCAAGAGCGTATTACTTCTACAAATAAAGGATCTATTACATCTGTACAAGCGGTTTACGTTCCTGCGGATGATTTAACTGACCCGGCTCCGGCTACAACTTTTGCTCACTTAGATGCAACAACAGTATTATCTCGTAAAATTGCTGAGTTAGGTATTTATCCAGCAGTTGACCCGTTAGATTCTACTTCAAGAATTTTAACTCCTCAAATCTTAGGAGCTGAGCACTACGACTGTGCACAAAGAGTAAAAGAGATTCTTCAAAAATACAAACAATTACAAGATATCATCGCGATTCTAGGTATGGAAGAGTTATCTGAAGAAGATAAATTATCTGTATCAAGAGCACGTCGTGTACAACGTTTCTTGTCTCAACCTTTCCACGTTGCTGAGCAATTTACAGGTATTCCTGGTGTATTGGTTGATATTAAAGATACTATCAAAGGATTTAACATGATTATCGATGGTGAATTAGATCACCTTCCAGAAGCAGCTTTCAACTTGAAAGGTTCTATTCAAGATGCAATCGAAGCTGGAGAAAAAATGTTAGCAGAAGCTTAATATAATTATGAATTATGAGTTATAAATTATGAGTTTCTACTCACTTATAACTCATAACTTTTAACTCATAACTAAAAAAAGATGACTTTAGAAATAGTATCACCAGAAGCAAAATTATTTTCAGGAGAAGTAACTTCAGTTACATTACCTGGAGTTGATGGAAGCTTTCAAATATTGAATCATCACGCTCCTATTGTTTCTATTTTAGAAAAAGGAACTATTAAAATTGTAGCTCCAAGCTTCAATTTTTCTAAAGAAGTAGCGGGTAAATTCACGAAAGTAAATGACCAAACTTATACTTTAGATATTGTGTCAGGTACTATCGAGATGAAAGATAATAAGATTATTGTTTTAGCTGACTAAAGCAATTTTTAAAATAATTGAAAAAGCCAAACAGAAATGTTTGGCTTTTTTTATTTTTGGAAGATGAGAAAAATTGACGACGACATAATTATTTATACTACAAAAAGGCCTTTTTGGCATTATTTAATTGCAATTCCTTTGTATGTCTTGATAGTGCCTTTGCTATACAAAATGGTTGAATTATTTTATGATAGAAAAGGATTAAATGGTTTGCAGTTTATAGTTACGATGTTTTTTGTATTGGTTTGCGCAGCTGGATTAACTTTTACAAAAAGAATTTACACTAATTCGAAATTTAAAGACATTCGTTTTAATTTCAAATTGTTTGGATTCCGATTAATGAAAGATGTAGTTTTTGAAAATATCAGATATATTTCAGTTCATAGAAATAATCGAGATAGAGATTTTGAAATTAAGATTTGGTTAACTGAAACGAAGAAAGAAACAATCTCTATTTTCTTTGATTTGGAATCAGCTTTTAAATTTGCTACTAATATAGCTGTTGGATTAGATATAAATCTTTTAGACGCAACCGAAAAAGGAAACTTCAAATGGATCGAAAAAGAGAATCTAAAATAATTGAAAAAGCCAAACAGAAATGTTTGGCTTTTTTGCTTCGGTGTCGATATAAACACAGCGTTATAAAATGTGGTATTTATACAATATTAACTTCAATTTCCTAACTTTGCTTTTATGAATTTACCAGAAAATCTTATCCAAAAGCTTGAAAATAGAAAGCAAAATAACTCTTTAAGGAAATTGCCGAGTTTTAATAATCTTGTTGATTTTTCTTCTAATGATTATATTGGGTTTTCTAAATCGGAAGTGATTTTTAAACAAGCGCATCATTATTTAATCGAAAACGAGATTATTCAGAATGGTGCAACGGGTTCAAGATTAATTTCTGGTAATCATTCTTTGTATCAAATTGCTGAATCGTTTATTGCGCAATTTCATGACTCAGAATCGGCTTTAATATTTAATTCTGGTTACGATGCCAATGTTGGCTTTTTTAGCGCTGTACCGCAAAGAAATGATGTTATTTTGTACGATGAATTAAGTCACGCCTCAATTCGTGACGGAATCTCGATGTCGAATGCTAAATCGTATAAATTTGACCATAATGATTTTGAAGATTTAGAGCATCTTATTGTAAAATTTCCTGATACCAATATTTATATCGTCACCGAAACGGTCTTTTCTATGGATGGCGACAGCCCGAATTTAGAAGAATTAGTAATGCTATCTGAAAAATACAATTGTTATTTGGTTGTTGATGAAGCCCACACTTTGGGTGTTTTTGGAGAAAAGGGCGAGGGCTTAATACAGTATCTACACTTGCATGATCGTATTTTTGCGCGCATTATGACTTTTGGAAAAGGTTTGGGTTGCCATGGCGCCGCGATTCTAGGAAGTCTGGAACTTAAAGAATACTTGGTTAATTTTTCTAGAAGTTTTGTTTACACTACGGGATTGTCTCCACATTCTGTTTCCACCATTTTAACGGCGTACCAGCAATTAGAAATTGAAACTGAAATGATACAGAAACTACGTCATAACATAATAATCTTCAATCAGCAGAAAAACTTATTAGGACTTAAACCAATGTTTGTTCGCAGTAAATCTTCTATTCAATCTGCAATAATTCCGGGTAATGAAAACGCAAAACGTATTGCACAAGAATTGCAGGATAAAGGTTTTGATATAAAACCAATTTTATCACCAACCGTTCCAGAAGGTCAGGAAAGACTTCGCTTTTGTATTCACAGTTATAATTCGGAAGATGAAATTAATGAAGTTTTAAAATTGCTAGGAAATTTCGTGTTTTAGCTCACCGATTAAACGGATTAAACAGGTTTGCATTGAAAATAATGAATGATTTGCTTCACAAAGAAATTTCTAAACCCATTTTAAAGACATTTTATGATGTTTATAATGAGCTTGGTTATGGTTTTCTTGAAAAAGTCTACCAAAATGCAATGTATCTTGAATTAAAAGCCCAAGGTTATGAAGTTGAAGCTCAAAAACAAATAAAAGTATATTATAAAAATCAGGTTGTTGGCGAATATTATGCTGATTTGGTTATTGAAAATACAATAATTGTTGAGCTTAAAGCATGTGAATGTTTAGTTAGTTTACATATTTCACAATTAATGAATTACTTAAGTTCTACTACTATCGAAGTTGGTCTCGTTTTAAATTTTGGTGAGACCCCAGAATTTAAACGCTTGATCTACACTAACAACAGAAAACCAAATATAAAAAACCTGCGTTAATCTGTAAAACCCGTTCAATCCGTGAGCCTAAAATAAAAAAACACACCCTGCAAGCTCCAGCATTTCCTCACTTTTTAAAAAAAGTTTTAAATTTTTTGTAACGTTTTGATTATTCGATTACTTACGACCTGTAATCAAATAAATCTAAATATTATGAAAACTAAAACCACTTCAGCAAGAAAATCTACTTCCAACGTTTTAATATTTCTTACGTCACTTTATGTAACTTATATTATGGTTAATCATTTTGTATATGATAAGCCTTATCCGCATATTTTTTTTGGAATAATTTGTGTGTTTTTAGCAGCTTACGCTTCGCTAAAAAGAGAGTATAAAAAAGAATAAGGCGGCTTTCAATCATCAATCAAATCATCAGTCAATCAAGTTTTATTCAATCATCAATCATTAACTTAATCAATCATCATAATGAAAAATTCAATCAAATTAATAGTAGCAGTAATCACATTAGTTTTTAGCGCAACAACTCAAGCGCAAACAAAATCTCCAAAACTAGAAAACTCTCTTTTATGGGAAGTTTCAGGAAATGGTTTAGAAAAACCTTCTTACCTATACGGAACGATTCATATGATTTGCGGACCTGATTATTTTCTTTCGGAAAAAACTAAAAAAGCATTCAGCACATCAAATAAATTAGTTTTAGAAATCAATTTTGCTGATCCGGCTGAGATGAGTGATGTGCAAAAAATGGCGATGGGAAAAGAACCTTTGAGCAAATTATTAAGCGCGGAACAATTGTCTACATTAAATGTTATCTTGAAAAATACGACAGGAATGACGGTTCAGCAATTGGATAATTTTAGTTTAATGACCGTTATGAGCTTAATTTCGATGAAGACTTTTGGCTGTACAGACATGAAACTTTATGAAATGGAATTTATAGCGGAGGCTAAAAATAAAAATATCCAAATTGGCGGATTAGAAACGGTAAAGGCTCAGTTTGGAATTCTTGAAAACGCTTATTCAAATGATGAAATGATTACAATGCTGCAAGAATCAAATCAAGAAGAAACAGCTAAATTAGTAGCCACATATAAAGCTGAAAATATCGAAATTTTATATAATATTACAACTGATGAAAAATTTACAAGCGAGAAAACAAGAAAGATCATTCTTGATAACAGAAATTTGAATTGGGTAAAAGATATGCCTCAAATGATGAAAAAGGAAAGTGTATTTTTTGCCGTTGGAGCAGCACATTTAGGGGGAGAATTAGGAGTGATTAATTTATTAAGAAAAGCAGGATACATTTTAAAACCAGTAATGAATTAGTATTATTTTGAAAGAGAAAGAGAAAGAATTTTTAAATCGGATAGAAAGTCACAAAGGGATTCTGTACAAAGTTTCAAAAATGTACATGGACAACTCAGATGATCAGCAAGATTTGTTTCAAGAAATTGTCTGCCAGCTTTGGAAGTCGTATGATTCCTTTAGAAACGAAAGCCAGTTTTCGACTTGGATGTATCGTGTTGCAGTCAACACGGCGATTGTTTTCTTGAGAAAAGAAAAGCGAAAAGTGGACAAATATGAAATCGCTTCGGAAAATATAAAAGATGACGAAGGTGATTCACACATTAAAGAAAGTCAGATTGATCATTTTTATAAAGCCGTTCAAAAATTAGAAAAAATAGATAAAGCTATAATTTTCTATCAATTAGAAGGATTCTCTCATAAAGAAATAGGAGACAACTTAGGTATTTCTGAAGGAAATGCCAGAGTGAAATTAAACAGAGCAAAAGAAAAATTAAAAGAAATAATAAAAAATCAAGGATATGGACTTTAACGATATACAAAACGCATGGAATAACGAAAAGACCGAGAATGTTATTCTTCCAGATAATTTAGAAAAAATAAAATCGGTGAATACACCTTTGGATAAAATTAGAAAAAATTTAAAAAAAGAGCTGATCGTCCAATTAGTTTCAATGGTTATTGTCGGGATAATTCCGTTAAGTATTGAAATGAAATACAGTTTTGTACTCGCCTATTATTTGCTGTATGCAGTATCAATAATAATCTTAATTAGTTTTACAATAAGATTGTATATGTATTATAAAAACTTTACAGATGTCACAACAACAACCAAAGACAATTTGTATGAAATATATTATAATGTAAGATTATTTATGGAGACGTACAAATCTGCTAGTTATACTTTTATTCCTTTTGGACTGTTTTATATGTTTTTATTACCCTTAGGAAAAAAATCAGGTAAACTGTTAAATCGTGTTTTAGATGCAAATCATGAAAATGTTGCCATAATAGTTATATTAATTTTAGTTGTATATATGATATTGATGTGGTTTATGACTGAAGGACATGTGAAATTATTTTACGGAAAATATGCAAAGGAAATTAGAAAAGTAATAGACGAATTAAAAGAAGAATAAAACTCAACCCATCGTAATTGATGGGTTTATTGTTTTTATGGGTATTTTTGTATACCATTAAAACAAAGAAATGAAAATATTTATAACCGGAATTTCTACGGATGTTGGCAAAACAATAACTTCTGCAATTGTTGTTGAAGCATTAGAAGCAGACTATTGGAAACCTGTTCAGGCGGGAGATTTAGATAATTCGGACAGTCATAAAATTAAATCTAAAATTTCAAATAGTAAATCTGAAATTTTCGAAAACAGCTATCAATTAAATACGCCGGTAAGTCCGCATTTGGCTGCTGAAATTGATGGAATTAAAATTAACTTAAATGAAATTTGGGAACCAAAAACAGATAATCATTTGGTTATTGAAGGAGCGGGCGGAATTTTTGTTCCATTAAATGAAACTGATTCGATTATCGATTTAATTCAACCCGAATATAAAGTAATTGTAGTTTCAAGACATTATTTAGGAAGTATCAATCATACTTTATTGACTATTGAAGCCATTAGAAATCGTGGTTTTGAAGTTGCGGGAATTGTCTTTAGCGGAAGCGAAAACAAATCGACCGAAGATTTAATTTTGAATAAAACGAATATAAAATGTATCGGAAGAATTGATGAAGAACCTTATTTCGATCAAAATGTTATTAGAGAATATGCAGAACTATTTAGAGAAAATCTTTTGCAATTGCAATAACAATATCAAAAATCAATTTCAAATCTGAAATCTAATCCCGATAGCTATCGGGACTGAAATTTAAAATCAAATGACTTTATCAGAAAAAGACAGCCAATACCTTTGGCATCCTTATACACAGCATAAAACTTCGCAAACGCCAATTGTTATTTCAAGAGGAGAAAGCGCTTTACTTTGGGATGAAAATAATAAAGAATATATTGATGCGATTGCATCTTGGTGGGTAAATCCGTTTGGACACAGTAATAAATTTATTGCCGATGCGATTTACAAACAATTGACAACTTTAGAACACGTTTTGTTTGGTGGTTTTACACATGAACCAGCGGTTAAAATTGCCGAAAAACTAATGGAGATTCTGCCTAAAAATCAGCAGAAAATATTCTTTTCAGATAACGGTTCAACAGCAGTTGAAGTCGCGATAAAAGTAGCATTGCAATATTTCTTTAATAAAAATGAAAAACGAACAACTATAATTGCATTCGAAAATGCTTTTCATGGTGATACTTTTGCAGCAATGGCAGCAAGCGGAATTTCGTTTTATACGCAGGCTTTTCAAGGAATGTTTATCGATGTTGTTAGAATTCCAGTTCCAATAAAAGGGCAGGAACAAGAAAGTTTTGATGCTTTAAAATCGGTTGTAGAAAGTCATAACTGTGCAGGATTTATTTTTGAACCTTTAGTGCAAGGTGCGGCTGGAATGGTAATGTATGAACCAGAAGCGTTAGGGAAATTGATGCGAATTTGTAAAGAAAATAATGTGTTGACCATTGCCGACGAAGTAATGACGGGTTTTGGGAAAACAGGAAAAACCTTTGCAATGGATTATGTGGCTGAACAAGCCGATATGATTTGTTTATCGAAAGCATTGACAGGCGGAACAATCCCGATGGCGATTACCACTTTTACTCAGGAAGTTTTTGATGCTTTTTACGATGATGATATTAACAAAGCATTGTTTCACGGACATACTTTTACGGCAAATCCAACAGGTTGTGCGGCGGCTTTGGCAAGTATCGATTTACTGCAGACTTCGGAAATGCAGGAAAATATTCAAAGAATAAATAAAAGTCATTTGAATTTTCAGAAGAAGATAGAAAGACATTCAAAAGTAATTACGGCTCGAACTTTAGGAGTTATTTTTGCTGTTGAAATCAAATCAGATTCTGAAGAAAGTTATTACGGATCAATGCGTACCAAATTATATAATTTTTTTATTGAAAATGGAGTTGTTTTAAGGCCGGTTGGAAATATCGTTTACATTCTTCCACCCTATATTATGACAGACGAACAGCTTCAGAAAGTATATTCGACTATAGAAGAAGCTATTGAAATGGTTTAATTTTTGTCACAGATTTAAACAGATCTTACGGATTTTCGTAGCTTGTAATATAGATTTGTGTAAACCCGTTCAATCTCTGTAATCCGTGTTCCATTTATAAAAAACTAGATTTCAAAACCTTGTGAACTTGATGTAAACAGTTACAAACTTTGTAGATAAATAAAAGACATTGAATACAAAAATTGCTATAACGGCCTTTTCTTCCATTTCTCCTTTAGGAAATAATGCAGAAGAAGTTTGGAAAAAATATTTAGAGAAAGAACATTGTTTTTCTAAACAATTTCTAGATCAGCAGGAAACTTCTGTTGCGGCTTTAGATTCAGAATCAAAACAAATTGTTGCAGAGATTCGAGAATCAGACATTAAATATAAGTTTTTAGATGATTCTGTTTTATTTGCTTTAGCAGCTTCGCGAAAAGCAGTAAAAGAAGCCGGATGGAGTAAAGATGATATTTTTGGAATTAATATCGGTTCATCTCGCGGGGCAACAGATTTATTCGAAAAGCATTATAAAGAATATTTAGATACAGGAAAAGCACAGACTTTAGCTTCACCAACTACAACATTAGGTAATATTTCTTCTTGGATTGCACACGATTTACAAAGTAATGGTCCGGAAATTTCGCATTCTATTACTTGCTCAACAGCTTTGCACGCACTTTTAAATGGAGTTGCATGGTTACGATCTGGAATGGCGGATAAATTTTTGGTAGGAGGAAGTGAAGCACCTTTAACGGATTTTACAATTGCTCAAATGAGAGCTTTAAAAATCTATTCTCGTATTAATCAGCAAGAAGAAGCTTGGCCCAATTTAGCTTTTGATTTTAAGAAAACACAAAACACGATGATTCTTGGAGAAGGAGCGAGTGTCTGCTGTTTAGAATCTGGCGAAAAAGAAAATGCAATCGCCTATGTAACGGGAGTTGGTTATGCAACAGAGATTTTAGAGCATAATATTTCAATTTCAGCAGAAGCGACCTGTTTTCAGAAATCGATGAAAATGGCGCTTAAAGATGTAGATTTAGATACCGTTGATGCCATTGTAATGCATGCACCCGGAACGATAAAAGGAGATTTAACCGAATTGCGTGCCATAGAAAAAGTATTCGAATCTAATTTGCCTTTGCTCACTACTAATAAATGGAAGATAGGGCACACTTTTGGCGCGTCTGGAATGTTGAGTTTAGAATTAGCACTTTTAATGATCCAGCACGATACTTTTATTGGAGTACCATTTGGAGCGCCAATGAAACAAAATAAATCTATAAAACGAGTATTGATAAACGCTGTAGGTTTTGGAGGAAATGCTGTGAGTATTTTAATTGAAAAACCTTAAGACGTTTTACATTATTAATGATATAAAAAAATCCATTTGCTTAGCAAATGGATTTTTTATTGTAGAGATGCACTATTGTGCGTCTTATGTTTATAATTTTATTGGAATATGATTTTCTTAGTTGTTGTAAAGTCATTATCTAAAGTAACTGTTACCAATAAAACCTGATTGCTAGATTGTAAATTTGATAGCTGGAATTCAGTAGAATCTATTTTTTTGTTGTCATAAAGTAGTTTTCCATTGATGTCATAAATAACTACCCCTTTTATAGACTCTTTTGATGAAGTTAGTTTAATTACTTTGTCTTTTACAGAAACCAAAATAGTACTTTCTAAGTCGTCAAAATCACCAGTTCCAAGTGTTTTATTTGTATAACGTAAAACCAAACGTTCTGCAAAAGTTCCAATCTCAGAAGTAAACGTATAGTTTGATGCTCTCAAATCTGTTATTTTACCAGTCACTTTATCCTCTAGATAAACAGCTTGATCTGTAAAAAGACCATCAACATGATCAATTGCTACTGTAAAATCTCCCGCAACTGTTGTTTTATATCCTAATGGAAGCGTTTCTGTATTATCAAACGGCATTGCACGACCTTGAATAGTTAGTTTTCTAGAATCATTAATACTGTAAAAATCTACATAAGAGTTACCGTTCATAGTAGCAGCGTCATAGTTCATATCCCAGTAGTTAGTAGCTCCGTTTAAATAACCAATTATCACCTGTTTGTATGCTCCTTGAGTATTAGTGAAATTTAACCATACACGGCTTTTAACATCTGTATCACTACTTTCAGTTGTTTTATAAAACTGCTGGTTGGTACCTATTTCACGCATAGTGTTTGTAAAATTAATAGGATCTCCTGTACTTACTTTGGCAAAGAAAGCCTGTCCTGCTCCAATATATCCTGATGGAACTGGTCCGCCTGTTGAGCTTGCGGTAGCTCCTGTAAGATTGTAAACAGCAAAATCTGCACTAGCATACTTGTATAATGTTTCTCCAGGCAATGCTGTTGGAGAAGAATTATGCGTCCAGAAATATAAAGAACCTAGATTTGCGTTTGCATTCATTAATTTATTTGCATTTAAAGCAGAAGGATATGGATTACCGATAAGATTCCAGCTTGCTGCTTCTGGTGTGTATGAAATATTTCCATTGTTTGGAACTCCAATAAACGTTCCAGTATAAAGTGCTGGGGTGGCAGTATCATAAGGCTGCGGAGCTCTTATGCTGTAGCCTTTACCTTGTGTCATTACAAGAGTTCCATTAAGATTTACAGTCCAACCTGTTGCTTGAACCCATGTATAATATTTATCTAACAATGTATTAGGAGATAAATCATGCATTGTAAAACCGGGTGTAGCAGTAACTGGAGATGACCAATAAGTTAAATCCAAACGACGTACGGTTATATTTCTCTTATAGTTAATGTTTCCTGTATTAGTAACATTGTTTTTTTGTACTAAACTCGCGCTATTTTCAAACGTTAATGAACCAGAAACTACATTGACCGCATTTATAATATTTAATGTTTTACCAGATGCAATGGTAACCTTTGCATTGTTTGTTACAGTACAAGAACAACCATTAATGTCTTTATTTAAACTATAGTCAGAATCAAATTCTAATATATCATCAGTTGTTGGTTCTGCTCCACTTGACCATGCAGTACCATTCCATTTATTTGCCCCTTGCAGCGTAATTGTAGCAGAATATACGGTACCGCAAGAATTAGATACAGAAAAAGTATAATCTCCAGGTGTTAATCCAGGAATCGTCATTGAATTTCCTGTAATAGTATAACTGTTAGTCGAAGAATTTGGACCTTGATAAGCTAAAGTTCCAGAACCAGCTAAGCTGTTTAATGTAATACTTCCTGTTGGTACAGTACAAGTTGGTACAACGATTGTTCCTTGAGTTGGTGCTGATAGCGGTGCAGTTACAGTTGTAGCAGCACTTGCAGGAGTTGTTGCATAACAACCATCGTTGTTTGGAACACCGCTGCCATTAGTACTATAACTATTTTTGTAATTTACAGTTACCGTTTTGCTGCCTGCAGTTAACCATTTTAAAGTAACGGTATTGCTGGTTGTTGCTAAACTTCCAGATACAATTGTGTAGTCTACATTGACAGTTCCAGGTACAGTCCAAAGATAAGTAAACTGGCTTGCTTGAGTAGTATAGGTAACATTTGTGTTTTTACAAGTCTCAGTACCAGGTTGAGCTGTAAATGTTACAGTTGGTAATGGTTTAATAATTACAGTTGTTTCTATAGCAGCAAATAATTTATTGCATCCAGGAGTTTGAGCTTGTGCTCTATAAGCTCTATTTGCTGTTAGAGTTTCTGGTGGCTGGTATTGGTTTAAATTAGCGGTGCCAGGAATTTGTGTCCAAGTATTGTTATTATCATCACTGTATTCCCAGTATAATATTTTACTTGTTTCAGTATATGGAACATTTCCAGGGCCATAATAATTCACTAATTTCATAAGAGGAGTTGCGGTTCCTTTGCAAATTGTTCCACCACCTTGAGTTCTTCCGCGATCTGTCATAGTGATAGACGGCTGGATCTCATTAGAAGTAGCAGTTGTAGTAGTTGCACAAGCAGCATTAGAAGTTATGATAACTTTTACGATGTCTCCGTTCTCTAAATCGTTAATGTTGAATGCACTTCCAGTTTGATTTGTAATTAATGTAGTGTTTCTATACCATTTATAAGTGGTTGTTGTTCCACCATTAGTAACAAATGCATTAAAAGTAATATTTGTTCCTTGACATACTGTACCTGATGGTGTAGATGTTATAGTTACACTTGGAGTGACAATAGGGTTTACTGTAATTGTACCAGCAGCGTTTACGGAGCCGCAACCACCAGTTAATGGAATACTATAAGTGAAAGTTCCAGATGCAGTAGGTGTACCACTAATTGTTATTTGATTTGATGCCCAAGTTGCAGAAACACCTGCTGGTAGTCCATTTGCGCCAGAAACACCATCATTACTAATACCTGTTGCTCCTACACTAGTAAGGGTAACTGCTGTTATTGCAGTGTTAATACAAACATTTGGTGTTGACGATGCAGTCGTTACAGTATTAGTAGGAGTTACATTAACAGTAACATTTGCACAAGTAGTTGTATTACATGTTCCACTATATCTTACATAATAAATTGTATTTGTAGTTGGAGAAACTGTTATGCTATTTCCTGTACCAGCAGATGTTCCACCGCAAGATCCTGTAAACCATTGTACAGTTGCACCAGTACCTAGACTACCTCCAGCTACCGTTAGAGTTGTGCTTGATCCGTTACAGATTGTAGTAGTTCCAGTTATTCCTGTTGGTGCAGTTGATTGTGAATTAACCGTAATTGAACCAGTAGCATTTACACTACCACATCCACCAGTTAATGGAATACTATAAGTGAAAGTTCCAGATGCAGTAGGTGTACCACTGATTGTTATTTGATTTGATGCCCAAGCTGCTGAAACTCCTGCTGGTAGTCCATTTGCGCCAGAAACACCACTATTACTAATACCTGTTGCTCCTACAGTAGTAAGCGTAACTGCTGTTATTGCAGTATTAATACATACATTTGGTGTTGATGATGCTGCCCCAAAAGTATTATTAGCATTTACTGTAACCGTTACAGCGTTTGATGTTACTACAGGAGTACAAGCTCCAGTAATTTCTACTGTATAACTTCCTGCATTAGTAGCTGTAGGACTAGTTAAAGTAAGACTGTTAGTTCCTTGTCCACTGATAACTCCTCCATTTGCTACTGCTGTACCATCTTTTTTCCATACATATGTTAGTCCTGTTCCGGTAGCAGCTACAGTAATAGTTTGTGTGCCAGTTCCTGTACATACTGCTGCCGGTGATGTTGGCTGAGTTGTTATGCTTGGCGAAAGGCAACTTACAATTTCATAAGCACCCATATATGGTTTAACCCTCGCACTGTTATAGATATCGCTAGTTATAGTAGTAAGCAGGGTTGTAGTTCCTGCTAAAGTTTTATTGGAAGCGTCAGTAGTATCTAAATCTAAAGTGCTGTTAGTGAATAATGGATTTACATTTAGTGAAGCACCATCTTTACCAGTAGCACTCTGCCATAATGCAAGTGTTGTTTTACGGTTTGAAGTTGTGTAGTAACTACCGAAACAACCTATGTGTTGAGTACTATAATAATCATTATTGTTTATATTAGTGAATTTACTTGCATCACCTTCTAGCGAAAAAATTGCAAATCTTAAACTTCCCGATGTTTGTGTATTAACAAAAATATTATTTCTGATATCAAAATCAGAACCTGAATTTAGATATAGTGCTGCTGAAGATCCTGATGCTTGATTAGTAGTAAGTTTTACACTATTATGATATAATTTAATTGTTGCCCCACTATTTATATAAATACCAAATCCATCCTGAGTAGCAGCATCACCTCCTCCAGTTGACGCAACATTGTTTACATAATTATTGTATAATAATTGATTATTTCCTGAAGTATAGATTCCTGCTGTCGATTTTGCCTGAGAAGATATAATAGTACTAACTTTATTGTTGTAAAGGGTCGTGTTATTTCCTTCAGCTCTGATTCCAAAAGCCCCTGTTGTTGTTGAATTCGTATTTACATTTGAAATTGTATTCTCACTTATTGTGGGATTGTTTCCGCTAACATAAATTCCATAGCCAGAATATGTTCCTCTGAGGTTTTCTATATTTGATATTATGTTTTTTGATATGATCCCATCATTTGCATTCTCTAAATAAATGGCTGAATGTGTTGGGCTTCCTCCAATACCAGAAGGTAGTTTTATACCATTAAGACTATTTCCTGTGATGGTATAAGTAGCAGTGTTTAAAAGATAGATTCCTAAATAGGCTTTAGTATTGTCATCTGTAGACTCAATCTTATTGTTTAGAATTTTCCAACCTGTATTTGATAAGTTTTGTCCTTTTATAACTATTGCTTGTTTAACCTTGGTGAAAGTTACATTTTGTATGGTATTATTTATATTATTTCCATTTCCGCCTATTGTACTGCTTCCCGCCATTACTCCTGTTGAGGATGCTTCAGTTGTTAAGCCCGCTATGTTTAACTCAATATTTAGGTTTTGGATTATGTTATTGTCCGAATTGTTATACAGCCAAATTCCTAATCGTGCAGTATTACTGTTTGTTGTGTTAAAGGTGTTGTAAATTTTTAAGTTGTTATTTCCATCAATAATAATATTGTCAGCACCGTTTAAAGCTATTACAGCTCCACTAGCAATATTGCCTGATATAGTTAAATTAGTAACAGCATCAGTTGGTTTGATTGTTAATGTATTTGCAGTACTTGATCCAACTATTGGATTGATAGTTATCTGAGAACTTAAACTTTGACTTTCATCAAGAGAAAATACCACTGGACCAGTAATTGAACTTCCAGATTTATTTAATTCTGTAATAGCACTTGATAAACTTTTTAGATAAGTAGTTGAACTTGTAGAGTTGATGTAATAAGTTCCAGCACTAAAAGTAGTTTGCGCAAATCCAAAAAAGGGTAACAATAAAAATAAAAGTAAAGTTTTTTTCATGTTAAATGTTTTATATCAACTTGTTATGTTGGCATAGGACTTTGTTGTCCTCGCAAATATAGATACATCTACGTGTTAGAAATAGGGATGGTTTTAAGAACAGTACTAAAATCGATATAGAGCATAAAAAAAACGATGAACTACATTGTGAAAAATGATATTCAGCGTTATTTCTTATAAAAGAGCAAATTAAAATATAAGAAAAGTCGTAAATTAAGCTCTGTTTTAGATTGGTTTTTGAGTATAAAATTATAAAAAACGTCATTTAAGCTTAAAATCCGCAATAATGTAATAAATTACAACTGTTGGTTATGATGTAATCTATAAGTAATTTAATACGATTTTAAAAGAAGATAAAGAGATTTTTGTTTGAAGAAAATAAGATTTATTTTTCTTCAAATTCTTTAACCTTGTCATAAATAAAATTACTTTCGTAGCCGCGACGCAGCATATAATCGCAGAATTTTTTTCTTTTTTTTAAAAGATTTTTTTCTTGCAGGCTATTCCAGCATTTTTCTGAAAGCTGCTCAAAAGTAGATTCGTATTCTTCGGGAGAAATTTCTTTTAAAGCCAAAGTAATATTTGTTGAAGAAATGTGTCTGGCTTTTAACTCATTTGTAATTCTAATTTTACCCCAATGTTTAATTCTGTGTTTCCCTCTTGCAAAACTGCAAGCAAAACGAGTTTCGTTTAAAAAATTCCCTTCAATAAGCTGAACAACAATAAAATCGATTTCATCAGAGGTCATTTTTAAACTAAATAATTTAGAAATTACTTCGTCATGACAACGCTCTTGATAGGCACAAAAGTGCTCTAATTTTTGTAATGCTTCTTTTGGAGTAAAAGTGCTATTCATCGGTTTTTTCTTTCTTTTTAACGGTTATTGCTAAAAATTAATAATTTATTATATAATTTTAAGAAAAGTTTTCGCTTTTTCTTAAAAAGTCTTTTGCTAAAATGTTGCGTATGTGCTTTATTATAATATTTTTGTGGAGTACATCAGAACGTTTTTTTTAGCTTAAACAAAGCAGTTTAAAATTCTGATTGTTAGATTTTTAAAACCAAAAATTAGAGTACTTCGTATATACATATCAAGTACTATTTTTTTGTTTGGTTGCCAAAACAAGAACAAATTTATAATAAATACCACAATTGATATGATGAGAAAATTACTTTACTCGTTTTTATTTTTTATTTTTTCTAAATTTTCTGCAAGAAAAAACATTCATTTCAAAATAAAGCTACTTTGTTTGACAATGTTATCTGTTTTTACTTTTTTATCTTCCAAAATAAACAAGTTGAAGAAAATGATAGTACAGTTTTCTCAAATTGATGGAGATGCTCACTTTTGGTCATTTGATAAATTTTCAGAAAACAAAGCTGTTTTGACAGGAAGAATAAAATATCTTCTTATTGTTTTATTTTCGGTTTTTGTTAATTCAGTTTCTGGGCAAATTACACAGCCAACTGCTTGGACAAAACCGTATGACCAAACGACATTAACAGCAACAGGTACAAGTTTTGCTATTGCTGCAGGTTCTAATCGTATTTTGGTTGTTGGAGTAACCACAACATATACGGAAGGAGGAGGATCAGGAATTCAAGCAGATCCTACAATTACGTATGGAGGAGTTTCTTTAACTAAAGCAACAGGCAATGGAGGAACTAATGGACGTATGCATACATGGTTATATTATTTAAAAGATAATACTGTAATGGATGCTACCTCTCGTGCGTTTAATGTGACAGGAGGTGCAGTGACTAATGCAACGCTTGCAAATATGACTGTTTGGTATGGTGTTTTTGCTGGTGTTGATCAATCGCCCGCTTCTTATACAACAGGGAATGGGTTTAGCAATACTGGAGCAAATGGACCAGCAACATTGAGTGCTGCAATGACTGTGAATACAAATGAACAAGCTGTTTACATTACTAGTATATACAATGATAACAGTGCGGCTATTCCCTCTTATACAATAAATACTAATTGGACTAGTGGAGGTACAAATTCAGGCAATGTCAATTCTGGAGGAAATGTTGCTTGGAAAAATGAAGTTGCAAAACGTAGTATACCTGGTTCAAATACAACAGATCAAGCTGCAACATCAACTATTACTCCTAATAATAATATTAGATTTGCAATGTCGGCTATTAGTTTTCCAAGGGTAACCACTCCAACAATTACAAGTCTTGGTTCTGCAAGCGCATGTGAAGGAGGCAGTATAACGATAAACGGAACAAATTTAAGTGGAGTTACAGCTGCAAATGTAAAAATTGGCGGTACTGCAGTTTCATCCATAACATCTAATAGTGCAACTCAAATCGTTGCTGTTGTTGGTTCAGGAACTACAGGAACTGTTACAGTAACAACAACTGGAGGTACAGCCACTAGCGCAGCTACATTTACTGTAAATCCATCACCAACAACATCAAATGCTGGAATTGATCAATATGGGACTAGCGCTTCATTTACTTTAGCTGCCAATACTCCAACGTCTGGTACTGGTGCGTGGACAATAACGAGTGGTCCAAGTACTTCATTAGCTCAGTTTAGTAGTACATCTAGTCCTACTGCTACATTTACTCCTTCTGGATCGGGATCATATGTTTTAACTTGGACAATAACTAATAGTTGTGGTTCATCAACGGATGACGTTATTATTGCGAATTGTGTAGGCAATCTAATCATTAATGGAGATTTTGCAGCTCAAACAGCAAATTGGACAGCAGCAACTACGAGAGGAACAACCGCTGAAACTAATGTAGAAAATACTTATTTTTCTAGTGGTAATAATGATTATACGGCAGAATTAGATTATGAAGCATCGCTGCGACAAGTTGTATCTGTTATTCCTGGTGTTTCTTATACGGTGACTTTTTTATATGCTCGACGAGAAAACGCATCCACTCCTGCAACTACTGATGTAACAGTTAAAATAACAGGTGGAACATCTGTTATTACCTCTCCTAGCTTAACGACTACTAATTCAACTCCTAAAGTAGGTACTCTTACTTTTACAGCAACAAGTAGTTCAATAGGTGTTGAGTTTTATAATACTTTGAATACAGCAGGTCAAACCCTTGGTACAATTATAGATAATATAGTTTTAGTCCCATCTTCTCAAGTTACACCAGTTGCGACAACCGTTCCTAAAGGTATTTATAAAACCTTAACTTCTTGTGCGGGTTTATCTGTTCAATTGGATGTGGAGAATGTCCCAGCTTCAGGTGTTACCTATGCATGGACAGGAAATGCAGGAACAGTGTTTTCTTCTACTACTATTAAAAATCCGACAGTAACTTTTTCAGGTACAGGAATTCTTCAAGCAACAGTAACTGTAACGACAGCAAGTGGCTGTTCAGGAATTCCTTCTACTACATATGTTAATTTTATTGCAAATCCAACAATTACAACAGCTGCTACACCAGCAGTAGTTACGGCAGTTTGTCAAAGCGCAAGCGTACAAACTACCACAATGGCTTATACCGCTGCAACAGATAGTCCAACAAGTTATAGTATTGATTGGGCAACGTTAACAGATCAAGGTTCTACTTCATTTGCATTTGCTTCAGGCGGAGGAAATGTAACAGGTATTTCGGTTCCTGCTGGTACTGCTTCAGGTACCTATCTTGGAACAATGACTATTACAAATGCTAATGGATGTATAGGGACAAAAGCCATTACACTTACCGTAAATCAGTCGCCTACAATTACTACGCAACCATCATCTTCGGCAATATGTCCGGGAACGAATAAGGTTTTTAGTGTTACTACAGCAGGTGCAGGAACTTTAACTTATGCTTGGCAGATAAGCACAAATGGAGGAACAACTTTTACCGCTTTAACAAATGGCGGAATATATTCGAATGTAACTACAGCATCAATGACTCTAACAGCACCTGCTGGTACTTTGGCAAATAACCAGTATCGATGTGTTGTTAGCGGTGGTACTTGTACTCCAACATCTGTGACATCAAATGCTGGGGTTTTAACTTTTAATGCTTCACCAGCAGGATTAAGTTACACTAGTGCAACAGTTTCATATTGCCTTAATACAGCCATTGCAACAAATAGTGCAACACTAACCACAGCAGGGAGTCCAGCTGTAACATATAGTGCTACTTTACCTGCAGGATTAAGTATAGATACTGCAACAGGAGCAATAACAGGAACACCAACTGCTGTTAGCGCTGCTGCAAATTATACTGTAACAGCTACTAACACATGTGGTTTTACTACGAGAGTTTTAAATATTACAGTTAATTCATTACCAGTAATTAGTACCCAGCCTCAAGCATTAGCTGTATGTGAGAATGGAAGTGGAGCATTTACTATTTCAACTTCAGCATCAAGTCCTTCTTATTTTTGGGAATATTCAGCTGACGGTTTAACAAATTGGCTAACTACAAACGGTGTTGCTGGAGTAACAGGTTATAACACTGCTTCATTAAATTTAAGCAATACACCACTTGGGTATAGCGGTAATTATGTGCGTTGTACTATCACAAGTGGTAGTTGTTCTATAATATCAAATACAGCTAGATTAACTGTAAATCCGCTTCCAGCTGCGGCAGGAGCAATTACAGGAACTGGAACTGTGTGTCAGGGTCAATCAGGAGTAACATATTCTGTAACAGCAATTACAAATGCAACGGGATATACTTGGACTTTACCAACCGGAGCTTCAATAACATCAGGATCAAATACAAATTCAATTACAGTAAGCTATTCTGCATCAGCTGCTTCAGGAACTGTAACAGTTCAGGGAACAAATACGTGTGGAAATGGAACAGTGTCATCAGGTTTTAGTATTACAGTAAATCCGCTTCCAGCTGCGGCAGGAGCAATTACAGGAAGTGGTACTGTGTGTCAAGGTCAGACAGGTGTAACTTATTCTGTTCCGGCAATTGCAAATGCAACTGGTTATACTTGGACATTGCCAACCGGAGCATCAATTACATCAGGAACAAATACACGTTCAATAACAGTGAGTTATTCTGCATCGGCCGCTTCAGGAACTGTAACAGTTCAAGGAACAAATGGATGTGGCAGCGGAACAGTATCATCAGGTTTAAGTATTACAGTAAATCCTCTTCCGGCTGCTGCGGGAAGCATTACAGGAACTGGTACTGTGTGCCA
>NZ_WMID02000027.1 GCF_009711165.2 Flavobacterium sp. MC2016-06 | reverse complement strand
AGAAACCATAACTGCTAATCTTTGACTTTCGCAAGCATTAATAGTTTGCGAAGCATAATAAGTTATTCCGTTTTGTAGATTAGCATTGTTTGCTAAAAGATTTCCATTAGTCAAACCATCATACCATTTTATATTTTCTCCCGTAACGACAATATTTTCTAAAGTTGGATTTTGACCTGTACAAAAGAGCTGATTGGCATCGCCAGTTGGAGCCGTAGTGTCTTGAATTTTTATAGTTACAGGAGTTCTTTCGCTTTCACATCCATTTATAGTTTGCGAAGCAAAATAAGTTTTATCATTTTGCAGTAAAGTATTATTTGGTAATATTATTCCACCTGTTAATGTATCATACCATTTTATGTTTTGACCATTTGTTGTGCTGATATTATTTAAAGTCGCATTTTCCTGAATACAGAAGATTTTAGGATTTAAATTTTCAGGAGTTGGTATAGAATTAATAAAAGGTGTTATAGTTGCTTTTACAGTTTCAGAAATACATCCATTTGAGTTTTTTGTTTTTAGAGAATATTCTCCGGCATTTAGAAATGCTGATGTTGCATTAGTATTCCAGTTTACACCATTATTAAAACTATATTCTGATGCAAGAGAGAGAATAGTTATTTTTCCTTGATTATTACTGCAGTCTGGCTGAATGGTACTATACGTTGGAATACTCGGAAAATCTGCAGGTGGATTTATTTGAATTGAAACGGCTTCAGATTCACAACCAGCTGAATTTTGAATCTTGATCATATAACTTCCAATAGCTAAATTTCCAGAATCTGCATTTGTTCTCCAACTTAATCCGTTGTCGAAACTATATTTTGCAGCTATAGTTGTGATCGAAATAGTACCAAAAGGATTAGTGCAGCTAATAGGTTGATTAACTATATAGTTTGGAGTTGTTATAGCGTCTAAAGGAGTATTAATTATTGTTTTAGTAGAAGCTGAAGGGCAGCCTGCCGCGCTATTTTTAATTTTAACAAAATAAGTACCAGAAACTAAATCTGTTGCTTTAGAATTTGTAGTCCAAGTAAGTCCGTCATCAAAGCTGTATTGATATGCATTTGTTGATACTGTAATGATACCTTTTGGAGAAGTACAGCTGCTTGGTTGTTGAACAGAAACATTTGGTTGTTCAGGAGAAGGGTTTAAATCGTAAAGAGAAATGTATTTAGAATTAGATTCACATCCAAATGAGTCTTTTATTTTTAAGTAATAATTTCCAGGTTTCAAGTTTGAAATTGTAGAATTAGAAACCCAGTTAATTCCATTATCAATACTATATTCTGAGGCAGGAGTTGTTACCTTAATGCTTCCTAAACCTTCACAATTGGGTTGAGTTACTGCAAATAATGGTTCGTCAAGATAGAATTTAGGTATATAAACAGCAAGCGGATATGATTCGCAGCCTAATGCATTTTTCAAAATGATAAAATGATTTCCTTCTTCTAAATCAGTAGCAGTTGGATTTGAACTCCATGTCAATCCATTATCAAAACTATATTCAGCTCCAATTGGGTCTATAGAAATGCTTCCCCCTAGTTGGCATGTAGGTTTTGTTGTAGAGTAATCAGGCGGGTCTAGATAAACGGGATAAATGGTTGAAACGGTCTGGTATGATTCACAACCTGATTCATCTTTTGTTATTATATAGTACCTACTTGTATTAGTTGATGCTTTTATATTCAGAATTTGATTTGAATTACTCCATGTTCTCCCTCCATCAAAACTATATTGCGCAGCGGGTGTATCAACTATAACACTTCCAGAAACTCCACATTTAGGTTGTATTACTCGTACAGTTGGATAACTCAATTTTGGGTCATCAAAACGGATATTATAATATGATGGTGAAATACAACCTGATTCAGTTTTTATTTTTGGTATATAATAACCTGCAGGTAAATTTAAAGCTATAGGGTTAGTACCCCAAGTTTCTCCACCATCAAAACTATAAAAAGGTGCTGGAGTAGTAATCGTAATAGTACCGCCTTGGTCACAAGTTGGACTAGTGGATAAATAATGGGCGTATCCTAACTCAAATGGCGTAAAGTTTAGATAAATACTTTGTGAGACACATCCATTATTGTTTTTTGTTTTTATACGATATTGAGAACCTACAGGCAAATTTGCACCCACAGGATTTGTACTCCATGTTGCTCCATCATTAAAACTATAAAAATCAGCTTGACTGGTTATTATAATACTGCCAGTTGCATTATCACCACAATCAGTTGGCTGGATAATTTGAAAAGTTGGAGGTTGAAGATAAAATGGAAAAATATGTATGAATGATGGATAACTTATACAGCCTAATTCATTTTTTACTACAATATCATAATTGCCTTCTTCCAAATTAGATTTTGTTGGGTTTGTTCCCCAAGTTTCTCCATTGTCAAAACTGTAAAGAGCAGCAGGAGTTGTAATTGTAATGCTTCCATTATGATTGCAATCAGGCTGAATAACGGTATAAGTAGGGAAATCTAAATAAAGATCAGCAATATAAATTCTTTTAGAATTTGTTATACAGCCATTACTGTTTCTGGATTGTAAAGTATAATAACCAGCTTTCAGATTTGCAGCGGTTGGATTTGTGGTCCAAGAAGGTTGAAAATCTTCAAAACTAAATTCCGATCCTGGTGATGTAATAGTTATACTTGCACCAGAATCGCACGTTATTTCTTTATCTATTTTGTATGTAGTATCTAGACCAGAATAAAGATCAGGATATATATATGCATATTGAGGTTCTGATGTACAGCCAAATTCATTTTTGATAACAACAAAAAACGAGCTAAAAACAGGCGGAATTGGAGCGGTTGGATTCGTAGACCAAGTTAATCCACGGTCAAAACTATATTCAGCGGCTGGTGTAGTAATTGTGATACTTCCATTGACAGTACAGGTAGCTTGTACCATTTTGAAATTAGCTGGTGGAAGATAAAAAGGATTTAAAAGAACATAGTTAGGTTCAGATTCACAGTCTAATTCATTTTTTGTTTTTATAATATAATAACCAGAATTTAGATTTTCAGCTTTTGGATTATTGGTCCATGTTGCACCATTGTCAAAGCTATATTGATCAGCAACAGTCAAAATTGTTATAGAACCTAGATGTCCGCAAGTAACTTCAACCTTTTTTACCTTGGGAGTTGGGACGTAGAATTTTTTTAAATAGATATATTCTAGCGGTGAATTAGATTCGCATCCATATTCGTTTTTAATTTTTATTAAATAGTAACCTGGATCTAAATTTGCAGCAGTAGGATTTGTAGTCCAAGTTGCACCATTATCAAAACTATATTCTGATGCAGGCGTTGTAATAGTAATACTCCCTCCAGTACTACAGGTAGGAACTGTATATGTAAACTGCGGGTAATCTATATGTGGAGTAAAAAGAAATACACTACGTGTATAAGACTCACATCCAAAATTGTTTTTAATTTTAATGTTATAGTTTCCTACTGGTAAATTATTTTTTGTTGCATTAGTACTCCAAGTTATTCCATCATCAAAACTAAATTGAGATGCTGGAGTTGTAATAGTTATACTGCCATTAGTGCTGCAGGTAGGTTGGATAATTGAAAATGATGGTCTTTCTAATAAAATAGGATCAATGATTGTTATAATACTAGGTGTTGAAATACAACCAGAAGTAGATTTTGTTTTAACATAATATTTACCTGGTCCTACGGGAATATAACGAGGATCAGTCTGCCATGTTTTACCGTTGTCGAAACTATAATTTAGTCCCGTTTCTTTAACTGTGATACTGCCTTTTTTTTCAATGCAAGTAGGTTGAACTACAGTTGCATCGGGACTTGGAAGTGAATTATTTATTGTTAGGTTTGAACTAATAAAGCAATCACTTCCATTAGTTATTTTAACGGAATAAGCAGCTGCATTCGTTGTTATTGATGGTACATTATAAATTTTATTTACAGCGCCAATTATTGCAATTCCATCTTTATACCATTGATAAGTAGTAGTTGAATTTAGATTTTTGAGAAGGCTAGCGGTTAATTCTAAATTACCATCACAAAAAGATCCTGTTTGAGAAATGGTTACTCCAAAATTTTCTGCCGTATTTAAATCTAATTTATCGTACAACATTGAAAGGTATTCCAAAGTATCAAATAAAGGAGGCAGTTTTCCCGATGGAGCGCCAAGCATTATTGAATTTATATCTACATTAGGAGTAAAAGTAATCGTTATTTCTCCCCATTTAGATTGAGGCTGATAAGTAGCATGGCCTATTTCAATCCAAGTTGAATCAAATTCGTTAGGGCTGGAATTGGTATATAATGGCAAATTATCGCGATTGTTGCAGCCAAAAAGGGTGATGTTAACAGGCTCTAAATAATCGAAATCATATTCCGTAGTACTACTGGTTTCAATTGTTGTTAAAGTAGCAATGTTTAATTTTAATTGATATTTTGTACCTGCAATCAAGGGAGTTTGTAATTTAGTTGCGAGGTATTCTTTTCTGCTATTTTTATATGCAGCTCTAATTATCCCATCACCGTCAGGAAAATCATTAAGTTTTTTGTCATAAATAATATTATATTTTTGGCAATTGATATAATCTGGAGAAGGTTGTGTTCCCTTTACCCAAGAGATTACTGGACTTAAATCGTTTGCATCATAAGGACAATGAGTTTTTTCTTCAAAAGAAGAATTTGCTAAAATTGAAGCTGTCTTATTACATACACAATCACTGTCATTTAAATCTATTTTCCCGTCCCCGTCATCATCTATTCCGTTATTACAAATTTCTTGGGAATAACAAAATGTAGAAAATATAAAAAAAAAGAGGAGTAAAATTCGTTTCATAAATAAAATTTAGTGGCTCGCAAATGTAATTAAATATCTACTAAATAAAACCAAAAATTCCAACTCCAGAACACAAATAAACCCTTAAAAATCTTTTCATAAAAAGAATATAAATATCCCGTATTTTTGCAGAAAATAATTCCCTTTTGAAAACTAAGCTTTTTGTAATCACACCGCCATTTACCCAACTGAATACACCGTATCCAGCAACCGCTTATATCAAAGGGTTTCTGAATACAAAAAATGTAGAATCAGTTCAGGCTGATTTGGGTATTGATGTGATTTTGGAATTGTTTTCTAAGAAAGGATTAGTTGATTTGTTTCAAATTTCAAGTTTCAAGTTTGAAGATGGCAGAGATGTTTCAGATAATTCTAAGCGTATTTTTGCCTTACAAGATGAATACATCAAAACTATTGATGCAGTTATTCAGTTTTTACAAGGAAAAAATCCAACATTGGCATTGCAGATTTGTCAAGAAGATTTTCTGCCGGAAGCCTCTCGTTTTGCACAGTTAGAAGAACTCGATTGGGCTTTTGGAACAATGGGAACGCAAGACAAAGCCAAACATTTATCGACTTTATATCTTGAAGATATTTCGGATTATATTGTAGAATGTGTTGACGAAAATTTTGGCTTCAGCCGATATGCCGAACGTTTAGGTCGAAGTGCCAATTCTTTTGATGAATTATACGAAGCTTTACAGCAAAAACCAACTTACATAGATTCGATTTTAATTTCATTATTGAAAGATAAAATTGAAACTGTAAATCCAACTTTGTTTTTAATTTCTGTTCCCTTTCCAGGGAATTTATACAGCGCTTTTAGATGTGCGCAATGGGTAAAACAAAATCATCCTGAAATTAAAATTTCAATGGGCGGCGGTTTTCCAAATACCGAATTACGATCACTTTCTGATGCGCGTGTTTTTGAGTTTTTCGATTTCATTACTTTGGATGATGGCGAAGTACCAATTGAAGAATTAATCTTCAATTTAGAAAACCCAGATTACAATGCTTATAAGCGAACGTTTTTATTAGAAAACGGAAAAGTAGTTTACAAAAATAATTCACTTAAACACGATTACAAACAAGCATTTGTCGGAACTCCAGATTATTCAGATCTGCCTTTAGATAAATACATTTCGGTTATTGAAATTGTAAATCCGATGCACCGAATGTGGAGCGACGGACGCTGGAACAAACTCACAATGGCACACGGCTGTTATTGGGGAAAATGTACTTTCTGCGATATTTCTTTAGACTATATAAAAGTTTATGAGCCTGTTGCTGCTAATTTACTCTGCGACAGAATGGAGGATTTAATGCTTCAAACAGGTCAAAATGGTTTTCATTTTGTTGATGAAGCTGCACCGCCGGCTTTAATGCGTGCTTTGGCAATCGAAATTTTACGAAGAAAACTTGCTGTAACTTGGTGGACAAACATTCGTTTTGAAAAAAGTTTTTCTGCCGATTTATGTCTGCTTTTAAAAGCTTCTGGCTGTATTGCCGTTTCTGGTGGTTTAGAAGTCGCTTCAGATCGATTATTAAAATTAATTGACAAAGGTGTAACCGTAGAACAAGTTGCAAAAGTAACCCGAAATTTTACCGAAGCCGGAATCATGGTTCACGCGTACTTAATGTACGGATATCCAACACAAACAATTCAGGAAACGGTTGACAGTCTCGAAATGGTACGTCAATTATTTGAAGCAGGAATTCTACAATCAGGATTTTGGCATCAATTTGCTATGACGGCTCACAGTCCGGTCGGTTTGTATCCAGAGAAATTTGGCGTTACAAAAGCAACAGAAACTATCGGAACTTTCGCCAATAACGATATTGATTATACCGATTCTACAGGAATCAATCACGATAAATTTAGTTTCGGATTAAAAAAATCGCTTTTCAATTTTATGCACGGAATCTGTTTTGATTACGAATTGCAAGATTGGTTTGATTTCAAAATTCCAAAAACCAAAATTGATCCCGATTTTATTTTTAATGCTCTCGAAGAAGGAAATGACTTTAATACAAAACCAAATGCAAAAGTAGTTTGGTTAGGAGGAAGGCCTTCTGTTGAATCTTTCACAAAATCTAAAAAAGGAAGATCTTGGGAAATGCTAACGCTGACTTTTCATGATAAAAAAGAAAGCTTCACCATTCAAACCAATAAAGACGAAGGAGAATGGCTAGTTGAAATCTTGAAAAAAATCACCGTTGCAAACGCTAAAAATTACACTTTTCAAGAAGTAAAAACAGATTTTGAAACCCAATTTGAGGATTTTGAATTGTTTTGGTATTCAAAACCTATCAATACACTTCGTGAATTTGGGTTATTAATTTTATAATTAATATTCTACACATTCCCCGTCATTCGGAACCGAAGTTTTTGACATAAGATTATTGTCTATTAAAGCTTGTTTTAATTGTTCTCTCGTTGTCGGGCAATGATTTAAAGCCTCTAAATGATTAGCAAAAACTTTTCCAGGAGCAAGAGCCGTAAATTTCAAAATATCATCCATTCGCATTAATAACGGCTGTCCAAAATCTAATCTTGCAGTACCGCAGGCAACCGTTGCAATATCAGGTTTAAGTTCCATAAGTACTTTTTTTACATCTTCAGTAAGAATAGTGTCAGAACTAATGTAAACCGATTTCTCATTTTCAAGTTCAATATGAAAACCCATTACATTTCCCATCAATTTTGCAATAAAACCGTAACCGTGAAGGGCTGGAATACCCGTAATTTTACCATCTAAAAAAGGTTGAGGTTCCCAATAATTTAAAGTCTGACTAATCGTTAGGCCTCTTTTAGCCAAAACTTCTTCATCTTTTGCATTGCAGATTACCGGAATCGATTTTCTTCTTAAAAAAATCTCACCCGCTTTATCAAGATGATCTGGGTGTAAGTGTGTAATTAAGCAATGTGTGACTTTGCTCAAAATTTCTCGGCTGTTTTTAGGCAGTACTTTAAGCGGATTTCTTTTAGGTTTGTAACGAAAGATTGTAAAAGGAGCAATAGTTTTTCTTTTGCCCAGCATTGGGTCAATTAAAACAACATGCTTCTCTGTTTCAATTACTAAAGTCGCGTTGCGTAAATGATGCAATTTCATATCTAGAATATTTAATATTAAAAATACAAAATTTTAAAATAAATTTAAGTGTAAAAATCACATTGTAAATCGAAAACCAATTCCATGAAGGTTTTCAATAGAAATTCCAGGCTCATTTATTAGAATTTTTCGCAGACGCGAAATAAAAACATCCAAACTTCTGCCCATAAAATAGTCGTCGGTTCCCCAAAGTGAGGTTAAAATCTGCTCTCTTTTTAAAACCGAATTTTTATTATCAAGAAATAATTTCAATAATTCCGCTTCACGCTGTGTAAGGCCTATTTTTTCATTTTCATTAAACAGAATAAAATTTTTAGTGTCAAATTGATACTTGCCAATTTCATAAACAAATTTTTCAACCAAATTGTTTTTCTGCGAACGTTTCAAGAAAATTTCAATTTTTAAAAGTAATTCTTCAATACTGAAAGGCTTTACTAAATAATCATCAGCACCTAAACGAAGCCCTTTAATGCGGTCTTCTTTCAACGTTTTAGCCGAAAGAAATATAATCGGAACATCTGTGTTTATTTTTCTAATCTCTTCAGCCAATTCAAAACCATCCATTTTTGGCATCATAATATCAAAAATACAAATGTCAAAATTTTCCTTCTTAAAGGTTTCAAAACCTAATTTTCCATCACAGCAATGTATAACCTCATAGTTATGCTGTTCCAGATTATCTTTAGTCAAAAAAGCTAAAGTTTCATCATCTTCGGTATAAAGTACTCTGAATTGTTTCATTTTTTATAAGGAATAGACAAGGTTATTGTAATGCCGTTTTCTAAATTATTTTCCGCTTTTATTTTCCAGCTCTGTAAACCGCAAATCTCTTTTACATAATATAAGCCAAGACCAAAGCCATTTACTTCATTGCTCTTTTCATTCTGAACGCGGTAAAATTTATCAAAGATAAAAGATATTTTTTTAGGAGTAATTCCAATTCCGTTATCAATAAATTCTAATTTTAGAATAGAATTTTCTTCCTTAATTAGAATCGTGATTTCTGGTTTTTCATTACAGTATTTTACAGCATTATCCAAAAGATTATAAACCAAATTTGAAAAATGAAAAAGATCTGTTTCTAGTTTGTATTCATTAGAATTACTTTCAATTTTAATATTCGCTTCAGGATATTTTAATTGAATATTTGTAATTACTTCTTCTATAATAGGAATAATGAGAATACTTTCTTTTTTCAATTCTAATGGATTGTAATCAGATTTAGCAATGCTCAAAATTTTCTCAATATGACTGTTTAACTTATTACTTTGTTTGATGATAATATCTGTATACGTATGCAGTTTTTTATCGTCCTTAATAGGAGTTTGTTCAATTAAATATTTTGAAGCAATTAAAATTGAAGACAAAGGTGTTTTAAATTCATGCGTCATATTATTGATGAAATCCCTTTGCAGTTCAGAATATTTCTTTTGCTGTAAAAGTTTAAAAATAGAATACACATAAATCAATAAAATAAGAATGAGCGCTGTAGAAAGTATAAACCAAAAACGCATCGAGCTGAATAAATAAGTAGTTTCGTTAGGAAAACGAACTGCAAAATAATAGACTAAGTTTTTGTGTTTAGGAAAATAAACCGTTTTGTTTTCTTTTCCTTTTTTAGACAAAGAAATATAATCACCATAAACCATTTCATCACTTTGACAATTGTACATCGCGTACTCAAAATCTGTTGTGATGTTCATTTTTTTGAATTCCGATTTCAGATAAAACTCTAAAATATCAGGTTCAAAAGCATTATCGATATTCACTATATAATAATCATTGGCAATTTTCTGAACAGGATTCTGAGCAGGAAGTTCATGATTTGTGCCTTCGTATAATTTTTTAGCAACTTCAAGTAAAGCAATATGTGCTTTCTGACTTAGTTTTTTCTGTTCTATAGTAAAAGCTTCCTTCGTCCAGAGTAATTGCGCCACTAATATGCTGATGATGGCAATCAATCCTAAAATGATGA
Source organism: Flavobacterium sp. MC2016-06 (assembly GCF_009711165.2). Lineage (GTDB taxonomy): Bacteria > Bacteroidota > Bacteroidia > Flavobacteriales > Flavobacteriaceae > Flavobacterium. The sequence goes on along the minus strand of NZ_WMID02000027.1, from coordinate 68,197 downwards.
TACTATTGAGTTTATTTATTTTCAAGAAAGAGGTATTTAAGAGTGTAATATTAATCAAAAATATGCTAAAAATCAGGTCTTAACAAGTCGTTAACAAAGATTTGAAACCGCTTAACAGCACCTTGAATTCATCTAATATACATTTGTAATGTAAAATAAGAACTACAAACCATTAATATATATAATTATGAAAGCAATCAAAATTTCAATGTTAGCATTAGCTTTAGGATTAATGTCTTTTTCAGCAATTGCACCAGTAAAATCATTCGTTTCAACTGCAAAAGAAGGAACTACAGCATCTACAATTGTGTGGAAAGCATCTACAATTGATGTTGGAGAAATTCCACAAGGAACTCCAAAACCAATTATTTATGAATTTAAAAACACAGGAAAAACCGCAGTAGTTATTACAAACGTGCAGGGATCTTGCGGTTGTACCGCTACAGATTATACAAAAGAACCTGTTCAGCCAGGAAAAACGGCAAAAGTTACAGCAACTTATAATGCAGCAAACAAAGGCGGTTTTACTAAAACAGTTACCGTAACAACAAGTGCAGAAACAGCACCAAAAATACTTACCTTAAAAGGTACAGTAATCTAAGAATTTTAATAGGTTGGTTATATCGCGAGAACTCCAAACATGTAATGTGTTTGGAGTTTTTTATTTTCTAATAATGAGATGTTTTTACTAAAACTTTGCTATTTTTATTAAAAATATTTTTATGAAAATTTTGTATTCGTTTGTTGCAATTATCATGCTTTTTATTGTTGTTTCCTGCAATTCTAAATCAAAAGATAAAGAGGAAGATCAAAAAAATACTTCAAAAAAAGTAGAACTCCCAGAACTTAAACTTACAATTGATACTATTTCTATTTCTAAATTTTATCAAGAATATCCTAAATTAGAAAAATTCAAAAAAGATGTTGCGTCTTTGTATGCAGAAAAAAAAGCTGCTCAATTATGGTTAGATAATAAAGGCGTAGTAGAATTTGGAAATACTTTATTTAATAAATACAGAAGTTTAGAAGATGAAGGATTGAAAGCTAATTTTCCTTATAACGATAAGATAACTCCAATTTTTGAGCGTTTATCGGACAATAAATTATCACAGATTGATACCGATTTGATGATTACCAATTTATATTTCTATTATGCCGAAAAAGTATTTAACGGCGTCGACGAAAAAACATCAACCTCTTTAGAATGGCTTTTACCTCGAAAAAAAGTAAATTATCAAGCATTCTCAGATTCCATTTTTAAACATGCTACTATTAATGATGATAATAAAAGTAAAATGTTCAGTCAGTATTATAAACTGCGTGACGTATTAAAAAAATACAGAGAAATTGAAAAAAAAGGCGGTTGGAAAACTATAGAAGTTGGAGATGATTTTAAAAGTCTTAAAGAAGGAGATTCTGTTGCGACAATAGCTCAAATTAGAGAAAGGCTTTATATAACGGGAGATATCAAAGAAAATAATAAAAGTGAGCTTTGTGATTCTACCTTAATTTCTGCTATGAAAGACTATGAATTTCATCACGGGAATACTCCAAAAAATATAATTTTAAAAGAACATATTGACGAATTGAATGTTCCTGTTTCGGATAGAATAAAAACTATTATTGCCAATATGGAACGCTGTAGATGGATTGATCCTCAGTTGGAAAAAGACAAAGAATACATTGAAGTTAATATTCCAGAGTTTAGATTGTACTTAATTCGCGATCACGAAATTAGTTTCATTTCGCCAGTAGTAGTGGGAAAAGCCATGACTAAAACGGTTATCTTTAGCGGAATGATGAGTTATATCGTCTTTAGTCCGTATTGGAATGTACCGCAAAGTATTATCAATAAAGAGATTAAACCCGGAATGGCTAAAAACAAGAATTATTTAGCCCAAAAACATTTAGAATGGAATAACGGCGCTGTTAGACAAGCACCAGGCGTAAACAATTCACTAGGTTTGGTGAAGTTTTTATTTCCAAATTCAAATAATATTTATCTGCATGATACGCCGGCAAAAAGTTTGTTTCAAAGTGAAAACAGAGCATTTAGCCACGGCTGCGTACGTGTTGCAAAACCAAAAGAATTAGCGATCGAACTTTTAAAAGACGATCCGAAATGGAATCCAGAAAAAATTGATAAAGCAATGCATGCTGGTAAAGAAAATTGGTACACACTAAAAAAGAAAGTTCCCGTTTATATTGGTTATTTTACCGCTTGGGTAGACAGAAAAGGACAATTAAATTTCTATAAAGATGTGTATCAAAGAGATGAAAGTCTAATAAAATTATTGACGGAAGAATAAAAGGTTTGCCACGAATTACACGAATTACACGAATTTCCACGAATTTTTTATTTTGTAAATTGATATTAATACAAAGTATAATTAGTGAAAATTAGTGTAATTCGTGGCAAAAAAAATCATTTCGATATCACATCAATACATTTATAAAAACGATTAGTATAATGTTCTGAGCCTAATTCAGAAATAGTTACACCGCTTGTTTTTCCAGAAGAAGAATGTATAAATTTTGACTTCATACCATTTGCTTCGCAGATAATTCCGAGATGACTAATCATTGTTTTGTCTTTGTAACCATAAAAAACTAAAATATCTCCAACCTTAAAATCTTCTGGAGTCAATGCCGTCCCTATATTTTTATAACCACTCGAACTTCGCGGTAAGCTTATACCAAAATTATTGAAGACATAACTAACAAAACCCGAACAGTCAAAACCTTTTTTCGGGTCATTACTTGCGTATAAATAGGGCGTTCCCAAATATTTTTTGGCATAAGTAATTATTGAATCTCTGTCAATAGCAGTTTGTGCCTTTTGAGTAGAACTAATAACAGTTTTATTTTCTTTTTTTACAAAAGAAGTAGTTAAAACAGATGCAGTAAATAGTATATAAAGTGCTAATTTCATTTTAAGAAGTTAATTTTAAAGATAGACATTAGTTTTGAAAATCAAAGAGATGTCTGGTATTGAATGTTACGAACAAGTATTAAAACGCAAAAAAGAAAGGATTATTTTTGGTGTTTTTTTATTACTTTTTGATGTTTTAGTATCTTTTTGAACAGTTTATTTCGGGTATATTTGTGAATCGCATTTATATTTTAACAAATAAATTATGTTTCTTAAAAAAATACCGCTTTTAATTTTGTTTTTACTGATTTCGACTGTTTCGATTTCACAAACAAAAAATAATACATTTCTTTACGAAGGCCGAGTTGATAAACTACAAAATAATACTGTAGTTTTAATTGGATCTGCTTCTTCCGTTTCATTCAATTTTACTGGAAATGAATGTTCAGTTTCTCTCCAAAGTATTGATTCTTGGGAACATCATAATTATGTTTCCTTAGTTTTGGATGGAAAATATATTGGAAAATTGAGAGTTGAAAAAGGTGCACCACAATCTTTTCCAATAAAAATAACTTCCAATAAAAAAGAACACAATCTTACTATTTATAAAACTACAGAAGCGCAGAGTGGCAACGTTTTATTTGCTGGAACAACAGCAAAATTAACTTCGATTACGGCAAAAAAGAAAAAGAAAATTGAGTTTATCGGAGATTCTATCACATGTGGTGCAGCAAGCGATCCGTCTGATATTCCTTGCGATAAAGGAGAATATTTTGATCATCATAACGGATATATGGCTTACGGGCCAGTACTTTCTAGAGAAATTGGAGCTTCATATTTAATGAGTTCGGTTTCTGGAATTGGAATGTATCGCAATTGGAATGACGAAAATAAAGAGGAAGGCATTATGCCAGATTTATACGGAAATTTATACCTAACCAAAGATCCTTCAAAACCTAAATACGATTTTGCTTTTCAGCCTGATATTATAAGTATTGCTTTAGGAACAAATGATTTTTCGGGTGGAGACGGCAAAAAAGAGCGTCTGCCTTTTAATCCTGAAAAATACATTTCGAACTATATTAACTTTATTAAAATGTTGTACACTCATAATCCAAAAGCGCAAATTGTAATTACCAATAGTCCGATGGTAAATGGTGATAGAGCAGTTGTTTTTGAAGATTGCCTCAACAAAGTAAAAGAGGCGTTTACAGCTGATAAAACGCACAAACCAATTTTGATTTTTAAGTACAAACCAATGACTCCAAATGGCTGTTTAGGACATCCAGATGTTGCCGATCAAAAAGTTATGGCCGACGAATATGCTCCATTTTTAAAAAAGCTGTTAAATGAAAAATAATATATTTAAGTTTGTTTTCTTTCTGTTGATTTCCAGTACTATGATGGCAAACGTTTCCCTTCCGAATATTTTTGGTGATAATATGGTTTTACAGCGCAACTCTGAAGTGAAGATTTGGGGCTGGGCAAATCCAAAAGAAGAAATTAAATTAGTTTCGAGTTGGAACAATCAAGAATATAAAGTTACGACAAACAATCAGGCACAATGGGAACTTAAAATAAAAACTCCCGAAGCTGGAGGTCCTTATACTATTACCATAAAAGGATACAACGAAGTTGTTCTGAAAAATGTTTTGATTGGTGAAGTATGGGTTTGCTCTGGACAATCTAATATGGAAATGCCGGCAAGCTGGGGAATTGATAATGGAGAGGAAGAAACAAAAAAGGCATCAAATCCGAATATTCGATTTTTTACCGTTCCGAAATTAACAGCAACAACTCCACAAAATAATTTATTAGGGAATTGGACAGAATCGACTCCAGAAACGATGAAGTATTTTAGTGCTATTGGATATTTTTTCGCCCAACATTTACGTGAAGATTTAAAAAATGTTCCAATTGGATTAATTTCATCCAATTGGGGTGGAACTCCTGCCGAAATCTGGATGCCGGATGAGGTTGTACAAAACGATCCAATTTTATTGGAAAATGCCAAAAAACTAAACGAACAGGAATATGGACCAAGACAACCCGGACGTGCATATAACGCGATGATTTATCCGTTTGCTGGGTTTAAAATTGCAGGTACACTTTGGTATCAAGGCGAATCGAATGTTGGTTCTTTAGTATACGATAAAACTTTAGGTGCTTTAATTACTTCTTGGCGAAAAGCTTGGAACGACGATTTTCCGTTTTATTATGTACAAATCGCACCTTACAAAACAGGAAGTAATAATTTCTCTAATGTTATTGTGAGAGATTCCCAGAGAAAATTACTTAATGAAGTTCCTAATACAAAAATGGTCGTAATTAGTGATGTTTCGGACACTATTGATATTCATCCAAAAAATAAAAAAGCAGTCGGAATTCGTTTGGCAGATTTAGCTTTAGCGAATATTTATAAAACCAACTCTAATTTGGTTAATAGCCCTCTTTATAAAGAATTTAAGACTGATAAAAACAAAGCAATTGTTTCTTTTGATTATGCAGAAGGTTTGTACTTTAAAAATAAAACATCAAATCAATTTGAAGTGGCTGGAGCCGATGGTGTTTTTTACGCAGCCGAAGCTTCAATAAAAAACAATCAAGTGATTTTGGTGAGTAAAAAAGTTACTGTTCCTGTAAAAGTGCGTTTTGCGTGGGGAAATACAACACATTCGGATTTGTTTAATAAAGCTAATTTGCCTGCATCTTGTTTTATTACGGAGTGAAGTGGAATTTTAGATTTTAGAATGTAGATTTTAGATTAGTATCACGTAAACCTTTGTCAAAGTTTTAAATTTTGACAAAGGTAAACACACAACCTTTATGTATAAAGTTTATGCATAAAGGTTGTCATTCTGAGGAACGAAGAATCTTCGCAGGTAACTCCGCAATCAAAATACACCTAGTTTGTCATTTCGGGTGAAGTCGAGAAATCGCACTAGGCATTCGACAAAGATTGACGACTTACATTGTGGAGTCACCTGCGAAGATTCTTCGTTCCTCAGAATGACAAAATTGTTGCAATACTATTATTGTGAAAATGACAAAAATGACAATAAAAAAAATAGAAACTTCTTGTTTCCCGAGAATTGCGTGAGGGATAGTAGTGGAAAGCCCACAGCCTGACGAAGGAAGTGCGAGGACTTGAAGCGGATAGCCCGACCCGGAGGGACATGCCTAAACTTACATACTAACTAAACCACTATGAAAAATAAAAAAATATTAACTATTGGGGTTTTCGCCCTGTTTACTGTTGGAAATATGAATGCACAGAAAAAGCCGTATATGGATAAAAATAAAACAATCGAGCAGCGTATTGATTTGCTTTTACCATTGATGACGCTGGAGGAGAAAGTAGGACAAATGAATCAATACAACGGTTTTTGGGATGTTACAGGGCCTGCGCCAAAAGGAGGAACGGCTGAATTAAAATACGAACATTTACGAAAAGGATTAGTGGGTTCGATGTTAACGGTTAGAGGTGTTAAAGAAGTTCGTGCTGTACAAAAAATTGCGGTCGAAGAAACACGTTTAGGAATTCCGCTTATTATTGGTTTTGATGTAATACATGGCTATAAAACGTTAAGTCCAATTCCGCTGGCAGAATCGGCAAGCTGGGATTTGGAAGCGATAAAAAAATCGGCTGCAATTGCAGCTGACGAAGCTTCGGCTTCTGGAATAAATTGGACTTTTGGTCCAAATGTAGATGTTTCTAACGACGCTCGCTGGGGACGTGTAATGGAAGGCGCGGGAGAAGATCCGTATTTAGGAAGTAAAATTGGGTATGCAAGGGTAAAAGGTTTTCAAGGTGAAACTATTGCAGATTTGGCTAAAGTAAATACGATTGCAGCTTGCTCGAAACATTTTGCAGCTTACGGTTATGTTGAGGCTGGATTAGAATATAATATTGTAGATATTAGCAACTCTAAGTTGTATAATTCGGTTTTGCCACCGTTTAAAGCGACTGTAGATGCGGGTGTTCGTACGTTTATGAATTCGTTTAATACTTTGAATGGAGTTCCAGCAACTGGAAATGCTTTCTTACAAAGAGATATTTTGAAAGGAAAATGGAAGTTTGATGGTTTTGTAATTTCCGATTATGCTTCGGTTCGCGAAATGATTGCGCACGGTTATGCAAAAGACGAAGCCGATGCCACTTTAAAAGCGGTTGTGGCAGGTTCTGATATGGATATGGAATCGTATTTGTATGTGGCAAAATTGGCTGATTTAGTAAAAGAAGGAAAAGTAAAAGAAGCTTTGATTGATGATGCTGTTCGCAGAATTTTACGCGTGAAGTTTGAATTGGGTTTATTTGACGATCCATATAAATATTGTGACGAGAAACGCGAGAAAGAAGTTGTTGGAAGTAAAGCTAATAACGACGGAGTTCTGGACATGGCCAAAAAGTCGATTGTACTTTTAAAGAATGATAAAAATTTGCTTCCGCTAAAGAAATCTGGACAAAAGATTGCTTTGATCGGTGGTTTGGCAAATGACAAAAACAGTCCGCTTGGAAGCTGGAGAATTGCTGCCGATGACAATACTGCCGTTTCGGTTTTAGAAGGAATGCAGCAATACAAAGACAATAAACTGACTTTTGAAAAAGGTGCTGATTTGTTAGTGGGCAAAACATCTTTCTTAAATGAAGTAATTTATAATACAACTGATAAAAGCGGATTTGAAGCGGCAAAAAAAGCAGCAAAAGAGGCCGATGTTGTAGTTATGGTTTTGGGAGAACACGGTTTTAGCAGTGGAGAAGGACGTAGTAGAACGAATCTAGATTTACCTGGTTTACAGCAAGAATTGCTGGAAGAAATTTATAAAGTGAATCCGAATATTGTTTTGGTTTTGAATAATGGTCGTCCGTTGGCAATTCCTTGGGCAGCAGAACATATTCCGACAATTGTTGAAGCTTGGCATTTAGGAACTCAGGCAGGAAATGCTGTGGCTCAGGTTTTATATGGCGATTATAATCCGAGTGGGAAATTGCCAATGTCATTCCCGAGAAATGTTGGTCAAGTGCCAATTTATTACAATAAATACAGCACAGGAAGACCTACAGACAGCGATAAAAATGTGTTTTGGTCGCATTATTCAGATGTTGAAAAAACGCCTCAGTTTCCGTTTGGTTTTGGTTTAAGCTACACCAAATTTGATTATAAAAACCTGAAATTGAATAAAACGTCTTTTGCTAAAGGAGAGAAGGTTGAAGTTTCTGTTGAAGTTACAAATTCTGGAGATTATGATGGAAAAGAAGTGGTGCAATTGTATATTCATGATGAATTTGCAAGTATAATTAGACCAATAAAAGAACTAAAAGGTTTTGAATTGGTTGATTTGAAGAAAGGGGAAACTAAGACAATTTCTTTTGCTTTAACAGATGCAGAACTTGGTTTTTATGACAATGAAGGGAATTATCATGTTGAGCCGGGAACTTTTAAAATCTTAGTTGGAGGAAGCTCGGATAAAGGTTTAGAAAGCGGTTTTGAGATAAAAGAATAAAAGGGTTTTATATATCAAACCCGACGGGGTTTTTAAAATCTGTCGGGTTTGTTTTTTTATGTGAATTGAAAATACTTAATAAATTTCTAAAATCATCAATTCTTTATTTGAAACAAACGATTCAATGATTTCCTTTTTTGAAATAAGAAGTTCTGCAATTTCTTTTGTGTTTTTGTTGAAAGTTTTCAAAATTATGACTTTTGGCGGCGCTCCTTTTAAAAGTAATAATTTTTCAAAATCGTCGTCATGAGTCAATATTGTAAATTGGTTTTGTTTTGCAAATTCCCAAATTTCAATATCTTTTGCGGGTTGATTTATTTTAATGTCTTTAGAGTGGAAACAGTTTGAAAAATCATTTCCAACGAGTTTTACAATCCTCCAAGATATATTTGCATCCAGAAGTAATTTCATTAGGCAGCAATTATCTTTGTAATGTTTTCTCTATTGGCTGCAAAAGCTAGAGCAGCAAGAATATGCTCTTTTTTTAATTCAGGGAAATCTTCTATAATTTCTTCAAAAGACATTCCAGTAGAAAGCCAAGAAAGAATATCAGAGACACAGATTCTGGTTCCAGAAATAATGGGTTTGCCAAATCGGATATCTGGATCTATAGAAATTAAATTTTGCCAGTTATTGTTCATAATTTTATTATTTAAACAAATTTACAAAAATAAAGAGCTGTTTTAGTTTTAAAAACAGGAATTGTTTTTCACGCAAATTTCGCTGATTAAGGAGAGCTTCTAAAATCTGCTAAAACTGCATGATTTTTTTTGTAATTTTAAATTCTTAAAACTTTCACCATTAAACCAAAACAATGAAATATAACAGATGCGGAAAGAGTGGATTATTATTACCTGAAATTTCTTTAGGATTATGGCATAACTTCGGGTCAGTAGATAATTTTGAAAATGCCGAAAGTATTGCTAAAGAAGCTTTTGATAAAGGAATTACTCATTTTGATTTGGCAAACAATTACGGGCCGGTTCCAGGTTCTGCCGAAGAGAATTTTGGTAAAATATTATGGCATAATTTTCAAGGAAATCTGCGTGATCAAATCATAATTTCTACCAAAGCCGGTTATACTATGTGGGACGGACCTTATGGAGATTGGGGTTCTAGAAAATATTTATTGTCGAGTTTAGATCAGAGTTTAAAACGTATGAGTGTTGATTATGTGGATATTTTTTATTCGCATCGTCCAGATCCAGAAACGCCAATTGAAGAAACCATGATGGCTTTAGATCATGCAGTAAGATCAGGAAAAGCTTTGTATGTTGGAATTAGTAATTATTCGGCAGAACAAACTAGAGTTGCTGTTGATGTTTTAAAACAATTGGGAACACCTTGTTTGATTCATCAAGCCAAATATTCGATGTTAGAGCGTTGGGTAGAAAATGGTTTATTAGATGTTTTAGAAGAAAAAGGAGTGGGCTGTATTGCATTTTCACCTTTGGCACAAGGGCTTTTAACGGATAAATATTTAAACGGAATTCCTGAGAATTCTAGAGCGCATAATCCAAACGGACATTTGAAAGAAAATGAGGTTACACAGGAACGCATTCAGAAATTAACTCAATTGAATGAAATTGCTCAAAACAGAAACCAGTCTTTGGCACAAATGGCATTGGCTTGGCTGCAAAAAGACAAACGAATTACTTCTGTTTTAATTGGTGCGAGTTCTGTTAGACAATTGAATAATAATATTGATTGTCTGCAAAAGCTTGAATTTTCTTTGGATGAAATCAATGTGATTGAATCCATTCTAAAATAATAATAAAGAAGAAAAAAACCGTTTTATCCGCGTTTTTACATAGTAAATCTGTTTAATCAGTGTCTCATTCAAATACTGCATATAGATCACGGATATGACTGATTCGCTATCGCGAAAACGCTGATTGACACGGATTTTTTGTTTTTAATATTTAATAATAAAAAACGCTCCCATGTTTGAATCTCTTAAAAATAAGTTTCCGATAGAAGACCATAAATGGGAGCGTTATATTAGTTGTTTTAATAAAATTGAAGTTGCTGCAAAAACAGTTCTTTTAAACGAAGGAGAAATTTCAGAACGTATCTTTTTTATCGAGAAAGGCTGTATTCGATGCTGGTTTAATAAAGATGGAAAAGATCTAACATTACAATTTTTTTTAGAAGGAGGAATGGTAGCTTCTATAGAAAGTTTTAGAAAGAAAATTCCAAGCCCGATTACAGTCGAAACCATAGAACCAAGTATTTTATGGTATGCCGATAAAAAAGACATAGACATGATTCTTAATGAAGTAATTGAGATTCCTGAAATAAGAGAGCAATATATTGACACTATTTTCGAACGTACTTTCGATTATATGAAGCATTTTTTCTCTTTTATAAAAGATACGCCAGAACAACGGTATCTGCATATTTTAGAAGAAAATCCACAGCTTATTAAGCGTATTCCGCAGCATTATATTGCTTCTTATCTTGGGATAACTTCTGTCCATTTAAGCCGTATAAAAAATAAACTGCTCAAATAATTCAAAACTGCATTTGATAACAAATGTTATCGTCTGACGATTTACTGCATGGTAATTTTGCTTCATCAAATTTAAATAATACTTTAAAATTTAAACAATATGAAAGCAGCAGTAATTTATAAAAACGGAGAATTACCACAATACACTGATTTTCCAAATCCAATTGTCGAAAACGAAAATCATGTTTTAATGACGGTAAAAGCATCGGCAGTTAAAAATTTAGACAAGAACATAGTAAGCGGAAAACATTATTCTGCAGAAGATACTGCAACTGCAAAAGTTGTAGGCGGCGACGGAGTAGGCTTACTAGAAGACGGAACTCGAGTTTATGCACTTGGAGTAACCGGAATGATTGCCGAAAAAGCAATTGTCGATAAAAATAAAATGGTAAAAGTTCCCGAAAATCTTGACGATTGCACGGCATCGGCATTGCCAAATGCGGTTGCAGGTTCGGCAATGGCTTTACGTTTTAGGGCAAATATTCAAAAAGGAGAAACAGTTTTAATAAACGGGGCGACCGGAGTTACAGGAAAAATTGCGATTCAGCTTGCCAAACATTATGGAGCAAAACGAGTAATTGTTACCGGAAGAAATGAAGAAACTTTAAAAGCATTACTAAAATTAGGAGCTGATGAATATTTAATTCTTACCCAGCCAGATGAAGATTTTATAAAACAATTTAAAACCATTCATGCCAATACACCAATAGATATTATAATCGATTATTTATGGGGACGTTCGGCAGAATTGATTCTAAAATCGCTGAAAGGCAATGGTGCCTTTACACACAGAACGAGATATATTTCGGTTGGTTCTTTGGCGGGCGACACGATTCAATTATCGGCAGAAATTTTGAGAAGTGTCGATCTTCAATTGTCAGGTTCAGGTTTTGGAAGCTGGACAAAAGACGAAATGAAACAACTTATAACTGAAATTTTACCTGATATGTTCGCATTAGCAGCATCTAAAAAATTAATCATAGAAACCGTTTCGATAGCAATAAAAGATGTCGAAAAAGCATGGGAGATGAATATTCCCGACGGAAAAAGATTAGTAATCACAATTTAAAATAAACACAAACCATATCTGTAGAGGCGCACAGCAGTGCGTCTCCCGCACAGTTACCACAAAGAATGGATATAAAAAAAGAGGAGATACACTACTGTTGTGTCTCCTCTTTGTGGTTACGTTGCGTGAGACGCACTGCTGTGCGCCTCTACAGATATACTTTGTGTTATTTTTTTGGTTGAATAATTGTTGCCAATCCGCCGCCACTTGCTAAATGGTATTTTAGTTTAGTTGTTGCATCTACTGCTATAATTTCTCTTTTGTAATCTACGGCAGCTTTATCAGCATTTAAGCCATCTGAAAAAATTTCGGCTTCGTATTTTTTACCTTTTTCAAGGAAAGAAAAATCAATAGTTAGGTCTCTAGAATCCCAATTAGTGATAGCGCCTAAATACCAAGTTGCGTCTTTTCTTCGAGCTAACGATACGAATTTTCCAACTTCGCCGTCTAGAGCTTGAGTTTCATCAAAAGTGGTGGGCGTTTTGGCAATAAAATCAGTGCTTTCTTGTTCCTTCATGTAAGCCGTTGGACTATCGGCCATCATTTGCAAAGGCGCTTCAAAAATAGTGTATAAGGCCAATTGATGACATCTTGTTCCTTGACTTTCTGGATTAGAATGACTTGGTTTAAATTCGCTTTTGGTTGCATTACGCATTGCGCCCGGCGTATAATCCATTGGTCCTGCGATCATTCTGATAAACGGAATTGAGCAATCGTAAGTAGGAACATCATCATTTGGAGTCCATTTGTTATTTTCTAAGCCTTTTACACCTTCAAAATTCAGAATATTTGGGAAAGTACGCTGAATTCCGGTTGGTTTATACATGCCGTGAAAGTCTAGAAGCAATTTATGATCGGCTGCTTTCTGTGCAATATCATAAACCGAATTTACCATTTTGGCGTCATCGCGATCTAAGAAATCAACCTTAAAACCTTTGATTCCTAAATCGGCATAATTCTTTAAAATTCCATCTGTGTTTTTGGTTAATGCCATCCAAGAACTCCATAGAATAATCCCAACATTTCGTTCTTTTCCGTAAGCGAATAAAGCTTCCAAATCAACATTCGGATTGTGTTTCATGATATCTTCTTCAAGACTCCAGCCTTCATCCAAAACCACATATTCGACTTTGTTTTTAGATGCAAAATCAATGTAATATTTATAGGTTTGTGTATTAATTCCAGCTTTAAAATCAATATTGTAAATGTTCCAATCGTTCCACCAATCCCAAGCCACTTTTCCGGGTTTAATCCAAGAAATATCTTTTATTTTTGAAGGTTCAGATAATTTCTGAACCATATCATTATTGGCTAAATCGCTGTCTTTTTCGGAAATTACAATAATTCTCCAAGGAAAATTTCTTGTACCTTTTGTTTTTACTAAATAATCGGCTCTTTCTGTAATAAGTCGGTTGATATTGTTAAAGCCACCGTTTTTTTCCTGTAAAGGATATTTAGAAAAACGACCTTCAAAACCAGATTTAGAAGATGTATTCGTTACAAATAATCCCGGATAATCTTCAAGATTCGCTTCTAAGAAAACTGCTTTTTTATGATTTTTATAATCAATTAAAAAAGGTAAAAAAGCTAAAGTGTCTTTGGCAAATTCACTGATTTTTTTGTTTTCATAATGTGCTTCAAAAGACGAAATAAAAGGATCTTTAGGATTTCTTAAATCACGTACATAAGGCATCAAAGTACTGTAATCCTGATCAAAATTTAAAACTACTTCTTCTGATTTTACTGTAATATCTTTTTTCTTTTTAGTCTTAAAACGATACGCAACGCCATCATCAAAAGCGCGATATTCGATAGAGAAATCATTTTTGAAATTTAAAATCAGTTGATTGTAATGATTCTGAACCGATTTCTTTTTGTAGAAAGGAGATTCAAAGGAAGTATTTATTGTTTCTTTTTTCGAATTTATAACGACCGCATTTTTCCCTAAAATCTCATTTTGATCTAAAGTCAATGACATTGCTGACGGAGCCAAAACAATATCTTTTTCATGCAAAATCGACCAAGTTATTTTATCATTTACTGCAATTGTAACTTTAATTTTTCCGTTTGGAGAAATCAAAACAAAATCCTGCTTCTTTTGAGCAGAAGAAAAATTCAGAAAAAATAGGGTAAAAAAGAGATAGATTATTTTTTTCATGTATTATGTAATTAAACCATATAAGTTATTTAAGTTCATTTAAAAAACTTTGCGACTCTGCGATTTTGCGAGATTAATTTTTAAAGAAACAATTTTAAGAATATAAAAAATACGGCATTATTCTTTATCATTTCTTGAATTTTAAATTATATTTTTTCACGATTTCCAAAGTTGATTTATCGGTAGAGAAAACCGAATTCAGACCTTGTGGTTCTTGTGGAGGATCTGTCGTTAAAGGATCACCTGGATTCCATTTACCATCTTTGTTAACCGCTTTTCCTTCGCCTCCAAATCCCCAAAAATTTGCTGCCTGCAATGCGCCATTGTGAGCAACACTTTCTGCAACTCTATTAAAAATGTAATTGTAAAAAATATCTCTATTAGCAACAGATGAAGTATTTACTAAACTTTCGTTTTCTCTAGGTAAACCAAATTCTTCAATAATAATCGGACGTTTTAAATCGTTGGCTACTTTTACATGTTTGTCAATATAAATTCCCGCATTTTCTAGAGTTGTTGGCAATGTTTTTTCGGCATTATCGGCCTTAAACCAATTCCAGTTTTTTGGCCAAATATGCATTGTCAGATAATCGATATTAGGATTCTGATGCGTGCGTTCAAAAATTTCCATGCTGTCATTTGAACTGTTCAAACCTTCAGAACCCGTCGAAATTAAGTGGTTTTTGTCAAGGCTATCAATCAAATCGACAATGTTATTCAGCCAAACTGTAAATTTTGCTTCGTTTTCAACCGTAAAAAGTCTTGGTTCATTACCAACCTGCCAAGCCATAATGGTAGTATCTTCGGTATATTTTTTATGAGAATAAGCATTTGTTCTGCCAATTATAAATTTCACATGATTGTTCAAAGCTTCCATACAAGGTTCGCAACTGTGAAATTGCTCGGTATACGACATAAACTGAGGCCAAGTATTTGGCGGAATTGCTGGAACGGGAATTGGTCCTTTTCCATTCCATTCTAAATATTGTGACATACCGCCAGACCATTCCCAATTGTTTGTCAAATACAAAACGGCGTACATTTTACGTTTGCTCATTTCGGCAATCAAAAAATCAAGTCCGTCCAGTAAATCGGCATCGTATTTTCCTTGTTCATATTGCAGCGCCGGATGAACGGTGAAATCGTATTTTCCGCCATCGGCACCAACTAAAATTCGCAGATTGTCAATGCCTTCTTTTTTCATTAAGTCCAGTTCGCGAAGCAGTCTTTTTCGGTCACCTATTTTTTTAGAAGCCAAAAGACTTCCGTACCAATAATTCGTTCCAATGTACGAATAGGGCTTATTACCTTTATAAAACTGAGTTCCTTTTACCGTAATTCTTTCCTGAGCCTGACACGCTATTGTCGAAAAAAGCAGTGCTAAGCCAAGAGTTTTTAGAAGATTATTTTTCATTATATATATATTTAGAAGCTAATCCTGCTGTCCGCTGTATCTTTTTATTTTTAAAGAAAAAATAAAAAGGATGCCGCTTCCATCAGGGCTAGGGCTTTGTGTTTTTATTAGGCGTTTTTGTTCACAATCTTGTCATTTCGACGAAGGAGGAATCGCACTAGAAACTCAGTAAAAAAATGCAACCAATCTTTGTCGATTTACGCGTGTGATTTCTCCTTCGTCGAAATGACACAAACTGCACGAGTAATTGCTATTAATGTAAAATATTTGTTTCTTATTGTTAGTGTGGTTGCTTCGTTCCTCGCAATGACATGCAGTGTGCATAACGGAAACCTGAAACCTGAAACCTGAAACCTGAAACCTGAAACCTGAAACCTGAAACCTGAAACCTGAAACCTGAAACAAAAAAACTTACTTCGGCATTTCGTACATCTTCGGCAGGGAATTTACCAAAGCCGATTTTGTTTTAGTGCTGAAAGTCTTAAAATCATTTGCATTAGAAACAGAACCATTCGGAACATAATATCCATCACTGTTATTGTTCCAAAACATTGCATAACTTATTTCAATACTATTAGAAGTTAATGCGCTGTACAAATAGGTCGAAAACCAATTTGTGATTGGGGGAATAGAACTTGTAACTCTATAACCCGTTTCGGTCAGTGCGGCAATTTTTACTTTCGCTTTAGCGTAATCCGAAATTATTTTTAGTTTAGCATTTGCTCTGTCTGCACCGGCTTGCGACTGATTATCAAAATCTCCATAATTATCCATTCCTAAAATATCAACGTAAGCATCGCCTGGATAACGGCTCAAATAATTGGTTTCTGTAGTATATGAATTGTCTGGAGAAAAAGCATACAGAATATTGTGAACGCCTTTTGTGGTTTTTAAATACGTTACCGTAAATTGATACGCCGCTTTATACTCTTCCGGAGTGCAGAAATTAGCTCCCCACCAAAACCAGCTTCCGTCAAATTCGTGAAAAGGTCTGAAGATTATCGGAATCAATTCGCCGTTTGCACCTTTAAAATTAGAAACAACACTCGCTACTTTATCCAGCTTTTTCTTGTACCATTCGTGATTGGCTCCGCCGGGTAAAATACTCTTAAAAGCGGTATTTTTTTGATCCGTAGTCATATCAGCAGCATAAAAAGAAGTTTCGTTATTAGGTTCTCGCAAATGCCAAGAAAAAGTATTAATCATGCCTTTCGCGTAAGCGGCTTTAGTATCATTAGCAATTTTTAGTTCTTGTTGATAAAACCAGTTATCGGCTTGGTTGTTATTGCTTTTGTCAGTTATAAACATAAAGTCAGAACCCAGAAGAGCAGGGTCATAGCCTGTATTTTTTTTAATGTCAGAATCTCCGCCGGCATCATTATAAAAACCATTAAAAGCATCTTGCTGTCCAATTGCAAATTTGGTTTTAGATAATCTTTTTAAGTTGTAAAATAATGCGGCTGTTTCTTTTGTTGCATTGGCATCGACCATATAATTGGCAACATTAGAAGTCGTTAAAGGATCGTCCTGCGTAGGTGGATCTGTTATGATTTCATCGCTTGTGTCTTTGTCTGATGAACAACTCGTGATCATCATAAGGGACAAGCTTATGAAAAGGATTTTAAATAGGTTAGTTTTCATTTTTGTGGTTTAGTTAGATAGTTTGACCTCAATATTGTCGACCAATAAAGTTCCTGTGCAGACACTCATTGCGGCCATAATGCGGTATTTTTTTGCTTCTTGGGGAATCTGGAATGATTTCTTAAAAAAAGTCCAGTCGGTTGTTCCTGTTATCATGCCAATTACTTGGTCTTCTGAAGCTTTGTTAGTTTCGTCTTTTTTAAATTCTATAATAAGCATTCCGTTATTCCAGCTGTCTTTACCTTGCTGAATATCTTTTGCTTTAAGCCAGCACGAAATTTCTATGGTTTTGTTTCCTTCGTTAAGAGTTGCAACTTGGTCAACAGCTTTCCATTCGGGAGTTTTAGAGCTTAATTCTAAAGCGTTGTTTCCGTCTTTTTTGTCTGTAGTAGAAATTAATCCAGAACCATTCCATGACGAAAGATTTTCCTCAAAACTTCCGTTAGAAAATATTTTTGTTCCTGAATCTGTTTTTTGAGCTTCTGTACTTACCGCAACTGGATTTTGTTTTACATATTCCTCTTCGGTAAGGGGAACTGCTTTTACATCATCAAAATAGATAGAACCATTTGTCTGTGCTAAAGCCAGCATAATTCTAATCTTTTTTGCTTCAGATGGAGCTTTAATTATCTTTTTGTAATTGATCCAATCCGTTGTTCCTTTTACTTGCGCTATGGGTTCTGAAATAATTTGTTTTTCACCAGCATTTGTAAATTCAATAATCATTGCTCCGGCTTTATAAGCTTCGGCTTGACTTTCGATGCTTTCGGTTTTTATCCAAACACTAAATTCTACGGCGTAGGTGTTTTTAGGAAGTGAAATAATCTGATCCATACCTTTCCAATCGTTCTCCACAAACTGATTGATAACGGCACTTTTTTGACCAGATTTTTTATCATAAGGAGAAATTGTTGCAACATCTTCTCCTCGCCAATTGATTAATTCACTTTCAAAGCCGCCATTTTTAACCAAGTTGGTTTGGGCGTTAGTTATTGTAGTTAGAAATAGGAAGCTAAAAAAAAGAAATTGTTTCATAATCATTATTTTTTAATACAATAAATAAATTTTACTCGGGAATTCTTAGGCTTGTATTCGGTGCATGAGTTCTAAACAGGCGCGGCCGTTGTGATAAGGACATTTCCAGAAACCGGCTTTGTCTTTTTCGATTAAAGAATTATCGTGGTAAATTCCCCAAAACCATTCGCCGTTTTCTTGGTCGATAATGTGTTTTTTAATGAATTTCCAGTTGTTGTAAACAATGTTTAGAAACTTTTCATTGCCCGTTAATTGATACGCATTATAAAAACCAATTAAAGCTTCGGCTTGTACCCACCAATGTTTTTCAGCAATTAGTTTGTCTTTTTCTGGATCAAATTCATACCATAAACCGCCGTCAGAATCAAGACCTTCTTGAGTAACTTCAGCTATTTGAATGGCGTGTTTTTTATAATTAGCAATTAAAGTTTCGTTTTCAGAAATTTCGGCGCACTGCAATAAAAGCCAAGCTGCTTCTATGTCGTGACCGTAGGAGATAACGTCTGGTTTTTCGACCCAGTTTTCATCAAAAAATAAGCGTAAATGTCCTGTTTTAGTATTGATGAAATGTTTTTCTATCGTTTCTAAAAGTTCAATAATATCACTTTGCAGTGTTTTGTCTTTCCAGACTTTAAACAAATTAGCATACGCTTCTACAATGTGCAAATGCGTGTTCATTGTTTTCTTTTCGTTGGCATCTTTATCGCTCAATCTCAGATCTTCAATAGGTTTCCAATCGCGGGTAAAAGCTTCAAGATATCCTTTATTTACAGGATCGTAACTGTATTTTTGTATTTGTAAATATAAATTTATGGCAATTTCTAAAGCTTTGTCGTCTTTAGAAATTGCATAATATTCTGAGAGTCCGTAAATCGCAAAAGCTAAAGCGTAAATTTGATTTTTGGTGTCTTTAGGTGTTTTATCCACGTTAATACTCCAAAATAAACCGCCAAATTCTGAGTCGTAAAAATGTTTTGAAAGAAAATCAAAAGCTCTCGTTGCTATTGTTTTATGACTTTCATTTTTAGTGACTTGATAACTAGCAGAAAACGTCCATAAAATTCTAGCATTTAGAACAGAACCTTTTTCTGCATTGGCAATAAGATGATCGTTAAAATCAATCTGTCCAATAAATCCTCCGTTTTGATTGTCAACAGTATGTTTTGCCCAATATTTTAGAATGGCATCTAATTCTGCTGATAATTCGGATTTAAGCTGCTTTTGTTGTACTGACACGGTGTATTAAATTGCGTTATTTTTTTCGATTTGATTGATTATTGTTTTTACGGATCCTGCAGAGATAAAAGTATCTGCCGGCGTATTGGTAACATAATCAACTAATTGTGCAACAGACGAAACGGCAACGTGCATTCTTGTGTCTGATGAGGCGTAATACACATAAACAGTTCCGTCTGTATCTTCGATCCAGCCGTTTGAGAATAATACGTTTGATACATCGCCAACTCTTTCTATACCTTCTGGCCCCATAAAATGTCCAGCAGGAACGTGTGTTACTTTGCTGATATCAGTCAAATCGGTCATGAACATATACAGTGTGTAGCGTAATCCTGCAGCAGTATTACGAACTCCGTGCGCTAAGTGTAACCAGCCTTTTTCTGTTTTAATTGGTGCTGGACCAAGACCATTTTTCAATTCGTAAATGGTGTGATATTGCTTTCCGAAAATGATTTTCTCGTCTTTTACAACAGGATTTGTCATATCTTCTACATAGCCTAAACCAATTCCGCCGCCAGCTCCAACATCAATAAAGCCGTCTTGCGGACGTGTGTATAAAGCATATTTCCCGTTTACAAATTCTGGATGCAAGACTACATTACGTTGTTGTCCTGTATTCGAAATTAAATCGGGAAGTCTTTCCCAGTTTACTAAATCTTTGGAACGAACGATTCCTGCATTGGCTACTGCCGAACTTGTATCGCCTTTTGGTGCTTTTGGATCTTTTCTTTCGGTACAGAAAATACCGTAAACCCAGCCGTCTTCATGGTTGATTAAACGCATGTCGTAAACGTTTGTGTCTGGTTCTTCGGTTTGCGGAATCACACATGGTTTTTCCCAAAACTTAAAATTATCGACTCCGTTTGGACTTTCTGCGATTGCAAAAAATGATTTTCGGTCGATTCCTTCTACACGAACTGCAAGAAGGTATTTTCCGTTCCATTTCATGGCTCCGGCATTAAAAGCAGCATTCATTCCGATTCTTTCCTGCAAAAACGGATTTGTTTTTTCGTTAAGATCAAAACGCCAGTTCAAAGGTACGTGAGCAGCCGTTACCACTGGATTTTTGTAGCGTTCGTATATTCCGTTTCCAGCACTTTCTTGTGGCATATTTTGTTGCTCAATCAGTGCTTTATGTTCTTTTTCTAATGCCGTTTTTCTATCTTGAAAAACTGCTGAAGATGTTAATGTTGTCATATTATTTGATTTCGGTATCTGTAGGGTTCTTTATTTTAATTTGTTTGATCTCTTTTTTCGTTTAAATCTTGTTCAATGATTTGAAGTTTTTCTTCAGATAATGGGTAAAACAAAATAAAAGCGACTGATATAATTGCTGCAATTGCAGGAAGTATGCTTAACATTAATTGAATTCCGTTTTGTGCGGTTGCAGTTTGCTCAACATTGGCTTGAAAACCGTAATAACCTAAAAGCCATCCCGCTCCAGCGCCTCCAATAGTCCATCCAAATTTTTGAGACATAGAAGAGGCTGAGAAAACTAATCCTGTTGCTCTTCGTCCTTGTTTCCATTCCGAATAATCGGCACTGTCTGCATACATAGACCAGATTAATGGAAATACACAGCCGGCACAAATGCTGATTAATACTTGGAAACTCATAATTAGGGTAACATCTTCTTTTCCGAAGAAATAGAAAACTAAACTTAAAATTGCTGCTAAAGCCATAGCGCCAAAAAAGGTTTTCTTTTTACCAATTTTATTTGCAATTGGCGTAGCGATAATAACTCCGATAATGTTTGCAGCTTGTCCTAATACCAAATAAATAGAAGTAGGGGTCATGTGGAAATCGGTTCCAAATAAGGAGAAATCGAAGTTTACACTGCTGCTTACAAAATATTTGAAATAATAAACTGCAGCGCCATCTCTGATAGAATTAAATACCAAAGCGCCGATTCCTGCACCCAATAAAATCCACCAAGGTCTATTTTTAAGCAAATCTTTTAAGTCTTCTTTTAAGTTATTTTGTTCGTCTCCAATAGGTTTTACTCTTTCTTTGGTAAACAAAAAGCAACCCCAGAAAAATAGTGTTGTGATAACGCCAAATACTGAAATTGTTGCCAGCCAGCCTGTTTTAGAATTCAAGCTTCCGCCGAAATAATTGACTAAAGGTTCAATTAACCAAAGTGCTAAAAGACTTCCTCCAAAGGCAAAAACCATTCTGTATGATGAAAGTGTATTTCTTTCTTTTCTATCTGATGACATTACGCCCAAAAGGGAAGCGTATGGTACATTTATTAAAGAATAAATCATCATCATAGACGAATAGGTAACGTAAGCATAAATTATTTTTCCTTTTTCATCAAAATCTGGCGTGTAAAAAGTTAGAACTCCGATTACTGCAAACGGTATGGCAACCCATAATAAATAAGGTCTAAATTTTCCCCATTTGCTTTTGGTTCTATCGGCTAAAATTCCAACAATAGGATCAAAGCAGGAATCCCATATTCTGGTAATCAAAAACATGGTTCCTACTACTGCAGGTGCCAATCCGAAAACATCGGTATAGAAAAATAATAGGTACATGCTGAAGATTTTCCAAAACATTGATGAAGCGGCGTCTCCTAGACCGTAACCTATTTTTTCTTTTAAACTAATTTTGTCGTGCATTAGATTCTTTTTAAAGGTTTTAATTTAAGTTTGGTTAATTATTTTAGTGCTTTTTTAATGTCTTTTTCAAATAATGTTCTGTCAAGATTATAAAAATCGACAAAATCTTTTTCACTTACCTGCCCAGAAAATGGAGCATAATAATGCATTTTTTGTTCTTTTTCCTGCCAGCCGTGATTTCTCCATAATAATACATAAGAAATTTTATAATCTCCAATGGCTTTTGTAAGAGTTCCTGTCCACCATTTTGGGTCTGGAACCGCTTCGTAGCCCGCTTCGGCCAGTGCCATAAGTTTATGCTTTTTCTGAGCAATTTCGTTTAATATTTTAAACTGATTCTGCACTTCGGTGATAAATTTTTCGCCGTTTTTATCATTGTTATTTTGATAACTGTCAAAGCTAATAATGTCTGCATAATTATCACCAGGATAATTAGACAGAAAATCCGCTTCAGAACTGAAACTTCCTGTATTGTATACATAGATGAGGTTATGAACTCCTTTTTTTTGTAAATATTCAACAGTAAATTTCCATAATGATTTAAATTCTTCAGGAGTACAATTTCCTTTTCCCCACCAAAACCAACCGCCGGTAAGTTCGTGATACGGTCTAAAAAGAATTGGAATGTTTTTTCCTTTTTTATCTTTTAAGGATAAAAAGAAAGTTGCTGCTTTATCTAACCAAGAAGTAAATTTTGTATGGTTTTCTCCTCCCGGAAGTATTGTTTTTACAGCATTTGGTGTATTGTCCCAAGCATTTTTTCCTGTTGCAGGATTGTCAAAATGCCAGCTTATTGTAGAGATGCCGCCTCTTTCATTAGCTTCCTGGATGTATTGTTTCATTTTATCAAAAGGAACACCGTCTATATTTTTAGCATCGTCTTTTTCTAAACCTGCAATATCCCAGCCGTAAACTGCAGGATAATCTCCTGTAACCTCTTTTACATCACTTCTTCCGTTTTCGTATTTCCAATTTACACCATAAGCAAGGTCGTCTTGGTGTCCAAAAAGATAGCCTTTTTGAGTTAATTGATTGAGTTTTTTGTATAGTGAAACGGTTTCAGGTGTTGCTTTTTGATCTGAAAGTGACAAATTAGTATTAGTAAAAATATCTTTTGCGGTACAAGAAGTCCCTATAAATACTGATATTATTAGCGTTAATATGTTTTTTTTCATTTTGAATAAGATTGTTTTTTAATGTACTGTATGCAAATCTACAAATTGATAATGATTCAGAAATGTATCATTTTTCTTATCGAAAATTTAACACCATTTTTGGTTTAAAATTATTAAAACAATAAAAAGATATTCTATTAAAAATGATTAATGTTTATTATTAATAGACTTTTTGTAAAATTGATAATTCTATTTTTCAAAGATAAACGGATGTTTATCGTGTAATTAATATTATTTTATCAATTATATATCATATTATTGCAAATAAAAAAAAACGAATGTTACTTCCTAAATAGTATTTAAAGATGAGTAGTGCTAAAAATTTTTACAGAGAAATCGCTCCGCTTGCTGCAGGAGACAGCTTTTTGGTTTTTGATAGAGTAAAGGACAGTTTCGATTTTCCGGTGCATTATCACCCAGAATTTGAGATTAATTTTATTTTGAATGGAAAAGGAGTGAAGCGTGTTGTGGGGGATAATATTGAGGAAATCGATAGTGTTGAACTCGTTTTAATTGGTCCGAATTTATATCACGGCTGGGAATTGAATAAATGCACAAGCAAAAAGATCCACGAGATTACGATTCAGTTTCATAATGATTTATTTCACGAATCGTTACTTTCCAGACGTATTATGAATCCGATACGCGATATGTTTAACCGCTCGATTCATGGCATTCTTTTTTCTAAAAAAGTAGCCGAAGAATTAACTCCAAGACTTGTAAGGCTTTCTAAATTAGACGGTATGGATTATTTTCTGGAAATTACTTCTTTATTATATGATCTGGCCAATTCTCGAAATCAGCGTCTGCTTTCTACTTATACAGTAGATTATGATACGTTTGATGATTATGATAAAATGAAGCTGGTTTATGAATATGTGCAGAAACATTTTGCTGAAAAAATTACTTTAGAGGATGTGGCTAACATTGCAAGTATGTCTATTATCTCTTTTAATAGGTTTATTAAAAAACGTACTGGTAAAACTTTTGTCAATTACATTAATGATATTAGGATTGGATATGCGGCGCGCTGGCTTGTAGAAAAGGATATGAGTGTTTCTGAAGTTGCTTTTAAATCAGGCTTTAATAATATCGCCAACTTTAATCGTAGTTTTAAGGCTACTAAAAACTGTACACCTAGTCAATATAGGGAAGATTTTTCTGGATTGAAACGTATTTTGTAGTGATACTTTTTTTTCACAAACAAATATTATTTTTAACGAAATCGTTTGCTTTTTGAATGATTCGTTAATTTTTATTTATAATTCTTAGTCGTTTAAGGGAGGAGTGTTGCGAATTGTGTAATTTTTTTACTCTTTTATTTTGGTATGTGTTTTTTTAAAGTGATATAGTAAAAATATCATCATTAAATGATATAATACTATCGATTTAATGTTTTCTTCTGTTATAGATTTGTTAAATAATTTAAGAAAACAATTGTACCCTCTTTTAGTACTTGAATTATAAAACAAATTTAAAACTAACCAAACACTTATTATGAAAAAACTAATGACTAACTTCATTCATTGGAACGCTAACCACAGATCGGTTCCTTTGATATTATTTTTGTTGCTGACGTGTAATTATATTACGGCTCAGGTAAAAGTTACGGGAACAGTTGCTGATGAAAAAGGACTGTCTATTCCTGGAGCAAATATCTCGGTTGCAGGAGCTAAAACGACTGCTTCTACAGATTTTGACGGGAAATATACTATTGATGTTCCTGCAAACGCAACTTTAACATTCTCTTTTATTGGATTTAATTCGCAGAAAATAGCTGTTGATGGAAAAACTACTATAAATGTAATTTTAAAAGCTACGGCAGAAAATCTGCAAGATGTTGTTGTAATTGGATATGGAACTCAAAAGAGAAAAGATATAAACAGTTCGATTTCTAGTATTGGCTCAAAAGATATCGAAAACTTAAAAGTAGTTTCTTTTGATCAGATGATGCAGGGTAAAGCTGCGGGGGTAGTCGTAAGTAGTAACTCTGGTGAACCGGGAAGTAATGTTTCGGTAAAAATTAGAGGGGTTTCTTCTTTAACAGGTACAAACGAACCTTTATATGTAATTGATGGTGTGCCTATTTCTGGAGATGCTAGAAACTCTTCTACTTCTGGAAGAAATGCTGCTGGAAATTCTAATTTTTCTAACTCTGGAAATATTACCGTAAGTCCTTTAGCACTTATCAATCCAAGTGATATTGAGTCTATAGATATCTTAAAAGATGCATCTGCTACGGCTATTTATGGTTCTCGTGGAGCAAATGGAGTTGTTATTGTGACTACAAAATCGGGTAAAAAAGGAACGGGAAAGTTATCTTTCGAAAATTCTTATTCTATAAGTAATCTGCCTAAGAAATTGCATTCTATGGACTTGCAACAATATGCAACACATCAAAATGCATTATCTGATGTTTATGATCCTACAGGAAAACGTCCAGAATTTGCACATCCAGAACTTTTAGGAAAAGGTACAGATTGGCAGGATGCTATTTACCAAACGGGTATCATGACTTCTAATCAATTGTCTTTTTCTGGTGGTAAAGATGGTGTGAACTATTATATCTCTGGAGGAGTTTTAAACCAAGAAGGTATTGTAATTGAATCTGGTTTTAAAAGGTATAACTTTAGAACAAATCTTGATGCTAGAGTAAATAAATTTATTAAAGTAGGTATTAACGTCAGTGGTGCAATTACTGATGAAAAATTAACATTGAACGGTCAGTTTAATGGTGTTGTTGCTACTTCTTTATTAGCAACTCCAGATGTTGCTGTAAGAGAATTGTCTGGTGCTTTTGCTGGACCGCCGTCTGGAGGAAGTACTTCTTTTGTTAACCCTGTTGCTACTTCTTTATTAGGATCTAATACATTGGTTAGAAAAAACTATTCTGGAAATTTTTATACTCAAATTGATATCTTAAAAGGTTTAGAATATCGTTTTGAAGCAGGTGGTTATATATCTGACAACTTAGGGCAAAGATTTGACCCGATGTATTCTTTGGGTAATGCTGTAAAAAGTTATGCTAACTTGTATTACAGTCCATCTACAGGAAATTCTTGGAACTTAAAAAACATGCTTACCTACAGAAATACTATTGGTAAACACAATTTTACTGTTTTGGCGGTACAAGAGTCTAATAGAGCGCATTGGCAAGGATATTCTATAACGGGTTATGGTTATAAAGACAATAATGATAAATCACTTGCAGCTTCAGATTTGGCTAAAGCGGTTACAAGCGGTGTATATTCTGGAACACAAACACTGGCTTCTTATTTAGGAAGGGTTGTTTATGACTATGGTGATAAATACGGTGTTTCTGCAGCAGTTAGAACAGATGGTTCTTCTAAGTTTTTCGTAGGGAATAAATGGGGCGTTTTTAGTTCTGTTGGTGCTTCTTGGAAACTTTCTAATGAGTCTTTTATGGAAGGAACTAAAGAATATGTTGACGGTATTAAATTTAGATTTGGATGGGGACAAACAGGAAACAACCAAATTGGTAATAACTTATACGATTCTAATCTGCACATTGTTAACAGTACAATGGGAACTTCTTATCTTCCGGCAAATACTCCGAATAAAGATTTGAAATGGGAAACTCAGGATCAAACCAATTTAGGTTTAGATTTTAATATGTTTAGTGGTAAACTTACTGCTACTGTAGATGTTTATAAAAAAGTTTCTAAAAATTTCTTATACCAAGTACCGCTTCCAAATTATCTATCTGGTGGTGGAGATTATGAAGGAGGAGTAAATCCGCCGTACTTTAATCTTGGAAGAATGCAGAATAAAGGTATCGAGATTACACTTGGTTACACACAAAAATTCAGCGAAAATTTCTCATGGACTTCTAGCGCAAACTTTACTAAATATGTAAATGAGGTTACTAATATGGCAGGATTAAACATTGTAAAAACAATGGGAACACTTGCTTATAATACTGTAACAGTTTCTAGAACACAAGAGGGATTACCAATTGGTTCTTTTATAGGATATGAGGCTCAAGGAATTTATAGAACAGATGCAGATTTATTGACTTATGGTCATGATGTTGGCGGTACTAAAGTGGTATTGAAAAACGGAACAAATTCATTATTACCAGATTTTCAAAAAGGAGACGTTATTTACAAAGATCAAAATAACGATGGTGTAATTGACTTGAAAGATTTAGTTTCTATTGGAAATCCAAATCCAAAATTCACTTACGGATTTACAAACAACTTTAAATACAAAAATGTTGATTTGTCTATCTTCCTTCAAGGAACTGCTGGAAATAAATTGATGAATTTAACTCGTGCAGCGGGAACTATGAATAGTAATCTAGGAACAAATTATTTGACTGAAGCGGCGGATTTTTATTCTGCTTCAAATCCAAATGGTGCATTACCTAGACCATCAACTTATGATAATATCAATAATGCAGTATCTACTCGTTTTATCGAAGACGGATCTTATTTAAGAATCCAGAACGTAACTTTAGGATATTCGTTACCATCTGATATCATTTCAAAAATCAAATTAACAAGACTGAGAATTTATGCTTCTGGACAAAACCTATTTACTTTCACTAAGTACACTGGTTACGATCC
Source organism: Flavobacterium sp. MC2016-06 (assembly GCF_009711165.2). Lineage (GTDB taxonomy): Bacteria > Bacteroidota > Bacteroidia > Flavobacteriales > Flavobacteriaceae > Flavobacterium. Next base: position 40,367 of record NZ_WMID02000027.1, on the reverse strand, counting down.
TGAGGTGGGTTCTTTTAACCAAGATGCATTGTTATCTGGTGTTGACAACGGACGTTATCCGGTACCTAGACAGATATCTTTTGGTTTTAATGTTGAATTTTAATACGTAATTAATATGAAAAATATAATAAAAAGAAGTGGTGCTGTTGCAATAACATTATTAATGCTAGTCTCTTCGTCTTGTTCTCAAGATTTTATAGACGTGCCTGCTGAAGGAACACCTACAATAGGTAACTATTACGATTCTGATACTAAACTTGATAATGCTGCAAACGGACTTTATGGTATTGTTTGGTTTAATATGAATAAATCGGCTTTTTACGGTATTACAGATGTAATTTCTGGTAATATGTATGCAAGTCAATATAATGATTTTGGAAAATTTACAGATTTAAGTTATACCAATTCTCAGACTTTTATTTCTGATGCTTGGAGATCTTGCTTTGGAGCAATTGCAAATTCTAATGCTTATATCAATAATCTGCCGCAAAGTGTTGGTCCAGATGTAACTAAAGAAGCTTTAAACAATGCTTTGGGAGAAGCACATTTTATTAGAGCTTTCTCTTATTTCTTCTTAGTAAGATTATGGGGAAATGTACCAATTATCGAAAACAATGCAGATTATTCTAAGAATTTTGTGATTCCAAGTAATCCAGTTGCAGATGTTTATACTTTTATAGAAAATGATTTAAAATTTGCAGCAGCAAATCTAAGATCTAAAAACAGAGGTTCAGATTATGCTGCAAATGCGCACGTGTCTAGCGGATCTGCAAAAGCCTTTTTAGCAAAAGTATATTTATATGAGAAAAAATATGACTTAGCAAAAGCAATGGCGCAAGACGTAATCAATAGCGGTGAGTTTAAATTATTAGGCGGTGAAGAATTACCAACTAAATCTTTTGCAGATTTATGGCTTCAAAAAAATAATAACAACGAAGAGTCTATCTTTTCTTGGCAATGGACAGGAGCAGGAACTTATTTTGAAGGTAACTTCTCTAATACTTTATTTGCGCCAGAAAACAGATTGGTAGAAACTACTTATTCTGGACAAATTGCACCATCACAAGATTTGATTAATAATGTTTTTGAAAATGGAGACAGAAGAAGAATTGAGACTTTTATGCTTCCTGGAGATTATTATCCAAATCTAATGTATGCACAAACACTTGCAGTAGATTCTCCAAAACTTTTAGGATATACATTTGATGTAGAAAATGAAGCTCAAAACTCAGGAGCTGGATTGAAAAAATATGTAATTGGAAAAGAAAACTTAGCCATTACAGGACCATTCAATGCACCATTTAATGGAGAAAGCAGTATGAACAGTTATATGATGCGTTACGCCGAATTATTACTAATTCATGCCGAAGCAATATTAGGTTCACAATCAGGAAGTACTACAGATGCAAATGCACTTAAATCGTACAATGCGGTTCGTAAAAGAGCAGGTTTAGCAGCAAAAACATCAATTACTTTTGATGATATATTTAGAGAAAGACGTGCGGAACTAGCTTGCGAAGGAGATTACTATTTTGACTTAGGACGTTTACCGTTCAGTACAGCTAAATCAATTTTAGAGGCGCAAAACAGAGGAGATAAAGAAACTGAAAAACACATATCAATTTCTGCATCAAGCCTTTTATTACCTTATCCGGCAGACGATTTGATTAAAAATCCAAAATTAACAGAAGTAGCACCGTATACTTTTAAATAATAAAAATATGAAAAATATAAAAATTGTTTCGTTAGCAGCATGTATGGCATGGATGTTATCTTTAATGCTTTTTAGTTCATGCTCAAATGATGAAAGTGCATCAGCAAGTTCTGGGGCTCCAGAAATAGAATCTGTAATGCCTTCAGGTTACGATGAAGCTGGTAATTTAAAACCATTGACTCCAGTAACTATTGGAGATCCAAAAAATTACTATGTCATTCATGGTAAAGGATTCTTGACTACAACAAAAGTTTACTTTAATGATTTTGATACTTATTTTAGACCAACTTTTGTAACAGATACAGATATTATTGTATTAATTGATGAAGATACGCCTTATGCAAATGCATCAAACAAATTAAAAGTAGTAACAGAAAATGGTACTGCCGAATTTGATTTTCAAGTTGCACCGCCGGTACCAACATTTAGCAGTTATAACTATATAAATTGTGCAGAAGGTGATCAAGTAACTATAAAAGGGAAATATTTCTTAAATCCTGTAGTTACACTTGCAAAAACAGCAACGCAGCCAGCTGTTCCTGTTGAAGTAATATCTTCAACATTAGAGCAGATTGTGGTAAAAATACCGGCTAATGCTAATATGAGAAATCTTGCAGTAACTAATATCTCAGGAACTGCAACTTCACTAGAAGCTATTGGAACTGCTTTATTTGATGACAAATTATACGGAATGCAATGGGGAGGTCCTTGGTCTGGTAAAGGTGTTGATTTTGATTTTGCTGGAGATTCTTATCAAGGTGATAAATCTTGGCAATGGACTTTTGGCGGCTGGGACGGTGGAAACTGGGGATTTGATATTGATATGACGCCATACAAATCATTGAGAGTTGCTGTAAAAGGAGCTAAAAATGGACAGGTTAATTTTAGTGTTAATGGAGGAGCTAATTATGTAATTCCAGTTACAACAACATGGGTTTATATGGAAATTCCGTTAAGCAAATTAGGAAACCCAACAAGTATTACAATGCTTACATTTCAAGAATCTAACAACGACGGTGGAAATACCGTATTGTTTGATGATTTAGGATTTGTATTAAAATAAATAGATTGCTATTCTTTTGAGTTAGTTTTGAGGTATTCCCTAATTGAAAAATTAGGGAATATCTTTTTATGAGCTGTTTGGTTTATGAAAAATTTATTTAACACATAGGAACATAGATTTTGTATGTTCAAAAATAGACGTTTCACATATTTGAAATACATATAGCTGCTATGCGAAAGAAATGAGTTTCTTTTTTATGCTATACTTTCGGAAAAAAAATCAATGTCTCTATGTGTTGAAAAAAAATATGCTCAATTGGTTTTTATAATAATATTTTTAAAGTTAATAAGAATGAAAAAAATAATTTTAGTACTAGCTTTAAGTATTTGGAGCTTAGGTTTCAGCCAAGGAAATACGCATACTCAAGCTGCAGGAAAATTTGAAGGTTTGGCTATGACGCCGCCAATGGGCTGGAATTCATGGAATACTTTTGGAACAAGTATCGACGAAAAATTAGTAAAAGAAACGGCAGATATTATGGTGTCATCAGGAATGGAAGCTGCAGGTTACAATTATATTGTACTCGATGACGGCTGGATGACCAAAGAACGTGATGCTAATGGAGATTTAGTGCCAGATCCAGTTAAGTTTCCAAACGGAATGAAAGCTGTAATTGATTATGTACACAGTAAAGGATTAAAATTTGGATTGTACAATTGTGCAGGAACTCAAACCTGCGCGGGTTATCCAGGAACTCGTGGTTACGAATATCAAGATGCGCGTTTTTACGCTAAATTAGGAATTGATTTCTTAAAATACGATTGGTGTAACACACAGGGAATTACAGCCAAAGAAGCGTATACAACTATGAGTAATGCGCTTAAAACTGCCGGAAGACCTATTGTTTTTAGTCTTTGCGAATGGGGAGATAATCAGCCTTGGGAATGGGGAAAACCTGTTGGGAATTTATGGAGAATTTCTGGTGATATTTATCCTTGTTTTGACTGCGAATTTAAACATCCAGAAAATTGGTCGTCTTGGGGATTTATGAAGATTGTTGAAATGCGAAAAGACATTAGAAAATATTCTGGTCCCGATCATTGGAATGATTTTGATATGATGGAAGTTGGAAACGAAATGAACAATACCGAAGATAAATCGCATTTTTCGATGTGGTGTATGATGGCTTCTCCACTTGTTGCAGGAAATGATTTTAGAAAAATGTCTAAAGAAACCCTTGCAATTTTAACCAATAAAGAACTAATTGCCGTTAATCAAGATAAATTAGGAGTACAAGGATTTAAATATTTGGCAGAAGACGGACTTGAAGTTTGGGTAAAACCGTTGTCAGACGGAAGCTGGGCGGTTTCTTTTTTAAATAGAAGTGATGTGGCAAAAAAAGTTAACTTCGACTGGAAAAAACATGTTATCAAAGATGTTGATTTTGGTTATGAAGCAGATTTTGGTAAAACAGTTTATAAGTTAAAAGATCTTTGGAAAAATAAAGAAGCCGGCACTACTAAAAAGAATTTTATAGCAGATCTTGCTTCTCATGATATTATTACATTAAAACTAACCCCTTAAATTTAATCAATATGAAGTCAAAAGCTAGGATTTTTACCTTTTCCTTATTAATGATGTTTTGTTTTTCAAATGCGCAATTTGTCAAAGAGCACGGTCAGCTTAGTGTTAAAGGAACGCAGCTCGTTGATAAAAACAACAATCCAATTGTGTTAAGAGGAATGAGTTTTGGCTGGCATAGTATGTGGCCGAGGTTTTATAATGAAAAAGCAGTAAGCTGGTTAAAAAAAGATTTCAATTGCAATGTTGTTCGCGCAGCAATGGGTATAGAATTGGGAGATGATTGTTATATGAAAAATCCGCAGTTCTCTAAAGAAAAAATTGAAGCTGTTGTAGACGGAGCAATAAAATCTGATATCTATGTAATTATAGATTGGCATAGTCATAACGTTAATTTGAAAGAAGCTAGAGAATTCTTTGATGAGGTTTCAAAAAAATATTCAAAATATCCTAATATAATATATGAGGTATTTAATGAACCAGATTACGAGTCATGGTGGGAAGTAAAATCGTATGCCGAAGAAATAATCAGCATAATACGAGCGAACGATCCTTATAATGTAATATTGGTAGGCAGCCCGCATTGGGATCAAGATGTAGATCTTCCCGCTTCAGATCCTATCGTAGAATATAATAATATAATGTATACCATGCATTTCTATGCAGCAACGCATGGTAAAGAATTAAGAGATAAAACAGATGCTGCTATAAAAAGCGGACTTCCTATTTTTGTTTCCGAATCTGCTGGAATGGAAGCTTCTGGCGATGGACCTTTAAACATGAAAGCTTGGCAGGAATATATTGATTGGATGGAATCCCGAAAATTAAGCTGGATAACGTGGTCAGTTTCAGATAAAGATGAAACTTGCTCTATATTAAAGAAAACAGCAAAATCTGAAGGAAAATGGAAAGATGAAGACTTAAAAGAATCAGGAATTAAAGTTCGAGAATTTTTAAGAAAGTATAATAAGCTAGAATAAATCATTTAAATAATCTGAAAATCAGCCTGTTCAAATTCTGGACAGGCTTTTTTTGTTTTAAAGGAGTCTTTTTTTGATGTAAAATAAAACATTCATAATAACATAAGTTTACTTTAAATACCGTTTTTGAGTTTTTATTTTTGTAAGAATTGTACTCTTCGTTGGATTTCGGCTTTGACTACCTTGTTTTTTAATGTTTTCTTTAGGTTGATTTTGTAAAAAATAAATCATACCCCCTAAAATTTTAGGGTGTATGATTTATTTTTTATGTTTTTATCTTATTTTTTGTGGTTTTTTACTTCAATTTTTTATTTCAACTATCAATTTTGCATAGAAATAGGGTAAAATACGTTATTGAATTTTTAAAAATAAAACAGTATAAATGTCAAATAACGATTATTGTTAAGTAAATTTTTGTAATCCATAATTCTTCCTTCAAAACATTAAAAAAGTAGATTTCAATTCTTGTAGTCATACAAAAGTTAATAAATTCGCTAATGAAAATGAAGAGGTAAGGGAGGTGTATTTGAGGTTTTAGAAATGACTATACTATTGAATAGATATATAAAAGATTAACTAACCAGAATCAATTAATAACTAAAAACCAATTAAAACATGAAAAGAGTATTACACATTTTAGCTGCGATGTTAACCAGTTCATTCGCATTTGCCCAAGATGATACTGAAACCTCTACGTCGCCAGCAACCACTTTTTCGGGTTCGGCAGACGCATATTACAAATACGATTTTTCAAAACAACAAAATGGATTAACGAGCTTTACCAACTCACAAGATTCATTTGAATTAGGAATGGCATCTATTCAAGCAGGGCACTCTTTCGGAAAAGCAGCCGTTTTTGTAGATTTAGGTTTCGGAACCAGAGCAGAAGAGTTTTCGTATAATGAAGAAAATACAAAGTTCTTAATTAAACAATTATACTTTACGTATAATTTGACAGATAAATTTAAAGTCGTAGCAGGTAGTTTTGGTACACACATTGGGTACGAAGTGCTAGATGCGATAGGGAATAAAAACTATAGTATGTCGTATGCATTCTCATACGGTCCGTTCTTTAACACAGGGGTGAAAGCTCAATATACATCAGGCAAATTTACAGCGATGTTTGGTATAACCAACCCAACAGACTTTAAATCAGCAATGGATGCTGGATCAACGCAAAAAACATACATTGCGCAGTTAGGATTTATTGGAGAAAAAGGAAGTGCTTACTTGAATTTTACATCAGGAAGTATGAATCCAGTTTCAGATGAAAACAAAACTCAAATTGATTTTGTTGCATCTCAAACAATAAGCGATAGTTTTTCATTAGGGTTTAATGCAACTTATGCTAAAACAACAAATGATTTTGACAGCGGTTTAGATGGAGATTGGTTTTCATTAGTAGGATATGCTAATTATGCATTTACTCCAACATTGAGTTTAGCTTACAGAATGGAATATTTTGATGGTAAAAATGCTGCAGCAAGTTTAGGAACCTTAACAGGATCTAGTGTATTTGCTAATACAGCGTCATTAAATTATAAAGTAGGGAAACTTACAATTATCCCAGAGATCAGATACGATGCTGCCTCTGAAGATATTTTTGCAAACAAAGATGCAATGCCAACTGGGGGAAGTTTCTTCGGTTTAATTGCCACAACATACTCTTTCTAGAGATAAAGATTGATATTTTTTTTTTTTTTTGGAGCTGTCGAAACATATTAATGTTTTGGCAGCTTTTTTATTTCTTTTAATTTGCGCTGTGAGTTATGAGTTATGAGTTATGAGTTATGAGTTATGAGTTATGAGTTATGAGTTATGAGTTATGAGTTATGAGTGAAACGTTATGTAAAATATGAGTTTATATGGTATGTGTAAATAATAGAAGTGAATAATTGTTACTTATTAAATTTTAAATAATAATAGATACGCGCTCAGTAGGAACTCAAAACTTATAACTCATAATTCATAACTTCGACAGATAAAAAAAAGCTGTATTTCTTTTAGAAATACAGCTTTTTTTTATCTGTCGACTACTATTGTACTTGTTTCTTGTAAATAGAATAAATAGTGTCAATTGTTTTTCTATCTAGAGTAGCAGTTACATCGGTTTGAATATAATGCAGTTTAAAAGCTTGAATTGCTGCCGAAAGATTTTTGGTGTTGTAACCTATTATTCTCAATGCAGGTTCTATTTTAAAATCAAAAGGAGCTTCTTCTAAAACAGCATCAGGCCAAATTCCAAAACCTTTTTCAGCAAGCGTTTTCCAAGGAAATAAAGCACTTGGATCTTGTTTTCTTCCCGGTGCAATATCAGCATGACCTAGAATGTTTTGAGTCGGAATATTATAGTCTTTCTTTAGTTTTGTCAAAAGAGCAACTAAACTGCTTATTTGTGCTTCAGTAAAGGGTTTAAAACCGTTGTTGTCAAGTTCAATTCCAATAGAAGAAGAATTTAAGTCTGTAGCTTTTCCCCAAGATGAATTTCCAGCGTGCCAAGCTCGTAAATAATCATTCAGCATCTGAACTACTTTTCCATTTTCAGAAATAACATAATGTGCGCTAACCTGAGTTCGGGTTTTTGTAAAAGTGTTAATAGTCTGCTGAATAGAATCTTGAGCAGTATGATGTATAATAATGAAACTAGGTTTTCTTAAATTAAAATTTACAGTACCAACCCATTCTGTGTTAATGCCGTTTAATAAATAAGTAGATCCTGTTTTTGACAAAGTATCTTTTATAATGCCCAATTGTTGTGCATAAGTTGTGTCAATAACCACAGGACTTACAGCGGGAATTGTTTGTGCTTCTTTGCTCGTAATCTGGTTTTCTAAAGTTTTAAGCTGTTGATCGTAAGCTTTTTCAGTAGTTTTATAAGGATTTGTAGAGCAAGAAGTTATAATAATTGCTAAAGTCAGATAATAAAAAAGTTTTTTTGCCATGGTTTCATTATGATTTAAGATGAAGTTGACAAAACGCTATTCTTCAACTTTTGGTGTGTCGGTATTTTCTTTTTTATCTTTTGTCTCTTCTTTTGAGTCTTTTTTCTTCTTATTTTTTGTTTTTTTAATCTCTTTAAAATTATTCATGAAAGCAGTATATTTTTCTACCTGATCAGGATTTAAAAAAGCAGTGATTTTTTTTGTTGTACTTTCTCTCAATGCTTTCATCTGCTCCAATTTTTCATCTTGAGAGCTGCTTTCATTTTTCAAAAGAATACCTTGTTCTTTCATGCTGTCTGCTATGACATTTGTAATAGCAATAGCTTGTAGATCATCAAGATTAACCTCAGGTTTCATCTGTTCCACAATTTTTGCTGCAGTTTCTTCAGCAGGAATTTCTTTAGGTTTGCTTGGTGTATTTTGCTGTTGCATCATACTTCTATCCATTCCCATTCCGCCACCTCTATTTCCGTATCCACCACCATAACCACCACCTCCATAACCATTATTATATCCGTTTCCGTATTGAGCAGAAATAGAATTAATACACAATAAGGTAAAAACTAATAAGAATAAAGATTTGGTAGGTTTCATAAAAGTGTTTTTATCAAAAGTTAGCATTTGTTCACTGTAAATTTAAGCAGGTTCTCCGTATAAATCAAATTCTGTAGCCTCAATTATCTTGATATTAACAAATTCACCTGTTTTTACGTAATGTTTAGAAGCATCAATTAATACTTCGTTGTCAACATCAGGACTATCAAATTCTGTTCTACCCACAAAATGAGCGCCTTCTTTTCTGTCAATAATGCATTTGAAAACTTTTCCAACTTTCTCTTGATTCATATCCCATGAAATTTGCGACTGCAATTCCATAATTTCATTTGCTCTAGCTTGTTTTACATCGGCTGGAACATCATCTTCAAGTAAATAAGCATGTGTGTTTTCTTCGTGAGAGTAAGCAAAACATCCCATTCTGTCAAATTTCATTTCTTGAACAAAATCTTTCAAAATTTCAAAATCTTCCTGAGTTTCTCCAGGATAACCTACAATTAAAGTAGTTCTAATTGCCATTCCAGGAACAGCAGCACGGAAATCTTTTAATAATTGAGTGGTTTTTGCTTGAGTTGTACCACGGCGCATAGATTTTAAAATAGAATCAGAGATATGCTGTAACGGAATATCAATATAATTACAAATCTTAGGTTCGCGTTTCATTAATTCTAAAACATCCATCGGGAAACCAGTAGGGTAGGCATAATGCAAACGAATCCATTCGATACCTTCTACTTTTGCTAATTCTTCAAGAAGTTCAGCAAGATTTCTCTTTTTATAAATATCAAGACCATAATAAGTTAAGTCTTGCGCGATCAAGATTAATTCTTTAACGCCATTTTTAGCTAAACCTTGTGCTTCTTTTACCAGTTTTTCAATTGGCTGCGAAACGTGAGTTCCTCTCATTAACGGAATAGCACAAAAACTGCAAGGTCTGTCGCATCCTTCGGCAATTTTTAAGTAAGCATAGTTTTTAGGAGTTGTAGTTAAACGCTCGCCTAATAACTCGTGTTTATAATCGGCACCCAAAGCTTTCAATAGTTGAGGTAATTCAGTAGTACCAAAATATTGATCAACATTAGGAATTTCTTTTTCTAAATCTGGTCTGTAACGCTCAGACAAACATCCAGTCACAAAAACTTTATCAACTAATCCTCTGTCTTTTTTATCGGCATATTCCAAAATCATGTTTACAGATTCTGCTTTAGCATTATCAATAAAACCACAAGTGTTTATTACAATAATGTTTCCTTCTCTTTCTGCAGGAGCTTCGTGTTCAACTTCTTTTCCGTTTGCACGAAGTTGTCCCATAAGGACTTCGCTGTCATAAACATTTTTAGAACACCCAAGAGTGATTACGTTAATTTTGTTCTTTTTTAAAGACTTGGTTCTCATACTTTTATAAATTGGAGTGCAAAATTACACTTTTTTATTCAAACACAGCTTGTTTCCCTTTCTTTTACATGTTTTTTATGAAGCAAATCTTGTTGTCTGGAATATATTTTGATCTGTAAAAGTGGAATAAAAAGATTTGCTTCCATTAGGGTAAAAAAAATCCGTCAAGTAAGAGACTTGACGGAAGCTTATTTATCTATTATTTATTTTTAATTACAATTCAAATAATAAAGTCAAAGAAACATTATTTAGTTTCGATGTAATGTTTGCTCCATCAGTAAATCCAGTTGCAAAAAATCCTTGATTTGATTTTCTTTCTAAATAAGAATAAGCTAGGTCTATTTTTGTAGCGCCAAAACTGTATCCTAAACCGCCAGAATAGCTGTTTAAATCTCCAATTGTGGTTCCGTTTTTATAAGGGCTGTCTTCATAACGGTATCCTCCGCGTAAACTCCATTGTTTAATTTTGTATTCGGCACCAACTCTTAATTCTCCAGCTGTGGTTAAAGTGTTGTCGATGGCACTGTTTAGGCCTCTAAAGTTAGCGTCACTTGTTGGTTTGAATTTACTGTTGCTGTAATCTTTAATAGAATAATCAACACTAATTAGTCCTGATTTTCCAAATATGTAAGCACCGCTAAAAGTAAATTTCCCAGGAGTTTGTAGTGTATATGAGTCATAAACATTTACAATGTTTGGGTTGACGTTATTGTTAAAAGATTGTCCTCCGCTAGTTTCTGTTGTTGTGTATAGGCTTTGAGAAACTTCATCGTATAATTCATACCAAGTGTTTGATTCATAAGCTAAACCAAGTCTAAAAGCTTCTGTAACTTTGGCAATTGCTCCAAGTTGAAAAGAAAAACCATTACCATAAGTATATAGGTCGTTGTTAAAACGTAGGTTTGATATGGTTTCAGTTGCTACTAATGGATTGTTGTTGTCTTCGTAAAAACTAGTAGATCTTCTGTAATCTGTAACGTGTACATTTAAATTTGCTCCAAAATATAAACGGTCTTTATATGATGTTGCAATGTTGAAGCTAATTTTGCTATTATATCCAGTAGTATAGATTTCGTTTTCTTGATAGTATTTGCCGCCAGCAGGAACATTACTAGTATATTGAGTATTGCTGTCGTTATTATTTACAGGGTTTATAACGTATCCTTTATATCCGAAATAGGCTTGTTGTTCGTCGTAATATTGATCTCTGTAATCTATGTTTGTTATGTTTCCCAATGGAATTCCGTTAGCGTATGCTAAAAAATAGCCGTCAACAGAATTTGTTGGATTTGTTCCTGCAGAAAAACTTCTGTTATTGTAATTGTTTGTGTTTTCGTAAGTAGCGCCAATTGCAATTTTTTTCCAATTATTATTTGGGTTATGGTCTTTAAAAACAAAAACTCCTCCAGCTTGATTCAGAATAAACGAGTTCTGGCTGTCACTTGTTTGAGTGCCAAAATAGTTAGAATTGTTTTTAACGCTTTGATTGCTAAAAGTTACTCCAACTTGATTGTTAGAAAAAATTGCTGAACCAGCAGGGTTAACGCTTATGGCAGATAAATCTCCTCCAACTGCTCCAAATGCGCCGCCCATGGCTCTAAATCTTGCAGTTCCGGTTAAGTTGTCTTGTGCATAGCGTACAGCATCTGATACTTCTTGTGAATATGAGGCGCTAAAAGTTAGTCCTGTTATTAGTAGGAAAAATATTTTTTTCATTTGGATAGATTTTAATGTAAATTTAAGATTTGAATAAAGAAGAGATTATCTTCTTCCACCGCCTCCGCCGCCACCAGATCTTCCACCGCCGCCACCGCCACCGCCAGATCTCATACTTCCGCCGCCGCCGCCATTGTTCATTGAGCGTGATGGACTAGGAGAGTAGCTTCTAGATGAGTTGCTGTTACCGCTGTTGTTGTAGTTGTAGCTTCTGTTGGTGTTACTGCTGCTTCTGTTGTAGTTGTTGTAGCCGTTGTTATTGTATTGAGTTGTGCTTCTTCTGTTTGTAAAAGTAGGACTACTGTTTCTTCCGTTTACACTAGAACTTCTTCTGAAGTCTGAATAGCCGTTAGATGATCTATTAGTTACATAACCTCTGTTAGTTGTGTAGTTTCTGCTTGTAGCATAGCCTCTGTTAGAAGCGTAATTTCTTCCTCCATAATAAGCAGCAGATCCTCTTCTTCCATAGCTATAGTTGTAATTGTTATATCCGTATCCGTAAGCAGGTCTTCCCCAGTATCCTGGATAACCCCATCCGTAGCCGCCTCCCCAATATCCAGGGTATCCCCATGTATATCCAGGATAGCCCCAGTAGCCACCTCCGTAATCATAACCATATCCGTAATAAGGATATCCCCAGCCCATAGAAAGCCCCCATGACCAATTAGAGTCTGGGTAAACATTTACAGATACGTCACTATTACTGCTTCCCCAAGCTGGATATGCATTGGCTGACTCTGTATCTGTGCTGTCAGTTTCTGCATAATTACCGTAATTATCTACGTCAGTAAAAATTTCAGTTGGCTGATTATCATCTTGCAATGATTTAAAGTAATCCTTATATTGATTATTTGTGTTTGCAGTATTTGTTTGAGCATACGTGTTTCTTTGGTTACCATATACTCCATCATTGTCATGATAAGAAGTGTTTTGGTAAGAACCACACGATGCCGCTAGTAAACTCAGTAATCCAATTAAATAGAAACGAGTTGAATTTTGGCGAAGAGAAGTAGAAGTTTTCATATCTGTGGTGTTTTTTATTGTTGCACATTACAAAAATAGTTAGTTTTGTGAAACTTTTTAGTTAAAATTAATAAAACAAAATTTGTGCCAAACTATTCAATATGAGTAAGAACCTCACTACAAGATCAGAAGATTATTCGAAATGGTATAACGAGCTGGTTGTAAAAGCAGATCTAGCCGAAAATTCAGGAGTTAGAGGATGTATGGTTATTAAACCGTACGGATACGCTATATGGGAAAAAATGCAAGCTGAGTTAGATAGAATGTTTAAAGAAACAGGACATCAAAATGCGTATTTCCCTTTATTTGTGCCTAAAAGCATGTTTGAGGCGGAAGAGAAGAATGCAGAAGGATTTGCAAAAGAATGTGCTATTGTGACACATTATAGATTGAAAAATGATCCAGACAAACCTGGAAAGTTAATGGTTGATCCAAATGCTAAATTAGAAGAAGAACTTATTGTTCGTCCTACGAGTGAAGCAATTATTTGGTCTACCTATAAAGGATGGGTGCAGTCTTATAGAGATTTGCCTTTACTTATTAATCAATGGGCAAATGTAGTGCGTTGGGAAATGCGTACACGTTTGTTTTTAAGAACGGCAGAATTTTTATGGCAAGAAGGGCATACAGCTCATGCAACAAAAGTAGAAGCTGTGGAAGAATCGGTAAAAATGATGAATGTTTATGCTGATTTTGCGGAAAACTTTATGGCAATTCCAGTTGTAAAAGGTATAAAAACAGAAACAGAGCGTTTTGCTGGTGCAGATGAAACATATTGTATTGAAGCATTAATGCAGGATGGAAAAGCGCTTCAGGCAGGAACATCACATTTCTTAGGTCAGAACTTTGCAAAAGCTTTTGATGTTAAGTTTGCAAATGCCGAAGGAAAACAAGAACACGTTTGGGGGACTTCTTGGGGAGTTTCAACTCGTTTAATGGGAGCTTTGGTAATGACGCACTCTGATGATCAAGGATTAGTTCTGCCTCCAAATTTGGCACCAATACAAGTTGTGATTGTTCCTATATATAAGACAGATGAACAATTGGCTGAAATTACGACTGCAGTAAATGAATTGACTACGAAACTTAAGAAATTAAGAATCTCGGTTAAATATGATGACAGAACGACACAAAAACCAGGATTTAAATTTGCAGAATGGGAATTAAAAGGTGTTCCTGTTAGAATTGCTGTTGGACCAAAAGATTTAGAAAACGGAACTTTTGAGGTGGCAAGACGTGATACTTTGTCAAAAGAGACGGTTTCTGGCGAAGGAATTGTAAATTATATAAATGAACTCCTTGAGCAGATTCAAACTGATTTATTTAATAAAGCATTAGATTATCGTAATACACATATTACAGAAGTAAATAGTTTTGAGGAGTTTAAGGAAGTTTTAGATGGAAAAGGTGGTTTTGTATCTGCTCATTGGGACGGTACAGCTGCTACAGAAGAGAAGATAAAAGATCTAACAAAAGCAACGATTCGTTGTATTCCTTTAGACGCTAAAGAAGAGGCGGGAACCTGTGTGTTTACTGGTAGTCCTTCTGCAAAAAGAGCGTTGTTTGCGAAGGCTTATTAATTTTTTTTAATTTTTTTCGCGTCAGGTATTGTACATCTTAAAAATAGTTGTATTTTTGCATCCGCATTAGAGAAGCAGGCCCGTTCGTCTATCGGTTAGGACGCATGGTTTTCATCCATGTAAGAGCGGTTCGATTCCGCTACGGGCTACTATTTTTTTACTGCAAAATTGTTCTTAAAATATTGAGAATTAAAATGGCCCGTTCGTCTATCGGTTAGGACGCATGGTTTTCATCCATGTAAGAGCGGTTCGATTCCGCTACGGGCTACAAATTTCAATTAAATCAATTGAAGAAAACTTAGAAGAATTGGTCTGTTCGTCTAGGGGTTAGGACTCCAGGCTTTCGTCCTGGTAACAGGGGTTCGATTCCCTTACAGACTACAAATTAGTTGTAAATAAGTTTTATAAAATAAGAACTGGTGTCTCGGTTTTTGTTTTATTAGTTAAAACCAAAGTGATTGTTTTGCAATTGTGGGAGGTTTTTCTTTTTTAACTAGTATTTATAATTATTATTACATCTAAAATTAAAAAAAAATGGCAAATCATAAGTCAGCATTAAAAAGAATCAGAAGTAACGAGAAAAGAAGAGTTCTTAACAGATATCAACATAAAACTACTCGTAATGCAATTAAAGCATTAAGAATAGCTACTGATAAATCTGATGCTACTGCAAAATTATCAACTGTAATTTCTATGATTGATAAATTAGCTAAAAAGAACATCATTCATGATAATAAAGCTTCTAACTTGAAGTCTAAATTAACTAAACATGTTGCTAAATTGTAATTAATTGCAATTTCCTAAAAATATAAAAGTCCTCTTCTAGAGGATTTTTTTTTGTTTATATCTAAAAGGAAATTCCAATAAAAAAATTCCAAATTCCAAAGCTCGGTGTGATAGTTGTTGTATCGCTTAGTTGGAATTTGGAATTTTTTTATTGAATCTTACTTTTTAAAGATCTATTTTCTTTTTAAGATATTCCAACATTGGTTGTGTAATTGGTTTTGAGAGAAAATCTATTATAATAGGGTATTTCTTTGCTTTAGCTAAGTCTTCGGGATCAATAGTAGAGGATAAAACAATTACGCTGGCGCTATTAAATTCAGTATAATCTAGAGAGGTAAAATGATCTAAAAATTCCCAGCCTCCCATAACAGGCATGTTTAAATCTAAAAAAATCAATTCGGGTTTTCTATTTACCTTGTTTTTATTGTTTGTGTATTTTAGGGTATTGAAATGATGCAGTGCTTCTTCACCGTTTTGAGCGGTAATAACTTCTTTTGAAAATGCTGATTTTGCAATTACTTTTTTGCACAACATTAATGTTATAGGGTCATCATCAATGCATAAAATTTGCTCGAGCATAATACTTAGTTTTTGAATGTTATTGTAAATGTAGTTCCTTTATTGACTTCACTGTCTATACTAATTGTTCCTCCCATTGTTTCTACCTGCGATTTTACAAGGTATAAACCAAGTCCCTTACTATCGGGATAATTGTGGAATCTTTGGTACAGTCCGAAAATTTTATCTCGATTTCGCTCTAAATCGATTCCAATCCCGTTGTCTTTAAAAGTTAATATTGCTTTGTTATCTATTTGTTCTGCAATAATAGATATTTTTAATTTTCTATTTTCTGATTTGTATTTTATAGAATTGGTTAATAAATTGAGTAAAATACTTTCTATATAGGCTTTGTTGGTGATTAATAATGGAACTCGGTCAAACTTAAGTTTAATAATTGGTTTGTGTAATTCTATTTGAAATGATAATTGACTAAATACGTTTTCGAATACTTCTTTTAAAGAAACTTCTTCTTTTTGCATAGAAGGATTGTCTTTAATGATAATTACTTTTACTAAATCATTTATCGTTTCGTTTAACAAGTGGGTAGATTTGGTAAAACCGGCTAAAATTTCTTCAAGTTCTTCGTTTTCAATCGGAATATCTTCAATAAGATTTAAAAGGCCGATAAGATTTGATAAAGGAGCACGTAAATTATGTGAGGTAATATATGAGAACTGTTTTAAGTCTTTGTTGTTTTGTGTTAGTTCTCGAATTAAATGCTCTTTTTCAGTTTCTAATTTCTTTTCGTCTGTAATATCTCTTTGTATAGAAATCCAGTGGGAAATAACTCCTTCGCTGTTAAAAATAGGAATCATAGAAAATCTAACCCAATATTCTTCTTTGTTTTTGGTGTATGTAATGGTTTCTATTAAGCACTCTTCCTCATTTTTTATTGCTCTTAAAAGTTTTTTAAGTTCTTCTGAGTCTGATTTAGGTCCCTTGAAAATATTCGGAGATTTACCGATTATTTCATGTGATAGATATCCAGACATTTGAGAAAATGCTGGATTTACATATACTATTTTAGGAATTTTACGATTAGCAGAATTTGCTTCTGTAATCAAAATAGAATCCTTAGATTGTGTAATTACGGTTTCTAAAAGCTTTAATCGTTGTTCTTCTTCTTTTTGTTTGGTGATATCTTGAATTGCACCAATCATTCTTATAGCTCTTCCGTTTTCGTCTTTTAATAAAAAACCTCGATCTAGTACATATTTATAAGTTCCGTCGGCACATCTAAAACGGTATTGATCCTGCCATTTTTCGGTTTTTTGTTCAATAAATGAGTATAATTTGATTGACATTCTGATACTGTCTTCGGGATGAATTTTGTCAAACCACCACTTTGAGGTTTTGCCAACTTCAGACGGATTGTAACCAAAAACAATTTCAATGCCTTTGTTCCAATTTATGCTGTCTTCCTGAATTTTCCAGTCCCAAATCGTGTCACTTGTTGCTTTTGCTACAATATCATATTTTTCGTTCGATTCTTTTATTTCTTCATTTGTTTCTTTTAATTTTTCAAAGATCGCAATATTTTTATTGTCGTTTTTTGAAAGTATTTGTTTGAAAATGAGTCCTGTAGTAAGGATGAAAAATACGTCCTTTATGAGGAATAAATAAAAATATCCTGTTTTAGAAAAGTAAGTAGTGAGTATTATATGGCATACTATTGCCATAATTAGTGATATGATAACGTAAATTAGTGTAATTTGGACAGTTTTACTTTTCATTACTCAAATATAGTTAAATTAACAATAACTATACAATAAGTACAATCCAATTTGGTGTCAAAATTATATATTTGCACACAGTTAATTACTTGTCTCTACGCAAACTATCGTAGAAACGTTTTTTATATCAAAATAAAGTGTACCTTTGCACCCATTAAAAATCTCAGATGGAATCTATTAGAAACATTGCAATTATTGCCCACGTCGATCACGGTAAAACCACTTTGGTTGATAAAATTATGTATCACTGTCAATTATTTCGTGACAACGAAAACACAGGTGATTTAATTCTTGATAATAACGATTTAGAGCGTGAGAGAGGTATTACTATTACTTCTAAGAACGTATCTGTTCAATATAAAGGAACAAAAATCAATATTATTGACACTCCTGGCCACGCGGATTTTGGAGGTGAAGTTGAACGTGTATTAAACATGGCCGATGGTGTATGTTTGTTAGTCGATGCTTTTGAAGGGCCAATGCCACAAACTCGTTTCGTACTACAAAAAGCTATTGATTTAGGTTTAAAACCTTGTGTAGTTATCAATAAAGTTGATAAAGAAAACTGTACTCCTGAAGAAGTTCACGAGAAAGTTTTTGACTTAATGTTTGAATTAGGTGCTGAAGAATGGCAGTTGGATTTTCCAACAGTTTATGGTTCTGCTAAAAACAACTGGATGTCTGATCATTGGGAAAACGTAACTGATAATGTTGAAGCATTATTAGATATGGTTGTTGAAAATGTACCAGCTCCTAAAGTATCAGAAGGAACTCCTCAAATGTTGATTACATCTTTAGATTTCTCAGCGTTTACAGGACGTATCGCTATTGGTCGTTTAGAAAGAGGTGTATTAAAAGAAGGTATGCCAATCTCATTAGTAAAAAGAGACGGAACTATCAGTAAATCACGTATCAAAGAATTACACACTTTTGAAGGTCTTGGACGTAAAAAAGTAGCAGAAGTAATTGCTGGAGATATTTGTGCTATTGTTGGTGTTGAAGGTTTTGAAATTGGAGATACAATCGCTGATCATGAAAACCCAGAAGGTTTAGCATCTATTGCTATCGATGAGCCAACAATGAGTATGTTATTTACTATTAATGACTCTCCTTTCTTTGGTAAAGAAGGTAAATTTGTAACTTCTCGTCATATTAGAGAAAGACTTACAAAAGAATTAGAGAAAAACTTAGCTATGAAGTTAGGTGAAACTGATTCTGCTGATAAATTCATGGTTTTTGGTCGTGGAGTACTTCACTTATCTGTTCTTATTGAAACAATGAGAAGAGAAGGATATGAGTTACAAATCGGTCAGCCACAAGTTATCATCAAAGAAATTGATGGTAAAAAATGTGAACCAATTGAGGAATTAACAATCGACTTACCAGAAAATCTTTCAGGTAGAGCAGTTGAGTTTGTTACTATGCGTAAAGGTGAAATGCTAAGCATGGAAACAAAAGGGGAACGTATGATTGTGAAATTTAATATTCCATCTCGTGGAATTATTGGATTACGTAATCAATTACTTACTGCAACAGCTGGTGAAGCTATTATGGCACACCGTTTTATTGGATATGAGCCTTACAAAGGAGAAATTGCTGGACGTAACAAAGGTTCATTAATTTCTATGGAAAAAGGAAAAGCTATTCCTTATTCTATCGATAAATTACAAGATCGTGGAAAATTCTTCATTGAACCAAATTCAGAAATTTATGAAGGTCAGGTAATTGGAGAAAACTCTCGTGCAGATGATATGTCTGTAAACGTAACGAAAGAGAAAAAACAATCAAACGTTCGTTCATCTGGAAATGATGAGAAAGCGAGAATTATCCCGCCAATCATTTTCTCTCTTGAAGAAGCTTTAGAGTACATTCAAAAAGATGAATATGTTGAAGTTACACCAAAATCGATCCGTATAAGAAAGATTCACTTAACTGAAACTGACAGAAAAAGATTCAAAATCTAAAAGATTTAAATTCCAATATAAAAATCCCAAATTCCAATTTCTGGAGTTTGGGATTTTTTTTTAGTAAAATTGAAAATTGAAATTTCTAAATTTGGAACTTCAGTTTTATTATCTTGAAATTTGGAATTTTAAAAATTTGGAATTTGATTTTAATATTATCTTTTCAAACTAAAATGACCTTTTGCTTCTCGATTGTCAGCTAGTTTTAAAGTGTACCAATAATCATCTGCGGGTAATGGGTTTCCAGAAGCTGTTCCGTCCCAGCCTATACCTGATGGAGAGATTTGTTTGAGGAAAGTTCCAAAGCGATCGTAAATAATGATAATCGAGTTTTTGTATTCGCTGGTATTTAGCCCAATTATATTCCAATAATCATTATAGCCGTCATTATTTGGAGTAAAATAATGCGGTGCACCCAAGACTGCGACTGTTTTACTTACGGTACCACAATTTTTTTTGTCGTTTACATAAATTTCGTGAATTCCGGCATTTATATGATCAAATACATTAGAGTCCTGAAAAGGTCCATTTGATGTGTTTAAACTATATTCATATTCTCCTTTTCCAGACACGTTAATCGTAATTGTATTTGCATTATCAATTTGTAAATCGACAATGTCAATCTTTTCAATCGTAGCTGCATTTGAAGAAGTAACTTCTATCACTCTAGTTTTAGAACAATTATTTTTATTTGTTACAATTACCGAATAAATTCCAGTTGAATAAACATCTAAAGTTGGTGCTCTTTTATTTAGAATTTCAACACCATCTTTGTGCCAGATATAGGAGAAATCATCATTAGCAGTATTGTTTTTTATTCCAGCATCTAAATGAGTATAATAAGACGGGATATTGTCGCATACATTGGTAGTTGCTTTAGTTTCAATATCAGGTAATTTAATAACTTCGAGTTTTATTTTACTGATTCCGAAACAATCATTTCCTTCTTCTATTCTTGCAAATACAATTTGATTATAAGGTGTTTGATTCTGAAAAGAATTGGGAGTTTCAATTTGATTTTGTTCTAATAAAGCATCATTTTGAGTAAGATAATATTTTATTTTTTGTGTAGCAGTAAAAGGAATATTTGCTTCAGTTAAATTGAATAAATGTATTCCGTCTTCATTTCCATCATCATCGCAAACAGGATTTATTGCATATGTCGTTTCTGAAATAACATTGGTTTTTAATGTTAGGTTAGAGATGCTGTAACATTTAGTTTTTGAATTAGTAATTCTAACAGAAACTATTTGTGGATTACTAATAGCAGTATATGCTGTAACTAACGGATTAATATTATTTATGGCATCAGAATTATTTACAAAAAAGGAGGTTTCAAGATCTGTATTGTTATTTGTTAAAGTAGAATTTACTTCTTTTAAATTAAATAAAACTAATCCATTAGCATTTTCACCAGAATCACATTGTATTAAACTAACATTATTAACAGGTGGGAGCGGGTTGATAATTATTTTAATCTCCTGTGCAGGGCTGCTAGTTTCGCTGGTAAAGACTCTTATGAAAATTGATTGTTGAAATGGATTCGTGTTAATAAAAGTATTCGATAATTTATTGATGTCATTATCTGCATCATCTTGAGATAAATAATAATTGATAGTGAGGGGCGAAGTGTCTTGATCATCAAAAATAACAGCCGTTACTTTATTTAAGTCAATCTTTGCTTTTCCATCAAAAGAATTTGTATCACTGTCATCGCATATCTCATAAGTACGTTTAAGAAAAGTAATTTTATCATCTATGGTAAGATTAAAAGAACTTGAATTGTAACAATGAGTAACTGTATTCGTAACTCTAACATAAATTGCTTGAGGATTTGAAGTATTTTTAAATGCTGCAGGGTCAATTATAGGATTTACATTAGTAATAGCATCATTAGCAGAAGTATGATAAGTAACTTCGACACCAGTTTGAGATCCAATTATAACCGATGTATTTTTAGTTAGGTCAAAATTGGCTGTAGGATTTGGCGCTCCTGAAAAATCTGATTTTACCAAATCTAATGCATTTGCCTGCGGTATATTAATGCTTGGAGGATCATCAAAAGTAGCTGTTCCTATCCATTCTATTGAGAAATCACTACTTCCAATTGGTCTGTCTACAACAATAAAATAAGTATCTCCTGCATTTACCGTAAGCCATTTTACATAACTGTTCCCATCTGCGCCAGGGCCTTCATATAGGTCAGAATAATCGCCAGTCATTCCAGTCAGATTGTCATTTAACCTTGCTGCAAGCGGATTTGTGGAGGAGCATCTAATATTTTGTCCGAGTGCATTACAAGCCGCATTAGGACCAAATACAACAAAATCAAAATCTTCTCTTAAATCCTTGCTCTCGGGTTTGATAATAAAACCTAAAGTACCAGCAGTCTTGACAGAAAGTTTTAGCCATATACTATTGCTTTCTCGTGCACCGCAGCTATTAGCAGACGTAAGTTCGTCAATATTTCCTGCTCCGCGTGTACTTAAGCCTTGAAAACCAGAGTTTCCGCAAACAACAATTGCATCTTGGCAATCATTTTGAGCATATATGTTTATTGAAAATAAAAATAGAATTACTGATATTTTAACTAGATTCATCTTATAGCGGTAAGATGTAAATATAAGATAATTTTTAGCTTTTTATTTTTGTGAAGCAATTTAGTTTCTCAAGTTTATTTAATTTTTTACTGCATTTGTAATTATAAATCCAGGTTTAAAAACAGCTATTATCTTTTTAAACTAAAATGCCCCTTAACATTTTTACCGTCTACAAAAGTTAGCGTAAACCAATAATCATCTGAAGGTAATTGCTGGCCATTAAATATTCCATTCCAGCCAACACTGTTTTGATTCATTTGTTTTAAAAATTTACCATAACGATCAAAAATATAAATCGTATAATCAGGTAATTGATCAATATCTTTAATAGCCCATAAATCATTATAACCGTCTCCGTTTGGAGTGAAAAATCTTGGATAATCTAAAACATATACAGTAAAAGAATTAGACAATCCGCAGCCATTTTTATCTCTAGCAATTGCATAGTAAGTTCCTGGGTTTAAACCTGTGAATAAAGGATCGGTTTGATAAACTACTCCGTCTAGTGAAAATTCATAATCACCAGTTCCGGTATATTCTATTAAAACAGAATTATCTGTTCCAGAAAAATCTTTTACAACTGCATTTGTTATTACTGCAGGTTCAGACAAAAGAACTTTAAAATTCTTCGTTTTTTCGCAGCCATTTGCATCTTTTACCGTTACAGAATAATCTCCTATGGCATTTACTTCTATAAAATTGGCAGTACTTCCCGTGTTCCATAAATAGCTTGTAAATCCTGCAGCAGCTGTTAATGTTATTTCATCGTCTTTACATAAATATTTCGATTCATCTTGAAAATTAGGAGGATCAAATGTATTCACAACAAGAGGAATAGGAGTTATATCATAACAATCAGCTCCATTCACAACTCTTGCGTAAATTGTTTGAGCATAAGCCGTTGTATTTTTGAAAATATTTGGTAGAACTTTTACTTCTAATACAGCATCATTTGCAGTCAAATAATAATTAACAGTGAGTCCGCTAGGTAAACCAGAAGTAAGTTGCGGGGTAACTTGGGCGTTGAGATCAAATTGATACAAACCATCTTGATTTCCGTCAGCATCACAAGTTTTTATAAGGTTTTGATCTGCAATCACATTATTAGAAATCTGCAATGTTACTTGAGCAATTTTATAACAGCCATATTGATTTTCAAGTCTTGCATAAACAATCTGATTTTGGCTCTTATTAGTGTATTTGTCAGGAGTTGAAATCGGGTTTGTTTCGGCTTGTGCATTTGCCAAAGATTCGTAATACCCTTTATTTGAAATTGTGGCAACATTATTTTTTACAATATTATCTGCTTTAGTCAAATTAAAAATAGAAAAACCATCAGTATTATCGTCGCATTGTACCAGAGTTGTATTTGTAGATAAAATTTCAGGAGCAAACTCAAGCTTAATTTGTCCCATTACTTGACAAGTAGAAGGCGTTAATACAGCTTCGACTCTATAAGTCCCAGTTTCTGCAGCATTATATAAAGGACCATTTGCACCAATGATTTCTACATTGTCTTTAAACCATTTGTAAGTATAAGCAGGAGATAGATTTGTATTTAATGGTACAGTAGTTCCAAAACAAACAGGATCATTATTTGCAACTGTTTGGTCTGGACCAAGATTAATTTGTGTTACAAAACTGCCTGCTTGCAAAAAGACTGCCGAATCATAATATCGGTTTCGATCATCTGCAATAACCAGTTTTATATGATACGTTTTTCCTGCAGTAACATTGGTTTGAGCATTCATTACAACAGTTTGCGCGGTATAGTTTACGGGACTCGAAGCGGGGTTAAAACCATTAAAATAAGTTGGGTTTTTTTCTGGACAGCCTGCGTAGGAGTCACCATTTCTACCTATTCCGGGTGCAATAGTTGGATGTATGTTTACCGAAGAAACAGGAGTTGTAGTATTTGGTATTACGGCTAAATTTTTATAAGGATCACTTGTTCCTGCTTCTCTAATTAAAAAAGCAAAACCATCAGAATAGCTGCAAGGATAATCATATTGATATTCGTTTGAAGCAAAAATATAATTGAAATTTAGAAAATCCGTTAAAGGAACAAAGTCAAATTCCAGTACAGTTGCATTAACAGAATTAATTCCTAAAGTTTGATTTAGGTCAGCATCACCAAGCCAGTTTACACTGCCGCCGCCATCACTATCTTTAACATATGGGCCAATGGCATTTGCACTTGTAGAAGTAGTTAGAACAATACCTTCAGAAAAAGGAAAGCTGCTTGTGCCAGCACTAAAATAAGCAAAACTATTATGACCGGGAGTAAAAGCATCTCCAGTTCCAGAAGTATTAGTAACCGAAACACAGGAGCTGTTTACTAAAATATTTTCAATTAATTGCTGTGGCGTTTTTTGATCATCAATATTTATATATTGCGCATTTACCTTTGTAAACGCGCAGCATATAAATAAAATAAGTAGAGAAGTCTTCAAATAATTCATAGTAACAAATATACTATAAATCTCTATTTTTTAATATTTTGTAAGAAAAATAAACAAACAAAGAAGTCCAAATTAATACAATTAGAATTGAAAGGTAATGTACACTATAATCTTTAGTGTTTTCAACTCCCATTTGTGTGCCAATATTTCTTATTATAGACAATCTAGTAAAAGGCTCTATAATTAAATTTGACATTGCCTCTAAAGGGAAAAACTGCATTATAGCATTACCAGTATTGCTTTCTGGAAAAACTCTAAAAACCAAAAACGCTTTTATAATTCCTTCAAGAATACTCCAAACCAATAGAAAACCTAACGCAAAAGCAGAACGTTTTACTAAAATTCCTAGAAATAAACAGAAAGAAAAGAAACCAGTCAGCTTTACAAAAAAAGCTAAAAGATAATCTAAATCGATAAAAACGACATCAAATTCAGTATAAGACGAAAAGATAAATCCTAAGATTAAACTCATTACAAAAACAAAAATAGTTGAGCATAAAGCAAAAAGAACCACAGTTAAGAATTTTGATAAAATGAATTCTTTTTTGCTTAAACCGTCAATTAAATTTTGCTTTAAAGTACCATAACTATATTCATTTGCCATCATAGAAACAATTACTATGGCTAGAAAAAATTTAAGCCAAGCAGCAACATAAGTATTGAAATGCCAAATAAAAGGGAAATTGAAAATACCCATTTCGGCCATGTGAAATTTAAAAATACCAATATCAAATTTTATCGAAGCAATTAGAGCAATAAACGACAGTAAAATAAAATAGGTTAAAGTAAGTATGCGGCTGGCTTTATTTTTCCAGATTTTTTGTAATTCTATAGAAAGTAGTCTCTTCATGGCTTAGTTGTTTTGAGGAATGGCGTTTTTGGTTAATTCTAAAAATTGTGCTTCTAAACTATTTTTACGTTTTACCAAATGACTCAACGCGATGTTTTTAGAAAATAAATACTGATTCAACTCCGAAGCAGATAAATCTGATTTTAGATAAACCAAAATTTTACCCTCTTCTTCTGCAATTCTATCTACAGAAGAATGCTCTTTTAAGGCTGTTTTCAACGTTTCGTTATCATTTGCCTGAACCTCAAAAAAGCCTTCATTAGCAGACATTCCATCAACTGAACCAGAGTATAAAATTTCGCCTTTTCTTAAAACAATTACATGCGAACACACTTTTTCGACTTCGTCTAATAAATGCGAAGCCAATAAAATAGTAGTTCCCTGCGAAGCAATTTTTCTAATAATATCACGAATCTGGTGAATTCCCTGCGGATCTAAACCATTTGTAGGCTCATCTAAAATTAAAATTTCGGGATCGTTTAAAAGTGCCGATGCAATTGCCAGACGCTGTTTCATTCCTAAAGAAAAAGTACTGAATTTGCTGTCTTTTCTTTCGGTTAAACCAACTAAATCTAGTTTCTCGTTTATTTTAGTATAATTGATGCTCTTAATTTTACAGACCAATTTTAAGTTTTCTTCGGCTGTCATGTACGGATAGAAATTAGGTCTTTCTATAATCGCACCAACTTTCTTTAAAGCTTCGTGAGTTTCTATTTTGCCGCCAAACCAGCTGTAGTTTCCAGACGATTTATTAACAACATTCAGCACAATTCCTAAAGTGGTAGATTTTCCGCTTCCGTTAGGGCCTAAAATGCCATAAACACGGCCTTTTTGTATTTCAAAAGATACATTTTTTAACGCTTGAATACGTCCGTATCTTTTATGAAGATTCTCAATGGTTAATATGGTTTCCAAATTTTTTCGGTTTAAGTTATTAGTATGACGAGTCAGTTTGAATTTTGTTACTTTAAATTCTGACTTTAAATACGATTCATGTAAATTTGTACTAAAGATATTCAAAATGAGTGAGCCTTTAATGGTTTTAAAAAAACCTTCTTATCCCTTAACGCAGCCACTTTTAAGTTATTTAGAGCGATTTGAACGTATTTCTAAAGTTTCAGTCTTCTACGATGATTTGCTAAGGTTTTCTGGATCCATAAATGTATATGATAAAAATGATACAGATACACTTTGGATCAGGGTTTATTATGGCGAATTTGAACGAGGTGAAATTGATTTGAATTTAAAAAAAATCTATTCCCTGCTGCATTCTGATGGAAATAGCGAAATCATTCAGTTCTTAAATGTCGATGCAATTGATTATTGCACTTTCGGGAATTCGAAGCCTTTTAGAATCAAAGTACGTAATATTCTTAATGATAATTATGTTCATTTTTATATTAAAAAAGCCGATGCTTCTAGAATTTACGGATTAGAACTAGAAGATATTCTTTCGCCAGATAAAATCAATTTTTTGGTGTACAAAGACACTTTAATCGAAGAGCATATTATTGGGATTCCAGGCGATGTTTTTATGGATACTCTGCTGGATTCTTGTACCGAAATGGAAAAAGCTCAAATAGCAAAAGAGTTCGTAAAATTTAACGAGCGCTGTATGATTCGGCTTTTAGGAGACATGCGTGCTTATAATTATGTGATAGTCCCAATTCATGATTTTGATCAAGTAGTTTACAAAATACGCCCGATAGATTTTGACCAGCAGTGTTATGAGGGAAATTTTAAAGTATATCGTCCGCAGTTTTTTAAAGAAAACTTTCCGATGATACAATTGATAAAAGAAAAACTCGAAGAACGTTCAATTCTACAGTATAAAGACGAAGAAAGAGCCATTCTTGCCAAGCGTATACATTCGGCAGAAACCAGAATCAAAAAATTACTGAGCATTATGTGTCACGATACCATTTCGACAGAAGAACATTTAAATCAGCTAAAAATGGAATTGTACCGTTATACTAATGATATGAAATTTAAAAATGCCAGATCTATGGGACATATTATGTTTGCTGCATTTGAATTTATTACGCGTAATTTTAAAAATACAAATTTGATTTAGAATTGTTTTGCCACAGATTTAAAGGATTAAAAAGATTAAAATAATCCGTTGAATCTGTGTAATCTTTGGCAAAAAATACGAATACAATTTATTTAGCCACAGATTAAAGTATTAAAAAGATTAAAATAATCCGTTGAATCTGTGCAATCTGTGGCAAAAAAATACAGATACAATTTATTTAGCCATAGATTTAAAGGATTAAAAAGATTAGAAAAAAATCCGTTGAATCTGTGTAATCTGTGGCAAAAAAATACAGATACAATTTATTTAGCCATAAATTAAAGGATTAAAAAGATTAGAAAAAAATCCGTTTAATCTGTGTAATCTGTGGCAAAAAAAAACAAAAAATATAGGTTATGAGAAATACTTTTTTACTTGTCGTTTCAATTGTTTTACTAGCTTGTCAACAGCAGTCAGACAGCAATTTTAAAGAACTTTATTCACTTCCGAAAAAGTTAAAAGAAGTTTCGGGAATTACGTATTTCCCAGAAACAAATTTGATTTATACACTTGAGGACAGCGGCAATGCTAACAAAATCTATGCGCTAAACAGCGCAGGTAAAATAGATAAAACGATTACGATTACCAATGCAGAAAATGTAGATTGGGAAGATATTACCAAAGATAAAAAAGGCAATATTTATATTGGTGATTTTGGAAATAACGATAACGAACGTCGAGATTTATGCATTTATAAAGTTGCTAAAAATGAACTGAACAAAGAAAATGCCGTTTCAGAATATAAAATCTCATTCTCTTATCCAGAACAAACTGAATTTCCGCCAAAGAAAAAAGAACTATTTTACGATGTAGAAGGTTTTTTTGAATACCAGAATTACTTTTATCTTTTTACAAAAAACAGAAGCAAAGGTTTTGACGGAACTGCTTTTATTTATAAAATCTTAAACGCACCTGGAACTCAAAAAGCAACAAAAATTGGAGAGTTTAAAACCTGCGACAATTATAATCATTGTGTTTTAACCAGTGCGACAATTAGTCCAGACGGAAAAAAAGTTGTTTTATTAAGTCACGATAAAGTAGTTTTATTGAAAGGATTCAAAGGAGATTTATTTCATAAAGGAACTCAAACCGAAATAAAACTCAATCACTTTTCACAAAAAGAAGCTATAGTTTTTAAAGACAATAACACCTTATTTGTTGCCGACGAAAAAACAAATAAAATAGGCGGTAAGATGTATGAGTTTAAACTGAAGTAATTTGAGATTCTAAGATTTAAAAAAAGTTTGCCACGAATTCCACAAATTTCCACGAATTATATTAAAAATAAAAATTAGTGGAAATTTGTGTAATTCGTGGCAAAAAAACTTTGTCTCTTTTTACTTCTACACCTTTAAACCTAGAATTAGAAGCTATAAGCAGCTCCAAAAATCACCCTTCCAACTTCATCAGGAGATTTAAAATAAGAGATTCTTGCTGTTATACTATTTACGGCATTCAGCCAAAGACCGCCGCCATAATCTTGATGCCATTTTCTAGAACTCTCGCCGTCAAGCCAGATTCTTCCGTAATCAAAACCACCTAAAATTCCATAAGTAAGCGGAACAATTGTACGCTGAATTTTACCAATCGTAAGTCTTACATCACTGCTCTGAGAAAAGTACGAATTACCCAAAAAGCGTTCGTTTCTATATCCGCGTAAATCTTTATCACCACCTAAAACAGCACCTTGATAAAACTCATAATTGTTGTTTAAGATTGCTTTTCCTTTCAGATAAGTAGCCAAAATTAACTTACCGTTTTTGTCAAGTCTATGCGTAAAACCTAGAATACTTTCCAGCGTTGGGAAATTTTGTTTTGTATCTTCCAAGTTTGTAGTCCAGCTCGCTTCAACCACAAAAGCCATTCCTAAAGTAGGTTTAGCTTTAAAGTCAGAATTTTTAAAACTATATCTAATTCTTGCACCACCAAAAGTCTTACTGCTAAAAACATCAGGATTTATAATATTCGGAATGTTTATAAAACGACCATCCGTTTCTTCCACTTTCATTTGTTCTAAAAATGGCTGAAAAGTAAATTCACTTCCATAACGGCCAACATGTCTCACAGCGCCGGCAACTTTAAATTGCTGAATGCGAACTCGGTTGTAATCCATACCAAATTCCTGATCGTCATTGTGAGTTTCGTTACCATAACCAAAATAGTTTTTAGCAAAATTTGGAGTGGTATACTGCGATTCTACATCAATTACCCATTTACCCAATAATCCAGGGAAATGCGCAGCATAATTAAAATCTAAACCACCAGTCGCAAAATAATAAAAAGCATTTAATACATGTCTTTGCGTATACGGATTCTGTTTGAAATTATTAACCGTATAATTGATGTTAACACCCACTTTTACACCATCATCTGGATTATAACCAACATTAGGAAGTCCAGAAACCACATTGTATTTAGGTCGCTCATAATTGTACTGATTCACATCATAATCATCAGTCAATTGTGTTTGCGTTTTAGAATCTAGATTATAAGTGTTTGGTTTAGATTTAAAATCATAAACGATAACCCTTCTTCCGTTTTCGATAGTATAAGTATCATTGTTCTGACCTCCAATTAAACGAATTTTAATATTCGATTTTTGATTGCCAATAACCTGAAAAGTATCATCGTCATCTAAACCATAAATCCATAAATTCTTCGTTTTATCATCCGTTAAATTTTTACTGTAAACCAATTCATCACCTTCTTTTTTAATCCTGAAAACTTGAACTTCGATGCTTTTGCGCCCGTTATGATTAATTACAAATTTATCCTTCTTATCCGTTCCAGCAATCATAACAGTATGACTCAAAACATTAAAATAAGTCGAAGCATATTGCTGCAATTCTGTTTTTCTATTTTTTAATTTTCTTTTAATATCTTCAATCGTTTCATCTTGAACCTCTTTTGGCAGATTTTTAAAAGCATTATCAATATCGCTGTCCGTTAAGTTTTCTTGAATAAATTTAGCCTGTGCCAGCCAGTCTTTCTCGTCAGAAGTTCTTAAAAAAGCCAAATCAAGAGGGTAAGGTTCTCTGTTTAGCCATTTTACGTTATCAATTTTAGTTTTAAAAGTACGCATGTGGCGAAGTGCCGGAATATTCATTAATAACGAAAGTAAAGTTCCGTCGTATTTAGCAAAAGCTTGATCGCGATCGCGCGGAATAGGTCTGTAAACTACTTTGTCATCCTTTTTATATTCGCCCCAGCGCCATTGATCGCTGTGTCTGTCCCAATCGCCAATCAGCATATCAAACAAACGTGCTTTTATGTATTCTTTTTCATCAACCGAATATTTTATGTCTTTATGAAGATTAAGCATCATATCATCTGTACTGATAATATTGGTTGGATTTCCAAAATCTTTCCCGTCTAAATGATTATCAGCAGGTCTTTCTTCAACCATATATAAGGCATCACCAAAATTCGAATTAAATTCTTTTAAACCACTTTGTTTCGGGATATAATATAAAACAGGATTCGTATGTGGCAAACCCAATTTGTCTGCCATACCCGCAATTGCATAAGGTGTGTAAGGATGGCAGGTTGTATAAAAATCTAATAAGAAATTCTCAGCGTAAGTGTCCTGAAAATCGTTTACAATATACTGATCCTTAAAAGCAACAGCTTGTAAAAACTGTGTAGCACTTTTTTTCATGGCACGCATTACATATTCTCTTCCTTTAGGATCAGACATTCTTAGTGAAACAGATTGATGTCCTCCGCCTTCGCGAATAGGTTTCAATCCGCCCATAAGCGTGTCTAAAGTTGCCGTTTTAGCTTCAATAGGCAGACTGTAATATTTTCTGTAATGACTTCCGAATAAAAAAGTATGCATCCAGCTTTTACGTGTCATTTCTGGAGTATAAATAGAAGTCGTAAAAGTTGGTGGGAAATTATTTGGCGTATTAGCTTCCCAGTTAATTTCTTTTGCTTTTATAATTTCATGCTCAAAAAGCTGTTTGTTTTTATTGTTTTCATTTCCAAAATACGTCACTTTAGCATCACCGCTTTTATATAAAGTAAGTACTGCATAACCATTTCCGCCATATGAAAAATCACTTGGATTAATAGCTCTTGCAGCTTCAGATTTTGAACCTGCGCCACTAATAATCTGATTAATGTTTTCTTTCTGAATGTATTGCAGGTTATGATCGTGTCCAGAAACCACAATTACATTTTTCTGCTTCTGCAAAAGTGTTTTAATTCTTTTAGCATAAATAGTATATTGTTTGTTTTGAAGATCCTGCGGACTCACTCCAGATGTCTTTCGCAGCAAATTGATAAAAGAACCTATTATAGGCAGCGGAATTTTTTGTTCTAAAGGAAACAATTGCTTTTCTAAAGAAAATTGTCCGCCATGCGTTCCGTTACTTAATAAAGGATGATGAATGGCAATAACAACCGTTTTTTCTTGATTTTTATTTAAGATGCTTTCCAGTTCAGCAAAAAAGTCCTCTCTAGTTTTAATTTCGCAATTATCATTTATAGTAGGATGATTGTCCCAGTCTTCTAGAAACCATTCACTATCAATAGCTATCAACGTTGCCGTGCTGTCTATTTTTACATCCTCAATCGGGCAGTTTTTTCTTGGTAGAAAAGCTTTTTTATCATTTAAATATTTTGTCACAAAATCTGCCTGACGTTCTAGACCCTTAATACCGCTGTACCAATCATGATTTCCAGGAATAACAATTGTTTTTCCTTTAAAACCTTCTGTTAGTTTTAATTGATTCGTAAGTTTTGTTTCCGCCAAATCCTTCTCAGGTTTATTGTTATCACTAGGAAAACCTTTAGGATATATATTATCGCCTAAAAAAAGCAAAGTCGATTTCTTATTTGTCTTTTTTAATTTTTGGTGTAATAATTCTAGTGTTTGCTGTGCCTGTAGTTCATCTGCATTTCCAGCATCACCAACCAAATAAAAAGTATGAGCAATTTTTATTGTATCAGTTGCGTTTTCAGTTTCGTTAGCGCTCACATTTTTTCCATATTGAGCTTTATGTGTCGCGCAGGCATTTAGTAAAAACAATAAAGTTAAAGAGAGAGAATAATTTTTAATTGTTGTAATAAAACGATTATCCAAAAACAATTTCATAATTTAGTGGTATTAAAATATTCTTTATGAATCTAGTAGAAAAGTCCGAAGATTTTGTTAATAATTTACTCAAAGATAAACTTTCTAATTTATATTCTTACCATAATATTAACCATACTTTTAATGTAGTAAGTGCCGTTAATAAGCTTTGTACCAAGGAGAAGGTAGAAGGTAAAGAAAAAGATATGCTTTTAGTCGCCGCTTGGTTTCATGATACAGGGTACGTAAACGGAGTAGAAGACCATGAAAATGAAAGTGTAAAAATTGCGACCAAGTTTCTGAAAGAAAAAGACCAGTCTGACGATTTTATAGAAGAAGTTTCTAAACTTATCTTAGCAACGTCAAAAAATTATGTACCGCAGACACTTTTAGAAAAAATTATTAAAGACGCCGATTATGTACATATTACGAGTTTGGAATATGAATCTACTTGCGAATTACTGCGTTTTGAATTAAAAAACACTATGAATATTTCTTTTACCAGTTTAGAGTGGGCAAGAGAGAATTTGAATTTTTTAATGAACAAGCATAAGTTTTATACCAATTATGCTTTGAAAAAATGGCAGCCTTTAAAAGAGAAAAATATAACGACTCTTCAAAAAAGGTTAAATAAAGAAGAAATTAAGCAAGCAAAAAAAATAGAAGACAGCGAAAAAAAGCAGGATAAAGTAGAAAAACCAGATAGAGGTGTTGATACTTTATTTCGTGTAACTTTAGGAAATCATACGCGATTGAGCGGTATTGCAGATAGTAAAGCCAATATTTTATTATCCGTAAATGCAATTATTATTTCGATTGCGCTATCTTCAATTATACCAAAATTAGACAGCCCAAAAAATGCACACTTAGTAATTCCAACCTTCATAATGTTGATGTCGAGTGTAATTACCATAATATTTGCGATACTTTCTACACGACCAAAAGTAACTTCAGGATTCTTTACGCGTGAGGATGTTCAGAATAAAAAAGTAAACTTGATGTTCTTTGGAAATTTCTACAAAATGCCTCTTGAAGATTATGATTGGGCAATGAATGAAATGATGAAAGACCGAGATTATCTGTACTCAACTATGATAAAAGATTTATATTATCTAGGTTTGGTTTTACAGCGAAAATATAATTTACTGCGAATAGCCTACAACTTTTTTATGGTTGGAATTATCATAACCGTAATATCGTTTATAATTGCCTTTAAAAGTATTGGCTAAAACAAAAAAGCAAAAAGCTCAACTAAAGTTAGTTGAGCTCATCTAATAAATCTTGATAGGTTATTTTTTTAGCACTTGCATTTGTAACGTTGTTAATCACTTTTACGCGAATCGCTCTCAAACCAGAAACACCTTGAAGATCTTCAACCTCAAATTGTTCTATAGAAGGTTCTAATATCTTTTTGTGCTGTAAATATTTAATGTATTTTAAATACTCGCTTTCTTCGCTATTTTGAGAATACACAATCGTAATTTTTTCTTTTTCGGTAATGCGTTCTTGCGAGCCTTTTATATGTGCTTTATCGATACGCTTCTTAACAACTTCGTATCTTGCATTGTAAGTTCCGTCAACATCAAAACGTTTTTCATCCATTCTAAAACGAATAGAAAGCGCTGAACTGAATACTAAAATCAAAGAAGTAACATCCAATTCATACGGCAGCGATTCCTTAAGCTGATGATGTTCCAATTCCATTTCACACAAAGTCTGCAACTGCCATAAACGCAGGTTATGCAGATACATAATGTCAAAAGGTTTTGTTGGCGCAATAGAAGCACCAATATACAAATTATGCTCAACACCGTCTGTTTTAAAACGCTCGTAATAATGCGGATAAATCTGCTGTGCTTCCAATTGTTTTTTATCTAGAACCGAAGCCAGTTTTTTATTGATAATAGACATAGCATTATCAAATTTCTTTCTTTCCTCATAAAACATTCCTGTTTTTTCGTCCAGACTCGCAAAATACAATTCCTCTAGTTTTTCATTTCTAGCAGTATCCTTAGTATTCTTTAAAAGTGGATGGATTTCCTCTTCAATATAACGCTGAATGTACTGCTCTGTATCAGCTTTTAATGGCTGTTCTAATTCATCACGAAGCGATTCAATTTCAAACTTACGCTGTTCCATCAGCATTAAATTGCTGTTTGGTTTCTGATTTTCGAAAATTTCTAAAATCGTCGTAAGCTGATTTTTTAAATCTCTTTTTACGGTTTCATTTCTATGTTCCGATGAGCCTTTAATATCAATTTGTCCATATAAAGGAAATACATTCTTAAAAACAATTTCTTTAAAAATATAATCTTTAGTAGGATTCGTATTTTGAAAGTAGTTTTGAGATTCCTTTTTAAATTTCCAATACACACTTGGGTGAATTGTAGTGTATTCACGCTGAATAATGGCTTCAACCTGATGTTGCATATCGGTATTGTAACGATCAATTGTGTCTGTTAAATACGGCAAAACCAACTCTAGTTTCGTTGCATTTACACTGTTTAATTCTCTTGGTTTTTCAGAAACTAATTCAACAACGCCCAATAAATGTCCATCTTTTATAACAGGTGCAAAAACACAGCTTAGAATATTCTGTTTTAGTAAATGTTCGCCAAGTATTTTGTTTGAAGATTCTTCAGTAAACTTTTTAACATTAGAAATTACAAAAGGTTCTTGATTGTCTAATAGGTTTTCAAAAGAACATCCAAAAAGAGCATTTTTACAATCAACTTCTTGATCTGAAGAAAGTAGAAAACTCTGCAGCTGATTATCGTATTTAACCGGTCTAATGAATTTTTCTTCTTCTGGATTGTAAATAATGAAACCTACCTTTAAATCAGGAATCTTAAATATTGATTTAAATATATTTTCGATAACATCATTAGAAGTAACCGTTTTGGCATTGGGTTTTAAAAGACTGCTTTTTAAATTAGAAATGGCACTTTCTGTAGTTGCATCAAATAAAGAAACAATTCCAAAACCTTTTAAAGTCCAGCTTCCTGGAGGAAACTTAGATTTCCAAAGCTCTAAATCATTATAATTATCAATCAATAAATCAATATCATCTTGTGTAAGCGGCACCGAATTTTCTGTTGGAGTAATTTCCATAAAATCGGCGTTATACAAAATGCGATAATGTTTTTCAACACCGTCTTCATCTGGAATATCGTAAAAGAAAGGTTTATTAAAATCGATGTTTTGTTTGTAATAATTGCTCAAAATCAAGCAGCAGTTATTAATGTAAAATTGATGGCTGTCAAAATCACGAATTTCCATATAAAATTCGTCGCCCGCATTGCGTAGAATCTTCTTGAAACGTTCTGTATAATTAAAAGAGATATTTTGAAAAGGAATCGTAACAGCTTTTATCTCATTCTGCGTTAAAGCAGTAGGGAATAAATCGGCCATTATGTTTTTAATTAAGGCCTCATGCGTTTTAATGATGGTGTAATCTTCAATTCCAGTTCTAAATTCAGGTATAGTTTCTATTTCTCTTAAAATAGCTTTAGCGTAGTTAGAGCGATAATCAACATTAGACAAAGCAATTTCTTCAAAAGATTCAATTAGTCTATGAAAGGAGATTATGGTTTTGAAAGGACTTTCGTTGTGTAAAAGACTATTCATTGATATTTGTTTTTAGGCTGTAAAATTAAGCATAAATTAAGAATCTATAGTTGTTTTATCATCTCTTTCGTTTATAGCACCATAGTTTTTGATTTTGCAAAGTGGCGTGTTTGCTGAGGTATTTTTTATTTAACAAAATATTAACTTTAATGATAACGGAACGATCGTTCCGTTATCATATCTTTGTACCATAATAATTGAATAATCAATAACATAAAAAACAAATAAAATGAAAAATTTAGAAAACAAAGTTGCTATAGTAACTGGAGGAAACAGCGGAATTGGATATGCAGCAGCACAAGAATTTGTAGAAAAAGGTGCAAAAGTAATCGTAACAGGTAGAAACAAAGAAGCGCTTGTAAAAGCAGAAAACGAATTGGGTGTAACAGGAATTGTAGCCGATCAATCGGATTTAAAATCTATTGATAATTTGGTAGAACAGGTAAAAGCTCAATTTGGTAAAGTAGATATTCTATTTTTAAATGCAGGAATCGCTGCTTTCGCTCCGGTAGATGTGGCTTCAGAAGATCATTATGACAGTATTATGAATGTGAATGTTAAAGGGGTTTATTTTACAGTTCAGAAAGTACTACCAATTTTAAACGATGGAGGTTCTATTATCTTTAACACTTCAGTAAATGCTCAATTAGGAATGCCGGGTTCAAGCGTATATGGAGCAAGTAAAGCAGCTGTTTTATCGTTAAACAGAATATTTGCAGGAGAATTGGCACCAAGAAAAATAAGAGTAAATGCTGTTTCGCCTGGTCCAATCGAAACACCTTTGTATGGTAAAGTTGGTTTAGAAAAAGAAGAAGTAGAAGGTTTAGGAGCTGCTTTAGGACAAAAGATTTTATTGAAACGTTTTGGACAAGCTTCAGAAGTAGCAAAAACAGTTAGTTTTCTTGCTTCAGATGATGCTTCATTTATTACAGGAACAGAAATTGTTGTTGATGGTGGACTTACTGTAAATACAGTTTTATAATTTTTTTTTAACCTAATTCAGGAACGATTGTTCCGTATTTTTTATACCTTTGTGTTGAATTTAATTTTGAAGTCATGGCTAGAACAAAAGAATTTAATGAAGATCAAGCTTTAGATAAAGCAATCGAAATTTTTTGGCACAAGGGGTATAACGGAACGTCTGCACAAGATTTAGTAAATCATTTAGGATTAAGCCGCTCTAGTTTGTACGATACTTTTGGCGATAAGCAAAAACTGTTTTCAAAAGCATTAAAAAGATATCAAACGCAGGGACAGGATAATGTAAAAAAACTTTTAGACGAATCAGTAGATATAAAAGCAGCGTTTACTACAATTTTTAAACAAGCCGTTTTAGAAAGTCTCGAAGACCGAATTACAAAAGGCTGTTTTATGGTAAACTCTGCCGTTGAACTTGCAATGCACGATTCTGAAATTGACGCAATAGTTGGTGACAACAGAAAGATTATGGAAGAAGTATTTATGAAAGCCGTAAAAAAAGGGCAGGAGTCTGGTCAGATTTCAACCAAAACGGAAGCAAGAACCTTGGCACGTTTTATCTTTAATAACTATTCTGGAATTAGAGTTTTGGCTCGTGCCGGAGAAAAAGACAAACAAGTTTACGACGATATTCTCAAAGCAATGTTTTCTTTATTCTAAAATTAGGAAAATATTCAAATTAAAAAACGGCAGTTACAAATTGTAGCTGCCGTTTTTTGTTTAAGTAAGTAATAGAAAATGAATTGTCTACTAGCTTTTTTCTTCTTTGTTGAAGTAAACTAAATAGTAATACATTTGTTTTTCTTCATCCCAGCCCTTTTCAACAAATTTTTCTGCGCTTTCAGGATTAATAAAATCCATTTTAATCTGAATATGAGTATCTAGATTAATAACATTTTTAATTGATTTTCTAGCGTCAGAAACTGCTGCGTTGGCGATAGGGAATGAGGTTACATCTTCGATGCTGTATTTTTCTCCTTTATCAACTTTATAGTTTTTAAATTCAGGAATTAAATCGGGATTGTCTAATACTTCATTCAAGAAATTTTGCTCTTCAAACTGATCATTTTTAGCGAAATAATTCACAGATCGGTTCATAAACATAACTTCTTCTTTTTTGTCTTCTGCTGGTAAAACAACATCTTTTGCAAAGTTCTGGCAGAATTTTAAGTATTTTTTTGTGATGAAGTTTTCATCTTCAAAAGCATCAACAGATAAAAAGTGCTCTAACCAGTAACGCGCGTCATAACGGTTACTGTCTACAGTTAAGATTTTGTATCCTTCGTCTTTTTTATAATTAAAAATCAAGCAGCCTTTATCTAATTTACTCAAGTTAATACCTTGCTGTAAGATCATTTCTAAGTTGCTGTCTTTTTCTTCAAACTGTAAAAAGTCTGCTTGTAATTCGCTTTTAAAAATTCCAATTGCATCAACAACATTATTGTCAATACTTAGATTCGTTAAATACGTTACATAAACCTCTCCGTTTTTAATGTGCGGGTGGTTTGACTGCTCAAATAAATGTGTCGTGATTTTTTTTGAAATCTCCTGTACATTACTTGGATTTGCAAAAATCTCGGTTGCATATTTAAACATGTCGTTATAATCCAAATCGACTTCGTGCGCAAACTGATAATAGTTTTCTTCTTTTTCTCTAAAAGGTTTAAAAAAGTATTCTTTTATCAAAGGCACAATTTCATCATTTAGATTAAAGGGCTGTTCCGATAAAAAAATAGCTTCGTTTCTGCTTTTGTTTCCTACGCGGTGTATCGAAAGCGACTCGATGTGGGTGTTGAATAAGTTGATCATATTTAAAGGTGCTGAGGTTCTTAGTTGGTAAGATTCTGAGGTTTAGCTTTTGTTTTTTAAATTTTTAATAAACGAAACTAACATACTCTCCACTTCTCGACTGTCCTCATATAAATTATTAAATTCGTTTTCGTTTAGATAAGCAATATCTTTTGCTATTTCTAATTGTGTCTGCATCTCGAATAATGATCCTAGTGAAATGTATAAAAATCGAACAAAATCTTTATTACTATCTCTTTCTGATCCTTCGGCAATGTTACTTGGAATGGAAAGGGAACTTCTGCGTATTTGAGAAGTCAATCCAAAGGTTTCTTCTTTTGGAAAACTATTCGTTGACTTGTGAATTTTAGTTACTAAAGAAATTGATTTCTGCCAGATTAAAATTTTTATATAATGACTCATTTGTTCTATTTTTAAAATCAATTTAAAAATAAGAAAAAACTTTCAAAGTAAAAAACTTAAAATATCAGAATATCAAGTTGTTAGAAACTTAGTTTAATTCCAATTCTCTTCAAATCCAAAATCTTCAAAGCTGTCGTCTCCTTCAAACATATCAAGATCATCTTCATCTAAGTCATCCTCAAATTCTCCGTAGATATCATCGTGCATATCGGCTTCAAAACTTTTTTCGATAGCTTCATCTGGCATTTCTCCGTGAGAAAATAAAGTTTCAGGGTAAGTTGATCCAGCCAATTGATCTTCAATAGCAGCCAATTCAACTAAGAAAGTCCACATATTGATGAAATCATACACATAGATAATTTTGGTATTTTCTTTGTCTAGAATAGAAGATAATGGATAATCACCCATAGTTCTTTGTTCTCCTGGAACGTCGCCAGTATCAAAAAGAGGAATTTCATCTTCTTGATTCCAAGTTTCATCGCAGGTATAAAACGAAGCCACTTCCATTCCGTCAAAACCAAAAGCGTTGAAGATCGCATTGTGTAAATCCTCAAGAGTATCGTCTTCAAGAATTGCAATGTCTCTAAAAATGTCTTCTTCGGCGTCTAGAATTACTCTAAATTTATAAACCATAATCTTTGTATTTTATTGAGAGGTCAAAGGTAAAATATAAAAAATGAAATACGAATTATGAATTACGATTTGTTGAAAAGATTTTAGCCGAAAGAATTTCAATCTGTTATGTCATTGCGAGGAACGAAGCAACCGCACTAACAATAAGACGTTTAATTTGTCAATTCTAATCAAAGTATCGAATAAAAACTTTGTGTCCTATTTTTAGCGTGTTTGCTTCGTTCCTCGCAATTGTAAAGGTTACTTATTTCGGTAACAAAATTTAACTTTAATAAATTTTGTTACGATGAGAAATAATAGCAAGGATTCGACATTAGAGAGA
>NZ_WMID02000026.1 GCF_009711165.2 Flavobacterium sp. MC2016-06 | reverse complement strand
CCCATCCCGAACAGAGTAGTTAAGCCCGCCTGCGCAGATGGTACTGCAGTTTTGTGGGAGAGTATGTCGTCGCCTTTCTTTAAATCCTCATCATTTATTTGATGAGGATTTTTTTTTGCTTATAGAATTTGCAAATTTATTCGGGATCAGTTGTAAAAGTTGGATCAACACTAAAACGGATCAGTTGCAAAAGTTGGGGATTATGCAAAAAGATTGGATAATCTGAATAAGAAAAAATCTATATTTCTAACTCCTCTAAATTGCGATCTAAATGGGATCACTTGCAAAAACTGGGGATTATGCAAAAAGGGATCCGGAATAAGTCATATTGTTTATTATTAGCGATTATTGTTTAAAGAGCATTGTTGTTAACATCATGAATAAATTTAATCACACCATTCATAAACACCTTTTGATCATCCCACATTGCTAAATGACTACCGTTAGGACAGTACAAAAATTTTCCTTTTTGCACTAATTTACTTTGTTCTTCCATGGCTTTTGGATCCATTGTATCGTATTTGGCGCCAATCATGAGTGTTGGAATTGAAATTTCATGAAGTCGTTTTTTAATATCCCATTTAGCTAGTCGTCCACTAATACCAAATTCGCTCGGACCTTGCATTAATGTATAAATTTCTCCATTTACATGTTTACTCGCTCGATTGAAGCCATCAGGCCACTCTTTTAATCTACATAAATGTTTTTGATAGAAATTTGGTATTAATAATTCCATGTAGCGCGGATTTTTAAAATCTTTTTTAGCTTCCAGTACTCTTATTTCTGCTAGAATTTCTGGTTTCATTTGTTTAGCTAGTACTTCTTCTGCATATTTTCCGTACTCGGGTGCACTTGCTACCATATTAGCAACAATTAATCCTTTTAGATTTTGTTGATGTTTTAAGGCATATTCCATTGCAAGTATACCGCCCCACGAATTTCCTAGTAGATAAAAATTGTCTTTATTTCCTCCAATTGCCTTTCTAACTTGATCTACTTCGTCTACAAAACGATCTATTGTCCATAAAGAGCTATCTTTTGGCTGGTCGCTGTAATAAGATCCTAGTTGATCGTATTCATAAAATTCAAATTCTTCTCTTTGAAAAAATGTTTCAAAACATTCCATGTATTCATGTGTCATAGCTGGCCCGCCATGTAACAAGAGTATTTTTATTTTAGGATTATTTCCAAATCGTTTTGTCCAGACTTTAAATTCTCCAACTGGTGTTTTTATTGGGATGAGTCTGATTCCTGCCGCTTCAACAGAATCTTTAGATTCGTAAGTGAAATAATTAGAAATTGCTGTTGAATGGGTTTCATTTTTACATGAAATAGTAGTTATAAATGTAAATAAAATT
Organism: Flavobacterium sp. MC2016-06; assembly: GCF_009711165.2. Classification (GTDB taxonomy): domain Bacteria; phylum Bacteroidota; class Bacteroidia; order Flavobacteriales; family Flavobacteriaceae; genus Flavobacterium. Next base: position 76,876 of record NZ_WMID02000026.1, on the reverse strand, counting down.
AAGAGATAGCGCATATGTTAATTGTTTTGTGTTTTATAAAAATACGGATTTAACTTTCATAAATGTATTGTAAGTGTTTTATTTCGAGTAGAATAATTTTGATTTGTTTTACTGGAAATGAGTTTAATTTTCATTATTAAAATTATTATTTATAATTGTGATAAAAAAATGACAAGATTCTAAAAAAATAAGATTAATAAATGCATAGGTTAACTTTTAAAATTTTGAGAGCACTCAAGAATTTTAAATTTTAAAGAAAACGTGATTACTAATGAGTAGGTCAAATATAATCTTGTCGGAAAATAGATTATATTTACGTCTGATATTTTTTATTTCATGGAAGAAAATAAACACGTAACGATTTACGATATTGCTGAGAGACTTAATTTGGCTACATCAACGATTTCAAGAGCGTTAAAAGACCATCACACCATAAGTGATAAGACCATAAAAAAAGTAAAAAAAATGGCAGAAGAAATGGGATTTGTTCCCAATACTTTGGCGGCAGGTCTGCGTGGTAACAAAACCAAAACAATTGGAGTTTTAATTCCAACCGTAACACAGCCCTTTTTATCCTCTTTAATTAGCGGTATCGAAATTACAGCACAAAAATCAGATTATACCGTAATCATTATGCAGTCGCATGACTCATATTATGAAGAGGTAAATATGGCCAAGTCCTTATACAGCAATCGTGTAAGCGGTGTTATTTGTTCTCTGGCAATGGAGACAAGAGATACGGCGCACTTTCAGCAGTTTTCAAATAATAATATTCCGCTGGTATTTGTAGACAGAGTTCCCAAAGATTATAACACCTTTAGAGTAGTGATCGATAATTATTCGGCAGGTTATAAAGCAACAAAACATCTTATCGAACAAGGCTGTATTAGAATTGCACATTTAACGGCTGGTTCTGAATTAGGAAATCTTTACAGCGAAAGAAAAAGAGGTTATATAGAAGCTCTTAAAGATCACAACCTTCCAGTTGACGAAGAATTGATTATCAATTTAAAATCGGTTACGTACGAAGAAGGAGTAAAAGCAAGTAATCAACTATTTGATTTAGATCCAATTCCAGACGGACTTTTTGCACCTGGAGATATTATTGCTGTAAGCGCAGTACAAACCGCTAAAAAACGTGGCATAAAAGTGCCAGATGAAATTGCAATAATAGGTTTTAATAATGACCCAATTTCAGAAATTATAGATCCTAATTTATCTACAATTACGCATCCTGCAGAGAAAATGGGAAAAGCTGCAGCCGAAATTATCATCAAAAATTTAAAATCTTCAAAAAATGATGATGTTAAAGAAATCACATTTTTAAATACAGAAGTACTTGTTAGAGAATCATCAAACAAAAAAATAAACAATTAACAACGAGTCTCATAGTAAGTTTTTGTGCTTACAAATTGAGAACTCGCATTAATTTATTCCATTAGATTAATATATGCAGCAGTCTTTTATTTAGCAAACCAACGCATAACAGCTTCTTTTAGAGATTGTTCATCAGTTTCACCATCAGAAGTCCAAGCGATAAATCCATCAGGACGAATAAGAACAGCACTCAATCCGAATTGTTCTTTCGCCTTCGCCGAAATATATTGTATTGAATCATATTCCTCAGCCAAAGTTTTTAGAAAAATAGTATTGCCAAAGTCAAGTAATATGCCTAAACCATTGTGCATTAAATCTCCAATTGTTGTACCATCTTCAAATTCAAAATTAGGAACACTGTGACCTATTAAAGGATGATTACCGCCAAGATTATAATGAGTATGAATACCCCAAACGCGTTCTGCAATATAAGTTGCACCATCTGGTGTATGTATTAAGTCGCGCAGTATAGCATGCAGTGCGCGAGCATGCGGATCTGGTTTCATAATAGAAACCTGAGCGCGAGACCAATCTAAGACCTGCTCACCAATAAGATATCGTTCAGTATAATAACTGTCTAACAAACCTTCTGGCGCTTTATTTTGAATCGTTGCTGCGAGTTTCCAGCCAAGATTCATCGCGTCGCCAAGTCCCAGATTAAGACCTTGACCGCCCAATGGCGCATGAATGTGCGCAGCGTCACCAGCTAAAAGAACTCGTCCGTTGCGATAAGTTGTTGCTTGGCGAGCGCGATCTGTCCAAGTAGTAGCAATATGCAGTTTAGTAAGCGTAACATCGGTATTCGAAACACGGCGCAGTACGTCTTGCAAGTGTTCAAGTGTAATAGGTATTTCAGAATTATGAAATGCTCCGCCATCAAAATCCTGCAATATAATGTAGCCCGGCTGTGATTGTAAATACATACCTTTTGACGTTACATTTCTACCCGGATTTAACTTCTCAGAATCGGTAATATCAACATGAGCAGAATATCCAGTAAACTCAGGTTCAGTACCAGCAAATTCAAAACCACCAGCTTTACGTACAATACTGCGGCTGCCGTCACAACCCACAAGCCATTTAGCATGAAAAGATGCATTGTCCGACAGAACCGTTACACTATCTTCCGTTTGATGAAAATCAGTAATAGCAAATCCGCGTTTAATTGTTACAGCCAAAGCTTCTGCACGACGTATAAACACATTTTCCAGCTCTTCCATTTCAGACAGCAAAATAGTTGCTGTTGAGCTTGGCAGACGATATTTCCATTTTGAATAATCAATATGATCTGCATAAAACGGAATACCAGCAAAATGTCCTGCCTGACGATTTTCTTGTCCTGCATGCGGATTTTTAAAATGTTTGTGTAATTCAAGATCATTTAGCAGTCCGCGACGGAAAAGGGTTTCAATAGAAGGTGCCGAGAGACCGCGTATTCCAAACGGAAGTTTTTTTAAGGTAGAGTTCGGATTTTCAGCTTTCTCGAGTACAAGTACAGAACATTTAGCCAAAGCCAGTTCGCAGGCAAGAAATAAGCCTACAGGTCCTGCACCAGAAATAATTACATCGTAAATAGTATGATTAGGAGCAGAGTTTGTGTTTTTAAGTATATCTTTCATATAAGAATTATTGAAAGACAAAATTCTAAAATACTGCTGCGTTACGCTTGTACAAATGCGACAAAATCGCTGTTTACGGTCAATTTTTATTTCTTTGCTTTTCTGGCAAATATACCGGGTGTAGTACCGCTGTAACGTTTAAATTCTCTGCTTAAGTGAGATTGATCTGTATAACCCAGTTCATGAGCCAAGCCCGCAATATTGGTTTCTGGATCAGTCATTAATTGATTTCGTACCTGTTCAAAACGCACCAAACTAGATACATCTTTAAGTGTAAAACCAGAAGATTGTTTAAACTTCCTTTCTAATGTGCGAACGGTAGCATGAGCCGAAGCGGCTAACTCACTCACAGGCAGATTACCGTTGGATTCTCTCATAGCAGTTCCTGCCTTAAAAAGAGTATTGTCAATCGTAATGTGTGAACGAAGGTTTAAGAAATAGTGTTTTAAATAAGCAATTGCGTCATCAATTTTTCCAGCTTCAATATATTCAATTAAAAAAGGCTGTAACGCTGCGATAGGATGTTCAAATAGAGACACTTCATCTTTGCCAGACGGCAGACTTAGTAAATCAAACACCGTCCAAGGAAAACATCTGATGGCAAGAATTTCTAAATAATTTTTTGTGCTAAAACGTGCAGGCTGATTAAGAAGTCCCATCATAAAAGGAGATTGCAATGGTTGTAAATCTCCATTGTAAGAAATGCTTAAAGTATTTCCAAAATAAAAAATAATTTCAGCATAGCCATCAGGAACAACCTCAAAATACGATTGATGTTCTCCAAAATCTTTTCTGTGATACCAAAAGCATTTTATGGCATCTCGCAGTTCTTCAGGAGATTCAAATTCTTGGTGATGCATTTTAGGTGACTGCATATTAATTTCATTTTGCGGCAGTTATAATAAGCGGAGAGACTCAGATTGACTGCATAACTTCAAAAGTACTGAATATCTTTTGTTTTAAAGAATAGTTTTCATCACTACAAAACTTTAAATCCAATCTAGAAACCTATTTTTTGACTTTAACATCATTTTATTTAAAAAAAGCCTACTAAAATTTTTTTCTTAAATAACAATACTATATTTTTACGCAACCGATTGCAATTGTTGTTTTATTTTTAATAATGTATTTTTTAGATTAAAATTTTATCAAATACTTTTATTATGTTGTAAAATATTGATTCATTCAGAATAAAGTATTTTAAAGAATAAATTAAATTTAGTAAATGATTTCATTAAGATTAATTTTCCTGTTTCTTATAATCTCTTTTTCAGCATCAGCTCAAAAAGACTATAAATTATGGCTTCAATACGATAAAATTGCAAATACTGATTTAAGAACAAAATACCTTTCTGATATTCAGGGAATTGTTTCTTTAGGGAATTCTGAAACTGCTGTTACTTCTTCTAAAGAATTAGAAAATGGTTTGACAGAAATGCTTGGAACCAAAATAACGGTTAAATCAAAATTAGACCAAGCTTCTTCCATTATTATAGGCTCAGAATCTTCATTAAATTCAGAAATTCAAAAAGCTTCAGAAATCGATTTTAATCAAATTAATGACGAAGGATTTATTATAAAATCTATTTCCATAAAAAATAAAAAGCACATTTTAATCAGCGGAAAAAAAGATGTGGGGGTTTTGTACGGCATTTATAGTTTTTTGCGATTGATTCAAACCAACAAATCAATTCAAAATTTAGACATAATTGATTCGCCAAAAACGAATATCAGAATCTTAAATCATTGGGACAATTTAGATCGCACAGTCGAAAGAGGTTATGCCGGATTCTCACTTTGGAATTGGCAGAAATTACCCGATTTTATAGACCAACGCTATATTGATTACGCTAGAGCGAATGCCTCGATAGGAATCAACGGAACTGTTTTGACCAATGTAAATGCAAATGCATTGATTTTGACTCCGCAATATTTAGAAAAAGTAGAAGCTTTAGCCAAAGTTTTCAGACCTTACGGAATAAAGGTTTATCTAACTGCCCGTTTTTCTGCTCCAATCGAAATTGGAGGTTTAAAAACGGCAGATCCAAAAGATGCAGCTATAGCGAATTGGTGGAAAGCTAAAGCAAAAGAAATCTACACAATAATTCCAGATTTTGGAGGATTTCTGGTAAAAGCAAATTCAGAAGGACAGCCTGGCCCGCAAAATTATGGCAGAGACCACGTTGACGGAGCCAATATGCTGGCCGATGCTGTAGCGCCATTTGGCGGTATAATTATGTGGCGTGCCTTTGTATATTCAGAACATGATGCAAACGATCGTGCAAAACAAGCGTACGCAGAATTTCAACCTTACGATGGGAAATTTAAAGAAAATGTAATTGTTCAGGTAAAAAACGGAGCAATCGATTTTCAGCCTAGAGAACCTTTTCATCCGTTATTTGGTGCAACACCAAAAACACCTTTAATGATGGAGTTTCAAATTACACAAGAATATTTGGGTTTCAGCACGCATTTGGTTTATCTGCCTAAATTATTTCAAGAAGTTTTAGAATCAGATACGTATCAAAAAGGCAAAGGATCGACGGTTGCAAAAGTTGTTGATGGCACTTTATATAAAAATAAAATCACCGGAATTGCTGGCGTTGCCAATATCGGAAATGATATTAATTGGACAGGACATCCTTTTGCGCAGGCAAATTGGTACGGCTTCGGAAGATTGGCTTGGAATCCGTATTTAGATTCTGAAATTATTGCTGACGAATGGCTGCGAAGTACTTTCTGTAACGATGAAAATTTTATTCGTCCCGTAAAAGAAATGATGATCAATTCGCGTGAAGCGGTTGTAAATTATATGACACCTTTAGGATTACATCATATTATGGATACAGGACATCATTACGGGCCGGGACCGTGGGTAAGCAATTTGTCAAGACCAGAATGGAATCCGGTATATTATCATAAAGCCGATAAAAATGGAATTGGTTTTGACCGATCAAAAACTGGAACAAATGCTGTGGCACAATACGCACCTGAAGCAGCGAAAATTTTTGATAATTTAGAAACCTGTCCAGAAAAGGATTTACTATGGTTTCATCATGTTCCTTGGGATTATAAACTGAAAGACGGTCATAATCTTTGGGACGGAATGGCTCTAAAATATCAAGAAGGTGTAAATCAGGTAAAAGCGATGCAGGAAACTTGGAATAAAATCGAGAAATATGTAGACAGCCAACGTTTTAAAGAAGTTCAGATGTTGTTAAATATTCAATATAAAGAAGCAAAATGGTGGCGAGATGCGTGTTTGTTATATTTTCAACAATATTCTGGTAAAGAGCTTCCAATTGGAGTTGAAAAACCAACGCAGTCTTTAGAATATTTCCAATCTTTGAAGTTCCCGTTTGCACCAGGAAATTAATTTTACAAATAAAAAAATATGAGCACAAAAACTGCAATTGTAACAGGAGGAAACTCAGGTTTGGGTTTTGCAACAGCAAAGAAATTATGTGATAATGGTATCAAAACTTATATCATAGGAAGAACAAAAGAGAAAACAGAAGAAGCTTGCAAGGAAATTGGAGAAAATGCAATTCCGGTTTTATTCGATTTAAATGATCTTGCCGGAATTCCCGCAATGATTGAAAATTTAACTAAAAATGGGCCAATTGATATTTTGGTAAACAATGCTGGAATCAACCTAAAAAAGGAATTTGTAGACGTTACCGACGAAGATTTCTTGTCTATAATTCACACTAATCTTTTGAGTGTTTTTGCGGTAAGCAGAGAAGTGGTAAAAAACATGAAAGAAAATGGAGGAGGAAGTATTGTAAACATCAGTTCGATGGCATCTCAATACGGAATTCCAAAAGTAATTGCGTATTCGGCAAGTAAAGGCGCGATAGAATCTATGACAAGAGCAATGGCTGTAGAATTGGCGCCACTTGGTATTCGTGTTAATTGTATTGCTCCAGGATTCATAAAAACCAAAATGTCAGCAAAAGCTTTGGACAACGATCCTGAAAGAAAAAATAAAGTGCTAGGAAGAACGCCAATGGGCTTTTTAGGAGAACCATCAGATATTGCCGATGCCGTATATTATTTCGCTTTAAGCGAATCAAAATATACAACAGGAACTGTTTTGCCAGTTGATGGCGGTAACAGCATCGGCTTTTAATAAACAAAAAGACACTGGAAATTGCTTGTAAAGTTTTATTTAAAAGACTTTGCGTCTTAGCGACTTTGCGAGATTAAATAATAAATAATTAGAAAATAGACTTTGTAACTGTTTTTAATAAGTAGTTAGTATGATAAAAATGCAGCAAACAATGCGCTGGTTCGGACCAAGCGACAATGTAAAACTGATTGATATAAAACAAGCTGGAGCAACCGGAATTGTTACGGCTTTGCATCATATTCCTGTTGGTGATATTTGGGAAGTTGAGGAAATAAAAGCCAGACAAGAAATTATCAAAAATGCAGGTTTAGAATGGACAGTTGTAGAAAGTCTGCCCGTTCATGAAGAAATAAAAAGAGCTGACGGAAATTATCTTCAATACATTGAAAACTATAAAATAAGCTTAAAAAATCTAGCGGAATGTGGTATTAAAATTATCACGTATAATTTTATGCCAATTTTAGACTGGGTTCGTACCAATCATAATTTTGTCAATGAAGACGGAAGTAAAGCGCTGTTATACAATCAGGAGGCGTTTACTTATTTTGATGTTTTTTTGTTGAAAAGACCCAATTCGGAAAATGATTATTCGAAGATAGAAAAAGAGAACGCGTTGGAATTTGGAAGCAAACTTTCGGAAGAAGAAAAAGCATTGCTTTTCAAAAATGTATTATTGGGACTTCCGGGAAGCAAAATAAATTTTACCGCAGAGCAAATTCTTTCGCTTTTAGATAATTATAGTCATATTGATAATAACAAACTTAGAGAAAACCTGATTTACTTTTTATCAGAAGTTGCTCCAGTTGCAGAAAAATACGATTCGAAATTAGCGATTCATCCAGACGATCCGCCATTTTCGGTTTTAGGATTGCCTAGAATTGTTTCTACAGAAAATGATCTAAAAGCAATTTTTGAAGCCGTGCCTTTAAATGCAAACGGTTTGTGCTATTGCACAGGTTCATTGGGTGCAAATCCAACAATTAATCTCGAAAAAGTAATTGATGATTACGGAAATCGAATTCATTTTTTGCATTTAAGAAATACCATTAGAGAAAACGAAAATGTTTTTAGAGAATCGGAACATTTAGGCGGAGATGCTAAAATGGCTGCGATTGTAGAAAAAATATTGGTTTTAATGAATCAAAGAAAAGTGAGTTTACCAATGCGCCCCGATCATGGATTTCTGCATACGGTTGACGAAGAAAAAGAAACTTATCCTGGATATTCTCTCGTTGGAAGATTAAAAGGTCTTGCCGAATTAAGAGGTTTAGAAATGGGAATTGCTTATAAGTTGAATTTGTAATGATTATTATCCTAACAGGTTTCCAAAACCTGTTAGGTATTCTATAGCCGTTCTGTTTGTCATTTCAAGGAACGAGAAATCTCCATGAGAAACTCTACAAAGATTGGATTTTCGTTGCGGAGCTACTTGTGAAGATTTCTCCTTACGTCGAAATGACAAAACAAGAGGAAATGATTTGAAAGATTAGACCCGAGATGGAGAGGAAAACCTTAAAAAAGACCTAACAGGTTTTTAAAACCTGTAGGTCACGACAACGAAAGACTAATGTGTTAAAAATAAAAACATGAACAACATAAAATCTCAATTTAATCTAAAAATGTTAGTGCTTTTCTTCTTCGGAATAAGCATGCAAACTTATGCCATAAATGGAGAGAAATATGTAGTAAATGCAGCTTCCGCCAAAAATTTCCCTTTAGTTTCAAAAGGAATAACGGCTGCAATTTTAGTCAGTCAAAATGATTTTTCTGGAGTTAAAAAAGTTGCACAAGACTTAGAAAATGATATTTTTCGAGTTTCAGATTTACAGTTGCAAAAGATCAATAGAATAGCAGAAGCAGAGGACTTTGTTGTCATTATTGGTACACTTGGAAAAAGCGAAATTATAGATCAATTAGCAAAAGAAGGAAAAATTGATGCTAATCAGCTTCGTGGAAAATGGGAAAAATTTACAACCCAGATTGTCGAAAATCCGTTTTATGGAGTCAAAAAAGCCTTAGTAATTGCAGGTTCAGACAAAAGAGGAACGATTTACGGAATCTACGATTTGTCTAGTCAAATTGGAGTTTCGCCTTGGTATTTCTGGGCAGATGTTCCTGTGAAAAAACAGTCAGAACTGCATGTTTTACCAGGGATTCATTCTAACGGAGAACCAAAAGTAAAATACAGAGGAATTTTTATCAATGACGAAGCGCCGGCTTTATCGGGCTGGGCATTTGAAAAATACGGAGGTTTTAACGCTCAATTTTACGACAAAGTTTTTGAGTTAATCTTAAGAATGAAAGGCAATTATTTGTGGCCTTCGATGTGGGGAAGAATGTTTTATGTGGATGATCCCCAAAATGCAGTTTTAGCAGACGAATACGGAATTGTTATGGGAACTTCTCATCACGAACCGCTGGCGAGAGCGCACGCCGAATGGGCAAAAGCCGATAAAGGAAAATGGGATTTCAGCACTAATTCAGAAAATTTAAAGTCTTTTTGGAAAGAAGGAATTGAAAGAATGGGCAATAAAGAAACTATTGTAACCGTAGGAATGCGTGGAGATGGCGACGAACCTATGACGCAGGGAACCGCAATTGATCTTCTGGAAAATATTGTAAAAACACAACGCGATATTATAAAAGAAGTAACGAAAAAACCAATTGAAGAAACACCGCAAATGTGGGCGCTTTACAAAGAAGTTCAAGACTATTATGACAAAGGAATGCGGGTTCCTGACGATATAACACTTTTATTATGTGATGACAATTGGGGAAATATTAGAAAATTACCAGAATTAGACGCAAAACCAAGAAAAGGCGGTTATGGTATTTATTATCATTACGATTATGTTGGCGGACCAAGAAATTACAAATGGATAAACACCAACCAAATCGAGCGAACTTGGGAACAAATGGATTTGGCGTATCAGCATGGAGTCGATAAAATATGGATTGTAAATGTCGGCGATATAAAACCAATGGAATTTCCAACGGAGTTTTTCTTAGACATGGCGTGGAATCCAGAAAAATTCAATGCAGGAAATTTAGACCAATATTATACGCAATGGGCGGAACAAAATTTCGGAAGTGAATACGCATCAGAAATTGGGCAATTAATAAAATTATACAGCAAATACAACGCGCGAAGAAAACCAGAATTATTAGACGCAAAAACATACAGCATTGTTAATTATAACGAATCAGATCGTGTTATTGCCGATTATAAAAAACTCGTAGACAAAGCCAATTCAATTAATGAAAAATTAAAACCAGAATATAAAGATGCTTTTTATCAATTGGTTTTATATCCAGTTTTAGCAAGTTCAAACTTAAATGAGCTTTATGCTGCAACGGCAAAAAATGAGTTGTATGTAGACCAAGGAAGAATTGCTGGAAACCAATATACTAAAATAGTAAAAGACTTATTTGTAAAAGACAGTCTGCTTACCAATTATTACCACACTAAATTAGCTGGCGGAAAATGGAATCATATGATGGCTCAGACGCACATTGGATATACCAATTGGCAGGAACCTAAAACAAATGTAATTCCACAAACAGCAATTACTTTTTCATATAAAGGCACAGATCCTAAAATAACTGTTGAAAACACTGAAAATATTTATAGACCAAATAGTACTAGAAAGATTGTTCTGCCAATGTTTAGTTCTTTTGAAAATAAAGCATCTTATGTCGATTTACTCAATCTAGGAATAAAGGCTTTTTCTTTTAAAATAAAGTCTGATAACGATTGGATTATATTTTCGAAAACTAAAGGAAAAATTAAAAAAGAAGAAAGAATTACAGTTGCTATAGATTGGAAAAAAGCACCAAAAGAAATTACTAAAACTCAGTTTATAATTGTAGTCAATAAAAAAGAATTTGAAGTTTCGGTAAATATCAATAATGCCGATTTGAATGAAATTCAAGGTTTTGTTGAGAATGACGGTTATATTTCAATCGAAGCAGCAAATTATTCAAAAGCATTAAATGGAAATTCATTTCAATGGACAACAATTCCAAATATTGGAAAGACGGAATCTGGTGTAACATTAAAACCTTCAAATATAAAAAGAATTGAAGTTACCGAAGCTTCGCCAAGATTAGAATATAACATTCATTTTTTCAGCACCGGAACAGTAAAAGTTCACGCTTATTTTTCGCCTACCATTAATTTTACAACTGGAGACGGTTTAAAATATGGTATTGCTTTCGATTCTGAAAAACCGCAAATAATGAATTTAAATGCTGATAGTTCTGAAGCGAGTTGGAGTAAAGCAGTTTCAGATAATATCAAAATTATAACGTCAACTCATTCTATCGAAAAATCGGGGAATCACGTTTTGAAAATCTTTGCTGTCGATCCGGCATTAGTGCTTCAAAAAATTGTAATAGAAACAGAAACTGGCGAATTAAGAGATTCGTATTTAGGACCGCTGGAGAGTTTTAGGAAAGAATAATGCATGAAGTTGATTCAGCATGCGCAAAACTTTGTCAAAGTTTTAAACTTTGACAAAGTTAAAACACACTATAAAGCAATAACTATCAACCAAACAACAATAAAAAATGAAATTAATAAACCACTATTTACCGCTGTTATCTCTTTTTATTCTAGGCAGTTGTAATGCCCAGAAATCAGAAAAAACGACTTCTTTAAAAAACAGTTACAAAGGCGATTTTTATATCGGAACTGCTTTAAGCGCAGATCAGATTAATGAAAAAAATGTCAAAGAAGATTCTTTAATTCATAAAGAATTTAATGCGATAACGGCAGAAAACATCATGAAATCGATGTTTGTACATCCAGCAAAAGACAAATACGATTTTACGCTGAGTGATAAATTTGTAGCATACGGAAAGAAAAACAAAATGTTTATTCACGGACATACTTTGATTTGGCACAGCCAGCTCGCGCCTTGGATGGAACAAATAAAAGACAGTGCCGAAATGAAAGCGTTTATGAAAGATCACATCACAACGATTGTTTCTAAATACAAAGGCAGTATTAATTCTTGGGATGTTGTCAATGAAGCTTTAAACGATGATGGAACACTAAGAAAATCGATTTTCTTGAATACGCTTGGCGAAAGTTATCTTGCAGATGCTTTTAAATTAGCAGCAAAAGCAGATCCAAAAGTGGATTTATATTACAACGATTACAATAACGAAGCACCAGCAAAAAGAGAAGGAACTATTAATTTGATCAAAAAAGTTAGAGCAGCCGGAGGAAAAGTTGACGGTGTCGGTATTCAAGCACATTGGAGATTAGAAAGTCCATCAATAGAAGAAATTGAAAAAAGTATTTTGGCTTATTCGGCATTGGGATTAAAAGTTGCTTTTACAGAATTAGACATTACCGTTTTGCCAAATCCTTGGGATTTAAAAGGAGCAGATGTTAATCAGAATTTTGAAGGAAGTGCAAAAATGAATCCCTATCCAAAAGCACTTCCAGATTCTATTCAAACGAAATTAGCAGAACGCTATGCGTCTATTTTTAAATTATTTTTAAAGCATAAAGATAAAATAAGCCGCGTAACTTTTTGGGGAGTTCATGACGGGCAATCTTGGTTAAACGATTGGCCGATAAAAGGAAGAACAAATTACCCATTATTGTTTGATACAAAGCTAAAACCTAAAAAAGCGTATTACAGTGTAATGCAGTTAAAGGAAGTAAAACAATAATTTATGTACCTTAAAAAAGTTAAATTTTAAATATTTTACAACAATCGGTTGTTTTTAAATATATTCTTGAAATAAAGTAATCTAAATTTGCATAATATGTTTTTTTGTATAATTTTACACAACCGATTGTTTAAAATAAAATGAGATTGATTTTTAGCGATTTGGTCATTGCGAGGAACGAAGCAATCACACTAACAATGAGCTACAAAGTTTGACCTAACAAGTGAGGTTGCTTCGTTCCTCGCAATGACAAGATTGCGATAAAATTGAAAAAAGAATAAATAGAATTATAAAAATAAAAACCACTTTTGCTTACATAAACAAAAACTAACCTTACCAACCAAATGAATCAAATTTCCCAAAAATTATCCATCAAAGAAAAAATCGGTTATAGCTTAGGCGACTTGGCTGCCAATTTAGTTTTCCAGACTTTGATGACGTATCTGGCTTATTTTTATACTGACATTTACGGATTATCGCCTACAGATTCTTCTATAATCATGTTAATAGTCGGATTAATCGCTGCTTTTATTTTTAATCCAATTATCGGAGTGTTAGCAGACAGAACAAGCACAAAATGGGGAAAATTTAGACCTTGGATTTTAGTAACCGCAATCCCTTTAGGATGCGTGGCATTATTAGCTTTTTCAACACCTAATTTCTCGTACCACGGAAAAGTAATTTATGCGGTAATAACCTATACATTTTTACTATTGTTTTACGCAAGTAACAATTTACCGTATTCTGCTCTAAGCGGTGTAATTACGGGCGACATGAAAGAAAGAAACAGTATGTCTTCTTACCGTTTTGTGGCAGTTATGTTTGCACAGTTTTTCGTTCAGGTTTTTATGCTTGGAATCATTAAAAGTGCAGGAAACGGAGACAAAGCGGTTGGTATCGAAAAAGTAATGACAGTTTTAGCAATCGTAGGAACGATAATGCTTTTAATCACTTTTTTGACTACAAAAGAGCGTATTATTCCAAAACCAGAACAAAAATCAAGCATCAAAGAAGATTTAAGCGATTTAGTAAAAAATAAACCTTGGCTAATCATGCTTTCGTTGACAACTTTGGTGTTTATTACCTTGGCAATGAAAGGTGGTTCTTATGTGTATTATTTTGAAAATTACGTTAATAAAGAAGAATTAGCACTTTTTATTCAGCCGATATTAGATACATTATCAAGTATTGGATTGAATCATTTTGGGAATGATCCCGTTGCGGCAGGTTTCGGACTATTTAATGCGGGCGGGATTATTTTTATGATTGTCGGAATTACATTGTCTAAAAATTTAGCCGATAAATACGGAAAAAGAAACGTCTTTGGAACATTCTTGTTCATTTCGACTTTATTTATTCTGGCCTTTTATTTTTTTCCAGCAGGAGATATTCCGATGATATTTATCTCTCAAATTTTACACGGATTTTTCTACGGAATCACAATTCCAATTCTTTGGGCGATGATTGCAGATGTTGCCGATTATTCAGAATGGTTGAATAACCGTCGCGCGACAGCCATTATATTTTCAGCCATGATGGTAGGTTTAAAAGCAGGTTTAAGTATTGGAGGTTCCTTAACAACTTTGCTTTTAGGATCTTTTGATTATGTACCAAATTCGGCAGTTCAAACCGATACAGCCATAAACGGAATCAAATTATTAGTGAGTGTTTTTCCTTCCATTCCATTTTTAGTAGGATGCGGCTTGTTGTGTTTCTATAAAATTGATAAAAAAATGGAGGTTCAGATTGAATCAGACTTGAAAGAAAGAAGAAATTAAAAATTAATTAAAAACATAAAAATAGCAGTATGCCGGAAGATAGTATTGAACAAATTAATTTTGAACAGATTAATAAAGCAGCGATTTCACAGCCTTTAGTATCTCACATTTATACAGCAGATCCGTCGGCACATGTATTCAACGGTAAAATCTATATTTATCCTTCACATGATGTTGATGCAGGAATTCCATTTAACGATAATGGCGATCATTTCGGAATGGAAGATTATCACGTTTTTTCGATGGAAACTATCGATTCTAAAGCTGTAGATAACGGAGTTGCTTTACATGTAGATGAAGTTGCTTGGGCCGAGAAACAAATGTGGGCGCCAGATGCTGCACACAAAAACGGAAAGTATTATTTGTATTTTCCAGCTAAACGTCCAGACGGAATTTTCCAAATTGGAGTTGCAGTAAGCGATTCTCCAGTTGGACCTTTTAAGTCAGAGCCAGAAGCGATTAAAGGAAGTTATAGTATTGATCCAGCTGTTTTTGAAGACGAAGATGGAAAATATTATATTTATTTTGGAGGAATTTGGGGCGGTCAGCTTCAAAATTATAGAAACAATAAATACAATGTTGATCACGAAGAACCTTCTGGAAAAGAGCAAGCTTTAGGACCAATTGCAGCTAGATTGACAGCTAATATGCTGGAGTTTGACGAAGAACCAAAAGAAATTAAAATCTTGGACGAAAATGGAAATGTTTTATTAGCAGGTGATAATAATCGTCGTTTTTTTGAAGCTTCTTGGGTTCATAAATACAACGAAAAATATTATTTCTCGTACTCTACAGGCGATACGCATTTTATTTGTTACGCGATTGGCGATAATCCGTACGGGCCGTTTGTTTATCAAGGCAGAATTTTAAATCCTGTTGTGGGCTGGACTTCACATCATTCTATTTGTAAAGTCGATAACGATTGGTATTTATTTTACCACGACTCAAGTTTATCAAAAGGAGTAACACATTTAAGAAGTATGAAAGTTACCAAAATAGATTATCTTGAAGATGGCTCAATTGTAACGATTGATCCTTACGGAAAAGAGGATTAGTTTTAAATCGAGATAAAAAATATGTTCGAAACAGCAAAAATAAATCTTAAAAGTGCTTTAATTGTATTGATTATTGCAACTCTTCCGTGTAAAATTATTTCTCAAAAAAAACAACCGATTGCAAAATCAAATTATGCTTCTTTTGATTGGTTTGATTACAAAGGAAAAGATGATGCTTACGTGAATGTATCGAAATCTGACAGCGAATATTACAATCCGATTTTAGCAGGATTTTATCCAGATCCGAGTATTTGCAGGGTTGGAGATAAGTTTTATTTGGTGAATTCATCCTTTTGTTATTTCCCAGGATTGCCTATTTCTGAAAGTACAGATTTAGTAAACTGGAAACAGATTGGAAATGCAATAACACGCCCTGAACAAGGAGATTTTAATAATTCTAGTTTGTCTAGAGGTATGTTTGCACCAACGATTCGATACCATAAAGGAATTTTTTATGTAATCTGTACGAATGTTAGCGGCGTTGGTAATTTTATTGTTACGGCCAAAAATCCTGCGGGACCTTGGTCAAATCCAATTGCGCTTCCAAATGTAAAAGGCATTGATCCTGATTTGTTTTTTGATGAAGACGGTAAAGCGTATATCACGCACAACGGGCCACCGCCAAATAATGTTTCGGTTCACGACGGGCACAGAGCTATTTATATGTTTGAATATGATGTAGCGAATAAAAAAACGGTTGGCGAAGCAAAATTGGTGATTAACGGAGGAACCGATATGGCAATAAAACCAGTTTGGATTGAAGGCCCGCATGTTATTAAAAAAGCAGGATATTATTATTTAATTTGCGCGCAGGGCGGAACAGGATTTAATCATTCTGAAGTTGTTTTTAGAAGTAAAAACATTTTTGGACCTTATGAAAGTTATGCGAATAACCCAATAATGACGCAGAAAAACTTAGATCCGAATCGTAAAAATGAAGTTTCTACAACGGGTCATGCTGATTTTGTTGAATTGCCGAACGGCGATTGGTGGACGGTTTTTTTAGGATGCCGACCTTACGGAATGGATTTGTACAATACAGGAAGAGAAACTTTTATGATGCCTGTGGAATGGAAAAACAACTGGCCGGAAATTGTTGGAGGAAATCAACCAATTCCGATGATAAATAAAAGACCAAATTTGCCATTATCAAAAGAAAAAACAGAACCATTAAGCGGAAATTTTACTTCGCATGATGATTTTACTTCTGATAAATTAGATTTAAAATGGAGTTTTATTAGAACGCCACTTGAAAAATGGTATGATTTAAAAGGAGGAAAACTAGCTATAAAAGCCAGAAAAGAATCAATTCATACT
Organism: Flavobacterium sp. MC2016-06; assembly: GCF_009711165.2. Classification (GTDB taxonomy): domain Bacteria; phylum Bacteroidota; class Bacteroidia; order Flavobacteriales; family Flavobacteriaceae; genus Flavobacterium. The sequence goes on along the minus strand of NZ_WMID02000026.1, from coordinate 59,913 downwards.
GAAACTAATTTTTCTTTTATTGGAAGAAGACAACAGCATTTAAAATTTGAAGCTTCGACAAAATTAGAATTCACAACGACAGATACTTTGCAAGCTGCAGGTTTAGTTGCTTTTCAAAATGAAAAACATTTTTTATTGATTGGAAAGCGTTTAAATGCGAATAATAAACAAGAAGTTTTTTTAGAAAAAGCAGCAATTAAAAATGATAACGGAAAATCGGAGATTATTGCAAAAAGTGAAATCAATTCAAAAGCAAAAGAGTTGTATTTGAAGATAGAAGGAAGAGCACGTTTTTATGATTTTTATTATAAAACGAGTTCAAAAGGAGAGTGGATTTTATTAGCAAAAGATATTGATGGCGTTATTTTGAGTACGAAAGAAGCTGGAGGATTTGTGGGAACTTATTTGGCGATGTATGCTTCTAGTAATCATTTTTAAATGAAGGAGTTTGTGCAGAATCTTGTCATTCTGAGGAACGAAGAATCCTCGCAAGAAGCTCCGCAAAGAGATTAAAAAAAAATAATTTTGATTTTGAAGAAATGACAATATTGTGGATGTTGTAAACGAAGATCCTTCCTTCGTCAGGATGACAAAAATGGCGAGAACGTTTGTGTTGAATTTTTGATTATTCATTAATATTGTTACGCAAACCTTTGTCAAAGTTTAAAACTTTGACAAAGGTAAGGCACTTAAACATGATACTCCGAAGGAGCTTTTAGAAGTTTGTTTGCGTGAGGGATAGTAGTGGAAAGCCCACAGCCTGACGAAGGAAGAGCGAGGACTTGAAACGGATAGCCTCCCGATAGCTATCGGGACAGGACACACGCCCAAATTATTAAAATTAAAACTAACATTTTTTAACAAAAACTATTTTTTTTATCGGATACTTGCAGCTACATTAGCATACCAGAACAGAACAGTATGAAGAACGAGAATCAGGAGAAATTTGTCTTTGTTATTAATCATGAAAGTGACATTCCGAAGTATCAGCAATTGGTAAACGGAATTAATAATGCGATAGCAGAGAACATATTACAGAAAGGAGAATTACTGCCGTCGGTAAATAGTATTTGCCAGACCAATCAGTTGTCGAGAGATACGGTTTTTAAGGCCTACTCGCTATTGAAAGAGCAAAAAGTAATCGATTCTGTGCCGAATAAAGGTTATTATGTTTCGGGAGAAACGAGAAAAGTACTTTTGGTTTTGGATACTTTCAAAGCGTATAAAGAAGTTTTATATCATTCGTTTGTCAATAATCTGGCAGATAATGTGATTACAGATGTGCAGTTTCATCATTATAATATTGATGTTTTTAAAACTATAATTAATAATAGTGTTGGGAAGTATTATAAATATGTGGTGATGAATTTTGATGATAAAGAAGTTGTTCCAACATTGTCGGCAATTTCAAAAGAAAAACTGCTTTTGATCGATTGGAATATTCATTCGAAAAAGGATAATAATTACATTTTTCAAGATTTTGGAAAAGCATTTTATGAGTCTTTGATACCAGCGGTTAATTTGTTTAGAAAGTATAAAAATATACAATTTGTATATCCAAAATATACCAATCATCCGAAAGAAACAGCGTCGTATTTTGAGAAATTTTGTGCTGATTTTAATTTTGAATATAAAATTATTACCGATCCAAAAGAGTTCAATATTGAAAAAGGAATTGCTTATATCAGTGTGAGCGATAGGATTTTGGGACACTTTTTGGAACAATGTAAAGAGAAAGATTTAGAACCCGGAACAGACGTTGGTTTTTTGTCGTATAACGAAACGCCGATGAAGAAATTTATATACAAAGGAATTTCAGTTGTATCAACTGATTTTAAAGAATTAGGAACAAAAGCAGCTGCGTTTATCACACGCGATGAGGTTGTTCAGTGTTACGTGCCAACAAATTTAATAGTAAGAGAATCATTATAAGTTATGTATTATATAGGATATGATATTGGAAGTTCTTCGGTTAAGGTAGCCTTAGTTGAAGCAGAAACAGGAAAGAAAATTATTGTTTTGAATGAACCTCAAAATGAAATGGAGATTGTTTCTCCGCATTCGGATTGGGCAGAACAAGATCCTGAAATTTGGTGGCAGCACATTTGTACCGCAACAAAAAGAGCAATTCGTGAAGCAAATATTGAAGCTTCAAAAATTCAAGGCGTTGGTATTTCGTATCAAATGCACGGATTGGTGATTGTTGATGCAGACGGAAGTCCGCTTCGAAATTCTATTATTTGGTGTGACAGCCGAGCGGTAGAAATTGGCAATAAAGCCTATGAAGAACTTGGAAAAGAAAAATGTATGGAGCATTTATTAAATTCTCCAGGAAATTTTACGGCTTCTAAACTAAAATGGGTTAAAGAAAACGAGCCTGAGATTTACAATAAAATTTATAAATACATGCTTCCGGGAGATTATATCGCGTATAAACTTACGGGCGAAATCACGACAACAAAAAATGGTTTGTCTGAAGGAATGCTTTGGGATTACAAAGACAATAAAGTAGCCGATTGGCTTTTAGATTATTACGGAATCGACCAATCTTTGACGCCAAATATTGTAGAGAATTTTACGAATCAAGGTGTTTTAAACGAAAAAGGTTCGAAAGAATCTGGGCTTCCTAGCGGGATTCCGGTTGTTTATAGAGCAGGAGATCAGCCAAACAATGCTTTAGCTTTGAATGTTTTAAATCCAGGTGAAGTTGCGGCTACAGGCGGTACTTCGGGTGTTTTTTATGCGGTAAGCGAAATGTCTGCTGGAAACAAAAGCACAAGAGTAAACAATTTTGTACACGTAAATTACGAAGAAAAAGCACCAAGAATTGGTAAACTTTTAAATATCAACGGAGCTGGAATTCAGTACAGATGGCTGCGTAATAATATGGGAACGGAGACTTACGAAACCATGAATCGTAAAGCATCAAAAATTGCTGTGGGTTCTGATGGAGTAGTAGTCATTCCGTTTGGGAATGGTGCAGAACGTATGTTTAATAATAAAAACATCGGAACACATTTCTTGAATTTGAATTTAAACATTCACAACAATTCTCATTTGTTTAGAGCTTCTCTTGAAGGAATTGCTTTTTCGTTTGTGTACGGAATGGAATGTTTGAAAGATGATAATGCTGTAATTGATGTGATTAGAGCTGGAAATGATAATTTATTCCGTTCAGAAATTTTCTCTAATACGGTTGCAACTCTTATTGGCCACGAAATAGAAATTTACAATACAACTGGTGCAGTCGGCGCGGCGAGAGCTGTTGGTTTAAAAGATGGTGATTACAATAAATTTGGTTCAAGTATTACAACCAACGATCACGTAATGACTTTTTTACCACTAAAAAACAAAGAACCTTACGAAAAGGCGTATCAAAAATGGAAACAAGAATTAGAATTAATATTAACAAATAAATAGTAGCAAAATGATAACTTTAGGAAATAAAGAATACTATAAAGGTATAGGACAAATTAAGTTTGAAGGAAAAGAATCTGATAATCCTTTAGCGTTTAAATATTACAATCCAGATCAAGTTGTAGCTGGAAAAACAATGCGTGAGCACTTTAGATTTGCAATCGCTTATTGGCATACTTTCTGCGGACAAGGAAGCGATCCATTCGGACCTGGAACTCAAAATTTTGCTTGGGATCAATCATCAGATCCATTACAGGCTGCAAAAGATAAAGCAGATGCTGCTTTTGAATTTATCAGCAAAATGGGATTTGATTATTTCTGTTTCCACGATTATGATTTGATTGCTGAAGGACCAACATTTGCAGAATCTGAAAAACGTATTGCTGCCATTACAGAATACTTAAAACAAAAGAAAGCGGAATCTGGAATTAAATTACTTTGGGGAACTTCAAACTGTTTCTCAAATCCAAGATTTATGAACGGAGCGGCTACAAATCCTGATTTTAATGTGGTGGCAAGAGCTGGTGGTCAAGTAAAATTGGCTTTGGATGCTACGATTGCTTTAGATGGAGAAAACTATGTATTCTGGGGAGGTCGTGAAGGTTATATGTCTTTGCTAAATACAGATATGGGAAGAGAATTAGACCACATGGCGCAATTCTTAGCAATGTCTAGAGATTATGCTAGAGCACAAGGTTTTAAAGGAACGTTCTTTATTGAGCCAAAACCAATGGAACCGTCTAAACACCAATACGATTTTGACTCTGCAACGGCAATCGGATTTTTACGTGAGTATGGTTTAGATAAAGATTTCAAAATTAATATTGAAGTAAACCACGCTACTTTGGCACAGCATACTTTTCAACATGAATTGGAAGTTGCGGCAAAAGCTGGAATGTTAGGAAGTATCGATGCTAATAGAGGAGATTACCAAAACGGTTGGGATACAGATCAATTTCCAAATAACATTCAAGAAACTACAGAAGCAATGCTTGTTTTCTTAAAAGCTGGTGGCTTACAAGGCGGCGGTGTAAACTTTGATGCAAAAATTAGAAGAAACTCTACAGATATTGAGGATGTTTTCCACGCTCATATTGGTGGTGCAGATACTTTTGCTAGAGCTTTATTGACTGCAGATAAAATTATTACTTCTTCGTCTTACGAAAAACTAAGAACGGAAAGATACAGCTCTTTTGATTCTGGAAAAGGAAAAGATTTTGCTAACGGAAAATTAGACCTTAAAGATCTTTACAATATCGCTCACGAAAATGGTGAATTAACTTTACAAAGCGGTAAACAAGAATTGTTTGAAAATATCATCAACCAATATATTTAATTGGTGAAATTTTACTGAGACCTAACAGGTTTTAAAAACCTGTTAGGTCTTGTTAAAAGAAATAAACACAATGTTATAGCTGTAGAAAGTTATAATGACTTCAAAGCTGTTTCAAAGATTATTTTAAAGTGAAACGAAGAAAATGTGCAGGAAGATTATGAGAGTAGTTTTTGAACTACCGTATTTTAGAGGAATAGTTGAAGGTTTAGTTACTGTTTCTTTTTATGCTGTAAATGATAAAATGAAATCTGTTTAGTGAAATTTAAGGGATTAATTCTTTCATTAAATGTTTTTTGAAGTATAGAAATCATCGGACTGCACATTTTCGTTCACTGGATTTTTTTTTATTATACATGCGGGAGACGCACTGCTGTGCGCCTCTACGATAAAAATAATACGGATAATTTATTGACCATTTTTCGGCAATTTATTCCGTAGAGGCGCACAGCAGTGCGTCTAACATAAAGAAAATCTACATTTATTCCTTAATTTTTTTCCACAATCTTGTCATTGCGAGGAACGAAGCAATCACATTTGCTAGATCTAAGCTTTATTTTTCATTGTTAGCGAGGTTGCTTCGTTCCTCGCAATGACAAATAATGTGAATACGTTAGACGGACTGCTGTGCGCCTCTACGGAATAAATTGTTGAAATAAAAACGATTCACAACCACTATTAACCAAACTTAAAACAAACTACTATGAAATTTTTTATTGATACTGCGAATTTACAAGACATTGCAGAAGCTCAGGCTATGGGTGTTTTAGATGGCGTTACGACGAATCCGTCTTTGATGGCAAAAGAAGGAATTACAGGAAAAGAAAATATATTAAAGCATTACCTAGACATTTGTAATATTGTGGATGGCGATGTTTCTGCTGAAGTAATTTCTACAGAATATGAAGGAATGATAAAAGAAGGAGAAGAGCTTGCTGCTTTACATCCGCAGATTGTGGTAAAACTGCCAATGATTGGCGATGGTGTAAAAGCTTGTAAATACTTTTCGTCTAAAGGAATAAGAACTAATGTTACTTTGGTGTTTTCTGCTGGGCAGGCGTTATTAGCTGCAAAAGCGGGCGCTACTTATGTTTCTCCGTTTTTAGGAAGATTAGATGATGTTTCTACAGACGGAATGCATTTAATTTCTGAGATCAGAGAAATCTATGATAATTACAATTACGAAACACAGATTCTTTCTGCTTCTATTAGACATACGATGCACATTGTAAATTGTGCAAAAATAGGATCTGATGTTATGACGGGGCCATTGTCTGCTATAAAAGGACTTTTAAAACATCCATTAACAGACATTGGATTAAAACAATTTGTTGAAGACGCTAAAAAGATGAATTTATAAGCGTTTTAATAATATTTCAGTATCGTTTAATCTCCCTTTAAAATTGTTTAAAGGGAGATTTTTTTTACAAAATAAACAACCGATTGCCTTTTTAGTCCTTTTTTGAAAATTCATAGGTTTTCAATCTAAAATAGTGTGATAGAGCACGTAAAAACTTCTATTATCTGCCTTTGTTGAATACTCTATTCAATTTTTTTACACCTCTTACTATTTCAAATGGAATTAAAACGATATAGGGGTTAAAAAAATATTTGATTTTCCTCTTTTTATGTTTTTTTTAAGATTTTGAAGTAAACGATTTATTATCTCTAACGTTTTCGTAAACCGAATAGGGGTTTTTAAATAATAATCAATATTTTAATGATATAAATATATATAATGTTTTTTTAAAACTGTATTTTTTTATAATTACTAAAAATAATTAACACAACCGATTGCGTATTATTGTTTTTTATATATATTTGTTCAAAACAATGAACTATTAGATGTTAAATTCTGCTTGGATAAAACACAGCTGATAAACCCATTAACAAAAACTAACTAAACCATACTATTAACTAATTAAATCAACCATTTATGACTAACTTTTTAATTACTAAAAGCAAATCAAAATACTTTAAAAATTTGGGCTTCTTGTTCCTTATGCTGGTATTTTCTGCTGCGGTAAACGCTCAAACCACTGTGTCGGGAACTGTCTCTGATAGTAACGGACCGATACCAGGAGTGAATATTATTGTAAAAGGAACTACTATTAATACAGTTTCAAATTTTGATGGAACGTACTCCTTAAAAACTTTACCAGCCAACGGAGTCTTAGTTTTTAGTTTTATAGGCTATAGATCTAAAGAAGTAGCAGTTGGAACTAAAACTAAAATTGATATTACTCTTGAAGAAGACTTAAACGACTTAAAAGAGGTGGTTGTTGTAGGTTACGGTACGATGAAAAAAGGCGACTTAACGGGTGCTATTTCTTCTGTTTCTGCCGCGGCAATACAACAATCAGTAGCGACTACAATAGATCAAGTTTTACAAGGACGTGCGGCGGGTGTTCAAATTCAACAGAACAGCGGTGCGCCAGGATCAAGTTCTTCTATTCGTATTCGTGGTATAAGTTCATTAAACGGATCAAACGAACCAATTTTCGTAATCGACGGTGTTATTATCGACGGATCAACAAGTTCTGTAAATACAAATCCGCTGGCAGCAATCAACCCTTCCGATATTGTTTCTATGGATGTATTAAAAGATGCTTCTGCAACAGCAATTTACGGTTCTAGAGCGGCAAACGGAGTGATTATTATTACAACTAAACGCGGTAAAAAAGGTGATCTTTCGCTAAATTTTGATAGTTATGTAGGATGGCAGGAAATCCCGAAACACTTAGATTTACTTAATCTAAAAGAATACGGAACTCTTAAAAATACACGTGCAGACATGGGAATTGTACAGCGTGATAATAGTTTTATCCGTCCTGATTTATTGGGTGAAGGAACAGATTGGCAGAAAGAATTGTTTACAACTGCTATGATGCAAAGCTATAATTTATCGGCTTCTGGAGGAACAGACGCTACAACGTACGCAATGGGAATTGGTTATTTAGATCAAGACGGTATTGCGGTTGGTTCTTCATTTGATCGTTTCAATCTTAGAGCAGTTGTAGATTCTCAGGTAAAAAGTTTTTTGAAAGTTGGAGTAAATTTAGCTTTAAGTAAGACGAGTCAAAAAACTACCGTTTCTGATAATGATTTAATTCTAACAGCGCTTAAACAAACTCCAAACGTTGCAGTTCGTAATGCCGATGGAACTTTTGATGGTTCGGATACCACAGAATTTGTACAAAATAATCCAATTGGTTTAGCTTCAATTAGAGACAATCATAATCAGAGCTACGATATTAGAGCTAATACGTATGCCGAAATTAGCTTTACAAAAGACCTTAAATTCAAAACAACTTATGCTTTAGATTACGGTTTTTCTAATGCTTACACTTTTAGTCCATCATATACTTTTGGAGCATTGGTAAATGAAGTAAGAGAAGGAAGCAGAACAAAATCGAACAGTGATTATTGGAACTGGAATAATCTTTTAACGTACAATAAAACATTTAATGCTCACACGATTAATGTGATGCTTGGAGAAGAAATGCAAGAATCTCACTGGGAAAATTTATACGGATACAGATCTGGATATTTAACAAACGGTGCTACAGATTTGAATGCTGGAGATGCAACAACGGCTAAAAACTCAAACGGAAGCAGTACAAACGCTCTTAGTTCTTATTTCGGAAGATTGTTTTATTCTTATAATGACAAATATTTATTAACGGCTACTATAAGAAGAGACGGTTCTTCAAAATTTGCTGAAGAAAATCGTTGGGGATGGTTTCCATCGGCAGCTTTAGCTTGGAAAATTTCGAATGAAAACTTCTTAAAAAATAGCACTACGGTTAATAACTTAAAATTACGTTTAGGATGGGGAGCTGTTGGTAATCAAAATGTACCAAACAATGCTTATACCTCAACATACAGTGCTTCTGCCACCAATTGGGGAACAGGATTATTGGCTGCCAATACAGCCAATAAAGACTTGCAATGGGAAACTACTTATTCTAGCAATGCTGGTTTAGATGTTGGTCTTTTTAATAATAGAGTAGAGCTTGTTGCAGATGTTTATTATAAGAAAACAAAAAACTTATTACTTGCATTGCCACTTCCGGCGTACGTTGGTACAACAGGACAAGGATCTACTTCTGCGCCTTGGGTAAATGTTGGATCTCTTGAAAATAAAGGTATCGAGTTTACTATTAATACTTTAAACATGGAGAGAAACAATTTTACATGGAAATCTAATCTTACGTTTTCTATGAATAGAAGTAAAGTTTTGGCTCTTAATACAGAAAGCGGCGTTTTAAATAAAACCATTCAGCAAGGTTCTGATGTTACAGTGGTAACGCGTACTGCAGTTGGTGAAGCTATTGGACAATTTTACGGCTATAAAGTAATTGGACGTTTTGAAAAAGCTACTGATTTCTATTATAAAGATAAAGACGGAACGGTTAAACCAACCGCACTCCCAGAAGGTATGCAGATTGGAGAAAACAGCGTTTGGATTGGAGATTACATTTTTAAAGATGTTAATAATGATGGTGTTATCAACGAAAAAGACAGACAATATATTGGTAATCCTAATCCTGATTTTACTTTTGGTTTAAACAACTCTTTCTCTTTCTTAGGATTTGATGTTAATATATTAGTAACAGGTTCTTACGGAAATGATGTAGCAAACTACCAAAGACGCTGGTTAGAAAACCCGCGTGAAAATACCAACTTATTGAAATCTGCTTTAGGATATGCACAATTAGGATTAATCGATCCAGATGGTCCAAACGATTATCGTAACGTACAAATTGTTGGCGGAGATCCAAATATGACAAGAATTGGAGCTTCGTCTGCTTCATCTTCTTCAAACTACCGTTTTAGTGATCGATTTATAGAAGATGGTTCTTATGTTAGATTAAAAAATATTTCTATCGGATATAATCTTCCAAAAAGTTTATACGCTAAATGGGGAATTTCTAATGTAAAAATATATTCAAACATGCAGAATATACTAACATGGACAAAGTACAAAGGATATGATCCAGAAGTAGGATCTCTTAATCAGGATGCACTTTTATCGGGTATTGATAACGGACGTTATCCATCGCCAACTATTACGACTCTTGGATTAAATGTTAACTTCTAAAATACTACCAACAATGAAAACTAAAAAAATATTTTACTCGGTTCTTTTGATCGCATTGCCATTGGTTTGGACTAGTTGTAGTGATCTTTTAGATGTTGAACCAGATGATTTAATTACAAAAGAAAACTTTTATAAAACCGAAGCTGATTTTCAGGCTGCAACAGGCCCGTTATACAATAAAGTTTGGTTCGATTTTAATGATAAATTTTATTACGGTTTAGGAGACGGACGCGCAGATAATTTGTACGCTCCCTATTCAGATTATGTTTATCCCTTTACAGATTTGTCTGAAACAGGATTAACAGGGCCTTTAGTTTCGGCTTGGGGATCTTTGTACAATGTTGTACAACAATCTAATAATGTAATTATTGGTATTACAGAAAGCGAAGTCAGCGCAACGGTAAAAAACAAATATATTGCCGAAGCCCGTTTTATGAGAGGAACTGCTTATTGGTATTTAGCTTCTTTATGGGGAGATGTAATTATTTCTACAGACCCAAGAGAATTGGTTAAAAACCCTATTGTCAACAAAAATCCGGTAAAAGATGTTTACGAATTTGCAATACGCGATTTAGAATATGCAGCTAAATATCTTCCAGAATCAGCTGGGCAGGCTGGACGTTTAACAAAATACAGCGCTTTTGGTATGTTATCTCGTGTATACTTATCGTATTCAGGATTAAGCGAGAACCCAAACAGCGGTACACGCAGTCAAGAATATCTTGATTTGTCTAAAAAAGCAGCAGAAAAAGTAATCAATTCTGGTGTTTACAGCTTAATGCCCAATTATGCTGACTTATTTATGGTAGACAACAACAACAATCCAGAATCTATGTTTGCTTTACAATGGGTTCCAAACGGAGATTATGGCGTAAACAATACACAACAAGCTTATTTTGCATTAGGTTCTGATATTACAGGAGACGATGCCGCTTGGGGATATTGGACAAGAGCTTCTTATGATGTTTTAAAAGAATACGAATCAAAAGATCTTCGCCGTAAAGCAACCTGGATGGCAGATGATGATCATTATGCAGAAATCAACAAAGCAAATGGAGGCTACACTGTAGATCATACTGCCGATTTTCTTAACGTTAAAAAAGGAGTTGTTGGGTCTACAAAAGACAATGCAAAAATCACACGTATGAATTCCGCTTTAAACACCTACATGTTACGTTTAGGAGAAGTGTATCTAAATTATGCAGAAGCCGCTTTAGGAAACAATGCATCAACAGCAGACGCTGCAGCTTTAGCAGGCGTAAACAAACTGCGTGTACGTGCAGGTTTAGATCCTAAAACAAGCCTTACTTACGCAGATATCATCCACGAAAGAAGAACAGAATTATGTATGGAAGGACAATATTGGTATGACTTAGTACGCAGATCATATTACAAACAACAAGAAGTAGTAAACTATATAACCGCTCAAAATAGAGGAACTATAACACCAATTCTTTACGATGCTGCAACAAATACAGTAAGCGTAGATGCTGCAAAAAGCACAAGTTCACGTTCTATAGGCGCAATAGATGCCAGTATTTTTCTAATGCCTTATCCAGAATCAGAATTGGTTCAGAATCCGTTATTGAGAGAAGCTTCCGTTCCATATCAATTTACCGAAGAAAGAATAAAAGACTTATTCTAGTATTCAAAAAAATAATCAATCTAAAAGAAAAAGTATATGAAATATATTTTAAATAAAAAGCATTGGGCATCTCTCGCATTTCTTAGCTTGACGATGATCTTCGGTATGTTATTTACAGCTTGTGACAATAGTGATTCTCAAGGCGGTACCATAACAATCAATAAAGTATATCTGGAAGATGTAAACTCATCTGTACCAGACAGAGAAGTAACCTTTGCACGATTAGGGCAGGCATTGCGTATAGAAGGTTCGGGATTTACAGGACTAAAAAGAGTTTATATCAACGGATATTCCACTTATTTTAATGTAGTTTTTGTATCAGACAATTCGATGTTAGTTAATGTTTCTTCAGACACACCAACAATAGATGCAGATCCAACTGTTAGAAACACAATACGTTTTGTAAACGATAATGGAGAATTTGTATTTCCATTCGAAATTCGTTCATCAAAACCAGCAATCAGCAGTATTTCGAATACAATGCCAAACCCAGGTGAAAAAATTACAGTTTACGGAACAGGTCTAACTGAAGTAAGCAAAGTAATTTTCCCGGGTAATGTAGAAGTTACATCAGGAATCACATCAGATGAAGAAGGAGAATCATTCACTGTAACAGTTCCAAGCGGCATGTCAGACAATGGAGGTTCAATATTTGCTCAAAGTTCAAACGGAGGCGTTTATTCACCAGCTTATTTCAACTTCAAAAAAGGAGTTCTAATAGATTTTGATGGAAAAGGAAGTCAAGGATCTTGGGACAGAGCAAGTATGATTCTTCCAGGAGATTTAGAGTCGCTAGCTTTAGGAACAGGAAACACTTCTCAAGGAAAATATGTACCGCATCACCCAGCGCGTATGACTGCTTTTACAGCAGGCGCTAACCGCCAGTCTGAAGTTTGGACAGCAGGAACTGGAGTTGATAATTGGAGAACTCAATTAACACCTTATATTCCAGCAAGCACACCGCTTGATAAAGTAGCATTTCAGTTTGATGTTTATGTGCCAGAAGCATGGAAAGATTCAGGATTTTTAAAAATATGTATGATTAATAATTTTAATGGAGGTGAATGGGCAGGCGCAGTTTATAATTATGTGCCTTGGATTGTAGACGGAAAATCGGTTGATTACAAAACTACAGGTTGGACAACCGTTACCATTCCGTTAAACAAAGTTTATGCATGGTCTAAAGATTCATTTACTTTCGAAACCGTTTTGGCCTATCGTGAAGCAGCAACCTATCAGAACTTTGGTATCTATTTTGAAAATTCAGATATCAAATTGTCAAATGTTACAGGAAATGCGAGCGAAGTAGAATTTGCTGCCAAAGCAACTTCAGTAAAAGTATACACAGACAACTGGAGAATAGTGCCATTAGATACACCGGTTTACAATGATTTCTCTAACTAAAAAAACATCAAAATGAAATATAAATATATTATACCTATAATAGCCACGTCATTATTGATTTTTTCATCTTGCGATGATAATTTAATGGAGTGGGAAAAAGACCCAACACATGGCGAAGTAACTGGCGCTGAACTTCCGTTAGCATTAGTAGAAAAAATTGGTCGTTACGATGCACTAAAAACCTATACCGATTTTGCATTAGGAAACGGAATTGGGATTGATCTATACATGAACAATGAAACGTATAGAAAAATTGTAAACGAAAATTTTGATGAGGTTACACCAGGTTACGAAATGAAACACGGTGCAATGGTAAACTCAAAAGGAGAAATCAACTTTACAACCGTAGATGCTTTTCTTGCTAAAACAAAAGCAGCAGGTTTAAGAGTTTTTGGACACACTTTAGTTTGGCATTCCAATCAAAATGCGAGTTATCTAAATAGTATAATCGCACCAACCGTAATTCCAGGTTCAAGCGGTACAAATATTTTAGACAATGCAGGTTTAAAAAACGGAACGTTTACAAACTGGGCAAGAAATAATCCAGGAAAAGGAATCAGCGTAGTCAGTAATTCAGGATTAACAAATACATCGTCGGCCATACAATTAATGTCAAGCACAACATCTGCTGCAGCATACAGCTTACAATTAACATCTCCAGATGTTCCAATTGTAACAGGACATAATTATGAAATCTCATTTTATATCAAATCAGATGTTGCAGGAAAAGGACGTATTTCGTTTGATGCATCATTAACAAATCAATATCCTTACAAAGATTGGTACAATACAGGAGGAAGCTGGGTTGAAGCTTTTGCAACAACATCGTCTTGGCAGCAAGTTAAAATTAAGTTAGCACCAGGAGATTTTAAAACAGGAAGTACCAAATTTAAATTCAATTTAGACTTAGGATACCTACCAAACGTAACCTATTTAATAGATGTGAACAGTTTTGCTGTTGTAGATTTAGACGCTGCAGCTACAGTAGTTAATATGGTTGCCAATGGTAATTTTAATACCGATATCAGCGGATGGTCAAAATACAACGGAGCAACAGATGCATTAAGCCTTGCAGCTTCTGCAAATGCGTACGAAGGAAATGGTGCGATGAAAGTAGTAAACGCAACTACTGATACTGGAAACCAATGGAAAACGCAGATTCATACCGATTTCACTTCTACATTAACAGCAGGAAAAAGTTATACCATTTCATACATGATTCGTTCAGAAGCAGCAGGATCAGTACGCTGTTCAACAGTTGGCGGATCTGCACAATACCAAGGCGATCAAGTAACTTCACCAACTTGGAAATTGGTCGAATGGAAAATTACAGCCGCAGGAACAGAAACAGGTTTCAATTTTGATTTAGGGGGTGTTGCTGGAACGTATTATATTGATAATGTTTTAGTAACCACAGGAGAAACTTCTGGAGGCGGTGCAACAGCTCCAATTACGATTGATAAAACCGATGCTGAAAAAACTAAAATCATTGGTGATGCCATGACAGATTGGATTTCTAAAATGATGACACATTACAAAACTGGAGTATTCTCTTGGGATGTTGTAAACGAGCCAATGAAAGAAGATGGAACATTAAGATCAGGAAACGAAGGCGATACAGCAGCAGATTATTTCTCTTGGGTAAAATACTTAGGAAAAGATTATGCGGTAACCGCATTCAAATTAGCACGTCAGTACGGAAACACAACCGACAAGCTTTTCATAAACGATTACAACCTAGAATCTAGATTAGACAAATGTGACGGATTAATAGAGTATGTAAAATATATTGAGAGCAAAGGCGGCACAGTAGACGGTATCGGAACACAGATGCACATTAGTCTTACTACAGATAAAAATCTAATTGTACAAATGTTCCAAAAACTAGCGGCATCAGGAAAACTAATCAAAATTTCTGAGTTAGACGTTAGATTAGGAACCAATGCACCAACTGTAGAACAACAGGCATCTCAAGCAGCAATGTATCAATATGTTATTGACATGTACAAAAAATACATTCCTGTAGCACAGCAATATGGCGTAACAATTTGGGGAGTTTCAGATAATTCTAAAGAACACGAATTCTGGCTTCCTGACGAATCACCAAATCTTTGGGATGCAAACTACGTTCGTAAACATGCCTACAAAGGTACAGCAGACGGACTTGCAGGAAAAGATGTAAGTTTAGGATTTTCAGGTGAATTAGTAAAACCTTAATTTTAAAATAGTTGAGTGTGATTATTTTTTTTCTATTAGATTGAGACATAGTTTTGTCATCCTATGTTTGCAGAAGTCGATACGTAAGAAGTTTTAGTATTACGAGAAGCTTTGTCAAAGTTTAAAACTTTGACAAAGCTAAAGACACATAGTTTACGCGTAAAGCTTGTCATTTCGAGCGAAGTCGAGAAATCAACTCGAGAGCAAATACTGATTATTAAATGCAGTATTTGTCATTCCGAGGAACGAGGAATCTTCATTTGCTAAGCCATCTTTGTGGAGATTCTTGTGGAGATTCCTCGTTCCTCGGAATGACAAAAAGAGCGAATTGAATCTCTATAATCTGCAAAATCTGCGTGACAAGATTGTAGAAAATTGGTTAGAAAAATCACACTCAACAGATATCCATACTATAATTCCACAACAAAGGATTTATAGTATGGATTATTTATTCCTTAACTTTTACAGCAGAATCAAAACAATTTATTGTCCGATTAAAATAAAAACCCGCGTAAATCTGCGTCTTCGCGATAGCGAATCAGTTTCATCCGTGTTCTATATGCAACAGGTGAATTGAGACACAGATAAAAACGGATTTACTTCGTAAAGACGCAGATAAAACGGATTTTTTTTTAAATCATTCTAAAGCCTATTGTAAATGGCAGTTAGCATATTCTTAGAAAAATTTTATCAGACATCAATGATTTTTAATATTAAAATAAACAATATGTTTAATATTCCAAAAAACAGATTTCTTTTAGCAGCAATATTAGTAACGCAATTGGCCGTAAGTCAAAATGCAATACCAAGCCTTCAAAAAAAAGGAAACAAAACACAATTAATAGTCAACGGAAAACCATTTCTGATCCGTGGCGGTGAATTAGGAAATTCCTCAGCAACAAGCATGGAAAGCATGGAGCCAATTTGGACAAAGTTGACCGACATGAATCTGAATACCGTTTTAACTCCAATTTATTGGGAATTGATTGAGCCAGAAGAAGGCAAATTTGATTTTTCTTTAGTTGATGATTTGATTCTAAGAGCCAGAAGAGAAAACCTGAAATTGGTTTTTCTTTGGTTTGGATCATGGAAAAACAGCATGTCGAGCCATGCGCCGGCTTGGGTAAAATTAAATCAGAAAAAATATCCGAGAATCAAAGACGATAAGAATCAAAGTCATGAGATTTTAACGCCTTTTAGCGAAAACAATTTACAGGCCGATATAAATATCTTCCAGAAATTAATGGCACACATAAAAAACTTTGATCAAAAAGAGCAGACCGTGATCATGATTCAAGTAGAAAATGAAATCGGAATGTTACCAACCGCAAGAGATTATCATCCATTAGCCAATGAAGCATTCCAAAAAGAAGTGCCAAAAGAATTATTGCAATACCTCCAGAAAAACAAAGAAAAACTAGTACCCGAATTTTTAGAACTATGGAAAAAAAATGGTTTTAAAACTTCTGGAAACTGGGAAACTGTTTTTGGAAAAGGACTTCAGACAGATGAAATTTTTATGGCTTGGTATTTTTCAAAATTCACCAATAAAGTTACCAAAGCAGGAAAAGACGCATACGGAATTCCGATGTATGTAAACGCTGCCTTAAACGCGCCCGAAAAAAAGCCAGGTCAATATCCAAGCGCAGGCCCTTTACCGCACGTAATGGACGTTTGGAAAGCTGCAGGAAACAATATAGATTTTCTAGCACCAGATTTTTACAATCCAAACTTTAAACATTGGAATGATTTATTTACCCGTCAAGGAGATCCGTTGTTTATTCCCGAACACAAGTTTGATGTGACAGCACCTTTCAAGGGATTGTACGCGATTGGACATTATGAAGCTATTGGTTTTTCGCCTTTTTCTATAGAATCTGTTGAAGACGGTAAAAAAGAACCGCTTGGGAAAATATACGATTTAGTAAAACAATTAACGCCGACAATCGAGCAATACAAAGGAGTTAATAAAATTGAAGGTGTACTTTTAGACAAAGAAAATGCAGTACAAATTATCAAATTAGGCAATTACGAATTTACATTCAAACATGATTATACTTTAAATTGGTCAGACGGAGCAAAAGAGGCAACTTGGCCAATGTCGAGCGCTATTATCATTGAAATTGCACCAGACGAATTTTACATCGCAGGTTCTGGAATTGTAGTAACTTTTAAACCTTTAAAAAATGATACTCTAAACGCTGGAATCTTAAAAGTAGATCAAGGTAAATTTGACAATGATGTTTGGAGAACAATCCGCCATTTCAACGGAGATCAAACCCATCAAGGCA
The DNA here is from genome assembly GCF_009711165.2 of Flavobacterium sp. MC2016-06. Classification (GTDB taxonomy): domain Bacteria; phylum Bacteroidota; class Bacteroidia; order Flavobacteriales; family Flavobacteriaceae; genus Flavobacterium. The sequence continues at coordinate 42,502 of NZ_WMID02000026.1, read as the reverse complement.
GACATGTTAGAATTTCAGTAGGCGATTACGAAATTCAAAAAATAAAACTGTACACGTACGAATAAGTAATTATCTATCCTAACAGGTTTCCAAAACCTGTTAGGTATTTTAGTTCGCCACCAATTACACAAATTTCCACGAATTACTATTTTAATTGAATAAACAGAGCAAAGAAAAATTAGTGAAAATTAGTGTAATTCGTGGTAAAAAGAAAAAAATATTAAGCCACTCCCGATAGCTATCGGGATAAAGGATTAAAAAGATTAAAAAAAAATCAGTGCTAATCTTTTTAATCTGTGGCAAAAAAGAAAAAATATTCGCCACAGATTAAAAAGATTAAAAAAAATCAGTGGTAATCTTTTTAATCTGTGGCAAAAAAGAAAAAATATTCGCCACGAATTACACAAATTTCCACGAATTACTTTTTAATTCAATAAAAACAGAACACAAAAAAATTAGTGAAAATTAGTGTAATTCGTGGCAAAAAAAATAAACATCAAATGAAAAAAACAACATTATTCTTTACGTTCCTTTTAAGTGTAAGTCTATATTCCCAAATAAAACTACCACGTTTAATAAGCGACGGAATGGTTTTACAGCGCGATACCAAAGTAAACATTTGGGGCTGGGCGTCGCCAAAAGAAAAAATCGAACTAGATTTTAATCATAAAACGTACAAAACGACAACCAGCGAAGACGGAAAATGGACAATCGTTCTGCCGTCACAAAAAGCAGGCGGTCCTTACGAAATGACCTTAAAAGCTAGTAATACAATTACATTGAAAAATATTCTTTTTGGAGACGTTTGGCTTTGCTCTGGACAATCGAATATGGAACTTCCAATGGATCGTTTGAAGGATAAATATAAAGACGTAATCGCAAAATCTGAAAATCCGAATATCAGACAGTTTTTAGTACCCGATGAATATTATTTTGCAAACGAAAGAGTTGATTTTTCGTCAGGCGAATGGATTTCAGCAAATCCAGTTAGCGTTTTACAATTTTCGGGAGTTGGTTATTTTTTTGCAAGCGAAATCTATGAAAAATATAAAATTCCAATCGGAATAATCAACAGCGCTTTGGGCGGTTCGCCAGCCGAATCATGGATAAGCGAAGCAGGAATTAGAAAGTTTCCAGAATACGATAAGGAATACATGAAATTTAAAGACGGAACTTTAGAAAAAAAGATAGACGAAAACGATAAAAAAGTAAGCAGCAATTGGTACCAATTGGCAAACTCTACAGATATTGGTTTAAAAAAATGGTCAGAACCAGAACTAGAAGATTCAGATTGGAAAACAATGAATGTTCCAGGATATTGGGCAGACGGTGAATTAGGAAATGTAAACGGAGTAGTTTGGTTTAGAAAAGAGTTTACGGCTGCTAAAGTAAATGCAACAACGGCAAAATTGGTTTTAGGCCGAATTGTCGATGCCGATTCAGTTTACGTAAACGGTAGTTTTGTCGGAACAACATCATATATGTATCCGCCAAGAATTTATTCATTTAATGCTAATTTTTTAAAAGAAGGCAAAAACGAAATCAGCATTCGAGTAATAAATAATACAGGAAGAGGTGGTTTTGTAACCGATAAACCATACGAACTGACTTTAGGGAATGATACAATTGATTTAAAAGGTTTATGGAAATATAAATTAGGAGCAAAAATGCTGCCGTTACCGGGACAAACTTTCGTGAGATGGAAACCAGTCGGGCTTTATAATGCTATGATTGCGCCATTAAAAAATTATCCAATAAAAGGCGTGCTTTGGTATCAAGGCGAATCAAGCACCAAAATCCCGTCTGAATATTTTTCTTTAATGCAAACCTTAATTGACAATTTGAGAACACAATGGAATAACGAAAAATTACCCTTTTTAGTTGTACAACTTACTAATTTTATGGACGTAAAAATGGAACCAGGCGAAAGTAATTGGGCAGCATTAAGACAGCAGCAGTTAAATACATTAGCAATTCCAAACACAGGATTGGCGGTTACAATAGATTTAGGCGAATGGAACGACATTCATCCATTAAATAAATACGATGTTGGAAAAAGACTTTCGCTTCAAGCGAGAAAACTGGTTTATGGAGAGAAAAATTTAGTTGCTTCCGGTCCAACTTTTAAAGCATTAGAACAAAAAGAAAATAAACTGATCTTGAGTTTTTCAGATGTTGGATCAGGATTAATTGCTAAAAATAATACACCGCTAAAAGGCTTTGCAATTGCAGGAAACGACGGAAAATTTGTTTGGGCAGATGCCGTTATAGAAGGCGATAAAATTATAGTTTCAAATGCATCAATTGCAAATCCTATAAAAGTAAGATACGCTTGGGCAGATAATCCAGAAGGAGCAAATTTGTATAATAAAGAAAATTTACCTGCTTCGCCATTTGAAGCTTCATTAAAGGATAAAAAATAATTGAATTCTTTTGCCTTTGTCAAAGTTTAAAACTTTGACAAAGTTTTTTGTATTATAAACGTGATGTAAGATGCACTGCTGTGCGCCTCTACGGAATATATTGTGGAAATTTAATGGGTGTTATTTTTATTGTTGAAAACCAATATGCACCATTTTTTTACTGTAGAGGCGCACAGCAGTGCGTCTCCCGCACAGTAACCGATCCAAAATAAACGTAAATATTATAACGTTCAATTGGAAAAAATCAACATAAACGCAATATCGTAATTTTTCAATTATTGCAAAATGGAACATCGTAATGTCCAATTGGGTTGTAGACGCACAGCAGTGCGCCTCTACGGAATAAATTGTGGAAATTTAATGGGCTAATTTTATTGTTGAAAAATCAATAGGCGTCATTTTTTTTACTGTAGAGGCGCACAGCAGTGCGTCTCCGCTCCAATTATCCACAAAGTTTAAACAAAGAGTTTCCTTTTCCCAAACAATAAAAACAGAACGCTTTTTATTTTTTCTTCTAATGATAAACGAAGTATAGAAAATGCTTTTGTAATTTGAGCTTCAACAGTTTTAATAGAAACGTCAAGATGTTCGGCGATTTCGATATTAGTCAAGCCTTCTTTTTTACTCAAAATAAAAACCTCTTTGCATTTTGGAGGCAGGTTCTGAATTTCCTTATTCACAACATTCAGAATTCGTTGAAAAGACTCCGATTCATCTTCCTGAATAATACCGTTCAGAGCATCATAATACGATTTTTCTAGAGAAAACAAAGATTGATTTTTTCGGTACAAATCAATAAATTCATTGTAAACCAATTTATAGAGAAAACTCTTTAAGGCGTGATCTGTTTTTAATCTTGTACGTTGTTCCCAAACCTTTATAAAAACATTCTGGACAATATCTTCTGCACTGTAAACATTCTTAACCAGGCTGTTAGCATACACGCAAAGTTTATGATGGTAAGTATCGATGAGGTACGTATAGGCTTTTTCATCTCCATTTCTAAGAGACTCAATTAGTATATCGTTATCGTTGTAATCATCGGTTTTCATAGAAACAAATATATAAATTTATAATTTTCACGATCAAAAATGCTTGCTTATTTGCCAAAAAACTGCTTTTTGTTTATTTTCTATTTGAATTTTATTACAAATAAAAAACCAACTGAAAAGGCAAAGATATATGATTTGTTTTATTAACTATATAGAAATAGTATAGTTTTTGAAATTTTAAATTGAACGAAAAAACGCTCAAATAATAAAAAATTCATCAAAATGAAAAAAACTTTATCAAATTGTTAGGGTTTTGTTTTTTAGCTTCGTAATAATATTAAAAAGAAGTAAAATGACAGTGAAAAAGTCAGAACGGTTAATTGTGAAATTCATCACCAATCAAGCAAGTCAAGAAGAAATAGAAACCTTGACAAAATGGTTGGAAGACGAAGAGAATCAAACTGTGTTTAAGGATTTTGTAAAAACCAATTTTGCAATAGATGCTGCGATGCACAAATTTGATTCAAGTGAAGTGAGAAAACAATTGACAGAAAGAGTGCAAGCAGAAAGTAATGTTTTTGTTAAGAGAAGATTTTCATCGTATTATAAATACGCCGCAATTTTGGTTGTAGTCTTAGGGTGTTTTTATTTTTATAAAAGCAGCGATGTTTTAAAAGCTAAACCAAATGTAGTAATTCCAAAAGAAGATGAAATTGTTTTACAGTTAGACAACGAATCGGTAGAAACACTAGATCCAGCAACGAGCAGAAATCTTACTGATAAATTCGGAAAAGTAATAGGAAGACAAACCAAAGGTAAATTGGTTTATACCGATGCTTTCTCAGATGGAAGATTAGTTTACAATACATTGCGAATTCCATACGGAAAGAAGTTTGAAATCGAATTATCAGACGGAACAGTAGTACATTTAAATTCAGGATCGTCTTTAAGATTTCCGGTGAAGTTTCAGAAAAATCAAAATCGACAAGTGTATTTAATTGGTGAAGCCTTTTTTGAAGTTTCAAAAGACAAGAAACATCCGTTTACCGTAAATACGCAGGAAGTAAATGTAGAAGTCCTTGGAACGAAATTTAACGTAAGTACTTATACAGAAGATGTTACGACAGATATAGTTTTGGTAGAAGGAAAAGTTTCGCTTTACAAAGACAAAAAAGCCGCAGACAATCAGACGTATTTAACGCCGGGATTAAAAGGTACCAATATAAAAGGTCAGCAGAAAATTACAACAGAAAGTGTCAATACCGATTATTACACGTCTTGGGTAAAAGGAAGTTTAGTTTTTAAAAATGCCTCTTTTGATGCCATTATCAAAAAACTAGAACGTAATTATAATGTCACATTTATCAACAGAAATAAAATGCTGGGAAAAGAAATTTTCAACGCTCGTTTTGACAATGAACCAATAGAAGTAGTTTTAAAATATTTCAGCGATAGTTATTCTATTGATTATAAAATAAATGGAGATCAGATTATTATTAAGTAATTAGTAATTAGTGAAAAGTGATTAGTAAAAAGTGATTAGTAAAAAGTTTAGAATAATCTAAAATCTAAAATCAACAATCTAAAATAAAAAAAGCCTATGTAGCAAAATCCAGAAAAAGGACCGTTATGAAGCAAAAAACCGGAAAATGCGCCAACATTTCCCGGTAGAATAAGCGGTCAGTCAACTAACCAACCACAATTAAAAACATTTAAAAGTATGAAAAAACTATTGAACAGAATAAGGTTCGACAAGCCTTTTTTGAAATTTGATTTGAGAATGAAATTAACCACATTATTTTTATTGACCACTTTGACAGTAATGCAGGCTGGAGTAACCTACTCTCAGAAAGCAAAGATGTCTTTTAGTGCCAATAATATGACCGTTGCAAAAGTCATAGAAAAAATAGAATATACTACAGATTACAGATTTGTATACAATGTAAAATCGGTCGATTTAGATAGAAAAATAGACGTTAGTTTAAATGGAGTTTCTATGGAAACCATACTGAATACTATTTTTAAAAATACAGGTACCGATTTTAAAGTTTCGGGAAACCATATTGTTTTAACACCTAAAAAAGCACCAGAAGCAGAGCCTGTTCGTGTAAAAGAAGCTCAGGGTTTTATTGTAAAAGGTAGAGTTACTGATGAAAAAGGAATGCCTTTAGTTGGTGCTGCAATTTCTGATAATGGTTCAGGAAGAGGAGTTCAAACTGATTTTAATGGTGAATATCAGATTATTGCGGTAAACAGCGAAACTACTTTGGCTTTTGCTTATTTAGGATACATTAGACAAGAAATTAAAGTAGAGGGCAAAAGCGTAATTAACGTAATACTAAAAGAAGATACCGTTCAGTTAGGAGAGATTATGGTAACAGGTTACCAAAACATCAAAGCCGAACAAGTAACAGGATCTTTCTCAAAATTAAAGGCTGAAGATTATAAAGAGCAGCGTTTAAGCGGCTTAGATAAAATATTAGAAGGACGTATTGTAGGGTATCAAGACGGAAAAATTAGAGGAACGACTTCTATGCTTGGGGCAACTACACCTTTGTATGTAATTGATGGTTTTCCTGTAGAAAACACAAAATTAACGCCTTATTCTACTATAGAAGAAAATCTTCCAAATTTGAATTTAGAAGACATAGAAAGTATCACAGTCCTAAAAGACGCTGCAGCATCTTCTATTTATGGTGCACGTGCAGCAAATGGCGTTGTGGTAATTACGACCAAAAAAGCAAAAGAAGGTAAAACGACCGTATCATTTTCTAGTAATTTAACTGTTACACCTTATAGAAATTATACTGGAAATCTTACTGACTCGGCAGATATTATAGGTTTAGAAAAAGGCTGGGCAGCAGGAAATCCAAATCTTCAAGGAACAAACAGCGGTTCTTATGCACAATCATTACTAAGCAGTGCAGCATTTACAAGTCAGGGAATGCAGGCGATTTTAAACGGTTATGCAGGAAATATTTCGCAGACAGAAATGAACAATCGTTTGAATAGTCTAGCTGGAATAGGCTATAAATATTACGATGATGTTGCTAAATACGCTAAACGCGATCAGTATTTTACACAGCAAAATGTGAGTCTGGGTTCTGCAACAGAAAAAAATAGTTTCAACGCTTCGTTGACTTATAAAGGAAATAAATTTGAAGATAAATATACTGAAAACCAATCGGTAGGTATCAATTTAAAAAACACAACTCAGATTAACAACTGGTTATCTTTAGATTTAGGCACTTATATTAATTACAGTAAAGGAGATACACAAAGTTATAATCCTTTAACGCAGCAAGATTATAAAGTTCAGCCATACAATCAATTGGTAAATGCAGACGGTTCTAATTTTACTTCAACTGCGGCTTCACGTTATAATAATTATACACTGCAGTCTATGCAGACTTATGGTCTTTATAATATGGATATTACACCAATGGATGAGTTGGGAAGAAATTTAACAAAGAATAAAAATTTCTCCAACAGAACATTCGCAAAATTCAATGTAAAGTTTAGTAATGCATTTAGTTATAATGCAATGTTTCAGTACGAATATAGTGCAGATCGCGCAAGCCAGTTAAGAGATAAAGAATCTTTTAGTGTAAGAAGTCAAGTAAACGGATTAGCAACTATTGTAAATAATAAAGCAGTTTATAATTTGCCTTATGGTGATATTATAAATGATGCAGACCAATTTACGAATGCTTACAACTTCCGTCAGCAGTTAAATTTTAATCAAACATTTGGCGAGGTACACGATTTTTCTGCCATTGCAGGTATGGAAATCCGTCATACAAAATTAGAATACGGTAATAATACACGTTACGGCTGGGATGAGCAGACGCTGTCATTTACACCTGTAAATCAAGCAGATTTGCTTAAAGTTTATGGAACTGTTTTTGGAGGATCTATAGCACAGCAAAACTTTTCATTAGAAAAAGAATTAGTAAATCGTTACGTATCATTTTACGGAACAGGAGGTTATACCTATAGTAAAAAATATTCGCTAACAGGTAGTGTACGTTTAGACCGATCTAATCTTTGGGGAACAGACAATAAATTTCAAAACAAACCAACATGGTCTACAGGAGCAGGATGGAATATTGATAAAGAATCCTTTTTTGACGTTTCTTGGGTAGATATGCTTAAACTTCGTGCTTCATACGGTATTGGTGGAAATATTGCCAAAGATTCAGCACCGTATTTAACAGCATATTACAGTGCAAATCCAAATGTTGGCGGTATTCAAGGATCAGTTAATGCAAGACCAAATCCAGAATTATCTTGGGAGAAAACCACAACAACAGATATAGGTGTAGATTTTTCATTATTCAAAAGCAGATTAAGCGGAACTTTTGATGTGTACAACAAAAAAGGACAAGATTTATTAGCCAATAGTGTTGGGATTCCAACAGAAGGATTTGGATATGATACCTATACATTGAATAATGGAGAAATGACAAACAAAGGTGTTGAAGTTAGTTTAAGAGGAACCATCATCAAAACACCTTCTTTTTCTTGGGATGCATCCATTTTATATGCCTACAACAAAAACGAAGTAAACTATGTAAATGTAGAAGCTCCGGTGTATTATCTGCAATTAGATTACCCATCAGCTTATCCTAGAGTCGGTAAAAATTACAATTCTATTTATGGGTACAAATGGGCAGGTTTAAGTGCTAAAGGTTTGCCGCAAGTTTATGATGCCTCTGGAAATGCAGTCGTTTACAATCCAGCAGATTTAGATGCAATACACGATTATGGATCAACAGTACCAAAACAAAGCGGTTCTTTTCATACTTCCGTAAATTATAAAAACTTCTCACTTTCGGCTTTGTTTATATATGCGTTAGGTCATAAAATTAGAAATACATTTTTACCAATGCTGAATAATAATTATTCACAAGCACTAGGTTCTTATGTAGCAGACATTACAGTTGTAAATAAAAACATTGTAAACCGTTGGCAGCAACCAGGTGACGAGGCATTTACCAATATACCTCGTGCCGTGTACGAATATGATTCAGATTTTAGCAGTGATTCTCGTGATATTTATCGTTATGCCGATATTAATATTCTTGATGCTTCAAACGTAAAATTAAGCAATGTTTCCCTTGCATATCAAATGCCTTCAGCTCTTATGAAAAAAGTGAGATTAGACGGTATTCGTTTCAATTTAAATGCAGAAAATGTTTTTACAGTAGCAAAAAGCAGAGACGCTAAATTTCTTTTAGGTGGTTACCAATCTCCAAGTATTGTATTTGGTGTAAACGTTAATTTCTAATTCAAAAAGACTACACGATGAAAAATATATATTATAGTATTTTATGCTTATTAGTAGCAGGCATAACTTTTACCTCTTGCGATAATTATTTGGATGATGTGCCAAAGGGATATAAAACCCCAACGACATTGGCCGATTTTGAAGCTTTTTTACGCGACGAATATACCAATCAAAGCGTGAATGTAGAACAAGCGGTAAATTTAATGAATGATAGATACCGAACAATAGCCGATTTGGCATATTACCGATTGACAAAAGCCAATTATTATTGGGATGAAACAGCAGATCGTGTCGTTTTAAACCAAGCTGATGAAACGACTTATTATGGAAGTTATGCAGGAATTGCAAGCTTTAATTTAATTATTGAAAATGCTTTAACGACAACCGAAGCTACAGAAGAACAAAAAAGAGTAGTTTGGGCAGAAGCAAAAGTGTTGCGTGCCATGAATTATTTTAATTTGGTTAATTTTTATGCAGATACTTATGTCGCTTCTACAGCTTCAACTAAATTATCGGTGCCTTTAATTACTAGTGCAGATATCAATGCGCCAAGTAAACAAGTAACCATTCAGGAAATGTATGATTTTATTTTAGCTGATGTTAAAGATGCCCTGCCTTATTTACCAAAAGTATCTCAAACCGCATTACATCCTAATTTAGGTGCAGGTTATGCTTTTTATGCACGTGTTTATCTGCAGATGAATAATTACACAGAAGCTTTAAAATATGCAGATTTGGCATTGGCAGAAAACAATCAACTATACGATTGGACTGCTTATTATACTGCTAATAAGGCTGTTATTGATGTTCCAAATTCTTATACGACTACACCATCGCCAATGGGCTATAATTATGTAGAAAACTATACGTTTCGTCATGGCGATCTTACGTATTTAAATGTAGAAAGAAATATCCCGATAGCGCGTGCGCAGCGTTTTGAAGCTGGAGATGCTCGTTTTCTGTCACGTTGGAAAATTAGAACCGTTGGTGCAGAAACGTATTACAGAACAACATTGTCTGGAATGTTTAATTTTGGAGGAATTACAACTGTTGAAATTTACTTAATAAAAGCAGAATGTCTGGCACGTGCAGGACAAATCAGCGATGCTTTAGGGCTTTTAAATACCGTTCGTAAAACCCGTATACTGCCAGCCTCTTATCAAGATATAACAACTACTGATAAAACAACAGCGCTCAATGCAATCTTTAAAACTAAGAATAACGAACTTATTTTAACGTTGATTCCGTTTGCAGATGCACGTCGTTTAAATGCAGAAGGAGTTTATAAAGTAAGTTTTTCTAAAGTTGAAAATGGTACAACGTATACCTTATCGTCAGACTCTCATTTATGGACGATGCCTTTCCCGCAAGGCGCTGTAAAAAATCCAGGAAATGGAACTTTAACTCAAAACGTAGCTAAATAAAAAAACTAAAGCTTCCTTATTAGGATGATTTTCTAAAAAGGAAGCTTTTTCTAAAAAAAAATATCAAACTGATGAAAACACTTAAATCTAAGATTTTAACGCTAAGCCTATGTCTATTTTTGACTGTAACTTTTCAGGCACAGACAAAAAAAACGATTACACAAGGTTACGTTCTTGAAGGCACGATTACTGGTCTTGAAGACGGAACAACGATAAAATTAATTCCCGGAGCAACGCATTCAAGCGAGCCAGCTGTTGCAGAAACTACTTTAAAAGGAGGGAAATTTTCTTTTAAAGGAAAACTAAATGAGCCTCGTTTATTTTATTTCGAATTTGGTAAAAGCAAAGGATATCTTAATGCTTTATTAGAAAATTCTAAAATAACTTTAACTGCAGATGCAGTCATATCAAAAGATAATGATGCAAGAATTACTTTTAGTAATGAAGTTATTTCTGGATCTAAATCTGATGATTATTACAAAAAAGAAACAGTAGCTTCCAGAAATGAATTAGAAAAAGATTACGCAGACTATCATAAAGGATATGAAGCAATTGGTGAAGCATATGGAAAAGCGAGAGTATCTGGAAATAAAAAACTGACCGATTCTATAGGAAATAGTCCAGAATGGAAAGCTTTTGAGGCAAAAGAAAAAGCCTTTTTTGATAAAGTAGAAAAAACTACAACAGATTTAATTGTAAAGCATAAAGACACTTGGTGGGGAGGATTTTTTATGATGACCCAATTCTCTTATTTAACACCAGAACAAAAAACTATTTTTGATAAACTTTCACCAATAGCCAAAAAAAGTTACTACGGACAGCTTGTGGATAAAGAAGTAAATCCTAAAATATTAGTAGGAACAAATGTTGCTGCCTTTAATCTAAAAGACAAAGATGGAAAATCGCTAAGTCTAAAAGAGATTGCAGCAGGAAAAGACTATATATTGATTGATTTCTGGGCTTCTTGGTGCGGACCATGCCGTAAAGAAATTCCCAATTTAAAAACTGCTTATGCCGCTTATTCAGAAAAGGGATTTCAAATTTTGAGTATTTCGATTGATAAAGAAGATAAATTATGGCAGAAAGCATTAGCTCAGGAAAATATGCCATGGCCAAACTTATTTGATGATGACAAAGTGAGTAATGTTTTTAATGTGAAAGCAATTCCAGCTACATTTTTGGTAGATAAAAGCGGAAAAATTATTTCAGATAATCTAAGAGGAGAAGCATTAGAAGCAAAATTAAAAGAGTTATTTAAATCATAATCTGACGTTTAAATTTCATATAAAAAATATCAAAAAATGAAAAATCAAATTTTAAAAAACAGCCTGTTTGTATTAGGTTTAGCTGCGGCGATTACAGCTTGTTCAGACAAAAAAACAGAGTTTACCATAAACGGAAACTTTGAAGGTGTAAAAACAGGAATGGCGTATCTAGAAATTGCTGGCGACACCGCAAAAGCCATAGATTCGGCAAAAATTGTAGACGGTAAATTTACCTTTACAGGAACAGTAACCGAACCAATGATACACAGTATTAAACTAAAAGGAGCGCAATACGGCAATACTTTTGTATTAGACAACGAAACAATCACTTTTACAGCCAAAAAAGATTCTGTTTACAACGGTAAATTTATAGGAGCAAAACAAGATTCTATCTATAAATCGTATTACAGCAACGAATTTAAAAAGATTCAGAAAATTGCTGGACCAATTTATCAACTATCAGATTCATTGTATAAGATTGCTGAAAAAAATAAAACCTTAGAAAACGGAAAACTTCCAAAAGAGCAGGTTACAATGATGGATAAAAAATGGAAAGATTTGCAGACTTATGCAGACGATCTTACAGGTAAATTCATTACATCTCACAAAGATAAAGTAGCAGGAGCTCTATTGATAGATGATCGTTTGGTGACTTACGGAACTCCAGAACAAGTACAAAAATATTATGCTGTTTTGACACCGGAAATACAAAAATCTTTTTACGGAAAAAAAATAAAAACAGGAATAGATGCGGCTGCTAAAATTGCAATAGGTGTTGCTGCTCCAGAATTTTCTCAAACAGATGTAAACGGTAAAGTAGTAAAATTATCAGATTACAAAGGAAAATATGTATTAGTAGATTTCTGGGCAAGCTGGTGCGGACCATGCCGAAAAGAAAATCCAAATGTTGTAGTGGCTTACAAAACGTATCACGATAAAGGATTTGATGTTTTAGGTGTTTCTCTAGACGATAAAAAGAACCTTTGGGAAAAAGCAATCGAAAAAGACGGACTTACTTGGACACACGTTTCTGATTTAAAAGGATGGAAAAATGAAGCAGCTCTTTTATACGGAGTAAAATTAGTTCCAACCAATTTCTTAATTGGCCCTGACGGAAAAATTGTAGCTAAAAATCTTAGAGAAGAAGAACTGCAATCAAAACTAAAAGAGATTTTTAGTAAATCTTAAACAGTAAAAAAATGAAACTTTGTCAAAGTTTTAAACTTTGACAAAGTTATATATCGCTAAAAAACCTCAAAATCACAAAAATGAAAAAGTACATCTTTCTGGGCTATTGCTCACTAGCATTCTGCACCTTAATTTCTGCGCAAAATAAATCGGTTAACTTTAAGAAAATAAAAGAGTTAGGCGGTATAGAAGAATATTTATACGAACCAAACGGCATGAGCGTACTGCTTTTGCAAGACAATGCATCGCCCGTTGCAACTGTACAAATAGTATATCGTGTAGGTTCTAAAAATGAAGTATTAGGCAACACAGGATCAACGCATCTTTTAGAACATTTAATGTTTAAAGGAACCAAAACATTCAATAAAAAGAACGGAAATACAATTACCGATGTATTGCAAAATACAGGTGCACAGCTAAATGCGACGACTTGGTACGATCGAACCAATTATTTTGAAACATTACCAAGCGATAAAATTGCATTGGCCTTACAAATTGAAGCCGACAGAATGCGTAATTCTTTATTATTAAAAGAAGATAAAGAAGCAGAAATGACTGTGGTTCGTAATGAATTTGAGCGTGGCGAAAACGATCCAAACAGCTTGTTAGACAAAGAAACTTGGGCTGCAGCTTATATTGCACATCCCTATCACCACAATACAATTGGGTGGAAATCGGATATTGAAAAAGCACCGATAGAAGTATTGCGCAATTTTTACAATACCTATTATTGGCCAGATAATGCAACTTTAACCATTATTGGAGATTTTAAGAAAGAGAATGTTTTTGAATTAATCGAAACCTATTTCGGTAAAATCACAAAAGCACCAAATGCAATGCCACAGCCTTATACCGAAGAACCGCAGCAATTTGGACCTCGTAAAATTGTGATTAAAAAACCAGGAGAATTGGGCGTAGTCAACAAAGCTTACAAAATTCCAGGCGCATTACACGAAGATCTTCCTGCGTTAAACATTTTGGCAGAAATCATCGGATCTGGACCATCTGCAATTTTAAACAAAACTTTTGTAGATACTCAAATGGGAATTTACACGTATGCTAATGCTACTAACTTTAAGGAAGTTGGACTTTTTACGATTGGTGTTGGATTTCCAACTTCTTCTAAACACGAAGTTATTGATGCAAAAATTAGCGAAGTAATTGCTAAAATTCTAAAAGAGGGCGTGACACAAGATGAGGTAAACCGCGTAGTAGCACAGATTAGTGCACAAACGATTTTAAGTCGCGACGGTTCTGGAGTTGTAGCTTCTGGTTTAACCGAAGCAATTGCAGCAGGCGATTGGACAGATTATGTAACGGGAGTAGACAGACTTAAAAAAGTAACGCCGGCAGATGTCTTGCGTGTGGCTCAAAAATACTTAGTAGAAGATCAAAGTACAACCGCTTATTTTATTCCAAAACAAGCAGGAAATCAAGGGCAGGATCAAGCAAAATCCAGCAATTATACAGCAGAAAATGGACCATTTTATTACAGAGATCCAAGACATAATCTGGAAGAAAAAGCAGTTGAAAATGCAATAAATGAGAATAATAAAATCGCGGGAACAACAGATGCAGCCGATGTTATTATTTCAGAAAAAGGAACTTCGGCTTATAAAAGAGAAAAAGTATCAGGAATAGATGTTGTTTCGGTAAAAACTTCCGCTAAAGAATTTGTAACCGTTGCAGCCAGTATTTCGTTAGGAAACTTTGCAAACGAAACTAAAAATCCGATGATTTCTTCTTTAACAACTTCAATGTTAGCCAAAGGAACAACGCTGAATGATAAATTTAAATTCTCAGAAAAACTGCAAAAACTAGGCGTAAATCTGAATGTAAATGCCTCAACAACTAAAATTAATATTGGTTTTAAATGTCTGAAAAAAGACTTAGATCAAGTAATTACATTATTAGCAGAAGAATTACGTAATCCGTTATTTGACAAAACAGAATTTGAAAACCTGAAAAAACAATTTATAGGAAACACGCAGCAAAATCTAAATGATCCAAATGAAAGAGGAAGTATTGCATTGACGCAGGCGATTTATCCAAAAGGAAATCCAAATTACGATTCAAGTATCGAAACAGATTTAGATAATATCAAAAATGCTTCATTAGAAGAAATAAAAGCATTCCATAAAAAATATTTCGGACCAGCTTCAATGCATTTAGTAATTGTAGGCGATACAGAAGGCGCTAATCTAAATGCTTCTTTAACAAAATCATTCAAAGGCTGGAATGGCGGCGTAGTAGAAAATATGAAATTTGAAGAAGCCGTAAAAACAGCTTCAAAAACAGAAGTCGTTACGATTCCAGAAAAACCAAGTGCCGAATTGTTTATCGGACAATACACAGGATTAAAAAGAGCCGACGCCGATTATATTCCGTTTTACATTGCCAATTATACTTTAGGAGCTGGATTTGCAGGACGTTTAATGCAGACTGTTCGTGACAACGACGGACTAACGTATAATATTTCATCAGGATTAGGAGGAAATATAAATACAGGAGGTTATTGGTTTGTAAATGCTTCTTTTAATCCAACATTATTTCAAAAAGGATTAGACGCAACAATGATTCAAGTCAATAAATGGGTAAAAGACGGCATTACTTTAGAAGAATTAGAAAATAAGAAAACCAATTTAATCGGAAGTTTTAAAGTTGGAATGTCAACTACAAACGGAATGACTAGAACTATTTTAAGTTTTATAGAAAGAGGTTTAGAACCATCTTATATCGAACAATATCCAAAAGATATTCAAAAAGTGACTTTAGAGCAAGTGAATGATGCCGTTAAAAAATACATTCAATTAGACAAAATGATTATCATAAAATCAGGTTCACTTGACAAAGAAGGCAATCCTTTGAAGTAGATTTTTTATCAATTAAAAATTGAGAATTAAAAATTAAAAATCAGCTTCGCCAACTTTGTCAAAGTTTTAAACTTTGACAAAGTTCGAGCAATCTAAAATCTAAAATTAATTTTAATAGTCGTCTTTCATCATTTTTAATTAGAATCTGAATTAGTAAGCAATTTTCTGTGAAAGACCTAAAAGAGCTGTTTTGCCGACAGCTCTTTTTCTTAAAACATCAAAAAAAAATGAAAAATATCACCATTGCTTTTTTGCTTTTGTGCAGCACCTTTATGTCTGGACAAATGTATAATCCAGTAAAATGGAAAACCTCTGTAGAGAAAATTTCAGAGAAAGAATATCTTCTAAAAGCACAGGCCGAAATACAATCGGGCTGGCACTTGTACGGACAATTTATTGAAGAAGGAGGTCCGTCGAGAACTGCTTTTACGTTTAAAAATCCGAATAAAAGTTTCGAACTTATCGGAAAAACAACAGAAGAAAAAGGACATGAAGTTCAAGATAAAATTTTCAATATGGAAATTAAATATTTTGAAGACAAAGCACTTTTTACACAAAAGATAAAATTTACTTCAGATAATATTGCCAATATTGAAGCAGAAGTTGAATTTATGGTTTGTGATGACAGCAATTGTTTACCGCCGTCATCTGAAGAATTAAAATTTAAAATTCCGAATGCACCGAAAACGGCTGCAGCAGAAAAAGTAAATGCAGATACAACAGATGCAATTGCAGAAAATGAAACTGCAGCAAAAGAAGAAATAGTTCAAAAAGAAGTAAAAACGACAGTTTCAAATCCAGCTAAAAAAACAGAATCTAGAGGATTAATCAGCATTTTTATAATTGCTTTTTTATCTGGTTTTGCAGCATTGTTAACGCCTTGTGTTTTCCCAATGATTCCAATGACAGTGAGTTTTTTTACCAAACAAAGTAAAACCAAAGTAGCAGGAATTCGCAATGCTTTTATTTACGGCTTATCAATCATTATCATTTATTTTTTATTAGGCTCGATTGTAACAGCAGTTTTTGGAGCAGATTCTCTAAATGCACTTTCAACCAATGTTTGGTTCAATTTGATTTTCTTTATTTTATTGGTTGTTTTTGCCTGTTCATTTTTAGGTGCATTCGAAATAATGTTACCAAATGCCTTAGCAAACAAAGTAGATTCGCAAGCGGATAGAGGCGGATTAATTGGTATTTTCTTCATGGCTTTGGCGTTAGCAATTGTTTCTTTTTCTTGTACAGGACCAATTGTAGGAACTCTATTGGTCGAAGCAGCTTCAAAAGGCGGAATCGCTCCAATTGTCGGAATGTTGGGTTTTTCATTCGCAATAGCGTTACCATTTTCATTATTTGCCGCATTTCCGGGCTGGCTGAATGCTTTGCCAAAATCGGGTGGCTGGCTGAATACCGTAAAAGTAGTTTTAGGCTTTTTAGAACTGGCTTTGGCTTTTAAATTTTTGTCTAATGCCGATTTGGTTTTGCAATTACATTGGTTAGAAAGAGAAGTTTTCATTACGATCTGGATTGCTGTTTTTGGCGTTTTAGCGCTTTATTTATTCGGAAAAATTACACTGCCGCATGATTCTCCATTAAACTATATTTCTGTGGGAAGATTGACTTTCGGAATCCTGGTTTTAAGTTTTACTATTTATTTAATTCCTGGACTTTGGGGTGCACCTCTTAAACTTATCAGCGGTTTTCCGCCGCCAATGCATTACAGTGAATCTCCAAACGGAATTGGCGGTTCTGGAAATACAGAAACTGCAGGCAAAGAAGCTCTTCCAGAAGGTGCAGAATATGGCGCACAAAACATCATCACTTTTCATGATTACGACAAAGGAATGGCATTTGCTAAAAAAGCAGGAAAACCAGTTCTGTTAGATTTTACAGGATATGCGTGCGTAAACTGTAGAAAAATGGAAGAATTAGTTTGGTCAGATCCAAAAGTTTTAGGCGTTCTTAAAAACGATCTGGTTTTGATTTCGCTGTATGTAGATGACAAAAAAGAATTGGCAGAAAACGAGCAGTATGTTTCTGAAACGACAGGCAAGAAGATTAAAACTATTGGGAACAAATGGAGCGATTTACAGATTAAAACCTACAAAGCAAATGCACAGCCGTTTTATGTACTTGTAGATCACAACAGCGCCAATCTTGCAGAACCATCGGCTTATAATCCAGATATTGAAAACTATTACAATTGGCTGAATTCTGGAATTAAAAACTTTAAAAAATAAGCTTTTTTAAAAAAGATAAAAAATGGAAATTCTTGCAGAAAATACAATTTTGACAGGTTTAGAAAAGCATTTTTCTAAATTTAGAGAAAACACAATCGGCGTAAATCATACATTCAAATCGGCTTACGGAATACAAAAAGTTTTGTACGCAGATTGGATTGCAAGCGGCCGTTTATACGCGCCAATTGAAGACATAATGCGCAATAAAATTGGACCAATGATCGCCAATACACATTCTTTTTCGAGTGAAACAGGAAAAGCTTCAACTTACGCGTATCAATATGCTCGAAATTTAATCAAAAATCATGTAAACGCCAATGAATCTGATGTTTTGGTTACAACAGGAACAGGAATGACAAGCGCTTTGTCGAAGCTGCAACGCATTATGGGTTTGCGACAAATGGATAATATTTACAACATAAAGTTGTATTATGAAGACGAACGCCCTGTTGTTTTTATCACTCACATGGAACATCATTCCAATCAAGTTCCGTGGTACGAAACCATTGCAGATGTTGTGATTTTACCTTCGGATGAAAACAATTTAGTCGATCCAGAAATACTTGCGAAAGAGCTTGAAAAATATGCAAGTAGAACTTTAAAAATAGGTTCGTTTACGGCTTGTTCTAATGTTACAGGAATTATTACGCCGTATTACGAATTGGCAAAAATAATGCACCAACACGGCGGTTATTGTTTTGTAGATTTTGCAGCGTCGGCACCTTATGTTTCGATGGATATGCATCCCGAAGATCCAGAAAAAGGATTGGACGCGATTTTCTTTTCGCCGCATAAATTTCTTGGCGGACCAGGAACTTGCGGTGTTTTAGTTTTTAATGAAAAATTATATAAAGCCGATTTTCCAGATAATCCCGGAGGCGGAAACGTGAAATGTACAGACCCGTGGGGAGGTTTTCATTACAGCGATCCCATAGAAGTCAAAGAAGATGGCGGAACTCCGGGTTTTCTGCAAGTGATGCGAACGGCTTTGTGTTTGGAACTAAAAACACAAATGGGAATCGAAAACATGAAAAACAGAGAAACAGAATTATTGACACTTTGTTTTTCTGAACTCAAAAAAATAAAAGGATTATCTATTTTAGGAGATCTTAATACTGAGCGAATTGGCTGTGTTTCTTTTACGATAGAAAACATTCATTACAATTTAGTTGTAAGGCTTTTAAATGATCGCTTCGGAATTCAAGTTCGCGGAGGCTGGTCGTGCGCAAGTACGTATGCACATACCTTGTTTGATATTGATGAAGAAGAATCTAAAGCAATTACAAACGGAATTTTACAGAAAAATCTAAGCAATAAACCAGGCTGGGTGCGTTTTTCACTTCATCCAACAATGACAAACGAAGAACTTTTGTTTGTTTGTAAAGCCATACAAAATGTGGTTTTAAATAGTGATGAATGGCAGCAAGTATACCAGTACAATTCGGCGACAAATGAGTTTGAGAATCTAATAGTACAAGAAACCATTGCCGAAGAAGTAAAAGAATGGTTTTGCTTAGAATAAATTGGTTAATTAATTTGTAGAAAAAAAGCCTTTAAATAGTGATATTTAAAGGCTTTTTGATGTTTTATTTTTATATTTCTCACAGTATTGTCATTGCGAGGAACGAAGCAATCACACTTGCTAAATCAAACTTTGCGGTTTATTGTTAGTGCGATTGCTTTGTTCCTCGCAATGACAGTAATTATTAAGTCGAAAAAGTTAAACCTTTTGCTTTAAAATTACTGAAAAGTACTTGTCGCGCACTGCTTATTGTTTCTTCAGTACGGTAAATACTGCACCAAAATTTAACCTGTAGTTTAAATTTTCCATCAGAAATTGCGGTATAGTAAATTTGCGGTGTTCTATCATTGTTTACAGAAGTAAGACTTTCTAGCGCTTCAAAAACCGTTGTATTAATATCGTCTGGAGTTACATCACCAGTAATTTCTATTGCAATTTCTACCAATTTAAAATTATCCGTATACGTCCAGTTGGTGATATTTTGAGACAATAAATTACCATTCGGAATAATAATTTCAGAACCATTTGGCGCATTAATTTTAGTCGTTCTAAGCCCCATAGATTTTACGCGGCCAGATTCATTACTAATTTCGATAACATCACCAATCTGAATTGGTTTATCAAAAATTAAAATAATCCCCGAAACAAAATTGTTCACGACATTTTGAAGACCAAGTCCAACACCAACACCCAAAGCACCCAAAAGAATACTTAGTTTGTCTAACGGCATTCCAGAAGCTGCAACAGCCAAAAGATAACCGCTTATTAAAACAACAAGTCTTGTAATGAGTAATTTAGAATGCTGTCTTTTATTGATATTTTCTTCGTTTTCATCCTCAACTTCACCAAAAAAGTAAGCCACATAATTTTGAAGTAAATGTGCTGTCCAGATAATAATAAAGAACAAAACAACATTTCCTAAAGTAAAAGTAATGCTTCCAACAGTAATCGGACGGCTCAGTAATCCAGCTAAAGAAGTTCGCAGCGATTCCCAAACATTCAAATTAGACGTAATTACAACAACCCACATATAAGTAATTACGATAATGAAAGGTTTTTTTAAGGTATCAGAAAGGCTTTCATAGTCAAAAATCTTCTCCAAACCACGCTTAAGGCGGGTTGTGTAGATTTGTAAAAGGATAATTTCTAAAATAATTTTTAAAAGTACACTCAACGCAATAATCTGAGTAAGAGATACAAAAGCGGTAATCGTAACCATGTTAGACAGCGAAACTCTTCCAAAAAGATTATGAAGTATAGACAAAACATTTAGGCCTATAAAAATAATACTGGCCCATTTAAAGAATCCTTTGATGTAAAGCTCATTTTTGATGCTTTTAATCTGTACAAAACCGTAACGGATTCCTAAAATATTGATGAGAATAAAAGCACAACGCTGCACTAATCCAACGCTGATAAACAAGTCTAGAAAACAAAGCGTAAAGAACAATCCTAAAAGCAGAAGCCAGTTTCGCATAGCATTTCCAGACCACTTATTTTTGAATAATATGGTCAAGGCTCCCAACAAAAGAAGCTGTAAAAGCTCTAAGAAGAGAGCAGGAGCGTACAAATTGCTTACAACCGCAACATTAAGACCAATAACCACAATTGGCACAATAATTCCACGATTTAGATATTTAAAATCAAGAAGAGAAAGGTTTTCAATAAAACCATTATTTTTTAAATATTTCAGATTTCTGGAGATATACCAAGCCAGTAATCCCATAAAAAAGAGTAAAGTAATTAAACCTCCGGCCTTATAAGTTATATAGTATGCCGCAACATTTTCTTCTATTATTATTTTTGCTTTAATGTTTTGGCTGACAGCTTTTTTACCAACAGAATCATTGATGCTCCACAAAGAAGGATATTCTTTCTTAAGCATACTAATTCCTGATTTTTCAAGATTATTATCAACGGTTACTAAAGCATTAGAAACGGCAATTCTTCTTTCTACCGTAATTCTTTTTTTATTGTTTAAAATCCCTTGATTTTTGGTCATTAAGCTATCCGTGCTTAAATATCTTTTTCTAAGATTGGCAAATTCTTTTTTAAACTGCTGTCTGCGAATAGTATCTTTTATAAGCGTAACTAAGTTTTTATCCTTACGTAAATCAATAAGACGGGTTTTAATTTTTTCAAGATTACTGTTTCGGAGATTTATAGCGGTATTTTGTTCATCAAGCTGCTGCTCGATTTCTTTCAGAACAATTTTATACATCTGCTGGTTGCGCACATTTGGATTAGCTCCTTTTAAGCTCGTTAAAATAAGATCAAGCTTGCTTTGCGTTCTTTTAATGTCACCAAATAATTGATGCGTGTCGCCTTTAAAATCGGCATCGTTAAAAGCAGATTCCATTGCAGCAGAAGCTTTTTCTATAGCAGTCAGATAATCGCTGTCAGTCGTAGTTTCTTCAAATAGTTTTGAACGGCTTTCTTTTTTAGGTTTAGAGGTCTGAGAGTAAGAAAGTGGTGCAGTAAAGAATACCGCTAGTAAGGCTAATAAATAAATTAAATTTCTTTTTTGGATCATAATGAAAGTCTTGGATTTAGGGTTGTCAAATTTAATTTTTTTTTAAAGAATACAGTTGCTCTAACGTTAAATTTAAAATGAATTCTACGTTTTTTTAATTTCAAAATTATACATATAGTATATTTTTTAAGATAATGATTTACAGTATTATAGTGTTAAAAGAATAAAAAAATCAAATTTGTAATTTTAGTGGTGTTTTTGCTGTTTAACAATAAAAAGAGCTTTTTGACGGATTTTGTCCCTATTTTAACGATTGTTTGATCTTATATATAAATAATTAATACATATATTCGCAAAAATTTTCCGAATGAAAGTAATACTATACTTATCAATTTTTTGTTGTTTTTTTAACACTGTTCTTTATAGTCAAAATGAATCAAATATAACATACGGTCTCAAGTTTGGCGCGCTGCAATCTAAAATCAGCAACCTGCCGGAAAGTATAAAAGGCCGAGATAATACTTTTGATAATAGTGTTATGGAAAGTAAAGGTGCTTATGGTTTAGAAGGTGGTTTTTTTTTGAATTTTAAACTTTACGATACCCGCGTAGCCATACAGCCTGAGCTTTTGTTTAGACAAGCCGGCGAAAAAGTTACGTATCGAGATGCCCTGGGAAAACAATTTGAATTAGGACTGCATTATTCTTATTTACAAATTGGAGCTTTGTACAAAGTATATCCTTACGAAGGTTTAAATTTAGGTTTTGGTGCTTTTTACGGCATCAGTTTATCTCCCAATAATGTTACGTATACCTCAAATGAAGCAGGCGGCATGTACGATGTTGCTACAAGACAGTTTTATAAAGACGGTCTTGATGGTACAGATGATTTTTCGCTGTGTTTTGCTGTAGGGTATGAACTGCATCAGAGTATTCACTTTGATTTACGCTATTATTTGGGCGTAAAAGATGTGGTAAAAAGTAACGCTTCTTCTTTTCAGTTTATCGAAAATCAAAATAAAAGCAGTGTCATTTGTTTTTCTGTAGGCTATAGTTTTCATCAATGGTAATTTCAATAAAAAAAATGAAAAAATTTATTTTGCTTCTTCTTTTAGTAAGCACAAAAACGCTTTTTGCACAAGGTGATAGAGAGATTACGTATGGTCTTTTTGCAGGTGGAATTTATTCTAAAATGTCTAATCTTCCAGATGTAATAGTCCCAAAAGGTATTTACGAAGGTTATACTTTGGAAGAAGAAGGGAAATTTGGCGGTACAGCCGGATTTGTAATCAATTGGAAATATCCGTATGCAAAAGTGGCAATCCAGACCGAAGTTTCGTATTCGGGTCAAGGAACAGATCTAAATTATGAAGACGTAAAAGGACTTAAATATAAAATGACTTTCGGATACAGTTATTTAAATGTGGGTGCACAGTTTAAATATTATCCTGTAGAAGGATTTTATATTGGAGCAGGACCTTATGTAGGTTTTAATTTAGCCAGTGATAATATAAAATATACCTCTAATGCTCAACAAATATTTGCAGATTCAGGTGTTTATTTTGAACCTGACGCTAATGTGCAAAAGGTATTGAAAGAATCACTTACAGGAAAAAACTATTTCTACGGAATGCTTTCTGCAGGTTACGAATTCAGTTCTAATTTTTCTATCGGAGCACGCTATACTTTAGGACTTACTGATGCTTTGGCAACCGAAGAAAACGGTCACCGATACAGTGAAAACAAAAATAAAATCAACAGTATTTCATTAATTATTGGGTATTCATTTGACTTTGATGACTTGGGTAATTTTTAATAAATAATGATCTTAAAATCAGGAGTATTATGAATAAGAAGATTTTTTCATTAGTAATTTTAGTATCAATAGCGACTGGAAATTTGATTTTTTCACAGCAAAAAGTGCTGCCTGGAAATGTACAGGAACCTGATTTTTGGATTAAATCGAGAGTAAACGGCGATGCTTATTATTGGGAAAGTCTCACTAAAAAAGAAGGTAAAATACCAACTAATACTCAAAAAGGAGCAGCTTTTAATTTTAACCCGAGTATTGTTTTTGATACGGCGCAGGATTCTTTAATTCTGCCTTTGGGCGTTGACAGCAAAAGAAGACAAACTTTATTTATGGTTTACAAAGTAAAAGACAGTTTGAAAGAACAGCTTTTATGGACAATAGACGATACTAAAAAAACAATTTCTGCAGCCACAAATAAACGTCTGGCAGATTTAAAAAAATACAATTATCAGTCGTATGCAGAAAAGGTGAAACCGCTCAAGGCGAATATTCATTTTTTTCAGCAGAATATTACCGACAGTGTTGCAAAACCATCATCACTTTCGATTGGTTTAAAATCTAGATTTGAAAAATTACCTCCAGATGAATTTAACGGAAATATAAGTGAAATTCTGGTTTACAACCGAGTTTTATCAGGAGTTGAAACCCAAAAAGTAGCGAGTTATCTTGCTATAAAATATGGAGTTTCGCTTTCGCAGTTAGACATCAAAAATTACCTTAATAGTTCTGGTCTAACAATTTGGGATATTGAAAAACACAAAGGTTTTACCTCTTCGATTACTGGAGTTGGTAGAGACGACGTTAGCGGTTTATTGCAGGTAAAAAGCAGTAATATGGTCGATGAAGGTTTGCTGACAATGGAACTTAAAAGTAAAACCAACAAAATTCCCAACAATTATTTTGCTTTTTGGAGTGATAACGCAAAAACGCTTTTGATAAAAAAACAGGAGCAAGGCGAACCAATAGGCGTTGACAGACAATGGCAATTGGATTTTAACGGTTCTTCTGATTTATCGATGGATTGGAGTTTTGATCCCAAATATATTAAAGGAACTTTACCTAAAGACACGTATTATTGGTTGTTAGTAGATCATTCTGGAAAAGGAACTTACGACGAAGCTAATTCAGAATATATCAAACTTGGAAGTACTTCGAGTAAAGAAAAACTGGTTTTGAAAGATTTTAACTGGGATTTACAAAAACAAGGTACAGCAAAATTCACTATAAAAGTTGCCCCTCAAATGTTTAGCCGTGTCTGGATTACGCAGGCAGATTGCGGCGTGAGTGCTTCGGGCGAATTAAATTATACGATTGAAGGCGGCGAAGGTCCATTTACGGTAACGGTAAAAAAACAAGGAAGTGATGCTGTTGTAAAACAATGGAATCAATCGGCAAAAAGCAATTCGGGCGTTAAACTTTCTTCTGGAAATTATGATTATATCGTAAGAGATGCGAAAGGGAATTTATATTCAGAAACCGTTTTTGTAGCCGATAAACAAGGAACTTTCTCTAATTTAAAATCAGAATATCAATTAACAAACGGAAATGCTTTAATTCTTGATGCAAGTCTTGGTTTACCTGAAGGTAATTATGAATATCAATGGTATTATGAAGGTAATTTTATGGATAATAATCCTAAGATTTTGGTAGATCAAGCCGGTAATTATGAGCTGCGATTATTAAACGATCAAGAATGTAAAACGTCAAGCAAAATTGCAGTTGCAACCGATGGAAAAGAAAATCCGGACGCAAGTGTTTTGATTTTATATCCAAACCCAACGGTTGACGGTCACTATACAATTGCGATGCAGTTTGCACACAAAACAAATGCAACAGTTACGGTTTATGCACCAAACGGAACTTTGATTAAACAAAAGCAATTTTCGCAAATTGAAAATTATATCTATGATGATGCCATTCAAGCATCTTCTGGAATGTATCTGGTTACGGTAAATTCAGATTTTGGAACAAAGACTTTTAAAGTTATTGTAAAGTAATAGAATAAAGTCTATTGCTGTAAATCATAAAAAAATCCGTTTTAGCAGCGTCTTTACGAAGTAAATCTGTTTTATCGGTGTCTCATTCAAATGCTGCATATAGAACACGGATGAGACTGATTCGCTATCGCGAAGACGCAGATTTACGCAGATTTTTTTTAATTGAGCATAATGATTTTTATTAAAAAAAGAGCATACAAAAAGGAACACATTTCTTTTGCATAGAGAGCTATGTGCGTTTTAAATAAGTGAAATGCCTGTTTTTGAACTTATAAAATCTATGTTCCTAATGTGTTAAAAAGTATACTCAACGAGTAAAAAACAAAAAAACAAAAAAATAAAAAATTGACTTATAGTTGATTAATGTAGTTTGCATATGAAAAATAAAATTATAATTCCTGTACTTTTAGTAAGTTCATTTTTGTTTGCACTAAATTTTAAGCATTACAATTTAGCGGCTTTGTTTACGCGCGATTTTCTTAAAAGTGAAAATAAAAAAGAACAAACTGCAGCAGTTTCAAAATCAGTTGAAGCAACATCAAAAGCAGTAAAAACAACAAAAGTATTTGATGCAGATATTAAAGAAGGTTTTATTGGTGTAAAAGATGAATCTGACGTTGACGATGCATACGATAATGTTTTTCATCTTGCAATAAATGAAATGCCTTCGGTTTATGAAAGTGCGTATTTAGAATACGAATTATACGGTTATGATCAATCGGCTTCAATCTCAAGAAGCTTAAACAATCAGGCAAGTATTGGAGGACAATTTTTATCTAAAAATAACGATTGGACGTCTCAATCAGAACTGCTTTCAGAAAAGTCGCTTAGACAAGGAGATAATGTTTTATTGTTTACCGCTCCAGAAGGAATTGCAAACGGATATAAAATAAAAAATGTTCGAATTGTATACAAACCAATTGCGCTTTCTCATCATTATACTTTATTAAAATCAGAAAATAAATACTACATCAAAGGAACTAATTTTCCTTCGCAAATCAAAAAAATGACAATTGGCGGTGTAGAAGTCAATGTAAATGAACCAGAATTTGAATTGATTTTAGACGATAAAGATTTAAATTCAGATCAATCTATTACGGTTTATAAAGAAACAACGGCAGGCGTTATTACCAATGAAAAAATAAAACTCAATAAATTTTTAAAAGTTGATGGTTTTAGACCGCTTGAAAATGCAAAGGAAAGTTTTGCTAAAATCATAAATTTTCAGACCGAAAATACACTTTCCTACAAAGATTTCTTAGCTGTTTTTCCAGCAGGAGCATTAAAAGCAGATGTTAAGGTTTCGGTAAGCGGATTACGTAAAATAGATATTGCGCCTTTAAACTCGGCAATGGTCAATGTTACAGGAACTAATGCAGGTTTTAGGTTATTGCCACACGGAACTGTTTTTGAAAAAGCAGTGCGTTTATCGCTTCCGTTTGATAAAAAAGCCATTCCAGAAGGCTATACAGAAAAAGATATTAATGTATTTTATTTTGATGAAAACAAACGTCTTTGGCAGGAAGTAGGCAAGGATTCTTTAGATATTAAAAAAGGAATCATAATTGCGAAAACTACCCATTTTACCGATTTTATTGCCGGAATTATAAAAATGCCTGAGTCGCCAGAAACTTCGGGTTATACACCAACAAGCATAAAAGATTTAAAAGCAGCAAGTCCGTTAGTAGGAATTCAGTCTATTGCACCGCCTTCTGCAAACGGAAGAGGAACAATGAGTACTGGTTTTAATATTGTTATACCAAACGGAAGAGGAGGAATGCAGCCGTCGTTTAATTTACAATATGATAGTGACGGCGGACACAGCTGGGCAGGAACGGGCTGGGATGTTTCGGCACCTGCAGTAAGTATAGAAACCCGCTGGGGATCGCCAAGATATGATGGAACAAATGAAACGGAAAGTTATGCTATTGCGGGCGAAGCTTTAATTCCAAATTCTCATAGAGAAACTTGGGTGGGCAGAACGTCAGACAAACAATTTTATCCGCGACGTGAAGGTGCTTTTCAGCAGATTATTAGAAAAGGATCTTCGCCTAAAAACTACTATTGGGTAGTACGAGATAAAAGCGGTGTTGCCAGTTATTATGGAGGAAATGAATCTGGTCTAGCAACAAATGCCGTTTTGCAGGATGCTTCTGGAAATATCGGACATTGGGCGCTTTACTTTCAAGTTGATTTAAAAGGAAATACGGTACAATACGAGTACGATAAAAAAGATGGGGAACTCTATCTTAAAAACGTGTATTATACTGGTTTTGGATCTCAAAAAGGAAATTACAGCGTTACTTTTGTTAAAAACAGTGATTTAGGTGAAACCAATAGAGCAGACGTTCAAGTTTCGGCTCGATTGGGTTTTAAGCAGTTAAATAATCAGTTATTGCGCAAAATAGAAGTTCGTTACAAAGATCAAATGGTTCGCAGTTATGAACTGAATTATACCGTTGGTGCGTTTAAGAAAACCTTACTAAAAACAATTTCAGAATACGATTCTGAGTCAAAATTATTTTACACCAATACTTTAGATTATTTTGATGATGTTCGAGATGCTTCTGGGAAATATAATCCGTTTGGACCAGAACAGGCTTGGAGTGTGCCGGGAGATAATCTTGTCAATACCGCTATTCCTTCTTATAATGATATTTTATTTTCAGGACATCATTCGTTAGTAAGCAGTTCAGAAGGAGCTAATGTTGGTATCAATTATCGTATTGGTGTTGGATTTGTTGGACAAACAGGTAATCTAAAACCTTTTACTGTTGGAGGTCACGGAGGAAATGGCTGGGGAACATCTGACACGGCTGTTTTAATGGAAGATTTAGATGGAGATGGTTTGCCAGATAAAGTATTCAAAAATAAAAATGGTGTTTTTTACAGAAAAAATTTATCGGCTACAGGTCAAAATTCTTTTGGAGAATTACAAGAAATAAATATTGGCGATGTTGGATATTCTAAATCAACTTCCTTTAACTGGGGAGTAGATTTGAATCTTAAGTTTGCCAATATTGGCTATGATGAACAGCGTTCTACCAGCAAAACTAAAATCTATTTTATGGATTTTAATGGTGACGGACTAACGGATTATGTTCGTAACGGTCAAGTATATTACAATAGATTGGTTGATGGAGTTCCAACTTTTAAAAACAGCAGTTCGGGAACACCATCTCCTGTTGCTGGAGGAGGAAATATTACCATTTCGGGAACTACAACACTTTCTATTGAAGAAATAGAAAAACAAAACCCATTGCATGATGTCGTGCGTATGTGGGAAGCTCCTGCAAAAGGAATTATTTCTATTTCGCACGAATATCAATTGGTGCAGGAAACGACGCCAGATAGAATAAAAGCGCGTGCAGAATATGTAAATAATGCAGGTGAAGATAAAGCAGACGGCGTGCATTTGTATTTTCAAAAAGGAACTCAATTGTTATGGAATGAAGCTATTGGCGCAAAAGATTATGATGTAAAAACAAAACAAAATAATGCTGTTTCTGTAGAAAAAGGAGAACGTTTGTATTTTAGAGTAAGTGCCGTAAAAGACGGAAATTTTGATACCGTAATCTGGGATCCCGTTATTACTTATTCGCAGGTAAAACAATACGATAGAGACATCAATGGTAATTTGGTTACAAGTGATTTTACCATTCCAACTACTTTAAAAGATGCCAATTTATATTCGTTGTCAGCGTATAAAGCAAGTACCGATTTTTTTAGCAGTAACAATACAGCAAAAGTGGTTCCTGTAGCAGGAATGGTTTCCTTTAAAGGAATATTGAATAAACCTGTTACTTCAGACCACATTAGATTAGTGATTACTAAAACATACCTTGGAGGAACAAATCCGGCTGTAATTGTGTTCGAAAAAACCTTTTTGGCAAATGAAGCAGCTTCTTTCAATTTAGCCTCTGTAAATCTTCCAGCTTTTGAGGCAGATACACAAGTAACGATGGCGCTGGAAACGGAGACTAATATCAATTGGCAGGCAGTATCTTTTGCTCCAACGGTTATTATACCGCCATATCCTGGTGCTGCATCAGAAGAAGTGCCTATGGAAGTTTACCATCTGTTGTACAATAAAAGAGAAGGAAATTATAATTTACCAGGCGTTACGTCTACCGTAAACGGAAAAGTAAAACTAAATATACTACCGCAAGATTTAGTACTGGCAAATCCTTTAGGAAATACTAGTACTTATAATGGCGATGTAATTCTTTCTGCTAAACAAAATAATATATTATTAGCGCGCAAGCGCTACAAGCTTACAGCAGGAACGTTAACAGAAGTGATAAATACTTTTGATGCCTCGGTTAATTATCCAGAAGCTGCTGCAGGAATTCCAATTCAGTTAGAAGTTACCATTTCTAATGCGCAGTCTGTTGCTATTCTTCGCAATTATCCAAAAGCCAATGCCTTAAATGTTCAAGTTCAGGTTACAGATTTAAAAGATGTGAATGATCTTACCGATGATGTAATTTGGAATAAGGCTACAGATGATTTTGCTATTTACAGCGTTTTAAATCCCGATGAAAGAACGTTAGGTTTGTATTACCGTAATTGGGGTGGATTTGTTATTAACGGAAATCTTGCCACTAACACCATTGATGAAACCAGATTAAAACAATCTGATGCTTATGCAACAGAACCAGATATAAATAATACCGATCCTGAAAATTATGACGGAAAAGGTTATGAAGTTTCTGAGAATTATTTTGTGTCTTTAAATCCATCTTATACCAAATCTAAATGGGAAGGACTAGAAGAATCTATTTATATAAAAGGGCAGACAATTGGTACTTCGAGATTAGGAGAAGATGACATTTCTGATTATACCGATTTTTCGTTACCTCAACTAGAAGGAGGAAGTACATCTGCACTGGATATGATTAGCGAGAGCAAAAGTAAAAGTATTGCAGCCGGAGTAAATGCTGGTCCCGCCAATATGGGATATAGTAAATCTATCGATGGAGATTCGTATGTAACGCAAACCATGGGAGATTTTAACGGAGACCGTTTTCCAGATTATATCAGAGGAAGTAATATTCAGTTGACCAAACCCGTAGGAAGTATCTCTGATGAAGTAATTAATTTGGGTGATAATTTTAGCCATTCAGAAACAACATCAGAAGGACCGAGTTTTGGAGGAGGTTATAGTCATGGACAAGCTCAAACTACCGGAGCTTTTGTAATAGGAAAAGAAGCAACCTTAAGAAGAAATGCACAATCTGCGGCAGATAAAGAAGCGGCTAAAGCTAAAAATATGTTATCAGTTAGTGCTTCTCAAGGACATGGTACTGATAAAGCAAAAATGATTCATGCTGATATTAATGGTGACGGATTACCAGATAAAATAACAGATTCTGGAACCGTTTTACTAAATACAGGATATGGCTTTTTAGCAGCTGAAAATTGGAACAACAATGGACTAAATACAGGAACTTCTACCGATTGGAGTTTAGGTTTAGGTTATAATTTTAACGCGGGTTCTATAACAGCCGGTGCTAATTATGCCCGATCTACTTCTGATGGAAATAATTCGTTTATGGACATTAATGGTGACGGACTTCCTGATAAAATTGAGTATGTACAAGATAAAATGATTGTATCTCTAAATTTAGGAAGCTCTTTTGATGCGCCAATTGTTTACCCGACTTATTCTGAAATGAACCAGAACAAAAGTGTAAGTTATGGTTTTAATATTGGGTATTCTTATGATATTCCAATTTGGTTACTTCGTCTTACACCTTCATTAGGAGGTAGTACAGGATGGAGTACGTCCCGTTCGGAGGCTACTTTTATGGATATTGACGGTGATGGAAATGCAGATTATGTTATCTCTAAAGATGAAGACAATTTAGTAGTACGTCTTTCAAACATCAAAAGAACCAACAAACTAAAAAGCGTTGCCAACGCAGCAGGAAACAGTTATGTAGTAGATTATCAATTGTTAAAACCAAGTTATGAAAATCCTTCTGCAAAGTGGGTTTTACAATCGGTAGATATTTTTGACGGACATACCGGCGATGGTATTGATCATTCTATTGCAAAATTTAGATACGAAGACGGTTATCAAGATCGTCGTGAAAGAGAGTTTTACGGTTTTGGAAAAGTAATTCAAGAACAGATTGATGCAGCTGATAATTCTGTGTTTTCAACTACCGTGCAAGAGTTTTACAATCAAGATTATTTTAGAAAAAATCTCTTAAAACACAGTTATACGTTAGATAAAAATAACAAAATGCGTC
Source organism: Flavobacterium sp. MC2016-06 (assembly GCF_009711165.2). Lineage (GTDB taxonomy): Bacteria > Bacteroidota > Bacteroidia > Flavobacteriales > Flavobacteriaceae > Flavobacterium. The sequence continues at coordinate 10,746 of NZ_WMID02000026.1, read as the reverse complement.
AAGAATCAGAAAACGAGTATAGTTTTATTGATGTTGCTACGCAGGCAAGTGTTTCGGTTTCAGAACTGAATTTACCTTCATGCGATGCAAAACGTATTTTTGTTGGACTCATTCATATCAATCAAAAAACATATGAAGGAGGAAGCGAATATCTTGAAAATAATATGTTTAATACTTATGACGCCAACGGAAATATTATTCAATATGAAGATCTAGGTAACGGTACAGCCAATGATAAAGTAACAGCAAAAATTAGCTATTATGAAAGTACAACTCCTTATTATGGAGGAAAGGCAAAACAATTAGAAGTATTTACAAGCGATGGTTTACGCCGTAAAAGAGCCACAACTATTAATACCACAACAGCCGAAGTTACCCAAATAAAAAATTATAGTGCTGCAGATAAGATTGCGCTTACCGATATTGTGTATGATACTTATGGAAACTTGCAAAAAATAACAGGTCCAGTCAACTACAAAGGACAACGAATGACATTAGAATATGTTTATGATCCAGATAATCATCAATACATGACGGAGATTAAAGATGCTTTTGGATATCAAAACAAAAAGGAATTCGATTATCGTTTTGGCAAACCATTGAAAACTATTGATCGTAATGATCAAAGTACCATTTATGCATTAGATGCAAAAGGCCGTCCAGCAACTATAAAAGCACCTTATGAAATTGCGAGTGGAAAACCATACACCATTGCTTACGAATATTTCCCAGAAGCCAAAGTGCCGTATGCGAAAACTAAAAATTATGATCCTGAATTAGACAAAGACATTGAGACTTATACCTTTACAGATGGTTTAGGAAGAGCTTTACAGGTCAAAAAGACAGCTAGTTTATTTAGTCAGGCAGGTAGCCCTGATCAAATAGCTCAGGTAGTTTCGGGGAAAGTAATTTATGATGGTTTAGGAAGAACAATAATAAGCTATTACCCAACAACTACTACTACTACAGTCGATAATGCTTTTAGTACAGCAGTATCTAACATAGCACCAACCAAAACAGAATATGATGAGGTTAGTCGTGCCATAAAAGTGACTTTGCCTGATGGAAGTACCAACATGACTACTTTTACTATAGAAAATTATGATGGTATTGAAGTACTTCGTAGTACACAAACAGATGCATTAAATAAAATAAATCAAACATATACAGATGTTACGGGACAGAATTTAGCCACTAAACAGAATGATTTCTTAACTAAGTTTGAAACCAATGCGCTTGGAGAAATGATAAAAGTAACCGATGCCATGGATCACGTTACCAAAAGTAGCTACGACTGGTTAGGAAGACGTACTGAGTTTACACATCCAGATGTTGGAACGTCGACAATGCAGTATGACTTGGCTGGTAATTTAACAATCCGTATTACGCAGGATATAAAAAACACAGTCCCAAATGGTGGTGCTATACAATACGAATATGATTTTAACCGTCTTGAATCAATAAAATATCCTAAGAATCCTCAAAACAACGTGCAATACAATTATGGTAAAGCTGATGGAACCGCATCGCGTCGCGGAAGATTGTGGTTTGTACAAGATGCGAGTGGCGGGCAGGAATTTTTCTATGGGAAATTAGGCGAAGTAGAAAAAGAAATTCGCACCTTACGCATTACACCAACCGATGTGCAAACATATATTTCGCAATATGAATATGACACATGGAATCGCATACAGAAAATGACTTATCCAGATGGAGAGGTAGTAGAGTATACTTATAATAGAGCAGGGAATTTGCAAAGCATGCAAGGAAAGAAAGAAAACCATACGTATGATTACATTAAACAATTAAGTTATGATGAGTTCGAACAGAGGAAATATTTAAAATATGGTAACGATACCGAAACCAATTATGCTTACGATCCTAAAATGCGCAGATTACAGGAGTTGCAGGTAAAAAGTGGAGCAAGACAAGTTATAGATAACTCCTATAGTTATGATTTAGTTGGTAATGTTTTAGGAATTAAAAATACCGCACCAATTGTAAATAATACTTTAGGAGGAACAATTTCTCAAGAATACCAATATGATGATTTTTACAGGTTAAAATCGGCAAAAGCTATTTATAACGGAGAGTTTACAAAGGCGAGTTATGAGCTGAATATGAGCTATAACAAAATGCATAATATTACCAAAAAAGATTTGGTGCATACTGTAAATAATGAACAAAAGGGGTATGTATTAGATTATAATTATGATAACGCATTACATCCAAATGCACCAAACAAAATTACCGAAGCAGGAAAAACGGAGCCAAGAGAATATGTGTATGACGGAAACGGAAATCCAACCAGTTATTCCGAAGATAAAAGTTTCAGAAAAATGACTTGGGACGAAGAAAACCGTCTAATGGGAATTAATGAGAATGGAAGGATTCATCAATTTACTTATGATGCAGGAGGAGAAAGGGTTATTAAAAGTTCAGGAGATTCGCAGAATGTTGCTATCAATGGAGAGACTGCAGCAACAATTGTTCATACCGATGATTATACGGGTTATGTTAGTCCATATTTTGTAATAAGCAAAGGAAAATTTACTAAGCATTATTTTGAAGGTGCAGGACGTATTGTAAGTAAGCTGGGGAACGGAACTTTTGCACAGCCTTTAGGCATAACGGCGGGAGGTGTAAATTATACGAATCTTACAGCCGAGCAGCAAAAAGCGATGGATGCCTATGTAAAAAGTTTGGGACTGCCTCCGGGACCACCAACGCAGCAGGGTATTTACGCGACACCCGAGTTTACAGGAGATCCGTATCCAAGCCAAGTACTTCAACCTGTAGAAGAAAATCAAGAACCTCCAGAAGGCTGGCCACGTAATCCTATATTTAATGCTCCGGGAGATGTGCCAGGACCACCAGTACAATTTGGTCCGCCATTAGAACCAACAACCGTAAAACCGGGAGAAGGTTTTACAGGAATTGGTCTGCCAGAAAATGATATTTTTTATTTCCATCCTGATCATTTGGGAAGTACTTCGTATATTACTGCAAAAAATGGAAGCATAAGCCAGCATGTAGAATATATTGCATTTGGAGAAATTTTATTTGAAGAACATTCATCTTCTTTTTCTAGCCTTTATTTGTTTAATGGTAAAGAATTGGATAGAGAGACAAATCTTAGTTATTATGGCGCTAGGTACTTGGATATGAAAACTAGTTTGTGGCTAAATGTAGATCCGAAAGCTGAAAAACATCCAGAATTTGGAAGCTATGTTTATTGTGCTAATAATCCAGTATTGCTTGTTGATCCAGATGGTCTGGATTGGATTTTGGCTACTGGAAATAAAGTTTATTGGTATGGAGGAAAGTATGGTGATAAGTCAAATTTATTGCATACTTATAAAGCAACTTCAGGGCATAAAATTACAGAATATAGTGACGGATCCAAAGTAAAATCGCAAAATTCAAAGTATCAATATATAAAAAGTAACGGACCAACTGTAGAAGGGAAATATAAATTAAATTTAAAACCTGAACCTGAAGTAGCGCAAATGAAGAATGGTCAAATTGTTAGTGGTCAAGGTAAAGGAATACAAACTTTAGTAGGTATGACAGATCCTTCTCAACCAGGAAAAACATTTAGTTCTCCTGCATGGGGAGAAAATAGAATAAATTTGATTCCAGTTTCAGTGAAACAGCCTGCGGAAAATTTAAGCACGCCGTCGAAAGATGATGATCGCGATTTAGGGTCATTTTATTTTCATGATTCAACAAAAGGAGAATCTTCAGGTTGTCATGAAATTGATACAGAATTTTTTGATGATTTATTGAAATATCGAGCTGAAGGTCATGATGAAATGGAAGTTAAAGTTCAATATCCTTCAAAAAATCATTCAACATCTGGTGGAACCGAGAAAAAGAACATTCCAGCAACTACGACAACTGCTTCACCACCAACTACTAATACACCAACAAATTAATAAAAATTATAGTATGAAAATTTTAATTATAGCAATTCTAATTCCTTTTTTTTGTTTTTCACAACTTTTAGAGGTGAAAATGAAAAAAAGTGAATTTAATGTAAAGGAAGAGATAATTTTGAATGTTAAAAACAATGATGCAAAAGATAGATTTTTGAACATTCAATTGGAAAAATATGATTTTAAAAGACATATTTGGAAATTATATTCAAAGGATGTTTTTTCTGAACCTTTTACAATTCCTTTGGAACTTACTTTGATTTCAGAGGGAAATAAATCCTCAGATTTAATGTTTAAAATTAAGCAGCCAGAATTATTTGATTCTCCTAAGTACAGTAAAAAAAAGAATGAATCTATTCGCGAAAATGCAAAAAAAGGAAAGTTTAGAATAAAAGTGGTTAATGGATATAATGAATTCGAAAAAAATGAAATATCGTATTCAGATAGTTTTATTTTAAAATGAAAATAATAATAAATATAATAGTTGGGTTTAGTTTGGCTTGTCTATTCAATTCATGTGGTATTCATGATAGCTATTATGGTAAGGTAAAAAACAATATTGGGGATTTTTCTTCAATTGTTAAATATATTTCAGCAAATAAATTGTTCGAAATAAATGACTCAATAAATAAACAAAATAATATTACTAAAAATACTTCTTTATACAGAAGTGATTTAAAAGATAGTATACTTATTAATTTTATGATTAAATATGACATCGATAGGATTACAAGGCAAAAGAGAAATGATAACTTTTATAACAATGTTATTATTTTTCATAAAGATTATAATCCCATAATGGGTAAGTCTAAAACAATAGACTTTGATTTTGGTGTAAGCCCATTGCGTAGTAGAATTCAAAAAGGAATAAAAAAAGATGGAGGATGTTATTTGAAGATTATAGATGAGAATTTTATTTATTCGGTGAATAAAAATCCATCATTTGGAGAATAAAGAATAATGTATCAAAAGTCAATGTTAGAATTACTATTTAATAAAGAACATCTTTTTGATAATGGGTAATGTATCAGATGTGGTGAAATATATTTAAAAGATAATGCACTACAATAAAACTATATTAAAGTATATATTGATGCTGAATTATGATAAATTTAAAGTTATGAAATATACAATAATTATTATAGTTCTTTTATTTTCATCATGTAAAAATAGAGATGAAGAAATTGGGAGACCAGATCCTTATACATTAACAGAAAGAGATATCTCAGAAGATTGTAGTGCTTTTCAAATGCGTTTTAAGGATGGAAAATATATTTTAAATTTTGCGTTATCGGGAACTTGTCAAAATCTAAAGGTTGAATATTATATAAAAGAATATTCTAGATACTTAAATTTTTACCATGATAGTTTAAAAAATAGAAGAGGTTATATAATGCTTAAATATCACAGAAACAGTTTTTTAAATACCAACATAAGAGATTTGCAAGATTCTATAATAAACATAACAAAAAGTAATTTTAAAACTAATGTTTCTTTAATAGAGTCGGATGATAATTATTTTATGATAAAGGTTGGTAATGGTAATTTATCAGACTAAAGCGATGAATTAAAATTATATCAAGAAGTAGGAGAAAATCATAATCAAAAAGCTAGAGGAAGTAATTAATGGAAAAAAATAAGTATCTATACAGTTTTATAATGGGATATGATGAAGGATGTTATATTTCTCAAGTTTATGCAACTAGTGAACATGAAGCAATGCGTGTATGGTTAAATACATTAGATGTTAAGCCTATAGATAATTTCTCAGAAAATGATAAAAAAAGATTAATTATCGAGGACTTTTTTGATGAAGATCCTATCCTTATTTCAGGCTGTAAAAATATTTGGTGTATTACATTAAAAATCAGGAAAAATAAAATGTTAGCCATTATTAATATAGTAAAAACAGTAAATTGAGTTAAATTCTCGCCACTAATGAGAGGGTTTGCTTTTACTTGCAAAATATTAAAATAATATCAGCCATCTGTTTATGAGCGGGGCGTTTACACCAGAGGGGCAGAAAATCATAGTCAAAAAGCTAAAGGAAGTAATTAATGGAAAATAATAAGTATCTGTACAGTTTTATAATGGAATATGATGGCGGGTGTTATATTTCACAAGTTCATGCAGATAATGAACATGAGGTTATACGCGTTTGGTTGAATCAATTGGATGTCAATTTTATAGAGAATTTTTCAGAAAAAGATAAAGAAAGATTAATCATGGAAGATTTTATTGATGAAGATCCTATCCCAATTTTAGGGTGCAAAAATATTTGGGATATCGGATTAAGAATAAAGAAAAATAAAATGTTAGCTATAATTAATATAGTGAAAACAATGGATTATTAAGGAATATGGTAGTGTTTTAGATTTAATATCTTTATAAAATAATAAAATGGATAACTGAAAAACAATATAGTTGTAACATTGAAGCATTAAGAATACGACCAACAAACAGTTCTTGTCTTCGCTCAGCAAAGACTTTCTCATGAAAAACTACGCACTCGGTAATATATCAGAATTAGGTATATGTCATTTTATATTTTTAATGATCTTAAAAAGAATAATTATTGAAAAAAGATTGTAAAAGATGAGCAATATTGCTCATCTTTTTAGGTTCTATATGATCTTAAAAGTTGAGAAATGGTTAAGAATTAGATTTCGTATATCAGAGATAATAACCAAAGAGATGAATTTATTGACATCATATTTTCCAGAAGCAAATCAGCTATACTATTTTTTTTTAGTAAAGTAGGTTTGGATGTTAATAATCTAGCAAATATGAAATGGTTTGAAGCTGCAATCTATAGAGATAGAAATTCTGTATTACATTTGAAAAAATCTGAGAAAGTTACAGAAAAAACGAAGGTATAATGCTATAAATATGGCAATTACAAAAAGAAGCATTAAGAATAGAAAAAACATTTAAATAATGGATTTTACCACGATAATACTTGAAAATAAAAGAAGTTCTGTAATAATTAAAGCAAATATCAAATATGATATGTTTAAGATATTTCCAGATTTACTATTTATCAAAGAAAATAATGTTTTTAAAGTCGATGAAGGGAAAATTTTTTTTGATTTTATTGGAGATCAAGGCCCTTTAAAATTTATGTCTGAACAATTTAAAAATTTATTAGAGGATAATGGTATTAAAGGATTAGAATTTTTCCCAATAATTATGGAGGGAATTGATTTAAAATATTATGGCTACACTAAAAAAACATTTAATTCATATTGCAAATATGATGAAGATGGTGATTCTGTTTATGGAACATTTGAGGTAGATATGACTTTATGGGACGGCTCAGATATTTTTTTTCTTAAAGATAGTGGAGCAACTGTATGTACTCCTAGAGTACGTGAAATAATAGAAAAGGCTAAAATTACTAATGTTGAATTCAAAGATTTAAGCAAATATTAGTGACTGTGATTACTGAATATATTTGTTGAATAGTTGCTTTTTTTATTATATAGGGATGATAAAAAGATGAAATTTTCAAATTAATAAATTTCAAAATTTAAACAACTGAAAATGAAAAAAAATGAATAATGGAATTATTAAAAACAATAATACGCGGAAATAAAAAAAGTGCAGTAAGAATAGATGCAAAAGTAAAATATGAAATTTTTGGTTCTTTTGATGATCCTTCATTTCTTAAGGAAAATAATGTTTTCAAAGTTGATGAGGGTAAAGTTTTTTTTGACTTAATTGGTTATCAAGATCCTTGGAATTTTGCTATTTCAGAAAGATTTAAAAATATTTTGGAAAAAAACAATATTACAGGATGGGATTGTTATCCAATTATCATTGAGGATACAGATTTGAAGTATTTTGGATTTCAAATTACAGGAAAAGCAGGTATCATTTCTGAATATGATGAAGATGGGGATAGAGTATATGGAAGTATAAAAGTTGATCTTGAAACTTGGGATGGTTCTGATATTTTTTGCTTAGGTGATACAGCAATTAAGGTAATCTCCTCTAAATTATTTGAATTAATTAAAAGCTCAAAAATTACAAATGTTGAATTTGATGATTTGAATAAATATTAATTCAATCATTTGTAATATTTCAGATGTGTTGGTGAATATTTGAATGATAATGCACCGCAAAAAAACTATATTAAAGTATATATAGATTCTGAATTATGATAAATTTAAAGATATGAGATATACAATAATTATTATAGCTCTTTTTTTCTTTTCATCATGTAAAAATAGAGATGAAGAAATCGGTAGACCTGATCCTTATATATTGACAGAAAAACATATTTCTGAAGATTGTAGTACTTTTTAAATGCGTTTTAAAGATGGAAAATATATTTTAATTTTTTCATTATCAGGAACTTGTTCAAAATTAAAAGTTGAAGACTACACAAAAGAATATTCTAGATACTTAAATTTTTTATCATGATAGTTTAAAAAATAGAAGAGGTTATGTTTAAATATTATGGAATTAATACAAGTATAAAAAATCTTCAGGATTCTGTAATAAACATAACAAAAAGTAATTTTAAAACTAATGTTTCTTTAGTAGAGTCGGATGATAATTATTTTATGATAAAGGTTGATAATGGTAATTAATTGAGGTTGTCAAATAGAAACAGGAATTAGATGATGAAAAATATTAAATATTAAGTGGTGTTTGTTTTTGTTGCTTTCTTTATTAATTAGTTGCAACAATAATAACGTATTCATAAATAACAAAGTTGTTTATTTATCGATTAAACAAGGTGAATTTCTTATTGAGGGAGATGTAGATGAAAATCTAAATTCAAATAGATTTGAATTAGAACGTATTTTATCAAAAAAAGAAATCAATAATCTAAATAAAATCACAGATAATTTAAAGTATCAAAAAGATAATATTGATATAATTGATTGTCCTGTTGAAGGATGTTATGTTTTTTATGAAAACGGACAACCTAAAAAAGTAATATATAATCTTTCAAATGGCCAGAAATTATTTATTTATGAAATTGGTAAAACTAAAAAGACGATATATGTAAAAACAGAAATTTGTAAAATACCATAATTAGGGAGATATTGGTAATGAATCAGAATTAGTGATATACTATTTTATATTTCTAATGTTCTGAAAAAGATACTTATTGAAAAAAGATTGTAAAAGATGAGCAATAGTGCTCATCTTTTTTGTTTAATATGATTTTAAAGACGGCGAAATGATTAAAAATGTATCACTAAAATTGTAATTTAGATTAAAGCTACTTTTGAAATGTTGTACTTTGGTTATATTTAGAAGGAAAAGCAGTAGTAAACAAACTTATAGAGTAATGATGAAAAATGATTTAGAAAATTTTAAAATAAAGGTTTTTAATATTTTAAAGTCAAAAGATGAATTAAAGAATTTAGATTATAAGGTTGACTTGTCTAAAAACAAAAATAGATTCAATTTTTATAATGGGATTTATTTAGGCTTTGATGAAAAGATTTATGTTTATTACAAAGAAAAGGGAGTTTTAAATAGCAGTGTTTATGGTATTAAATACTATTTAAATTACGAAAGTACATTTAGACAATTTGACGAATTAGAAGATGCTTTTAGTTACATAGAATATTTAGAAAACCTAATTAAATTTAAACTGTTAGAGCAATATTTTTATTTTGAATATAAGTCAAAAAGTACTAAGCTTGCTATATGCGAGGAATTCTCATTAAAGATTGTAAACAATACAAGTGTCGATAACTATGGTGCTAGAATTGATATATCAGGCTTAGATTGTTTCATCACAATTTGTTTTTTTGCAGCATATAATTTCGAAGTATCTTTTACACCATTGGATGAAAATTGGTCTAAAAATAAAAGAAAAATATACAATCATATTGATGATCTTTTTGTAGAATTAGAAACTTTTACCTCATACGATCTAATCGAGATTGAAGAAACGGAAAGGGATATGTGGTAAATACTAATGTGTTACATTAAAAAACATTTATAAGAGCTTAAAATTAGCAAACTGACTCAAATACAGAAAATTTAAAATTTTCATCAACTCCATAAATCCTTTATCTTTGGGAAGGTAAAAATAGATTATGGAAAAATTAAGAAGTCATATTGAAGACATTATACCAATTACGGATGAAGAGTTTGAATCTATCAAACCATTTTTTACGATAAGAAAGGTATTAAAGAATCAATACTTGATTCAGCAAGGCGATGAAGCAAAGTATGAATACATCATTATGAGTGGTATTTTCAGGGTTTTTTATCTCGATGCAGATGGAAAAGAACATATTGTACAGTTTGCAACAGAAAATTGGTGGATGTCGGATTATATTTCTTATTTCAATCAAAAACAGGCCAATATGTATGTTGTTTGTATGGAGGCTGGCGAGGTTTTATGCCTTACGCTTGAAGGAAGAGAAAAACTCTCCGAAACACTTCATAAAATGGAACATTTTTTTAGGGTAAAATTGACCAAAGGTTATATTGCCCTTCAGCAAAGAATCATATCATTGATATCCAATAATTCGGAACAGAGATACAAAGAATTTGCAGAACTTTATCCAGCTCTAATGCAAAAAATACCTAAAAAATATATTGCAGAATATCTTGGAGTCAGCCGTGAAACCTTAAGCAGGCTGTACTCCAAACACAAATAATAGAACTCCTATAACTTCCAAGTGTGATATTCATCACACTTTTTTTGTGACTTTTCTCATCGTATTGAAGAGGAGAGCTGGTATAAATTTGCCCTGTAAATAATTCACTAACACTTTAAAACTTATCAAAATGAAAAAATTTATAATGATAACATTAGCACTTGCTTTTTCTT
>NZ_WMID02000025.1 GCF_009711165.2 Flavobacterium sp. MC2016-06 | reverse complement strand
ATCCAGAAATTGAAGCAGAATATAAACAATGGAAACATAATCGTTTTAGATGGTTTGATAGAATGGTTGTTGATGATGGATTGATTGATAGAAAAAATGATCCTGCGAAAATTAACCAACATGCTACTTCTCTATGTGGTACTGCTGCTCTGTTATATTTTTATGCTCAAGATTTTAAAAATGATTTTTATAAGAATTATATGGAATTTTTTAGAACAGGTGAAGTATTTATAAATAGATTTAAATTAAGTCCAAATTCAGTATTGTACGATTTTAATCCAGATTTGAATAATTTAAAATATCCGCATTATGATAAATATTCTAATGGAAAACCATGTATTCCTCATCAATTGATGCATCAAACCGATTGGGTCATTCTAGCAGGAACTAGAAGTTCTGATAATAAAAAATATCTAGGCCAAAAAGGAGAAGATTGGAATGCTATAAATTGGCCAAACTATATGGTTGACGCAGCAGTTAACTTATATGGAGCTACTCTAGTTGCAGATGAAACGAGTATAATTACAGGTAGGGACTTCTCAAATAAATTAATAGAAATAGAAAAACTATATAATCAAGGGTGGCATATTATTTTGCTAATCGATTCTGATATGCTTGATGATTCAATAAGTTACATAGGATGTGCAACTCAATTCCATTGGATTGCTTATGAGGGAAATTTAATTATAGACTTAATAAAAAATGAATACAGCTTTTCATATTATTGTTGGGAAAAATTAAATATAGGAGCACAAATACGAAGTTCAGTTTTTAACACTAATTTTTATGGATATATTAAATTTAAAAAATAAAATTGTTTTGTTGTTAATTATTGGTTTAGTGGCATGTAAAAGAAATTATACCTGTAAGGAATATATTTTATCATATAATTATACAACACTTAAAATAGAAAACATAAATGAAAAAGAAATTCAAAACTCATTTTTTTTTATAAAGCGAAATAATCAAACAATTAATAAAGGTCATTTAGAAGTTGTTGAAAAAGTTTCAAAAGATAAAATACTAGTAAAATTTAAATTCTTTAAAGAAGATACCATTTATAGGACTGATACTTTACACTTGTATATAAAAAATATATCGCATTACATAACAGATACTAAGGAAGTCTGTGTTGAATCAGTAGGAACTCCTTATATAATAGTTTGTAAAATTGATGGTCATGAATTTATAAATGGTGAAGCTTTTCTGAAAAATTAATAATATTTAAAAATAATTTTTTTCGTTATCCAGAAATTGAAGCAGAATATAAACAATGGAAACATAATCGTTTTAGATGGTTTGATAGAATGGTTGTTGATGATGAAATAAAAGAAAGAACAGATAATAATAACCCATGGTTAATATATCAATCAGGTACTTCATTGTGTGGAATGGCATGTATCTTTTATTTATTTGCAAAGTAACAACCTGATGCTTACAAAAAATTTGCTATGCAACTATTCAGAACTGGCGAGGCTACATTTAACAATTATAAAGTTAAGCCAAGCATTGAACTTTTAGAAAAAAGAATTGATAAGTAGAAATTTCCTGTTGGGACTTCTAAAATGCCATTGATTGATTCTGATTTAATTGATGATGTTTGGGATAGAAGTTCTCTTGATTTACATTGGGTCGTATTAGAATCATTAATTACATGGAATTATGTACCTACACTTTTAGGAAAAACAATAGACGAAATGGATTTTAATCTCTATTCATGAGGAACTGATCCCTTTGGACATACTAGATATTTAAAAAGTAAAATAACATAGAACCATTTTATGAATAATTATAATGGATATATTAAATGTAAATAAGATGAAAAAAATATTGTCGATTTTGCTCATAGCAATTATTGTTTTTTTTGTATTTCGTTATTGTCTTTTTAAAGTACAAGATTATAAAAATGTAAATCGTTGTAATTCATCTCAATTTGTTGCAGATGGGGAAAGAATTTATATTTCTTTTTATAGAAATATTAGTAGAACAAACATGATTAAAAACTTTCATATAATTTTAGTTAGCAAAGATGGAAAAATTAAAGAAGTGAATTATAAAAACAATAAAGATTCTGACAACAATTATTACTTTGATTCTAAAGTATTAAAGTCCGATACTCTAATAATTAAAACTGAAGGAAATAAAAGATATAAATTAGAAATGTTGCAACAAGAATAAGGGCAGGAAAAGATAAGGGTGAATATTATTGTAGTCTCAATTATAAAAATAATTTTTCAAACGAAGAAGATTTTGAAGATTATTCAAATTCTATAAATTTAATAAGCGTTTATCTTCAGTAAAGTAGAAAACAAACTTAATCAAGGATATAGAATAGGATTATTAATAGATAGTGATAATTTTTCAAAAAACAAAAAATCAATGTTTACAATTCCGACACATTGGGTTGGCTTGATAGATATAAATTCAAACGATGCTACAGAATTAGTAAACGTTAATGTATATACTTGGGGGGGGACAAGAATATGGACTCTTTCTTATGATGTATTTCATGATGGTTATTTTGGATATATCGCTGGGAAATAAAACTTTAAACACTAAAATATATGAATAAATTCGAAATTTTCTTAAAAAATAATTTTCCTAAAATACTTAAATTTGAAATTTTTATTTTTTTAACCCTACTATATCATTTAGACGAAAAAAGTCATCAATACTTCAATAATGTTGATGTTCCTTTAAATTTTAATGGAATTTTTGCAATAACTATGACAATATTTTTCGCATTATATTTTTTTATAGTTATCGTTTTTCCTTTTATTTTATTAGTAAAGCTAATTTTAATATGGAAATTTAAAATGATAAATAAGAGAAACATCTTACTATTATTTATTATATCCCTTTTATATATTGTTACAATAATTTCACTTTTTTCATTATATGCAATGAAGCAGAATCTTAATATTAGTAGTAAAAAACAAGCATTGGAAGGATTTTGAATACCAATACTCGAAGCAACGAAAGCTTAAACAGCCAATTTGTGTATAATGGTTTTGAAAATGGCAACATGGACATGTTAAAAGCAGTAAACTGGCCAGATATGCTAACCCGAATGTGTAAAGAAGTTGCAGGGTTTACTAATGCTGAATCATTTGATTTAGGGTTCCTTCAAATCGCTAATAAAAAAGGAATGTCTGGCAAATTGAATGACACTATTGGTGAAATGGATATTTTAAATCTTAAAATCATAGATCGAAAATATAAAGAGGGACACACTATTTTAATGATGATTGATTCAGATATGATTGAAGGTAAACCTAGATACAATCTAAACAATCTAACAACAAATTCAAATTGGGTGGTTTATGAGGAGGATTAAATTTTATTGATGTTGGTGATTCTAAATATGTAAGATTTAATATTTATACATGGGGTATAATCCAATAGATCAAATGGATCTAGCAAATATGCCTACAAATTCTTCTCATGCATTAATTTATTGGCATCAACGAATTTTAATAGAATCATTTAAAAGCAATTATTATGGATACATTGAAGTATATTAATTTATTATTATTATTTTTATAAGCTGTGAAAAGATTATTTATACAAATGAGAATAATTCTTTTAATAATATCATAATGAAAGAATGGAATTCATCATTATGTCCAAAAAAAGTTATTTACGAGCGATATGTTAAAAACTCAAAATTCAAAAAAATAATTGACGGAATTAGAATTGTTCGCCCAAATAATAAAGATTTAAATGATTATTTTATTGAAAATACACTTACAGGAGCTATTTTTAAGCTTAGTAGAGTAGCACAAGATGAGGGTGAATTTACAATACTTTATAAAGATTCTTTTGACAATGTAATGGTAAAGAATAAAAACTTAAAAATTACATATAACAAAGATGAGATTGTTCAATTTTGTGAATATCGAAACCGAGTTTGTTTTAGTAACGATATATCTTTTACCGCATTACCTATGAAAGATATTCAGGAAATTACCAATAAAACATTTTATCTTGACGGACAGCACAATGCTGTTGATTTTGTAAAACTTGCAATTATAGATTATAAAAGTGCCGAATTATTATTAAGATAATTTTAGAATGTTTGGATAAAAGTAAAGTTTAGGGTCATAACAATTTATAAAAAAAATAGCGCCTCATTTGAGGCGCTATTAGTATTTTTAGAAAGCTATTTTTAAGCATTTGCAGCTTCAACCTTAATAGCTTCGTCGTTTAACATACTTTTCAGCATGTTTTCGATACCGCTTTTTAATGTAAAAGTAGAAGAAGGGCAGCCGCTGCAAGCACCTTGCAAAATTACTTTTACAGTTTTATCTTCTTCATTATAAGAATCAAAAGCAATATTTCCTCCATCTGCTTGTACAGCTGGTTTTACATATTCTTCCAAAATGTTAATGATTTGTTGAGACGTTACATCCAATTTATCAAAAGCTTCATCTTTTGTAACATCATTTTTGGTAGCAACTTCAATTAGGGTTTCGTCTAAAACAGTTCCTCCGTTTTCAATAAATTGTTTAATGAAAGATCTTACTTCAAGTGTAATTTCATCCCATTCGTTAACAGCATATTTTGTTACAGAAATATAATTTTCATCAATAAAAACCTCTTTAACATAAGGGAATTTAAACAATTCTTTAGCTAATG
This sequence comes from Flavobacterium sp. MC2016-06, assembly GCF_009711165.2. Classification (GTDB taxonomy): domain Bacteria; phylum Bacteroidota; class Bacteroidia; order Flavobacteriales; family Flavobacteriaceae; genus Flavobacterium. The sequence goes on along the minus strand of NZ_WMID02000025.1, from coordinate 74,735 downwards.
GAGAAGAAGCAGTCTGATCAATGTTTTTGTATTCTACAGCATTTCTAGTTAACATTCTACTTACTACAAATTTTAATGCAGATGGATTTGGTGTTGTTTCACCGTATACTGTAATTGGCTGCTTTTTAGCTTTGTTTTCATCAATTTTAATGATCACGCCGCCTTTGTCTACAAATGCAGTAATTTGTTCTGCAACAGCATCTTTTACATCGTCCCATTCTATAATGCTGTATCTCTCTATAGCAATAAAATTCCCTGAGATATAAACCGTTTTTACAAACGGAAGATAAAATAATTGTTGTGCTAAAGGTGAAGATTGTGCTTCATCTATATTTTTAAACTCAAAATTTTGGTTCTGAGTGATGAAGTCTTCAAATTCAAATTTTAATATGGTAGGATTTTGAGTTTCTTTTATCGTGATTTTTGTCATGGTAGTATATTTTTTGCAAATTTAGTAAAGTTATTTTCTACTAATAACTATATTTGGATTTTTAATAAAATAATTAAGACTCTGATCCAATAAATCTCGTTAAAATGCAAGAGTGTAAATTATATTTAAACAAAATTGTCTTTATGAAATTTAGAATCAAGGTTTTATTTGTTTTTTTACTTACTTCACTCTATACATACTCACAAGAAGGAATTCCCGTATATTCAGATTACCTATCAGATAATTATTATTTGATTCACCCATCGATGGCGGGAGCTGCAAATTGTGCAAAAATAAGATTGACGGCAAGAAAACAATGGTTTGGTCAAGAAGATGCGCCAACACTGTCTACTTTGAGTTTTAACGGAAGAATAGGAGAACGATCTGGTGCCGGAATTATTGTTTTTAATGATAAAAACGGATACCATTCTCAAAAAGGAGTAAAGCTTACTTATGCGCATCATATTATGTTTTCAAGAGATGAAGTCGATTTAAATCAGCTTTCTTTTGGTATTAGCGGCGGATTGATTCAAAGTCAATTAGACGAAACTAAATTTGGTGGCACTTTTGATCCAATCGTTTTCGGGTCTATTCAAAAAGATTCTTATTTTAATATGGATGTTGGAGCATCGTATAATTATTTAGATTTTTATGCTCACGCTACAGTTCAAGGTTTACTTGAAACAAGAAGAGATTTATATACGGATTACGAAACCAATAACTTGAGAAAGTTTTTATTCAGCGCCGGATACGTTTTTGGTAAACAAGATAATATTACTTGGGAGCCTTCTATTTTATTTCAATTGTTTGATCAAACTAAAGAAAAAACGATCGATTTGAATATGAAAGCGTATAAAAACATGGACTTTGGAAGTTTGTGGGCTGCCTTATCTTACAGAAGAAGTTTTGATGGTGCACAATATAGCACAGGAAGCGGTGTTTCGGCTCAAAAACTTCAATACTTTACGCCAATTATTGGGGTGAACTTTAAGAATTTTATGTTTGCTTATACTTATTCACAAGTTGTAGGCGATGTAAAATTTGATACTGGTGGTTATCACCAGATTACTTTAGGAATCAATTTATTCTGCACAAAAGAACGTTACGATTGTAACTGTCCGGCAATTAACTAAAATAGTATTATGCTAATTAAATCTGTAAACGGAAAATCGCCTGTAATACCAGAAGATTGTTATGTTGCTGAAAACGCTACAATAGTTGGCGATGTTACTTTTGGCGATTCCTGCAGTGTTTGGTTTAATGCTGTAATTCGAGGGGATGTTCATTTTATTAAAATAGGAAATAAGGTAAACATTCAAGATGGAGCCATTATACATTGTACCTATCAAAAACATCCAACAATAATAGGTAATAATGTTTCTATTGGGCACAATGCTATTGTACACGGTTGTACCATTCATGACAATGTTTTAATTGGAATGGGAGCTATCGTGATGGATAATTGTGTTATAGAAAGCAATGCGATAGTTGCCGCAGGTGCAGTTGTTACACAAAACACTATTGTGGCTTCAGGAAGCATTTACGCGGGCGTTCCTGCTAAAAAGGTAAAAGATATAGACCAATCTAATTTTGCGGGCGAAATAGAGCGTATTTCAAACAATTACGTAATGTATTCGAGTTGGTTTAAAGATGAAGAGTAAATAATTAAATTTCAAAATAAAAATTCCAAATTCCAATGGTAAGTTCGTTGGAATTTGGAATTTTTATTTTGAAATTTAATCGTTTATAAATTGATCTTTTCGAAAAAAGCATTTTTATAACTTTCACTAATTGGAATTCTTTTATCACTAATCAAGACTTTATTCTTTTGTATCGATTTTACGTGTTTTATATTAATAATATAAGACCTGTGAATCCTCGAAAAGCCTTTGCTTGAGAGTAAGTTCTCCAGCTTTATTAAGCTGATTAATGTTAAAGTAAATTTATTATCTGTAGTGTAAATTTTTACATAATCTTTTAGACCTTCAATAAAAAGAATATCTGCAAAATTCATTTTTACATTTTCATATTCAGCTCTTACAAACATAAAATCCTGTTCTACTTCTGGAACAGCATTGTTTTCAGCTATAGCTTGTACAGCTCCGGCAGGATTAAAAATCTGCTGTGCTCTTACTACCGATTTTAAAAAACGATGAAAAGGGATTGGTTTTACTAAATAATCGACTACGCCAAGATTAAATCCTTCAACCGCATAGTCAGAATATGCTGTGGTAAAAATTACTAAAGGTTTTTTTTCGATGGTGTTTAAAAAATCAATTCCAGAAAAATGAGGCATTTGTATGTCTAAAAAAACCAAATCAACGTTGTTCTGATTGATAAAAGAAACGGCATCGATAGCATTATTAAAAGTGCTTACCAATTCTAATGATTCTACTTTCTTAACAAAATCTTCTAATAATTCAACTGCTAAAGGTTCATCGTCGATAATTACACACTTCATCTTTTGGGTATTTAATTTGAAAAAAAATGGTTTGGCAGTCAAAAGTAGTTTTAAACCAGTAAATTAAGTTCTAAAATTTTCATAAAATACCATTTTAATGATTTTTTTTCTTTTCAAATAAATGGTATTTAATTTAACTCTGTTTGAATTTGATCTAATTTTAAATTCAAATGAACACGGTAATATCCATTATCTTGAGTAATGGTAAGTTCGTGCGCATTTGGATAAAGCAAATCAAGTCTGCTTTGAATATTGATCAATCCAATTCCTGAATTATCAGGATCTTTGATGTAGTTTTCTATTGTATTTTCAATCCAAAAATCAAGATCATTATCAGAGATGTAAATTTTAATTTTTACATGAGCAGCACCTTTATAGTCTATTCCGTATTTAAAGGCATTTTCTACAAACGAAATAAGGAGCAAAGGCTCGATAAATTTGTTTCTGGTGTCGCCATGAACATTTACAAAAATGTCTTCGATATTATTAAGTCTAAGCTTTTGTAATTCGATATAATTCTGAATGTAGTTGATTTCTTTTTCTAAAGCCACCGTTTTATTATCTGTTTCATAAAGCATGTAGCGCATGAGTTCAGACAACGTCACGATGGCATCAGGGACCAAATCAGATTTTTTATGAGCTAAAGAATAAATACTGTTTAATGAATTGAATAAAAAATGCGGATTGGTTTGTTTACGCAGATATATTAATTCGGTATTTGTTCTGTGTGTTTCGGCAATTAATTTGTTTTGCTGATTATTATAAAATTCTGTCAATGTTCTAATAATCGCACTAATTGTAATAATTAAAATATAAAAGAATGAAGGACCTATTTTAAAGAAAAGCGGTCGTCTCATTTCGATTCTATTGTGTCTTTGAGTAGGAAAGAAATTAGGATCGGCATGCATCATTCTAGGAGGCATCATATTATCAGGTCTTAGATGTCTAAACTCAGGAATAAAATAATTTATTCTGATAATCATAAACACAGTAATAAGGGTAATAACAAAAGTAAAATAGAGCCAATACTTTTTTTGTAAAAGAAAGACTGGAACCAAATAAAAATAGTTCAGATAAAACAAAATTATTCCTGTGAACCATTGTGCATAAAAATCATTGTTGATACTAAACGGGCTTTCGTAAAATTGAATTAAAGAAGTCAAAATAAAGAAAATCCAGATCGCACAGTGGAATAAAATTTTATTCGAGCCGGTATTTTTGATGGTATCTATTTCCATTTAGAATTTTATTTTTAATAAAATTAAATCTTTTTTTGTTACCGTTGGCGATGTGTTGTGTTTGAGTTTCTGCATTACCAAATCTGCTGTTTTTAAAGCATCATCTTCTGAAGCAAAACTTTTAGTATCACTTATTACAGGAATGATAGATTGTTTGATTACAATTTTATTCTTGTAGCTAATCGTATAACCCCATCCTGATTGAGTTTTAAACGATTCAGCCTTTAATGTTTCTTTTTTTGCACAAGCGACAAAAAGTAAAACAAGCAGTATAAATACTAAATTCTTCTGGATTTTACTCCAGAAGAATTGTTTGTTATTATTAGTTATCATCATCGCTTTGTTCATCCAAAGGTTTAAATTCCCAAGCATCATCAAAATAAGTAGAACCTATTCTTCCTAACATATAAAAACCTCTGTTGTTGATTGCAAAACCAACAGCGTCTGTTCTTGTTGCACCTTCCATTGGAGTTCTTTCAACCCAAAGATCTGTACTCGGGTTGTATTCCCAAACTGTTTTTATACTTTCTCCACCAACAATATATCCTAAACCATTCATTGAAAAACTTGAAGCGTTAGAACGAACAATAGCATACTCGTCATTGTACGTGTCATCATCATCAGTATCTTTATCAACATCACGTTTTCTAGTCCAAACGTCAGTAGAAGGATCAAATTCCCAGAAATCTTCCTGCATTACACCATTGTTAACACCAGTTACCAAATAAGCTTTGTCAGCAATTACAAAAACAGTAGCATTACGTCTTTTGTTCCCGCTGAAACCGTTTACAAGTGTCCAAGTATTTGCAGCGTCATCATATTGGTAGAAATCCTTTAAGTAATTTCCATCGTAGCCAGTACCAAAGTAAGCTTTTCCGCCAGCCTGAAAACCAACAGCAGCATAACGAGCAGTTCCTCCAAAATCAGTTTTTTGAGTCCAGCTGTTGCTTACAGGATCATATTGATAAAAGTCTTTTAGTTTATTAGTTCCATCATAACCAAGACCCACATAGCCTTTTTCGTTAAGTGTAAAACTAGATGCAGAACTTCTTCCAATTCCTGTAAAATTAGCTTTTTGTTCCCAATAATCACCATTAGAGTTATAAGCCCATAAATCTTTCAAATATTCATCTCCAGTATAACCTGTTGCAATGTAAGCATAATCCCCAATAACAAAACTAGTAGCACTAGATCTTGCAGGTCCGTCAAAAGCCGATTTTTTAACCCAGTTACCTACTAAATCCTCATCATCATCATGACTGCAGCTAATAAAAAAGAGACTCGAAAAAAGTGCCGCGAATAATATTCCTTTTTTTAAATTATTCATAGTGTATTAAATTTATTTATTGTTTGTATTTGATCCCGATTCCTAAAATATATCCGTTACCTGTATTAAAGTCATATACTTTGTGATTGTCATTGTCAATCAGATTGTATTTTTTGTTAAAGTCATAACCAGCTTTAAAATTCAGAAACCAATTTGTATCTACATTTCTTTCAAACTCAAAAGCAGAAGTCATTTGTGACAGAACTGCTTTTGAAGCAGTATCTGTTAAATAGTTTTGAGTATCTAAATGATAAAAATTACCATTAAAACTATTGGTTAGACTAAATTTATTTCGTTCATTATTAGAATATGAAATTCTTGAATTTGGAAATCCGATTAAGACACCGCTTTGATCATTTATTTTATAGTTTAAAGACAAAACAGGCATAAATCTAGGATAACCAAAAGCTGTTGATCTTGCTGCTCCAATGTTAATTGCTATTTTCGAATTCAACTGCTGTTGAATCTCAAAGCTTCCTAAAACTGTAAGATCAGAAAAATCTAAATTTTGCTGAAAATTTGCAGTTGGCGTAACAGAAAAAATCAGTTTTGTTTTATCCGTTATATCATGAGCAAATTGAAATTTATTTTGAATCTGATTCAATTGATCTAAATTTTCAAAAGACTCATAACGGTCTAAATCATAATCCACTTTCAAATTCGAATATTCTAATGTATTTGTTATGGTGCTTTTTGAGCCTATTTTTTTATTGAATAACAAACTAACATTGATCTCATTAAAATTAATATTCTCAGTTGGCTCTGTTTTATAATTCACCGCAGCAGAAAAGTTTTCTTGGGCTTTCATACCGAGAAATGAAATTGAAAAAACCAAACAAATTAAAAATCTTATTTTCATTACATAATTATTGGTTCAAAAGTAGGTGGCAGATGGTTTTAAAAAAAAGAAGATATATGTATGACCCTTTTTGATAGACTAAATAACCCTTTTTAAGGTCGAATGAATTATTGGTGACTGCAAATCTATCGTAGATGATTTTTTACTATTTATAGTCTAAAAACCCCCAACCGTATATGTTATAGTGCGCTGCAGAAGAGCGCCTTTTATATTTGTTCAAAATTTTGATTATGTACAAATATATTTTGATGCTGTTTTGCTCCATCGCTTTCATTTCATGCGGAACTGATACAGACGCCGGCGAATTTGTTGTTGGTTCTGATTATTTAGCCTTAAGCAATAAAGTCATTTTAATTGATACTGTTACAGTTGATATGGCTACAATAAATTTTGATTCGCTTGCAACTTCTAGCCAAAGCCGAATTTTAATTGGTAATTACGATGATCCTGTTTTTGGGAAAGTAAAATCAGATAGTTATTTTCAATTGGCTACTACTACATATTCATTGATTAATTCAGGTTCAGATACAGAAGCAGTTAATTATGTTTTTGACTCTATTTCGATGATTTTAAAATATGATAATTACCATTACGGAGATACAACAAAAGTTCAGACATTTGATATACATCGTTTAACTCAAAAAGTAAAACCAAATACAGATGATAAACAGTTTTACAATAATTCTGTTTTAGCCTACGACACCGAAAGTCTCGGGACAATTTCATATAAACCCCGCCCAATAGAAAAGGACTCTATTAATATTAAAATGAGCGATGAATTTGGAGCGGCACTTTTTCAGAAACTCAAAAAAAGAGAAATTACAGATTTTGACAGTTTTGCAGAATATTTAAAAGGATTTGTTCTTGTGCCTTCTGGATCTAGTTCTTCTAGTGTTATTGGTTTTAATGTATCTACTAGTAAAGTTCGGATGTATTATTCTAAATATCAGGCAGACACAGAAGAAACGCCCTATTTTATAGATTTTACTATTACAGATACTTCAAAACAGTTTAACTCTATATCATTAGATAAAACAGGAACAATACTCCAGAATCTGCCCATTTCCTCGAGTAAACTCTCGAGTACGGCTACCAACCAGCAAGGATATATTCAGTCAGGAACAGGAGTTGCCTGCCGGATCGATTTCCCTAATATAAAGCAACTGAAAAATATTTCTGCAACTGGGGCAATTGTTGACGCCGAATTGATTCTGAAACCCGTCAATAATTCCTATTCAGAACAATACCCGTTGTCAGATTCTTTAAAGGTATATGTAGCCGACAATTTGAATCGAATTAGTAGTTCACTTGCAAATTCAGCAGGAACAGCAGTTTATGGTATTCTGAACAAGAAAACAGATGAGTTTAATGAAAATATTGGTTACACAGTTCGAGTAGGTAATTTTCTGCAGAAAGAAATGCTAAAAGCTAGTGATGCTCGATCGTCTCTTATTTTTACCTTACCAGGAATTTCAAAATCAGTCAATCGAATTGTTTTAGGCGATCAAAAACATTTGAACAATAAAATTCAATTGAAAATTTATTACATCTCTTATTAAATGAAAAATAAAATAGTTTTTTTTAGCTGCTTCCTTTTGATGTCGCTGACTTCATTTTCTCAAAGTATATCAAGTTCTCCTTATTCATTATATGGCATAGGAAGTGTTTATGATTCTGATTTTGGCCCGCTGCCATCAATTGGTTCTTCAGGAATGGCACTCCCATCAGCTAATTTTATAAACAACTTAAATCCAGCATCATTAGGTTTTATGTTTCAAAATCATTTTATGTTTGATGTAGGAGGAAAAGCGATCTCAACTACGTATGAAAGTGGTTCTAAATCAGAAAAGCGTAATAATTTTCAGTTTTCTCATATAGCATTTGCCTTTCCAGTTACAAAACATTCTGGTTTTAGTGTTGCCCTGAGGCCATATTCTAGTGCGGCGTTTACCATTTCTAATTTAAAACTGCCTATTACAGATAGCCAGGAATTCTATTATTTAAGTGCAAAAGGAACTGGTGGATTAAACAATTTAGATTTTTCATACGGATATAGATTTGGAAAGAAATTATCTGTAGGTGCTACCGCGTCTCTTTTATTTGGAAATACCGAAGACGATAGAACTTTTGTTATTTTAAATTCAATTTCAAATATTCATAAAAAAACAGATTATAATGGTGTACGCGCAACATTAGGAGCGCAATATGTAATAGATTCTACGCTTACTGTTGCTACAACAATAAAAGTTCCGTCTCAAATTAATGCTTCAAAAGTACAATCTGTACAAACAGTATCAGATGAAGTGATTACTACAATCGAAGCAGAGACAGGGTCGAGTGTAGATGATTACTACATGCCGCTAGAATTTGGAGTAGGAATTAGCAAACGTTTTAAGAATAATATAAACATGACTTTTGATTATGAAAAAAGTTTTTGGGACGATACTAAGCAATCTGAACTATATGGCGATTTTGTAAATCAAGACAGATTTGCACTTGGGTTTACTTATAGTGCCAGAAAAAATATTAGAAAATATAGAGATCGTATACAATATTCGGCGGGTGCAAATTTTGATACCGGCTATCTTGAAGTAGATGGAAAAAGGGTTAATAATGCATCGATTTCTGTTGGACTTTCACTGCCGATAGAGAACACATTTTCTGCTTTAAATATTTCGTATTCTTACGGACAGAAGGGTAGAGTTGCTAATGATTTAATTAAAGAGAATTATCATAAAATCTCGCTTAATTTATCACTAGACGGAATCTGGTTTGTAAAACGTAAAATTGAGTAAAAGAATAAAAAAAGACTTTTTTAAAAGTCTTTTTTTATTACAGGATATTTATAATCTAAGATAGACTCCAAAACTTTAGGATCTGAATTTACATAAAATTCTGGTTCGCTTTCTGGCGCATCGCTAAAACCAACTTTCTCACGCAGAATATTCTGAGTCTGTCTTGCAACAGCTTCTCCAGAATCAATAATTTGAATGTGTTCTGGAAGTATCTTTTTAATTTGAGGAATCAAGTAAGGGTAGTGGCTGCATCCTAAAACAAGATAATCAATATTGGCATCAATCATTGGTATCAAATACAATTCTAAAAGAGCTGTCATCTCTGGAGAATATAGATTACCATCCTCAATAAGCTGTACAAGTCCGTGACCAACTTGTTCTATTATTGTAGTGTTTTGAAACATTTCAGCCGTTTTATTAAACAGCTCACTGTTGAGAGTACCTTTTGTGGCTAAGATGCCAATAACTTGTGTTTTTGAGTTATTTGCAGCAGGTTTTATGGCAGGTTCAATTCCTATAAAAGGAATATCATAATCTGCACGAAGTTCTCTAATAGCATTTGTTGTTGCAGTATTGCATGCTACAACAATCATCTTGCAGCCCATGCCTAATAATAAGTCAACATTTTTTTTACTTAACGCAACAATTTCTTCTTTGGTTTTCTGACCATAAGGAGCGTTTTTACTATCGGCTAAATAAATTGTTTTTTCGTTTGGAAGTAGATCGTGAATGGCGCTCCAGATTGAAGTTCCTCCAATACCAGAATCAAAAACGCCTATAGGATTGTTGTTTGTCATTGTACAAATTTAGTGTTTTTTTGAAATAAATTCATATTCCAAATTAACAGAAATATCTTATTTTTTTTCTTTTTTTAACTTTAATTAAATGTAAAAAAAAACTGCTCAAACTTTTTTAAGAATGAGCAGTTTTAATAATAATGAATTCGGTTTCTTAGAATCCTAAATCTTTTTTTACATCAGCAGTAATGTTTGGACCATCAGCTAATAAAAGAGTAGAACCATCTAATACATATTGGAAACCTTTAGCTTTACCAACTTTTTGGATAGAAGCTCTTACTTTTTCCATTAATGGTTTTACGATATCAGTTTCTTTTTGTTGAAGTTCTTTTTGAGCATTGTCTCTATAATCAACAATTCTTTTTTGCATGTCTTGAACTTCTTTAGAACGCTCACCGTTGATAGCGTCAGTTACAGTTGCAGCTTCTGCTTCGTACTTTTTAATTTTTACTTGGTATTCGTCAACCATTTTTTTGTATTCTGCATCATATGTCCCACTTAATTTTTGCAATTGATTTTGAGCATCAAGCATTGCAGGCATTTTCGACATAATCTCGCTGACATCAACATGGGCTACCTTCGCCTGTGCATTCATTGTGTTACTTGCTCCTAAAATAAAAATCGCAGCAATTAGTAAAGTTTTGATTTGTTTCATCATTTTTAAAATATTAATTAATTATTGGTCGTATTAGGTTTTTGTGTTTCCGCTTCTTTAGCTTTTTTAGCAGCTTCTCTTTCTTCTAATATTTTCTTTCTTCTCTCTTCTAATTCTTTTTTACGCTCTTCGTATAATTTTTGACGTTCTTCGGCTTTCGTTAGCACAGGAGGATCAGTTGTTGTTTCTGTTCCAGTCGCTGCAGCAGGTTTTGCCGTTGAATCAGTTCCAGTTGTCCCAGTTGTTGTTCCAGTCGCCGCTGGTTTGGCAGTTGTACTACTTGTTTTAGCTGTTTCAGAAACCGTGCCACTTTTTTTAGCTTCTCTTTCTGCTGCTATAGCATTTCTTCTGTCTTCGTATTCTTTTTTCTTAGCTTCTTGCTCTAGTTTTCTATCGGCAATTAGTTTTTCTCTAGCTGCTTTTTTATCGTCTAGTGCTTTTTGTCGATCGGCCATTGCTGGATTCTCATCTATTGCATTTTCAAGATTTTCTTTAACTTCTTGATCTTTCAATTGTTTTTTAGTCAATTGTTCGCGTTTATCCGTTCTGTTTAAAACACGTAACACTTGATCACTAATATCAAATCTTTTGTTGCTGAAAAGCATTGTTAGATCTGATGATTTATCAAAAACAAAATCATAATTCTTGGCTTCGGCAATATCTTGAACGGCAGTAAAAACCTGATCTTGAATTGGCTTTGCTAAAGCTTGTTTTTGACGCATCAAATTTCCATTTGCACCAAATTGCTTTTCTTGGTACCCCAGCATTTCATCTTCTAGAAATTTTATCTCAGTTTCTCTTTCATCGATTAACTCTTTAGTTAATAAAGCTTTTTCTGCTTTGAGACTTTCCTTTAATGTATTAATTTCTATTTTTTTGGCTTCAATTTCTTGTTTCCATTTTTGAGCTTTTAACTCTAATTGTGATTTTGCTTCTTTATAATCAGAAACATTTTCTAAGATATATTCCATATCTATGTAGCCAATCCTAGTCGTTTTACCTTGAGCCTGACTTGTATGTGCTACAATCAGGGCTAAAAATATAAATAAATATTGTTTTCTCATAACATAACTTTATTTGATGATTTTTAACCAAACGCAGATTCTCTAAAATTGTTGTCCAATAATAAAATGTGTTTCCCAACCATTTGGTTTAGTTTGTCCTGTAAGAGGATCAAAACCGTAACCAAAATCAATTCCTAATAATCCAAACGCTGGCATAAATACGCGTAAACCAGCACCAGCTGAACGGTTTAAGTCAAACGGGTTGTAATCTTTAAATGTAGGATATGATGATCCTGCTTCTAAAAATGTTAAGGCATAAATTGACGCAGATGATTTTAATGTTATCGGGTAACGAAGCTCCATAGAGAACTTGTTATAAATTGTTGCTCCAATTTGTTCCCCACTAGCATTTACCGGAGTTAAAGAGTTGTTTGGATATCCTCTCAACTGAATAGTTTCTCTACCATCCATTGAGTAATTTGCCATTCCGTCTCCACCTAGATAAAAACGTTCAAATGGTATTACGCCTCTCTCTTGATTATATGCTCCTAAGAAACCAAATTCGGTTAATGTTCTTAAAACTAATTTACCATAAATTTTAGTATACCAGTCTCCTTTAAATTTAATTTTATAATATTCTAACCAGTTGTATTTTTTTTGATCTACTTTACCTACATCAGTATCTGCACTTGCATAGTCAGAACCAACACTTACTGTTCCAGAAGTTCCGTTTACAGTTTGAACTTTTGTATAGTCACCAGTATTAAGCGGCTGACCATCTGCACCTGTTGTATTTGTTCCTGTGTATTGTGTTTTGTATTCTTTTTGATTCTTTAAGTCACCATAGTTAATTCCATTAAACAATGAATATGGAGGTGTAACTTTTGCAGAGATACTAAACTCAGAACCATAAGTTGGGAATATTGGGTTAACCCCTTTATTACTTCTTGAAAGTCCAATAGTATAAGCTAAGTTTCTAGATGCTCCATTACCAAAGGTAAATAGACCAGTATTATAATTATTTAAGTCATAATGTTGGTAGCTAACAGATTGAGAAAGAACAAAATAGTCATCCGGCACTGTTAATCTTTTCGCTAATCCTACTTGTACTGTAAAAATATTAAAACTTTTGCTTTTGTCAACACTTCTAGTAATATAATTGTTTAAATATTGTTTACTATAAGAAAGTGATGAACTAAATTGTACTGGTTTTTTACCTCCAAACCAAGGCTCAGAGAACGATAAACTATAGGTTTGGAAATAAGTACTTCCTTGTAAACGAAGTGCTACTTTCTGTCCGTCTCCCATAGGAAGAGGCTTGTAAGCTTCTTTATCAAATAATTTTCTTGCAGAGAAGTTGTTAAAAGATAATCCTAAAGTTCCGATGAAACCACCGCCTCCATAACCTCCTTGAAGCTCAACTTGGCTAGATCCTTTTTCTACAACATTGTACTCAATATCAACTGTACCAGCTGCTGCATCAACATTTTTAAATTTAGGATCGATTGCTTCAGGATCAAAGAAACCTAATTGTCCAATCTCACGAATAGTTCTTACAAGTTGTTCCTTGCTGTATTTTTCACCTGGTTTAGTTCTTAACTCACGATAAATAACGTGGTCATTAGTTTTGTCATTTCCAACAACAGTAATTTTGTTGAAATAAGCGATAGGACCTTCTGTAACTCTAATTTCAAAATCGATCGTATCGTTTACCGTTTTTACCTCTACAGCATTGATGTTAGAGAATAAATAACCATTGTTTTGGTATAAATTGGTAATATCTTCTGCGTCTGGTTTTGTTTTGTCTGCAATTCTTTTTTCAAGCAAAACACCATTATAAGTTTCACCTTTTTTAATACCTAAATAGCGGTTTAATAATTGATCTGAGTAAACAGTGTTTCCTAAGAATTTAATATTTCCAAAGTAATATTTATTTCCTTCTTCTAGATTAATCTTAATAGCAAGCATCTTTTTCTGCTTGTTGTATGTTACAGAATCGTAAATAATACGGGCATCACGATATCCTTTTTCTTTATAAGCTGCTATGACTTTTTCTAAGTCAGTTTTGTATTTTTCAGGAATGAATTTTGAAGCTTTTAAAACACGAAGCACATTTTTTTGCTTTGTGTCTTTCATTGCACTTCTTAATTGGCTGTCTGTAAGTTGTTTGTTTCCAATGAAATCAATACTGCTGATTTTTACTTTTTCACCTTTATCTACTCGTACAAGCATGTTTACCTGATGTCCATTTATGGTGTCAGGCGTATTTGTAATGGTAACTTTAGTGTTGTAGAAACCTTCTTTTTTATATTTATTTTCGATGTAGTTTTTGGTAGTCGTGATCAAGTTTTCGTTGACAATTTTGTTTTTTGTCAAACCATTATCCTTGATTAATCCTTCGACTTTACTTTTCTTAATACCAACAAATTTGACTTCATTTAGTTTAGGAAGCTCAATAATATCTAAGTCTAAATAAATACTGTCATTCTCAATTTTATTTACATAAAATGAGATTTCGTCAAAAAGGCCAAGTTTACCTAATTTTTTAATTGCGCTGCTTATTTCTTCACCAGGAACAGTTATTTGCTGTCCTTTTTGAAGGCCTGAGAATGTAACAACGGTTTGTTCATTAAAGCTTATTTTACCAACAACAGAGACTTTAGCAAGAATGTATTTTTTTCCTTGATCAAAAGGAAGTTTATCTTGAGCTTTTATTTGTGAAAAAGTACCCAAAAGAATTAGGGTAAGGGCTATTTGAATTCTTTTTTGCAACACTAAAAAATTATTTAATTTGTTCACTGGTCTTTCCAAATCTACGTTCTCTTTTTTGATAACTAATAATAGCCTCATATAAATCTTGGTCTTTAAAGTCTGGCCATAAGACATTAGTAAAATATAGCTCTGCATAGGCAATCTGCCACAGCAAAAAATTACTTATTCTATGTTCTCCACTTGTTCTTATTAATAAATCTACGTCGGGTAAATTTTGCGTGTAAAGATGCTCATTTATAATTGAATCGTCAATACTGTCTATTGAAATTATATTATTTTTAACTTTATCGCTGATGATTCTCACGGCATTTACCAATTCTTCTCGTGATCCGTAACTTAAAGCAAGTGTTAGAGTAAGGCGGGTATTATTTTTAGTTTTCTCAATAACGTCAAAAAGTTCTTTTTGAGCTGATTTTGGCAGTTTATGAAGATTACCAATAGCATTAAGTTTGATATTGTTTTCTAGCAGGGTACCAAGCTCTTTTTTTAATGAATTGATTAATATTTTCATTAATGCTTCGACTTCTAATTTCGGACGGTTCCAGTTTTCTGTAGAAAAAGCATACAGCGTTAAGTTCTCGATGCCAAGTTTAGCACAAGTCTTAATAGTGTTTTTTACAGATTTTGTTCCGTTTTCATGACCAAACGCTCTTAAAAAGCCTTGTTGTTTGGCCCAGCGTCCATTACCGTCCATGATAATGGCCAGATGTTTGGGTAAATTAGTGTGATCTATAGAGTCTAGTAAATTCATTTTATTCTGCGCAATAGCAAGGTTTCTGTCCAAAGGTGTACGTTAATGTAATGCCCGAGAACACATACCAGTCATTATTATTTAAATTTCCAAACTTCATAATGTTTGGATTGTTAGTGTTAGGGTTACTTCCATCAATATTATCTGTAAAACTATATCGTACACCAGCTTCAAGTCCTAAAACAAAATTTGGCGTTACGTTAGATTTTATACCTAATATAATAGGTATAGCAAATGAATTTGAATTTACAGATTGTATAACGTTCGGACTTGTGTCATAACGATATAATCCATCATAAATAAAAAAGCTCAAACCCGAATATACATAAGGTGTAATTTTTTGATGATAATCATGAAGATTAAAATCAAAAAAGTTGAATTCTAATCCAGCAGAAAGCTCTTTTACATTATTGTCAAAACGGTAACCTCTTCTATTTCTACCAGTTTCCTTAGAATCTAAATCATTTGCTGTGATTGTAGATTGTGTATAAGAGAAACGGTACGAGTGTCGCGGGCTTTTATTCCATTTATACAAAATACCAAAAGCCAGTTTTTCTGGGGCGATATAAGTTGTACTTCCAACATCACCTACATAGTTACTTCCACCAAGAAAAACACCAATCTCATTGATCTGAGCGTTTAGTGTAATAAAGGGAAAAAAACATAACAATAAATTAAAAATTTTCTTCATTTAATTCAAAATTGCGTGCAAATATAATAATTATCAATACGAATCAACGTTCCTTTACATAAATGTGCTTTTTTTTCAATTTACATTATGATTTTGAGACATTTAATGATGATTCACTACAAGCAGAACGGGAAAAGGGAGTATATCGTATGGAGATGAATCAGAAAAAAGCCTAATTTCTTTTATCTTCTCCCCAAAGCAATTTCTTTCTTAAGGTTTTTAGAAAAGTTTCACTTGGAATCTCTACCATTTTTATTTTAAAGTCAGTTTTTCTAATACTTAGAACTGATTCATTTTTCACTGAGGTAATTCTAGAGTCTAAAGAAACCAAATATTGATCTTCTCTACCAGAAACGCGAAGTTTAATTTCGGTATTATCAGGAATTACAAGTGGTCTGGCGTTTAAATTATGAGGGGCAATAGGTGTAATTACTAAACTTTCGACATTTGGTGTTAATATTGGTCCACCACAGCTTAAGGAATATCCTGTAGAGCCAGTTGGTGTTGAAATAATTAAGCCATCTGCCCAATATGAGTTTAAATATTCATTATTTAAATAAGTATCAACTGTAATCATAGACGTAGTGTCTTTTCTGCTTACTGTAACCTCATTCATTGCAAAATTTAAATCTTCTGTAATAGCATCATTTTTAGGATCGCAGCTTATGCTTAACAATGTTCTTTCAGATATGGTGTAGGTTTTGTCAATAATAAACTGTAAAAAACTATCAATACTTTCTTTTGGTACTGCAGCTAGAAAACCCAATCTTCCTGCATTGATTCCTAAAATTGGAACTCCAGAATTACGAACCAAAGTTGCTGATCTTAAAATAGTTCCGTCACCGCCAATACTAATCAACATTTCAAAACTATCATCTAAAGAATTGCTTGACGAAAAAGTTTGATACTCTTTGTTAATGATCTGTTTTTCATAAAGCATTTTTAGAAAGTTTTCTTCGATTACCATTTCGACATTGTTGGTTTTGAAAAACACAAAAATATCTTTAATAATAGGTTCTGTACTGTTTTGATAATACTGTCCGTAAATGGCTACTTTCATTCTGTTTAATTAGATAATGAGAAAATGGGTCAATTTGATAATTATTGGTCGAGATAATTTTCTAATTTTCTCATTGACCAATTTTCTAATTTATATATTAAGATATTTGTCTAAATAATCTGAACGTTCTTTCAGGCTGTTAATATAAGTATCCTCTTGATGTTCTGAAATGATTTCGTAACCATATCTTCTATAAGTCTGAATAATTTCATTCATGGCACCTAAACCAATTTTTACTGTGATTTGTACATTTTCTAAATCAGCTTCAGAAACAAAACAGCCTAAAATTTTGCCGTTATTACTTTCTACAATCTGAGTTACCTCGCTCATAGAATAGTCTAAAAGTCCTTTTTGAATAATTATGATACCACCTTGTTCTTTTAAAAATGGAGTTTCCTGAAAGAATTTCATAATGTCTTCCATTTCGTAATAACCAACGTATTGATTATTCTCGTCAAGAATTGGGATTGTATTGGTATGGTTTTTTGCAAAAACCTCTAAAACATCCAGCCAAATCATTGATTTGCGAGCAAAAAAACGTTCCAAAGCATATTTGTAATCGATCGCCTTTTTGTCAGTGTCAAAAGTTTCAACATCATCAGAAGCAATACTTCCAATAAAAATTCCATCTTCTAAAACAGGGAAATGAGAAAAATTCAAGTCAGCAAAAAAGTCCTGAACAGACGCAATCGTTTCCTGGCTGTCAATCGCTCTAAAATCATTGGTGATATAGTTTGTAATTTCTGTCATAGGTCTACTGAAGATATTTTATGCAAAATAATCAAAAAATACCAAAAACTGCTGCGTTTTACTTTGTATTTTTGTCGTAACAAATATAGTGTTACTAGAATTAATTATCTATTTATATGACAAAGTTAAGTGTAAATATCAATAAAATTGCAACGCTGCGAAATGCCCGCGGCGGAAATGTTCCTAATTTACTAAAAGTAGCGGCAGATATTCAGAATTTTGGAGGTCAGGGAATCACGATTCACCCGCGCCCAGACGAGCGCCACATACGTTATCAAGATGCAAGAGATTTAAAAGCAATTGTACATACCGAATATAATATTGAAGGAAATCCGCAGCATAATTTTATTGATTTGGTTTTAGAATGCAAACCAACTCAGGTAACACTTGTTCCAGATGCAATTGGAGCAATTACATCTTCTGCTGGTTGGGATACCATAAAAAACGAGTCTTATTTGACAGAAGTTATTCAAGAATTTCAACGTAACGGAATTAGAACTTCCATTTTTGTTGATCCAGTTTTAGAAATGATTGAAGGTGCTAAAAAAACAGGAACAGAAAGAATTGAATTGTATACTGAAGCTTTTGCGCATGAATATGATTTAGGAAATAAAAACGGAATTGATTCTTATGTTAAAGCCGCAGAATTGGCAAACGAATTAGGTTTGGGTATCAACGCAGGACATGATTTGAGTTTAGATAACATTCAGTTTTTTAAACAAAATATCCCGGGTTTATTAGAAGTTTCTATTGGTCATGCCTTAATTTCAGAAGCTATTTATCTTGGATTAGACAATGTTGTAAATATGTATCTGCAAAAATTAAAATAAGTTACAATTAAAACAATTATAACCTAATGTAATTGGGTTATAATTGTTTATTTTCGCACTTTTCTTATTAAAATCTAGTGTTGAAAATAATTACTTTCGTTTTTTTATTCTGTTTGTCTGGTGTATTTGCGCAATCAAAAGCAACTATTGCTGGACATATAAAATCTTCTGAAAATGAAAATTTAGTTGGAGCAAATATTTCTTTTGCAGCAGATAATTTTCAACATTACGCGATAACCGATACTCTTGGTAATTTTTTAGAAAAAATTCCTTTGGGGAACCTTAAAATCGTTGTTAATCAATTAGGTTATCTAGAGAAAAATATATCTTTTGACTGCTTAAAAGATACATTAATTTCTATTGTTTTAGTAAAAGATATTTCACTCTTAAAAGAAGTCGTTATATCAAATGATAAAAAAAAAGGCATTACAACTTTATCGGGCGGTAAATTATCCTTCAATTTAAAAGAATTATCAGCTGTACCAACCGTACTCGGGACAACAGATATTATTAAATTACTACAACTTACTCCGGGCGTGCAGAATTCTGGTGATGCCAATGGATATTTATACGTTAGAGGAGGAGATCCGGGGCATAATGCAATATTATACAATGGAACGCCAATTTATGGAATGTCTCATTTATTAGGTGTTTTCCCTTTTTATAATACCGATCATATTAAAGAAGTAGAATTTGATAAATCAAGTTCGAATGCAAAATATGGAGGAAGATTAAGTTCGACGACATTATTAATTCCTAATAAAAAAATACCTTCAGAATTTGAGATTCAAGGAAATGTTGGAATTTTAGCTTCCCAATTAACTTTAGCTGTTCCAATTACTCAAAAATCAGGTTTTTATATCTCAGGAAGAAAAACATATATTGACGAAATCATTGCGCCATTATTGCGTTCGGGTTCAGAAAACAGTGATGTTCAGGATATGAAATATGGTTTCTCTGACGGAAATATGACTTTTGTTTCTCAAATTTCTAAAAAAAATCTGCTTTCTATTGATGCGTTTGCCAGTGCCGACGAGTTAAAAATTAAAGATGGTAATCTAGCATTACATACCAGTTTAAAGTGGAGTAATTTTACTGTTTCTCCAGCTTTGATTACTATATTTTCGCCTAAAGTAAACATGTCAAACGCTATTTATTTTAGCCAATATTCTAATGATTTAAGAATGGAGCAAGCTACAATTCAGTTTGGAGTTTCGTCTTATGTTAAAGATTTTGGATTTAATAATGCTGTTCGTTATTCAATTAAAAATATTCCTTTTGAGTCTGGTTTTCAATATGTATATCATGATTTACAACCTCAAAAAGTTAATGTCGAAAATCT
Organism: Flavobacterium sp. MC2016-06; assembly: GCF_009711165.2. Classification (GTDB taxonomy): domain Bacteria; phylum Bacteroidota; class Bacteroidia; order Flavobacteriales; family Flavobacteriaceae; genus Flavobacterium. The sequence goes on along the minus strand of NZ_WMID02000025.1, from coordinate 54,973 downwards.
GACAGATACTAATAATGGTTCTCAAAACAGTAATATTAATGCCAATGAGGTGGCTGTTTTTACTACTATTAAACCAAAGTTGACGGATTATCTAAATGCCGAAATTGGTCTTCGAATTAACTATTATACTGCGGGATCAAAATCGGATTCTTATCTGCATTTTCAGCCTCGTGTTTTGTTGAATTATATAGCCAATGAAAAATATTCTTTTTACGGTTCGTATAATAAACAATACCAATATTTGAGTATGATAACGACTTCGAGTGTTGGAATTCCGACTGATTTTTGGATTGCAAGTTCAGACGGAATAAAACCACAGTCGTCTGATGAATTTTCTATTGGTTCAAATCAGAATATCTCAAAGAATTTAGTTTCGTCTTTTGGAGGATTTTATCGTTTGATGAAAGATTTATTGGAATATCCTTATGGAGTAACTCAGTTTAATGAGACTACAACGTTGAAAAATGATTTATTAGTTGGGAAAGGAAAAGCGTATGGTCTTGAAATGATGCTTCGAAAAAATAACGGCAAATTTACGGGCTGGCTGAGTTATACATTGAGCTGGTCTGATCGAAATTTTGATGAACTGAATAACGGAAATACTTATTTTGCAAAATACGACAGACGTCATAATCTTTCATTGGTTGGAATGTATGATTTAAATGCAAAATGGAATTTTGGCGTAACGCAGATATTTAGTTCGGGGAACCGTTTTACAATGCCGACTTCGTGGTATTTTATCAATAATAATCCTGTCAAAGAATATACAGCATATAATAATGCACAAATGCCAAATTATATACGTACGGATTTATCTGCAAATTACTTTTTTGTAAAAACGAATAAAAAAGAAAGTGCGCTGAATTTTTCGGTTTACAATACTTTCAATCTTGAAAATCCTATATATGTAGTGTTGGATGTTCAAGTTGATAAAGATAAAAACAGTGTTGTTGTAAAACAGGAAAAAAAGGTTTTGTATCGAATATTACCTTCAATAAGCTGGAGATTTAAATTTTAACAGATGAAAAAATATATTTTATTTCTTTTCGCTCTAACCATAATTAGTTGTTCTAATGATGATTTTAGTACACAAAAAAGTCTTGAGTCAAAAATTGTTGTAGAAGGATGGATAGAAGAAGGAGACTTTGCACAAGTTTTATTGTCGAGCAGTATTCCGGTTACAGATGTTATCGATTCGACCAATGTTTTAGATCATGCCATTCGTTCAGCAAAAATTACAATTTCTGATGGTCAGACATCTGAAGTTTTAAGAGTTAAAAATGATAAAAATAGAGTTCCTCCATTTGTATATTTCGGATCAACTTTAAAAGGTGAAGCTGGAAAAGAATATTCGTTAAAAATTGAATATCTAAATAGAGTGATTGAAGCCAAAACAATAATTCCAAAAACCGTCGAACTTAAAAGTGCAGAATATATTAAAAAGAATCCGGCCGACACGATCGGTTATTTATTTGTGAAATTTGATGATCCGCTAAACGAGAAAAACTACTATCAAATTGCGACAAAAATTGATGGTGAAGAGCCTATTTTTGTTCCTGCATTTTATGGAAATTTAGACGATAAAAATTTTAAAGAAGCAGCTGTTTCTATACAAATAAATAGAGGAATTATACTTTTTCCTAAAACAAAATTCACACCTTATTTTGTCGATGGAGATTTAATTTATGTGAAATTGAGAACTCAAAACAAAGATGCTTTAGATTTTTGGAACAGCTGGCAAAATGAAATCGTTAACAGCAAAAATCCAATTTATCCATCCAATACAAGTTTAAAATCGAATATAAACGGTGGAATTGGTATTTGGGCTGGGTATGGGCAAAGTACTTTAATTGTAAAAACACCACCAAAAAAATAAAGCCGATTTGAAATATTCAAATCGGCTTTAAGTAAAATTTTATAAGCTGTTATTTTTCAAAAGCTGTGATGAAATCTTCAAATTTAGTTTCGAAATTTGTAAATCCTTCAGAGAAGTAAGCACTCATTTCTACCTCTGTATTATCACTGAATTTTAAGTAATATACTTCATCGTAATAATCAACAGTTGCAGTTCCATTTGAGTCATAAGTCCAATAACCTCCATTAGTTGCAGTAGCGTCAACTACCCATTTTTGATGGTATGCATAAGATTCAGATTTCTCAGAATGTACAACAATGTCAGCTATTTTAGTTCCATCTTTTTTAGACACTAAAATTAATTTCATATTCTTGTTAAAATTTACTGCAGTACCTTGAGAGTATTTAAGATTGTATACACTCATGTCAGAATAATATGTTTTAGTATCATAATTAGAACTTGGCAATGTTTTTTCTAAAGCAATTTCATCGGCAGCTTCAGTAGCTAAATCCATGTCTGCAACAATAATAAAATTATCCATCAATTTAAATAAACCATTCGCTTTTCCTCTGTATTGAACAAGTTCGTCATTGTCAATTAAAGCATCAATTTGTGCAGTACTTCCAGCGTTAAATTCAATTAAGTTTTTACCGTTAAAAGTAAGCGAAGCTTTTGCAGTGTTTTCAGTAGCTTTTGTTTCGCTCATTTCCCAAGCATAACCATCAATTAATGTCATTTTGTAAGCAAACTCATTAGGAACTTCTTTTCCGTTAGCATATTTAGCAGTTTGAGTAAAAGTAGCCGCCTGCGTGTTATCAATTGTCAATACAGCATCTGCAGATGTTGGTAAAAAGAAATAATCGTTTACAGATGGACTTTGCTCATATTGTTGAGTTTGCTGATTGTATGACCAATTTCCGTAAGTATCTATAAGTTTTACTTTTATATCAGAAGCCACAGCTTTAGACGAAAAAGAAGCATTGTTTGCCGTTTGAGATTTTTTAGCAGGGAAAACAAATTTTAATTCAGTTGTAGAAGCTGTTTTAACCCAGATTTTTTGAGTATTATTCCATGTATAAACACCATAAACGCCAGCAGTATTTATGATGTCTTCAATTTTATTGTCATTTTTCCCACTAAAAATATCAACAGAATTAAGATCTAATAACCTAGTTAAGTTTTCTAAAGCCTCAATAGCTCCAGAAGTTTTAGATTTATCTAATTGAACTAACATATCATTGGCTTCTGCTTCTAGTTTTACTTTTTGCTCTGTAGGAGTTAGTTTAGAATAAGGTTGTTTAACAAGATTTGCAACTTGTTCTGCTAATGTTTGTTCTGTTTCTGGTACAGTTTCGTCACTTGAACAAGAAATTGTTAGTTGTGATACAACTAATGATAATAAAAGGAATTTTTTAATCATGATGTGGTATTTAATTAATGGATTAAATCAAATTGTTGCTTTGATTTTGGGGCGAAATTACTTTTTAGAATCCATTATTTTTTACGGAAAAACGTAAAACTGTAAACTTTTTTGTATTAAAGAGGTTAATGAAAAAACGAAAGTTTTCTTTCATTTTCAACTTGATAAAGTTTTTTATCTTTGTGCAAGATCTTAAACTTATTACTAAATGTTATATTCAAAAATAGAAGGCGAAGGAAAACCTTTCGTTATTATGCATGGTTTTCTTGGAATGTCTGACAACTGGAAAACACTTGCCACACAATATGTAGAAGCAGGATTTCAGGTTCATATTTTAGATTTAAGAAATCATGGGCGTAGTTTTCATTCAGATGAATGGAGTTATGAAGTAATGGTGCAGGATGTATTCGAATATTGTCAGGCCAATCAATTAAATAAAATTGACATTCTAGGACATTCAATGGGAGGAAAAGTAGCGATGCTTTTTGCAACGTCACATTCAGAAATTGTAGATAAATTAATTGTGGCCGATATTGGTCCGAGATTTTACAAACAGCATCATGAGGATATTTTGGCAGGATTAAATGCAGTTGATTTTTCTGTAAAACCAAGCAGAAATGATGTTGAAGCCATTATGACGAAATATGTGCCGGATTTTGGAACACGTCAGTTTTTAATGAAAAACCTTTATTGGCAGGAACCAGGACAATTAGCCTTTAGATTTAATTTGTCAGCCTTTAATAATAATTTAGACGCAATTGGGAAACCGCTGGCAGACGATTTGGTTTTTGATAAGCCAACATTGTTTATCAGAGGAGGTAATTCGGGATATATTCAAGATTCAGATATGGATGTTATTTTGAAACATTTTCCAAATACAAAGCTCGAAACCATTCCAGATGCAGGACATTGGCTTCATGCCGAAAACCCTAAAATGTTTTTTGAATTGACAACAGCGTTTTTAAAAGAGTAATTATTTTTGATAAAAAATTTAGTACTTTTATTAAAACTTTAAAAGAAACCGATATGAATTTATTACTCAGACTTCTTGTTACTGCAGGCTTAGTTTTACTAATTGCTCACTTTTTACCAGGAGTTGTTGTTACCAGTTTTACCACAGCTGTAATTGTTGCAGTAGTCTTGGGGTTACTAAATCTTTTTATAAAACCAATATTGGTAATCCTTACATTTCCAGTAACAATTATAACATTGGGACTGTTTTTATTGGTTATTAATGCAATTATTATTTTGCTGTGCACTAATATTGTCGGAGGTTTTAAGGTTGATTCATTCTGGACAGCATTAATTTTTAGTATCATATTGTCTGTTCTGCAATCTATCACTTATAAAATAGTTGGAGACGACAAATAAATTGAGAGAAAAGCGGGATAAAAACGGCTTCAAATACAATAGGTTAAAAACTTGGTTGGGTTGCAAAAATTTTATAATTTTGCAACCCAATTTTATTATGTAAATTAAAGAAGAAGATGGATATTAAAAGAATAGCAATAGACGCAGTTAATGAGACAATTGTAATGAACGTTGTTCACATGGATTACAAAGGTCAAGTGCAAAAAAGAATAAACGAAAAAATGCCTTTGGCAACTGTTAAAGGTTTTAGAAAAGGACAAGTACCTAAAGACCTTGTTGAAAAACAATACGGAAAAGCAATTAAGCAAGAAGAAATTCAAAAAGTAGTTGATTTGGCTTTGGAGCGTTTCGTTCAATCTGAAAGATTAAACCTTTTAGGAACTCCTCTTGCTAAAGTAAACGAAAGCTTTGATTGGGATGCAGAAGAATTAACTTTTGAGTACGAAATTGGTTTAGTGCCAAACTTCGAAATTGATTTAGAAGCTAAAAACAATATCGTAAAATATATCGTTACTGCTGATGATAAATTAATCGACGGTCAAGTAGAGCGTATCCAAAAACAATTCGGAAAAGCAATTCCTCAAGATAAAGTTGTTGCAGATTCTGATTTAACTGGAACTTTCTCAAACGAAGAAAACGGTATCAACAATACAACTACAATTTCTGTATCTACATTCAACAAAAAAGCTGGAGATAAATTCATCGGTAAAAAAGTTGGTGATGTTGTTGCAGTAAGCACAAAAGGTTTATTTGAAGACGATCACCAATTAATGGATTACCTAAAAGTGGGTCATGATGACGTTCACGGTTTAGACATCGAAGTAAACTTTACTATCGAAGCTATTAACGGAGCAGAATTGGCAGAATTAAACCAAGATTTATTTGATAAACTTTTTGGTGAAGGAAAAGTAGCTTCTTTAGAAGATTTAAAAGCTAAAATTAAAGAAGATGCTGAATCTCAATTTGCACAGCAAGCAGATCAAAAATTATTGTTAGACGTTCAAGATTTCTTGATCGAAAGTACAAAATTTGATTTACCAGCAGCTTTCCTTAAAAAATGGTTACAAACTGTTGGAGAGAAAAAACTTTCTGAAGAAGAAGCTGAAGTTGAATACGCAAGATCTGAAAAAGGATTACGTTTTCAATTAATTGAAGGAAAAGCAATGGCTCAAAGTAATATCCAAATTACATTTGAAGATTTGAAAGCTTTTACAACAAAAGCGATCAAACAACAAATGGCTCAATTTGGTCAAACAAACCCAACTGACGAAGAAGTTCAAGCAATCGTGGCTAGAGTTTTATCTAACCAAGAAGAAGTAAAAAGACTTTCTGAGCAAGTTGTAGCTGAAAAATTGTTAGAGTTGTTTAAAGAAAAAGCAAATCCAACAACTAAAGAAGTAACTTACGATGAATTTATTGCTGCGTCTTACGGAGAATAAATTCTGAAAAAATAAGTATATTTGAGCGTCAATAGATTTTTTTTCTTTTGACGCTCTTTTTTTTGTTTCAAGTTTCAGGTTTCAAGTTGTTGTTTGGAACATTAAACTTGAAACCTGAAACTTCAAATTTCAGACATTTTGAGAGAAAAGGCGACATATTGACACTATTTGGAAAAAGGTATGACCTTTGCGGTAAATCTAAAATATACATCATATAAACTTAAACTTAGAACAGATACATATGAACTACGGTAAAGAATTTAAAAAATTTGCTACAAAGCACCAAGGAGTTAATGCAATGTACTATGATAAAATCATAGCTGCAATGAACCCAACTAATATGACTCCATATATTATCGAAGAGCGTCAGTTGAATATTTCTCAACTAGATGTTTTCTCAAGATTAATGATGGACAGAATTATCTTTTTAGGAACTGGTATCGACGATCAAATCGCAAATATCGTTCAAGCACAATTACTTTTCTTAGAAAGTGCTGATGCATCAAAAGATATTCAAATTTATTTAAATTCTCCAGGAGGAAGCGTTTACGCAGGATTAGGAATTTATGACACCATGCAATACATCAAACCAGATGTTGCAACAATTTGTACAGGAATGGCAGCTTCTATGGGAGCCGTTTTATTGTGTGCAGGTGCAGCAGGAAAACGTTCTGCTTTACCACATTCAAGAGTAATGATTCACCAGCCATCTGGAGGAGCGCAAGGAGTTGCTACAGATATGGAAATCAACTTACGTGAAATGTTGAAATTGAAAGATGAATTATACAACATCATTTCACAACATTCAGGACAAACTTTTGATAAAGTGCACAAAGACAGTGAGCGCGATTATTGGATGATCGCAGACGAAGCTAAAGAATATGGAATGATTGATGAAGTGTTGAGAAGAGGATAAAAATTAGTTTAAAGTTTCAGATTTTAAGATGCAATTGCTAACTTAGAATCTGAAACTTGAAACTTGAAACATAAGAAATGGCGAAAGTAGTATTAGAATGTTCGTTTTGTGGAAGAAAAAAGCCAGAAACTAATTTATTAATTGCGGGCATCAATGCACATATCTGTGATAAGTGTATCGAGCAGGCGCACGGAATTGTATTAGAAGAATTAAAATCAAGCGGAAGCGCAAAATTAGTAGGTGACTTAATTTTAAAGAAACCAAAAGAAATTAGGGCTTTTTTAGATCAATATGTAATTGGTCAAGACCAAACCAAAAAAGTAATGTCGGTTGCAGTTTACAATCACTACAAACGTTTAATGCAACAGCAGTTAGACGATGAAGTAGAGATCGAAAAAAGTAACATCATTATGGTTGGTCAAACCGGAACTGGAAAAACATTGGTGGCAAAAACTATTGCAAAAATGTTAGACGTTCCTTTAGCAATTGTTGATGCAACTGTATTAACAGAAGCTGGTTATGTTGGAGAAGATGTAGAAAGTATTTTGACACGTTTGCTTCAAGCAGCCGATTATGATGTGTCTAAAGCCGAAAGAGGAATCGTATTTATTGACGAAATTGATAAAATTGCCCGTAAGAGCGATAATCCATCAATAACACGTGACGTTTCTGGAGAAGGTGTACAGCAGGCATTATTAAAATTATTAGAAGGAACAGTTGTAAACGTGCCACCAAAAGGAGGACGTAAACATCCAGACCAGAAATTTGTTGAGGTAAATACACAAAATATCTTGTTTATTGCCGGCGGTGCTTTTGATGGAGTAGAACGTATTATTTCTAAACGTTTAAACCGTCAGGCAGTTGGATACTCTACTTCTAAAAATGTAGATAATATAGATAAAGACAATTTATTGCAATACATCATCCCGAAAGATATTAAAGACTTCGGATTGATTCCTGAAATTATTGGCCGTCTGCCAGTTCTTACACACATGGATCCTCTTGATAGAGAAACTTTGCGTGCAATTTTGACACAGCCTAAAAATGCTTTAGTAAAACAATATCAGAAATTATTTTTAATGGATGAGGTTGAGTTTACAATTACAGACGAAGCATTAGACTTTATTGTAGATAAAGCATTAGAATACAAATTAGGAGCTCGTGGACTACGTTCGTTATGCGAAGCAATCTTAACAGATGCGATGTACGAACTACCAAGTTCTGACGATAAAGTTCTGACAATCGATAGAGATTATGCAGAACATACCTTAAATAAAAATTTATTGAAGCGAATGGAAATTGCTTCTTAAAATAAAAGGAATAAGCCGTCTCTATTAAGAGGCGGTTTTTTTTTTGAAGCTAAAGTTAAGATTTGGAGAGTCTAGAAAAAAATGCATTTTACTGCACCCTAAACTTCTCACGATATTCAATAGGTTTCATGCCAACCATTTTGTAGAATATTTTTCTAAATGCTTTTGGATCATTATAACCCGTTTTTTCGATAATTTCAGAAATCGAAAGTTGCGTTTGCTCCAAGTATTTTTTAGAACTTTCAACCCTTATATTTTGTAAATATTCAATAGGAGGAATTCCTGTAACCTGCTTAAATCTTCGCGTCATGTTTCTGGCGCTGGTCGGAATATCTTTAGTTATCTCTTCTAATTTTCCTATTGTGCTGTATTGATTTTCAATTTTTTGCTGCAGCATCGCAACCAAATTATCATTGTGTAAATGATTCGGTCTAAAAGTGCTGAAATAACTTTGTTTATAGCGGTTTAAATCAATCGAGAAGATCTTTGCAATTTGTACCGCAATTTCGTTCCCGCAATATTTCTGAATCAAAAGAATCAATAAATGAAAAGTTGAGGTAGAACCTCCGCTGGTATACAAACTTCCATCAGCCGTTAAAGTTTCTTCCGATTTTAATTTCACCAACGGAAAAGCTTTAGTAAAAGCACTGCAGGCATCAACATGAGTTGTAGCCAGTTTTTCGTTGAGTAAACCCGAAGCCGCAAATAAAAACGCACCAGTACAAAAACTTGCCAATTCGGCGCCAGATTGATGCTGTTTCTTTAACCACGGAATAAAAACTTTATTTTTCAGAATCATTTCACTCATATTATCTGTCGTAAAAGCAGGAATCAAAATGAGTTCTAAATCTATATTTTGAGTTTCAATAACATTCACTTTATAACCAAATAAATTTTCTTGATCCATTTGTTCTGCCGATTGAAAAATCATAATCTCAAAAGGTTTTTCAGCTCCTTTATGAAGTTTGTTAGCCGTTTCAAAAACTTCTAAAATAGCAGCTATACTTAATAATTTATAATCGTATGGCACGATTAAACCTATTTTCTTGCTCATATCTTTGGTTTTTTTAGAGAATGATTCCTTACAAAAATAGATAATTTGTCTTATATGACCCTAAAAATGACTTTTAATGTCATAATGGAGATTATTTAAAAAATTAAATTTGTTTTAAATAATTTGTAATTTTATAAATACTAAATTACATTATTACAAGTTTTTAGAAACAAACACTACTATATAATATGATAAAGGTACAGACAGAAATTCAGGCATCAATAAATAAAATTTGGGAATTCTGGACATTACCAGAACATATTGTAGAATGGAATACGCCTTCGTTAAATTGGTATACTTCACAAGCAGAAAATGATTTAAAGGTTGGAGGGAAATTCAAATATTCAATGATTACAAAAGATAAAAGTTTGAGTTTTGATTTTGAAGGATTTTATACAAAAGTCGAAAAGCTTTTACTAATAGAATATAAACTTGTAGATAACAGAATAGGAAGTATTCATTTTGAAGAACTAGGTGATGCCGTTAGAATTTCAGAAGTATTTCAACCTGAATCTGGAAACCCAGAAAGTATGCAGGAAGAATGGTGTCAGGCAGTTATTGATAAATTTAAACAATATGTCGAAAGTTTCAAAAAATAAATAAACATAAAGTCAATTAAAAAAAGATAGTAATGATAACAGTACAAACAAAAGTTAATGCATCAATAAATAAAGTTTGGGAGTTTTGGACACAACCTGAACATATTACAAAATGGAGTTTTGCGTCGCCAGACTGGCATACGCCATATGCAGAAAATGATGTAAGAGAAGGAGGGAAATTCAAATCGACAATGGCTGCAAAAGATGGCAGTATGAGTTTTGATTTTGGGGGAGAATATACTTTGGTAAAACAAAATGAAGCTATTAGCTACTTAATGGGTGATGGAAGAAAAGTCGAAATTACTTTTAAAGAAACACCAGACGGAGTAGAAATAATTGAAAGTTTTGATCCCGAAACTCAAAATCCAGAAGAAATGCAACGTGGAGGCTGGCAGGCTATTTTGGATAACTTCAAACAATATGTTGAAAAATAACAAAGCAAAAAATCAAAAAAAATAGAAAATGACGAAACAAATTTGGTTGAATCTGCCCGTAAAAGACGTGGCAAAAGCGAAAGACTTTTTCTGGGAGATAGGTTTTTCTTTTAATGAACAGCACGATACACCAAGTTCTACGTGTATGGTTGTAGGCGAAGGACATTTTGTAGTAATGCTTTTTGAAGAATCATTATTTGCTGGTTTTACACAAAATAATATTGTAGACACACAATCAGGATCAGAAGTTTTGATTTCGATTGATGCAGAAAGCAAAGAAGATGTTGACGAAATAGCAAAAAAAGTGGCAAAAGCTGGCGGAAATGTTTTTTCTGCTCCAGCAGAAAGCCAGGGGTGGATGTATGGATGCGGTTTTGCAGATTTAGACGGTCATCGCTGGAATGTTTTATTTATGGACTTTAGCAAACTGCCTCAATAATTAATTTATGGAAACGTTAGAATTTACAATCAGAATTAAAGCTTCAAAAGAAAAAGTCTGGTCTGTTTTATGGGATGATAAAAACTATAGAAAATGGGTAAACGTTTTTTGCGAAGGAAGCTATGCAGAAAGCAACTGGAATGAAGGCGATAAAATACATTTTATTTCTCCAGATGGAAGAGGGATGAATAGTATAATCGAAAAGAAAATTCCAAATGAATATATGGCTTTTAAGCATATGGGAGAACTTGAAAATTTTAAAGAAGTACCGCTAAATGCCGAAACAGAAAAATGGAGCGGTTCAATGGAAACCTATAGATTAACTCCAGATGACGAATTTATTGTTTTGACTACACAGATGGACATCGATGAAAAATATAATGATTACTTTAAAGATACTTTTCCCAAAGCATTAGAAGTAATTAAAGAATTGTCTGAGAATTAGAAAATAGAAGAAAGAGAATAGACTTGACATTTCAGACCATTAGTTAGAAGATATCAATAAGCAACAATTAATAAAAAAAAATATGACAACAGTAAATCCTTATTTAATTTTTAATGGAAATTGCGAAGAAGCATTTCTATTTTACAAATCCGTTTTTGGAGGTGAATTTCCATACATCGGAAAATTTAAAGATATGCCCGTAGAAGAAGGTTGTGCATCAGTATCAGAAAAAGATGCAAACAGAGTTATGCACGTTTCGCTTCCAATTGGAAATACAATTTTGATGGGAAGTGACAGTAACGAACAATCAGGCGATGTAACTTTTGGAGGAAATTTTTCAATTTCAATCAATGTAGAAAGTCAAGCCGAAGCAGATAGAATCTTCAACGGACTTTCGGCTGGCGGAACCATTTATATGGCGATGAATAAAACTTTCTGGGGTGCTTATTTCGGAATGTTTAAAGATAAATTTAATGTAAGCTGGATGGTTAATTTTGACGAAAAAGAGCCGAATAAATAAATCACAGTTTTAATTTATAACGATCTAAAGTTATATTATTTTAATACACTAAGATTAATGTTAAATTAATTCCAAAAAGCACATTAAATAGTGCTTTTTGTGTTTAAAAAAACAAAGGATATTCTTTTTTATAAACAATAGATTGTCGATTTTTGTCGCTTTCAAAATCAATTCAGATAAAATGACAACAGAAGATAAAGAAATTATTTTATTAAAAGTTTCAGGACACGATAAAATAGGAGTTACAGCAGGTCTAACATCAGTTTTGGCTGCTTATGATGCTGTTATTTTAGATATAGGCCAAGCAGATATTCATGATACATTATCTTTAGGGATTTTGTTTGAAATAAAAGCCGGTTCTACTTCAGGACCCGTTTTAAAAGATTTATTGTTTAAAGCATACGAATTAGAAATTAAAGTAAAATTTACGCCAATTTCTATCGACGATTACGAAAAGTGGGTAAAATCACAATCAAAACAACGTTACATTATCAACATTTTAGGCGAACAGCTGGCAGCTTCACAATTGGCAGCAGTGACTAAAATAATGTCCGATCAAAATTTAAATATCGACTCTATTATAAGATTAACAGGAAGAACTTCAATAGTAGAAAAAGAAGAATATCCGCGTTCTTGTATACAATTATCAGTAACTGGCGAAATCGTAAATAAAATTGTCATGACGGCAAGTTTTATGGAAATTTCAAGAACATTAAACGTAGATATTTCTTTCCAGGAAGATAATATTTATAGAAGAAACAGACGTTTAGTTTGTTTTGATATGGATTCGACTTTAATCCAAACCGAGGTAATTGACGAATTGGCAGAATTAAATGGCGTAGGAGCACAAGTAAGAGCCATTACAGAATCTGCAATGAATGGCGAAATTGATTTTAATGAAAGTTTTAAACAGCGTATGGCGTTGTTAGAAGGCTTAAGCGAAGATGTTCTGCAAAATGTTGCTATAAATTTACCAATAACAAAAGGCGCTCGTCGTTTGATGAAAGCTTTAAAATATTACGGATATAAAACCGCAATCTTATCTGGAGGTTTTACTTATTTTGGAGAATATCTGCAGAAAGAACTAGGAATCGATTACGTTCATGCCAATCAATTAGAAATAAAAGACGGTAAATTGACAGGTAAATATTTAGGTGAAATTGTTGACGGACAAAAGAAAGCAGAATTATTAAAAGCTATTGCCGAAAAAGAAGGCATTCACATCAATCAAACCATTGCTGTTGGAGATGGAGCAAACGATTTACCAATGCTGAATTTAGCCGGTTTAGGAATCGCTTTTCACGCAAAACCAAAAGTAAAAGAAAACGCTGCAACCTCTATTTCTAGTTTAGGCTTAGATGGTGTTTTGTATCTTTTAGGATATCACGACAGATATATCGATATGATGTAAATCTAGTTTGTCATTTCGAGGAACGAAGCAATCACGCTAACGATAAGACACAAGAATGATTTAGCATGTGTGATTGCTTCGTTCCTCGCAAAGACAGTCAAAATAAAACATTAAGAACCTTAGTTTTTCAATAAAAGCTAAGGTTTTTTTATGGGCATGTCCCTCCGGGTCGGGCTATCCGTTTCAATCTTTTTGTTTTTAAAGAAAAAACAAAAAGGATTTCCACTTCTATCCCTCATGCGACTTAGTGGAATTAGCGTTTGAAAATTACACAAGTAACTCTAAAAAAATAAAATAGGATCAATTTCTCCTTTCGTCGAAATTGACAAAAAAGCATAAAAAAGCCTTAGTTCAAAACTAAGGCTTTCCTATAATGTTGTATTTAAGACATTCCTTTCAACTGCTCCAAATAATCTCTCTGATTAGAAAGTCTCGGAATCTTATGTTGTCCGCCCAGTTTATCTCTTTCTTTAAGCCAATCGTAAAATAAGTTTTCGCGTGCGATATTAATTACAAGCGGATTCAAAGTCATATTGTTGTAACGTTTAGCTTCGTAATCAGAATTTAAAGTCTGTAAAGTTTCATCCAAAACTTTCTGGAAAAGACCAACATCAGCTGGTTTTTTCTTAAACTCAATCATCCATTCGTGAGCGCCTTTTTCTTTGTCCTGCATAAAGATCGGAGCAACCGTATAATCAATCACTTCAGTTTCTGTAAGCTGACAGGCTTTTGCAATAGCTTGATCGGTGTTTTCTACCATTAATTCTTCTCCAAATACATTGATATGATGTTTGGTTCTTCCGGTAACTCTAATTCTATACGGATTTAAAGACGTAAAACGAACCGTATCACCAATCATATATCTCCATAAACCAGAATTTGTGGTAATAACAATCGCATAGTTTTTATTCAATTCAACATCAGCAAGACGAATCACTTTCTGATTTGGACTGCCAAAAGTATCCATAGAGATAAATTCGTAAAAAATGCCATAATCCAGCATTAACAATAAATCACTCGAATTATTTAAATCCTGAATCGCAAAAAAGCCTTCAGAAGCATTGTATATTTCGTAGTATTTGAAATCTTTACTAGGCAGTATTTTCTTGTACTGTTCTTTATAAGGCGAAAAACTTACGCCACCATGAAAATAAACTTCAAGGTTCGGCCAGATTTCTAAAAGGTTTCCTTTGCCCGTATTTTCTAAAACCTTATTCATTAAAACCAGCATCCAAGAAGGAACTCCTGCAAAACTAGTTACATTTTCATTTTTCGTTTCATTAATAATCGCCGCCATTTTAGTTTCCCATTCGCTCATCAGCGATGTTTTACTGCTTGGTGTACTGCTGAATTCAGCCCAAATAGGCATGTTTTCAATTAATATAGCCGATAAATCTCCAAAAAAAGTATTGTTGTTTTCATAAATCTGAGAACTTCCACCTAAGCGAAGACTTTTCCCCAAAAACAATTCAGAATCTTCATTGTTGTTCAAATACAAACAAAGCAAATCTTTACTTCCTTTATAGTGGCAGTCTTCTAGAGCCTCACTACTTACGGGGATAAATTTACTTTTGGCATTAGTTGTACCGCTCGATTTAGCAAACCATTTTATAGGAGTTTCCCAAAAAACGTTTTGTTCGCCTTGACGCGTGCGTTCGATCAATGGCTGTAACTCTTCGTAAGTTGCAATAGGCACTCTTTCGGTAAAAGTTTGATAAGAGTTTATAGTCGAAAATTCATATTGTCTGCCTATAACCGTATTTTCAGAGGCCGTCAATAAATTGTGCAGTAATTCTTCTTGTACTTCATTAGGATATTTTAGAAAGAGTTCTATTTGGTGTATCCTTTGTTTAAGGACCCATGAAGCAAACGAATTGATTATTGATAGGGGCATGAAAATTTTAGATTTTAGATTTTAGATTTAGCGCAAAAGCAAGAAATTTAAAATTTGAATATCGATATACAAATACTAACTTTGTCGTTGTATCAAAAATAGTGTTTTTTTGTAAAATATAATTTATTTACGGAAAAGATTACAATTTAAAATTCCACTCCATAAATTAAATCAGCACTAAAGAAGTAATCTAAAATCAGCAATCTATAATCACATGACATATCAAGGAGTCCTTACAAAAATGCAGACAGAAATGGGAAATCCAATTCAATATTATTTGGTTTTCGAAGACAGTTTTTTAAGCATGAATCAATTGTTGAATAAAGAAATTGAAATCAATTTTGTAGGCTACCAATGTTTAAATTGTCATAAAAAGAAGAAAATATACAGACAAGGTTTTTGCTATGATTGTTTTTATTCTAGCCCAGCCGTAGGCGATTGGATTATGCGTCCAGAATTGAGTACTGCACATTTAGGAATTGCAGATCGTGATTTAGAGTATGAGCAAAAAGCACAATTACAGCCTCATATCGTTTATTTGGCAATATCAAGTGAAATAAAAGTAGGTGTAACCCGTAAAACACAAGTACCAACACGATGGATAGATCAAGGAGCAGATCAAGCAATTGCTATTGTTGAGGTTCCAAATCGTTATTTAGCTGGAATTACCGAGGTTGCCTTAAAAGAGCATTATACAGATAAAACAAATTGGAGAAAAATGCTTCAGAACACCAGTACAACTTTTGATCTGATTGCTGAAAAAGCCAAAGTAGAAGGTTTAATTCCTGATGAAGCCAAGGAATATTTTTATAGTCAGAAAAATGATTTATACGAGTTACAGTATCCTGTTTTACAATATCCAGCAAAAATTGCGAGTTTAAATTTAGACAAAACACCATCTTTCTCTGGAAAACTAACTGGAATAAAAGGGCAGTATTTAATTTTTGAAAACGGAACCGTCTTTAATGTTAGAGGTTCAGAAGGATATGTGGTAAATATCAATATGTAGAGTGTTTGATCTAAAAGGAAATTTTAATTTAATGTAATTTTAATGTAAAATTTGCAATTTTTCGGAGGTTTTTGTGTTAATTAGTTGATAGATAATTTTAGCTTTAATATTTTTGAAGCTATATGATTTTCTAAGTCATTCTAATAAAACAAAAACCAAAAGCCAAAAATGAGTATTTTAAAGAAAATTAATGTCGTCAGGCGTAGTTTAATGCGCAATTTGACTAAAAACATGGGTAACTCGGGTATCAATAAAGGAGGCCCGATTGATAAAACTAAAATAAAAAAAGTTTTAATCAGCAGGCCAAATAAACGATTAGGAAATCTGCTTCTAATTACACCGCTTGTTCAAGAAGTTACAGCGACATTTCCGGATTGTAAAATCGATTTGTTTGTAAAAGGTACCTTAGCCCCAATTGTTTTTGAAAACTATGAGAACGTTGACAAAATAATTCATTTACCCAAAAGACCATTCAAAGAATTAATTAAGTATTTGAAAGTTTGGACTTTAATAAGAAAGGGTAAATACGATCTGGTGATCAATGTCGACCAAAATTCTTCTTCTGGACGTTTAGCTGTCCAGTTCTCTAGAGCCAAGTATAAATTCTTTGGCGATTTACCAGAAAATGTTCAACTAGAACATGACGACTACGAGCATATAGCCAAATACCCGGTTTATAATTTTAGATATTTTCTAGCGCAAGTAGGTCTAGAAAATAAAGAGCCAGTTGCTCTTTTAGATTTAAAATTGTCTCAAAAAGAGATCACTAACGGCAAAAATATTCTCAATAAAATTATAGACGAAAAGAAAAAAACAATTGCCATTTTTACTTTTGCAACAGGTGAAAAATGTTATTGTGTTTCTTGGTGGGAAGAATTTTATGCCGCTTTAAAAGAAGAATATCAAGACTACAATATTATAGAAGTTTTACCTGTAGAAAATGTATCGCAGATTAATTTTGCAGCGCCTTCTTTTTATAGTAAAGACGTTCGAGAGATAGGTTCAGTTTTGGCAAACACTACTGTTTTTATTGGAGCAGACAGTGGTATTATGCATTTGTCCAGCGCTTCAAAAGCACCAACAGTTGGTTTGTTTTCTGGTTCTAATATCAAAAAATATGAACCTTATGGTAATAATAGCATTGGTTTAGATACAAATGTATTAACAGTTCCAGATTTTATAAAAGCAATAAGCGCTATTTTAAATAAAGGCAATTTATAAGCTAATATATTCTTATAAATAAAAAATCCTGTTCTAAAAATAGTAGAACAGGATTTTTATTTTTTTTAATACTATGTTTAGTTTTTCTTCTTAAATAAACCATTCAATAAGTCACTTCCTTTTTTAACTACGTCTTGCGTATTTTTTTCTTTTTCAGTTGCAGCAGCCTTAGTTGTGTCTTTAGCTTTTGTATTTTTATTAATCAAATCAGTAAGTGCAGAAGTACCTTTTTGAGTTAATTTTTCTTTTTGCTGATTTACTAATTGAGTTGTTAAACTACTCACAGCACTTTTCATATCTGTAGAAATTTTTGGATTAGAAAAGTTACCTGTAACAATTGCATTTATCGGAATATTATCTAGTTTAGCAGCATCTGCAGGAGATAATTTTGCAATCAATGCATTGGCATCACTTCCTAAATATTTTGCAGGAACATCAAACTTAATGTTATAATTCATTGTTTGGTCAAAACCATGCGTTCCGCCAATTGTAGCTTTAATATCTTGATATTTAATGTCGAATGGTTTTACATTTACTTTTCCATCTTCAAAAGTCAAAGCCATTTTTAAATCATTTAAGTTTAATTTACTCATGTCAAGAAACTTCACATTAGAACTTAAAGAATTTAAAAGTGTAGAATTTTTAGCATTTACAGTAGTCGAAAGCAATTGACCTAATAAATCTCCTGAAATAGATTTTAAATCTGGAGTCAATTCTTTAGCATCTAAATTTCCATTCAATTTTATAGTCGAATTTAATTTACCATTGATGATTCCTGCCAGCGGAGCAATTTTTTTCATCATGTCTAACTGCGTAAAAGTTTGTGCAATATCAACTTGGTTAAAACCTAAATTCATATTAAAAGTAGGAACTTTTTCTTTAGTAGAAACTGTACCAGTTAATCCAATAGAACCACCAAAAATAGAGGTTTTAAAGTTTTCCAAAGTTGCTTTTTCATCTTTAATAATCAGTTTTCCAGAAACATCCTGTAGTTTTAAATTGTCATATAAAACAGTTGTTGCTTTTGCGTTTAAAGTACAATTTAAGAACGCAGGAATTTTCATTGCCTCAGCTGGTTTAGCAGCTGTTTTAGTTTCAGTTTCTGTTTTAGTCGTTGTTGCAGGTTCGCCAGAAGTCATAAAATCATCAACAGCCAATAGCTTAGAGCTCATATTAAAATTCCCTTTCAGCTCTTGTTTTTTAAACATGAAACCATAGAAATTCTCTAAAACGCCATTAATGCTTATGTCGCTTTTTCCTGTAGTAGCATCAAATTGTTTTAAGTTTATTGTACTAGTGTTAAACTGCACTAAAGCCGTGCTGATGTTCATAGACTTATTGTTTTCATCTGTATATTTAAATCCAGATAAACTCATTGTACCAGCATTTTTAATGTTTTGATACTGGCTTTTTTCAACAGAAGCCATATCAAAATTAGTCGTTACATCAGCTTTTAAAATACCAGCCAAAGGTTTGTCTAATTTAATAGGATATGCTTTTGAAAGATTGGCTAAATTAACAGTTCCTTTTAATGCAGCATCTACAATTGGGTTTACTGTAATATTTTTAATATTTGCTTTAGCGCTAAAAACATCTTGATCTATTCTAAACGAAAGTTTATCTAAATTAACGTAGGTGTCATTTAAGATTCCTGTTTCATTTATAATTTTAGTATCAATTACAATATTCTGAACTGATTTTGGAAGGTTTGGATATTGAAAGGAAGCATTGTTTGAAGCAATTGCAATATTAAATTTAGGAACCGTCTTATCTGTCAATTCGCCTTTTGCAAAACCATTTATAGTAAAATCTCCAGTTGTTTTTACACCGTCTAAACCAGAAGCATAAGCCGATGGAATTAACCCAAGAAAGTTGGTAAACGATGAAGTTGGAGTTTTAAATTTCAAGTCGTAAATCTGTCCAGCTTCAACCATTTGAATAAACCCGTCAAACTCTAAAGGCAATTGGTTAATTAAAGCTTTGTTCTCTTTAAAAGTATATTTACTCTTATCTAAATCAATTCCCAAAACAGCATCCAAAGTCAAGGATACATTTTTCATATAATTGATTTTATCCATGTCCAAAGAAACTTTAGCTGTAGATTTTGTTGTTAAATCCAATTTAGAATTGGTAAAATCTCCCGTTCCTTCGTGATTTAAACTATCAATAACCATTTTAATTTTTGAACCTTGATCGATATATCTAAAAGTAAAATTTTCGATTTTATAACTTTGAATTTTTAACGAAAGCGGTTTGCTTGCTTCCTCTTTTTCCGTTTTCTCTTTATCTTTTAATGCAATATCAAAGTTACCAACACCATCTTTATTAAAAATAATATTGATCACACCATTTTGAGAGCTGATTCCTTGAATATTTAAAGGTTCGTCTTTTCCTTTAAAAAGCTCTTTAATGCTCATTTTTAAATTCAATTCGCCCAAAGAAACCAAAGTATCACCTTCAAAAGGAGCTTTGTTTATGATAACCAATTTCTCTATTCCAACTGTCGCATTCGGAAAGTTTTTGAATAAACTTATATCAGCATCTGCAAAACTTACTTTGGCATCAACACTTTCGTTAATGGCATCGGCAATTTTAGCTTTAATTTGATCCTTAAAAAAATAAGGAATGGCAAATAAAGAAGCAACTATTACTACCAGTACAATAGCCGTTATTTTTAAAATTTTCTTTAACATATAATTTGATTTGAGGGTTTAACGTTAAAATCAACTCGTGCAAAAATAGTTTTTTTTAGATGAGTTTCCAGATAAAGTTTTCTTAAAAAAAGTAAGAATTTTACAACACTTGTTAAAACAAAAAATCCGTTTGACCTTATATTCAAACGGATTAGCTTTTGTTTTTATTGTTATTTCTGGATAAATGAAACAATTTTATTAGTTAGTGTTTCAGAAATAGGCAGCGTTTCATTACTATAACTATCTATATTGGCTTGTTTATCACCATCAATAATTTTCATGATATGATTCATTTTATCAACTATCAGCAGTTCTGTGTTTTTATTTGCTTTAGCTAAATTCTCGGCATCTTGTACTGTTACCTGCAAATCGTTGTTTCCCTGCAAGATTAAAATAGGAATCGTTAGTTTCTTAATTTCTGTTTGAGGATTGTATTTAAACCAAGAAATTAAATACGGCTGTACACTTGGTCTAAAAAGAGAATTAAGCATTGGGTCAACTTTTTTTACTGTATTTCCGTTCTTCAAACTATCAATAATAGGGAAAGTCATATCGTCAAGCTGTTTCATCGATTTAGCCCCGATTTGTGTTTTTAGAATCTTATCTGCCGAATCTCCTGCTCCTGCAATAGAAATAAACTTGTCTGCTTTTGCAGCTGCAATCATTCCAATTAAAGAACCTTCGCTATGTCCGATAATAATTACTTTAGAGAAACGTTTATCCTGTTTCAATAAATTAATCCAGCTTTTGGCGTCTTCTGTGTAATTTTCAAAAACCAAACTAGATTCAGTTATTGCAGAAGCTTTACTCTCGGCAATTCCTCTTTTGTCAAAACGTAACGAAGCAATTCCATTTTTTGCTAAAGCTTCGGCAAGCATTTTCAACGAGTTGTTTTTCATCATCGGATTGTTTCCATTTCTATCCGTTGGCCCCGAGCCTGCAATAATCAAAGCAACAGGATATTTTTTGATTAAATCTGGAGTTGTCAAAGTTCCAAAAAGCTGATCTGTATTAATCTTTAAAATGATTGGAGATTCTTTATAGGTCAGTTCTTTTTTGTCTTGAGCATTTACTAAGCTTAAGAATAGAACCGTTAGAAGAAGGATTATTTTATTCATTTTCTAATAGAATTATTGAATGTTGATACCAAATGGCATTATTGCTTGAACGCCTCTTTGTTTCTGGAATTTTTTTACCTGCTCAATAAGCAGATAGTTTTCTTCGCCGATTTCTTCTTTGATAAAAGCTTCTTTAGATTGCGCAAAAGGCAGTCCAGAAAGAAGATCGTTAAATGTTTTTTCGTATTCAGGATAATTTTGTGTGCTGTATGTTTTTACTTTGGCAATTTTAGCAGCCTCGGCAATTGCATCATTCAGTCCGCCAATTTTATCTACCAATCCAATTTTTATAGCTTCAGATCCAGACCAAACTCTTCCTTGAGCAATAGCATCTACTTGCGCAAAAGTCATTTTTCGGCCTTGAGCCACATGCGTTACAAAAGTGTTGTAAATACTTTCAACACCTTCTAAAGTAAAGGCCTTAAATTTTTCGTCAATTGGCACAAATGGACTGTAGTTAGCAGCATTACTATGCGTTTTTACCTGCTCAGTATTAATTCCTAATTTATTAGCCAATGGACTAAAGTTTGGAAGTATACCAAAAACCCCAATAGAACCCGTAATGGTATTGTTTTCTGCAAATATTTTGTCAGCATTACAAGCAATATAATAACCGCCAGAAGCTGCGTAGTTACCCATAGAGACTACAACAGGTTTTACTTTTTTAGTAATTTCAATTTCTCTCCAAATCAAATCAGAAGTCAGTGCGCTTCCGCCTGGGCTGTCAATTCTAAGAACAATTGCTTTTACATCATCATTTTTGCGGGCTTCTTGCAACGAACGACGCATCGAACCTTCGCCAATTACAGTAACATCACCTTCACCGCCGTCAATTTCGCCTTGAGCGTAAATAATAGCAATTTGATCGCTTGCCGTATTGGTTGAAGCAGTTGTGACATTATTTTGTGTATAATCTGAAATAGAGATTTTATTATAATCTTCATCATCAGAAACTTTCAAAGCTTTTTTAATAGCATTATGATAAACATCTTCATACGCTACAATGTCTACCAAATGCTGTGCTTTTGCCATTTCTGGAGTTCTCGCAAGCAAGCCGTCGGCGATTTCGTTTAACTTAGCAAGAGGAATATTTCTACTTTTTGAAATATCGTTAGAAACAGTTGTCCAGATAGAGTTTAAAAGAGCCGTCATTTGTTCTCTATTAGCATCGCTCATTTTATTTTCTAAAAAGGGCTCAACTGCGCTTTTGTATTTTCCGTGGCGAATTACTTCCATTTTAACGCCAGATTTATCTTGAAAATCTTTAAAGAACATTACTTCAGACGAAAGTCCTTTAAAGTCTAAATCTCCCGCAGGATTTAAGTAAACCGTATTGGCAACAGAATTTAAATAATATTCTTTTTGAGAATATGTGTTGGCATATGCCCAAACAAATTTTCCTGATTTTTTAAAGCTTTCTAGAGCATTTCTCAAATCTTTATATTGTGCCAATCCTAAAGAAGATTGATCGTTTAAGATAGAAATTCCTTTTATCTTTTCATCTGTTTTTGCAGCTTCAATAGCATTAATAACATCAACTAAACCAATCGCTTTTTTGTCTGAAAAAACAGTTACCCACGGATCTTTGTATTTTCCAGCATAATCATTTTTGATATTTTTTAAATCCAATTCGATAACAGAATCAGATTTAACAGAGACTGTATCATCTCCTCCAAAAATAGCTCCGATAAGGATTACTCCAAAAAAGAAAAGCATAATAAATACAAAAATACCAATTACCGTGGCAATTACATTTCCTAAAAACTTCATAAGTATATTTTTTTTAATAAGTAGCGAAAAAGGCTAATATGTTACAAATTTTCGGACTCAAATTTTCAATCGATAACAAGAGCCGTTTCACAAATATATTGGTTAATTATAAAATAGTTTTAGTTAATTTGCAATTAATTATGAAATCACAGCATCAAGTCGTTTTATCTATAGGCAGTAACCAGGGAAATAGACTGGCAAACATCGAAAGTTGTATCGAATTGATACATCAGGAAGTGGGAACCGTTATTAAGGTCTCTAAACTATACGAAACACCCGCTTGGGGTTTTGAGAGTGATGCTTTTTATAATTGCGCACTAGTTTTACACACCAATTCATCGGCACAAAAAATACTCAATCAGGTTTTAAAAGTCGAAAAACAATTAGGTCGAATTCGTTCAGAACAGCAAGGATATCAATCTAGAATTATTGATGTAGATGTAATTTTTTTTGATAATGAAATTATCGAATCGGAGAAATTACAAGTGCCGCATCCTTTAATGCAGCATAGAAATTTTGTTTTATTGCCATTGCAGGATTTAAAACTAGACTGGAAACATCCTGTTTTTCAAAAAACGATCTCAGAATTAATAGCTGTTTCACCAGACGACAGCGTTTGTACTGTGGTTCAGAATTTGAAGAATCCGCTGCAGGAAATTCCGCTGGAGAAATTTAATTATATTTCTTTTGAAGGCAATATTGGAGCCGGAAAAACGACTCTCGTACATAAGATTGCAGAAGATTTTAATGCCAAAACCGTTTTAGAACGATTTGCAGATAATCCATTTTTGCCAAAGTTTTATAAAGATCAAAATCGATATGCTTTTCCGTTAGAAATGTCATTTTTAGCAGATCGTTATCAGCAGTTGTCAGATGATTTAGCACAGTTTGATTTGTTTAAAGATTTTATCGTAGCCGATTATCATATTTTTAAATCGCTGATTTTTGCTAAAATTACACTTGCCGAAGATGAATATCGTTTGTACCGAAATTTATTCGATATCATTTACAAAGAAATGCCAAAACCCGATTTGTATATTTATTTGTATCAAAATACCGATCGTTTACTTCAAAATATAAAAAAACGAGGTCGAACTTACGAGCAGAATATTGAAGCTGCTTATTTAGAAAAAATTAATAACGGTTACTTAGAATATATAAAATCTCAAACCGATTTGAATGTTTTAATCATAGACGTTTCTGATCGCGATTTTGTGAAAAAACACGAAGACTACCTTTTTATTTTAAACGAAATACAGAAGAAAATTAGTTAATGTGATAATTAGTTAATGAGTCAATTTGATAATGAGATGATTAGAGAATTTTTAAGACTTTTCTAAGGCATTATCTAATTATCAAATTGCCACATTCTCTAATTAAAAAATTATCTTTTAAGAGAAAAATGCCCTCTCAAAATAGGTCTTGTATTGTCAACTTTTAAGGCGTACCAATAATCAGAAGCGGGTAGAGGCGTTCTGTCTAAAGTTCCGTCCCAGCTCATTTTAGAAGCATTTAGCTGTGCAATCAATTTTCCGTATCTGTCAAAAATAGTAACTTCTGCCTGAGGGAAATTTTCCATTCCCGTTACTTCCCAAACGTCATTATAAGAATCATTGTTTGGAGTGAAAAAAGCAGGAAAAGAAAGTACTACAAATTGTTTTGCAGTTTGATCACAGCCATTTTTCTCACGTATATAAGCAGTTTGTAAACCGCCGGGAACATCATAAAAGATATTAGAATCCTGAAAATTTGTTCCGTCTACAGAATATTCAAAATAATCTTGAGCTTTAACAGGGTAAATTATTGCTCTTGTACCTTCAATGTCAATTTTATCTATTTCTGGTTTTAAGTGCTCATCAACAACAATAGTTTTAGTGCTGCTGCAATTTCCAGGGCCAGGATTTGTAACAACAACAGTGTAAGTGCCGCCAGCATTAACTACTATAGTTTGAGTAGTAGCATTAGTAGACCATAAATAAGTCATACCGCTAATTCCGGCATCTAATAGTATTGTGTGCGATTGACATAAAATAACAGTTTGGTCAGTAACCACCGGCGGTGTATAAATAATGATATTTACAGCAATACGATTAATATTAGTACAGCCGTTGTTTGATGCTTCGGCATAATAGGTTGTATTTGCTGCAATTGATGGAGTTGTAAAATTACTGCCCGTATAAACGCTTGTTCCTCCAGTAGCAGTTGTAAACCAATTAATAGTACCAACATCAGAACTCGCTTGAAGTGTTACCGTTCCTGCACCGCATCTAGTAACTGTTGCAGCAGTTGTAGTTGGATTATCGGGTGTTTTGTTGATTGTTGCCACAACCGATCTTCTATTAGTCTGACAGCCTGCATCAACATAATAAGTAGTTGTTGTGTTTATTGTAGGTGTAGTATATGTATTTCCTGTTGCTAATAAATTTCCGCCAACAGCAGCATCATACCAGCTTATTGTTGCACCAGTTGTAGCTGTTGCATTTATGGTAAAACTTCCTGAATCACAAATTGGATTTGGAGTAAGCACGCTGGTAATTACGGGAATCGTAATTTTGGAGCTTGTCGCAATATTTAAAGGAAGCTCGCCCGGCATTCCGCCATATTCTACCACATATCCTTTTGGCTGATAATTATCACCAGAAACTAACGAGCCAGTATTTGATAAATCATTCCAAGAACCTTTTATGCCGACTCCAGGCTGCGTAATATGTGCATAGTTTTCATTTCCTCCTTGATTATTAGGTTCGCCGTTATTCCAAAAAGCGTAATTTGGGGTTGAGCCATTTACGCCTCCATTCCAAAAGATAGTTCCAGCTTCTGGGCCCGTAACCCATTTCCAAATACCTTCGGTTTCGGCATCGCTTCCGCCAATCCATCCCGTTCCAGATGCTTGCTCGCCAATTAATTTAGCTTCATCAGCTGATAATATAGTGGCTAAATACCCCTGAAGGCCATAATAGGTACTTGCTTCTGCAGCCGCTTTTGCAGCAGACCAAGTTATTCCGATATTAGGAACAAATAAATAATAATGTCCTGTAGAAGGTAAATAATTAGCTTGACCAATCGTAATAGAAAAAGTTCTAGTTCCAGAAGCCGTTGCTGAAGAATTTGAAAACACAACATCTTTTATGGCACTTTCGAGATCAGAATAAGCAACATCTGTTCCTGTTGTTGGACTTGAAAGTTTTAATTTCCCCGCAGTAGCATCCCAGCTGGTAGTAATTGTTGGGTGTGCTGCTGGGTTTGAAAGTACTAAATTATCAAAGCCATTTGAGTAGCCAGATGAAATCTGAATATAAGCAGCTTGTGTTCCTAGTTCTGCAGGATCATGAGTAATTGTAAAATTTTGTACAACATTAATGGTTGTTAGTGGGCAATACAATTGATCTCCAACAGCAGTAAGAACTGGAGGCGTAATCGCTGCGTTTTTTTTGGTTTTATTTTTTTTTGCTGTTAATAGCGTATCTTTTGTGATGATGGCAGTGCTTCTGTTAAAAATTTTAATTTTTGCCTCTGCATAAGATAAATTAAAATTTAAAACAAAAAATAAAATGGTTATTGTTAGTAAATTGATATTTTTCATTTTATAAAAATATCAATTAATTAATAATAAAAAAAGAATTTTCTATTTAGGCCAGTTTAATTTTTGAAACAGGTCCCAAACGACAATTCCTGCGCTTACAGCAATGTTTAAAGAGTGTTTAGTTCCAAGCTGAGGAATTTCAATACATCCGTCACAGATAGCAACAGCTTCCTGTGCTACGCCATAAACTTCATTACCAAAAACCAATGCATATTTTTGATCTTTTTGGACTTTAAAATCTTGAAGAAAAATCGCACTTTCAACTTGTTCAATAGCAAGAGTTAGTACGTTTTCTTTTTTTAGATTTTCAATAACTTCCAAAACATTTTCATGATGTTCCCAAGTAACAGTTTCGGTTGCGCCTAAAGCTGTTTTATGAATTTCTTTATTAGGAGGAGTAGCTGTAATACCGCACAAGATTATTTTTTCTACCAAAAAAGCATCAGCAGTTCTAAACACAGAGCCAATATTATGTAAGCTGCGAATATCGTCTAATACTAAAATCAGCGGTGTTTTTTCAGATTTCTTAAAATCTTCTATCGATTTGCGGTCTAGTTCACTATTTTCAAGTTTTCTCATTTGTTTTGAATTGAGGTCATAAAAAAAGCTTCCAAAGTTAAGGAAGCTTTTTTAATTATTTTGCTGTTTTCAGATTAGCTTTTTACTGGATCTGGTAAAACTGTACCTTTAATAGTAAGTACTTTTGTTGGTTGCCCTTCAGCATTAGAAGTAACAGTTACAGTTTTTGTAAAAGCACCAACTCTGTCAGTAGCATATTTTACACCAATAATACCTTTAGCACCTGGAGCGATTGGCTCTTTTGGTGTTGTAGGAACAGTACATCCGCAAGAACCTTGCGTGTTTGTAATGATTAATGGCTTAGTTCCGTTGTTAACGAAAACAAACTCACGTTTTCCATCAGCGTTGTGCGCGATAGTTCCGTAATCAATAGTTTCAGTTTCAAAAGTCATTCCAGCTCCTTCAATTTTAGCAACTTTAGCAGTTCCTTTTTTTGTACTTTGAGCGTTAGAAGCTGTAATTCCAGCTACAGCTAGCATAGCGAATAAAATTATTTTTTTCATCTTTAAGATTCTTTGTTTTAATTATGAACAAATCTATGTAAAAATCTTATACACCGACTTAAAAAAATCTTAAAATATTTTAATTTTTGAAGCCTTCGTTATTCCTTCAAAATATTATAAATTCGCTGTCATAAATTTTTCATTTAAAACACAATAATTTGGCAGCGAAAGAGAAAGTGGTGAAAGAAACACCTTTAATGAAACAGTATAACGAAATCAAGAGAAAATATCCTGATGCATGTCTGCTTTTCAGAGTAGGAGATTTCTATGAAACCTTTGGAGAAGATGCTGTTAGAGCTTCTAAAATCCTTGGTATAACCTTGACAAAACGTGGTGCAGGTTCTGAAACTGAAACAGCTTTGGCTGGTTTTCCTCATCATTCTATTAATACTTATCTGCCAAAATTAGTAAAAGCGGGACTTCGTGTAGCGATCTGCGATCAGCTTGAAGATCCAAAAATGACTAAGACTATCGTAAAACGAGGCGTTACAGAACTTGTAACTCCTGGAGTTTCTTTAAATGATGAGGTTTTACAGTCAAAAACAAATAACTTTTTAGCATCTGTTTATTTTGCAAAAAATAATATAGGAGTTTCCTTTTTGGATGTTTCTACCGGAGAATTTTTAGCTGCTCAAGGAAATGCAGAATACATTGATAAATTATTACAGAACTTTAATCCAAGTGAGATTTTAGTTCCAAAAAACAATAAAGGTGATTTTAAAAACGCTTTTGGAGAGGATTTTCATAGCTTTTATCTAGAAGACTGGATCTATAAAGAAGATTACGCCTTAGAAACTTTAACCAAACATTTTCAAACAGCTTCATTAAAAGGTTTTGGTGTTGAAGAATTAAAAGAAGGAATTATTGCTTCTGGAGCAATTTTATATTATTTATCAGAAACACAGCACAATCGTGTACAGCATATCACTGCAATTCAGCGTATAGCAGAAGATGCTTATGTTTGGATGGATCGTTTTACGATTAGAAACCTAGAATTGTATCACAGTTACAATCCAAATGCAGTAACACTATTAGATGTAATAGACAGAACGCTTTCGCCAATGGGAGGGCGTTTGTTAAAACGCTGGCTGGCGCTTCCTTTAAAAGACAGTAATAAAATAAAAGGACGTCATGAAGTGGTTTCGTATTTAAAAGCCAATCAAGAAGTTTTACAGAATATTCAATATCAAATCAAACAAATTTCAGATTTAGAGCGTTTGATTTCTAAAATTGCAACAGGGAAAATTTCACCTCGTGAGATTATTTATTTAAAAGAATCTTTAGATGCGATTATTCCAATAAAAACGCTGGCGCTAGAAAGTCCGCAAGAAGCAGTAAAAGTAATTGGAGACAGTCTGCATGCCTGCGATTTATTGAGAGAGAAAATTAAAACGACCTTAAATCAAGATGCGCCCGTTGCGATTGCAAAAGGAAATGCTATTGCAAAAGGAATCAGTGAAGAACTAGATGATTTAAGAGCTATTTCTACTTCTGGAAAAGAATACTTAGAAGGAATTGAGAAAAGAGAATCAGAGCTAACAGGAATTTCTTCTCTAAAAATTTCATTCAATAATGTTTTCGGATATTATATTGAAGTGCGAAATACACATAAAGATAAAGTGCCAACAGAATGGATTCGTAAACAAACTTTGGTAAGTGCAGAACGTTATATTACCGAAGAATTAAAAGAATACGAAACAAAGATATTAGGCGCTGAGGAAAAAATTCATAAAATAGAAACCGATCTTTTTGAGCAATTAGTAGCTTGGATTTCGACTTATATTAAGCCAGTTCAAATGAACGCGTTTTTAGTGGCACAATTAGATTGTTTGTGCTCATTTACACAATTGGCAATAGAGAATCAATATGTTTGTCCGGAAATTGATGAGACTTTTGAATTGGATATTAAAAACGGAAGACATCCTGTAATTGAAAAACAATTACCTGTTGGAACTCCTTATATAGCTAATGATGTTTTCTTAGATAGAGAAACACAGCAGCTTATTATGATTACTGGACCAAACATGTCTGGTAAGTCGGCTATTTTGAGACAAACGGCTTTAATTGTGTTATTGGCTCAAATGGGAAGTTTTGTTCCTGCAGATAGTGTTAGAATGGGAATCGTTGATAAAATCTTTACTAGAGTAGGAGCTTCAGATAATATTTCGATGGGAGAATCTACATTTATGGTAGAGATGAATGAAACAGCTTCTATTTTGAATAATATATCAGATCGCAGTTTAGTATTGCTAGATGAAATTGGTAGAGGAACGAGTACTTACGATGGAATTTCTATTGCTTGGGCTATTGCCGAGTTTTTACATGAACATCCGTCAAGATCAAAAACTTTATTTGCGACGCATTATCATGAATTAAATGAAATGACAGAATCATTACCAAGAATTCAAAATTATAATGTTGCGGTAAAAGAATTAAAAGATACGGTGCTTTTTATCAGAAAGCTTGTAAAAGGAGGAAGTGCGCATAGTTTTGGTATTCATGTGGCGAAAATGGCAGGAATGCCTCAAATCGTAATTTTGAAAGCACAGAAATTATTAAAGAAATTAGAAAAAAATCATTCTAGCGATGCCTTAAATGGAATCAAATCTGAGAATGAAGAGATGCAAATGAGCTTCTTTAATTTAGACGATCCATTGTTGGAAGAGATAAAAGAAGAGATCTTAAGTCTTGATATAAATGCGATCACACCAGTTGAAGCGTTGATGAAACTTAATGAGATTAAAAGGATGTTAAATCGAAAATAATTTTCAAGTTTAAAGTTTAGGTTATCAGAAGGTTATAAAATAAGTGAATTTTTTTTTCAAAAAAGGCTTGTGTAATTGAATAAATGTCCTAAATTTGCACTCGCAATACAGAACAAGTGATGTGTTGTGGTTCTTGCAAAAATTTGAAACGCGAAAATAGCTCAGTTGGTAGAGCGCGACCTTGCCAAGGTCGAGGTCGCGGGTTCGAGCCCCGTTTTTCGCTCAAAACCATATAATGCTCGGATGGTGAAATTGGTAGACACGCTGGACTTAAAATCCAGTGAACAGCAATGTTCGTGCGGGTTCAAGTCCCGCTCTGAGTACTAAAGCCTCTTCTTTTTGAAGAGGCTTTTTTTATTGTCTAAAGTCATGTTGAAAAATAGAAAACTGCAAAATGTTTTTTATTTCTATTTTAAGGTTTTTAATAAAACTAAAATCAACAATCTAAAGTCTAAAATCTTAAGGCGGTAATCTAAAATCAACAATCTAAAATCTAAAATTTAAATGGGTGCTTTTGTAATTAGTAAAAGATTTAATGATGAGTATAAATTTGTTTTTACTTCTAGAAAAGGAAAAGTGATATTTACTAGTTTAAGTTATGAATTGAAGTTTGAGTGCGAGGAGGATATTGAGAAGTTTAAGGTGAATATAGATCAAGCTAGATTTTTGCGATTTAAAGGTTCTGGCGGAAAGTATTTCTTTAAATTGATGCTTGGCGAGCTTCAGTTTGCAATAAGTCGTAAATACACAACAGAATTGCTTTTGCAAAAAGGAATCAAAGAAATTGTCACTTATGCTTCGAGGGCTGAGATTTTGGATTTTGCGTCTAGTGAGTCAATTTTTGGAGATGAGGAAGTTGCGGAAGAAGCTGCAGAGTAAATAAAAAAATGCGTTTTGAGAATTTCAAAACGCATTTTTTTAGAGCTATGCTTAAATTTAAATATAAAGCATAAAAAAAAGCTATCTAAAAGATAGCTTTTTAATTTTTTGAGTAATTTAGAATTACTTTTTAGCAGGAGCAGCAGCCTCTTCAACTTTTGCAGCAGCAGAGTCAACTTTCACAGCAGCAGAATCAACAGTTGCAGCAGCAGAATCAACTACAGCAGCAGCAGAATCAACAGCAACAGCAGTAGAATCTACAGCTTCAGTAGCTGCAGCGTCAGCTTTTTTACAAGATACAACAGTTAAAACAGCAACAACAGCTAAACTTAAAAATACTTTTTTCATCTTACTTTATTATAAAAGGTTAATTATTAATTCGTGGCAAAGATATAAATTTTTTAATATGTAAAATATTTTTTTATTTTTTTTTTAAAATATTTTCATCGCTCACGATTATCTTATTCATCAAAGAATATGCCAAAATACTAAAAAAATGTTATATTATCTTATTTTTTGTCTAAATTATTTTTCATTGAATATTCTACAAGAGAATAGGTTGTTTGGTTCTTTTACTTGCAGTTTATTCTGTGTTTTGTTGATTATTAAATAAGCTTTAAAACTCAAAATAAGCTCGTTTAAGCGCTTTTTAGAGAAAAAACGATGTCAGGTCTCTCTTGTTTGTGTTTTAAATAGCTTTTGAAACGATTTTCATGATGCGTTCTGCAGCGCCTTTATGTTCTTGAATATACGATTTGCAGATTTGGCTTTTTTCTCTAAAGAAATTTTCATCTGTCAATAAGCGATCAAAATTTTGTTTCAACTCATCGTAATTAGAAATAGAGATACAGCCGCCAAGTTCGACCAATAAAACAGCTTCGGCAAAATTAGAAAAGTTTGGACCAATCAAAATAGGAATTCCAAATGTTGCGGGTTCTAAAATATTGTGAATCCCAGGGTTTCCAAAACCGCCGCCAACATAAGCAATAGTTCCGTAGCTGTAAATTTTAGTCAGCAAACCTACAGTGTCGATTATAAAGACATTGTAGTTTGCTAAAGCTGTATTTTCTTTTTCTGAAAATAATAGAGTTGGTTTTTTAAGCTGTGCTTTCAGATTTGCTATTTGATCGGCTTTGATGTTATGAGGTGCAATGATAAACTTTACATCATCAGAAGCTTGATTGATATAGTTGGCTAAAAGAGCTTCGTCTTTTGGCCATGAACTTCCTATAACTATCGTAGGTTTATTGTTTTTAAATTCTTCAATAAAATCAAGTCTATTGTCTCGTTCCAAAATAGCATTTACGCGGTCAAAACGAGTGTCACCAGAAACAATTACATTATGAAATCCG
The DNA here is from genome assembly GCF_009711165.2 of Flavobacterium sp. MC2016-06. Classification (GTDB taxonomy): domain Bacteria; phylum Bacteroidota; class Bacteroidia; order Flavobacteriales; family Flavobacteriaceae; genus Flavobacterium. The sequence goes on along the minus strand of NZ_WMID02000025.1, from coordinate 22,394 downwards.
ATTCCTTCAATTTTTTCTTTAGATTTTTCATTCTGCACAAAGAAATACGTAAAAGCTTCAAGCGCTTTTCTGTAAAAACCGCCATACCATTTAAAAAACATCTGATTGTCTCTAAAGATTCCAGAAATCAAATACGTTGGAATTTTGTTCGATTCTAGTTCTTTTAAGTAATTAAGCCAGAATTCATATTTAATGAAAAAAGCCAATTCGGGATGTGCTAATTTAAAAAATCGCTCAGCATTGCTTTTAGTATCCAAAGGCAGGTAAATAGTAACATCTGCAACATTATTGTTTTTGCGGACTTCGTAGCCGGAAGGCGAGAAAAACGTAATAATTATTTTATGAGAAGGATATTTTTCTTTTATTTTTTCAATAACAGGAAGCCCTTGTTCGTATTCGCCAAGAGAAGCAGAGTGAAACCAAATGGTTTTATCGGTTGGTTTTATTTTTTCTTCTAGAATAGCGAAAACATTTTTTCGGCCTTCTACAAAAAGCTTAATTTTCGGACTAAAAAGCGCTATGATTTTCAGAAAAAACCCAGCAATAGAAATGACTAAATTGTATAAAAAAAGCATCTGTTAATTTTTGCGGCTAAATTACGCTTCTTTCGATTATTTTCATTGGTTTAAAGTCATTAAATAACTATTTTTGTTCCTCCTTTTAAAGATTAGGCTTTAAAGTCAAATCTTTATTTTAAAACAAATATTGAAAAATGAAAAAAATTCAAATGGTTGACCTAAAGAGTCAATACGAAAAAATAAAAACAACGGTTGATGCTTCAATTCAAGAGGTTTTAGATACAAATACTTATATAAACGGACCTTTGGTTCATCAGTTTCAAAAAAATCTTGAAGATTATCTAGGAGCAAAACACGTAATTCCTTGTGCAAACGGTACAGATGCATTGCAAATCGCAATGATGGGATTAGATCTAAAACCTGGAGACGAAGTTATTACTGCTGATTTTACTTTTGCTGCTACTGTTGAGGTAATTGCATTATTGCAGTTAACACCTGTTTTGGTTGATGTTGATATAACAAATATGAACATTGATATCGAAGCAATTAAAAAAGCAATTACACCAAAAACTAAAGCAATTGTTCCGGTACATTTATTTGGCCGCGCGGCTAATATGGATGCTATTATGGAAATTGCAGCAGAGCATAATCTTTATGTAATTGAAGATAACGCACAAGCAATTGGAGCAGATTATATTTCTAAATCTGGAGTAAAAAGCAAAGTAGGAGTAATTGGTCATGTGGCTGCAACTTCATTCTTTCCTTCTAAAAACTTAGGATGTTATGGAGATGGAGGAGCAATTTTTACAAACGATGATAAATTGGCTCACATTATCCGCGGCATTGTAAACCACGGAATGTATGAGCGTTACCATCATGATGTTGTTGGTGTAAATTCTCGTTTAGACAGTATTCAAGCAGGAGTTTTAAATGCAAAATTACCTTTATTAGACGAGTATAATAAAGCACGTCGTAGAGCAGCATCAAAATATAATGCAGCTTTTGCAGGTAATAAAAATATTATTACACCAGAATTTAATGCAAATGAAAACGATCACGTTTTTCATCAATACGTTTTAAGAATTGTTGATGCAGATCGTAATGGATTAATGCAGCATTTATTAGATAAAGCAATTCCTTGCGCGATTTATTATCCAATTCCGCTGCATTCACAAAAAGCGTATGTAGATGTTCGTTATAAAGAAGAGCAGTTTCCAGTAACCAATCAATTGGTGCAAGAAGTAATTGCTTTACCAATGCATACCGAATTGGATGATGAGCAGATTAAATTTATTACAGATTCTGTTTTAGAGTTTTTAAGTAAATAAAGATGAAAGGTCTTTATGTTTTAATATTTCTTTTTCAGTTTTCGCTTTTTGCTCAAAAGACAAATTCGAAAGAAGAAAAAGCAATCAGTAATCGTGTCGAAACTTTGCGTCTGGCAATGATTGATGCCGACGGAAATAAATTGAAAGATTTAACTTCTGATAAATTGACTTATGTTCATTCTAATGGTGTTTTTCAAAATCAAGCCGAATTTATAGACGGAATTGTCAGCGGGAAATCTGATTTTGTAACTATAGATTTTCAAGACCAGACCATTACTGTTAACAATGATACCGCAATAGTTAGACATGTTTTGGCAGCGCACACTAAAGATGGCGGCATTGATAAAGATATTAAAATAGGAATAATGCTGGTTTGGCAAAAGCAAAAGAACAATTGGGTGCTTATTGCGAGACAAGCTTATAAATTAACGACATAAAAAAAATAACCACAATATGAAAGTATTAGTAACAGGAGGATTAGGATTTATCGGTTCGCATACCGTAGTCGAATTGCAAAATGAAGGCTTTGAAGTTGTTATAATTGATGATCTTTCTAATTCTTCGGAAACTGTTTTAAAAGGAATTGAGAAAATTACAGGAAAATTACCACTGTTTGAAAAAATCGATTTAAGAGAAAAAACAGCAGTTCAGGATTTCTTTAAAAAACATAACGATGTTACTGGAGTTATTCATTTTGCAGCATCAAAAGCAGTTGGAGAAAGTGTTGAGCAACCTTTATTGTATTACGAAAACAACATTGGTACTTTAGTGTATTTGTTGCAGCAATTACAGGAAAAAGCTGAGGCAAGTTTTATTTTCAGCTCATCTTGTACAGTTTACGGTCAAGCCGAAAAAATGCCAATTACAGAAGACGCTCCAGTTCAGGCAGCAATGTCTCCTTATGGAAATACAAAACAAATTGGAGAAGAAATTATTACAGACACTGCCAAAGTAACCAATATCAGTGCTATTTTGTTGCGTTATTTTAACCCAGTTGGAGCTCATGCTTCAACAGAAATTGGAGAATTGCCAATTGGAGTTCCGCAGAATTTAGTACCGTTTATTACGCAGACTGGAGTAGGATTGCGCGCTGAATTATCTGTTTTTGGAAATGATTATCCAACGCCAGACGGAACAGCAGTTCGTGATTACATTCACGTAGTAGATTTAGCAAAAGCACACGTTATTGCATTACAGCGTTTGTTTAATAAAAAGAATTTAGCTAAAGTAGAAACTTTTAATTTAGGAACAGGAAAAGGAAGTTCGGTTCTTGAAGTAATCAATAGTTTTGAAAAAGTAAGCAATAAAAAATTGCCTTATAAAATTATGCCGCGCCGTGAAGGTGATATCACCGAAGCGTATGCAAATACAGATAAAGCAAATGATGTTTTGGGCTGGAAAGCACAATTAACATTAGACGAAGCAATGGCAAGCGCCTGGAAATGGGAGCAAAAAATACGCTCGTAATAATGTAACGCATACATATAAAGACGCACTGCCGTGCGTCTTTTTTTATAATTCAAAAAAATCCCAAATCATCAATTGATAATTTGGGATTTTTTATAAATCTGAAAACTAAAAACTGCGACTAAATACTAAAAATTAAGCATTCGCAGTAACAGCTTCTTTATCGATTTTGTTAATCAATCCAGCTAAAACTTTTCCTGGACCAACTTCAGTAAACAAAGTAGCGCCGTCAGCGATCATTTGCTGTACAGATTGAGTCCATTTTACAGGAGCAGTCAACTGAATAATTAAGTTCTTTTTAATTTCATTTGCATCAGAAACAGCGCTTGCTGTAACGTTTTGATAAACTGGGCAAATAGGAGTTGCGAATGTAGTTGCTTCAATTGCGGCAGCTAATTCTTCTCTTGCTGGTTCCATCATTGGTGAGTGAAAAGCTCCTCCAACAGGTAAAATTAATGCACGTTTTGCTCCGGCAGCTTTCATTGCTTCGCAAGCTTTTTCAACAGCAGTAGTTTCTCCAGAAATTACCAATTGTCCAGGACAGTTGTAATTTGCAGCAACCACAACACCATCAATAGAAGCGCAAACTTCTTCAACAATATTATCAGCTAAACCTAAAACGGCAGCCATTGTGGATGGTGTAATTTCGCAAGCTTTTTGCATTGCTAAAGCACGTTGAGAAACCAATTTTAATCCATCTTCAAAAGACAAAGTTCCATTAGCAACCAATGCAGAGAATTCTCCTAAAGAATGTCCTGCAACCATTTCTGGTTTAAAATCCTCACCTAAAGTTTTAGCTAAAATAACCGAGTGTAAAAAAACGGCTGGCTGCGTAACTTTAGTTTCTTTTAGTTCTTCGGCAGTACCTTCAAACATGATATCTGTAATTCTAAAACCTAAAATTTCATTAGCTTTTTCGAATAATTCTTTGGCTAAAGCCGATGTTTCATATAGGTCTTTACCCATTCCTGTGAATTGTGCACCTTGACCTGGAAATACGTATGCTTTCATTTGTCTAATTTGATTTTTACTTTTTTTGGAATTGAAAATTAGTTTCAATTAAAAAGCAAAAATAACATTTTTTTAGCTCGTATAATCCTTAAACATATAAATCCATGCTAATCTTGAAAATCTAAGATTAAAAGGAGTTAGTAAAGTAATAACCACAGCAATAATCGGAATGATTCTTAAATCAAAATTTGTTTCAAAGAAAAACTGTGCAATACAATACGTTGCAATTCCTTGAGCGACTGTTAATCCGTAATTTACATACATCGCTCCAAAAAAATAACCAGGTTCTTTTTGGAATTTGTAATTACAATGACTACAGTATTCATTCATTTTTGGAAAGCTGAAATTTAGAAAAATATTTTTGTCTGTAAAAACTTTTCCAGTGTGACAAACAGGACATTCGTTTTTTAAAATATGAGTTAATGTGCTTGACATGATTTTGTTGTTTTTTATTTATACAAAGTTAAATAAGAGGTCAATAAAAGTCTTTTTTATATCTTCGCCTATTATAGCACAATAAAGACATTTGTTATGAAAAAATATCCCATTTATAGTGTTCAGAATTTTAGTTGTAACGATGTTCACCGCGATTTTTATGTGAATACTTTCAAGGAACATTTAAAAAGCCACAGTTTTGTCGAAGAACCGCACCGACATGATTCTTATTTAATGGTTTTTTTTACGAATGGTTCTGGAATTCACGAAATTGATTTTGATCGTTTCGAGATTAATAAAGGAAGTTTATTCGTTTTACAACCCGGACAAATGCATCATTGGAGTTTGTCTGAAGACATTGAAGGTTTTGTAATTATTTTTTCGCAGGAACTTTACAACTTGTATTTCGGACAAAAAACAATCACCGATTATAATTTTTATCATTCTATTTTGAATAGACCTGAAGTAGTTTTTGAATCGGAGGAACAGTCAAAAATCCTGCCTTATTTTAATTTATTAATTCAGGAAAATAGTCAGAATAATAAATTACAATTGGATAAAATGCTCAACTTATTAGATTGTATTCATATCGAAATTGCTCGCAAATATGGCGAAACATATTCGCATCAAACGCATTCGTATAATATAAAGATCAGCGCTTTTGAAATGCTTTTAGAAGAACATTTTAAAACTCAAAAATTACCTTCTTTTTATGCAGATCAATTGCATATCACATTGAAACATTTAAATAGAATTTGCAACGAAATATTGCAAAAAACAGCAACCGAAGTTATTATGGATCGCGTTATTCTCGAAATAAAAAGAATGTTAATCGATAAGCAATTAGCGGTAAACGAAGTTGCTTATGCCGTTGGATACGAAGATTACTCGTATTTCTCGAGAGTTTTTAAAAAACAAACTGGAATGTCGCCAACTGACTTTCGGAATGTTAGTGTGCGGTAATTCGTGGCAAACTCAAAAAAAAAAACAAAGCCCCTGCACTCTTAGAAAGTGCAGGGGCTTTTAACCAACCAAATTAAAACCTAAATTGTATAGAATTAAGCTTGTTTTGCAAATTGCAATTCAATATTTAATTTAACTTCTTCTCCAACTAAAACTCCTCCAGTTTCAAGAGCAGAGTTCCAGTTTAATCCCCAATCTTTACGATTGATTTTTCCTTCTATGCTTAAACCTACTTTTGTATTTCCCCATGGATCAGTCATGATACCGCTAAAGTCAACTGGGAATGTTACTGATTTTGAAACTCCCTTAATGTTTAAATCTCCAGTGATTTCATAATCACCATCATCAATTTTTTTGAAAGATGTAGATTTGAATGTTAATTTTGGATTGCTTTCAGCATCAAAGAAATCAGCACTTCTTAAGTGACCGTCTCTGTCTGCATTTGCTGTATCGATAGAAGCGATATCACCAGAAAATTGAATATCTGCGTTTTCGAAATCATTTCCTTCTGCAGTAATTATTGCATCGTAAGTTCCAAATTTCCCTGAAACATTTGTAAACATCATGTGTTTAACTTTAAAACCAATTTCTGAATGTGTTGGGTCAATTGACCATTTTGTAGTTGCCATAATTTTATGTTTTTTAATTAATTATAATAATTTCATTTTGATAGGTCAAAGGTACGGCCACAGTAATCGAAAGGCACTTAACCTAGATTAAGAAATGAAAATGGAATGTTTTTTTTGTGTTATAATGAGCAAAGCTGAAGAACTAGTTTTTATTATTCATATAAAAAGTCAACGCTCCCGATGGGCATTTGTTTACAGTTTCTATGATTTTTTTAGAAGTTGAGTTCTCTGGTAATATCCAAGGTTTTTCTTTAGGATGAAAAACATCAGGATTATTTTTTACGCAATTGGCAGAATGAATGCATTTTCCAGATTGCCATACGATGGTAACTTCACCATTAGTATATTCTTTTATAAGGTCATTAGGATTCATGGTTGAAATTTTGATTTAAGCTGGGTTAATTTGTTTTATAAATTTAAACTTTCTTTTTGGGTTTTTAGAAAATTTAAGCAAAAAATAAAAGGTAATAAATTGAAATTCAAAATATTACCTTTTAAGTAAAAAATAGTTGTGTTGTATTGTTTAGAATTAATAATTCATAGGAACTTCCATTAAAAGAAATTCAGCATCAGTATTTGCTTTTATATTTAAAGTTTCAAAATCTGAGATTCCCATTGCATCACGAGTATTTAATTCCTGCCCGTTGATTGTTACATTACCTTTTAGAATGATAGCGTAAACACCATTTCCTTCTTTTTTCAATTGATATTCGGTTGCAATTCCGGCATCAAAATTAGCCATATGAAACCAAGCGTCTTGATGAATCCAAACTCCAGCATCGTCTGCATTCGGAGATAAAATTTGAGAAAGTTTGTTATGTCTGTCGGCTACATCCAAAGTAATTTGTTGGTAACGTGGCTCTACATTTCGTTTGTTTGGAAATAACCAAATTTGAAATAGTTTGGTTTGCTGATCTGCATTTGGATTAAACTCACTATGTTGTACTCCTGTTCCTGCACTCATAACCTGAATATCACCATTTTTGATGATTTCAGTATTTCCCATGCTGTCTTTGTGTGCTAAATCACCTTCCAACGGAATTGTAATAATTTCCATATTATCATGTGGATGCGTTCCAAAACCCATTCCGCCTGCAATTGTATCGTCGTTTAAAACACGAAGTGCTCCAAACTGAATTCTATCTGGATTGTACCAGCTTGCAAAACTAAAACTGTGATAAGCATTTAGCCATCCGTGATTTGCATTTCCTCTTGTTTCTGCTTTATGTAATACTATATTTTCCATGATGATGTCTTTTGTTATTTTTATAGTACAAAGATACTATCAAGGTCAACGTAAAGCACTTAATCTAGGTTAAGAAAAAAGGTTCTGAGGTTCTGAGTTGCTAAGTTGCTAAGGTTTTTGTTATTGGTTCAAAGGTGCAAAGAGGCAAAGGTTCAAAGTTTTTTAACTTTAAAGTAACCACAATCTTGTCATCCTGAGGAACGAAGGATCTTCGCTAGTAGCTCGACAATCTAAGAATTACTTTGTGTTAGTTTCTTATGAAGATCCTTCGTTCCTCAGGATGACAAGATTGTGTTGAAAACTACTTAAAAAAGAAAAGGATTTGAATCAATTACTTTATTTTAATAAGTTTTCCTTTTCCAACCACTACATCAAGATAATTCATAGCTGGATTTGTCTTGTCATGCATGGAAAAAGGAATAGTGTCTTTTTCAATTTGATCTTTAGAAATGCTTATAATTAAATCTCGATTTATAAAATGATCTAATAGAATTGTATTGCCATAAGAAATTTTTCCTTTAGGCATAAACTTATTGTCAAAAACGAAAATACTGTCTTTAAAAGTAATTTTGTCTTTTTGTACATAGACATTGTCTTCTTCTACCAAATAAGAATAACGACCGTTAAGTTTATCAGTTTTCTGGCTGTAGTTAATGAAGAAAAGGGTGATTATTAAGGTTAAATATTTCATGATCAACTAAATTGATTTATATATTGTTGTACAACGGCATCTGTATTTTCGTGGCGTTTCTTTTTTTCCAGTTCAATTGGCGGAACAGCTCTTTCTAAACAATCCTTTACAGCGCAAGTTTCGCAAGTAACTCCAACAATTCTTTTCACTAAAGGTTTTCCTTCAATAAATTTGAATTTCTTTTTCATCGTTGGATTAATCAAAATTCCAACCGAAATACTACGAATATTATTGTGCACAAAAGGATCTTTTGTTGCCGATGAAAAAACTAAATATTCGTTTCCGCTATTGGCGTAACTCGAGATTTGCGCATCAAAAAAATGCGGTTTGTTTTGTTTGATGGCTTCATCAATTGTTTTTACCGAAACCCATCTTCTGCAATAATGTTCGTTGGTTTCGTTCGCGTGCGGTTCCTGTTGATTTGTAATGTGTAATTCTTTTTTTATTTGATAAACATCAGAACCAATTTGATGTGATAATCTCAAAAAGAATAAGTTCTTTAGATGAAAATCTTTCGGTAGTAAATTGGTCAATCGCTGATAAAATGATTCAGGCGAAACTTCAAAGCTTTCAATTAACGCCACAAACTCTTCTGGTTTTGGCTGTTCGTTATTCAAGAATAAATTGATTTTGTCTACAACCAATTGTCTGGGTAATAATAACGCTCCCGCGAAATAAGAAGCGTAAAAATTATGTAAAACCTGGTCAAAATTTTCAAATTTAATCCAGCTAAAAGTCAGTAATCGGTCCGATATTTTTAGATAATTATAAGCAATTTCTTTGGCTAAAATAAAAGCTTTCTGAGGATCATCAATTTCTGTAGAAAGCAATAATGTTTTGCTTTTCGGAACATAAATCGAACGCAAATCGCCCAAAGCTTCTTGGTCAGTAAAAGCAATTTCTTTTATAGTGTATTCGTATTCTTCTTTAAGAATCGCTTCCAATTCTTCAACACTTATTTTAGAATCTAAATTAATCTGAAAAGATTTCGAAAATGCAATTACCTTATTTTCTAAATCTTCAAAATAATTACTGTGCGCTTCCTGGTAAGAACGTAAAGCGGCCAAAAAGAAACTTTCTCTGCTTAAATTATAATGCTGTGCAATCTCAATTATGGTACTGATAAAGGCATTGACTTTCGCCGGCGCATTCGCAATAATGTCAATTAAATCTGATTCCTGAATGCCAAAAAGCTCTAACGGAATCTCTTTTAAAATACCAGATTTTAAAATTTCACCAATCGGAGCGAGGTTGTTATCAAGTTTTAAAGACACCATTTGGTCGTAAGGAACGTCCAAATGTTCGCATAAAAGTAAAATTTTATCTGTTTTTGGATATTTTTTTCCCTTTTCAATTTCGTTCAAATACGATTTTGAAAGATTCGTCAATTTGGCTAAGCCAAAAAGAGAAAGGTTCTTTTGGGTGCGGACTTGCTTGAGTTTTAGCCCAAAAATCAGCTTGATGTAGTCTTTTTCGATATCCATAATATCAAATATAAATAATAATAAAACAATCGCCAAAAAAATATTTTAAATATTTAGCGAACGTTCGCTTGTTTTGTAAAAAACTTTTTCCTAACATTGTAGTGTAAAACTTATTAGCTGTCAAATAGTTAATTGCTGTATTTTTTTGAAAGGTAGAGATTGCTAAAAAATAACAGCCTATTTGATTAATAAAAAACAAAACTGCAGTTATGAAAAACCAATTAGAGATTACCGAAACGGCAATGGAATTTTTAGCCGAAAAGAACCTTTCTTATCCAACTATTTGGACAGATGATGCAATTGCTTTTATAACAGAATTGCACAAAAAATTTGATTCACAACGAAAATTGTTGTTGTTACAGCGTGAGCAAAAGCAAGTCGGTTTTGATCAAGGAATTATGCCCGTTTTTCCGCCAGAAGCCAAAAACGTCAGAGAAAGTAATTGGACAGCTGCTGAAACTCCAAAAGATTTGCTAGACAGAAGAGTTGAAATTACTGGACCGGTTGATCGTAAAATGATTATCAACGCCTTGAATTCTGGTGCAAAAACTTTTATGGCCGATTTTGAAGATAGTACGTCTCCAACTTGGCAAAATTTAATGGACGGTCAAGTTAATTTAATAGATGCAGTTAATAAAACAATTTCACTAACGGATACTGCTAAAAATAAAACCTATCAATTAAATGAAAAAATCGCGACGCTGATTGTTCGACCAAGAGGTTTACATCTTTTAGAAAAACACATTTTGGTTGAAGGTGAAATGGTTTCGGGTTCTTTGGTAGATTTTGGGTTGTATGTTTTTCACAATCATAAAAAACTGTTGGAAAACAATTCGGGTCCGTATTTCTATATTCCAAAATTGGAACATTATTTAGAAGCGCGCTGGTGGAACACTGTAATTGATTTTACCGAGGATTATTTGAAATTATCTCGAGGAACAATTAAAGTTACGGTGCTTATTGAAACGATAACAGCGAGTTTTCAGTTGGATGAAATTATCTACGAATTGAAAGAACATATTGTTGGATTAAACTGTGGACGCTGGGATTATATTTTCTCTTACATCAAAAAGTTCCGCAAGAATCCCAAATACATTGTTCCAGATCGCGATCAGGTAAATATGACTTCGCCTTTTATGAATGCCTATTCCAATTTGGTAATTCAGAGATGTCATAAAAGAGGAATTCATGCAATCGGCGGAATGGCAGCGCAGATTCCGATTAAGAATAATGAAGAAGCAAATGCTGCCGCTTTCGCGAAAGTAAAAACCGATAAAGAACGTGAAGTGCGAAACGGTCACGACGGAACTTGGGTCGCGCACCCAGATTTGGTTTCGTTAGCCAAAAATATTTTTGATGCTGGAATGCCAACTCCAAATCAAATTCATATCAAAAGAGAATACCGCAAAATTACAGAAGCAGATCTAATTGAACCACCAATTGGAATCATTACTGAAAATGGTGTTCGAAAAAATATCAATGTTGGGGTGCTCTATTTGGCTTCGTGGCTGAATGGACAAGGAGCGGCCGCTTTACATAATTTGATGGAAGATGCTGCAACCGCCGAGATTTCGAGATCGCAATTGTGGCAATGGCTTCAGAATAAAGTGGTTTTGGATAATGGAAAACAGTTAAACCTGGCGTATTATCACGAATTGGCTTTAGACGAATTCAATAAATTAAAAACGGAATTGGGTGAAGAAAATTACGAAAAACGTCAATTTCCTTTAGCTGAAAAAGTATTGGAAAGATTAGTCGTAAATACTGATTTTGTTGATTTCTTGACAATTCCATGCTATAAATATTTATAAAAATCCGCTTAATCTGCAAGATCTGCGTGCTAAAAATTTTCACGCAGATTTAGCTGATTTGGCAGATAAAATGAGATTATAGAAATTTTCGCAGATTTAATTATACAAGTAAAGCTGCGACTGAAAACTTATTGCTTACTAACCAACTTAACTATAACATTTATGAAAACAACAGAAGACAGAATTCAGGAATTGATTAACGATTGGATTACGAACCCGAGATGGAAAGGTGTTGAACGTCCTTATACTGCCACAGAAGTAGTTACGCTTCAAGGTTCTTATCAAATTGAGTACTCTATTGCCAAAATGGGAGCGCAAAAATTATGGAGAAAGTTAAAAAGTCAGGATTATGTAGCTGGATTGGGGGCTTTAACAGGAAATCAAGCCATTCAGGAAGTGGATGCGGGTTTAGAAGCAATTTATTTGAGCGGTTGGCAAGTTGCTGCCGATGCAAATTTGGCAGGTGAAATGTATCCTGATCAATCGCTTTACCCCGTAAATAGTGTGCCAATGGTTGTGAAAAAAATTAATAGTGCTTTGTTGAGAGCTGATCAGATTCAGGTAGTAAATGAAGTGGAAGATAAAAAAGATTATTTAGTGCCAATTGTGGCGGATGCAGAAGCAGGTTTTGGAGGAAATCTAAACGCTTTCGAACTAATGAAATCGATGATTGAAGCGGGAGCTTCTGGAGTTCATTTTGAAGATCAATTGAGTTCTGCTAAAAAATGCGGGCATCTTGGCGGAAAGGTTTTGGTACCAACTCAAGAAGCAATTAATAAACTAATTGCAGCTCGTTTAGCAGCAGACGTTATGGGCGTTCCAACACTTATTGTAGCACGTACAGATGCTGATGCGGCTAATTTATTAACAAGTGACGCAGATCCGCGTGATGCTAAATTTATTACGGGTGAAAAAACTAACGAAGGTTTTTTCTACGTAAACAGCGGAATCGAGCAGGGAATTGCAAGAGGTTTGAGCTACGCGCCATACGCAGATTTAATTTGGATGGAAACGAGTAATCCGGATTTGGTTTATGCTAAAAAGTTTGCCGATGCGATGAGAAAAGAATTTCCAGATAAAATGTTGGCGTACAATTGTTCGCCTTCTTTTAACTGGGCAGCGAAATTATCTGTTGCAGAAATGGAAACGTTTAGAGAAGATTTGGCTGCAATGGGTTATAAATTCCAGTTCATTACTTTGGCAGGATTCCATGCTTTAAACACAAGTATGTTTGAACTGTCTAGAGCGTATAAAGAACGCGGAATGGCTGGTTATTCTGAACTTCAGGAAAGAGAATTTGCTTTACAGCAAAAAGGATTCAGAGCCGTAAAACATCAAGCTTTTGTTGGAACTTCTTATTTTGATGCGGTACAAAATACCGTTATGATTGGAAAGTCTACCATTACTGCGATGGAGCATTCTACCGAGGTTGAGCAATTTTAATTTATAAAAAAAACACACGGTTTATTGCGAACCGTGTTTTGTTATTTGCCACAGATTAAAAGGGTTAAAATGATTTTTTTTTGCCACGAATTTCACAAATTTTCACAAATTTTAATTCAATTATTGAGCCTATCTAATTTGTGGAAATTTGTGAAATTCGTGGCAACTTTTTTTAATCTATTTAATCCTTTTAATCTGTGGCAAAAAAACTATTTCTTTAAAAGTCGGGCTTTCATTTTGCTGAAAAATTCAGGTGTAACGCCTATAAATGAAGCAATTTGTTTTTGAGGAACTTTATGAATCAAAGTTCCATATTTTTTAGAAAATTTCTCAAAGCGTTCTTCTGCGGGTAAACTCAAATTATCCATTAATCTTTGTTGATTAGCAACTAAAGAATTCTCAATTAGGATTCTAAAAAAGCGTTCCAATTTTGGAATTTCAAGATACAATTGCTCTTGGTTTTCTTTTGATAATGAAACGATTTCGGCTTCTTCCAAAACTTCTATAAAAAGCTGTCCAGGTTTTTGAGAAAAAAAGCTGTACATGTCGCTCATCCACCAGCCTTCGCAAGCAAAAGAAAGTACATGTTCGACAATATTATCGTTGATATTGAAACTTCGTAAAATTCCAGAATTTACAAAATACGAATGTTTACAAACTTCACCGGCATTCAATAAAATGGTTTTGGCTTTGTATGTATTGGTTTCTAATTTAGATAAAAATAGTGCCTGTTCTTCTGGAGTCAGCGAAACGTGTTTGGCAATGTTGTCAAGAATCAATGCCATTATTTTGCTGCAATTAAAGTAAATGAAGTCGCTTTAAATCGATCTCCAACAATTTCTCCAGTAACAGAAGCTTTTCTAACAGCATTACAAAATCCGTCTTCGGCATGTGCATCACCGTGATCGTGAATCGTTGTTCCGTCTACAAAATAGGATTTTCCGTCAATGCGAACGGCTAAATCACAGCTTTTTCCTTTCATTCCAAATTGACATTCTCCGCATGATGCTTCAACGATTTGAGGAGTTTCTATCTTTTTGCTGTTTTGTTTTTTGTCTTGTGCCTGCATTGTAATGCCTGCAAAAAGCAATACTAGAAATACTAATTTTTTCATTATTTAAGAATTTACGGTTATTAATTTTGAAGTTGCTTTGGCACGTTCTACAATTTCTTCAATAGGAGTTGCAAGTGAATCATGACTTAAAACAACGCCCATTCTGCGATAAGGTCTTGAAGTTGGTTTTCCAAAAATTCTGAAATCTGTTTTAGGTAAAGATGCGACTTTTTCGATTCCAGTAAAGGTTGGGTTTTCTGAATTTTCTGAAGCTAAAATTACGGCACTTGCGCCCGCTTTTTCTAAAGTAATTTCGAAAATTGGAAGACTTAAAATAGCGCGTAAATGCAATTCGAATTCGTTAAAATTCTGCGTTCCTGCCAAAGTTACCATTCCGGTATCGTGCGGACGTGGAGAAAGTTCAGAGAAATAAACCCCTTCGTCTGTTAAGAAAAATTCAACACCAAAAAGTCCTGCTCCGCCAAGCGCTTCGGTAATTTTTTCAGCCATATCTTGTGCTTCATATAAATCTTTGTCTGAAACTTTTGCAGGCTGCCAGCTTTCTTGATAATCGCCACGTTCTTGTCTGTGGCCAATTGGAGCGCAAAAAAGTGTTGGGTTATTATTTTGAGTAATCGTAAGAAGGGTAATTTCTGAATTAAAATTTACAAAAGCTTCTACAATAACTTCGATAACGTCACCGCGTGAACCTGCAACAGCATATTCCCAGGCTTTAAGGATATCTTCTTGATTTTTGATTGTCGATTGTCCTTTTCCAGAAGAAGACATTAACGGCTTTACAACACACGGAATTCCAACTTCCTGAACGGCTTTTTGCAATTCTTCGGCCGAAGTTGCGTATTGATATTTGGCTGTTTTTAAGCCTAATTCTTTTGACGCTAAATCACGAATGGCTTTACGGTTCATGGTAAAGTTTGCTGCTTTCGCTGAAGGAACAACTGTTATGCCTTGTTTTTCGTAATCGTAAAAACGTTCGGTGCGAATGGCTTCTATTTCGGGAACAATAAAATCTGGTTTATGTTTGGCTACAATTCTGTCTAAAGCATCGCCGTCGAGCATATTGATAACTTCAAAACCGTGAGCAACTTGCATTGCCGGTGCATTTTCGTAACTGTCAACAGCAATTATAGTTTGTCCGATTCTTTGTGCGGCTATTGTGAATTCTTTTCCTAATTCGCCTGAACCGAGAAGTAGTATTTTCATTTTGTTTAATTTAAAGGTGGAGTTTTTTGGCTTGCTTTTATAATTATTAAACTACTTATAAAAGTTAGAATCATTAATAAAAATGATAGGCATAAAATCAATTTTATTGAAAATGCAATCGTATGATAAAGCTGTGAATGTAGTACAACAGATATGCCATTTACAAATAATCCGATTATATAAATTGTGAATAAGGCTATAGTTATTTTTAAACTTACTCCAAAAGAAAATTGAGAGCAAGCTTTAAAGTATGTTATTTCGTTTAATGAGAAACTGATTTTTTTTGCGGTTTTCCAGAATATAAAAATGATAAATACCGGAAATAAAATCCCCCAAAATATTGGACTCCAGGATATACCGAAATCACATATTAGGTTGCATAAATCGGCAAAAAAACTTTCTGAAAAGATTAAAATTGGAAAAAAAGAGCAAACTAAAATACCTGCAATAATTGAATATTTGGTAATATTGTTTTTAGATTCCATTTAAATTTAGTTTGGTGAGTAAAGATAAAAAAATGGAATTTATTCCCACGCTGATTTTGGAGATTTGGCAGATTTAATTTATCGTGAAATTAATTTTTATGTTCAGTAACCATATAGTTTGTCATTTCGAGGAACGAGAAATCGCACACGAGATTCGACAAAGATTGAGGATTTTACAACAGAGATTCTAGTGCGATTTCTCGTTCCTCGAAATGACAAAATTGTGGAATGCAAGTGTAATTATAAACGAAATAGTTCTCATTTTACGATTTGCGTGAGGGATAGAAGTGGAAAGCCCACAGCCTGACGAAGGAAGTGCGAGGACTTGTAACGGATAGCCCGACCCTTGTGGTCACGCCCAAAATAAAAAGGTAATATTTTTTAAGTAAAAGTTGGTGTCAGGCTGAGCGAAGTCGAAGCCTTTTTTCGCGATAATCCTTCGACTTCGCTCAGGATGACAATCGTTTAAATGATTTATGTTGGAATAAAAAAAACCGATACTAATTTGTATCGGTTTTGTGTTTTTAATGAAAATGATCTTCTTCAATTTCAAATTCGGCATCTTTTTCCCAAATTTCCATTTCACAAGGTTTACAGTTGAATTTTAGTTTGTATTCTAATTCGCCTTGTTTTAGTACTAATGGTTCTTTTACTTTTACACCAACAATGTCTTTTTGGTGTATCGGACATTTTTTTAATTCGTATTTGATGCAATATTTGGTTGTCATTACACGAGATTTTCCTGGATCCCATTGTAATTCGAATGCTTTTTCGATTTCGGTAACGCCGTGACGTTCGTAGAATTTACGAGCCGTTTTGTTGGCAACATTGTACATGAAATCTAATTTCGTTTCAGGATAAGGATGCGAAGTTTTTACCATTTGGTGTTCTTCACGTTTGTAATTTGCTAAACGAATTTCTGATAATTGCTCGAAAACTGTTCTTCTCATTTCATTGATTTTTGAAATAGGTAAGAACCAATTTTGAGAAAATACTACATCAATTTCGTCTGCAGTATAAGGAGTAAAACCAGTTTTTGCCAAATTGGTTTTAAAGTTTTCTGCGATAGATTCGTTGTTTTTAGTTTGTTCTTTTGGATGAACTAAATTCACAGTACTTACGTTTCCGTCTTCGTCTGTGGCGATTAATTCGAAACCATTTTCGTTTTCGGTCAATAATAAAGTGGTACTGATTTTACGTACCGCACTGTCTTCTCTTTCTACAATTTTAATGAAAGCGGCATCGTTATTTCTATAAATAAAAGTACCGTCTTTGATTTCTTTTAAAACGTTAGGATAAGCCAAACCATTTTCGGCTTTGTTGACGTAAATTCCTTCTGCTTCATTATTTTCGTTGATGAAACAAAGTCCGTCACCATTGTTTAATAATTCGCCGTTTTCAATTTCGTAAGCGTTTCCAACGGTTTTTATTAATTTACCAATATATTGTCCTTTTGATTTTGGACTTTCCCAAGAACCAATTGAACTGTGTCTTTCGTTTACAAAATAGTCTGTGTAACCGCGATTGAAACTTTTATCGAGAGCAGAATCAAAAGTATAAGTACATTTTCCAGAAGAAGCTTTGGTGTATTTATCACTTCCTTCTAAGAAAGTATCTAATTTTTGGCGTAAGTAAGAAACGTTGTTTTTTACATAAACGATGTCTTTTAGACGTCCTTCAATTTTAAAAGAAACAATTCCTGCTTCAACCAGATTTGGAATTTGATCTGAAACATCAAAATCTTTAATAGAAAGTAAGTGACTGTTTTTGATTAAAGTTTCTCCGTTTCCGTCTATTAAGTTATAAGGTAAACGACAGTTTTGGGCACAAGAACCACGGTTTGCACTTCTTTCTCCGTTAGCGACACTCATATAACAGTTTCCGCTAAATGATACACATAATGCACCTGTAACGAAAAATTCTAATTCAACATCTGCGTGATCGTAGATTGTTTTAATTTGATGCAAGTTTAATTCGCGCGCTAAAACGACACGTTTGATTCCGGCATCTTTAAGGAATTTGATTTTATCGGCATCACGATTATTGGCTTGTGTGCTGGCGTGAAGTACGATAGGAGGTAAGTCCATTTCCATAATCGCCATGTCTTGAATGATTAAGGCATCGACACCAATATTGTATAATTCCCAAATCATTGCGCGACACGTTTCTAATTCGTTGTCGTATAAAATGGTATTGATTACTACAAAAATCTGAGCGTTAAATAAATGCGCATATTTTACTAATGCTGCAACATCTTCAATTGAGTTTGTAGCATTAGAACGTGCTCCATATAATGGTGCACCAATATAAACGGCATCGGCGCCACTATTTATGGCAGCGATTCCACCAATTAAATCTTTAGCTGGAGCTAATATTTCAATCTTCTTCTTCATTTTTAGAACTTTAGGCTTTTGTGGTATTCACGGAAAAAAGTGTGCAAAGGTCTAATAAATTATTTGAGTTTGCTAGTATTGAAGCGATTTTTTTGAAATTGTTAACTTAATATGGAATGATGATAAATGTGATTGCAAATAATTATTTAGCTTGAGTTGGTTAATATGATCGAGAGCGGTAAATGTTTTTTATTTTGATAAAAGAAAAAACCACTTCTTTTTAATAAAAGAAGTGGTTTTTTGAGGAAAAATTGTCTAAACAATTAAGACGATTTTTTCATTTTAATTTGTGATAAAGTATTTACAATATTATCCAATTGTCTTGAAACAATAGCGACTTGATTATACTCAAGATGGTTTTCTTCTAATGCTTTTTTGTATTTTTCAATAGCAGCTTCTTCTCCTGTTACACAAGCATTGATAATGGCTTCGGTATCTCCACCAGTAAACGAAGATTTAATATCAATCCAAGTGCGGTGTAAAGTTCCTAATGGACCTCCGCCAGAAGTATCAGTAGATTTTCCTAATTTGTTGATCTCATCTTGTATTTCTACAATAAATAAAGCACGTTCGCGTGCATACTCTATAAAATCGGCTTTGATGTTTAGGTTTTCTACATGCTCGGCTGCATTTGTATATCCTAGTTTTCCGTCTTCAAGAATTGAAATTAATCCGTTTAAAGTGCTTACAGTTTCCTCGGTTGTTTGATCGGTATGTATCATGACTATAATTTTTAAAATTATTAATAATACAAAGTTGTAATTTTATGTAGTATTTTGTTTTACAGAATTTTACGTGTTATTTATAATATTGTAGAATGGGAATTTTGTAAAACTATAATTTAATTTTCACGCAGATTTCGCAGATTTTAGCGGAATTGGAATAAAAAAATCTGCCAAATCTGCGAAATCTGCGTGAAAAAATAGCTTAACTTAATGACATTGAGCCCGCCGAAGGCCACGCCATAAAAAAAAGCCTCAAGAAAATTCCTGAGGCTTCGTTTATATAAATTTGAATCTTGATTAAGCAGCTAAAGCTTCTTTGATTCTGCGTAATGCTTCTTTTAAGATATCGTCGCTTGTTGCGTAAGAAAAACGGATACAGTTCGGATTTCCGAATGCATCACCAGTTACTGTTGCAACGTTAGCTTCTCCTAAAAGATACATTGATAAATCATTTGCATCTTTAATTTCAGTTCCTTTTAAAGTTTTTCCGAAGAAAGAAGAAACGTCTGGGAAAACGTAAAATGCTCCTTCTGGAACATTGATTTTTACTCCTGGAATTTCTTTTAATAATCCAACAACTAAATCTCTACGGGTATGGAATGCTTGTACCATGTGATTTAATACACTTGGATCTGCATCTACTGCTGTAATTGTAGCGCGTTGTGCTACAGAGTTTGCTCCTGAAGTTACTTGCCCTTGAATTTTTGTACACGCTTTTGCAATAAATTCCGGAGCGCCAATGTAACCAATTCTGTATCCTGTCATTGCAAATGCTTTTGCAACTCCGTTTACAGTAATTGTTCTTTCTAACATTCCAGGAATTGAACCGATACTGCAGAAAGTTCCTGAGAAATTGATGTGCTCATAAATCTCATCTGAAACTACATATATATTTGGGTGTTTTTCTAAAACTTTTGCAAGCGCTGTTAATTCTTCTCTGCTGTAAACAGATCCAGAAGGATTACAAGGAGAACTGAACCACATCATTTTTGTTTTTGGTGTGATTGCTGCCTCTAATTGCTCAGGTGTCATTTTGAAATCAGTTTCTACAGACGTTGGAACTTCAACCGGAACTCCTCCAGAAAGTTTTACGATTTCGAAGTAAGAAACCCAGTAAGGTGCAGGCAAAATAACCTCGTCACCATCGTTTAACATTACTTGTGCAATGTTGTATAAAGATTGTTTTGCTCCTGTAGAAACTACGATTTGAGTTGGTTTGTACTCTAAATTATTGTCTCTTTTGAATTTTCTGCAAATTGCTTCTCTCAATTCTAAATAACCTTCAACTGGAGAATATGTGCTATAATTTTCATCAACTGCTTTTTTTACAGCTTCTTTGATAAAGTCTGGTGTATTAAAGTCAGGCTCACCTAAACTTAAACTGATAATGTCTTTTCCTTGTGCTTTTAATTCGCGAGCTAAAGCAGCCATTGCTAATGTTTGTGAAGTCGCTAAGTTGTTAATTCTGTCCGAAAGAATATGATTCATTATAAAAATTTTGAATGTCCTTAATTTCAACTTTAATTAAGGAGGTTATTATTAATAGATTTTTTTTAGTTTTTAAACAGATAATTCTGGTTTCATTCCAAGATCTTTTAAATGCTTGTAATGTGCAATAACAGCACCTGTCATGGTTTTGAATTCATAATAAGGTAAGTTGCATTCTTTTGCAGTCTGTTTTACGATTTCAGCAATTTTACCATAGTGAATATGACTGATATTTGGGAAAATATGATGTTCAATCTGGTGATTTAATCCACCTGTAAACCAGTTGATTATTTTGTTTTTTGGAGCAAAATTTGCCGTTGTATACAATTGATGAATTGCCCAGGTATTTTCGATTTCGCCATTTTCATTTGGGACAGGATTTGAAGTTTCTTCTACTACGTGCGCCAATTGAAAAACAATACTCAAAATTAATCCTGCTGTATAATGCATTACAAAAAAGCCAACAAGAACTTTCCACCAAGCTACATTTAAAAGAATTGGAATTACAATCCAGATTAAAACATAAATGATTTTTGTAATCACCAAAACAGTCCATAATTTAGTTGGATTTTGAGGCGTTCCGTAAGATAATTTTCTTTTCAGATAGTTTTTCATTTGCTTGAAATCGGTTGTTAAAGCCCAATTAAAAGTCAATAACCCGTATAAAAAGAAAGAATAGTAGTGTTGGAATTTATGAAAACGGTGCCATTCTGCGTTTTGAGTAAAACGAATAATTCTTCCTGCATCTAGATCTTCATCGTGACCGTGAATGTTAGTATAAGTGTGGTGTAAAACATTATGTTGTACTTGCCAATTGTGAACATTTCCAGCTAATACGTAAATACTTCCGCCCATAATCTTGTTAATCCAAGACTTAGAAGAGTAAGATCCGTGATTTCCGTCGTGCATTACATTCATTCCGATTCCGGCCATTCCGACACCCATAAGAATATTTAGTAACAATTGTGCCCAAAAAGGCATGTTTAATGTTAGAATTAAAAAATAAGGAGTCAGGAAAACAGCAAACAGAATAACAGCTTTAAGGTGCAGCTTCCAGTTTCCAGTTTTCTGAATGTTATTCTCTTTGAAGTAATTGTTTACCCGAGAATTAAGTGTTCTGAAAAACTTCAGATTGTCTTGCTTAGCAAATGTTGGCGCAGTGTTATTCATAATTAATTTAAATAGTTTTCAAAGGTAATTATTATAAATTTTCAATTTGCAAAATTGAGTTAAATATTTCAATAGTAAAGTAGTACTTTTGTTAAAAATTTATAGCAATGGATGAGATTCTGAAATATTTTCCTGATTTGACCGAGATTCAAATCGAACAATTTCAAAAATTAGATTTTTTATATCACGATTGGAATGAAAAAATCAATGTTATTTCAAGAAAAGACATTGATGCCTTATATACAAAACACGTTTTACATTCGCTTGGAATAGCTAAAGTCATGAAGTTTGAGCCAGGAACAACTGTTTTAGATGTTGGAACCGGTGGTGGATTTCCTGGAATTCCGTTAGCAATACTTTTTCCAGAAACTCGTTTTTATTTGATTGATGTTATAGCCAAAAAAATAAAAGTAGTTCAAGGTGTTGTTGATGCTTTGGAATTGAAAAATGTAAAAGCAGAACAATTGCGTGCTGAAAATGCAAAAGGTGATTTTGACTTTATTGTAAGTCGTGCTGTAACGAATATGCCTGATTTTGTTTCTTGGATAAAGGATAAAATCAAAAAACAACATAAACACGCTTTAAAAAATGGAATTTTGTATCTTAAAGGTGGTGATTTGGCAGAAGAATTGAAAGATTTTCCGAATGCTTCTTTATATGATTTGTCTACTATTTTTGAGGATGAATTTTTTGAGACTAAAAAAGTGGTGCATTTACCTTTGAAGTTTAAAGCTTAGATTTTTTTGTTTCAAGTTTCAAGTTTCAAGTTTCAAGTTTCAAGTTTCAAGTTTCAAGTTTCAAGTTTCAAGTTTCAAGTTTCAAGTTTCAA
>NZ_WMID02000024.1 GCF_009711165.2 Flavobacterium sp. MC2016-06 | reverse complement strand
ATTCAATCCAGTCATGTTTAACCGTTTTAACCTGAACTCTTACATCTGAAACCTGAAACCTTAATCCTGAAACCTGAAACCTGAAACCTGAAACCTGAAACCTGAAACCTGAAACCTGAAACCTTCTCAAATCACAAATCCCCATGAATCCATAAAATAATTGCAGCGACAAAAAAGAAAGAAATTATAAAAACTAAATGGCTCAAAAGCGTTAATAAGAAAGCTTTTGTTTTAGACATTTTATTAAAAAATTGAATATTGGTCCATAAAATCAACATAAGGTCAATTATATATATAAGAGTTGTAATCGTTTTAAGCTCTGGAGTTCCATTAAAATAATAGATAAAAGGAAATGTAATAATATGTGCAAATAACTTTTGAGTAGCTTTGAAGGTATTCAATACAAAATATTCAACAAAATTATAACCTTGATTTCTAAAACAGATAAAAGTTCCTAATGTAAAAAGCGGAATTGTAGCTATTGTTATCCAAGCAAAATGAGTAGAAGTCCATTCATTGAATGCTTCCAAATCTATTGTTGAAGAATTTGAAGGCTCTATAAATAGGTTAATGTGAAAATAATGATATAAAACCCCATAAAGAGCGGCAAGAACGGCAACCAATGATAACGGCTTAAAATGTCTTACACGTTTCCCTTCAATAAATTCTCGAATAGAATGTCCCGGGCGAGTAAATAATTGTTTTAAAGAATATGGAATTCCTCCATCAAAATGCAATAAGCCGTGTTGTATATCATGCCATAAAAAATGCCAGTTTATTTTGTGAGTTGCTGCAGGCTGCCCGCAATTATTACAATAATGACCTTTGAATGTTTCTTTACAGTTTTTACAAGTTATTTCCATCTTTAAATATTTATAATGAATTTTTTCATTTCTTACTACAAAAAATTCAACGCAGATAAAACGGATTTACTTCGTAAAAACGCGGATAAAAACCGATTAAAAAAAATATCAAATAAAAATCTGTGTCAATCAGCGTCTTCGCGATAGCGAATCTGTCTCATCCGTGTTCATTTTTTTTTCATTTTTCATTTCTTACTACAAAAAATTCAACACAGATTAAACGGATTTACTCTGTAAAAACGCGGATAAAAACGGATTTTAATAAAATAAAAAACAATAATCTGTGTCAATCAGCGTCTTCGCGATAGCAAATCCGCCTCATCCGTGTTCAATTTTTTTACTACCAGTAAAACCATCAGGATACATTACAGCCAAAAACACTACAATCAATAAAAAATTATATTCCATACCATTTCTTCCGCCGCCAACTACAAACCATCCTTCTTGAAAATGCACTAAAATAATCCCCATAATAAGTACAAAAATGGTAACAAAACCAGCCCATTTTATATATTTATTTAGAAGGAGAAGAATTGCAGCAATTACATGGGATAATTTTATCGACCAAGCCAAAAAGACGCCAAAAGGAGCAAAACCAATTTGATTTAGGTATAAATTTCCAAAATCATTAATACCATTATCAAACATTCCAATAATAGAATGGGAGAGGAGAATGATAGCGAGAGTAATTCTTAAAAGTAGAGTTTCAGTCATAATTTAGTTATTATGTTCTTTAAAAATAATAAAAAAACGCATATTAAATAAATTAATATGCGTTTTAAGAATAGTTATAGTTAGGTTTTAAACTTTTCCTAAAGTATATAATTGTGTCATTGTAGGAGTTAAACTTCCTCCAGCAGGCTCAAGTGTAATACCAAAAGCTTCTGCAGAAGCCGTTTGATCAACAGCAAATATCTTTTGATTATTTCCTTCAAAATCGCTCAATAAACCAATACTTGTTGGTGTTAATACCGGACTCAATTTTAATGCCCAAACTTGATAAACCATTCCCTTTGGAGGTTTTGGTAAACCAGCAGCATCAATATAAGTCGTTTTAGTGTCTTTATTCCAATACACTTTTGCAAAAGATGTTGGAGACACAGCTTGTCCGCCAAGCGTAACACCAGTATTTTTGATATCTCTAACAATTGTTAAGTTTTTCTCTGTTGCTTTGTTCTGTTGGTCTAAGAAAGCAAAATCTCTTTGAATTTTATTTTTCTCAGTACCAACTGTAGCAATAGCTTCTTTTGTTTTTGTTAGTTCTAAAGTCTGATACCCAAGACCCAAAAGTAGTAGTACAGCCGCAGCCCAGCCCACATATTGTGACCAGTTTGATGCAGGCTTCATATCGACTACTTTACCATGTTTAAGCTCTAGGCGCGCTTTAATTTTCTCAAAATTAGCTACCGAGTGAAAAGGAGAGAAACTTGATGATAAAGCAACAATTGCCTTTTCTATCGAAATAATTTCCTGATCAACCTCTGGGTTGTTTTTTGCTAATTCAGCTATTTCTAGATTCTCTTTTTCGGTTAATAAACCGTAAACGTACAATTCTAGAATTCCTGATTCTATATATTCGTTTGTTTCCATTAGACTTTTAAATAATTACGTAAATCGTTAATACAGTTTCTGTTTTGTGTTTTGATAGTCCCCAATGGCATTGCCAATTCATCTGAAGCTTCTTGTTGGGTATATCCTTTAAAAAATAATAAATCGATTATTTCGATACATTTTGGTTTCAGCTTTTTTACAAATTCTTGAATACCTATTGTATCAATTCTATTGACCAGTTTATTACTGTCATCTAACAGATTTACGAAATTATCTGAAGAAAGGTTTTTTTGGCTGTTATTAAAATTTTTAGATCTCAGTTTATCAATTGACGTATTCCTAGCTATATTAAGGATCCAAGTATAAAATCGACCTTTACTTTCGTTATACGAATCGATGTTTTTCCAGATTTTGACAAAAACTTCCTGCAAAACATCTTCTGCTTCTTCTCGATTTTTGATCAGAACATTAATTACTGAAAACAAGCTTTTGGAGTACATATCGTACAAATGTGTAAAAGCTCTCTCGTCTTTTTTGTAGATTAAAACTAACAATTCTTCTTGACTCATAGATTCGGATTTTAAAGTTTGAATAAATTATGTTAAACAACATTTTATTACTTGTTATAAAGATAATTTATTTTTTTGTGAAAACAGTAAAATTTTTAACAGTCTTAACCCCACTAAAATAAGGCATTACAAAAAAAAGTAGTTTTTTTTTTAATTTTTTAAAACCAAAAGCAATCCAATTGCGTAAATGCTATTATAACATGAAAAGTAAATTTTACGAAATAGCAAGAGACGAAAAAATTACATTTTAAATAGGTTCATTTTAAAGTTTAAGTGAAAATGAAGTAAAGTTTATAATGAATGGAAAATTGTAATATAAATCTCAATATTAAAAATTGAATGCTATGAAAAACATAAATAAATTACAAATATTGATTGTTGGTTTAACTACAGTTTTAGCACTAAGCAATTTTGACAACAGTAATTACCGAAAAATTGTTGTCCAAAATTATTCATTCGATTTAAATGTTTAAAAAAGAAATTAAAGTTCAAAATATATAATAGTTGATGTCCTCGGACTTCCAATCGAAAATTTAGAAGCAGCACAATACAAGTTGAAATTTTACCATATTTATATAAGCCATTAGAAAATTATTTAAGAATTAGTGTATTGAGTTAAGTAAAGATTTTCACTATAACCGAGGCGTCAACTATATTTTAAAAGGTATCAATAAGAACACAAAAACGAGTCTGAAATTGTAGAATAAATCAATTTACACACAGACTCACTTTATTATAATGCAGTATATGCATAAAGATTAATTCATGGTTTGATTTGTTTGTATGGGGGGAAGCCTAACGTCTGATTAACGTTAGGCTTCATTTTTTAACTAATATTTAATAAAAATAAAGACCCGAAAGAATTTTTGTCAATCAGATTTTAGTTAATTTTATAAAAAATTAAACAATGAAAAAAATAGCATTAATAGCTTGGAGTGCTCTCGCTTTGTTAACTACAAACCTTGAGGCTCAGACAAGTAAAACTAAAGTATCTAAAATAGATAAAAACATGTCAAAAGAAACTATTTACCAATTTAAAGTAGAAGACTTATCAGGAGATACTTTTGATTTTGCGTCTTTAAAAGGAAAAAAAGTAATGATTGTAAATACCGCTTCAAAATGCGGATTAACGCCTCAATACAAAGATCTTGAAGCGATTTACAAAGAATATAAAGACAAAGGTTTTGTAATTGTAGGTTTTCCTGCTAACAATTTTGCCTCTCAAGAACCAGGAACAAACCAAGAAATTGGTGCTTTCTGCCAGCAAAATTACGGAGTTAGCTTCCCTATGATGGGTAAAGTTTCTGTAAAAGGATCTGATATGTGCGAAGTATATAAATTCTTAACAGAGAAAGATAAAAACGGTTTACAAGATTCTGAAGTAGAATGGAATTTCCAGAAATACTTAATCAACGAAAAAGGCGAATTAGTAAAAGTAATTCACCCAAAAACATTGCCTACAGATCCAGAAATTGTTAATTGGATCAAAAGCTAAACTTAGAACTATCTAAACCAAAAATCCACAAATTTGTATTGATACAAGTTTGTGGATTTTTTTGTTTTGTCATCCTGAGCGTAGTCGAAGGATTTGATTATTTATTTCTCACGCAGATTTAGGAGATTTTAGCTGATTTGACGACTTATTCTAACTGCGTAATCTTTGTCATTCTGAGGTACGAAGAATCTTCGTTTACATAATCCATACAGTAACGGAGCCACTTACGAAGATCCTTCGTACCTCAGGATGACAAAAAATGAGAAGAAAAAATCGCTTAAAAATCAGCTAAAATCTGCTAAATCTGCGTGAGAAAAAAAATCACTTCAATATCAACTGCATAAAAACCAAATCCAGCCAATGATCAAATTTATATCCCACTTCGCGGATTGTTCCTGTTACCACAAATCCGAATTTTTCGTGAAAAGCAATACTTCCAGCATTATCGGCATCAATGGCGCCAATCATTACATGATAACCTTGTTCTTTAGCCAAACGAATTAATTCTAATAATAATTTAGAACCAACACCTTTTCCAATCACATTATCAACTACATAAACCGAATGTTCAACCGTAAATTGATAACCAATTTTCTCTCTAAATTGCCCATAACTTCCAAAACCAACCACTTCGCCATCTAAATCGGCAACAACTATAGGCAGGTTTTTAGCAGTTTTATCCTCAAACCATTTAGTCTGCACTTCTAAAGTCTGAATTTCATAACTATAATTGGCAGTTGTATGCAGGATAGAATGATTTACAATGTCTAGTATTTTTTGCAAATCGTTTATTGTTGCTGGTCTTAGCGTTACGTTCATGGTTTGTTTTTATTATGTTTTTTGGGTATTATTTAGCTCCTAATTCTGCCAGTAAAGTGTCAACTTCTTTGGTACTCCAAGTCATTTCTGTACAGATTACTTTGGCATCTTTAGCATATTTTAAAGCCGATTTTTTATCTTTTATTTTAGTATAAAGCCTTGCTAAAAGTAAATTTCCATCATAAGAATTGTTTATTTCTATAGAATGTTTTACCCAAAGAATAGATTTTTTTAAAGCATCAGTATCTTTAATATGCTTTAAATACGTTTGTCCAATATCTTTTAGAAAACTAGCATCATTCCAAACAAATTTTTGAGTATCCTCAAGAGTTACTTTTTTATAGAAATCCCATTTTTCAGTTCTTTCAGCCAAAGTTAAATCAAATTTAAAAACCAAAGAGTCTGTTTTTTGTAAACGTATAGATTTTGCCACTTCTCTTTGTTTATAATAGTTTATAGTATCTAAATTATCAACCAAAGGACGAAGCAATTCATTTACAATACTTTCAATTTTACGATCAACTCGATTTTGAGAAGCCACAGCTGCAAATTCTTTTTGATGATTTAAAACAAATTGAAATTCTCTCGATTTTATATCTGTTACGCCATTTGCAATTACGCGCCAATTGGTTTCGCTTATTAATTGAGCATCAGACTGCGTATTAAGATATATGTGCGTAGGCGGAGATAAATCGGTTCTATCTTTTCCTTTTTTCAGCGTATTCAAGTAAGTAAAATATTTAGTTGAATTACTCGGATCAGCAAGGAACTCTTTTTCTAAATAAGGCAATTGCAGTTTTGGATTTAAAGCAGAATTGGCTTCAGTCATAAATTCAGCCTTTTTCATTTCGCCTTTTAAAGCATATAGAAGCGTTTCATTAGCATCAAGAAACAAAAACGTTGGCAGTGATTTGGTATTAAATTTATTTTTTAGTGCAATTCCTTCTTCTTTTTCAATATTTTTCCAAGTACAGATATAGTTTTGGTTTAAAAAATCAATTACAGCAGGATCACTGAAAACTTCACTTTTCATTAAATTACAATGCGGACACCAATCTGCGTAAAGCATTATAAAGATAGGTTTTCTTTGATTTTTTGCATTTTCTAAAGCAGTTTTATACGGTACATCAATAGGAACGAATTGATTTTGAGCATTTATAGTCTGCAATGAAATAAAAAGAATATATATATATAAGAAACGCATAAAGTGTCTGTTTTTATTAAAAAATCGATTTTACAAATATATTCCCTTTTTCTAAAAATGGGCTTAATATCTTCCTATTTATAAGTTAAATCAAATACGAAGTTTGTAACTTTGTACTATATAAAGAAGAAATCTAGGACTTTAGATTTTCTTAAAAAAAGTAATACGCCATCAGAATGATTTACCCCAAAATACCGCTTGCACAAAGCATTATCGAGATTTGTTCCGCCAAAGGCATCACCAATATTATAATTTCTCCAGGATCAAGAAACGCACCTTTAACGATAGGTTTTGCTCAAAACCCTAATTTTAAATGTTACAGCATTGCCGATGAGCGTTGTGCGGCCTTTTTTGCGTTAGGAATTGCCCAGCAGACCAAACAGCCAACTGCTGTGGTTTGTACTTCAGGATCAGCATTATTAAATTATTATCCAGCAGTTGCAGAAGCATTTTACAGTCAGATTCCATTAATTGTAATTTCGGCAGACCGTCCGCAAAATAAAATAGATATTGGTGACGGACAAACGATTCGCCAGCAGAATGTTTATGAAAATCATTCTGTTTACAATGCCAATTTAACCGAAGAAGCATCTGTAGAAAATGATTTAAAAATCAATAAAGCAATTGAAACGGCTGTTCTAAAAAAAGGTCCAGTTCATATCAATGCTCCTTTTGAAGAACCTTTGTACGAAACGGTTGATGCACTTTCTGTGACTTCAAAAATTACGACTTTAGAATTTCCTTTAGAAACCAAAACTATAGAAAATAGTGAAGAATTTGTTTCTGTTTGGAATAACGCAAAACGCAAATTAATTTTAGTTGGCGTAAACGAAGCCAATACAATCGACGAAAAAATAATAGAATATTTTGCTGCAGATCCGTCAGTTGTAGTACTAACAGAAACGACTTCAAATTTACATCATCCAAGTTTTATTAATAGTATTGATACTTTAATTACACCCTTTGAAGATGTTGATTTTAAAGATTTTCAGCCAGATATTTTAGTGACTTTTGGTGGCATGATTGTTTCTAAACGCATAAAAGCATTTTTACGAAAATATAAACCTGCAAATCATTGGCATATAGATACATTAAGAGTTTATGATACATTTAATGCTTTAACTAAGCATTTTGTAATGCAGCCAAATGATTTTTTTACCGATTTATTCTCAAAAACAGCTTTAACGGCAAGTGATTATTTTTCGAAAACGAATGCAATTTATGAATTAAGAAAAATTAGAAGACAAGAATATCTTAAGAAAGTTCAGTTTTCTGATTTTAAAGTTTTTGAAAAAGTAATCGAATCTTTACCCGTAAACAGTCAGCTTCAAATAAGTAATAGTTCGGCTATTCGCTATGCACAATTAATACATATTGACCCTTCAATCGAAGTTTTTTGTAATCGTGGTACAAGTGGTATTGACGGAAGTACATCTACAGCAATTGGAGCATCAGTAGGAAATGTTAAGCAGAATGTTTTTATTACAGGTGATATTAGCTTTTTATACGATAGTAATGCTTTGTGGAATTCTTATATTCCTAAAAATTTCAAGATTATTTTAATTAATAATGGAGGAGGAGGAATCTTTAGAATTTTACCAGGACATGAAGAAAAACCTGTTTTTAATACTTATTTTGAAACCTCACATCATTTAACGGCAGAACATTTGGCTAAAATGTATGGTTTTAATTATTACGCTTCATCAGATTTGAATTCATTAGAAGAAAATATTAAAACATTGTACAACCAAAATGAAGCGCCTAGCATTCTTGAAGTTTTTACACCAACTTATGAGAATGACGTTATTTTAAAGCAGTATTTTAAAGAGTTAAATTAAATGTAAGTTAATTTTTGTTAAAATTTACTAATAAATATGTTTTGTAAGAAAATAATACTTTAATTTGGTAATTAATTATAATAACCAATATTAAACTTTATTATGAGTGCAAGACAAGAATTGATTACAAAGTATGCAGCAGATTTAAAAGACAAATGCGGCGTAACTCCAAACATGGATTTATTGACAAAAGTAACAATTGGGTGTGGACCATCTATTTATAATGCAGATGCATCAACAGTTGCAGGTACACAACAATCGGAATTAGATACTGTAAAGAAGAATTTCTTAATTAAGAAGTTAGGCTTAAAAGATAGTCCAGAACTAAATGCAGCAATTGCTAGCGTCTTAGATCAATATGGTAAATCTAACAAGCATAAATACAGAGCTGTTGTTTATTATTTACTGACAGTACATTTTAAAAAAGAAAGTATTTACAAATAATAAGTATTTGTGAACTTAAAAAATAAAAGCGCCTATTAGGCGCTTTTTATATTTAGGATAAACTTTATCTTATTGGAATAGGAAAAACAGGCAGACTCGCATGTCCCAAAGCGTCTACAGTTTGCACAGCAAAAAAGTAATTATCTTTAGAATAAGGAATTTCGGCTTTAGTTTCTTTTACGAAAAATGTTTTTTCCCAATGAGAAGAAGATGTTTCTCTCATTAAAATTTGATATCCATATTGTTCCTTTCCTTCTGGTGCACTCCATAAAAGAGTAGAAGAATTAGAAAGATTTTTTACTTCAATACCAACATTTACAGGTGCTTTTGGAGACCAAGCCAAATTAGCTAAAGTCGCTAAATTAGCGCAAGTGTTTTTTCTTAAATAATCAAAATCCATAAATTCAGGAAGATCACCAAACTTGGTACCATTTTCTGTTCGTAAATCTTGATGCTGATGATCAAAATTTTCGTTTAACTCGCAAAAACGAACCGCAGTAAAACCATTTTGGCTAAAAGGCGTATGATCGCCTCCACGTAAAAAACGATCGTTTCTATAAACCAATTTCACTTTCAGTTGATCTACATATTGCTCTGTGACGGTTTTAATATAACGTGCCAATAATCTCGACGGACTATCATTGTCTCTATTAGTTGCTTTACGCATTTTAGCTTCATCCTCCGTTTCTAAATACGGAATCGTTTCGCTAAAAATCCTAACTTGTGTATTATCTCTTAGATTAGTACCGCTTGATAAACTATTACCAATCATATCGTTATTTAACATCGCGACAATATTCCATTTTGATTCTTTTGCCACTTCTGCAAGATGTCTAGCTCCGTAAAGACCTTGTTCTTCACCAGTTACAGCAACAAAAATTATAGTAGCAGGAAAAGATCTTTTACTCATAATTTTAGCCAATTCTATAACAGCAGCAACGCCAGAACCGTCATCATTTGCGCCAGGAGCATCAGCCTTTACATTCATAACATCGGTAACTCGAGAATCTAGATGCCCACTTATAATAAGTACCCGATCATCATTAGGATCAGTTCCTTTTAAAATTGCCATAACATTTGCAACTTCGCTGTCTGCCGGAATTCTTTTCCCATCTGCTTTAACCGTAAAATAGTCAATTTTAGAAGTCAATCTTCCACCAGATTCTAAAGCATATTTATCAAACTCAGATTTTATCCATTGTTGTGCAGCACTAATTCCTCTTGTTTTGTTTTTAGGATCACTCAGCGTATGTCTAGTTCCAAAAGAAACCAGTTTTCTTATCGTAACTTCAAGATTATCGGCTTTTACTTCGGTAATCATTTTTTTTATTTCTGGGTCTTCAGATACTTGTGCAAACGAAATTTGGGTAAAGAGCGAAATTGCAAAAATGGAATAAAAAAGGTGTTTTTTCATTGATTTGGGATTGAATTAGTTTCTCAAATTTAATTAAAAAACATATAAACTAAAAAAAGATCTTTAATAGCTTTCTTTAATGACTATTTTTTTCGCTTTACCATTTTCAAACTTCGTACATTTGCACCAGCAAAACTTAGCTGCTTTTACAGCTTAGAACAATATTATAATGATCGAAATAGGAAAATACAATACACTTATTATATTACGTGATACCAAAGTTGGTTTGTTTTTAGGCAATCCAGAACAAGATCCAGAGGGAATTCACGACATATTATTACCTAATAAATACGTTCCAAATGAATTTGAAATCGGCGAAGAACTTGTCGTTTTTGTTTATTTAGACCACGAGCAGCGCCCAGTTGCTACAACTCTTGAACCGTATATTTTATTGAATGAATTTGCACTTTTGAGAGTAAATTACATCAATCAAGTTGGTGCATTTATGGACTGGGGAATGGAAAAAGACATTCTGGTTCCGTTTAAAGAGCAAGCTCGTCCAATGGAAAAGGGAAAACGTTATTTGGTTTACCTTTATATGGATGAAAAAACAAAACGTTTGGTAGCTTCAAGTAAAACCAATCAGTTTTTGAACAATGACAATTTAACCGTTGAAAAAGACGAAGAAGTAGATTTAATTGTTTCGCATATTACAGAAATTGGTATTAATGTAATTATTAATGAGCAGCACAAAGGATTATTGTATAAAGATGAAGTATATGATGATGCAATAAGAACTGGTGACAGAATGCGCGGTTATATTAAAAATATACGTCCTGATAATAAAATTGATGTTGCTTTGCAAATACAAGGTTATCAGAGTATTGAGCCAAATGCAGAGAAGATTTTAGACGAATTAAGAGCCAATCGCGGTTTTTTACGTCTAAATGATAATTCGCATCCAGAAGACATTAAAACGGTGTTGAAAATGAGTAAAAAAACTTTCAAAAAAGCAATCGGAGCTTTATATAAAGAAAAACTCATAGAAATTAAAGAAGACGGAATATATCTTGTAAAAGAGAATTAAGATCTTAAAATTCAAATATTTAAATTCCAAATTCCAATACTTTTAATAGTGTATTGGAATTTGGAATTTATTTTTTGGAATTTAATATTTATCAACAAGAAAGGCTGCTCATTACAAGCAGCCTCTCTCTTTTTATTCTAGTTTTAAAAAAAATTGTAATTAAAAAAAAACAGAAATAAAATAATTCGAATCCATACAAGAAATAACAGCTTTATAGATTTTAGAAATTACTTCTCGATTTGATATGTCTTTAAACAATTAAATATATTTATTTCAAAAGCAAAAAATCAATTTCACGGCTTTTCCATTGGTTTAAAAAAATAACTTTTAGAAAGTGTCAATTAGTATTTTTTCCTCTTTTCGTAATCATTCTGATACTAAGTTATAGATACAATTCTAACATTTAACCTTAGGTGTTACTATTTCCTTTTTGTAGTTTCGACAAATACATAAATCATTTGCTCATTAATCGAAGGTTTACTAATAAAAACCGTAAAAAAATGAGCGACAAATTTTTTAAATTTTCTCAAAAAAATCATTTTTTAGGTTAATAAATCAGTGAAAGAAAATCAATCCAAAATCAATAAAATAAAATGTATTACATTGATTTCTAGGATGTAAAATTACTCATAAATTTTTAAAACCCATGTTAAAAAATGTTATTTTTTGTTATCAGATTCCAATTGTTAACATAAGGAGTTATTTTAGTGTCTACTAAAATAAAATAGAGTAGGTAAAAATGTAAAAATGCTTTATTTTTACGCTATAATTATTTAAAATAAAACAAATGGATTGGATTACTGCCAGAGAATTTGAAGACATAACCTATAAAAAATGTAACGGAGTTGCAAGAATAGCTTTCAACAGACCAAATGTTAGAAACGCATTTCGACCAAAAACAACTTCAGAATTATACCAAGCTTTTTACGACGCACAAGAAGATACTTCAATAGGAGTAGTGCTGCTTTCTGCAGAAGGCCCATCAACAAAAGATGGCGTTTATTCTTTTTGCAGCGGAGGCGATCAAAATGCGCGCGGACATCAAGGTTATGTTGGAGAAGATGGGCAACATCGTTTGAACATTCTTGAAGTACAGCGTTTAATTCGTTTTATGCCAAAAGTAGTTATTGCAGTTGTTCCGGGTTGGGCAGTTGGCGGCGGACATAGTTTGCATGTAGTCTGCGATATGACTTTGGCAAGTAAAGAACACGCTATTTTTAAACAAACAGATGCCGATGTAACTAGTTTTGATGGTGGTTACGGATCTGCTTACTTAGCTAAAATGGTAGGTCAGAAAAAAGCACGTGAGATTTTCTTTTTAGGAAGAAATTATTCTGCTCAAGAAGCTATGGATATGGGAATGGTAAATGCTGTAATTCCTCATGACGAACTTGAAGCAACTGCTTATGAGTGGGCACAGGAAATTCTTCAAAAATCACCAACTTCTATAAAAATGCTGAAATTTGCCATGAACTTAACAGACGACGGAATGGTCGGACAACAAGTTTTTGCCGGTGAAGCTACTCGTTTAGCCTACATGACAGAAGAAGCAAAAGAAGGAAGAAATGCCTTTTTAGAAAAAAGAAAACCAAATTTCGGAGAAAATAAATGGCTTCCGTAAACTACTAAGTTTAAAAAATAGTTTCAAGTTTCAGGTTTCAAGTGCCGGAACATGAAACTTGAAACCTGAAACTTGAAACAAAAATTAAACAAAGAAAAGAATGAAACATTGGATTGAAGCCGCAAGATTGCGCACATTGCCTTTATCAGTTTCTGGAATTATAGTTGGAAGTATCTACGCCTTATCAAACCCAACAGAAACCATCAATACGCCAACAGAAGTATTCAGCTGGAAAATTTTGGGTTTTGCGCTCCTTACAACACTGGGTCTGCAAGTATTATCAAACTTTGCAAATGATTACGGTGATGGTGTAAAAGGTACTGATAATGAAGATCGTGTTGGACCGCAAAGAGCCATTCAAAGCGGAAAAATTACGCCTCAAGAAATGAAAAAGGCGATTATAATTACTTCGGTATTGACTTTATTTTCAGCCATTACTTTAATTTATTTCGCATTCGGGAAAGATAATTTTACCTATTCCATCTTTTTCTTATTGCTAGGAATCGCAGCAATAGCTTCTGCAATTAAATATACAGTTGGAAACTCAGCATACGGATACAGAGGTTTTGGAGATATTTTTGTTTTTATTTTCTTCGGACTTGTAAGTACGTTGGGCGTAAACTTTTTATATTCAAAAGAAATTGATCCGCTTTTAATTTTACCAGCGGTTTCTATTGGCTTATTGAGTGTTGGAGTTTTAAACCTAAACAATATGCGCGATGAAGAATCAGACAGAAAATCAGGAAAAAACACTATTGTAGTTCAAATTGGAGGTTCAAAAGCTAAAATTTATCATTTTTCGCTAATCATAACAGCGATGCTTTTGGTGGTGATTTTTGCTATTTTAAGCGATTACAACTTCGATCAATATCTGTTTTTATTAGCTTATATACCTTTAACAAAACATTTAATTACCGTTTATAAAAACCAAAACCCTAAACTTTTAGATCCAGAATTAAAAAAACTGGCGCTAAGTACATTTTTACTTTCAATATTATTGACAGTATGTATGATCTCGTTGATTTCAGACATTATTGTTAATCTATTTTTAGGCGGAAGATAATTAAGAACAACTTTAAAAAATTTAAAAAATGAAAATTACATTTTACGGACACGCTTCATTAGGAATTGAAGTTGGAGGAAAACATATTATTGTAGATCCTTTTATTACAGGAAATCCAGAAGCTGCAGCAATCGACATCAACTCATTAAAAGCCGATTATATTTTATTGACACACGCACATGGCGACCATATTTTAGATGCTGAAGCTATTGCAAAAAATACAAACGCAACAATTGTTTCAAATGCCGAAATTGCTAGTTATTATGCAAAATTAGGTTTTCAAGCGCACCCAATGAATCACGGTGGAAGCTGGAAATTTGATTTTGGAACTGTAAAGTATGTAAATGCAATACACTCAAGCTGTTTTCCTGACGGATCTTACGGTGGAAATCCTGGAGGTTTTGTAATCGAAGGCGAGCATAAAAACATCTACATTGCTGGAGACACTGCACTTACAATGGATATGAAATTAATCCCGTTAAGAACAGAATTAGATTTAGTAATTCTTCCAATCGGAAACAATTTTACAATGGATGTTGAAGATGCAATTATTGCTTCAGATTTTGTAGAATGCGATAAAATTTTAGGCTACCATTACGATACTTTTGGTTACATTAAAATCGATCACGAAGAATCTATTCGTAAATTTTTTGATAAAGGAAAAGATTTAATGCTTCTTGAAATTGGAGAATCAATAGAATTATAATACAATTAGACTAAAATTAATCGCAATTTTTGTCATTTCGGCGAAGGAGAAATCACACAGGAACAGTGAATAACACATAGTTGTGTCATTCTGACGAAGGAAGAATCTTCGATAGAAACTCTACAAAGTGGCTCAGCAAACGAAGATTCTTCCTTAGCCAGAATGAGAATATTGCGAAAAATTAAGACTAAAGCACTTGTTCTCACAATAATTTTTGATTAAAAAAAACTGGCGCAAATTTTGTAATTCCTGATAAAACTTATCATCTAAATCAAACATGGCTTCAAAAAAAATATTTTTATTTCTTTTACTGAGTTCATTTTATAATGTCTCAGCTCAAAAAGACGGATATTGGGATAAAGAACGCGCTACAACAAAAGAGTTTTTAGTTTCTGCTCGTGATAGAATGACTGTAAATACAGAAGATTTACCTGTTGGAACTACCGAAATTGTCTATAGAATTACACTTTTAGACAAAAATCAAGAAATTACAAATAGTCTGGTTTCAGTGCTAAAAGCCATTCCAGATCCAACCGGAATAAGTCAAGGTTCTGCAGGAGCAGTTTTTTTAATGTCAAAAATATCTGGAGACGATCAATGTACGTATGCTATTTTTACATCAAATGAAAATGCAAAAAGTTATGTCAGCGACGGAAAAATAGACAAAGCATGTTTTTCACAAGCAGAGCCAGTAAGCAAAGACGCCAAACGATTATCATTAGATAAATCATCTTGCATAAAAGAAAATACGCCCGTAATTTGGTTTGGTTTCGAAAGCAAAAACTGGCTTTTAAGTCAAAAAATAGTTTTAGAAGTTGTACCGTGGGTTGATACTAAACTAAATCGTGGTTGGAATCAAGACAATAAAAACGAAATCATAAGTTTGTGTAAAACATCTACAATGGCCCAAAAAATGGCCAATTCTGATGATTTTTGTGTTTGCATTCTAGAAAAAATAATGAAACAATATCGATATACAGAGTTTCAAAAACTATTGCCAATAGAAAAAAACAAAGTATATAAAGATTTCGGAAATCTATGTTATAAAGATGCCGATATTTCTAAAAATGTCTTTAATGATTTAAGAACACAAGCTTCGGTTTTAATACAATCACAGCAATACAACGAAGCGATTCAAAAATTAGCTACAATAATTGGCGAAGGAAAAGCAACTGCTTTAGATTACAGTTCGATTGGATATTGTTATATCTTGACAAGACAATATGCCAAAGCACTTAAATTCTTGAAAGAAGGAGAAAAGCTGGACGACACAGAATTAACAATAAAATTAAACCTGGCACATACTTATTTAATAAGTGATGATTACAGCACTGCAAAAGTAATCTATAAGCAATATAAATCTCAAAATGTATCCGAAAACTTAAGCTGGGAAGATAAAACCAAAGCTGACTTTGAAGTATTTAAAAAAGCAGGTTTACCATCAAAAGATTTCGATAAAGTTTTGAAGCTTTATAATTAAAATTTTACCATATAAGTGATATAAGTTCATTTTAGGCTTGCGCTAAGTTTATTTATATAACCAAAATTTTACCATATTAAGTGATATAAGCTCATTTTAGTTTTACACTTAGTTAAACTTATATAGCTTAAATCATTTAAGTTCAACCCAAAGTAAAACTAAAATGAGCTTATATAACTTATATGGTTTAAAAAAAAACACCAAAATTTTGAAAGCGACTTACCACCAATACATGCTCGAGTTTAAACGTCCTTCTGGAACATCTAGAGGAGTTATGACCGAGAAGGAAACTTGGTTTATTATTCTTGAAGAAAACGGTAAAAAAGGAATAGGAGAGTGCGGTATACTTCGTGGTTTAAGTGCAGATGATCGTGATGATTATGAAGAACAGCTAAACTGGGTTTGCCAAAACATTCATTTAGGAGAAACAGCTCTTTGGGAATCATTGTTAGAATTTCCTTCCATTCAATTCGGGGTTGAAATGGCTTTTTTATCTCTTAAAAGCGAAAATCCGTATGTTTTATTTCCTTCTGATTTTACTTCAAATTCTAAATCAATTGTTATAAATGGTTTAGTCTGGATGGGTGAAGCTTCTTTTATGAAAGAGCAGATTGAAGAGAAACTAGAGCAGGGTTTTAATTGTATTAAACTTAAAATAGGTGCAATAGATTTTCAAAAAGAATTAGAATTGCTGCAGTTTATCCGAAGTCATTTTTCGGCACAGCAAATAGAAATTCGCGTAGATGCAAATGGTGCTTTTGCTTTAAATGAAACTTTAGATAAATTAAAACAATTAGATGTATTTCAATTACATAGTGTAGAACAACCTATAAAGAAAGGTAACGTTCAAGCAATGTCAGATTTGTGTCAAGTAACACCATTTCCAATTGCTTTAGACGAAGAATTAATTGGTGTATTTTCATTAGAAGAAAAAGAACAGCTTTTGCAAAAAATAAAACCGCAATATATTATTCTTAAGCCTAGTTTTATTGGTGGTTTTAGAGGAACTCAAGAATGGATTACTCTGGCAGAAAAACACAATATTGGCTGGTGGATAACATCTGCATTAGAAAGTAATATTGGACTAAATGCTATTGCACAATGGACATTTATGCAAAACTCAAAAATGCCTCAAGGTTTAGGAACAGGAGCACTGTATACCAATAATTTTGATTGCCCGCTCGAAGTTTCAAAAGGTCAATTATGGTACAATATTACTAAAAATTGGGATTCTCAATTTTTAGACAAAGTATAAAAAAACTGGCTTAAAGCCAGTTTTTTTATTTATAGATAAACTTATTCTTTACCACCGTCTAAAACTTCCTGCCAGTCTTTTAATTCCTGCCATTTGCCTTGATAAGCTAATGCAGCTTGTTTGGCCCAAGTACCTGGGTTATGAATTGCGTAGTTCTCGCCTGCAGCATCTAAAATAGCTTGTGATTTTGCAGTAGAAGTTTCAGATAAAGCCAGCCACGTATTGATGCCTGCACTATGATAAAGTTCCTCAATTTTAGGGCCAATTCCTTCTACTATTTTCAAATCGTTTTCTTTTATTTTAGTTCCAAAAACTGTTGCAGCCAAAGCTCCATCGAAGATAAATGCAGGAACAGCTGTACCAGCAAAAGATTGTGTAGAAATATTAGCTTTAGCAGCTTTTAAATCAGCTTCTAAAGTTGCAATTCTAGCATTCAAGTTTTTGGTATTTGCTTTGCAGGCATCTAAATCAGCTTGTAAAGACAAAGCTAGAGAATCATCATTTTTAGAGTTCATTTTTCCAATTAGGTAACCTAAAATTCCACAGATTAATCCCACCAAAGCAGGTATTAAGATACAAGGTATATTCATAATGTTATGTTTTTAAATAATTATTTTATTGTAATGACAGTTCTTCTGTTGTTTGCTTTTCCTTCACTTGTATTGTTTTCACCAACAGGCTCATCAGGACCTTTTGATTGCGTTTCAATACGTGAAGCTTCTATGCCATTTTTAGCTAAATAGCTTCTAGTAAAATCGGCACGTTTTTGAGCCAAAATTACATTTGCATCACGATTTCCAACATTATCAGAATGTCCAACAACTAAAACAGATGCATCTTTTACATTACTTACATATTTAGCAATAGCAGCTACTTTTTGCTTTTGAGAAGCATCTAGTTTTTCACTTGATTTGTTTGTATTAAAATGAAGAACTAAAGGATCTGCATTGATTTTATCTTTCAAAGCACTCCATTCATCAGTAACAGCTGTTGTGTCTACTGCCTCAAAATTATATGCTGCAGGACCTAAAAGAGTATCTGCACTCATTTTCCACTTATCAATGATTTCTCCTTTTGTATTAAACTGATTTTCTGATAGGCCTTTAGAAACAAAATAATTTTTAACATCATTTGCCCTAGCTAAACCAAGATTCTCAAAAGTCGTATTGTTCTTCTCATCAGAAGTTGCATAACCTGTGATCGTGATTTTTTGTTTTGGATTTGAAATTAAGTACGTCTTAAGTTTTTCAATTCCATTTACAACAGAATCACCAACAGGAATAATTAACATTGCACTGTTTTTAAGGAACTTGAGGTTATCATGGGTTTGATAATCAATTCCTGAACCATTTAGAACAAAAGGAACATAATCAGGTTCTTTTGTTTCAACTGCAACTGTTTTTTCAGTATCTTCAGTTGGAGTTTTCATACAGCAATTGCAACAGAATTTCATGTACAAAAATGTACCAAAAATAATAGTTATAGCAATGCCTAAGAGATAAAGTGCTTTTTTAGACATAAGTTTTAAAGTTAAAATTATGTCAAATTTAGCCAAAAAATAAATACGTAATATCTTAATAATCAGATATTTTAACGTTTTACTTAATTTGCAACAAAGTTTATTGTACGAATTAACTTATTGTTATAAATTAACATTTCAATTAAGTAATTTGTAGTTAAAATCCTAATTAAATAGTTGCTAAAATTCTGTAACTTGCAGTAAAAATTAATTTAAAAGAAAAAATGATTGAAATTGAAAGAAAGTTTCTTGTAAAATCTACTGATTTTAAAGAACAGGCTTTTACTCAAAATAAAATTGCACAAGGTTATTTGAGTTCTCTTCCCGAAAGAACTGTTAGGGTTAGAATTAAAGGCCAAAAAGGATTTATTACCATAAAAGGTATTGGACATCAAGGTGGTATGTCGCGTTTTGAATGGGAAAATGAAATTCCGATTGATGAAGCGCAAGAACTGCTTAAATTATGCGAAAAAGGCAAAATTGAAAAAACACGTTTTGAAATAAAATCAGGAAATCATGTTTTTGAAGTCGATGAATTTTATGGAGATAATGAAGGCTTAATTATGGCAGAAATCGAACTTAACGCTGAAGACGAAGAGTTTGAAAAACCAGATTGGCTGGGTGAAGAAGTAACAAATGATGAACGTTATTATAACGCTTACTTGAGTAAAACCCCTTTTAAGGATTGGAAATAAAAGCGTTATGACAGAACAATATGATTTAGTAATAGTTGGCGGCGGCCCTATTGGACTGGCCTGCGCTATTGAAGCTCAAAAGAAAAATCTTCGTTATTTAATTATAGAAAAAGGAGCAATTGTAAATAGTATTTTCAATTATCCTTTGTACATGACCTTTTTCTCTACAGCAGAAAGATTAGAAATTGGCGATATTCCGTTTAATTGCCTGGCACCAAAGCCAGGACGCCCAGAAGCTTTAGAATATTATAGAAACATTCATCGTTACTTTAATTTTTCTATTAATTTATTTGAAAGAGTTTCTGAAGTTAATAAACAGCAAAATGGATCATTTAAAATAAAAACTGATAAGGCCTTTTACGAAGCAAAAAATGTGATTATTGCAACTGGTTTTTATGATCTTCCGATTGAAATGAATCTAAAAGGCGAAGAACTACCTAAAGTTCGCCATTATTATAAAGAAGCGCATGAATATGCTTTTAGAAACATTTTGGTTGTTGGTGCAAACAATTCTTCTGTTGATGCAGCTTTAGAATGCTGGCGAAAAGGAGCAAATGTTACCATGGTAATTCGTAAAAATGAAATTAATAATCGAGTAAAATATTGGGTAAAACCAGATATCGAAAACAGAATTGCCGAAGGTAGTATTAAAGCTTATTTTGAGTCTAATATTACTGAGATTAGAGATAATGAAGTAGAAATTGAAACTCCTACCGGAAAAGTTACTATAGAAAATGACTTTGTTTTGGCGCTGACTGGCTACAAACCAGATTTGTCTTTTCTAGAAAACATGGGTATTCAATTGTCTGATGATGAGCTAAAAGTGCCAACTTATAATCCTGAAACTATGGAAACTAATGTAAAAGGCTTATTCTTGGCTGGAGTTGTCTGCGGAGGAATGCAGACGCATAAATGGTTTATCGAAAATTCTCGCATTCATGCTAATATGATTGTTGATTATATAACTTCGAAATAAAAAGGGTTTGCCACGAATTACACTAATTATCACTAATTTTTTTCTTTAATTAAATTTAAAAAATCTAATTCGTGTAAATTAGTGTAATTCGTGGCAAAAAACTTTACCGAAAATAAAATTTGCCCCAGATTAAAGGATTTTATAGATTAATCATTGAAATCTTTTAATCTGTGGCAAAAATAACTTTAAGAACTACAAGAAAGCATAGAGCATCCTACTTTTGAGCGTGCCCAATCTGGTCTTTTTGCAAACCATTTTTCCATTTCCGGCTGTTCGTCATAAGGTTTCTGCAGTAATGTA
This sequence comes from Flavobacterium sp. MC2016-06, assembly GCF_009711165.2. Lineage (GTDB taxonomy): Bacteria > Bacteroidota > Bacteroidia > Flavobacteriales > Flavobacteriaceae > Flavobacterium. Next base: position 58,579 of record NZ_WMID02000024.1, on the reverse strand, counting down.
TAGAGCTCATTTACCAGAGAAAAATCACCTTGATCTGCAGCATCAATACTTAATTGCGCCATATAATTTCGCAATACATATTTCGGATTTATGGCATTCATTTTTGCAGCGCGATCTTCATCAGAAAGACTTTCTTCATTTAACCTATTTAGATAAATTCCAAACCAAACTGTCCAATTTTCTAAAACATTATTGGCGATTTCTTCTGGAATATAAAAAGCATCTTTAATTTTTTCAAATGCATTTCCTACAGTATCTTCTTTTTTAATTTTACTTAAATTTCTAAAAAATATGGTCATATCAGTTTCGGACATTTGTAAATTAGCTTCCAAATCAGCAATTAATTCACTGTCAGTTTCTGTTGAAGTAAATAAACCTATTTTACTCAAAAACATGATTTTATAATCGGAATCAAAATCTTTAATAAAAGATTCTAAAATATCTTCAAGCGGTTTTGCTTCATTGATTAATGGATAAATTGCATTTGCCAATTGAAACAAATTCCATTGTGCCACTTGAGGTTGATTCCCAAAACGATATCTTCTATTTTGACTGTCTGTAGTATTTGGAGTCCAATTTGGATCGTAGTTTTCTAACCATCCATAAGGACCGTAATCAATCGTAATTCCGTGAATAGACATATTATCGGTGTTCATAACGCCGTGAACAAAACCAACTCGCTGCCAATCTAAAATCATTTTGCGAGTAGTATCGGCAACCGTTTTAAAGAATTGTATATATTGTTCTTTTGGTTCACCTTTAATTTCAGGAAAATAATATTTGATTGTGTATTCTACAAATTGCTTTAAATTTTTCAATTCGTTGCGGGAAGTAATCATTTCAAAACTTCCAAAACGAATAAAAGATGGCGCCACACGAGTTACAATCGCTCCTTTTTCGTATGCAGGATTTCCGTTGTATAAAATGTCACGTAAAACTTCGTCACCAGATAACATTAGCGAAAGCGATCGAGTAGTAGGAACACCTAAATAATACATGGCTTCGGCACATAAATATTCTCTTATTGAAGAACGTAAAACAGCCAAACCATCTGCCGTTCTTGAATATGGCGTTTTTCCAGCACCTTTTAACTGTAAAGTAAAAAACTGATTATTGTGTTCTACTTCAGTTAAGTTTATAGCACGGCCATCACCCAATTGTCCAGCCCAATTCCCAAATTGATGTCCTGCATAACACATCGCGTAAGGACGTGTTTCAGGAAGAATTTCTTTTCCGGAAAAAGCATTCAAAAAGGATTCAGATTGAATTTCTTCTTTTGAAATTCCAACCATTTCTGCAACAGATTCTGAGGCATGAATTAGTTTTGGATTGGAAGGTTTCGTTGGATTTACATAAGAAAATAAAGTATTCTTAACCTGACGAACTTCATTGGTTTCGTTTGGATCAGCGGGTAATTCGACAGTAAATCTGTTATTTATTTTTAAATTTTTCATTTGCATTTTTTTCTTTTTTTTTCCACAGATTAAAAGGATTATTTGGATTGTTTTATAAAAAACTTTTTAATCTGTGTGTCCCGATAACTAACTGGAGTGGCACAAAACTTTATCAGTGTTTTTGCCACGAATTTAACAAATTAGCACAAATTCAATTAGTGGAAATTTGTGAAATTCGTGGCAAGAAAAACTTTTTATTCACTGACTAATTTATCAGCGTACATTTTTTTTAATTTCTGAATTTTTGGATCAATTACCAATTGACAATATCGAGCTTCCTGATTGTCATTGTAGTAATTTTGATGATCATCTTCAGCGTTGTAAAATACTTCAAAAGCTTTTAACTCTGTAACAATTGAATCTTGATAAACAGGCTTTAGTTCTTCAAAGACCTGCTCAGCAATGGCTTTTTGAGCGTCATTATGATACAAAATTATAGAACGATACTGAGTCCCGCTGTCACCGCCTTGACGGTTTAAAGTCGTAGGATCATGACTTGTCATAAATATAGTGATTAAGTCATGAAATGAAATTATGTCAGGGTTGAATGTTACTTGAATTACTTCCGCATGACCGGTTCTTCCAGTACAAACTTCTCGGTATGGTGGATTTTTAATAAAACCACCTGAAAAACCTGATTTTAAAGATTCTATACCTTTTAAACGCTGAATTACAGCTTCAATACACCAAAAACAGCCGCCACCAAAAGTAGCCGTTGATAAATTCCCCATAAAATGTTATAGTTTAAGTTCTATTGCCCCATTAAACCGATAGAATATTGTGATAAATTATTAAAAAAAAGTATGTTTAATTAAATATACTAATCGGTTATTGAATGTTTGAAGTTTACAATTGATAAATTCGCAATTTTGTAAAAAAGAAATTATATTTGTACTCAAACACAGGCATACTTATGAATAGCAAAAATAATACCATCACTTTAGAAACCTATTTTCAAGAGTTTAGACAGCATATTGTTGGAGTTGATCAAGAATTTTCGTCTCCATACGGTAAAAAACAGATCATTTATACCGATTGGACTGCCAGCGGAAGATTATATCGCCCTATTGAAGAGAAACTTCTGAATGAATTCGGGCCTTTTGTGGCTAATACGCATACAGAAACTACTGTGTCAGGTACTGCCATGACAAAAGCGTATCATCATGCGAGAAATATTATTAAGCGTCATACTAATGCAAATCAAGATGATGTTTTGATTACTGATGGTACTGGAATGACTGGTGTTGTAAACAAATTTCAACGTATTTTAGGATTAAAGATTCCTGAAAATTTAAAAGATTTTACGACTGTTCCTGCAGAAAAAAAACCAATTGTTTTTATTTCACACATGGAACATCATTCTAATCAAACTTCTTGGTTAGAGACGATTGCAGATGTTGAAATTATTCCGTCTTGCGAAAAAGGACTTTTTTGCTTGGATAATTTAGAGCAATTGTTATACAAATATAAAGATAGAGCAATTAAAATTGCTTCAATTACTTCATGTTCAAATGTTACGGGTTTAAAGACTCCTTTTCATGAAGCAGCAAAATTAATGCACCAGCATAATGGTGTTTGTTTTGTAGATTTTGCCTGTTCTGGTCCTTATGTAGAAATTGATATGCATCCTGCAGATCCAGAATCTTATCTGGATGCTATTTTCTTTTCGCCTCATAAATTTTTAGGAGGTCCTGGAACTTCTGGTGTTTTGATATTTAATAAAAAATTATACAACAATATTATTCCAGATCATCCTGGAGGAGGAACGGTAAGCTGGACAAATCCTTGGGGAGAACATAAATATATTGATAATATTGAAGACCGCGAAGATGGTGGAACTCCAGGTTTCTTGCAAGTTATAAAAACCGCGCTGGCCATTGAGCTTAAAGAAGAAATGGGAATTGAAAACATTTTACAGCGTGAGCACGAAATTGTTGATTATGTTTTTAGCGAATTAGATCCAGTTTCGAATATTAAGATTTTGGCAGGACAGCATAAAAACCGTTTGGGAGTTGTTTCGTTTTTTATCGAAAATCTTCATTTTAATTTAGGTGTAAAATTACTGAATGATAAATTCGGTATTCAAACTAGAGGAGGATGCAGCTGCGCTGGAACTTACGGACATTTTTTATTACATGTAGATCAGGAAACTTCTAATAAATTGGTTGATGAAATTACGATTGGTGATTTAATCAAAAAACCAGGATGGATTAGAATGTCGATTCACCCAACTACAACTGATGAAGAAATTGCTTATGTATGTCAAAGTATTAAAGACTTAGCTGAAAATCATGAAGCTTGGGCTGTAGATTATTCTTATAATAAAAACACAAATGAGTTTATCCATAAAAATGCTACTTCGTTTGAAGATGAATTAGTTGCTGGATGGTTTAAATCTTAAAGAATTTTAAATATTATACCCGACAGGTTTTTGCGACCTGTTGGGTTTGTTATTTTTGTTCTTAATAAAAATTGAATTTCTTATTTAGCCCCGATAGGAGCGTTATCCTTTTACTTTTTTCTTTAAAAATTAAAAGATATAGCGGATAGCGGGACTAAAGGTCTTTTGAAATTTGCAGGTTTTGCTTCTAAAAAAACTACATTATCAAACGCACACCGCCTAAGTCTGAAACTCGGTACGAGAATTTATTTCCGGGTGAACCTATAAACATGAAGTTTTTTGGAATTTTCCATTTCGTAGATAATTCATCTATAATATCAGGACCAAAAACGCCTTTTATTTCTAGATATTCAATATCAATTTCATCATAAGCGCGGTCTAAAACTTCAAGGTCTTTTATCAAGGCATCATTTGTTAGATCGTGATCTTTGACGTATACAATTTTTAGTTTTTTTGTAGTTTCGTTTCCTTCTACATATTGTAGAACTTTATTTAAAATTGCAATGTCATCGCCTTTGGTGAAAAACACAAATTCTTGTGAGTTAATTTCAACGCTCATTTTTCGTAAATAGCGATTACTTATTATAACGACTTTTCGCAATGGTTGATAAAAATATTCTAAACCTTCGATTAAAACTCTAATTAGAATTACACGATTCAGCATAATTCCAATAAAAAGTAACGACGGAATTATATATTGCAAAAAGGTATAAAATGAATTTATATTCAATTTCATATTTCCAACAAAAGCTGCAATAATACAACAAACAGCAACAACAACAGCAATACCGCGCGCGCGTTCTGGTCTAGGTAATTTTTTTCGTTTAAATTTCAGTAATAGATTTCCAATTCCAAATAATGCCATTACAGCTAGAAATGAAAAGGTGTACACACCGGCCAAAGATTCTAAATGACCGCTTGTTGCAAAGAGAACGGAAATACAGAGAATTAAAAAACTGATTATAATTCTATAATGTGAACCTCTTTTATTTTGTTTTAAAAAATAATTTGGAAGAATACGATCTAAAGTCATTCGGTTTAATAATCCCGAAACACCAACAAATGAAGTTAATACTGCACCGCATAAAACTAAAACGGCATCTATAGAGATTAACCATGTAAGCCACGATCCGCCAGTAATTTGTGCTAAGTAGGCGAGAAGCTTTTCTTTGTTTGGGCCAACTTCTGCAAACGGAATTATACTGATTAATAAAAGCGCAATTACAGGATTGAAAAAACTAACAATTCCCCACATATTGCGTAATGTCTTTGGAAAAACTCCTGCTTCTTGTTCTTCTACAAAATTGGCAGAACTTTCAAAACCTGAAATTCCGAGCATGGCTGCAGAAAAACCGAGAAAAAGTGCCATTTTTATATTTCCATAAGCAATTGGCGTTTGCCAGTTGAGATGAAAAACTTCAAAACCATTATTAAAAATAAACCAGACCGAAGCTAAAACCAGCAATGTCAATGTAACTAAATGTGTTATAAAAATAATTACAGCAACAAAAGCAGATTCTCCTATTCCTAAAATCGCAAGCCCAGTAAATAATGCCAACACAACAATAGTTGCGTATTTTACATCTAGGTTTTCAAAAATGCCTTGTAAATAATGCATTCCTTCTGAAGCCGAAAGAACGGCTGTTGCCATATACGATAAAACAGTTAATGTGGCGGCCAAAGAAGCTAAACGTTTGGTTGACGTATTTAGCAAAACATTATAGGCGCCTCCGTTTAATGGGATTGCGCCAACAACTTCGCCGTAAATTTTTCTGAATAAAAATAAAATGCCCGCAACAATTAAAAGTGATATCCAAGCATATTGACCTGCATATATAATTGTAAGTGCGGAAACATATAGGCAAGAGGAGCTAATGTCGTTTCCGCAAATTGCTGTAGCTTGTAATTGATTTAATTTCTTATGTACAATTTCTTTCATAATTAGTTAAGTTTAAAAGCACAATTAACTCAATACCAATTAATAACAGGAAATAAAAACGATAAAAAAGGCGAATATTTTAAATAAGGACTAAAATAAATTTAGCTAATGTGAATTTTTGAAACTCTAATTTAGCTAATTTATTTAGATTCACGAAAGTTTTGCAGCGATAATAAAGCTTGCTTTTGCACTTTCTTCTGAAAAAATCCTGTCCAACCTAATAAATAACCAGCGGGACCAAATGCTTGTTTTGCCCATTTCCAAATATCAAAACTATCAGTATGTTTAATAATTAGTCCATCTTGAAAAACAAATTCGGCAGCAATTTTATTAATTACATTTCTATTGGTTTTACTAAAATTGTAAGTTGCAACCCAATTAGCAGAACCAGTGGAATCATCAGCTTTTATATTAGAAAACTCAATTTTGATATTGCCTTTGCTTCTCAGAATCAACATTTTCCACATTTTAGAAACCTGTTCTTCTTTCAATAATCCGAATGCAGGATCTATAAAATGTACATTTGGATGATAGCATTCTGACATTGTTTGAGCATCGGCATTTGCAAAAGCAGTATAGAATTTTGTAATTAAAGCTTCGTTGGCGTTCATAAAGTGGTATTTAGATTATAAATATAAGATTAATTAGATTAAACTATATTCATAATGCACTAATTTCTTTTGCTGTATCATAAGATTTTTTCGATTTATCGTAAGCAGTCGAAAAATAGTTCATTTTATTGTAAGTTGTAAAGTAACCGGTCTGGTTGCCAAAAGTAGTAGGACCGCCAGAAATTATGAAACGAATGGCATAAATATCAGTCTTCTTAAGTTTTAAAAATTCTGCAGGAGTAAAATAATAATATGCTGTAGTTGTGCCGTCTGCAGCTTCTTTTACATTTTTATCGGTACATGCAATAACATCAGCATTAGCTAAATCTACATAAAGTCCGCCGGCAATTCTAGCTTTATCATTTGCTGTGGCTATGGTTAATTTTAAAATTCCACCTTTATCTGTTTTTGCAATTTGTACATTGGTTTCGCCGGTATAAGCATATTTTTCACAAATAAAAGTATATTTCTGAGTTGCAGGAAAAGGCTTAGATCCATTTACAGTAATTGTTTCCTGTGCGTTTGCGAAAGTTGTAAGCAACAGTAATAGAAAAAGGGGCAGTTTAAAATTCATATGTTTTACTTTATTGTTCGGTTATCTGAGCATCAAATTTTTCGTCCCAATCCATAGATTTTATCGCAGAAATCAAATTTTCATCGTTTACAAAAATTCGCAGCTCTTTGTTGGCTACTTTTTTGCTGTATAACGCATGATAGCGATAAATTACTTCTTGTTTGGTTCTGTAAACGCCATCTAATTTTAAATCTATAAAACTTCCGTAGTATTGTCTAAATCTTGTACAGGTTTTAGTCAATCGTTCTTCGGTAGTGTTTTCCATAACCGAGCTTGTAACTTCGGTTGCGTTAAAAGGTTTAAACTTTGATGTATTACAAGTTTCTAAAACTCGTTTTCCTAATTCGTATGCTTTTTTCTGCTGATTAGCATCAAGATCAGAACTAGAAACTTTTTTAATTTTCAAATCTTCAGTATCTCTACTTATCGTTTTCGATTTACATCCAATTAATAACAACAAACATATAATCAATCCTGCTTTCTTCATAACTATTTAAGTAATTTTTAATAATAAGTTAGGGTCGGGGCAGTTTTCTATATAAAAATTCAGATCTTTTGTATTGCAAACTCCAGGGTAATCTCCCCAATAATCTTCAATATTATTTATAATTTGAAAATGTAAATGCGGCGGATAATCTCCATTAACTTCTTGATTACCAATGGTTGCTATTTTCTGTCCTTTTCTAAATCTTTCCCCAACGGTTAGGTTTTCTATACTTTCTAACGATAAATGCCCGTATAAAGTATAAAATTTTTGATTTTCGATTAAGTGTTCCAAAATTATTGTAGGCCCATAATCGCCTAAACCAATGTTGTTTTTAAAACTATGAACTTTTGCATCTAGCGGAGTCAGCACCGTTGTATCAACTTTTGCCCAAAGATCTACACCAATATGAATATTGCGTTCCGGGAGCAAATCATTCTTAAAAATGGCACTTCGTTTATATAAAGAGCGACCCTCAATGTAACCACCATATGCCACTTCTGCATTATTCTTTTTTATATAATTTGAAATATAAGATCCAATGTCAGCAGAGCTTTCAGGTTTAAGTTCAACTAATTCCTGATTAGTAACTGATAAATCCAGTACTATATATTTTGAAAAATCTATTTCTGAATCAATGACTTTAGTAGGTGGTAAAGTTTTTAAAATAGAGGCAAGGGGTTTCATAATTTTCAAGGTTTAAGCAACTTTTTCAATAATAATCAATTCATTATGCACTTCTATACGGGGCAGCATTTTTGAAGTAAACAATTTGGGGTTAATTTCTGCAATGTATTTTCTATTTCTAACATTGTGAGCTTCATCAAGAATCATAGTATTGAATAAAACAAAACCGTGATTCTTTAAAAGTGAACATACACGATCACTAAAAAAACGTTCAAATAAAAAATTAGGCATATTAATGTCTTCAAATATATCAATAATAATAAGATTATACTTGTCTTTTGTTTTTAGTACAAATTCAAAGGCATCATCAATAATAATTTCGAGCTGTTTTATCTTATTAAGATTAAAATATTCGTTGGCAATTTTAATCATATCAGGATCAATTTCAACACCAGTAATTTTTTCTTTATAACCAATTTCATCAACCAATGTCTTTACCACGCTGCCACCGGCAACACCAAGCAGTAAAATATGATCCATTTCTAGAATAGTATTATAACCAATATTTCTAAGTCCGTATCTTAATATACGCTGCAAGCTTCCGTAAGAGTAATTAGTGTTTTCAGAATCTAAAACCAACTCTCCATTTGCCCAAGTAACTTCTATTACTTTGCTTCGTGCCGATTTTTTTTTGAATATTTTGATAGGAATAATATAACTGAATAATTTCTGAATCATTTTACAATGGTTTTACTCAAATTTAGTATTAAATCTTTTATTTTGCATCAAATAAATAAACATTAATGAAAAAACAATTGTACAAATTCATCTTTTTTAAGCTAATGGGCTGGAAAATAGTTGGAATAGAAAATGCTGAAGTGAAAAAATGTATATTGATGGTGATGCCGCATACAAGTAATCATGATTTTTATTTAGGAATTTTTACTCGAGGTATCTCTGGTTTACAGATGAACTGGGTTGGAAAGCAGGAATTATTCAAATTTCCTTTTGGATATTACTTTAGAAATGTTGGCGGAGAACCTTTAGACCGTACAGGTGGTTTGAATAAAGTAGATTCTATTGCTGCAATTTTTGAGCGTAAAGAAGTTTTTCGTTTAGCTGTTGCGCCAGAAGGAACTCGTAAAGGGGTGAAAGAAATTAAAACCGGATTTTACTATATAGCGCTTAAAGCAAATGTTCCTATTGTTCCTGTTGCTTTTGATTGGGGTAAAAAAGAAGTAAATTTTGGTAAACCATTTTTTCCGACGGGAGATTATAATGCTGATTTTGAAATTTTGAAAAAACATTATAAAGGTGTTTTAGGAAAAATTCCAGAAAATGGTATTCAACTCTAAATTTGAGCTGTTTTTCTTAACGCGTGAGAATCGCGTAAATCCAAAATATTTTTTTGAATGGACAAATACGCGCTAATTTTAAATTACGGGTTATAGACCTTAAAGGTTCCATTTTTATAAAAAAAGACTATTTTTTCAATTTCATTTTCTTCTGAGGTAAAATTTGAACTTTTTATTTCAGAAGAAATTTTTATTTCTGTTTTTTCTTCTTCTTTATATTCAATTGGAGAAAATAAATCTCCGGTACCATAATTTACATTTGATGGAGCAGGGTACGGTTTTACATTTTGAGGAACAAACTCTTCGTCATCATTTTTAGGAAAACTTCCTTTACCATTTAAAATCCAGTACAAGTCTACATCTGGAAAAACTTCTAGAATTTTCATTACAAAATCTAAACTTGGCTTGTTTCTTCCTGAAAGTAGGTGAGACATACTAGAGCGCTGCACACCAATTCTGTCTGCAAAAGCAGAAGCATTTAGACCATAATAATCCAGTATAATTTCAAGTCTTTTTACAAAATCATCGATGTTTACCATTGTAAATTATTATTTAAAAAATATATGTTTACAAATGTAATCAAAAGGATTGGATAATGCAATTTTACAGTTGTAAATCATATTTTAAAGGTAAATAATATGCAATAATTACTTCATGTAATAGTGTTTAAATAATTGAAAATAAGTATTTTAATTATATATATTTAAAGTAATAACAATTGTTAATCTATTATCGGTAAAAACGATAGAATTAGCTTAAAATACTGTTTACAAATATAAATTCTAGTTCTTTTTTGTTGTTTACAATTGTAAAAATAAAGATGTTTACTTTTGTAAACTAATCAAAACACAATGAATTTAGAAGAATTATTTAGTCAATACAAAGAAGAATCAATCAAAGGTCGTTACTTAACTTTAAACGAGATTGAGCCTTTATTAGAAAAACTCAATACTAATAATCAAGTAAAAGTTATTGGTCATTCTGTTTTAGAACAACCTATTTATAGTTACCAAATTGGTACAGGAGAAACTCGTATTTATCTTTGGTCACAAATGCATGGAAACGAAAGCACAACTACAAAAGCGCTTTTTGACTTTATTAATGTTTTAAACAGCGGTTCTGAATTTGCGGCTAAAATGCTTGCTGCTTTTACTTTTTATTGTATTCCTATATTAAATCCAGACGGAGCTAAGCTTTACACTCGTGTAAACGCCAATGAAATTGATCTTAATAGAGATTCTCAAGATTTAACACAGCCGGAAAGCAAGGTTCTTAGAGCCGTATTTGAAGAGTTTAAACCTCATTTTTGTTTTAATCTTCATGATCAGCGTACTATTTTTGGCGCTGGCGATACAGGAAAACCTGCTACAGTTTCCTTTTTAGCACCTTCTTATAATGAAGAGAGAGAAGTAAATGAAAATAGACTAAAGGCAATAAACCTCATTGCAGGCCTTAACGACGTGCTTCAGCAGTATATTCCGGGGCAGGTTGGTCGTTTTGATGATTCATTTAATATTAATTGTATAGGAGATACGTTTCAATATTTAGGTGTACCCACCATTTTATTTGAAGCAGGGCATTATCCAGGCGACTATGATCGCGAAATTACGCGAAAGTTCCTATTTTTCTCACTAATTTCGAGTTTTAAACTCATAAGCGAAAACGATTTAGTTGACAATAGAAATTGCGATTATTTGAATATTTCACAAAATAAAGTGGTTTTTTATGATTTTATGTATAAAAATATCAAAATAAATTATGATGGTATCGAAATTATTACGAATTTTGTCGCACAATACAGAGAGGAATTGATTGAAAATAAGATTCATTTTAATGCTTACATTGTTGAAGCAGGCGAATTAGAAAATTATTTTGGACATTATGAATACGATGCAGAAGGTGCGGCTTACTCAGATGACTATGATAATTTTCCGAAAACGAATCAAAGAGCAGATTTTTATTTAAATAAAAATGTTAAATTTGTTAACGGATTAATAAAAAGTTAATTTTTTTGTGAATTTGTTGTTTTTTATATATAATTTTATACTTTGTAATAGCAATTAGTAATATTAATTAAAGAATTATGAGTAAATTTCGTTTAGATGAAGTAGATCACCAGATTTTAGATATGTTAATAGACAATACGAGAGTTCCGTTTACTGACATTGCAAAAAAACTATTGATATCTGCTGGAACAGTACATGTTAGAGTAAAAAAGATGGAAGACGCAGGGATAATAATGGGATCTTCTTTGGCCTTAGATTATGATAAACTAGGGTATTCATTTATTGCTTATGTAGGTGTGTTTCTTAATAATACGTCTCAGACAAAATTTGTATTAGAGCGAATTAATCAAATCCCTTTCGTTACAGTAGCTTCTGTAACTACAGGTAAATTCAATATTTTTTGCAAAATTAGAGCAAAAGATACTAAGCATGCAAAAGAAGTTATCTTTATGATAGATGATATCGAGGGTGTTTACAGAACTGAAACTATGATTTCATTAGAAGAAAGTATAAACGATAAGAAGCGTTTGATGCATACTATTTTTAAAAATATGTAACAATTTTTCTTGAATGCTATATTAAAATATAACCTCAAGTTTATTCTTGGGGTTTTTTTATGACCTATTAACCAACCAACTATAACGCGATTATGTATACGCTGCCAAAAATTGAGCGCTTTAATCAAGATGTTCTCTCTAAATATCACATTTACAACAGTGTTTTTATAACATTACCTTTTGATTCGATAGATAATACTGGGGTTTTACTGCCTTTATTTACAGAGACTTGCGAAACAGGCTTTAAAAAACAAGAAACACCTAAAGAAATTTTTGATTTCTTTTCTAATAAATACCTTAATGATGCTTCTGAAACTGAAAAAATCGATCTTATGTTTCGATTTATTCAATATATAGAACGTCAAATTGTACTTTTTGATGCTATTGAAGATGCTGCTTTTCCTGAAGTTAATAACATGGAAGGACGAGGCTCGCTTCGTGATATTAAAGAGAAATCTGACGCAAAAGAAAAAGACGATGAATTAATTGAATTCCTCGAAAACTTCAACGTACGTACGGTTTTAACCGCGCATCCGACACAATTTTATCCTGGACCAGTTCTAGGAATTATAAATGATTTAACAGAAGCAATTCGATTAAATGATTTATTAAAAATCAAACAATTATTAGCACAGCTAGGGAAAACACCTTTTATTCAGAACGAAAAACCAAATCCTTACGATGAAGCGGTTAGTTTGATCTGGTATTTAGAGAATGTATTTTATGCAACTTCTGGAGAAATTGTTCATTATTTGCAAAAAAATGTCCTTCAAGGAAACGCAATTCAAAATCAATTAATAAAATTAGGATTTTGGCCAGGAGGAGATCGAGATGGAAATCCTTTTGTAACAACAGAAATTACACTAAAAGTAGCAGAGCGTTTAAGGACTTCTATTTTAAAGTGTTATTATGTTGAAATGAGAAACTTAAAAAGAAAGTTAACTTTCTCAGGTGTAGATACTTTAGTATCTGAACTTGAACATAAACTTTACCGTTCTGTATTTTATTCTAAAGGTGAAATTTACATTACTTTAGACGAATTATTATCACAGTTAAACAAAATTAGAAGTATTATTATCGAGAAGCATCAATCATTATACTTAGATGAATTGGAAGCTTTATTGGTAAAAATTAATCTATTCGGATTCCATTTTGCAACTTTAGATATTCGTCAGAATAGTAAAATTCATGACGCCGTATTTAATGATGTTGTTAACTATTATTTGAAATCAGGATCGGATATTTTTCCAGAGAATTATTTTGAATTATCTGAAGCTGAAAAATTAGTGGTTTTATCTAAAGTTAAAGGAAATTTAAATGCTGATGACTTTAATGACGAAATAACAAAATCTACTTTAGAATCTGTTCAAGCCATTAAAACGATTCAAGAACGCAATGGCGAATTTGGAGCAAATCGTTATATTATTAGTAATAACGAAAGCGCATTGAATGTCATGGAAACTTTTGCAATGATTCGTTTAAACAATTGGGAAAACCCAACGGTTGATATTATTCCATTGTTTGAATCTGTAGACGATTTGCAAAAAGCGCATGAAGTTATGGAGCAATTGTATACCAATCCAGAATATTCGAAGCATTTAAAAGCTAGAGGCAACAAACAAACGATTATGCTTGGTTTCTCTGACGGAACTAAAGATGGTGGTTATTTGATGGCCAACTGGAGTATTTATCAGGCTAAAATAGCATTGACTGAAATCTCTAGACAATACGGTATTAAAGCGATATTCTTTGACGGACGCGGTGGACCTCCAGCACGTGGTGGTGGAAAAACACATAAATTTTATGCTTCTTTAGGGCCAAAAATTGAAAATAACGAAATTCAGATTACTGTACAAGGGCAGACTATTAGTTCTAATTTTGGAACTTTAGATTCTTGCCGTTATAATATTGAAAATTTATTGACTGCTGGTGTTACTAATCAGGTTTTCAGTAAAGGACAAAATGAATTATCTGCTGAAGAAACTGGAATTCTAACACAATTGGCAGATTTAGGATATGACAAATATTTAAGTTTTAAGAATCATCCTAAATTTATCCCTTACTTGGAAAAAATGAGTACTTTAAAATATTATTCTAAAACCAACATTGGAAGCCGTCCTTCTAAAAGAAGCAAGTCTGAGCAATTAGATTTTGCAGATTTAAGAGCAATTCCATTCGTAGGTTCTTGGAGTCAATTGAAGCAGAATGTACCTGGTTTTTTTGGTGTAGGATCGGCTTTAAAACATTTTGAAGATACAAATCAATGGGATAAAGTTCATGATTTGTATCACAATTCATTATTCTTTAAAACGCTTTTGGAAAACAGTATGATGTCTTTGGCAAAATCATTTTTCCCACTTACTGCATACATGAGAAAAGATCCTGAATTTGGAGAATTCTGGCAGATTATTTACGATGAATTTTTAGAAACAAAACGTCTTTTACTTAAAATTGCAGATCATAAATCTTTGATGGAAAACTATCCTGATGGTATAGCTTCTATTCAAATAAGAGAGCGTATTGTATTGCCATTGTTGACAATACAGCAATATGCTTTATTAAGAATTAATGAATTGAATAAAGAAAACAGCGGGAACGAGGAGTTGATTAAAGTTTATGAAAAAATTGTAACAAGATCACTTTTCGGAAACACAAACGCAAGTAGAAACTCAGCTTAAAAGTTAGATAATATTCAAAAATTGTAATAATATGAATTCAAAAGAATTATCAGAAGATGAATGCTCAGGCGGATTTGTAACGTATCTTAAAGAAGCTGGAGATGTTAATTTAATCGAAGAATTAGAAATTTCTCTGCATGATTTCATCAAGTTTGTTCAAAACATTCCGATGGATAAATTTGATTATCGTTATGCGGAAGGGAAATGGGCAATTAAAGAAATTATCCAGCACGTAATAGATACTGAACGCATTTTTGCGTATCGTGCCTTACGTTTTTCTAGAAATGATCAAACTGCTTTGCCTGGTTTTGAAGAAAACGATTATGTAGCCAATACAGATGCTAACAAAAGAAGTATTCAAGAATTATTAACTGAATTTTCTGCCGTAAGACATTCAAATTTATTGTTTTATAAAAGTTTATCTGAAGAACAACTTAAAAGAATAGGAACAGCATCAAATAATAAGATTTCTGTTCGAGCTTTAGGTTTTGTTTTAATCGGACATCAAAAACATCATCAAAATGTCTTTCAAGAAAGATATTTGTAAACCTTAATAGATTAGAATAAAACAGAAAAAAACCTGTAGAGTTTATGCTTTACAGGTTTTTTGTTTTCGAATATTTTACTCTATCTTATTAAGTCAAAAATACAATACATTTTTGTCATTTTAGAAATGAAAAACGTTGTGAATTGAATAGTAAAAATCAGACCTGCAAGGTTTTGGAAACCTTGCAGGTCTGTAAACACAATATTGTCATTTCAGAAATAATAAACCGTTACGAGTTGAATTGCAAAAAATAGACCTACAAGGTTTTAGAAACCTTGCAGGTCTATAAACACAATCTTGTCATTTCAGAAATTATAAACGTTGTGAATTGAATTGCAAAAATTAGACCTACAAGGTTTTAGAAACCTTGCAGGTCTGTAAACACAATCTTGTCATCCCGAGGAACGAGGGATCTTCGCAAGAAGCTCTACAAAGATTGACGACATTTCTTTATGGAGCTTCTTGCGAAGATTTCTCCTTAGTCGAAAAGACAATATTGTCTAGAATATCACGCAAATTTTGCAGATTAAGCTGATTTATTTTGCCTCTATCTTGTTTTAAGTAAAAAAATCAGCTTAATCTGCAAAATCTGCATGATAAAAAAAAACTTTATTTATCTTTCTCAATAATTGCAAGTCCTAATCTAATCTTATCATAAGAAACTTTCTCTTCAAGATGATCGTAATAAGGTTTTAATGCATTTGGACTTTCTAAAGCTATTTTTGCTTGTCGTAACTGAGAAACTTCTTCATTTGAAACAAACGGACTCAAATCAATTTCAAAACCATCTACATATAGTTTGGCTAAATGGGAAATGATCGTCGAAAAACCTAAACTTCTCCTTTCTGCAATTTCTTCTAAAGAAATACCACTTGCAAATAAATCAAAAGTAGCTTTATAAGTATTACTTTCTTTTTTTGCTTTGGTAGTTGTTTTTTTACTCTTCTCAAATTCAATAATAGCATTTATAAACTCAGAACCGTATTTTTCTAGTTTGGCTTTTCCAACTCCATCAACAGTTAAGAATTCTTCATCACTCATAGGTCGAATAGTTTCCATGTGTCTCAAAGCTGCATCACTAAAAATGACGTAAGCAGGAACTTCTTCTTCTTGTGCAATTTCATAGCGTAATTTTCGAAGTGTTTCAAAAAGAGAATTTTTAGCAGTTTTGGCCTTTGTTTCTTTGATTTCGTTTTTATCTATTACTTTTTTGACAACTGTAGTCAATTTTACTTTTTCACCTTCAAACAAAACTTTCTTTGCAAAAGGAGTTAGCAAAATTTTATTATGCTGATGAAAAGCAATTTCACAATATCCTAAATTTATAAGCTGAATAAGGTACTGATTCCAATCGTACCAAGAAATATCAGCGCCGATTCCGTACGTTTTAAGCGTTTGATAATTTTTTTCATGCATATACGCGTTTCTCGAGCCTCTTAAAAAATCTACAATTACAGCCAAAGGCTCAGATTCCTGCAGTCGAGTAATCGCCGAGAGTGCTTTTTGTGCTAAAATAGTTCCATCAAAAAAGACAGGCGGTTTTTTGCATATATCACAATTTCCACAATTTTCGGTAACTAACTCACCAAAATAGGAGAGTAGAATTTTACGTCTGCAGCTCAAAGCATCTGCATATTGTTTCATTCGTTCTAATTTTGCAAGCTGTACATCAGAATTTAAACCCTCAGAAGCAAATTTCTGCAGCTGAATAACATCGGCATAACTTTCAAACAATAGCGTTTCTGCAGGAAGACCGTCACGTCCGGCACGCCCAATTTCCTGATAATAACCTTCTATATTTTTGGGTAAATTATAATGAATAACCCAACGTACATTAGACTTATCGATTCCCATACCAAATGCAATTGTAGCACAAACTACCTGACAATCATCATTTATAAAAGCATCTTGTGTTTTGGCACGAACGGTATTGTCTAAACCAGCATGATACGCTTTAGCTGTTACACCGCTTTTTTGCAATTTTTCAGCCAGTTCTTCTGTTGTTTTTCTGCTTAAACAATAAATAATTCCCGATTCATTCGGTTTATTTTCTACAAAATCAATGATTTGTTTTACGCGGTCTAAAGCTGGTCGAACTTCTAAACTTAAATTGGCTCTATCAAAAGAAGCTATAAAAGTTTTAGGATTTTTTAAATTTAATTGCTTCGTAATATCTGTACGTGTTGCTTTATCGGCCGTAGCGGTAAGAGCAAGGATTGGAGTAGAAGGGAAGCGGCTTTTTAAATATCCTAAATTAGTATAAGCTGGTCTAAAATCATGCCCCCATGAAGAAATACAATGCGCTTCGTCTATAGCAATCAAACTGATTGTTAGTTCATTAAAAGCAACATCAAGATAAGATAAACTTTCGGGAGCTATATAAACCAATTTAAAAGTATTTGATTTTAAATTGTCTATGTAAAACTTCTGTTCTTCACTAGATTGGCTGCTATTAATGTAGCAGGCGTCAATTCCATTTGCTTTTAAGCTGTCAACTTGATCTTTCATCAAGGCAATTAAAGGCGAAATGACAATTGTAATTCCAGGTAAAACTAATGCAGGTAATTGAAAACATATCGATTTTCCGCCGCCAGTTGGCATAATAGCCAAAGTATCTTGTCCAGCAAGTATTGTATTTATAATAGTTTCTTGATTGGGTCTGAATTTCTCAAATCCAAAATTTTCTTTTAGTTTGGCATGTAGTATTTCCGAATTCATTGCTGCTATTTATTTTAATAAATATAGTATTTTTCTTATAATAAATAAATTTATTATCGATTTTATTGTTAATAAAAAAAGGAACTCAATTCGAGTTCCTTTACTTTATTTTAAAAGAGATAAATTAATCTTCATCGTCTTCATCATCGTCGTCGTCAGCAATATCATCTTTATCGTCGTCATCATCGTCGTCACCATCACCACCATCAACGTCTGGTTTATCTTGATTATCATCTTCATCGTCATCATCAATATCATCATCAAGATCAAGACCTTTAACTGGCTCGATAGTATCAACATCTACGTCAAGATCATCATCTTCGTCGTAGTTTTCGATTCTGTCAGCAAGTTTAGTACTAATTTTAACTAAATAAATAGTGTCTTCAGTACGAACTTCAACAGCTTCGATTAATTCGTTTTTAGCATTTCTAAAACGGATAACATCCGAATCATCATAACCATCAGGAAATTTTTCAACCAAAAGGTTCAAAATTTCGTTGGTAAGTTTAGCGTAGTCTACTATAACTCTTTTCATAAAATTATCCTATAAATCTAATAAATATGCAAAAATTAACGGTGCAACAATTGTAGCATCCGACTCAATAATAAATTTAGGGGTTTTAATGTCTAATTTACCCCAAGTGATTTTCTCGTTTGGAACTGCTCCAGAATACGAACCATAACTGGTTGTTGAATCTGAGATTTGGCAGAAATAACTCCAAAACGGAATATCATGCATTTCCATATCTTGGTATAACATTGGTACAACACAGATAGGAAAATCTCCTGCAATACCACCACCAATTTGGAAAAATCCAATACCATTGCTGCTATTTTTTGGATACCAGTCTGCAAGGAAAGTCATATATTCGATACCTGATTTCATCGTAGATGCTTTTAATTCACCTTTGATAACGTATGATGCAAAAATATTTCCCATTGTACTATCTTCCCATCCTGGAACAATAATAGGCAAATTTTTCTCAGCAGCAGCATACATCCAGCTATCTTTTAGATCTATTTCGTAATATTCTTCTAAAACGCCAGATAACAACATTTTATACATGAATTCATGCGGAAAATAACGTTCTCCTTTGTCATCTGCATCTTTCCAGATTTTGTAAATGTGTTTTTGCAAACGACGGAATGCCTCATGCTCAGGAATACATGTGTCTGTAACACGATTTAATCCTCTTTCTAGCAAAGCCCATTCGTCTTCTGGTGTCAAATCACGGTAATTTGGTACTCTTTCATAATGAGAGTGTGCAACCAAATTCATGATGTCTTCTTCTAGATTGGCTCCAGTACATGAAATTATCTGAACTTTATCTTGTCTAATAATTTCGGCAAAAATTTTACCAATTTCTGCTGTACTCATAGCGCCAGCCATACTTACCATCATTTTTGCACCATTTGCCAGCTGCTGTTCGTATGCTTTTGCAGCATCTACCAGTGAAGCAGAGTTAAAGTGTAAATAATGTTTTTCAATAAACTGACTGATTGGTCCTTTCATTTTGTTGCTTTTTTTTTATTTTTTTTTGAATTAAAAGTTTAACCTTTTAGGATGATACTGCAAATTAATAATTTTATAGTTACTAACTTTTCAATTTGCTGTTTTTTTTTATGTTTTTTTTGTGTACCCTAAAATCTTCAATACATCATCAGAAGTCTGTTGTTCTGAGAACACTTCTGTTGCCAGAATACCATTTTCGTCGCGATCTATTAAAATATGTTTTGGCTGTGGAATTAAACAGTGGTGAAGCCCACCGTATCCTCCAATTGTTTCTTGATACGCACCTGTATTAAAGAAACCAATGTATAATGGTTTTTCTTTACTGTATTTAGGCAGATAAATTGCGTTCATATTTTGTTCTGAGTTGTAATAATCGTCACTATCACATGTCAAACCACCTAATAAAACCCGCTCGTAAGTATCATTCCAGCGATTTACCGCCAGCATAATAAAACGTTTGTTTATCGCCCAAGTATCTGGCAAAGTTGTTATGAAAGAAGAATCAATCATATTCCATTTTTCTCTATCATTTTGTTGTTTTTGATACAAAATCTGATAGATTGCACCACCGCTTTCACCTACAGTAAATGATCCAAATTCGGTAAAGATATTAGGAACATCAACTTCGGCTTCATCGCATGCAATTTTAATCTGATTGATAATTTCATCAATCATATATTGGTAATCATATTCAAAAGCAAGTGAGTTTTTAATCGGGAAACCTCCACCGATGTTCAAACCATCTAGGCTAGGGCATTCCTTTTTTAGTGCAATGTATACTTTGATACATTTTACAAGCTCATTCCAATAATATGCTGTATCATTTATTCCGGTATTGATAAAAAAGTGAAGCATTTTCAGCTCTAATTTATCATTCTCCTGAATTTGTTTTTTATAGAAAGAAACGATGTTTTTATAACCAATTCCTAATCTTGATGTATAAAACTCAAATTTAGGTTCTTCTTCGGCAGCAATACGTATTCCAATTTTAAATTTTCCTTTTATTTCTGCTTGAAGTAAATCAAGTTCTTCATAATTATCAATAATCGGAATAGTGTTTTTATGTCCGTTATTGATTAATCTTGCAATGTTACCAATATATTCGTCTCTTTTAAAACCATTACAAATTACATAAGTACTTTTATTGATTTTACCATTTTCCAACAAATTCTCTACAATATTCACGTCAAAAGCCGATGAAGTTTCGATATGAATGTTGTTTTTAAAAGCCTCATTCATAATGTATTCAAAATGAGAACTTTTTGTGCAATAACAATAATAATATTTTGCTTCGTATTTGTTTTTTTCCATTGATTTTCTGAACCAGGCTTTTGCCTTATTGATATTGTTCGAAATCTGTGGTAAATAGGTGAATTTTAATGGAGTACCGTATTGCTCAACCAATTTCATCAAATCGATATTGTGAAACTGTAAGTTGTCTTTATTTAATTTGAATTCCTCTTGAGGGAAGTAGTATGTTTGATTAATTAGGTCAGAATATTTAGTATTCATTTATTTTTAAATATTTAGAATTGTTATTTTTAATTTAGAAAAAACGGGTGTTTTTATCTAAAATTCAAACCCTAATATTTGCAAATATAATTTCCAATTCTTCACTTTCTGCTATTGAATATTGTAAAACATCAAAACAAAATGGACTCTTACTATTGTAAAAACGATTCAAGATTCTTAGTAAAGAACTATTGAGGCGGTTTCTATAAGAGCTAAAATGTCTTTGTTTGTTGTTTGTTTTCATCGTGGCAAATGTAAAAAATAAAATATACCTAAAGCAAAGGTTTCTATTAAAAAAAGTTTAAGATTTATAATCTTGAAACGCATCTAGAATCAATTTATTTTCAACCAATTGGTTAATTTTTATTTTACCGATTCCTTCAATTAAAGCAAATTGAATTGTTCCGTATTCATTTTTTTTGTCGTGAATCAACAATTCTAAGATCGGATCAATATCATTTTCTTCAAACTTTACATCGTCATAAATACTTTGAATTGCAGTTTTAATTTCTACATATTCTGCTTCAGTAATTAAATTTTTATGCAATGAAATATAACTTTCTAGAATCATTCCTACTGCAATTGCTTCTCCGTGTAATAATGTTGTTTTAGTTTCACTTTCTAAGAAATAACTTTCTATAGCGTGTCCTAATGTATGACCAAAATTTAAGGCTTTACGAATGTTTTTCTCCGTTGGATCCTGCATTACAATTTCATTTTTAATTTCAACCGAACGATAAATCAATTCGTCAAAATCTGCATAATCTATTGCTTTTAAATCTAAGAACTGTTTCCAATAAGGCGCATCATAAATTAAACCGTGTTTCAGCATTTCTGCCAATCCAGAGCGCATTTCGCTTTGCGGTAAAGTCTCAAGATACTGAGTGTCAATTAATACCATTTTAGGAACATTAATAACACCAATTTGATTTTTAAGATTTCCTAAATCTACTCCAGTTTTTCCTCCAACAGAAGCATCAACCATAGATAATAAGGTTGTTGGAATATGAATAAAATCTACGCCTCTTTTAAAAGTACAAGCTACAAATCCGCCTAAATCTGTTACTACACCGCCGCCAAGATTAATGATAAGTGATTTTCTATCGGCTCCTAGTTCTGTTAAAACATTCCAGATTTCGATGCAAGTTTCGATATTTTTATTAGCTTCTCCTGCTTCAAATTCAATAATTTCAATTGCTAAATCAGTTTCAAGAAGAGGCATGAATTTAGGCAGGCAATATTCATTTGTTTGATTATCAACTATAATAAATAAATTAGAGTATTTGTTTTCTTTTAAATGAATATTTAAAGCTTCGTATGCATTTTGATTAAAATGTACAAAATAATTATTGGCTTGAATAGATTGCATAATTCTTTAGTTAATTGAAACCACAAAATAAGGCATTTTTAACTAAATAATATTCAAACTCTATCTATATTTGCACAAAAAAAAAACCTAAATGGAAAAAATATTCGATAACACTCAAGTTGCTTTTTCGCTAAAAAGCGATACAGAACTTGATAGAGCTTATTTTCTTTTTAAAATGATCGACAGCGAACCCTTGGTGAGGATAGGTACTGCTGTTACAAACTTTGCTATTAAAGCACATTTGCCAGTAGAAGGATTAATCCGTGCAACTGTTTTTGACCACTTTTGCGGTGGTATAAACGAAGACGATTGTATTACTGTGGTTGACAAAATGTTTACCAAAGGAGTTTCATCTGTATTAGATTATTCAGTTGAAGGAAAAGAAGAGGAAGAGCAGTTTGATGCTGCTTTAGAAATGACATTAAAAACTGTAGAATTTGCTAAAGAACGTTTGGCGATTCCGTTTGCAGTATTTAAACCAACTGGTTTGGGTCGTTTTGAATTGTATGAAAAATTAGGAGAAAAACAAACATTATCTCCAGCTGAGCAAGCAGAATGGGATCGAGTAGTGGCTCGTTTTGATAAGATTTGCAGCGAAGCGCACAAAAAAGATGTTGCTTTATTGATTGATGGTGAAGAAAGCTGGATGCAGGATGCTGCTGACGACTTGGTTACCGATATGATGCGTAAATACAATAAAGAAAAGGCTATTGTTTTTAATACTTTGCAAATGTATCGTTGGGATCGTTTGGATTATTTGAAAAAACTGCATGATGTTGCTAAAAACGAAGGTTTTTTTATTGGTATGAAATTGGTTCGTGGTGCATATATGGAAAAAGAAAACAAAAGAGCGGAAGAGAAAAACTATGTTTCGCCAATTTGTGTTTCTAAAGAAGCTACAGATGATAATTATGATTGTGCTGTACATTATATGTTAGAGCATTTAGATATGATGTCAATTTTTGCGGGAACTCACAACGAATTGAGTTCTTATAAATTGATGCAAATGATGCAGGAAAAAGGGATTGCTAACAACGATAATAAGATCTGGTTTGGACAATTGTACGGAATGAGCGATAATATTAGCTATAACTTGGCCGAAAATGGTTATAATGTTGCTAAATATCTGCCTTTTGGCCCTGTGAAAGATGTTATGCCGTACTTGATTCGTCGTGCAGAAGAAAATACTTCTGTTGCTGGACAAACAAGCCGCGAATTGTCTATGATTAAAGCAGAACGCAAGAGAAGGAAAGAAAAGTAATTTTCAATTCTCTATCAGCATAAAAAAAGCTCCAATGAAAATTGGAGCTTTTTGTTTTTCTATATTTCTTAGAAAGAAACTTGACATTGTAAAACAACCATTCCTAATCGGTCGCTTTGTGTATATTTTCCAGTAAGGGATTTATCATAAACAGCTCTGTTTTGGTAATTTAAACTAAATTTTGGTCCAAATGTTCCTGTAGTATAATAATTTGCCCCAATTTCATACATTGTCATTGGTGTATCTAGAGCTTCTAAAGCTGCAATTTGTGTAGCAACATAAGGCTGAAAACGTCCTTTTTTAGCTTCATTTGATGGTTTTGCAAACAAATAACCCAATTGTGCATAATAAATATTTCCCGTTCCAACGCCTATAAAACCTGCTCCAGAACCATTTATTAATGTATTATCTCCTACAGCTGGATTTGGTGTAGAAACAGACTGAATGTAATTTTTTCCGTAATTGTTATTATTATAAGCGGCATAAGCTGTGATTGCTGCTCCTTTGTCATTAATCGGGCTGTCGTAAAAAACATCCAGACCTAAAACTTTCATATCGTCGTAAGCAATTGTTGCATCAGGCGTAAGATGCCACATTGCTTTTACCTCTGTCATATATCCAAGCGCAACGTTAAATACTTTTTTTGTTCCTAAATAAGTTCCTCTATGGTAAGCGTCTTCAATAGATTCTTTTTCTAAGAAGGCATAAGTTAAAATTCCAGAATATTGCGCTCTAGGAGTTTCTGTACTTAAAGTAGAATTGAAGCCTAAATTATTACTTGTATTTCTATACGGATTTGTAATGGCTGCTCTGTAATTAAAGTTACCTAAATAACCTTTAGCATAAATACTTAAATTTCGGTTTCCAAAAGTAGAAGAAGTATTGGTAATCTGCTGATACATTGGTGTGTCTAATGTTAATTGTGTTGCCGAACTATTTGCAGAATATCTTGTTGTTCCTGCTCCCCAAGAAGTTAAACCACCACCAATATGAAGTTTACTGCTAAAATGATATTCTCCCAAAGCATCCAAAACCGAAAGCGGAGCATTTGAAGGTCCAGAATTTTGCTGAAAATTGATATTGTTTTGTCCTAATTGAAGATGAAAGAAAATATTTTCTGTCAACATTCCCATTGCTTGTAAGCGAAGACGTCTAATCACAATATCATAAGTATCATCAACTTCATTTGTTCCTACTTTACTTCCTTCATTTAGTTCAGAATACCTTCCCCAAACCTGTAAGTTCATTCCAAATTTGATGTATTGTGAACCATCTTTAGATAGATTAACTACAAAAGGAGATTTGTTTTTTTGGGCATTCATTTTAAAAGCGGCGAATAGAAAAAGAACAAGCAGAATTAAGCTGTTTTTGCAATAGTGTAATTTCATAATAGGTTTGTTTACCAAGTTTATTAGCTGCAAACTTATAAAATTAGGTTTGTTTTTAATTCATACATTTTAATTTTTATAGAAAAAATACTACTTAAAGCGAAATATCCCACTGTATTCTAAAACGCCACCCATCGGCATAAGGCAGTGTATTATCCTGAAAATCAAAGTAAGAGACTTCGGCCGTCAGCTTATTTTTATGTCCTTTAAAAAAATAATTAAAAGCTACTGTAGATTCTGTCTGCAAGTTGTCTTTATAGTTTTTATCAGGACGATAAACGCCATGTCTTCCTGCAACTTCTAAATTTTCTGGAACCCAATGCCAAATGGTATGAAAAAAATAACCCGCCTGCGCATAGTAACCGCGCAATCTGGTTAATTGATCATTGTTGTCTTTATCTATAATATTTTTGTGATGCCATTCGCTCTGCCAAGAAAATCCTCGGTACATAAAAGCAGTTTCAAAATTATATTGATTGACTCTGTACTGTCCTGGGTTTTCTTCTTCAAATCCTTCTAGAGAACCGCCTCCTGATTGTGAAAAACGGGTATAAGGGCTTCTATTAGTTACACCTGCAAGCGCAATAATAGCAGCCGGTTTTTCATGAAACTCTAAATCTCCGCCTTCAAAATCAACAGGTCTACCTAAAAAATTCCATTGTGCGCGACCAAAGTACATTAAATTTTTATCGTCATTTTTAGTATTTCCTCTTCCGGTTCCTGTTAAGGCTGCAGCCCAATAATTAAAATCTACAATTCCTTTTCCTTTTAAATGTCCATAAACTTCAACACCTTGCTGTCTGTCTGTGGTAAAAGGTCTGTTTAAGATCGATCGATCTACCATTTGCTGCTCGCCGCTGCTAATAAAACGCTCGCGAGTAAACTCCGTTTTCCATTGTCCAACTTTAAAACTTAACCAATCCCATTTTTCAATCATTATTCTAAAATCTAACAAATTAGATTGACTGAGCTCGTATTCCCAATAGTATTTCAACCAAGGTTCAAAGGCATGACCGCCTATTTTTAGTCTCGCTCTATTTATTTTGAATGCTGTTTGATTGTCTTGATTAAAATCATCAAAAGATACTGGATCTTGATCGTAAGGAGTTGCAAAACGAAATTGCAGTCGGCTTTGCAGTTGAAATAAGAATTTCTTGTCTTTGGTTTCTAATTGAATTCCTTTTGAACCGTAACTCACATTCATTAATTTAGTGGAGTCTTTTTGCTCTTGAGAAAATGCTATCCAACAAAAGAATAGGAGGAAAGAAGTCAAATATTTTTTTAGATCAAGTTCTTTTAGCTTCATAAATAAAGTATTTGGTACTACATAAATTAGAAACGATTTAAAATAAAAAAAGAAAAGTCAATAAGTTTTTACACCTATTGACTTCAAATTTAAGTATTTGTCTTTAATTAACTTGTCTTTTTCTTACAAAAAAAGAGATCTATTAAATA
Organism: Flavobacterium sp. MC2016-06; assembly: GCF_009711165.2. Lineage (GTDB taxonomy): Bacteria > Bacteroidota > Bacteroidia > Flavobacteriales > Flavobacteriaceae > Flavobacterium. The sequence continues at coordinate 32,130 of NZ_WMID02000024.1, read as the reverse complement.
TTAATTATTTGTAAACTGTAAGTTGCTCAAGTTTTTATAAATTCCGTTTTCAAGATTTATTAATTCTTGATGCGTTCCTTCTTCAGTAATTTTTCCGTTGTCCAGCACCAATATTTTATCGGCACTTCTAATAGTCGAAAGACGGTGTGCAATAATAATACTTGTTCTTCCTTCCATTAAAACCTCTAATGCTTCTTGTACTAATTTTTCGCTTTCGCTGTCTAAAGACGAAGTGGCTTCATCTAAAATTAAAATACTAGGGTTTTTAAGCAAAGCTCTTGCAATGGCAATACGCTGACGTTGTCCGCCCGATAATTTTACACCACGTTCTCCAACCAAAGTTTCAAATTTCTCAGGGAAACCTTCTACAAAATTAAAGGCATTGGCTTGTTTTGCAGCCAATATAATTTCTTCTTCAGTTGCGTCTGGTTTTCCGTATGCGATGTTTTCTCTAATTGTTCCTCCAAATAAAATTACGTCTTGCGGTACAATACTCATGTTACCGCGAAGATTTTCTAAATCGTAGTCGTAAATATTTTTTCCGTCAACGGTAATTTCTCCCGAAGTTATGTCGTAGAAACGAAGTAATAAAGATGAAATTGTCGATTTTCCTGCACCACTCGGGCCTACAATCGCTATTTTTTGACCAAATTCTGCTGTGAAGTTTACATTTTTTAATACTTCAACTTCTTTACGAGAAGGATAACTAAAAGCAACATTATTGAAGCTTACATCTCCTTTAATTTTTTCGTGCGTTCCGTTTGCATCAAGATCAATTTTCTCTGGAGTTTCTTCTAATAGTTCAAAAACTCTTTCGGTAGCTCCAATTGCTTTTTGGATTTGCGCATATAATTCGGCAATTCCACCAAAAGAAGCACCAACAAAAGTAGAATACAATACAAAAGAGATTAATTGTCCAACACTCATTTCTCCGGCAATACTCAAACGTACACCGTACCAAACTACCGCTACAATGGCTCCGAATAAACAGAAAATAATAAATGAGGCAAAATATCCACGGTATTTACCGCCTTTAATAGCCAGTTTTACTACTTCGTTTATTTTACCTTTATAACGTGCAATTTCGTACCATTCGTTAGCAAAAGCTTTTACAATGCTGATTCCCTGCATGGTTTCTTCAACAATTACCTGACTTTCGGCAACTTGATCTTGTACTTGTTTAGAATATTTTCGAATAAATCTCCCAAAGATTACGGCTGCAACAGCAACCAGCGGCACAACAGCAAGCATTAATAAAGTTAATTTAAAGCTTTCTGTAGCCAATAAAATGACACCACCTATAATAAGTATGAATTGACGTAAAAACTCGGCAATTGTGCTTGTTAAAGTATCTTGAATTTGAGTAATATCAGCACTAATACGGCTGTTTAGTTCTCCAACTCTTTTTTGAGAGAAGAATGTCATAGGCAGTTTTACCAAATTGGTGTACAAAGACAAACGAAGGTTTGCCAATGTGTTTTCGGTAAAATTAACGAATAGTGATAATCTGAAAAAAGAGAAAAATGCCTGCAAAAACAAGATTACAATTAATCCTAACGCAATTTTATTGGTCTGGGTATTGTCTTTGTTTTTTACGCAGTCTACCAGCATTCCCATTAATTTAGGAAAGGCTAGGGCAGTAGCTCCTGTTAATAATAAGAAAAACAAACCAACATAAAATTTCCATTGGTGTTTTCCTGCGTATTTAAATATTATTGTTGCTTTATTAAGTGAAGTAGCAGTAATTTTTGATTTTGGTAAATCATTTTCTTGATATCTAGCCATTTGTATATGCAGTTAAGGTATGCAAATGTATAACTATAGCAAGTGATTACAAAAGATTATTCTAAATTAGCTTTCTGGATTTTGTTTTTTAACTAAATATTATAAAATAGTAAATTTTATTCGCGAATTAAAAAGCTGTAAAAGAGAACACTAAATAAAATCTGCAAAAAAGATTTCATTTTTTCTTAAAAAACACTTGCAAATACAAAATCTAGCTGTATATTTGCACTCGCAATCACGAAATGATAGCAACCTAGTAAAATAGGGCGATTAGCTCAGCTGGTTCAGAGCACCTCGTTTACACCGAGGGGGTCGGGGGTTCGAACCCCTCATCGCCCACCAAGAAACTCCTTAAGAAATTAAGGAGTTTTTTTTTATGTCTTTATTTTCCAAGTTAATTAAGTATCAAATTTACCGACCACTTATACCAACGACATATCGTTTAATAAACCAAGCTATCAGCGCCGAGAATAATAATAAAACACTCGACCAAACAACATTGTGAATACTAAAATGAGTAATCCAAAATCCACCAATTAATGAACCTATGGTTACTGCTAAATTTCCACAGGTTGTAAAAATACTATTAACAAATTCAGGCGCTTCTTCTGCGGACGAAATGAAATTGATGTTACTAATTAAAAATCCTGATGTATGCACAAATCCCCATAATGCAACCATTATAACCATCGGAAAGAAATAAAATCCGCAAAAATATAAGAGTGTATGAACCAATGCTAATGCGATGATGAAAACCAAAGTTGTCAACAAAATGCTTTTACTCAAAAATTTTCCTGCAACCCAATTTCCAACGACACCAGTTATTCCGAAAAAAAATAACATCAAACTAATTTTAGTGCCATTCATCTTAGTTATTTTCCCCAAATAATCTGATATATAACCGTAAGTTGAATACATTGATGCTATCATAAAGCAAGACAATGCAAAACTTATCCAGAGTAAAGGTTTTTTCAGAATTTTAATTTGAGAACCCAATGTTTGTTTTTCAACTTTTGGAGTAGCCGGAAGCAAAAATAACATTCCAAAAAAAGATAAAATATTCACAACTGCACATAAGACAAATGACGCTTGCCAATTGTATAAATCGGCCATTAAAGTTGCTAAAGGAATTCCAAAAACACTAGCAATTGTAAAACCACCAAAAACAATTCCTACAGCTTTGGGGGATTGTTCCGCGGGTAAAATAGTTGAAGCTGTCGACAATGCAATAGACCAAAAAATTGGATGTAAAAAAGCAGGTAGAATTCTTGCAAAAAGCAACATGTTAAAAGTGGGTGCCATAATTGACAGAATATTTGAAATAGCAAATACAGCCAAAACAAACAACATCAATTTCTTTCTATTGAATGAAGATAATAGTAGCATCAAAAATGGCCCAAAAAAAGCCACAATCAATGCGAATGAACTTAATAACCAACCTGCTTTTTCGATGGTAACATCAAATGCAGTTGCTATTTGCGGCAAAATTCCAATGACACCAAATTCAGTCGTAGCAATGCCAAAAATGCCTAATGCCAAAATGTAAAGAGTACGTTTCATAGTTAAAAATTATTTTGCAAATTTGCGGAACAAAAAAACTTTAAACCATATACTTACTTTTAAGTTCTATACTCACTATTTGGAAAGTATTAATTAAAAACAAAAAGGAATGCCTGAATTTTTTCACGATAGAAAATTGTATTACACACCAATAGAATTTGCCTTAAACCATATTGGTGGCACTTGGAAAATGCCCATTTTGTGGCGACTTCAAGATAATGTGCTGCGTTATGGAGAATTGAAAAAAGACATTCCACATATTACAGACAAAATGCTCACAAGTCAATTAAGAGAACTAGAAAATACTGGTTTAATACAACGTAAAATTTATGCTGTTGTTCCGCCAAAAGTGGAATATAGTATTACGAAAAAAGGAAAAAAAGCAATACCAATTATTGAAACTATTATGAAATATGGTTATGAACTTATGAAAGAAAATGGAATTGAATTTCCACCGAAAAAATAAAAAGCTATAGCTAACATCAATTTGGTAAAATAGCGGAGTTTAGTGCAAAATTCAAGTTCAGTTTTCTATTAAATTTTAGTGTAAATTTTAAAGTTTTGGGCTTTGATTCCCACTACTTCATCAAACTGAAAAACGTCACGAAATACTTCAGTTTATATTTTCTAAAAATGTTAAGATAGGCTTCAAGTGTTCGATTGTAGTCCCTGACAGTCCACAAACAAATTTCTTAAGAAATTAAGGAGTTTTTTTTATGTCTTTATTTTTTAAGTTAATTAATACTTGTCTGAAAAATTGTATTTTTGTTTTCATACAACTATAATATAGTTTGTCCCAAGCGAACTAATAGAAATGTAACATACAGAAACGGACTTGTTTTTTACCTAAACCTATTTTTTTTAAAGGAATATAAATATCTTTGAATTATGAGCACAACAGCAAAACCAAACCATATAGGGCGAAAAATTAGCCGTATTCGTGAACTTAGAGACATGAAGCAAGAAGCATTAGCTCAAGCTTTAGGAACTTCGCAGCAAACTGTATCAGCTATAGAAAATAGCGAAAATATAGACGAGGAAAGACTTATTGAAGTTGCAAAAGCACTTGGAGTAAGTGTTGAAGCTATAAAAAACTTTACAGAAGAAAATATGATTAATTTTTTTAATACTTTCAATGACGTTGTAAATAATAGCCACTTTGCAAGCACTAATAACAACTGTACTTTTAATCCTCTTGATAAAGTTGTAGAACTTTACGAACGTTTGGTTCAATCTGAAAAAGAAAAAAATGAGTATTTGGAAAAATTACTGAATGGAAAATAACGTTTTTAAATGACTATATATTTTTAGATTGGTAAAGATTCTTTTTTAATAATATATAAAATGATTTACATAAAACTCCTTAAGAAATTAGGGAGTTTTTTATGGTTTAATTTCTTTTAAAAATTTTCAACTTGTATTTAACTAAAAAAACTCGCATCTTTAATCCCAAACCTCTTGTAGCACCAGGACGTTAGCAGTAATGCGCCCGCGAAATCGAAAATTTAAGAATATAATTCGAAAATAGAAATAACATAAAAATCGAAATGAAAAAAATAATTGTTGCGGGAATTACCATTATTGGACTTTTTGCACTCTTTTTTGGCGTTATTTATTTATGTTTTATTAACATAGATTTTATTGGACATAAAGACCCAAAAACAGTTGAAAGAAATGTTGAGGCAATGGAAAAAATATTGTTGACAGCTAGATATTTCAACACAACAGAAGTTTGTGAAATAACACTTTCAGATAGTACAAATATTCTAATTAATGTTGGAACTAATGAAGGTTATTCTATTATTCCTAGAAAATATTATATTTCGGGAGACACTATAATAATTAAAGTTGAAAACGAAAACAAACATGAAAACCAAGAGTTAGAAAAATATATAAATTCTAGAAAAATGCTTATAAAAAATGATGAAATTTTATTTCAAACTAATGAAAAAAATCAATTTATTACTAACAAAGCAATGAAAATTGAATTAAATAACCTGAATTAAAAGTATAATAAATGAACTTTATCGGATATAAGCACTACTGCTAACAGCCGTTACAAGAGATTTGGGTATTTGGCTAAATTTAAAAATGGTTTTGTACTTGGAAAATTTGTGCATAATGGAAAAACTCGCATCTTTATCCTAAACCTCTTGTAGCGCCAGAACGTTAATGGCAAGCTTGAAGAAAAACTGACATAATAGACTAAATTATAATAAATTAAATATATTTTAAACTTGTGAAATGTTAGTTTGAATTGCGAAGTTTAGAAATTAAATTGGAAAATTAAACAGAAATGAAAATATTTTTTAAGATATTAATTTTGATAATAGTTGCCTTTCTTTTGGCATTATTAGCTTTTGCATATGAAGAACATTATAGAGAATTTATTCGGTTTTTATATGGTTTATTAACCGAAAATAAAATTACATTTAAGAATAATGGAAAGTATTTACACTTTGCAAGTGGAGAATTCATTTCGTCTTTTACAATCTTTATAATATCAATCTTCTTGTTATTAAAAGGACAAGAAAAAAGTCAAATCGGAAGAAATATAATATTAGGAATTATATTTTTAATACTTTCAACTTTAATTTTTTGTTACATTGGCAGTAATGGAAAATTAATGGAATGTACTGCTTGTGACGATGGAAAAAGAGTTTTAAAATTTAATGATATAAATTACGATTTGATATTTATTTCAAGCTTAATAATTGGAATTTTACCAACAATTGTGACAGAAGTTAAAAAACGTTATATGAAAAAAGCCAGCCACTAACAGCCGTTAAAAGAGATTTGGGCATTAGGCTGAATTTAAAGATGGTTTTGTACTTGCAAAATTTGTGTATAATTAATAAATATCGCATCTTTAATCTCAAGCCCTTTGTAGCGCCAGAACGTTAGCTGACATATCAATAAAAACAACGAGAAATATATTGAATGAAACCATATCAAAATTTTAAAAATTCTATTTGTTTTCTCTTGATTTGTGGAATGTCCATAATTCCAATTTCGTGTAAAAAGGAAAATCCAAATGAATTATGTGGAATTTGGGCAATCGATAAAATGACTGTCGATGGAAAAAAATTCCAACAATACTTAAATGTAAATACATTTTCACTTAAATGTGAAGATAATTCAGCTTACTTTCACGGTTCGTTGTATTTCCCATCTGATGACAATGCTAAATGGAATTTTATTGAAACTGATTCTGAAAAATTTTTACAAATAAAATCGTCGATAAAAATTTACAATAATAAATTTAACATAAAAATGGAACAGCTTGAAAATGGTCAATTTCATTTAACGATGAAAAATAACAGAACTACTATTTCAGCTTTCAAAATACTAAATGGTAAATAGATGCGTCAGCTAACAGCCGTTACAAGAGATTTGGGCATTTGGCTGAATTTAAAGATGGTTTTGTACTTGGAAAATTTGTGTATAATGGAAAAAACTCTCATACTTAACGCTCAAACATTACAAACAATAGAACCTTGGTAACAAATTTAAAAAAAACTACTCTACTTCTGCTAAGACTCAATTTTTAATCATGTAAATGGTTCAAATAGTTTATGTCCTAAATTTTTTCAAGACATTTATATTAGACAAAACCAAACAGTGTTTTTACTCAAATAGAAAAATGATTTGAGCCAAAAAGTAAAGTTGCTTTTAAATTTTTGAAGTACTTTTGTAAGTATGAAATCAATCAAAGTTCCAGCCGATTTAACCAAACCTCCTTTTAATCAAAGAGCATTAGAAGTTGATGGTTGCTCAGTAATAGAGTCTTGCGTTCATACTACGCGAAGTAAAGGCGCGATGTTTTTGGAAGATCATTTATTGCTTTTCGTACTTCAAGGTGAGAACACTTTAACATATGGCAATTCAAAATTTACTGTTAGAAAAAATGAAATGATTTTATTTCCAAAGGCGAGTTTGATTGACTATGATAAAAGTGGAGATGCTCTAAATGAAAATGTTTATGATAGCTTAATGATTTTTCTAAAAGATGAATGTATTCTTAGCTTTATGAAAATGGCTGAGATAAAATCTAGCAAAACAACAGAGAAAGTTACCATCATGGTAAAGCCTGTAAAGGAAAGAATTCAAGCATTTCTTATGTCTCTAAAACCATATTTTAATGAAATAGAAAATATTGATGCTGGTCTTGTAAAATTAAAAATTCTAGAAGTATTATATGATATTTCAAGTACCGACAAACATATTTTGCAACAATTATTGCAGATGAAACAACCGGTAAAATTTGACTTATCTAGTATTATGGAAGAAAATTATACTTCACCCATTTCTTTGCCCGAATTAGCTTATTTGTCAGGGAGAAGTCTTGCTACTTTCAAAAGAGATTTCAAAACTATTTATAATATTGCTCCTTCTGATTGGATTCGAAACAGAAGACTTGAAAAAGCAATGGAACTTTTGCAACATAGTGTACTCCCAGTATCTGATATCTGTTATACATTAGGATTTGAAAATACTACTCACTTTTCTAGAATCTTTAAAGAACATTTTGGACAAACTCCTTCAGATGCTCGAATTAGCTACGTTTAATTTCTCTTTTAAAAATGAGCTAAAAAGAACACAAAAAAGAACTATATAGAAAATTAGTATCAAGAAATACTCCTGACCTTTGTAATATCAAAAATAAGATATTATGAAAAAGCAAAAAACATGGATTATTACAGGTGCCAATAGAGGATTAGGTTTAGAAATTGCAAAAGCAGTTCTTAACTCTGGCGATAAAGTAATTGCTACTACAAGAAAAAATCCTGAATCTTTAAAGGAAATACTAAATAATGAAAATGCTTTAGTATTAACATTAGATGTTACTAATGAAGCTAATACTCAAAAAGTTGCCCAACAAGCTATTGATGTTTTTGGAAAAATTGATGTATTAGTAAACAATGCAGGTTTTGGTTTATTAAGTGCCGTAGAAGAAGCTACCGATGGAGAAGTACGAGCGAATTATGAAGCAAATGTCTTTGGTTTACTAAATATTACACGTGCTGTTTTGCCATTTATGCGTAAAGAACGTAGTGGACATATCATCAATTTTTCTTCTGTTGGTGGTATAACAGGAATTACGGGTTGGGGTGTTTATGGTTCAACAAAATTTGCAGTTGAAGGAATCACAGAAGCTATGGCAATTGAATTGAAGCCTTTAGGAATCCATGCTACTACAGTAGAACCCGGCTTTTTTAGAACTGATTTTCTAGATGAATCTTCTTTAACTCGAACTCAAAATGTAATTGAAGATTATGCAGAAACTGTTGGAGCTATGCGTGACTTTGCTACTCAAGTAAACAAAAAACAACCTGGTGATGCTAAAAAATTGGCTTTGGCAATTGTAAAATTAGCAAATGCTGAAAAACCTCCTGTTCATCTTCCTTTAGGTAAAGACACTCTTCAAATGTTCAAAGAGAAAATGACCAATTTCTATGCAGAAATAGAAGAATGGCATGAAATAATTACGGGTACCGACCATGATGATGTTGAATAATTAAGAAATGAATAATTTATTAAATAAAAAATAAAAAAAATATGAAAAAGAAGATGAGAGCACTTATAGTTGAAGCCTATAATGCAGATTTTACAGACAGTCAAATAGATATGCCAACTCCGAAAAAAGGAGAAGTGTTAGTGAAAATAATAGCTAGTGGAGTTAATCCGATTGATGATAAAATTAGAACAGGTAATGCTCCTTATGCAACACCAAATCTTCCTGCTGTTTTAGGTACAGACCTAGCAGGAGTTATTGAAGCATTAGGCGAAGGAGTAACCAATTTTAAAGTTGGAGATGAAGTATATGGTTTAGCAGGTGGAGTTCTTGGTTTACAAGGGACATTGGCTGAATATACTGCTGTCGATGCAGATTTATTAGCTATAAAACCCAAAAACTTAACGATGAGAGAGGCTGCTGCAGTTCCTTTAAATATTTTAACTGCATGGGAAGGATTAGCAGATCGATTGACTATAAAACAAGGTGACAAAGTGTTAGTACATGGAGGAACTGGAGGCGTAGGTCATATGGCAGTACAGTTGGCTAAGATATTTGGAGCTGAAGTTTATGCAACTGTATCTCCTTCTAAAATAGATACTGTGCAAGCTTTGGGTGCAACTGCTATCGATTTTACAGTTGCTCAGGTAGAAGATTATGTGTCACAATATACCAATGGAAAAGGTTTTGATGTTGTTTATGATACAGTAGGAGGAGCAGTTTTAGACAACAGTTTTAAAGCAATTCGTCACTATGGTCATATTAGTAGTTGTGCTGCATTCGGAACACATAATTTAGCAACAGGTTCCCTTAGTTCAGGTAATTTGCATGGAATCTTTGTTCTACATCCTATGCTCTCTGGAGAAGGAAGAAAACACCATGGAGAAATTCTTTCTAAAGTAACTCAATTTATTGAAGATGGAAAACTCAAACCAATTGTTGATCCACGCAAATTCACTTTAGATAATGCGTTAGCAGCACACACAGCTGTAAGTGATGGATCTGCAAATACAAAAATTGTAGTAGATATTCTTTAAGGAGACATCTGGATTAAATAAAAACACTTAAAACACATTCTATTTTATTGCTAGTTTCTTCAAATCATGCAAAAAATGGTTCGTAAACAGGTTCGTAAGGACCACCAAGAAACTCCTTAAGAAATTAAGGAGTTTTTTTATGCCTTTATTTTTTCATATCTCTCTGGCAATTCTTTTTAAGCTTAACCAATGATTCAAAGTTTTTTAGGATCATAACATTACTAAAACCATTAAATTTTTGCACTCAACTAATTATGAGTAGTATCAAACAATTTAAAAGTCACAATTAAGTATTTATAAAGAATTGTTTCTACATTAGTAAAGAAATAATGTCTGACATTTCTCGTACTTATAAAACTTAATTAGGGTGAATATGTCTGATTTTATTAGATATATAAATTGGCAGATATTATCACTGACTAACTGAAAATTTAAAAAATGAAGAAAATAATTCTAATATTAATTAGCATAACATTAGTTTCTTGTGATTTTGCAAAAAAACAAAACAAAAGTAAATTTGATCATATTTCAGAAAAAGATACTACTTGTTTGAATGATATTATAGAAGCAAAAAATGATATTCAAAAAGGCAAATTAGTCTACTGTCATACAATGGGCGGTCTATTATATCATGGATTACGTTCGGAAAAAGAGCTTACTTTAGTCTTAAAGCGAAATAACATTGAATTTAGAGGTATTGTTGTTTCTGACGTTGAAGATAAAAATCAAACTCATTGTTATTGTTCCTTTATGAGAGAAATGATTAGTGAAAAATATGGAAAAAAATTCATTGATTCTATATTAACTGTTTCTGATAAATTGTACCTTAAAAATAGTGTCAATGATACTTTATATTATGCAGATTGCGATATACGTCCAAAATATCCAAATGACACCAGTAAATATCAAGATGATTTTAGTATTGTATTACAAAAAGAAGTAGAAACTAAAATAACTTATCCAAAAGATTATAAAAAAAGAAGAATTAATAATGATTCAGCCTATGCTTTTGTAGATATACGTTTTTATGTTAACAAAAAGGGGAAAGCAACAATAGCAAACTTTAATTTTCAATTTGATTTACAAACAAATCACAAGTTTGATAAAGAATTGAAAGAAGAAATCAAAAAGTATTTGAAAACGGAAAAATGGAAACCCGCACAAATAAGAGGGCAGAACGTAAATTCAGATATGGTGTTTAGGTATGAATTAAAATAAAATATCATCGTCAACAGCTGTTACACGAGATTTGGTTATTTGTCTAAATTTAAATATAGTTTTGTATTTGGAAAATTTGTGTTTGATGGAAAAAACTCGGATCTTTAATACCAAACCTCTTGTAGCGCCAGAACGTTAGCGGTAATTCTCAAAAGCAATAATATAAAAATGAAAATATTCTTCAAATATTTTATAATAATCCTCTCATTTGGAAATGTTTTTGGGCAGAAAAACAACAACGTAGAATTGATTGCTTATAATCAATCCGTTTGTGATGAAACTTCCGACCCATATCGTATTAAACCGAGAATAATATCAATTAAACAAAGCAAAGACACATTGGACATTGATATTGGATTTGCTACAACTTGTTGTCTTGAGTATATTCCTCAAATTAAATTTTCAACTGACACACTTTATATTAGTTACAAAATAAAAGATGAAGATCTAGCTTGTTCTTGTATTTGCTGTTATAGTTTCAATCATAAAATAAAAGGAATCAATTCATCAAAACTGATAGTAAAACTTTATGATAAAATAATCGAATTATCGAACGAGAAATATAAAACTTATGATCCAACCTTTACGATAATAAAAAGTGACACATTAAATCTAACGGATAAATATGGAAGAAAACAAGGAGTTTGGTATGGAAAGAATTACGGGAAGTATAAAGATGATAGAATTATTGCGTTAATACATCTTTTTGAAAACATGAAAATAAAAGATGAATTTGTACTTAAAACCAGATTATTAAGAGAATTTTATGAAAATGGTACATTAAAAAGCGAATGTTACCAAACAGAAAATTTAGAATTAATAAATTGTCGAAAATGGAAAAAAAATGGACAAGAAATTAAATTAGAACTACCGCTAACAGCCGTTAAACGAGATTTGTAAAAAAGGCTGAATTTAAAGATGGTTTTGTACTTGGAAAATTTGTGCATAATGGAAAAATCTCGAATCTTTAATCCCAAACCTCTTGTAGCGCAAGAAAGTTTGCAATAATAATCAAAAACCGAAAATATTAAGACACTATTTCTAATATCATTAAACTGTTTTCTCTTATTATTGAATTATAACAATGGAATCGAGTCAACTGAAATGCAAAAAGCAAATCAGCATGAAAAAAAAGATTGTAAAAATAAAAATGTTGTAGTAAAAACTAAAAGAATTGAAAAGAATCGGAAGTTTTTATTTTGGAAATTACCGCATAAAAAGGTCATAATATTGATAAAGTTTTAGATTCAGAAAAAAATATTATTTTGAGACGAAAGTCAATTTCTATTTGTTCAATCGATGCTTGCGACGATAGAAAATTTTGTCGAGTTAAAATTGTAGATAATGAAATTTGGATTTTTGAAGTCGATAAAGATTATGAAAAATCAATAATAAAACGATATGATTTTTGTGGGAAATATATAGGCCAGAAAGATTGGACTGAAGAATTGTTTTTATGACCAATAAAAGTATTGAAGAATAACATACACAGAAGAATTCAATAAACAAAAAATTGACTATGAGTAAAATAGATGAATTAATTTTCACATATAAATCAAAATTGGACATCTTTGAAGAATTGATGAATGCAGGTGTTACCAAGGATAAAACAAATGAATTGCAGGTATATTTTGGACAATCTTTACCTGAAGCTTATATAGAATTGTTAAATAAATTTAACGGTGAAAATAGAATCTTATGTTCAATGGCTGGTTTTGGTTTCACCAATATAACAGAACTTAAAAATAGCTGGGACTTTTTTAAAAACAATGAAAATCAAACAATAGAGAAAACTACTTATCAGAAAAATAAAGTAAGACCTATATTGTTTGACAGAAGACGTATTCCTTTTGCACACGATGGTTCAGGGAATTATTTATGTCTAGATTTTTTTCCAGACGAATTAGGCGATATCGGACAAATTATTTATTTGCCTTCTGGGGAATCAGAATCTATTTCTGTTTTATTTAAAAATTTCGATGAATTTATTGAATTCTTAATAGAAGCTATAAAAACAGACAAACTTGCCTTAATAGATGAAAGAGAAGATTGGGATGACGAGGAATGGGAAAAAGCCGAAATATATTTCTACAAGACTTGGAAAGATGATTGGACAGATATAGCTGACAATTATAATGAAAAGCACAAATAAAATAAAGCTGCCAACACCAGTAACAAACTCCTTAATTTCTAAGGAGTTCGTTTTATGTCTTTATTTTTTTGCAGTTTATTAGAAAATTATAAGTTAAAAAGATTTAGATTGCGGATGCGAACTTTTGTATCTATTTTTTGTAATAAATAAACTAAGCCAAATGAGTTTTAAAGAAATATCAATGTCAATAGAAATGAATTCATTTATAGAATTTTACAATGAAGATGATGACGATATATTTGAAAATCATGATTTTAATGAATTGAGAGCAGCACTGGATATTGATTTTGACATTTGCAAAGAACATAAAGCCTATTATTCAAATGGAACAGTTGGATATTGCGGAAATGTCAAAGTTTTTTTCTCTAATCAACGAATGGATACTTTTATTTTATTAGACCTGAGTTCTGAACCCGATGGATTTGATCAAATTACAATGATAATAAGATATAATGAAGAAACGAAAAATTTAATTAAGCCATTATCAAGAAAATTTTATGACAGGACTGAAAACGATTCTTTTTATCTAGAAGGAAATACTTTAGAACGAAATTCAAGAAAAAGTACTGATTTAACCCAATATCCTAAACTTATTAAATTTTCTAACGTAGAATATTTACAGGATATAGAATTTTACCAAAATGGCATCAAATTACCAACAAAAATTAACCTAAACGAAATTTATTCTTGGCCTTTTACAAAAGAAATGTAAAACTTAAAATAAAGCAATGAATATCTTTCAAAAAACTAAATTTTCATCTTTAATTGAAGCCTCTAAAAAGCCCAAAAATTGCAGGAAGCTCTCGCTAATATTTTATGATGAGAACTTGAAAAATAAAGGCGAAGTTTTTTCAAAATTTATAAATCTCGAGGTATTAGAAATGCAAGCTCATCCGTCGATTTATAATATGGATGATTTTGAGTTTCCAGCTGAAATTGGGCGCCTAAAAAAACTTAAGAAAATTTCATTTTTAAACTTTCCTTTGAAGATTTTTCCGGAATGGATTTTCAACACCGAATCTTTGCAATACCTTATGATTAGAGGAAGTGATATCGATACAATTCCAGATTCAATATCTCGATTAGAAAAATTAAAAACGCTCCGAATTGAAAATTGTCCGTTAAACAAAATACCAAAGACATTGTACCAAATGAATCGTTTAAAAATTTTGGGACTTTCAGACACAAAACTCACAGATTTACGATCGGATTTATTTCCCTCTAATTTGAAAGAAATTAATTTTAGCGGCACGAAAAGATATAAAAATGAGGATTTAGAATATTTGAAAATCAAAATGGCGAAAACCAAAATATATCCATAAAAACTAACTGCTAAACTAATTGCAGGTTTTTATGTAATATTCTTTTCAGATTTCGATAACTTTAAGTTGTCAATCTAAATAAAACAAGATTTGGATTATTTTCGATTATATCGTCCAATTTCTTAAAATTTAATTTTTGAAGAAGTTTAGTTGAGCCATGATTATCTTTATGAGTTTGCGCATCTATCATCTTTAGTTTATGTGTATTAATTGCGTATTCTAAAACCTTACTAACAGCTTCGATCATAATTCCTTGACTATGATATTCTGTAAGAAGTTCATATCCAATTTCGCACTTCTTCAAATCGTCTAAAAAGTCAAATAAACAAATTGTACCAATTAATTTATCTTCACCAGTCTTTGTAATTGCCCAATAAAAAAGCGCGTCATTTTCAATTATAGCGTTGATAAAATTTAAAGCATCTTCTAATGTTTTGCTAGGTTTCCTGTCAAGAAATTTATTTATTTCTGGATTAGAGCGCAATTGCAATATTTCTTCGGAATCCTTTTTTGAAAGTTTTCGAAGTGTAAGCCTTTCGGTAACTAATATTGGGAAAGTGTGCAAGTTCATCTTTATTTATGTTTTTCAAATAACCATTTTGGAATTTCTTCTGTTATCAAGAATGGTATCACAATGTTATTATGATTGAGATTTGTAAAAGTTGTAAAAGTCAAATTTGTATTTGAAGATAACTTATTATACAACTCAACACTTCCAGCATAAGGATTTTCATTGTCTTGTTCTCCGTGAATTAACCAAATATTTTCGTTTTTAATTTTTTTTAAATTAGAAAAATCAGGAACTGCAGCAACCGAAACTAAAGCTGCAAATTTGTTTGGTTTTATATTAAAAAGATTTTGTGCAGTTGAAGCTCCCATAGAATAACCTAGTAAATAAATTCGATTCTTATCAATATTCGGATAGTCTTTTTCAACATTTTTAATTAATTCCAATAATTCAAAAACATCATTTGAAGGCTTTGAAGTTTGAACATTATCCACGTTATTTATGTAATTTGAAGAACGTTTACTGAATTGTGGAGCTATAACATAACATTGATATTTACTATAGATTTCATCTCTAAGCCATATTCTTGCAAATGGTTCAAGTTGATTTTGATTATCGTTTCCTATTCTTGTAGAATTATGGAAAGTAATAACTAATGGAAACTTTTGTTTCTGATTATTATTTTTGGGAGTCAGCAGTCTATAAGGAATTACTAAACTGTCTTTTGCGAATATTTTTTTATAGAAAATTGCTGTATTTAAATCATTTAGTTGTTTTCTATTATTGATAAAAGTTAGACTGTCTACTTTAGTATCTCGAAATTCTTTCTTTTGTGCAAAAGTTAGATTACCACATAAAATTAGAAAAGAAATAATTAATGTTTGTGATAAATTTCGGTTGTTCATGTTTTTTAAAATAATTGGTAAATAGTAGAAATACGATATAAACCTTCGTGTATAAATCCATTTGTTGCTAGATTTTGCAAGATTTATTTCGTTTTTTATGTTTCTCAAATGTATTATTTTTTTCTTACAAATATTTAAAACACTTAAGAAATAGGTTTTTAAAATTATCAGAAAAAACGTATTTTTGACTATTATTAGATAATAAAAATTGTATCTCACAAAAAACAATCTTGTTTTTTACCAAAATCTAATTTTCTAAAAAAATATAAATATCTTTGAAGTATGAGCACAGTAATAAAACCAAAACATATAGGCAGAAATATCAGCCGAATTAGAGAACTTAGAGGTATGAAACAAGAAGCATTGGCTATCGCTATCGGCGTAAGCCAACAATCTGTTTCTAATATTGAAGGAAGTGAAACTATTGATGAAGAGAAACTTAAAGCAATTGCTGAAGTTTTAGGAGTTTCTACTGAAGTAATTAAAAATTTTTCAGACGAAGCTGTGTTCAATATCATTGGAAATACTGTAAATAATCATGACAATGCATCTTTTTTTCAATATCAACCAACATTCAATCCATTAGATAAATTGGTTGAATCTTACGAAGAAAACAAAAAACTTTACGAACGTTTGGTTCAGGCAGAAAAAGATAAAAACGAATATTTAGAGAAATTACTAAAAGGGAAGTAGAGCTTTCCAAATAAAATTTAAAAACTCCAAAGTCAATTGATTTTGGAGTTTTTTTATGGTTAGAAAAAACAAATTACATTTTCAGATCTCTACCAAGTCTCATAAATACTACAATAAATAATTCTACGTTCTTAAGAAGACAATATACAGTAATAAAATTGCCTGTATATTATTCTAATTAGTACAAAACCTAACTAACAAATAAAAGACTTTTTGATAGTTTATAACAAAAAACCAATATATTTGAAACAGCTAAATTTGTGGAACGAGAAACAGAAATAACATTGGAAGAAATGATACTGAGCGAAGCAATTTTAAACTGCAATGATTATAGTGATAAAGAGGAAACCATGTATTCTGTTTATGCAAAAAGAATTGATGGAAAATTTCAACCAGATTCTGAAGCTTTAATTTTAGAATTAACGCTTGAAGAAATGGAAATGAAATGGAGTGAAATAGCTAAGATGAAATGCCCAGGATTTGACTATTTTTTAGAAATGTTTGTTTTAAAAGATTTTAATGATGATTTATTAAATCTTAAAGAATTCAAATCAGACATTAAAAAAGTAGAACGAATTATTTACTATGCCGAATTCGATGCTTAACAAAATCAATATTGAAAAAATCTGAATTCGATTTTAATAAAATATTTCAAATTCTATTCTGAATAAATCAAATTATAAAACCCCAATTTTTAAAATGAAAAAAAACATAATAGCTCTTTTATTTGCTTTTACTGTTATAAATATGTTTGGACAAGCGCCAGCCGTATCAAAAGCTAGTAAACCTATTGATTCTAATACTAAAGTTTTGGCTCCTAATGAAATCGTCACTAATAAAGCCATAAGTCCGCTTGTAAAAGTTCAATTAGATGAAAATTCAATTTTAATTTACGATTACGACGGCTCTCTTTTTTCATTTAGTTTAGATACCGAAGATTTTAACTGGACTGTAAAAGCTACAGATGCCTATACTGAAATGAGCGCGAATAAAATAACTTTAAAAGATGGCGTTATATACGTTCCGTTTATTAATGGTGAAATTTTTGCAATTGATAACCAATCTGGTGATGTTTTTTGGAAATCAAGATTAGGTGATAGTAAAGATCAAACGATACTAAAAGATCAAACTCTAACCATAAATGGAGGAAAACTATATGTAACTTCTCAAAATGGTAACATTTATGCTCTTAATATAAAAGATGGCAGTTTGGCATGGAGTTACAAGTTAGATTCTTTAAATAACGACGTTCCAATTCTCTTTTTTGACAATAAAGTTTTTACTCAAAGCGGCACTTCTTTTTATAGTTTTGATGCAAATACAGGAAAAGTTCTTTCTCAAAAAACCTTTGATCTAGCTATGCACTCAAAAGCTGTGACAGATGGTGAAAATGTATTTATAGCAAATGAAAAAAATGAGCTTTTTGCCTTAAGTCCTAATAAATTTGATGTTTTATGGCAATTTAAATTTGACGAAAATCAATTTAATATCAAAGAAAAAATATTCTCGAAAGACAAAAAAATATATTTTGCAACACAAGGTACAACAGCTTCTTCTGTATACGCTATTGATTCAAAAACAGGAGCTCAGATATGGAAAATTGACTTTGCAGGAGATAATATAGATTACATTACAGAGAACGAAGATACGCTTTGGGGATATACTCATAAAGGAAAACTTTTTCAATTAGACTTAACTACTGGAGCATCATTATTTGAAACAAAATTAACAACTTTACCAATTTCAAATCTTGAATTTCCAGATGATGAATCTTTGTTTTATTATTGTGATGCTGGTTTAATTCAGATTGAAATAAAAACAAAAGACGAAAATGTGATGTACATGCGAAATACTATTAAAGACGATGTCTATAGTGCCTATATAAAAATAATTCGATAACAAAAAAGAAGCCGTTTCAGTAGTGAAACGGCTTCTTTTTTTACATAAATAAGTATCTCTTAATCACTTTTTCTTGCTAAAACGACCCAATCTCTTTGATCGTTTTCTTCAACAAAATTCTCTATCGAATACTCTATTTCAAAGCCAATTTCGGTCATCAAATTGAGAACAAAATCTCTTGATAAGCAGCTATAATAAAAAGACTCACCAAACATTTTATCAACGTGTTCACCTTCTTCTTTTCCGTGAGTAAATAAGAAATAACCACCAGGAAGCAGCAAATCGTAAACTTTACGGTAAATTTCTATCTGCCTTTGTTTAGGAAAATGAAAAAGAGAATCCCAAGCGATTATTCCGTTAAATTTTTGGTCGGAATTAAAATCAAAAAAATCACAAATCAAAAATTCAGCATTTTCAATCTTGTTCGATTTTGCTGTTTCAATCATTTTAGAAGATGCATCTATGCCTGTAATCGAAAAATTATTCATTGAAAAATATTTCGCAATTGGCAATCCTGTTCCGCATCCAATATCCAAAATATTTCCTTCAGGTTTAATTCTGGCAGCAAAGTCAAGAATAGGTTTGTTTACAATGGCATTGTTTCTTGCTTTAATCCAATTTTCAATAATTTTATTATAGGAGTCTTTATTCATTTTTTAATAATCTGTATTTTTTTCTGTCAAACTCATCTTTTAGCTCAGAACTTTCATAAACTTTGATTACTTCTATAAAATCCATTTTTATTAATAATTCTAAGTCTTCATTAGAAATATCATTTGCAGTAAAGTGCAAAGACATTCCATTTATTTCTATAAACCAAGGCATCCACATTACACCCCAAATTTCCCAATAAAATTCAAATTCATTAGAATTGAGTTCAGTAGCTTGTTTATTTAATTCAAGCCAAAAGAGATTTAATCTTTCGTCTAATTCTAGGTCTGTGTAATTCTTTTTAAGCATATTCTTTTACTTGTGTCTTTTAAACTATTATAAAAAAGTTTAAGATAATAGCTAAGATAAAAAACGCTGTTGTTTTTTATGAAATTATTTTAGGCCTATATTTCATAAACACGTATTTCTACGCTGTTTACTACTAGTTAAGTTCTCTACATTCGTAATCTCAAATTTAACTAAACTATGAAAAGTAAAATCATTCAATTGCGCAGTTTTTTAAAACGAAACAAAATATTTTTTGACGTTACAGCTGCTATCATCTTAGCCCTTTCAAGTGTTTTTATTGCTGTAAAAGTAAATAGTATCACTAATAAAGCAAATGGCATTTCTAAAAGCGAAACAAGCATTGTAGAGTTAGGAAACAACCCAAGTATAGCTATTCCAAACGATTCTCCCAAAATTGATACTGTAACAAAATAGAGGTTACTTTTTATTAAATGCATTCATTATAAAAATTGTATTTTCGTTTAAACGAAATACGACTATAAAGATGGAAACTCAAAATTTAATCCATAAAGCCTACGCTGCTTTTAATGCTAGAGATATTGACACAGCACTTTCTACATTCCACACAAATGTACAATGGCCTAAAGCGTTTGAAGGCGGTTACGTAAGCGGACACGATGCTATAAGAGAATATTGGACAAGACAATGGACGGAAATAAACCCAAATGTAGAACCAATTGCTTTTAATGAAAGACAAAACGGAACTCTAGAAGTTACTGTTCACCAAATTGTAAAAGATTTACAAGATAATTTGATGTTTGACGGAATTGTGAAACACGTTTATGTAATAGAAGACAATTTACTGCGAAGAATGGATATTGAATTAGAATAGAAAATAAGTTCCTTGCTCTAAATCAAAAAAAAATAAAACCTCTAAAGTCATTTGCTTTTAGAGGTTTTTTTATGGTTTTAATTGTAGAAAATTCTTAAAAAAAAAAAAATACTATTTTGGTTCATTCAAAAATAAATTATCTTTTATAGAATAATATAATATGCCAACATTAAAAGAAGCTATTCAAACACAATCGGAATGGACTAAAAAAGTGCTAAAAAAAGACGGTTTTAATATTGACGGAACAATTAGCAGTCTTATCGATGTTGATAGATTTTTGACTGAAAATCTAGAAAATGGCGAGCCTAAAAAAACTGGACGACTTTTTGGAGAGGATCTTAAAACTAAACTTTTTGCCGTTGGCGCTTATGTTGGAGAAATAATTATTAAGAACGTCAATGGTGCCGAATGGATTACTGAGAATAATACTCATGGAGAACTAGATATATCTTTAAAACTGCCCAATGGAACTAAAATAGAACCTATTCAGAAGGTAATGAATAGATTTAGAAATGAAGATACAATTTATCCTTACATATTTACACTTATAAACGAATTTATAGACGAACCTTTCAAACTAAAACTTGATCCTCCAAAAAAACGCACGACGAATTTTAAGATTCTTGATATTCGTAAAATCGAAGAGGGAAAGTATAAATTAAATGAAGATTATATCTTTTCTTATGACTATTCTGATGGCTGGACGGAGCGGCTGCTGCACGTATGCATAAATATTGATATACTTTTTGAATGCAAAATTGAAGTACGATTTTCAAGAGATTACAGAATCAAAGAGGAAGACAGGTATTTTGATAAGCAGTTTGAGTGCGACACACCTTCTGAAATCAAAAATAAAATTTTAGAAATAATGAATCTTGAGGCTGTAACATTAAAGCCTTATTATTCTCATTATTTTATGGAAGATTTTGGTCGTAAAATCTTTGTAATTAATCATGGCGGCGTATCACATAATACAGGAATAGGAGCTTTGCTAAAAAAACTTGAACCAGAAAACCCATCAGAAGAATTGTTTTTTGCTTTGGATGATCTTCTTGACAAATGGCATGAAGAACTTTATCAGGAATTTTTAAAGGAGTACTAAAATAAAAATTTTAACCCTAAATCTGGAATACAAAATAAATGATTGAAGAATAGTAAACAAATAGGCTGCAAAGTAAATATAAAGGTGCATTTTTAGCGAAAAGTGTAACCGTTTAAAATTTAAGTACGTCTATATAAGTTAATAGCACAAAAAAACACTTAAATGAAACCGCAATCTTTATTATTCTTTTTTATAATCCTTTTTAGCAGCCAGCAAAATATAATGCATGGGCAGCAAAAGAAAAACGAAACTGTAACCAACAAATCAATTCAGCTTGAAACGGATAAGATATTCGATAAGCTCGTAGAAATTAGAAGAAATTTTCATCAAAATCCAGAATTAGCGGGTAAAGAAAAACGCACTCAAGAGATCATAAAGCAATATTTATTAGATTTAGGACTTGAGGTTAAAACAGATATCTACGGATATGGTGTTGTAGGCATATTAAATGGAGAAAAAAAAGGAAAAAAAATTGCTTGGCGAGCCGAAATGGATGCAATTCCAAATGATTTTCCAGATAAAGAAGCATTCAAATCTATCGTAAAAGGTACTCAACATGGCTGCGGTCACGATGTGCATATGGCAATTGCACTTGGAATTGCTGCTGTTTTAACAAAAAATAAAAAAGACCTAAAAGGAACTGTTTATTTTATTTTCCAACCCGAAGAAGAAACATTTATAGGTGCAAAAAAGATGGTAGAAAATGGCTTATTTTCTCAAATAAAGCCTGATGAAATTTACGGATTACACGTAACTAACCTGCCTGTTGGAAAAATAGCAGTAAAACCAAATGAAATGTTTGCTTATCAAAAAAGAATAAGAATCAAGCTAAAAGATACTGTATCTAAAGAGGAAGTAAAGGAACTCACAAAAAAAATATACACTTCCTTGTCTCGTTCGCAATCTGGAAGTAAACCTTGGGAAGTACAAAATATTGCGGATCTAAAAATTGGCATTTTGAATCCTAATACCATTTTTAAAGATTACTTAATTATAGATCAAAATTTCACTAACTATTCTAAAAATGGGGAACTCTTTTTAGAAGCCGATTTATACGAAACCAATTTATCTAATGTAAAAAATATTATTCCAAAAGTAAAAGAAGTTATTGAAACAAGCATTCATAAAGACCAATTACTATCTATTTCCTTTATACAAGAAAACCCAACTGTTATCAATGACAAAAAATTGACCGAAAATGCCCTAAAAATAATTAAAAACAGTTACGGAAAAGAGTCTGTAGCTGCTGTTTATGGTCAAGCGCCTTTTTTTAATGATGATTTTGCTTATTTTCAACAAAAAATTCCAGGTGTATATTTCTTTCTTGGAGGTTCTAACTTTCAAAAAGGAATTATTGCTATGAATCATGCGCCCGATTTTTATGTAGATGAAGAATGCATTAGAATAGGATTAAAGACCTTTTCGTCTTTAATCGTTGAAAGATTAAATTAAAAACAATAAATTAGAAACCAAATAGAAATTTCTAGATGAGACAAAATATCATTTTGTGCCTATTTTTTTTAGTATCACTATTTTCATTTGCACAGCAAAATTATTCAGAAAATGAACGAATTGTTCATGGTAAAGTTACAGATTCGACCAATTTTCCTTTATCTGGTGTAAACGTATTGCTAAAAAGAACACAAAAAACATATAATACCGATCTAGAAGGCAATTATACTATTAGAGCTGTAACTGCAGATACTTTGATTTTTAGTTATGTTGGAATGAAATCTCAAAAAATAAAAGCAGACAAAAATGAAATAAACGTAGTATTAGTAAAAGAAAACTACAATTTACATGATGGTGGTTATATACCAATTAAATTAAAAAATAGAGAAGAAATAACTGGAAGAGTAACGCTTAAAGACATCAAAAATGCCAATAACGCGAGGTATATATTCAATAAAAGTGCAAAAAAAAATGTATTTGTTATTTACGTTTCAGAATTAACTTCTTATAATTTTAATACCGAAGATTTAGAATTTCAAAAAAAATTTAAAATAAAATATTCGATAACAGGAAGTGATAGTATTGAATTTTCAAAAAAGTACAACAAAATGACTTTTAGATATCTAAACAATAAATTTAAAAAATCTTGGCAGACAGAAATCAGAAAAGATGCAATTGGCTTAGATGAATTTTTAAAATAAAAACTGCTTAAACACGAGATGAAAGAACAACTTGAAGAGATTATAAAACAAGCTTATACTAAAACGAATAAAAATATTTTTACTTTTTTAACTGGCGCCGGAATTTCTTCTGAAAGTGGTATTCCAACATACAGAGGAGTTGATGGTATTTGGGTTAAAGGAACAAAGTTTCATAAACCAGAGGAATTTGGAACTTTTAACTATTTTTCTGAAAATCCAGAAGAAGTCTGGCAGTATTCTCTTTTTAGAAAAAAAATGTTTGAAAGTGTTAAACCAAATGAAAGTCATCATGAATTAGTTGAAATTGAAAACATGCTGCAAGATCGATTTCATTTAATAACTCAGAATATAGACAACTTGCACAGAAACGCCGGCACAAAAAGAATTTATGAAATACATGGAAATAATAGAGAAATTAAATGCTCAAAAGGTTGTAAAGAAATTATAAGACTTCCGGATGAAATTGAAGGAAAAAATATAGACGAAGATTTAACCAAAAAAGATATCGAATTATTAAAATGTAAAGAATGCGGCAGTTGGATGAGACCCAATATTTTATGGTTTGATGAATATTATGACGAAAAAACCAATAAAAAATTCAGTTCTTTAAAAATTGCCAAAAACTCTGGAATTCTATTTATTATTGGAACTTCTGGAGCAACAAATCTTCCAATAGCAATTGCCCAATCAACCCTAAAATATGGAGGAACAATCGTTGATATTAATACCGAAGACAATCAATTTACAAAACTAATTCAGGATAAAAAGAATAAGCTTATCATTCGCTCAACATCAACCGAAGCGTTACAAATGATAAAAGAAATAATAAAAAACGTATCAGAAAATGATTCAGAAAAAATAAAATCTGCCGATAACAGCCTTATTTAAAATGAAATTTATCAATAAAAACTTAAGTTCTTTTAAACTTACTGGTGGTATAATTTGGTTATTAGAAATGACAAATGATGTTAAAAAACTTGATACAAAATTAGCCAATTTGCGAACCTTAAAAAAAGGAACTGTTGGACGTGAAGTTGCAGCAATATTAGATGATAACAATTATAGATTGATTCCAAAATTTGAAAATCACGATTTAAAACATATTGTTTTAGAATATGAAATGACAATGCAAGACGAAATTAAAATGCAGGCTTATTTAATGGGAAATGGAAATTATACGCTACCTTGTTTATTGTTTTTTTCTCTTGGAATTTTTTATCCAACAACATGGAGAAGTTTATCAAAAGAATTTAATCTTGGACGAAAAACCAAATCAATTCATTCATTAACATTAGAAGATTGCAAAAATGAGTGTTTAGTAAAGATTCGGAATGAATTTGGAAGAAAAATTAAATCATTTAACTAAATGAACAAAAAGATTTCTAAAATAGAAAACGATGTACAAGATAGAAATTCTATTGCTTGGAAAAAACTCTGTGATTATATAGAAAAAGTTGCAGCAGAAAATCATGATGAATTTAAACCTAGAGAAGAGATCGGGCCTGAGTTGTTTGCACAAATACACACGCTGCCTGAGACAATTTCAAAATTAAAAAATGTCAAGAAAATTTGGCTCTACGGTAGTAAATTAAAACGTATTCCGCCAGAAATTGGAGAAATGGAATCGCTGGAATACTTTGATCCCTATACTTCTTATGACTTAAATTGGTTTCCTTACGAAATCACTAAGTGCAAGAATCTTAAAAGCAGCAGAGTAAGTACGAGAGCTTTGTATGGAAATTATAAATTTAGAACAGGATTTCCTCGTTTAAATCATAATCCTATTCGATATTCTGGTAATACTGTTAATTGTAGTATTTGTGGTAATATGATCTCTTACGAAGAAACAAATCAACTCTGGATTTCTTTAAATGTAGGAACAGATATTCTTCCTCTTTTGGCAAACCTTTGCTCTAAAGAATGTGAAAATAAACTACCTACGCCGCCAGAAAATTATGTTCAATTTGCACATAAAGGCGGTGCAGATTTAAAACAGCCTCTTGATGATAATGAGCGTTTTGAATTAGAAATGAAAAATTATGAAGAGCAGCAAAATAAAAAAATAATTGAGACTCATCAAACCGATAAATTGATTGATAACAAAGAATTTCAAATTATAAAATTGGTTAGAAAAATATGGAAACGATAAATTTCTAGTTAATTTAAAAAAGGCATAAAAAACATAAAATGATAGAAATTCCTAAAGATTTTACCGAGTTTTTATATTGGGTAAAAGAAAGAACCGAATTATTTTGGAGTATTGATCCGCAAACTTCTGAGAATGATTTTGTTTGTGAAGACTGGATTTATGGAGCAAAATGGATCGGATTGACTGAAAAAGAAATTGATGCTATAGAAATTAAATACGCCATTAAATTTACAGAAGAGCACAGATCTTTTTTAAAAATTCTGCACACAATAGATCGAAAAGAAAGAAGAGAATACACCGAAACTTTTGAAGAAGATGCACCAAAATTAATTAAAGAATTTCCTTTTTTTTACAATTGGATGGAAGATGAAACTGAAATAAAAAAGATATTTAGCTGGCCATTTGACACAATGCTTGAAGATGTTGCTGGAAATAACCAAGTTTGGTTGAAATCATGGGGAAATAAACCAAATTCTGAAATAGAGATCAAAAAAATCTATAGCGAATGGTTTCAAAAAACTCCAGCAATATTACCATTAACGGGATATCGATTTGTAATAAGTGATCCTAATTTAAGACACAGACCCGTTTTATCAATTTACGGTTCTGACATTATTGTTTTTGGATGGAATTTTAGAAGTTATCTTTTAAATGAACTTCAAGAACATCTTAACATTAGTAAACTTGTTTACGATGAAGAATATGACTGTTATGATCCAATATTGTTTAACGAAGTACAAGAAATCTTTGATGAAGATTATAAACATGACGAAAGCAAAATTATTCCGTATTGGCAGGAAATGATTTTAATTTGGAATAGCGGCTG
Source organism: Flavobacterium sp. MC2016-06 (assembly GCF_009711165.2). Classification (GTDB taxonomy): domain Bacteria; phylum Bacteroidota; class Bacteroidia; order Flavobacteriales; family Flavobacteriaceae; genus Flavobacterium. The sequence continues at coordinate 5,514 of NZ_WMID02000024.1, read as the reverse complement.
GGATAGTTTTGGTTTAAAATATCCAGGAGAAGAAGATTCAGAAGCTTATTTGATAATTAAAACGTACACTCCAGATAGCAAAGATAATAGCCCACTTACGTTTAATGCATTTTAATTTTAACAAAATCAAAGGCGTGTTTACATAAAAGAATTGGTTATCTTATATTTGATTAAAAATATTATAAAAAACTATCAAAACCAAAACTAAAAATCGCTTATGAAAAAATTACTTATTGCTTTACTATTTTTAGGTATAAACACTTATTCGCAGAAAAATTTAGACGCAAGAATTGCCGAAGTTGTTACAGAAGGCAAAACATTATATAAATCGGAAATGGCTTCTTGGTACGGAACCGATTTATTTGTCGAAAAATATAAAACTCCAGAAAATATAGGCGGTTATTTTTCGTATTCAGAAGGTGATACTTCAAAATGTATTTTCTTCTCAAAAGGCGAGAATCCAAAAGTTATTGGAACTATAATTTTTGATCAAACTTATGACGTAAAGGCTGCTAAAGCAGAACTAGAAGAAAGAATTTTTTCTGAGAAAGAAAATGATCTGTATGTTATTCGTAAAAAAGCTTTGGATATTATGACAACCGATACCATTTTTAAGCGTTATAAAAATACAAACCCCAATTTGATTCCAATTATATCAAACAACGAAAAAAAGGTATATGTTTTAACCGGGCCAAGTAATAATGGTGTAGTTATATATGGAAATGATTATTTACTGACATTTGATAACAATAACAATTTGAAAAGTAAAAAAATACTGCATGCTAACATTATTCCTGTAAATTTTGGCAATAAAAAAGAGGTTATGATTGCGTCTATGCACAGTCATTTACCTGCAACAGGAGATTTAATTACAGCAACTGATATTTGTACTACAATGCTTTACGAAAAATTTACAGGCTGGGAATCAGTTTTTGTAACATCGCAAAAATACGTTTCGATATGGAATTGTAAAACCGATGAATTGGCTGTTATGACTACAGAAGCTTTTGAAAAAATTCAAAAATATGAATCTAAAAAGTAATTAAAAAGGCCATTAAAACAATATGAGAAACGCCATATTTATAGTCGCAATAAGTTATTTTATGTTTTCCTGCAATTCGCATGCAGATAAAAAAATAAAAGGGGAGAAGCGAGCAAATGCTTCAACAGAGGTTTTGAAAAACAAGAAAACTGAAAGGTTCTTTCCTGCTGAAAAAACAGTAGAAATATTTGATACAATTATAGCAGACAAACAAATTGAAATCACAATTATTAAAAAAGATCTTGACAGTTACGTTGCCCGACAATACGACGAAAGAGATAAAAAAATAATTGACAAATATAGAGATGCATCAATAGCGTTGACTATTAAACAAAAATCTGAAATACTCTTAGATACTGTTTTTAGAAAAGAACAATTTTTAGAAAATCCTACATGTAAAGAATTTAAGAAGATTGCTGTTTTTCATGATTATTGGTTTAATAAATTAGATAAAAACAAAATCGAACTCTTTGGTACTATTGCTGAACCTGAAACAGATAACGCATTTGACTTTTATCATTACTTTGACTTAAATGACAAAACATTAAAATTTGTTATTGCAAAAGATGATGAATAAATTATTACCTTTTTTACTGCTATTGTTACTTGGTTGTGACAGCAAAAATTGTCAAAAAACAATTCGTGAAACCGAGGCGATTAATCTTCTTAAAGATTTAATTGAACAAGACGGATCTAATTTAGTAAGCGATTTTCCATCTTCAAAAGATTTGCCAATATGCCTTAATCTTAAAAAGATAATTATAGAGACTGACTGTTTTAAAGAACCCACAAGACCTGCAAAGATAATTAAACCTCCAAAAAGATCATTTACCAATCAAGGCAAGATTTGTATAGAATTTTTTAACAAATCAAGACAAATGAAAAGCTATTTTTTCTCAAAAAAAGATTCACTGAATTTTATAAATCAAAACGAATGTATTTATAAATTGCTCATTCCAAAAAGTATAACTAAAAATTTTAAAACAGTTCAACGCACCAAAACAATCGATATTACAGAAGAATATATACAATTTTCTTTTCCGATATTTTCGAGTGATAATACCAAAGCGTATTTAGAATATGATCATCATTCAAAAAATGAAAGTTATGGCTATTCGTTTTATCTTGAAAAAATAAATAAAAAATGGAAAGTGAAATATTTTGCTACTAGTTGGGCTATTTAAATAATTATATTAAATAAAATGTCAAAAAAAATCATCGAACTTTCTAAAGAAGAAATTGCAAAACTATTTCCTGTTGAACTTTCAACTTATAAAATGGAGTGGAAAGATATTTATGAAAATGAAAAAACAACAATTTTGAATGTCCTCAATGATTTTATATTAAGAATAGAACATTTTGGAACAGAGTAATGTATCGTATTGCAAAAACAGAATTTATTACAAAAGTGACAGAAGAATCAAAAAAATATTATTTAAAAAAATAGTCTAATTTCGTTTAATTAAAATAAAAACTAATGACCAAATACTTTATTATGATAAGCATTTTAAGCCTATTTTCTTGTAAACCTAAAACCGAAGAAAGTTTAATAGAAAAAGAAAATAAAGTAGTTAATCAAGAACAACATCCATTAACAACTCTTGAAGAAGCAACAAAATATGTAGAAGAAAATTTTACAAAAAATGAAGAAACACTTTGGATTTCAGATTATTTAAATGACTCAGTAGGTGTAAATATGGCTATTATTACTGATCATATTTTAGGAAAAAATTATATGCCTGATAGTTTTGAACAAAAAGAAGGGTATCGAATTTATAAATACAAAAAATAATTCACCGAGTTAAAACTTAATTTTTTTATCAGAAAAATTGTATTTTTGTTCTAGAAACAGCAGTAAAAAAACAGAAATTGTAACACACAAAAACAAACTTGTTTTTTACCAAAACCTAATTTCTTTAAAGAATTATAAATATCTTTGAATTATGAGCACAGCAGCAAAACCAAAACATATCGGCAGAAACATCAGCCGTATTAGAGAACTAAAAGATATGAAACAAGAAGCCCTAGCTCAAGCTTTGGGTACAAATCAGCAATCTATATCTGCTATGGAAAATAGTGAAAAAGTAAACGACGAGAAACTTGTTGAAGTAGCAAAAGCCCTTGGTGTAAGTGTTGAAGCTATTAAAAATTACAGCGACGAAGCTGTATTCAATATTATTGGAAATACATTTACTGATAGTAGTTCAAATAACAACAATTATTTCTGCTCAATTAATCCATTAGATAAAATTCTGGAATTGTACGAACGTTTATTGCAAGCAGAAAAAGATAAAATAGAATATTTAGAAAGAGTAATAAAAGGAAAGTAATTTTCTTTAAATAAATATAAAATGTAAACCTCTAAAGTTATTTGATTTTGGAGGTTTTTTAATAATAACTGGTATTTTTAAAGAAACCAATCTATTAAAAATAGAATATATGACAGATAGAATTATTAATTTAAAAAATTACATTAAAGATAATCTTGATAAAAATGGAGGTATTTGGGAATATGTTATAAACCTTGAAATTAGAGAAGGTATTTCAGAATTAGACGAAAGTGAAAGTGAAATTTTCTCTATTGAAATCTTAACATGGAATGAAACCATTTTATATCATTTAGCTGATGGAATTATATTTAGCCAAAATAAATATATTGATCAAGACTATTTATATTGTTTAATATTCTTAAAAATAAATGACAAAGATAAACTTGATTATTTAGTTGAAAATTTATACGCCTGTTATACTAATTTAGATAAAGAAACTAAACCGTTAGATTTTTTTATTAGAATGAGAGACAAAATAAAAAAAGAATATGACGAAATTAAGGTGGAAGATTTTTTTATGTTGGAATTAAATGAAATTATAAATAAAAAAAACAAACGATTATTCTAACTAAAACTTAATTGAAATACTTTTTGCCAAATGACAAATCCCCAATAAAAAGTTATCCTTAACTTTCGGTCATGAAAGAATTAGTAGAATATATATTGCAGTTTGGCAATTTAAATCAGCAGCAGATTGATTTAATTACCAAGAAAGCAACTGAATTAGAAGTTCGTAAAGACGAATATTTTTCGGAAGCTGGAAAAATTTCGGTACAAGTGGGTTTTGTTATCGAAGGAGTTATGCGCGTTTGTTATTACAACAATCAAGGCGAAGAAATTACAAAATACTTTATAGACGAAAATAATCTTGTAGTAGATTTAGAAAGTTTCAACAATAGCGTTTGTTCTTCGGCGTATGTGCAGGCGGTCACAGATTGTAAACTCATCGTATTTTCTAAACCAGATTGGGACGAATTACTGCATACCATTATTGGCTGGGACACCATTGTACACAAAATTATTGCAAGAGCATTGATGCAGAAAGTAGACCGAAGAAGCCCTCTCGTTACAGAAGATGCTACAACGCGTTATTTAACTTTTTTAGAAAAATTTCCTAAAGTTGCCAATCGTGTTCCGCTTTCGTATTTGGCTTCTTATCTAGGCATTACACAATCATCTTTAAGCCGAATAAGAAAAAACATCCGCTAAATCGCTTTTTGCCAAATGACAAATGGTTTTGTTTTTTATCGTTGCAACTTTGCCCTAATAATTTTAAAAAACATTAAAAATGAATTCAGTATTAATTACAGGCGCAAATAGAAGCATAGGTTTAGAAACGGCTAAACAACTTTCAAAAAAAGGATTATTTGTTTATTTAGGAACCCGCGATTTAGCAAAAGGAGAAGAAGTTGTAAAAGAACTTTCTCAAAACGGTTATACAAACATCAAAGCAATCCAGATTGATGTTACCAATGCTGAGAGCGTTTCGGCAGCCAAAAACATTGTAGAAAAGGAGCAGGGCAAATTAGATATTCTAATCAACAATGCAGGAGTTTTGGGAGATGTACCACAAGATCCGTCAACAACTTCTATCGAACGTATTCAGCAGACTTTTGACACTAACTTTTTTGGCGTTATCAGAGTTACGCAAGCCTTTCTAGACTTGCTAAAAAAATCAGACAGCCCAAGAATCAGCAACATTACTTCTGGTTTAGGTTCGCTTAATTTACACAGTGACCCAACTTGGAAATATCATGCTATAAAACCGATTTCGTACGTTTCGTCAAAAGCGTCATTAAACGCTTTTACAGTTACTTTGGCTTACGAATTGAGAGATTTACCTTTTAAAGTAAATTCAATCGATCCAGGTTACACAGCAACAGATTTTAATCATCATAGCGGACCGGGAAGTGTAGAAAGTGCAGCAACATTCATCATCAAACACACTGTAACGGACGAAAACGGTCCAACCGGAAAATTCTTCAGCAATGATATTGAGGATGAAAGCGAAGAAAGTCCTTGGTAAGAATTATGTTTCAGGTTTCAGGTTTCAGGTTTCAGGTTTCAGGTTTCAGGTTTCAGGTTTCAGATTTCAGTGTACAGGATACACTTTTCATTGGTCTCTTGTCAGGTGGGAGTTTG
>NZ_WMID02000023.1 GCF_009711165.2 Flavobacterium sp. MC2016-06 | reverse complement strand
TGCGTTGTTGCGGGTGCAAAAGTAGTCAACAATTCCAGTTACGCAAGCTTTTATAATAACTATTTTTAATCTTTTTTAAACTCTTTTCTTAACTCATTGATAACACCGCTTTTATAAATTGAAAAATATTGCTCTTTTTAAGATTTTTCTTAATTACAGTGCCGATATGGTAATCTCGATTTTCATTCAATCCCCGGTTTTGCTGGAGTTTTTATTTTTTTAAGGGTTTCTTGAGAATTCTTTAATCTTTCCTTTTCTGCCTTTTTAAGCTTTTGAGACTGTTTTAGCTGGTTCTCGCAAAGACGCAAAGGCGCAGAGTCTCTCTTTTTCTTCTGAAAATGGGATTTAAGCCTATGAAAAACAATCCTTATTATGAAAACAGCTCCCCTAGCCCCGATGGAAGTGGAAATCCTTTGGCTTTTTTCTTTTAAAAGAAAAAGATTGCAACGGACAGCGGGATTAAGCTCCTTATTATATCTAAACTTCTATCCTTATATATTTGCTCAAATTCTTTACTTTATAAATAACAAACCCGAAAGGTTATAAAAGCCTGTCGGGTTGTCGATGAAATTCTTTTAAGTAATCGTTTTTAAAATTAATCGAAACGAATTGCTTTCACTGGAGATATTTTAGTTATGATATAAGAAGGAATTAATAGTACAACAAAACAAACTACGATTGTCATTAAATTCAACAAAAAGATATAAACCCAATTTAAATACACTGGAGCTTGATTCACATAGTAATTCTCAGGATTAAGATGAATAACTCCAAATTGCTGCTGAATTAATAATAAAGATATACCAATTAGATTTCCCCAAAAAAGCCCTCTTATAATTAAATAGAAAGCGTTGTAAAGAAATATTTTTCTAACAGTCCAGTTATTTGCGCCTAATGATTTTATAATTCCGATCATTTGAGTTCTTTCTAAAATAAGAACCAACAAGGCAACTACCATATTTATAGTTGCAACTAAAATCATTACTCCTAAAATAACCACAATATTAAAATCAAAGAGCTGCAACCAATCAAAAATATAACTGTATTTCTCGATTATAGTTTTGGTATCTAAGCCTGATGATGTTTGCTCGTAAATTTGATCTCCAGTTTTTTTGATATTCTTAAAGTCTTTTACAAAAACTTCGAAAGCTCCTATTTGATCCGGATTCCATTTATTGATTCTTTGTATATGACGAATGTCTCCTATTATATAAGTAGCATCAAAAGCCTGAAATCCCGAACTAAAAATCCCTGATATTCTAAATCGGCGACTATTTGGCATTTTGCCTTGTTCTTCTTTAATGAAAAAGGTATTAAAGCTGTCACCCACTTTCAAATTGAGTCGATCTGCAAGAAATCTAGAAATAATCACATCTTCATTTAGAGCTTTAGAAAAATCCGGAAGTTTTCCTTCTACTAAATATTCTTTAATATTATTCCAATCATAATCTGCACCTACACCTTTAAAAACAATTCCTTCAAAAGCACTTTCTGTTCTTATAATTCCAGCCTTGGTTGCAATAGCTTGAATATGGCTTACCTCTGGAACTGTTTTGAAATTGGGATAAAAATCTTGTTTTTTAGAAATAGGCGTTAATGTTACTTCAGAATTATTATTATCATAATTCGAAATAATTACTTGCCCATTAAAGGCAGAAACTTTGTCGCGTATTTTTTGCTGCAAACCAATTCCTGTTGCAACCGAAACCAACATCATGATTATACCTATGGCAATGGCCGAAATGGCAATTTTTATAATTGGTGCAGAAATACTGCTTTTATAATCTTTGGCAGTAATTAATCTTTTGGCTATAAAATATTCTATATTCAAATTTTCTTCTCTTATTATTATTGGATAGACTCTTTTAAGTCAAATTTACATTTTAAAATGCGAAAACGAATTGTTCAAAAAAACAATTACAAAACATTTAAGTTCTTTACAATGGCATTTTCTTTTTCATTTCTTCGACTATATTAAATGCTGCCGGGCAAATTGCAACGTTTTTAAGAGTGAGATCTGCAATTTGATGAAACTTTTTTCGATCTGTATGCGGGAACTCTCTGCATGCTTTTGGCCTTACATCATAAATCATACAGTAATTTTCATTATCTAAAAAGGTGCAAGGAACACTTTTAAGCACATAATCTTTGTCTTCATCAATTCTTAAATATTGATCTATAAATTGCTGTGGCTTCTGTCTGAAGGATTTTGAAATCCTTTCGATATCGGCCAAAGTAAATAATGGCCCAGTTGTTTTACAACAATTGGCGCATTGCAAACAATCTGTTCGTTTAAACTCGGCATCATGCAAATCCTGCATGATGTAGTCTAAATTTTTAGGCTGCTTCTTTTTTAGCTTATCAAAATACTTTTTGTTTTCGATATGCTTATCTTTGGCTAACTTATTTAAGTTATTTAAAATCTGCTTCAAGTTTAAAGTTTAAAGTTGATCTGCAAAATTAAACAACTTTAAACTTGAAACCCTAAACTTTGAACTAAAATACGATGAAAGATCTTTTTGGAAAAGCAATGTTTGACTTTCAGACGAATAATTCGCCTGAAAACATCATTACTGAAACTTCTATTTCTGAAGAAGACGAAATGAGTGTAGATTATTTATTTCGCTCTTATAATGAAATGCCTAAACTAGAGCAAAAAGCTCTTCAATTGGCGAATGGAAAAATACTTGATGTTGGTTGTGGAGCCGGAAGTCATAGTTTGTCATTGCAAAATGACCGTAATTTGAACGTTACTTCTATCGATATTTCTGAAAAAGCCATAGAAACATGCAAACTTCGAGGTGTAAAAAATGCTGAAGTTCAAAATATTCTAAATTTTGAAGGAGAAAAATTTGATACTATTGTATTATTGATGAATGGAGTTGGCATTTTTGGCAAATTGGAGAATTGCAATCAATATCTTTCTAAATTAAAATCTCTTTTAAATCCTGGCGGCCAAATTCTATTAGATAGTTCTGATATTATCTATATGTTTGATGAAGATGAAGACGGCGGAAAATGGATTCCGTCTAATAATGATTATTATGGCGAACTTGTTTTTAATATTTCCTATAAAGGCGAAAAAGAAGAACCTTTTAATTGGCTGTATTTAGATTATAACACGCTTCAAAACGCCGCAATAGCAAATGGTTTAAAATGTGAACTTATCTTAGAAGGCGAACACTATGATTATTTAGCTAAACTTTCGATTTAATCTTATAATTGCAAATTTTATGAATGAATTAGATTTAGAAAAATTAAAATATCCGATTGGAAAATTCATTGCTCCATCAACATATTCTTCGGAATATATTTCTAATAAAATTGAAGAAATTGCCTCTTTTCCTGAAAGATTAAAACAGGAAACTATTCATTTGTCTGATGAACAACTAGACACTCCTTATCGCCCTGGTGGCTGGACTATTAGACAAGTAATTCATCATTGCGCAGAAAGTCACATGAATTGTTTTATTAGAATTAAATGGGCATTGACAGAAAACAATCCTGTAATAAAAGCTTATGATGAAGTTTTATGGGCTGCATTACCTGATGATTTACAAATGCCGATTCACCCAACCTTACTTTTATTAGAAGGTTTACACTTTAGACTGGCTTTTATATTGAAAAACTTATCGGAGCTTGATTTAGAAAAATCGTTTATTCATCCAGAAAACAATTCTGAAATTAAAATAAAACAGATGACGGGCACTTATGCTTGGCATGGAAATCATCATTTAGCTCATATAACTACTTTGAAAAAATATAAAAACTGGAAATAGCTTAAGATATTATCTTTTTTTACACATTGTAAACTATATATAAAAAAACAAAAAATCTCTTCGTATGAAGAGATTTTTTGTTTTAAGGTATATTTAAATACTTGTGCGTTTGAAGAGAAACTCTCCATTTTGGATTATTCATTACATAATCAACAATCAATGGTGTCATTTCTTCTTTTTTACTCCATTCTGGCTGTAGAAACAAGATGGCATTATCATTAACCAACTCTGCTTGTTCTTCTGCGAAGATAAAATCATGCTTGTTGTAAATAATTACTTTTAACTCATGTGCATTGTCGTATACAGTTTGAGTTGGTAGTTTATTTTTTTTAGGAGACAGACAAATCCAATCCCAAGTTCCTGTTAATGGATATGCTCCAGAAGTTTCTATATGAACTTTTAAATTTTCATCTTTTAATTGCTGTGTCAACAGTGTCATATCCCAACTCAATGGTTCTCCTCCTGTAATTACAACTGTATCTGCATAACTTGCCGCATTTTTCACAATTACATCTGTACTTGTTGGCGGATGTAATTCGGCATTCCAACTCTCCTTCACATCACACCAGTGACAACCTACGTCGCAACCTCCAATTCGTATAAAGTAAGCAGCTCTGCCGGTATGAAAACCTTCTCCTTGAATGGTATAAAATTCTTCCATCAAAGGGAGCATTGCTCCTTTATTTACTTCTAATTGTATTTCTTTTGATAACATTACTTTATTTTAAAGTGCAAAGATAGTCAATTAAATACGGAACAAAAAAACCGATAGTTCTTAAGAACTATCGGTTTCCTATTTTAAATATAAAAACTTAATTTATTATTTTAAAGTTTTTAAAGATTGAGTTGCATAAGCATTTGCTGGATCTAAAACTAAAGTTTTATTAAAAAATTCAATTGCTTTAGCTTTATCAGTATTAGCATAACCTGCAGCAATATTATTATAAGCTTCAATAAATTTAGTTTTCACAGCAGGTTTAGCCAATTCTTCAGCACCTTTTGCAGAAATTCTATTTACATATTCTTCGTAATATTTAGCCATTAGGTCATCTTTTTCTAATAATCTATTGATTCTTGCTTTGTATAAATATGCCTCATCATAAGTAGGGGAAGCTACTAGAATTTTATCAAATGTAGCATCTGCATTCCCTAATGCTGCTGCATCTGGCGCACCTGTAGTTTTGTTTACATTTCCGTAATAAACAGAAATACCATAATAAACACTATCATCTAAGTAATTTTTAGAATCTTTATTGCTTGCTCCAAGTTCAAAAACAGAAGCTGCTTGTGCGTATTGTTTTTTGCTAAACAAAGCTTTTCCTAAATCAGCTAATTCTTCAACAACTAAAGGTTCCATTTCAACTGCTTTTTTAATATCTGCTAAACCAGCGTCAAAAGCAGCTGGATCAACAACACCATCAGCACTTGTTCCTTTTTTAATTTTAGATAATCCTAAGTATAAATAATCTCTTCCGATTACTTTATTTGTAGGCACTTTGATAAAATCTTCGATAGATTTAATTGCTACATCAACGTTTCCGTTCTCATAAGCAGCATATCCTAAATATCTGAAAATTCTAGGATTAACACCATCTAATTCGATCATTTTATTTGCCTCAGTTTCAAGAGCTTTAAAGTCTTTAACTAAAACTAAGAAATCTGCATGACGCATTCTTGAGTCCATAGAATAATCTGTTAAACTCAAATATTTCTCGTAATTTGTGATTGCTTTTTGCAAATTAACTTTAGAAGTAGAAGGTTTATTTCTTGCCCATTTGTAATAAGTTTCAGCTAACTCTCTGTAAACTGGACCATAATTTGCATCTAATGCCATAACCTCGTCAAAAGATTTAATAGCTTCTTCGTAAGATTTTGCTCCTTTTAATAAAACTCCTAATTGCATTTTAGCTCTTAATAAAGTATTATCTGCTGTAAAGGCATCGCGATACGCTTTATAAGCTTCGTTTTGGCTGTTTGCACCATAATAAGCATCTCCAATTGCTAATAAAGCACTAGCATTTTGAGGCTCAATAGCAAGTGCACGTTGTAAAACAGCTATTGCATTTTTATAATCTGGATTAACAGAATTCATATAAGCTCTACCGATGTAAATAAATTCATTGATATCTTTACGCTTAATATCTTTTGTAGCAAGAGCAAAATTAGCTTGAGCACCAGCAGTATTTTTACTATCTAAATCTAATTGACCTAAACCAATGTAGTTTAAATGTTTTTTATCTGAAGCTTCTAAACCATTTAGGTAATAAATTTTAGCAGAATCAACAATAGCTTGGTTTAAGTAAATATTACCTAAAACAAAATCTGCTTCTCCATCAGATGGTTTAGCTTTGATGATAGATTTCAGCAATGACTTTGCTTTTTGAAATTGTTCTGCATCGATTGCTTTTTTTGCTTGATTGATATCTTGCGCTTTTGCTACAGAAGCTGAAGCAACTAAGGCAAGACTAAAAATTTTAAATTTATTCATCTTTATAATAATTAATTTATTCTTTATCTTTTATAATTTGGTTTCTAATTTTAAGTTTTCTTCCTGGTGTTCTAACGGGCATTAATCCAGATTTTAAAATTATTCGCTGTCCAATATCTCCAGCAACAAATGAAGCAAAGCCCATTCCCAATCCTGAATATCCTTGACAATTTATAATAAACAAATCACGTGCCAAAGGATATTCCTTTAAGGCTAGGTCTGTTTGTGTAGGATTGTAATATTTGTCACTGTTTAATCCTTTCACACTTAAAACATTTATCTTTTTAATGGTCTCGGTCATATTTGGAGAAGGCTGTGACAACCAATTTACTCCAACAACACCAATCATCCCATCATTTTCAGAAACAAATTTGATTACTTCATCATTAGTTTTAAAAGAAAAAACACCAGACTTAGGAATCTCATTTACTTTTGCCAATTCTTTCATGTAACGAACCGTACTTGAATTTGGATTGTCAAATACAAGACCTTTAATTCTTGGATCTGCTTTACCATTCATAAAGTCAATTACAGTTTTCAACGCAATTAATGTATCATTATTGCTTTTATTTGAAATAAAAGCGATTGCATCTGTCGCAAAAGGAGTAACTCTAGGATTGATTTTACTTTTTTCAAATCTATTTTTTTCTTCTTGAGTTAAGTCTCTTGTTGTTACAACAACTTTAGCTTTTTGATTTAATAAATCATTTATAACCTCTGCTTCTGATTTGGCTTTAATTGAAATCTTAGCATCATAGTAAGTTCCTTCAAAAACAGCTACCTGATCTTCAACGATAGGTTTTACTGTTTCATCAACAGTAATATCTATAGATCCTTTTAAGATTGTCTCTTTATTGGTTTCGTTCTTACTTTTTTGGTTGCACATGGCAAACAAAAAAACAAAAACAAATAAACCTAAAACTCTGCTATATTTTATCATCACTCTTCTGCGCTTGTATTAATTAGTCTCAAAAATCTTATTCCCGAATAAACGATTAGTAAACCACCAAAAGCATATCTGTATTTTGGCTCCATGTCTAATGGAAGTTTTTTCCAAAACATAATCATTAAACCCAGCACAAGATATATTAAAAAAAACAGTATTCCTAAAACAAGAAGAAATCGCTCTTTGAGCGATTTCTTCTGAATATTATTAAGCATATCTTTTAACATTATTCTGCAGATTGAATAGTAATAGGCAGGGAGTAAAGTACCCTAACTTTTTTACCATTTTGCTCGCCGGGAGTCCATTTTGGACATTTCTTAAGAACACGAATTGCTTCTGCTCCTGTACCGTAACCGATATCCCTTAAAACTTTAATGTCGGTTAATGAACCGTCTTTTTCAACTACAAACGTAACGTAAACTTTACCTTTTAAACCTTCTTCTTCTGGAGTTTTGTAATTATTTCCTACGAATTTGTAGAATTTTTCAATCCCTCCAGGGAAATCTGGTTTTACTTCGATACCAGCCGTGTTGTAAACGTTGTTATCTTCTTGTACTATCTCAGCAACAGGACCTTTTCCTACTGGCTCATCAACAGTTAAAACTGCATCTGGATCTCCTTTGATAGTTTCAGCACCAACCTTTTTGTCCTTAAGTTCCACAATTTTTGGTGGATCTTCAGTAACCTCTTCTGCCTTAGCAACCACAGGTTTCACAAATTTCACCTGATCCACTTTTGGCGGTGGCGGTGGCGGTGGCGGCGTGTTTGGTTTTACTTCCTCTTTTTTAGGAGGTAATTTTATCGTTGCAATCTTAATATCTTTATTATCTTCTTCTACATTAGAATCAGGTAAGAAACTTGCAATAAGAGGTGCTGCAACAGCAAAGCTAAAAATAAGCGAACCAATAACAAGTGCTTTTACATTTGTTTTACCATTCGATTTTCTTAACTCATATGCACCATATATCTTATTACGTCCTTCGAATACGATATCAAGCCATTGATTTTTTATAATATCTAATTTCATATTTCTTGATTTTTAGGTTGACGAAACTAGGATTACTCCGGTTGTTTATCTATCAATTTTGTTTCCTCAGGTGTGAACTCTGGAACAATAGCATAAGTATCTACTCCTGTAATAGCCATCTCATCCAAGATATCAATCAAATTACGGTAATTTGATTTTTTAGTTGGTTTGATGATAACTATGATTCCATTCTTTGGATGTCCTTTAGCTGCAGAGTAAGCTAATACTGATTTCTTTCTAGCTAATACTTCTCTTCGGATACCATCTTTACCATATGCAATATCTTTAGGTCCTGCAATAGGACTTGACAATAACCCCATATAATAAACCATTTTATTATCTGCCCCTAACATCACTGTCATTGTACGATTTTCATCTACTTTAATCGGTTTCGTCTTAGTAGAATCTTCATCTTTATTTGGCAGCGACAAATCCATCGATTGAGGTTTTGACAACGAAGTGGTTAACATAAAGAATGTGATCAATAAGAATGCCAAATCTACCATCGCCGTTAAATCGACTTTTGAGTTTTGCTTTTTACTTCTTACTTTACCACCTTTGCCACCACCGTCGCCGGTATTTAATTCAGCCATTTTAGTGTATATTTTTTAATTAAAAGTCTTTCCCTCTCGTACCTGTAACTAAGTTAAAGGAGTTGATTTTCTGATCTTGTAAAATATCCATAATTTTTTTGATTTTTGGATATTGTTCTTTAGCATCACCTTTTATTGCAATTTGCAATTCTTTATTATCAAGATCAATTGTCGCTCTTCTAGAAACTAAAAGCCAATCTTTTAATTGATTATCTAAAGAATCTAAAGGAATTCCAGATTGGTCTGCTTTGGTTCTGTCTGTCGCCGTCATACCAATGATTTCTTTCAAACCTGCTACTGGCACACCGAAGTCATCCATTAGTGCAAATTTAGTTTTATCATCTTCTGAGAAAGTTACACCGTATTTAGCACCCATTCCTTCAAGAGTTCTTTTACGAATCTCTCTACCTTTAATGTCAAAAAATACTTTGCTTTTTCCATCTTTCCCAATACCAACTGTAATAATTGCCAAATCTGAATCTGGTAATTTAGTTTGAACTTGTGAAGCTGGCATATCTACAGGAAGTGCTTCAGGCACCTTAGCTGTAGCGGTCAAAATAAAGAACGTAAGCAAAAGGAACGCAACATCACACATGGCAGTCATATCTGTCGATGTTGACTTTTTTTTCATTTTTATTTTAGCCATTCTCTTTTATTTTATATTTTGATATAATTAATTTACAATTATGTAATATCAAAAAATTAATTATTGTTTCAAACTTCCTCTGAATCTTCTGTAAGTATTCACGATTGTAGTACCAGCCTCATCAATAGAGTAAGTTAAATCGTCAATTTTAGCAGTAAAGAAGTTATAAGAAACGATAGCTAAGATAGAAGTAGAGATACCTGTTGCAGTGTTGATAAGTGCTTCAGAGATACCTGTTGCAAGAGCAGCTTGATCTGGAGTTCCAGCAGAAGCTAACGCACCAAACGCTTTAATCATACCTGATACAGTTCCTAATAATCCTCCTAAAGTTCCTAATGATACTAAAGTAGAAATAATAGTCATATTTTTTTCTAACATTGGCATTTCTAATGAAGTAGCCTCTTCGATTTCTTTGTGGATTACTTCAGCAGCTTCTTCACTGTTGAATCCTTCTTTTTTAACGTCTTGGTATTTTACCAAAGCAGATTTAATCGCATTTGCAACTGAACCTTGTTGTTTGTCACATGAAGCGATAGCAGCCTCGATGTTTCCTTCTTTGATACTTCCTTGTACATTTTTCATAAACGCATCTAAGTTAGCTTTTCCTGCAGCTTTCCCGATAACGATAAATCTTTCAATAGAAAAAACAACAACCATTAAAAACATACCTAATAATACTGGTACAATGAAACCTCCTTTATATACTTGACCTAATGTATTGATCGGATGACCTGTTTCTGGATTACCTCCCTCGAAGTTAGAAGAATCCCCCATGATTACTTTCCAAATAAACACCCCAACTAAAATACACGCTACAATAATGATCCCAGTAATCATTCCTCCTCCATTTGAAGTGCTTTCTTTTTTAACTTTAACGTTTGCCATTTTTTTTAATTTTAATAGTTTTAAATAATTTTTATTTTTTAGTTATATTTAACTTGTAGAGGAGCAAATTTATACGTTTAGTTTAAATAAAAAAACTTTTTTTAATTTAATTGATCGAAATTTAACGTCAATTTAAAAAATATCTCATTAATTTGTCAGCATCACATTCTAGATAAAACAAAAAACACGAGTAATAATGGGAAAATTACAACGTTTTAGTAAATATTCAAAGATTCCTTTGATATCTTCTTAAAAAGCTGCGAAATTTTTTTTTATTGACTTTTTAATCGAAAAAAGCTTTTTCTTACTAAAAAAAAGTAGCAAAAATTGTTAAAAAATTAGAGCAATCTTCTTATAATCATCTAAATTACAAATAAAAAACATGAGTAAAAAAGAAAATTTCATTCAAGACATAAATAATGGTTATCAATCAAAAGGTGATGCTATTATCTTGGGTGGCGCTATTTTAGACGGAGAGCCAATTGCCGAGGCTCACGTAAAGATTCCTTTAAAAACCCTGAATCGTCACGGACTGATAGCCGGCGCAACTGGAACAGGAAAAACAAAAACTATTCAGGTGTTTTCTGAGCAATTGTCTAATGCTGGAATCCCTGTATTAATGATGGATATAAAAGGAGATTTTAGCGGAATAGCAAAAGAAGGAAAAGAAGAAGGGTTTATTACAGAGCGTCATGCCAAAATTGACATACCCTATAATGTAGCCGCTTTTCCAGTTGAATTAATGTCATTGTCTAAACAAAATGGAGTTAGATTACGTGCTACGGTTTCTGAATTTGGACCTGTATTATTTTCTCGAATTTTAGACTTAAACGACACACAGGCAGGCGTTGTTTCTGTTATTTTTAAATATTGTGACGATAACAATATGCCTTTATTAGATTTAAAAGACATTAAAAAAGTTATCAATTATATTACTGAAGAAGGGAAAGATGAAATCGCAGCTAGTTATGGCAAAATTTCTACTGCAACAACTGGAACTATTCTTAGAAAAATAATTGAATTGGAACAGCAGGGCGCCGATTTATTTTTTGGAGAAAAATCTTTTGAGATTGATGATCTTATGCGCATTGATGAGAATGGAAAAGGTTATGTAAACATTATCAGATTGACTGATATTCAGGACAAACCAAAATTATTCTCTACTTTTATGTTGAGTTTATTGGCCGAAATTTATCAGCAAATGCCTGAAAAAGGAGATGCAGAACAACCAGAATTGGTAATTTTTATTGATGAAGCGCACTTAATTTTTAACGAAGCCAGCAAAGTTCTTTTAGAACAAATTGAAACTATTGTAAAGTTAATACGATCTAAAGGTATAGGTGTTTATTTTGTAACTCAAAATCCAATGGATGTTCCAAGTGGTGTTTTGGCTCAATTAGGATTAAAAATTCAGCATGCACTTAGAGCTTTTACTGCTAATGACAGACAAGCTATTAAAAAAACAGCAGACAACTACCCTACTTCTGCTTATTACAAAACTGACGAATTATTGACGAACTTAGGGATTGGAGAGGCTTTGGTAACGGCTCTAAACGAAAAAGGAGTTCCAACACCACTTGTTGCTACAATGATGCGTGCGCCAATGAGTAGAATGGACATTTTATCGGCTGATGAAATTGAGGCCATTAACAGTAAATCGAAGTTGGTAAAAAAATACAGTGAAGAAATCGACCGCGAAAGCGCCTACGAAATCCTTACCAAAAAAATCGAAAACGCACAGCAAGCCAATACTGAACAAGCAGAAGCGCAAACTTCACAAAGACAATCTAAAGCAGAACCAAGTACAGCAAGTGTTGTCGGGAAATCTGTTTTGAAAGTCGTAACGAGTGCTACTTTTATAAGAGGTGTTTTTGGCGTTTTATCTAAAATGTTTAAGAAATAAAAAAAATTAAACCATATAAGTTATATAAGTTCATTTAAACTAAACGCAAACTGCCTTTAATATGAACTTATATAACTTATATGGTTTAAAAAAACTTTTATTTTTCTAATAACTCCAAAATCTTATTTTCGATTTCTGGCGTATTCCAAGTATTTTCAATATTTTCTAATTTCAGAATCTCTTCCATAATGCTGTTCTGAAAATCACCAATTGCTAAAGCTTCTGCATACGGACGATCACTAAAAGTTACACGGCTGTAAAGCGGAATCCATTTATCTGGATGTTTATCTGAAAACGTTTTTTCTATTTTCTTTTGCAGTAAAAACTTTTCATCTGCCGTTTTTGTACTCATTTCCATAAAATTTCGGTATGAGAGTTCTGCAATTGCATCTGCATTTGGCTTACGTGAAATTTGATATTCTGAAAAAATCGTTTTCCAATCGTCTCCGTATTTCTCAATCATTTCATTCAAAACCGTAATATCTTCAAAACCTGCATTCATTCCTTGCCCGTAAAACGGAACAATAGCGTGACAAGCATCTCCAATTAAAGCAATTTTATCTTCATACGTCCATGGAAAACATTTCATCGTAACTAAGGTACTGGTTGGATTTTTAAAGAAATCTTCTGCCAATTCTGGAATCACTTCTATCGAATCTGGGAAATTTTTCTCAAAGAAATCTTCTACCATTTTTCGGTCTGTTAATGATGCAAAAGAATTTTCACCTTCAAAAGGCATAAATAAAGTACACGTAAAACTTCCATCAAGATTAGGAAGTGCGATTAACATGTATTCGCCTCGAGGCCAAATATGAAAAGAGTTTTTATCTAATTTATGCGACGCATCTGAGTTTGCCGGAATATTCAATTCTTTATAACCCATATTCAAAAATTCCTGCGAATAATTGAACATACTCTGACGCTGCATTCTGTGTCTAATTCTCGAAAAAGCACCATCGGCACCAAAAACCATATCAAATTTCTTTTCTTCCCACTCCCCTCTTTCGGTTTCACCAATATGCAAAGTTGCATCGCTTAGCGTAACATCCCAGATTTTTTGGTCGAAGAAAAATTCAGCTCCTGCTTCTTCCGCAAGATCAATCATTTTCCTATTCAGGGTTCCTCTCGAAATCGAATAAATCGATTCGCCTTCCTGCCCATAATTCTGAAAGTTTAATTTATCGACCAAATGTATCGCGCGTTTATCCATCGGAATTGCAATTTCTCGAACCGACTCGCCAACACCAACTCCATCAAGCGCTTTCCAGCCACGATTAGACATTGCAAGGTTTATAGAACGTCCAGAAAAATTAATTTGACGAATATCAGGACTACGATCATAAACATGAACCGTGTGACCTTCTTTTTTAAGATAAATTGCTAAAAGTGATCCTACCAATCCAGAACCAACAACTGCAATTTTAAGTGGAGTTTGCATCAAGAAAAATCTAAATAATAAGATCGTAAAAATAAGTAATAAATGCACATATACTTAAAAATAAAACAAATATTTAGCATTTAAGCCTGCTATTTATATGGGCATGTCCCTCCAAAAAAGTCGGGTCGGGCTTTCGGCTATATCTTTTACTCCGTTTCTCTTCGTAAAAGGATACCGCCTCTATCCCTCATGCAACAATCGTTTTCATAAGAAAAAACATTATTTATAAAACTATCTTTCTATCTTTCACCAACAATCAAAATCAAAAAACAACAATTATGAAAAAATCAATCTTAATCGTAATCTGTTTCCTGACTTTAGGAACAGTAATTGGACAAACTACTCCAGCAATAGCGTATGGCGACAATAAAGAAGCTGGAAACTACAAGGAAATTAATGGCATTAAAATGTATTATGAGATCTACGGAACAGGAAAACCTTTGGTCTTACTTCACGGAAATGGCGGATCGATTAAAGGACATGGCCACAGGATAGAATATTTTAAAAAATATTTTCAAGTAATCGCTATCGACAGCAGAGGGCACGGAAAATCTGTTGATCCTTCAAATAAACAATTAACCTACACACAAATGGCCGAAGATGTGAGCACTTTATTAGATTCTTTAAAAATTGACAATGCTTATGTTTGGGGACAAAGTGACGGTGGTATCTTAGGTCTTTTACTTGCTATTAATCATCCAAATAAAGTTAGTAAACTAGCCACTTTTGGAGCTAATTTATATCCTGGTAAAAAAGCTATTTATAATGAAATTGACCAACTTGTAACAGACACCTTAAAAGCAACAAAAAATCCGCACACCAAAAACTTATACAACTTACTGCAATATCAGCCGAATATTACTAAAAAAGATTTACATAAAATTAAATGTCCTGTTTTGGTAATGTCTGGCGACAGGGATGCCATCAGACTCGAACATTCTATCGAGATTTTTGATAATATCGAAAATTCAAACTTTTTTGTGATGCCTGGAGCAACTCATTTTGGATCTTATGAAAAACCAGATCTTTTTAATATGATATTATTAAGTTTCTTTAATGATCCCTTTAAGAAAACAACAACCTACGAAAGGTTTACTGGTAAATAAATCTAACTAAAATTTAGAAAAAATAACATTATGAAAAAATCAATCTTATTGTTTTTTATTTTTCTAGCTGTTGGAAAAATAACTGCTCAAACAAACGAGGAAGTTCTTAAAATGGCTCAATTGAAAACTGAAATTGTAAAAATGGACAGTTTGCTTTTTACTGTTGCTTTTAACGAATGTAAAATAGACCTTTTTAAAAAAATAATGGCAGACGATCTTGAGTTTTATGATGATCGCTCTGGGTTAAGCGTCTCTAAAGAAAATGAAATAAAATCTTTTCTTGAAAGATGCGGCAGAACCGAAAAACTTACCAGAAAACTAAATTCCTGCACGGTTGACAAACTAGGAGATTTTGGTGCCGTACAATTAGGAGAGCACACTTTTCTTGTAAACGGTGTTCCTGTTGGAACTGCAAAATTTATTCACATCTGGGAGCGAAAAAACAATGAGTGGATTCTAAAACGAATTGTAAGCTACGGGCATAGAGGCATTAAAAAATAATATTCTGCGTATCATTTTCATAACAAAATTCCTTCTTTCACCGAATTATTTAGAATCTCAAAAGGATTAATTTCGTTTAAAAAAAAATATGAAAAGCGAAATATTACAATCTAATATCATTTTAGAGAATGAAAAAGTGCTTTTAATTCCTTTTGAAAGCGAAAGAAATATCGAACTTAAATCAATCATTTTTGACGATGAAATCTGGAAATACATGGGAATGTATGTCAGAAATGATATTGATTTTGAAAACTATATCAATAGCACTTTAAAACAAAAGGCCGACGGAATTTGTTATCCGTTTCTAATTATTGATAAAGCCACAAATAAAGTTGCCGGAAGTACGAGATATGGTTACTTAAATCTTTCAAGTCAAAAATGTGAAATTGGCTGGACTTGGTACGCAAAAGAATTCCAGGGAACGGGATTAAACAAAGCCTGTAAATTTGAATTACTGAATTTTGGTTTCGAAAACATTCAATTTAAGAGAATACAATTTAGCGCCGATCTTGAAAATGAAAGATCTCAGAGAGCTATAGAAAATCTGGGCGCTTTAAAAGAAGGCTTATTTAGAAATAACTATATCGATTCTGAAGGAAAGAGCAAGGATGATGTTTATTATAGTATAATCTCGGAAGAATGGAATGCCACTAAAAGGGATTATTTCACTGAGTTTATTTAAAACTTAATTATACTTGGATACGAGCGTCCAACTCGTAAACACAATCTATTTTTTTAAAACTTCTATAAAAGACACAAAGTCGCAAAAAAACCGCGATTTTGTGCCTTTGCTGCTTATAAAAAAAACGTTATTTTAGCTTAGGACAAAACATTAGTATAAGAACCTGAAAATGCTAAAATTTCAACACCGTAATACATCAAAATGAACTTATATTCTGAATATTATGTGAGTGAAAAAAGCGAACGATTCGTTAATAAAATCTGGTGTCTGGATAATAGTTTCGGCGAAATTTTAATAGAAAACAAACTTGTTTTACCCAACGGTTGTTTTAATCTGGCAATTGTAAGCGGAAAATCGATAGAAGTACATACGAGCAAAAAAAAGTATGTAATGGCAGAGGGTTTTTACTTTTGTTCGCAAATGACGAATAAAGTTTTAGTAAATATTCAGCCCGAAACTAAAGTCACTATAATACAACTTCACATCTGGACGCTTTCTTTTTTTCCGAATTATGAGTTGAGTAACTTTTCTGATTCGATTATTAAAATAAACGAAACAGAACTTCCCTTTAAACATAAAATCGAACATGGTTTAAAAAACTTTGTTTCAGAATTATTGAATGTTGTTAATCCTTATTTTGAAGAATTAAATGATTTAAATCCGACTAAAAATGTAATTGAAAAAATCTGCGAAATAATCAGACTTCGCGATGATGAAATTAATGTTTCTGAAATTGGAGAAATGCTAAAGGCTTCGCAGCGGTTATTGCAAATTAAGTTTAAAACCGCAACCGGACTTACGATTAAGAAATACATTCAGATTTTAAAATTCAGAAAGTCTGTAGATCAAATGGTTAACATTGGCCAAGAAAAGTTAAGTCTAACAGATGTTGCACTTTATAATAAATATTTTGACCAGTCACATTTTATAAAAAAGTTTAAAGATGTGACTAAAACTACTCCTAAAATGTTCAATTCTGATTTGTATTTTCTTTCAAAAAAAAGATAGCATTTCGCATTTGTACAATTTCTTGAGTAATGATTGACCTAGTTTTGTACGATCAAATACCAATCAAATCAGTCAAGAATATGAATTTCAAGAAATACACTCCGTTCCAATTTAAAATACTTTTTATTGGATTTCTCATTTTCCTTACTCAAACAGGATTTTCGCAAGAAGAAAAAAACTCAGAACTCTACAAAATTATTATGTCAAGAGACAGCTTGCTTTTTAATATTGGCTTTAATACCTGCGATATTTCACAATTTGAAAATTTATTCAGCGATCAATTTGAGTTTTTTCACGACAGAGACGGCGTTTCAAACAAAGCAGAATTTTTGCATAATCTAAAAAACGGATTATGTATTTCGCCAGCAACTTATCAGTCTAGAAGAGAATTAGTGGAGGGCAGTACTGAAATTTATCCATTATACAAAAAAGGAGTTTTGTATGGAGCTATACAAACTGGAATTCATCGCTTTTATGAAACTTCGGCAGCAAAAGGAGAATCTTTATTAAAGAAAAACGAAAGATTAGGCGACACAGCAAGATTTACACATGTCTGGATTTTAAAAAATGGCACTTGGAAACTGCAAAGATCATTGAGTTACGATCATCATGCTGTTAATTCTCAAGCCGAGAAAATGAACTTTTTCACGAATAAAGAAGAAATTGAAAAATGGCTTCAAGAAAATAAAGTTCCAACTTTAGGAATTGGGGTTATCAATAACGGAAAATTACAACAGGTTGAAGTTTTTGGCGAACTCAAAAAAGGAGTTACCGCTCCTTATAATACGATATGGAATGTTGCTTCTTTAACTAAACCTGTAACTGCAATCGTTGCCTTAAAATTGGTAAGCCAAGGAAAATGGGGTTTAGACGAACCTGTTTATAAATATTGGACAGATCCTGACATTGCCAATGATCCAAATAACAAATTAATTACTACTAGAATTATTTTAAGTCATCAAACTGGTTTTCCAAACTGGAGGTATATGAATGAGTCTGGGAAATTAGATTTTAAATTTAAACCGGGTACAAAATACCAGTATTCTGGCGAAGGATTGGAATATTTGAGAAGAGCGCTGGAAAGTAAATTTCATAAAACATTGAATGAATTGGCAACTGAACTAATTTTCGAGCCTTTGAAAATGACTGATACCAAATATTTTTGGGATGCTAAAACGGATGAATCGAGATTTGCAATTGGTTACGACAAAAAAGGAAATGCTTATGAAACCAATAAAAACAAAACGGCAAATGCTGCCGACGATTTATTGACAACGATAAAAGATTATGGAACATTTTTGTGCAGTGTGATGAATGGTGACGGCTTGAGCAAAAAGGTTTTTGAAGAAATGAAATCACCACAAGTTGACACGAAAAAAAATAAACATTTTGGACTGGGCTTTGAAATATATGATCTTGACAACGGAGAATATGCTTTATCGCATGGAGGCGCTGATAAAGGGGCGCAAACACTTGTTTTTTTATTGCCAAAAACAAAACAAGGAATTCTTATTTTTACTAATGTTGATGATGGTTACAAAATTTACGAGAAGTTACTTTTACATTATTTAGGAGAAAATGGAAAAAAAATCATTGATATTGAAACGAAATAAGAAATCAGTCGTCTAAGATTATATATAGGAATATAATTATTTATTAACCTCATTATTAATCATCAATCATCATGAAAAATCAATCAAATTGTTCTTTATTAAAATCAATCGCTATTTGTGCTATTGTACTCTTTACAATAAACATGTCTTTTGCACAAGACAAGGCAAAACAAATTGACCAATTAATGAGTCTATACGCCAAGTATGGGCAATTTAATGGTTCTGTGCTTGTGGCAGAACACGGAAAAGTTATTTTCGAAAAAGGCTACGGTCAGGCAAATATGGAATGGGATATCCCGAACCAGCCCGATACCAAATTTAGATTAGGTTCTATCAGTAAACAATTTACAGCTTTCTTAGTTGTGAAATTGGCAGAAGAAGGCAAAATAAAATTAGACGCGCCTATTTCAACTTATTTACCAGAATATCCAAAAGCAACAGGAGATAAAATAACCGTTCATCAATTGCTTACACATTCATCTGGAGTTCCTAATTATACTTCTGTGCCTAATTTCTTTAAAGAAAAAAGCCGAGATCCTTATACGCCGACAGAATTTGTAAAAACTTTCCAAGATTTACCACTTGATTTTACGCCAGGTGAAAAATTCAAGTACAGCAATTCGGGTTACTTTTTATTGGGATACATTATCGAGAAAGTTACTGGTAAATCATACGAACAATTTTTGCAGGAAACAATTCTAACTCCTTTAAAAATGGTTAATACAGGTTATGACCATTATGATGTTGTCCTAAAAAAGAGAGCTGCAGGTTATGAAAAACAAGGCAAAAATTTCGTCAACTCGCCTTTTCTTGATATGAGTATTCCGTATGCAGCGGGTTCTTTATATTCTACTGTAGAAGATTTATACCTTTGGGATCAGGCGCTTTATGGCAATCAATTGCTTACGTCAAAATCTATGGAATCCTTGTTCAAATCTTATATTCCTGCTGGAAAAGAAAGTTATGGCTACGGATGGTTTATTCTGGAAACCACCGATGGAGTAAAAGACAAAGTGAAGATTATAGAACATGGCGGCGGTATTAACGGGTTTAACACGGTAATATCTCGTATTCCTGCAGATAAAAATTTAGTTGTTTTATTGAATAACACAGGCGGTACTAATTTGGATGAAATGAACGAAGCGATTAGAGCCATTTTATACAAACAGCCTTATAGTCAGGCAAAGCAATCATTGGCTTTTGAATTGCTGGATGTGTTTTCAGAACAAGGAGCCACAAGCGGATTAAACACCTATAACAAACTAAAAAACGACCCAGCATATAAACTTAAAGAAAACGAGATGAATCAAGTTGGATATCAGTTACTGCAATCTGGCAAAACCAAAGAATCTATCGAAGCTTTCAAAATAAATGCAGAAGCTTTTCCTAAATCTGGAAATGTTTATGATAGTTTGGGCGAAGCGTATTTAAAGGACGGAAACAAATCATTAGCAATTACAAACTACAAAAAATCGGTAGAACTTGATCCAACAAATGAAGCTGGAAAAAAAGTTTTATCCGAAATTTCAAAATAATAAGTATCAAAAAACGACAATCAATTATTTAAGAAACTCCGATGTTGCAGCTTTTAAATCTGCAGTATCGGAGTTTATTTTTTTTAAAGATTATGATTATTTCCTCAGCCTCACCTTGACATAAACAACCCTCATATAATCTAAAACTACATAAACATCATAAACAAATTTTCTGTCTAAATTGTCTTTAATAGTCATTGTCAGCTTAACGTTATATTCATTTGGACTAAAATTTTTCTCTAAAATAAATCTTCCATTTTGTGGAATTAACATTGGGAAATCACTTTTTTTCCAGCTTAAATTTTTATTATTTGAAACGATTGAAATTATTTCTGCATCAATTCCTAGATTATTTACTTCGAGTGCCCATGAATTATTTGAAAAATAGGAATGACTAACTTCTAAATTAGGAGAATTCAGTTGAAACGTATTCGTAATATAACTGCGGTAAAGCAGCGGAATATTGGTTATCCCTCTAAATTGTTCTTTTTTATCTTGATAATATTGAGGCGATTGGTTTTGCGAAGCAATTAATTTTTGAAGATCCTCTTTTTTAACTTTAATTTTTACATCGTCACTTTCGTAATATCCATCTTCTATATCAGGAATAGTATAGTTCGAATAATTAGTATCATTTACATGATTTACATCGAAAATAGAAAATTCGACTTCATTTTCTGTTATGTTTTCTACTTTTAAAAATCTATCACTATCTAAATAGTCTCGATGATTGAGTTGGAAGACAGAATTGGTGTCTAATGTTTTTAAAGCATACAAAAAGTCAGCCCTTTGTTCATTATACGATCTAAGAGCTATTTCTTTATCTCTTATTCTTTCACTCTCTTTATTAAAAACATCCAATTCATGTATAGTCAATATAAATATCGGTATTAAAAGAAAATACCAATACCCATTCATTCCAGTTCTTTTTTCTTTACCAACTTGTGTTTTAGAAAGAGAATCATGCCAATTAGCTTTAAATAAAAAAGAAACAGGATTAAAGGGAATACTTCTGCATAATGTTCTTTTAAAAACAGCACGAGTACTTGGTTTTAATCCTTCATAATCCACTACACGGCTTTCGGTTAAACCCTTAGCTGGTGAAGTACCAAAAAGAGTTTCAGAAATAAAATAAAAAATCGTACTAAAAACAATTAGAATTACACTGCTTAAAACTTGATTTTCTACTATGCTGTTTGCTCCAAAAAGATCAGAAATTTCATGAAATTTTACAGCGGTCAAAAGAGGCGCTATAATAACAATAAAAATTGCAAAATCTATTATTAAATGGAATAATCTACTTCTTTTATTTGCTGTAACATAAGGTATTTCAATTGGTTTTGAAGGATGAAACACATTGCTATCTAACGTTTTTAATTGATTTAGATAATGTATGCTTTTATATAAAAAATACACCACAAAAATTCGCAGACCAATGCTTAAGCAAAACCAAAAAACAAATTCAACCTCTAGTTTAAATTTATAAATATAATAACCTAATACTAAAGGAAAATAAATAACCAATACTAAAAATAAGGCTGTAAAATAAAATCGCAGTATTCTTGTCTCTTTTTCTTTAGATAAAAAATAGACAATTGCTCCAATAAAAAGAACCAGATTAAAGAACACATTAAGATCTGTATCTGTTATCTTAAAAATTTGATTTACTCCACACAAATCATAATTGAAGCATTTTAATATTTTATAAATTATAGGATATTGAACAGTGCAAAATCTTACAGCAATTCCAGAAATCGAAATAACTAAAGCAAAAAGCGTAATTTTTTTATACATAAATTGGAGTTTGAGTCTCAAAAATATGCAATTTATTTTAGCTTTTTCTTTTAAAGTAAATACTACTAATTCTCAGGTTTAAAAACCAGCTTAGTAGAAGTTCTTACGATTTCCTCTTTATTCAATTTCATTTTTCTAAACTTTCCAGCGTTATACATTTCTGCCTGATCGCTGTAATGTTTACTAAACGGATTTCCAGATTGTCCCGTTGGCAGAATACTCCAGCTATTTTCTATATCCGAAAAATCTACAATTCTTCTTGTTGACGGACCACCTTTTACATGATATTTACCTTCTTTGTTAAATCCAAAAAACAAATTATTGATTACCTCATTTGATCCCGGCGAAGCAAAAGGCCCAACATTAAAAAGTCCGCGCAAAGCTGCCACTTTCCCTAACGGATGTTCATGCTCAACCGTGTGAACTTTGCCCCATTTCCAATCTGAAATTTGATTGCCTAATTGTTTTTGAAGTGAAGTTATTGCATCATGAAATGATTTTGAAACAATCTCGCTTCTAGTTTCTTTTACATTTTTGGTTTTAATATTATCCCACCAAACCGAACTTTCATTAGCAATTTGTCTGGCAATAACTTGTTTTCCGATATGAGTTCCTAGAAACAAATTAAAATTGTCCTCGCCCATTTCGTCTTCAAAGCAATTTTTCAGATACAAATAAATCCATTTATTGTAAATCGTTGGCGCTGCATCTTCTAGATTATTTGTTCCTTGCCAAGTTTTTAAAATGTTTAGAGCCAGTTTTTCTTCTGCAGAAAGAGTACTACTGTTTAAACTTGCAATCAAGTTCTGAACTGTAATTGGAGCAGTTGACGATGTATTATCATAAATCATTTTACTAATCGCTTCTTTATCCCAATCTGATTTTGAATCCATTAAAGACGAAATTCTTTTTGCACGATCTTCTGGCAGATAATATCCTGGATACAAATAACCATCGACTGCTTCGGGCTGATTGTTTGCTGAATATACATATCCCCATTTTGGATTTTCGGATGAAGGATTTTTATCAAAATCTAAATATTCTATAATATCATCTTTACCGCTCGCACCATCTAAAATTAAAAACGAATTAACGCCTTTATTGTGTTTGTATAATTTTCCTGTTGCCCACCAAGCCACATTTCCTTTAGCATCACCATACATAACATTTAATCCCGGCGCTGCAATTAGCTTTACCGAGTTCCTAAAATCTTCTTTGTTTTTAGCATGCGAAAGTCCATAAACAGCATCTAGAATTTGAATAGGTTCACGAGTAAAAGTCCAAGACATGGTAATTGGATTCTTTTTATCCAAATGTTCCAAAACATCATTCATAATTGGTCCGTGTCGGGTCGATTTAATTGTCATCACAACATCCGAAGTATCTTTTACTTTGATTGTTTTCTTTCTAGTTTCGTAAGTACTAAAACCTGTTGGCGTTTGATATTGAGATGCATCACCCGCTTTATTTTTTTCTTGATAAAAATCAATATCATCATTTTCAAACATCGTCAATCCGTATGCATAATTACGATTGTGTGCCAATAACGGATATGGAGTTCCTGCCAGATAACAGCCGTACAATTCAAATTTTGGCGTAACCAAATGTGCTTCATACCAAGTTCCCGGCTGGGAAAATCCGATATGCGGATCGTTTGCAAAAATTACTTTTCCGCTTTTAGTTTTATGCGGACCTGCAACCCAGCTGTTACTGCCAATAAATGGCGGAATTGGTGATTTATCCAGCAATGCTGCAACAGATTTTGCAATCTCAGTATATTCGCCTAAATTCTCTTTAGAACTTTTAAGCTGTGTAGTATTAAATTCTCCGTTAATTCCTAAATCTTTCAAATACGCGTCGCCATATTTATTACGGATATCTGTCAATAACGGATCTGTTTTCTGCGCCATTGCAAAACTAAAAGACATATAACCGAAAATATTATAAACGTCTTTTATCGTAAATTTTTCTTTTTTTACACCAACAAGCGTAAACTCTATTGGCGTAGTGCCTTCTTCCAAATACTGATTAATTCCGTCTAAATAAGCCATTGTCATTTTATAACTCTGACTGTTTTTATCTAATTTAGCTATGGCTTTTGCCGATGCCTCTTCGATCCCGATTCCTGCAAAGAATTTATCATTTTTAAGTGCTACCGAACCAAAAATCTCCGACAATCTTCCAGGTGCAATTCGGCGCAATAATTCCATTTGCCATAATCTTTCCTCCGCATGCACATAACCTAAAGCCGTCATTGCATCTTTTTCTGAATCGGCATAAATATGAGGAATTCCAAAATCATCAAAATAAACTGTGGTTTCTTTTTCTAGATTTTTCAATTGTACCTCGCCTTCATATTTGGGTTTCAAATGAAAAATATAGGCACATAAACCTATCGCAAGAACAACAATCAAGACTAATAAAACCAGCAGAATTTTTTTAATTTTTCTCATATTCAAAAAAGTATAATACTATAAAGGATTGTCAAATGATGTAACTTAAAGATAAAATCATATAAGAAACATTCTTTTTTAAAGTCTAAATTTATGTATTTAAAATCAATACTATAAATGTCTATCTATAAAAAAATAGCAATCGCCGTAATTTCAGTCTTTATTTTTGTGATTTTACTCAATATTGGTCTCAATTATTGGATAAAAAAACAATTGCCTATTATTATCGACGAGAAAAACAAAACTGCTTATTATATTCATTATGAAAAAGTAGAAGTCAGTCTTTTGTCGCGTAACATTTATGCAACAACTTTATTGGTGCACCCAAGAAGCCAGCCTAAAGACAGTAAAAACGGGCTTTATTCTAAAATAGAATCCATTACAATTAAACATTTTAATATTTGGGATTTAGTTTTTAGGAATGTCATTCAGGCAGAAAGTATTGTTGTCGATAAACCTCGCGTGATTTTATACAAAAAAGGCGAAAAACTGTTGAACAATAGCTCAAGTATTAAAACAGAAATCATTGAACCTTTTAGAAAAATAATTGCAGTTTCTAACATTTATTTAAATGACGGAACTGTTAATGTAGTTTCTTTAAATGGAAACAAACCTATTTTTAGTATCAAAAAAATCATTTTGAAATTGGAAGGCATTTTAATTACTGATGCAACATTAAAAGAAAAAATTCCGCTTCATTATGAAAAATACACATTGATCTGCGATAGTCTTTTTTACAAGCCCAATCCTTTTTACCATATTAATATTGACAAAATCAGCACAGAAAATAACTTTCTAAAAATCAATCATTTTACGGCAATTCCGCAATATAGCCGCAAAGAATTTGTTCGTCAATTACAGACAGAAAAAGATATTTACACCATACAATTAGATTCTGCAGAAATTAACAAAATGGGCTGGGGATTTAAAAACGATCGCTTTTTCTTTAAAGCCAATTCGATTGTCATGAATCATGTTGATGCCAATGTGTACCGAAACAAAATCCCGAAAGATGATTTAAGCAAAAAATATCTTTACAATCATTTATTACGAAATATTAAATTTCCACTGCAAGTTGATACACTGCAAGTGCTGAAATCTAAATTAGTTTATGAAGAAGAAATTGATTTTACAAAAGGTCCTGGAGTTTTAAATTTTGATCGGTTTAATCTGCAGGCAACAAATCTTCAGAGTGGTTTTGGTTTGAAAAAAACGGACGATGTGAAAATTAAAATTCATTGTTTATTCATGAAAAATTCTCCTTTAAATGTCAATTGGAATTTTAATATTTTAGATACTAAAGACAGTTTTCATATTGAAGGAATTATATCGAATTTTAACGTTGCTGCCATGACTCAATTCAGCAAACCTTATATGAACAGTACTTTTACCGGAACTTTTAATAAATATCGTTTTAACTTTTATGGAAATGATGCTATTTCTAAGGGAAATGCTGTTTTGGATTATGAAGATCTTAAAGTAAAATTATACAAAAAGAAAAATCCAGAAAAAGAAGCCAAACTAAAATCTGCTATTGTCAATTTATTAGTCAAAAACGATTCGAAGGATAAAGCAAAAAATACCGATGTTGAAATTGAAAGAATTAAGGAAAAATCATTCTACAACTTTTTGTGGCGAAGCATTGCAGCATCTTTGAAGAAGATTTTGATTTAAGGTATTAATCTTTTTTTTGCCACGAATTACACGAATTTTCACTAA
Organism: Flavobacterium sp. MC2016-06; assembly: GCF_009711165.2. GTDB lineage: Bacteria > Bacteroidota > Bacteroidia > Flavobacteriales > Flavobacteriaceae > Flavobacterium. Next base: position 56,555 of record NZ_WMID02000023.1, on the reverse strand, counting down.
TTTTTTATCGTAAAATTTTAGAACTCGAAATTACTCTATTGTCATTCTTCACAATATTGTCATTCTGAGGAACGAAGAATCTTCGCAAGAAACTCTTCAAAGTATTTCAGTCTAGCAGTGTTAAAATTGCTGCTTATTTCCGAAATCGTTTCTAAACAATATTACTTTATCGATTCAGGTAGAGTTTCTTACGAAAATTATTCGTTCCTCAGAATGATAAAAATGTGGAAATGAAAAAACTAAAACCTGATAAATATCAGGTTTTAAGTTCCTATTTTTTTCAACATTTGTTTTTTAATATTAAATAACAAATGACAAAAAAACCTCTTCATACTTTTCATATTCCTGTAATGGGACTTGCCTATACGATTGACAGCCCGATTAGAGTGGCGCAATATGGCATTTCGTCTGTTGTATCTATTGCCGATGATGATTTGATTGAAAAAATGCGAAATTTTTACAGCAAAAAATTCAATTTTCCTTACGAAGAAATAAGTCAAAAATTTCACGATTATCGTGCTGAAAGAATTACTTCTTATCTGAACTTAGTTGATAAAATTGTAAAAGAAAAATTCGAAATTTTTAAAACAGAATTAGCAGAAAGCAAAACGGCTTTAGAAAATTTTATGGCGATGCTGCCTAATACTTCAGACATTAAAAAAGGTTTTCAGAATTTATTAGAAGATGGAATTTCTTTTAAAGAAAACATTCAGCATTACATCGAATCACATCTTTCGACAGGAGAAATCGATGTTAATATCATGACTAAACTGGATAAGGATAATTTTGATAAAAACACACAGCTTCCAATTGAATTTAATGATGCTCACGCAGCCTTAAGAGGATTTGCAAAAAGCAATCTAGAATCTTCTGTTGTACTTTCTGCTGGAATGAATCCGAGACTTTACAGTTATTTTGAGAATTTCTCGGATTTTTATCCGAATGAAAACAATCAGCTTAAAAAGAAAATAATTCTCAAAGTAAGCGATTATCGATCAGCGATGATTCAAGGCAATTTTTTAGCCAAAAAAGGGCTTTGGGTTTCTGAATACCGTATTGAATCTGGATTAAACTGCGGCGGTCATGCATTTGCTACCGAAGGATTACTTTTAGGAACTATTTTGGAGGAATTCAAGCAAAAAAAAGAACAATTAGTACAATCGTCCCACGAACTTATGATTAAGGCTTTACAGCTAAAAAATCAAACTTTCCCAAATGAGCCTTTAGATTTAAAAATTTCGGTGCAGGGCGGTGTAGGAACTTCTGAGGAACATGATTTTTTGTTAGACATTTACAATGTAGATTCTGTTGGCTGGGGAACTCCTTTTTTATTAGTTCCAGAAGCTACTTCTGTCGATCAAGCTACACGAAATTTATTGATAAAAGCCAAAGAAGAAGATTTGTATTTAAGTCATATTTCGCCTTTGGGAGTTCCGTTTAATACTTTGAGAGGAACAACAAATGAAACTTTAAAACTAAAACGTGTTCAAGAAAACAAGGCTGGAAGTTCTTGCCCAAAACGTTTTTTAGCTTTAAGTAAAGAATATGATCCGCAAGGAATTTGTTCTGCTTCTAAGAAATTTCAAGACATAAAACTGGAAGAATTAGAGAGCATTAAAGAAACTATCTCGCCAGAAACATTTGAAAAATCAAAAGCTCAAATCACCGAAAAGTCTTGTTTGTGTGTAGGTTTGGCCAATGCCTCTTATTTAGAGAATGACATTAAAATAAAAGGGCAGGCACAGGGAGTTGTTATTTGCCCAGGTCCGAATATGGCTTATTTTGATCAGGAAGTTTCTTTAAAAAATATGTTACAGCACATTTACGGAGGTAAATCTGTATTACAAACTGCAGATCGCCCTAATTTATTTGTGAAAGAATTAAAAATGTACATTCAGTATTTTAAAAATGAAATCGAAAATATTTCAGGAGAAATTACGAATGCACAGCTTAAAAAATGGAATACTTTTAAAACTAATCTTCTTGACGGAATCAATTATTATCAAGATTTATTTTCGTCTACACTTTACTTTGAAGTCGATTCTGATAAAATCAAAAATGATTTCGTTTTTTATAAATTAGAATTAACGGCGATAAAAATACCGAGTTAAAATAAGATAAACAAAGCTAAATTAACTTAAAAGCCCCAGACTAAAATTAGTCTGGGGCTTTTATATTTTATTTGACTTAAAGTCTCTCTATTCTTTTTTCTTCTTACCGTCTATAATCGCTCCTGTTCCGGCACCAACTCCAGCTCCGGCCAATCCGCCAATAATAGCTCCTTCTCCTTTTTTCTTACTTACAACTGCTCCAGTAATTGCACCAACTCCTGCTCCAATTACAGCACCTTTTGCGGTAGAACTCCAGCCTTTTTTCTTAGCTGGTGCTGCAGTTGCTGTTCCATCTGTTTGGCGTACAACTACAACTTTTTGCTCTGCTGCTCTTTTTTGTTCTAAAGCAGCCATCTCTACTTTCATTGAATCAATAATTCTTTGTTTATTAACTTCAACTTTCATAGAGTCAATACTTGCCTGCTTAGCTTTGTTAATATCTGCTTTCCCCTGATTTTGACAAGAAACGATAGACAACGCAACAATTAATATATATAAAGCTTTCATGATTGTAGTTTTTTAAGTTTATTACACTACAAAGTAAAGCCTAATATCTCTATAACTTATTACATGATTTTCTAGAAAGTTTATATGATTAGAAGATGTAAGCGGACTATTTATAAGTTTTTGTTCTATTAAATCTCGCAAAGCCGCGAAGTCGCAAAGTTTTTAAGCCACAGATTACAGGATTAAAATGATTAAAAAAATCTGCTTAATCTTTTTAAATCTGCGTGAAACAAAACTTAGAGGCTTTGCGAGAAATAAATATTTTTTATTTTTTTATTTTTCTAAAATTCCTGTTTTAAGTATTTGTCCAAAATCGTACATGTCTTCATAAGAACAATATAACGGAACTGGTGCCAGACGAATTACATTTGGTTCGCGCCAATCTGTAATTACACCGTTTTTCATTAAATAATCAAATAAGCTTCTTCCTTCTCCATGTAAAAAAACAGATAATTGCGAAGCTCTTTCTGCAGGATTTGAAGGCGTAATAATTTCGAAATTACCTTTTACTTCTTTATCAATTTCATGCAAAATAAATTCCAAATAAGAAGTAATATGATCTCTTTTAGCAATTAAAGCGTCCATTCCAACTTCTGCAAACATATCTACCGAAGCTAAATAGGGCGCTAAAGAAAGTACTGGTAAGTTACTAATCTGCCATCCGTCTGCGCCATGAACAGGATCAAAAGTTGGTTCCATTTTAAAACGTCGCTCTTTGTTATGTCCCCACCATCCCGCAAAACGAGGAAGGTCTGAATTATTATGATGTTTTTCGTGAACAAAACAGCCAGAAGCATTTCCTGGTCCTGAATTCATATATTTATAACTGCACCAAGCAGCAAAGTCTACATTCCAATCATGAAGTTCTAATTTTATATTTCCTGCAGCGTGTGCTAAATCCCAACCTACTTTTGCACCCGTTTTTTGTCCCGCTGCAGTGATGGTTTTGATATCAAAAACTTGTCCTGTATAATAATTTACTCCACCAATTAACACTAAAGCTAACTCATCTCCTACTTCTTCAATTTTTGCTAAAACATCTTCTAGACGAATATTGTGTTCGCCATCGCGACGTTTAATTTCTACAATGGCATCTTCTGGTTTGTATCCATGAAAATGTACTTGACTTTGAAACATATATTGATCTGATGGAAAAGCTTTTTCTTCGCAGATAATTTTGTAACGTTTCCCTTTTGGCTGATAAAAAGAAACCATTAATAAATGAAGATTTACTGTAAGCGTATTCATTACTGTAACTTCTGATGGTAAAGCGCCAACAATTTTGCTCAACGGTTCTGCAAATCTTTCTTGATAATCCCACCAAGGCTTTTCGGCATAAAAATGACCCTCGACAGCTAAATCTGCCCAATCATTCATCACTTCATCAATATACGCTTTGGTTCTTTTTGGCTGTAAACCCAAAGAATTTCCTGTGAAATAAATAACGCGTTTGTCATTTACTTTTGGAAATATAAACTGTTCTTGATAATGATTTAAAGTGTCTTGAGAATCGAGTTGCTTTGCGAATTCGCGCGTATTTTGAAAAGTCATTGTTTTTTATTTTGATTGTAAAAATAACAAAAAAAATGGTTGTTGTTTTTTTTGTTTCAGGTTTCAGATTCCAAGTTGCTTCATAATACGGTTAAACTTGAAACAAATAAAATCTGAAACTTGAAACAATTAAGATTTGAAATAAAAAAAACCGTCGTAATAGACGGTTTTTTTTATTTCAAATCTTAATGCTGTATTAGATGATTAACATCGCATCTCCGTAAGAATAGAATTTGTATCCTTCTTTGATTGCTTCGTCGTAAGCGCGTTTCATTAAATCATGTCCACAGAATGCAGAAATCATCATTAATAATGTTGATTTTGGTGTGTGGAAATTTGTAATCATACAATTTGCAATACTAAAATCGTGAGGAGGAAAAATAAATTTATTGGTCCATCCTTCATAAGGATTTAATGTATTTTGAGAAGAAACAGAACTTTCAATTGCACGCATAGAAGTTGTTCCTACTGCACAAATACGTTTTTTCTTTGCTTTTGCTTCGTTTACGATATCACAAGCGTCTTGCTTGATGATCAACTCTTCTGAATCCATTTTGTGTTTAGACAAATCTTCAACCTCAACTGGGTTAAAAGTTCCTAAACCAACGTGTAAAGTTACCTCTGCAAAATTTATTCCTTTGATTTCTAATTTTTTCAAAAGGTGTTTAGAAAAGTGCAATCCAGCAGTTGGTGCCGCTACAGCTCCTTCTTCTTTTGCATAGATTGTTTGGTATCTTTCAGCATCTTCTGCAGTTACTTCTCTGTTGATGTATTTAGGAATTGGAGTTTCTCCAAGTTCTGTCAATTTATTTCTGAATTCTTCGTAAGAACCGTCATATAAAAAACGTAATGTTCTACCACGAGAAGTTGTATTGTCAATTACCTCAGCAACTAACGAATCGTCGTCACCAAAATAAAGTTTATTTCCAATACGGATTTTTCTAGCTGGATCTACTAAAACATCCCATAAACGTTGTTCAGAATTTAATTCTCTTAATAAGAAAACTTCGATTCTTGCACCCGTTTTTTCTTTGTTTCCATACAAACGTGCAGGGAAAACTTTTGTATTGTTAAGAATTAAAACGTCTCCGTCATCAAAATAATTGATAACATCTTTAAACATTTTATGTTCGATAGTTTGTTTTTGACGATCGATTACCATTAAGCGAGATTCGTCTCTGTTTTCTGCTGGAAATTCAGCTAAAAGTTCTTTCGGTAAGTTGAAATTGAAGTGTGATAATTTCATATTGAAGTGTGAGATTTTAAATTATCGATTTTAGATTTTTTTATCTAAAATTATAAATCGTGTGCAAATATACGATTGTGAGATAGGCGTTGTCAAGTGTTTTGACGTTTATTTTCAAAAGTGGTTGATTTACTGATGATTTGGCCTGTCAAAAAATATGTTTTGGAACCATATAAGTAATATAAGTTCATATTATTGGAATCTATATTTTGGCTGAAGCCGAAAATCAAGGCATAAAAAAAACCTCCAGTTAAAACTGGAGGCTATGTCATTAAGCTTTTAGTATCAAGCCCTTTCTTTAAATGAACTTAAATAACTTATATGGTTTCAAAAATTTTTACAATTCTTCGATTTTGAAGTTTAATGCTTTTAAATCGTTCCAGAAATCTGGGTATGATTTTGAAACTACTTCGGCATCATCAATAATTATTGGCCCTTTTATCGCAAGCGGTGCAAATGCCATAGCCATACGGTGATCGTTATAGGTCGCGATATGTATATTATGATTGATATTTTCTGAAGGCACTAAAGTTAAACTATCATTAGTTACCGAAATATTGGCTCCTAATTTTGTTAGCTCAATTCTTAATGCCTCTAAACGATCTGTTTCTTTAATTTTTAAAGTATGAAGACCTGTAAGATGACAACCAATTCCTAAACCTAAACAAGTTACTACAATTGTCTGTGCAATATCTGGTGTATTATTCAATTCAAAATTTACATCTTCAAACTTAAAATTTTCTTGTTTTACCAATGTCATTTTATTGTTGTCAAATGTAGTTTTCACTCCCATTTTCTCGTAAAGCGAAACTAATTCTGAATCTCCTTGTAAGCTGTCTTTTTTATAACTGCTCAAAGTTATTGTTGCAGCATCAGACAAAGCAACTAAACTAAAAAAGTAAGATGCAGAACTCCAATCAGATTCTACAACCATTTCTTTTGATGCAACTGTTTCTTTTGGAAAAACTTTAATTACATTTCCTTCAAAAGTCGTTTGAATATCTAAATCTTTTAGCAAAGCCAAAGTCATTTTGATATAAGGAATTGAAGTAATTTCTCCTTCTAAAGTCAATTCTAAACCATTTTCTAATTTTGAAGCGACTAATAAAAGTGCCGAAATATACTGACTGCTTACATTTGCTGCCAAAGTTACTTTTGTGTCAGTAACTTTTTTCCCTTTAATTCTTATTGGCGGATAACCAACTTCTTTTTCGTATGATATCTCAACACCTAATTGTGCTAAGGCTTCAACTAAAATTTTTATCGGACGTTCCTGCATTCTGCTAGAACCTGTCAATACAACTTCTCTTCCTTCGTTTACAGCAAAATAAGCAGTTAAAAAACGCATGGCTGTTCCTGCATGATGTATGTCTACAATTTCTTCATTTCCTGCAAGTGCTTTTTGCATTACTTCGCTGTCATCAGAATTTGATGTATTGGCTAAAGTAATATTTGGAAACAATGCTTTTAGTAACAATAAACGATTGGTTTCGCTTTTTGATCCTGTAATATTTAGTTGCGAATTATCAATTGTGTATTGTGAATTCGTGCTTAATTTTAAATTCATGATATTAGTTATGAGTTGCGAATTAGGAGTAACATAATTCGAGTGCGCAATTTACCACTCCTCATTCATAATTCAAAATTCACTCTTGATATTTCACAATTATTTCAATTTATCATTGTTTTTGTGACGATCTTTATCTCTAACAGATTTTAAATCCATTTTTTTATCAAAAGCCGACTGTAAATCAATTCCAGTTTGGTTGGCAAGACATAAAACTACAAACACAACATCTGCTAATTCTTCGCCTAAATCTTTATTTTTATCGCTTTCCTTTTCTGATTGTTCGCCGTATCTGCGCGCAATAATTCGGGCAACTTCACCAACTTCTTCGGTAAGCTGCGCCATATTGGTCAATTCATTAAAATATCTAACACCGTGTTCTTTTATCCAGGTATCGACGTCTAGTTGTGCGTTTTTCAAATCCATTTTTTAAACTTTTTTAAGAACAATTTTTTCGTTTTGACTCGCGATCATTTTCTGAAAAAGATCTTTTAGACCTTTATATTGATCTGCTGCAAAAATACTATTGTTAATCTCTTTTGAACAAGTAATTTGAACTTTGTTTTCGATTCCAGAGATATTTAATACGTAAATTATCTCTTTGTTTTCTGATAAAATTTTAATTGGACTTGGCATAGATTCTACTGCGTAACCTTCTGGAATTTGAATACTAAGACTGTATTTTTCTTGTGATGGATATCCAAAATAAATTGGATTTTCTCTTGTTTCTTGATCAAATGGATTTTTAGATTCTGTGAAAAACAATAATGGATTTATAAAAATTTTGCCTCCAATAATCTCTGATTGATTCTCTGATATAAAAGAGAAGGTCTCTGAAACAGATTCGGTTAGATTCGTTTTTTTATTTTCAATTTTGTAATCTGAAATTTTTACGTCTCCTAATTGCTGTTCTAATTTTTCGAGGTAATTTTCTTCATTTTTATTACCGTTTTTATTCCTAAAACTATACGCTTCATAATCTGTTTTCTGAGTTCTAATTTTACCCTCTATCTTTCCAGAACTATCCATCTTAGCCAAAATATTAGTCAAATCTCTAGATAAATTAGTTGGCACTAAATTAATTTCCATCGAAGTTCCATCTTTTCTAATTAATCTGCCTTTCCAGTTTAGAACATTTAATGGTAAAATATTAGGCACAGTAAATTTATGAGTTGCATCAAGCAAAATTTGTTTCCCATCAATTTCTGCTGCAGCAATAACATAATTAAAACCTGTTCTTGTTGGGTAAACAGGAATACCGTTTTCTATTGTACTTACCAAAACCGGATTGGCTTCTATTCCTGCCAGCTTGAGCATATCAATTAAAATAAAATTAATCTCAGCAACATTTCCAGTTTGCTCTGCATAGGCTTTTAAAACTCCTTTATCGGTATAACAGCCATTAACTTCATTCCAGTTCATTTTGTTCTGAATGAACTTAAAAATCACATTTAATCGGTCATTTTGCGATTCTACATTAGTCAGTATTCGTCTTAAATCATCTAACAAAAAGTTCTTTTCATTAAGTTCTTTCCCGAAATTTTCATCTTTAAAAATAGTTGTCGCTACTCCTTCCCAAGTCTTAGAATAATCTTTATCTGGCTTATCTGGATAACGAATTCTTTCTAACTCATACTGAATGCTTCCTTTATAATTGTCAACATTATCAATATAAGGTTCGTTTATTAAAGCTGGAACATCTTTTCCTTTATAAGAAGTATTAATTTGCCTGTACGAAAGTGTTTTACTCTGATTATTTTCATCCGTAAAAGATTGACTCCCACTAACCAATTTCATATCAGACTCTAGAGGAAATTTACCAATCAATATTGGTTTATAAATATAGACTTCTGGAATTTCTGCTTTATATTCAAAATAATTTACGGGTACATCATACTGTAAATCAAAATCAGGAAATCGAACTAAGTTTTCAGATTTTAAAATGTATTTATATTCTATAATCGAGCCTACTTTTACATTGGGCATCGTGATCATTTTTTCGTTCCAGTACTTATTTACTTTTTTCTTAAAAGAACCTTGATTATCGAGTTTTGTTTTTACTATTTTATTATTTTCAAGATTGTATGTGACTGCATCAGAAAACTCGAGCCTGTCTTCATTCAGGTTCTCATAACCAATATAAAAACGCACTTTTTGATCGGCCCAGCTAAGTCCTTCTTTTTTGTAAATTTTAATTTTAAATTCATAAACATGATTTGCAACAAAGCCATTATCTCTATTATAGGTAAAAAAAGTTCTTCCTTTTTTAAACAAAATTGCGGCGGGTGCAGTTGTATCTTTTGGATTTACTTTTTCTTGAAGTTCAGTAATAGTTACTCTTCCAAGCTCATAACTTTGAGCTTTAATTTTAGACCAATTAAAAAACAGAAAAACAACTATTACCGCTTGATAAAATTTCATTGTTAGATTCTTTTTAAAACAATTTTCTCAGTTTCTTTTGCTACCATTGCTTTGTAATAATCTTTTAGCATTTCGTATTGATTAGTATTTACGATTCCTTCATTTATTTGGTGAGAAATCACAATCTGTAAATTATTTTCACTTGCTGCACAATTAAATTTAAAAGTACCTAAATCTCCTTCCATTACTATTACGGCTGGTGCAGGTAATGTTTCAATAGTAAAACCTTCAGGAATTTTTATCGTAATATTATATTTGTCTAAAAATGGGAAACCAAAATCTACTGGATATTCTCGTACATCTTGTGTAAATGGATTTTTGTTGTTTGTGAAAAACAACATTGGATTTACATAAATTTTACCTCCAATAAGTTCACATAAATTACTGCCGGTAAAAGAGTATGTTTCTGTAATTGGCTGTAAAAGTTCTTTTTCATTAGTTCTGCCATAGTCACTAATTTCAATTTTATTATTGCGATTCTCCAATTTTTCTAAATATTCTTCTTCTTTAACAGAAGAAATATTTTTCCTAGTTATCATCGCATTATAATCTGAATACTGTCTTCTGGCTTTTCCGGTTACTTTACCATCAGGATCGATGCTGTAATTCATAAAAACAACATCGTTAGAAAGTTTTTTAGGCATTAAATCTACTTCTTCAGAAGTACCATCTTTACGGATCAATCTTCCTGTCCAATTTAAAACTCTAAAAGGCAATATATTTGGAACCGAAAATTTATCTGATGCATCTAATAAAATATTTCCGTTAGGCGTTTCTACCGCAGCAATTACATAATTAAAAGCTGTTCTGTTTGGAAACAAAGCAATTCCGTTTGAACGTGTACTTACTAAAACCGGATTTGCAGTCAAACCAGCATAACGTAACATAGCTGTTAACATTAAATTGATGTCAGCAGTATTTCCTGTTTTTTCTTTGTACGCTTTTTTAACTCCATTATCACAGCTATATCCTGTATAATCATTCCATTTTACATTATTTTTCACATGATTTAAAATGGCCAAAATCTTCTCGTCGGGTGTATTCTTTCCCTCTAGCAATACTTTTAAATCATTTTCAAAATAACCTGTTTTATTTAATTCAGGACCAAAATCATCATATTCATAAATAGTTTTTACAACAGAATTCCAATCTGTAGAAAAAGGTTTCATTGCTTGATTAGGAAATTTAACCATTGCCAATTCATGCTGAATACTCGAAGTATAATTATCCATATTATTTACATAAACCTCTTCTTTTATTGCTGGAAAATTCTCAGCGACATATGTAGTTTGAGTTTCAATGTAATCTAATTTTTCTGTAGAATATTCGGTCTTTACCGCACCTCCAAAACCTCCACTAGTAGATCTTTCTTTGCTTGTAAAAGTTATTGATTTATTGTTTTTTACCGTTGTTGCATTAGGAAAAACATAACCTTTTGATCTCGCATTAAAAACATAATATTCTGGAATATAAGTCGAAAATTCTGAATAGTTTACGGGAATCGTATTTTGAAAATCCCATTCTCTAATCGTTACACCATTTTTATTCCTAATCGTATATTTATATTCTATAACCGATCCTTCTTTTACATTGGGCATCGTTATTTTTTTCTGTGATCTGTATTTATTTAAAACCTCATCAAAAATTCCTTCATTATTCAACTTCGTTTTTTCAATTTTTCCACCTACAAGATTATAGGTTACTGCATCACTAAATGATACTTTTTCAGAAGATCCTGATGCACTATAGTACCAAATGTTTTCATTGGCCCAATCATAACCTTCTTTTTTATAAATTTTAACTCGCGTCTCAACCTCTGTTATGGTTACAAAACCTTCATTTGTATCATATTCTATCCTTGCTTTTCCTCTTTTATATAGAATAGCTGCAGGTGCTGCAGAATCTTTTGGATGTATTTTTTGCTCTAATTCGGCAATAGATACTTTTCCTAGTTTAAATTCTTGTGCTGTTATTTTTGAAGCAAAAAACAACACTATTAGTAGGCTAAAATGTTTAATAAATTTCATTTGGTTAGTTCTTGGTTAATATAATTTTGGCATTATCGTTTTTTGAAACCTGCTCCATAAAAAGGCGGTATTCATCATATTCTTTACTAGAATACTTTCCATTATTTAAAAGCATGGATCTTTTATACGTCAGTTTGTTATTTTCTTTTTTAATGATCTCTGTTTTATATTCTCCAAATTTTCCTTTTAATTCAAAATTTGAAGGCAGAAATTCTACCGAGAAACCAGCTGGTAAATTAATCTCGATTTCATCTGTGTCTAAATATCCACGCTGAATTTGAAATGGGTTTTTACGATTTCTAATACGTTTAACACTTCCTGTATATTGATTGAAAGCATCTAATACAAAAATCATTTTATTAGCAGAAATAGCGCCATAATTCACAGCGCTAATTTGAATATTTTCGGTAAAACGAACATTCTCTTTATCATTTGTAAAAGTTATTTTACCTAGTTTAAGATTGTTGATGTTGTCCCAGTATTCTTTATAATGTGTCTCTTTTTCTGTAGGCTGTAAATGTTCTATCCCAAATTTCTTGCTGTATTGAGAACCTTCTGATGTAATTAATATTGAACCCGAAAAATTTCCATTTTCATCAATTGTATAGATTCCTTTATCATTTTGGGCATTCGCTTTATCATTATAAATTTGAGTTCTTACGATTTCTCCACCTTCAGGTTTTACTACTAAAACATCTCTATCGTCTGTAAAAGTTCCTTGATAACCAAACGGATCATCTTGGCTTGTACATTCCAGCCATGTATAGCTTTTTCCGTTTGGAATTGCCAGTATCATATGATTTCCCTGCATCGATACAAAATCTGATTGAATATTAGATTTATAACGATCTCCATATAAAATAGTATTGTAAGACGGTACATCTACAGCTTGTAAAAGTGCTTTGGTATAATTTGATAATGCTTTACAGTCTCCATACCCTAAACGATCTACATCTGCAGCAAACATTGGTTTCCATCCTCCTATACCAACTGCAATATTTACATATCTTGACTTTTTCTGCATGTAGTCATAAATAATTTTGGCTTTCTTTATCGGATCTTTTTCGTCTCCAACAAGAGCTTTTATTTTAGCGACAGTCTCTTCTGGTAAAACAGTTGTTCCTGTTAAGATTTTTTCTCCGTACCATTTACCAAATGCTTCCCAAGTTGTAGCTGTTCCATCAACACCTTCTAAATGAAAACTTTCTAAGCCCATCATAACTTTAGGAAAAAGATCAACATAAGACGGACTATAATCTTCTTGTTTTTGAGCCAAAATATTTGTTGCTACATAAGATAAGTTTGTCCCCGTATCTACTGTTTTTTTTATATTGAAATTAGAAAATTGAAATTCTTTCTTTTTAAATCCAAGGTTGTTTGGAAAAGTAACGTTTAAAACACTTTTCTCAACACCTAAGTTATACGCTCTAAGAGGATACCATTGAGGAATGAAAGCAGTATTTGAGGTTTCAATTTCGTTATTGTATACAATGGTAAAAGGATATGAAATTGGGGTGTAATCTAAATAAACAACGCGGCTATCTGAAAAAAGTGTACTACCGCTTACTGCGCTCTGATCTCTAAAGTCTTTTCGTTTGATTTTTTTTATTTCGTTACCAAATGCATCGTAAACAATTGCCTCAATATTTTTTATTACGGTTGTTTTATCATAATGCTCATAAGCATCGACGTCACCTAAGCCTTTTTCATTTAAAACAGTAACAACTCTCTGGGTTTTGACATTCATACTCCTTTGCGAAGCAATTACAATATCAATTTGATTTAAACGAACAACAGCATTAGCATTTTCTTTAAGACTATCTGCAATTGAAATAATCGTATAAGTGCCTTTTTGGGCAGAAGAAATAAATATGGATAGGAAGAAAAATAACGCGCAACAAGATTTTTTCATTAGTAAGTCTTTTCGTCAAATATATATTATTTTCAGAAATTCTTAACAAATGTTTATTAATATTTACTCTCTATTTTTACTATCAATTAAAATGGTCACAGGCCCATCATTTAAGAGATTAACTTTCATATCTACACCAAAAATACCTGTTTGTACTTTTTTCTGAAACTCTTTTTCTAAAGATTTTACAAAATTCTCATACATCGGAATTGCAAATTCGGGTTTTGAGGCTTTTATGTATGAAGGTCGATTTCCTTTTTTTGTAGATGCATGAAGTGTAAATTGACTTACTACAATAATATCGCCGTCAATATCTTGAACTGAGAAGTTCATAACATCATTTTCATCACCAAAAATTCTCATTTTGATAATTTTTCCAGCCAGCCAGTCAATATCTTCTTGAGTATCGAGATCTTCAATTCCTACTAAAATCAATAAACCTTTTTGAATATTGGCAACTTTCTGATGATCAACCGTTACTGATGCTTCTGAAACTCTTTGAAGAACAATTTTCATATGTATTGTAAATGGTATGTTATGAATTGTGAAATACACTTTTCAGAGTGTAAATCATTGGTTTTAAGATGTAAATGTCTAGTTTCTAGTTTCATCACTAGCCGCTCTGTCTTCTCCGTAAGTGTCCGTACGATAATGTTCGTCATCGCCTTCAAGAATTTTCAGATAACTATTATATCTTGACCAAGCAATTTCATCTTTTTCTAAAGCTGCTTTTATTGCGCAATGAGGCTCTTCTTTATGCAAACAATTGTTAAACTTACATTGATCTTTCAATTTGAAGAATTCAGGAAAATAACCACTGATTTCTTCTTTTTCCATATCTACAATCCCGAAACCTTTTATTCCAGGTGTATCTATAATTCGGGCATCAAAAGACAAATCATACATTTCGGCAAAAGTTGTCGTGTGCTGTCCTTGTTTACTTTGTTCTGAGATAACGGTTGTTTTAAGATGTAAAGTTGGCTCCATTGCGTTTACTAAAGTTGATTTACCAACTCCAGAATGTCCAGAAAACATACTTACTTTGCCAATCATCATTTCTTTTAGTTTGTCTACACCTTTATTTTCTGTTGATGAAATTCTAAGGCATTTATAACCAATTTCTTGATAGATGTGCTGTAAATAAAGCTGTTCGTCTAAAGTGTTATCATTGAGCGTATCGATTTTATTGAAAATTAAAATCGCTTCAATTCCGTAAGCTTCGGCAGTTACTAAAAATCGATCGATAAAACTTGTAGTTGTTGGCGGATTATTAATCGTAATTAATAAAAAAACCTGATCAATATTAGACGCAATAATATGAATCTGTTTGGATAAGTTAACGGATTTACGAACGATGTAATTTTTTCTTTCGTGAATATTAAAAATCGTTCCCGTTAAAGCATCCGAAGTTTCTTCGAGTTCGTAATCTACAATATCACCTACAGCAATTGGATTGGTACTTTTAATACCTTTCATCCTAAATTTCCCTTTCATACGGCATTCTATAAAATCGCCTTTTTCAGATTTTACAGTATACCAGCTTCCTGTAGATTTATATACGAGTCCTGTCATTCTTTAATTTTAGATTTCTGATTTTAGATTTCTAATTGTTTGAAATCTAAAAGGCAAAATTACGTTTTTAGAATTGAACAACGCAACTTCGCCTTTTAAAATTAAAATCAAAGTCTAAAATTGAATGTCTTACCAAACAATTTCGGCTAAAATCTCATTTTCTTTTATTTTTCCTAATTGAATTGTTTTTATTTTTTTTGTAGTTTTCCCCGCCTTTGTGGTGTAAATCTCTACCATAAGTGTCGCTGGACCATTTTCTGTCAATGCACTTTCTCCAAAATAATTGCTTTTAATCAAGTACTTCCCTTTTATTGCATTTCGAATTAAATATTGTTCTGGTCCGTAACCTTCTGTAAAATCTTTTGAAAATCTTGCTCCAGCGTCTGTAGATGTATGACTATAATAACACTCTTCACCTGTTGGTTCAATAACATGCAGATCTAAATCGACATCCATCAAATTCCAGTTCATAATAACTCGAATATCTACTGGCATTTTTTGAAGATATTTTTTATCTAATTTATCAGACTTAATACTGCTGTGTTCCGTTAGTAAACGATTAATATCCATTAAAATAATATCCTCAACTCCTTCATATTGTCCGCTCATTTCTCCGTAATAATTCACTTCAAGCGCTTTAATTAATTGATCAAAAGCTTCTTGATATTTTCCTGCATCTTCTAATGTTAAAGCATAATCTCGTAAACTTTGCGGTTCATGTGCTCTCCATTTCGCTACTTGCTTTGCTGTAAATAGAGCATCATCATAATCTTTCCATTGACGTAAAGTGTAAGTCAAAGTTTTATACAACTGATGATTTTCTAATCCAAGATCTGCAATATTGCTGATAACTTGCAATGCTTTTTTTACATCACCTTGATTGTAGAAAAAGTGTGCCACATCAAAATAAAAACTCGGATTTTGTTCTTGCGCTTTTCTTAATTCAAAATACAAATCGTATTGTTTTTCTTTTGGTGCTTTTGCTAAAGCTTTTAAATACAATCGATCTGGATTCCAAGATTGTGATTGATTTTGAACTGCTGAAGTTCTAAAATATGCAGGGCTAAGATTTACACTATCTGCCATAGTTGCTGCTTTTACAATTTCACTTTGTTTATCTCCATCACGATATACAGAAACTCCGGCAACTTTTCCAGCAAGTGCTCGAGATACATCATCATTTTTAGAAATCTGTTCGGCTGAGACAGACTGTACAGCATAAGAAACATCTCTTTTTTTCACTGTTCCATAACCCACTACTACAACTTCATTTAATTCATCAGGCTTTACATCTTTTTTTGAACTCTCTGATGTTATCTCTGACGCTCTTACAGTAACTGGCGCAACAAACTTAACTTGATCTACTTTTGGTGCAGAAGCAGGAGGCGCTGCATTATAAACAACATTACTTTCTACTACAACTTCACTTACTGGACCCGCGCCAACCGGCTCATCGACAGTAAGTACTGCATCAGGATCACCTTTTATTGTTTCAACTGCACCACTTGTACGCCCATTACTACCTCTACCATTTGGTGGTGGTAGTGGTGGTGGAACTTGTCTTTTGTATTTATACTTAGACGCTATTTTTTGTCCTTTATACTTAATATTCTTTTTCCACCAAATATCTAATCCGTTAAAATAACTTTCTATATTGTCCCAATTGCTTTTTTGCTGAGCTAAATTAGTATCATGTTCCTGTTTTTTAATTCTGTCAAATTCTGCACGTAATTCTGCTGGCGGAATAATATCATACGAAATATAATCACGGATATTTTCCAGAACGATCAACGAAGTGTTTTTAGTTATAATCCCGTATTTCTTTCCCAAAAGTTCAATTTCTTCGGCATTCTTATCATATTGCAAATCAAGGTTTGCTATTTTTTTCTGCGCCCAAAGTTTTTCAATATTTATATCGGTTGTACTTTGAGCTGATACATCAAGCGCAATTTTTCTTTCTAAAACAGCTTCATTATTATATCCGAATAATAGAGTAATTTCATTTTTTGGATTCAAAGAAATACCCGAAAAACTAAAATTCCCAGAAACCGAAGTTCCTTCAATCGGAAATAAATCTGTAATCGTGTAGTTTTCTTTTATCCCTAAAAATTTCAAATTAGTAGTAGTCAATTTATTTAAAGCATTTGCTTGATTTAATTGATTCAGATTAATAAAATCACCACTTGTTTTCATTGCAGCATAATTCAAGAAAGCAAAATCTGCAGAAACAGAAGATGTAATCGTATAGATTGGTTTATTAGTTTTAGGTAAAATATTCTCGCTCAAAGAAGATAATCCATCAGTAAAAAACAAATATTCATCATGTCCTTCAAAGTTCAGCTGAGAAAAACGAGTTCCGCCGTCATATTTTGTATGTTCTAATACAGTTTTTAATTCAGTCCAATTTCCATCTGTAATCACATATTCTTTCTGCATTTCAAAAGTATAATTCAAGAAGTACAGCGAGACTTTAGTGTTTTTTATTTTTTGAAAATAGGCTTCCAATAAATCTAATTCTTTTTTCAGATCACGCGTTTTACAGCTTAAAGAATTATCCCAGATTAAACCAATTGAAGTTGGTGATTTTTTAGATATTTTATTTCCTTCAACAAAAGTATTTCCATAAAAATATTGCTGACCGCCAACATCCTGCATTACAACACTTGGTGAATTTTCTTGAATTGGAATATTAAATACTAATTTTTCTGAAGGCTGATAATTTTCCTTTTTTAAAGAAGCCTGAAAAGATTGATTCCATTTTGTAAAAGCAATTTCTTCATCCGATTTTTCTGCAATTGACGGCGATGTCGATTCTCCTAAAACCGAAACATTCAACTCAAATTTATCTAGCTTTTTAGGATAACGGCTTACTAATTTATAAGCTAAATTATTTTTGTCAAAAGCCGAAAGTTCTTCTTCATAACCAATAATTACTATACGTTCACCATTTGGCATTAAAGGATAAATTCTTGTTCTGAAATTATTTCCGTCTACTTTTTCCAACAATCCTGGATCGACACGACGATGTTCAACAGCTTCAAAAACCTGTTTCCCTTTATTTTTATTTACAGGAACAGCTTCACGCATTTTACCGTTAATATCAATTGCATATCTTGAAACCGAAACATTCTCTGGAAGCGGAAAAATAAGTTCTGCTTCCATTTGTCGATTACTCGAATTAAAAAAATGCATTTCGGCAGTTGTATAAGCAATATTTCCCGCCACTTTTACATTGACAATAAGCTGACTCATTCTGACCTGTTCACCATCATCGCCTTTTACTGTCAATTCTGGGCTTTGCGCGAAAGTTTTAATTCCTAAAAAGAACAAAACATAAAATAATAATTTCAGATTTACTTGAAAGTTTTCTGGCATAAACAAATACATTTTTGATTTCATGACACGAAAGTTAAGATTGTATATTCATATAGAGATAAAAAAATCGAAAAAGGTTGGGAAGAAACATAATTTTTTTTAACCATATAAGTGATATAAGTTCATTTTAATAAATCTTGTGTTACTTTAAATGGATTAAAAAAAATCAAAAAAAAATCTCCATCCCTAAATATTTAAGGATGGAGATTTTAAAAAACAATATAACTTCAATAATGATATAAATAAACTTAAAGTCAAAAATTAAAAAACTTAAATTAACTTATATCACTTATATGGTTAGAAAAAATTATGCATTGAAAATTTTCTCTTGGTGACCAATACTTTCTTGGTGAATCGCTTTAAACATTCTTAAAACAAACTCTTCAGTAAGACCTTTTTTCTCACCTTCAAGAATCATTTTTCCTAAGATCTCGTTCCAACGGTTGTTTTGAAGAATCGCAACGTTTGCATCTTTTTTCACTTGACCAATTTCATCAGCAACTTTCATACGTTTTCCTAACAATTCTAATAAGTTAGCATCAAGAACGTCGATATTAGCTCTTAGTTTTGTCATTTTATTGCTGTACTCATCTGTATTGTCATCCGTTTTTCTGATAGTCAAATCTTTAATAATTTGTTTCAAAGCATCTGGAGTAACTTGCTGCGCAGCATCAGACCAAGCATTGTCTGGATCGTAGTGCGTTTCGATAATCATACCATCGTAATTCAAATCTAAAGCCTCTTGAGTTACTTCAAAAATCATTTTACGATCTCCAGTAATGTGAGATGGATCGATGATTAAAGGTAAATCAGGGAATTTATTTTGCAATTCGATAGCAATCTGCCATTCTGGAATGTTTCTGTATTTTGTTTTTTCGTAAGTCGAGAAACCTCTGTGAATAACACCTAATTTCTCAATTCCAGCCATATGTAAACGCTCAACACCACCTAACCATAAAGCTAAATCTGGGTTTACCGGGTTTTTAACCAAAACGATTTTATCTGTACCTTTTAATGTATCAGCAATTTCTTGAACAGCAAAAGGATTTGCAGTTGTACGAGCACCAACCCATAAAACATCAATATCATGCTCTAAAGCCAATTTACAATGTGCTGCAGTTGCAACTTCAGTTCCCATTAGTAAACCAGTTTCTGCTTTAGCTTTTTGTAACCATTTCAATCCGATTTCTCCAACACCTTCAAATCCTCCTGGACGAGTTCTTGGTTTCCAGATTCCTGCTCTGAAAACACTTACTTTAGAATCTTTCAATTCGTGAGCAATTTTCAATACTTGATCTTCCGTTTCTGCACTACAAGGTCCAGCTATCACAAGTGGGTGATTTAAATTGAAATCTTCTAACCACTTTCTCATTTCTTTCTTATTTTCCATCTTTTTTTTTTAATTTATTTCTTAGTTGTTGTTATTCCGTTTAATATTTCTCTAATTTTATTTACACTTTCCATTTCCTCAAAAATGGCATTATAATTATCGTCTGCTAATAAATCTCTAAACTGAGTTAGATTGGCAATATATCCTTCTAAAGTCTCAATAACGTGTTCTTTATTTTGTTTAAAAATCGGCGTCCACATTGCGGGTGAACTTTTTGCCAAACGAACAGTACTTTCAAATCCAGAACCCGCCATATCAAAAATATCTTGTTCGTCTTTTTCTTTATTCATTACTGTTTTTCCGAGCATAAACGAACTGATGTGCGATAAATGCGAAACGTAAGCAATGTGTTTATCGTGCGAAATCGGATCCATATATCGAATCCTCATACCAATTGCGGTAAAAAGCTTCAATGCTTTTTCCTGCAGTTTAAAAGTGGTTTTTTCCACTTCGCAGATAATATTTGTTTTCCCTTGAAACAAACCTTTTATCGCCGCCGAAGGTCCAGAAAACTCTGTTCCAGCAATTGGGTGCGTAGCAATAAAATTTCTTCTTTTTGGATGACTGGCAACAGCATCACAAATTGGCTTTTTGGTCGATCCTACTTCAAAAACTATTGTTTTATCGCCAACTAAATCCAGCACTTTTGGTAAAACCGTTAGTGCAACATCCACCGGAACCGAGACAATTACAAAATCGGCTTCAGCCAGATCTTCCATTTTTCCCGCCTGATCAATAACTCCCAAATTAATTGCTTCTTGCAAATGTTTCTCGTTATTATCGATCCCAAAAATAGTCGCTTCAGGATGCTGGCCTTTAATGTCTAACACCATCGAACCTCCAATTAACCCTATTCCTATTACGTATACTTTCATATTCTTTTTTATTAGAAGCTTATTCCTGCTATCCGCTGTATCTTTTATGGTGAACCCCACCATAAAAGGATGCCGCTTCTATCAGGGCTAGGGCTTCTCGTTTTTTCAAGACCTTTCGTCATTGCGAGGAACGAAGCAATCACACTAACAATTCATTCAGCAACTGAGATTGCTTCGTTCCTCGCAATGACATCTAAAATCGATCTATCGCTTCTTGTACTTTTTCTTCTTTCACACACAATGAGAATCTAATATATCCTTCGCCGTTGCTTCCGAAAATAGTTCCCGGCGTGATAAAAATATGTTTCTCGTATAATATTTCGTCAATGAACTTTTCTGATGATTCGATTCCTTCTGGCAATTTTGCCCAAACAAAAAGTCCAACTCCTTCTTTATAAACTTTACAGCCTAATTTTTCTGCTAGTTTTTCTGTTAATTCACGACGGCGTTTGTAAATTTTGTTTTGTTCATCAAACCAAGATTTGTCACAATTTAAAGCTGCAACTGCACCTTTTTGAATTCCGTAAAACATACCGCTGTCCATGTTGCTTTTTACTTTTAGAACCGCGTCAATGATTTCGGCATTTCCTAAAACCATTCCAACTCTCCAGCCCGCCATGTTGAACGTTTTGCTTAATGAATTCAATTCTAAAGCCACGTCTTTTGCTCCTTCCACTTGCAATAAACTCATCGGATTATCATTCAAAACAAAACTATACGGATTGTCATTGATCAATAATATGTTGTGCTTTTTTGCAAAAGCAACCAATTTTTCAAATAACGCTAAACTTCCTCTCGCTCCTGTTGGCATGTGTGGATAACCCAACCACATAATTTTTACTTTCGAAAGATCTAATTTTTCTAAAGCTTCAAAATCAGGTTCCCAGTTATTTTCTTCTTTCAAGTCATAATAAACCGGAACAGCTTGTACCAAATTAGTTACCGAAGTATACGTTGGATAACCTGGATTCGGAATTAAAACGTGATCGCCTTCATTTAGAAATGCTAACGAAATGTGCATAATTCCTTCTTTCGAACCCATCAAAGGCAAAATCTCATTATTCGGATTTACTTCGACACCAAACTGATTTTGGTAAAAATCTGCCATCCCTTTCCTCAATTCCGGTAACCCCTGATAGTTTTGATAACCATGCCCATTCTCGTCTTGAATTGCCAAAGCTACTGCTTCAATAACTGCTTTAGAAGGACTCAAATCTGGGCTTCCGATTCCCATATTGATGATCGATTTTCCCTCAGACATTAGTTGTCTCACTTCTCTCAATTTTGATGAGAAATAGTATTCTTCAACTGTGTCTAATCGTTTTGCTGTTGTAATCATTTTTTTTATTTATTTTGCTTTAGGCTTTAAGCCCAAGCTTGATGCTTTTATCTTTTGTAATCCTGAGCAAAGCCAAAGGATTGGAATTTGGAATTTAAAAAAATTGAATTTTACCGTTTACGGTTTTGTGTTCTTATATTCTCCCAAAACTTTAAAATACTCGGCCATTATATTTAGTAACGTTTTTGCTTTTGCAAAATCTTCATATTTCTCAAATGTTACGTCTACGAAAAATGAATATTTCCAAGGTGTTTCAATTTTTGGAAGCGATTGAATTTTTGTTAAATTCAATTTGCAGTCGCTCATTACATTTAAAACTGCTGCTAAACTTCCTCTTTTATGATCTAATTCAAATTTGATTGAAGCTCTGTTGATTTCGCTTTCCGGTAAAAATGAATTCTGTTTTTTAATAATCACGAAACGTGTCATGTTATTTTTGATGGTCTGAATTTCTGGCGCCAGAATTTCTAAATCATACATTTCAGAAGCCGTTTTACTTGCGATTGCAGCAATTCCGGTTAATTGTTTTTCCTGAATTCTTCTTGCTGTTTCGGCTGTATCTTTATCTTCAACCAATTTTATGTTTGGATAAGTTTTTAAGAAATCCATACATTGCAATAATGCCATTGGGTGCGAATGAACTTCTTTTATGTCTTCAATCTTCTGACCTTTTAAAGCCATTAAATTTTGATGAATACTTAAATAATGTTCTCCAATTATGTGTAAATTATTCTTGTCAATCAAAGCATAATTCGGAATAATTGGCCCTGCAATAGAATTTTCAATTGCCATTACTGCTTGATCTGATTTTCCTGCAAGCAAGCTGTCAATTAATTCCTCAAAAGATAAACATTCATCAATTTCCACATTTTCAGCAAAATACTCTTTAACTACTTGATGATGAAAAGAACCTTTTATACCTTGTATTGCAATTTTCGTTGTCATATATTCAAAAAAAAATCCTGATTTTCATCAGGATTGTATATTAGTTTTATTTGTCTTTTAAATTTTTCAAATAACCATAGCACAATCCTCACTTCTACTAAAGAAGAAATAAAAAGAGTTGCTAAAATAAAAACGGTTATTAGACATTTTGTTTGTGTATTTCAATAAATTCTCTGCGAATGTATAAATTATTTTCAGTGCACCAAAAAAAATATTGCATTTTATGAAACAAAAAGGGATTTCTTAACAAATTTATCAAGTTTTGTATGATAATATAAAAAAAAGACCTTAAAATGAGATATGTATATTTAGATTTTTTAAAGTTTCTGAGATTCTGAGTTGCTAAGGTTCTAAGATTTTACCTTAAAAGTTATTCTTAAATCTTAATATTTAGTCTGCTTTGTCATTCTGAGGAACGAAGAATCTTCGCGAGAAACTCCACAATCAAAATCATTTTTCGCACTATTTGTCATTTCGAGGAACGAGAAATCGCACTAGAAACACGACAAATAAAATCAATCTTTGTGGAATTTTGTTGCGAAGATCCTTCCTTCGTCAGGATGACAAGATTGTGGTTACACACGATAAACTCAAGAAAATAATCCAGCAACAGGATTATTCTTTATTCCAATATTAGCATAATCAAATCCTAATTTTTGCTGTAATAGTGATGCGTAAACACTTCTAAAATCTATCTCGTACTTCAAATCGCCATTATCTAAATTAGACAAATCAGGATTATGTCCTAAAATAGTTTCTTTATTATTTCCGCCAATAATAAACATTGGTGCTGCAGTTCCGTGATCGGTACCGTTTCCGTTATCTTTTACTCGTCGCCCGAATTCAGAGAAAACAACAACCGTTACATTCTGAAGCATTTTTGATTGTTTTAAATCTTGATAAAAACTAAACAAAGCATCATTCAGTTCTGATAGTTTTCTGTCTTGAATGACAAGCTGATTGTCATGCGTATCAAAACCGCCAAGCGACGTATAATATACTTTCGAATTCAAGTTTCCTTTTATCAATCTCGCAATCCATTCAAGATTTTTAGACAAACCTGTTTTCGGATAACTTATTTCAGCTTTCGATTTCGCTAAAGCTTTCTGGATTTCATCTGAGCCTTCTGTCACAGAATTAGCAATTTTTCGAACAAAGTCTAATTGTGGATTATCTGATAAAGTGACGTTTTCTTCTTTATCTGATTTTACTTTAAATCGATTTGGGTCTTTCACCGTTATCGAATTGGGTTCAATTCCTTTTAATGCCAAATTATCAATCGAATCTAAATTTATTCCTGCTGTCGGATCATGTTCTTTACATTGTAAATCTAAATAGCGACCAAGCCAGCCTTCATTTATATATCTATTAGAATCTGTTGCTGTCTGCCAAATTTCCTGTGAACGAAAATGCGAACGAATCGGCTCTGGATATCCAACATTCTGAATTACCGTTAAATCTCCATTTTGCTGCATTTGAGCAAAATCTTTTAATGCGGGATGAAACGCCATTCCTTTATTCTTGCTGACAACTACATCTTTACTTAAAGCAATTTTTGTTCTGTAATCGTAATAGAGCGGATCATCGTACGGAATAAAAGTATTCAATCCGTCATTTCCTCCGTTTAGCTGTACAAACACCACACATTGTTCGCCAATAACTAAATTATTCTGCGTACCATAAGCGTGCAAAAAATCAGGAAGCAAAAGCAATCCACCGGTAAATGTTCCTGTTATTGATATGAAATTTCTTCTGTTCATAACTTCTAGATTAATTGATATTCTGGTAATTTTGAGATGTAATTGAATAACCGAATAACGGCAAAATTGGCATGTTCTTCTTTTGGATCAAAATCATACTTAAGTAAATTCTCCATGTCCTTCTGCATCGAATCATCGACCTTAAATAATAATCTATTGGATAATGCTGCAATGACCGTTTTATTTGTTCCGTTGGTATCAAAATCAATTTTCACCTCAATTTTTTCGAATTCAGTATTTGAGTTCCCTCCTTCTTCAACCATTGTTTTTATTACTTTCCTCGAAATACTTCTGCCGCTGCAAAGCAAATCTGATGTGTTATTTCGTTGTAAATAAATTTGAGAAGTCAACCAAGAATTACCGCCATCCCAGCCTTTTACATTTACTTGATTGTATAAATCCATTCCTTGCTGTCTCAAAAAAAGAGCAATCATAGCATCATCAAAGTCTTTAACTTCTAATTCGTTTATAAGCTGAATAATATATACTAAAGGATCTTTGATTTTGGTTCCTGAATTGTCTTTAGCATATTCTTCTAAGAAAATCTTGGTTAGTAAAGGTTCAATCTCAAAGTTCTTTTTTCGGAAATAATCGCCGTAATAAATTACCAACTCCTCTGACGGATTATCATAAATAAACCATTCTAGAATTTTTCGGGTGATTAAATATGGAATCGCTTTTTGCTCAAAAATAATATCGATTAAATCATCGGCTTTCCAGTTTCCGGTTTTACCGAAATAGGTTTTATCGGTATCATCTTCTATACGCTTTCTATAAACAGCACCATCTTCTCCATAATTTAATCCCGCCAAAGCTCGCGCGCCATTTTTAATATCGCTTTCAGAATAATTTCCAATTCCAATGGTGAATAATTCCAGCAATTCGCGGCTTAGATTTTCGTTGATTTTATCTTTTTTATTGTCGACATTATCCAAATATTTCACCATTGCATTCGACTTTACGATTTGCTTTGTGAGTTCTTTGAAATTTCCGAAAGCATTTTCACGCAAAATCATATTGTGCTGGTAAATCCAATAATTGACTTTTACTTTTTGAGAAGTCGAAACGAAATGATTGTGCCAGAACACAACCATATTTTCCCGAAGCGGAAATTCATCTGTTCGCATTTTATTAATCCACCATCTGCGAAATTCAACTCCAGAGTAGATTGCTTTTTTAAGCTCTTTCTTTTTTGTTTCAGAATCAGCATTTTTTATGGCTTCTCTTAATTCCTTTAATTCAGCAAGTGTCTTCGGATCGTCATTAAGAAATTCTGGAAGCTGTTTATCCACCTTTGATTCATACGATTTCTTTAGGAATTTTTCTAATCCTAACTTCTCGATTGTATCGGCTTCTTTTCCTGAGAAACCTAATCGTAACGACCAAAGATTGCTTTTTTTCATAACAATAGGAATTATATATTAATAAGACTTTTGTTTTTTGAAAAGGTTTAATTTGAAGATTTTTAATGAATTGTACAGAATAGTTTAAACGAGGATTATATTTAAAATATTGCCAATTCTACAAGGAACAAAAAAGTTTACTCGTCATATTTGTCATTTCGAGCGAAGTCGAGAAATCACATTAGGATTCCCTCAAAGATTAATGATTTTGTTTGTCGAGCTACTTGCGAAGATCCCTCGTTCCTCGGGATGACAAGATTGTGGATACTTTGGTATAAAACGCACGCAGATTTTGCAGATTAAGCGGATTTATTTGTCATTTCAAATGACAAGATTAGTTAGAAAAATGAAATAAAAAAAGCAGCTATCATTACAATAACTGCTTTTTTTATTATTAAACTTTCTATAACATTCTACATTAAATAATAAGCTTTAACCGCATCTGCGATCAAACTTCCCGCAGCACCTATTCCAATGTTCCAAGAACCATCAAGTGCCTTTCCTAGCATTTTTTTAGTCCAAGTGTTTACCTTTTGCCCAAAAGTTTTATTTACAAAATTTGGTTCTTCATCATCTATTATTTCAACAAGCTCAGCCACATCATCTTCATTCATTCCACCTTCTTGTAAACGTCGCGAAAGTTCTTCTTTATTACCTTTTGCAATACTTATATTTGCTGAAATATTAGCTTTTCCCCCTGTATTTAAAATATTCCCATCTCCTGTATTATTTATAATTGTTTGATTCATAATTGTCGCAATTGCTTTTTTCTTAGTTTTTAATTCTTCTATTTCTGTAATATTTCCAAATTCAGAATCTATTTTAAGCATAAAATCTAATAAATTATTCCTTATTGACGCTAGAATTCCTGCAACTGCATTACCCGCAACCCATCTTTTACAGTTTACCAATTGCAAATAAGGATTACCCATATTTATCCAATTTTCTTCAATAAGTCCCGTAATTTCAGCAGGAAAAACATGTTCTAATTTCCCTCTCCCATCTTCTCTTTTAAGATTTTCCAAACTTGAAACACTATCATAAAAGTTCATATTTGTTAAACTTTTTCGAAATTCGTCATCAATACCAATTATTGGAACTGGCTGATTATTATATTGCTGATTTCCGACGATATATGTACCAACTATATTTCCTTTAAATTTCCTATAATCTGGTAATTCATCCGAATGATTATACCCTTTTAACTCATTACTAACCCATCTTAAAAGGGTTTCATTTTGAAGCCTACTCGCTAAAACCTTTGTTTTCAAAAGTGGAGAATTAATTGATTTCTCAGTATCAATTAATTCATTTACAATATCATTGATTAATTTCATATTTTTCTAT
This sequence comes from Flavobacterium sp. MC2016-06, assembly GCF_009711165.2. Taxonomy (GTDB): domain Bacteria; phylum Bacteroidota; class Bacteroidia; order Flavobacteriales; family Flavobacteriaceae; genus Flavobacterium. The sequence goes on along the minus strand of NZ_WMID02000023.1, from coordinate 29,207 downwards.
TATAAAAAAGCAGTTATCATTACAATAACTGCTTTTAACATTACGAATAAATCATTTTTCTTTATTCTTTATTCTTTCTTCTAAAACAAAAATTAAGACCCGCACATTTCACAATCTTCTGGATCTCCAGCTTGTGCTTTAAGCAGCATTGCTTTATAATCTTCTACGCTGATTGCTTCAGTTTCTGGTACTAAAGTAGCTGCTGGTGCATCTTCTTCTTTTTTATCGTTGTTTAATGTGAATTTAATCGCATCTACCGCAGATTTTGTTCTTAGGTAATACATTCCTGTTTTTAAACCTGACTGCCATGCATAGAAGTGCATTGACGTAAGTTTAGAATAGTTTGCATCTTGCATGAATAAGTTTAACGATTGTGATTGGTCAATAAAATAACCTCTCTGACGTGACATATCGATAATATCTTTCATCGACATTTCCCAAACTGTTTTGTATAGTTCCTTTAGGTCTTGCGGAATGATGTCAATATTTTGAACTGATCCGTTGTGACGCATAATTTCTTGTTTCAAAGTCTCGTTCCATAAACCTCTTTCTACAAGATCGTGAAGTAAATGTTTGTTTACTACGATAAATTCTCCAGATAATACACGACGTGTGTAAATGTTTGATGTATAAGGTTCGAAAGCTTCGTTGTTTCCTAAAATTTGAGAAGTAGATGCTGTTGGCATTGGCGCAACCAATAATGAGTTACGAACTCCGTGCTCTACAACTTCTTTTCTTAATGAAGCCCAGTCCCAACGACCAGATAATTCTTCATCTTTCATTCCCCACATATTGTATTGGAATTCTCCTTTTGACATTGGAGATCCTTCGAATGTAGAATATGGTCCTTCTTCTTTTGCCATTTCCATAGAAGCGGTTACAGCTGCGAAGTATAATGTTTCGAAAATTTCTTGGTTTAATGTTTTTGCTTCGTCACTTGTAAACGGCATTCTTAACATAATAAAAGCATCTGCTAAACCTTGTACTCCTAATCCTACCGGACGGTGACGTAAGTTAGAATTTTCTGCTTCTTTTACTGGGTAATAATTTCTGTCGATTACTTTGTTTAAGTTACGAGTTACACGTTTTGTAACATTGTAAAGTGCTTGGTGATCGAATTTTCCGTTATCAATAAACATTGGCAATGAAATAGAAGCCAAGTTACAAACTGCGATTTCGTCTTTAGAAGTGTACTCCATAATTTCTGTACACAAGTTAGAAGAACGAATAGTTCCTAAATTCTTGTGGTTCGATTTACGGTTTGCTGCATCTTTGTACAACATATATGGCGTTCCCGTTTCGATTTGAGATTCTAGGATTTTCTCCCATAATTCACGTGCACGAATGGTTTTTCTTCCTTTTCCTCTAAATTCATAATCCAAATACATTTTTTCGAATTCATCTCCGTAAACATCGTATAATCCAGGACATTCGTTCGGACACATTAAAGTCCAAGTTGTATCTTCCTGAACACGTTTCATGAATAAATCTGAAGTCCACATTGCGAAGAATAAATCTCTTGCACGCATTTCTTCTTTTCCTGTATTTTTCTTCAAATCCAAAAATTCGAAAATATCAGCATGCCAAGTTTCAATGTAAATCGCAAAACTTCCTTTACGTTTTCCGCCTCCTTGATCTACATAACGTGCTGTATCGTTGAAAACACGCAACATCGGAACAATTCCGTTTGAAGTTCCGTTTGTACCACGAATGTAAGATCCTGTTGCACGAACGTTATGAATAGAAAGACCAATTCCTCCAGCTGATTGCGAGATTTTAGCCGTTTGTTTCAAAGTATCATAAATACCATCAATACTATCGTCTTGCATTGCCAAAAGGAAACAAGAAGACATTTGTGGTTTTGGAGTTCCTGCATTAAACAACGTTGGAGTTGCATGCGTAAAGAACTTTTTAGACATTAAATCGTACGTTTCAATTACTGATTTTAAATCGTCTAAGTGAATCCCTACTGACACACGCATTAGCATATGTTGTGGTCTTTCGACAATTTTACCGTTTATTTTAAGCAAATACGAACGCTCTAAGGTTTTGAAACCAAAGTAATCGTAATTGAAATCTCTTGTATAAATGATATGTGAATCTAAGAATTCTGAATTTTCTTGGATTACATTAAATACTTCATCCGAAAGTAACGGTGCTTCTTGTCCGTTTCTTGGGTTTACGTAGTTATACATATCTTTCATCGTTTCTGAGAACGATTTTTTTGTATTGGAGTGTAGATTTGAAATCGCCACACGAGCTGCCAATTGCGCATAATCTGGGTGTGCAATTGTCATAGATGCCGCCGTTTCTGCTGCAAGATTATCAAGTTCAGAAGTAGAAACTCCGTCATACAATCCTTCGATAACTCTCATCGCTACCTTAACAGGATCTACGAGTTCATTTAACCCGTAACACAATTTTTTTATTCTTTCTGTAATCTTATCAAACATTACGGGCTCTTTGTGGCCATCTCTTTTTACTACATACATAAGTTTACTTTTTAATTGTTATTGAAAAATGAAAGACACTAGAAAAACGAATTCCAGTACTTAAACATTGTGTGTTTTTTATTTATTTTTTGAGAATTGCAGGATCCTCAATAGTTACCCGTTTCCAATTCGAAATATGAATTGAAACGCCCCTAAAATTATTATTGAATCTTCGATTTGGGAAAGAGATTCAACCAAAAAATGCTTTGTTATTCTTTTTTATAATGCTTCAGAAAGAGGAAACACTACATTTAATCTTGCACGCTAAAAATCTGCATCGAATGAAATTTTTTGAGCATCACTGTCTGTGTTCATTACACCAGACTTTTGATACTCGGCAACACGTTTTTCAAAGAAGTTGGTTTTTCCTTGAAGAGAGATCATGTCCATGAAATCAAACGGATTCGCAGATCCATATACACGCTCACAACCTAATTCTACTAATAATCTATCTGCAACAAATTCTAGATATTGCGTCATTAATACCGCATTCATACCTATTAAACTCACCGGAAGAGATTCTGTAACAAATTCTCTTTCGATATTTAAAGCATCAACGATGATTTCTTTAATTCTATCTTTTGGTACTTTGTTTACTAAATGGTGATTGTGTAAGTGCACTGCAAAGTCACAGTGTACACCTTCGTCACGAGAAATCAACTCATTAGAAAACGTTAAACCTGGCATTAAACCACGTTTTTTTAACCAATAAATAGAACAGAAAGCTCCAGAAAAGAAAATTCCTTCTACAGCAGCAAAAGCAATAAGTCTTTCAGCAAAAGAATCAGATTCTATCCACTTTAAAGCCCATTCTGCTTTTTTCTTAATTGCCGGGAAAACTTCAAGAGCATTAAACAACTCTGCTTTCTCTGTTTCGTCTTTCACGTAAGTATCAATTAACAGCGAATAAGTTTCACTGTGAATGTTTTCCATCATGATTTGAAAACCATAGAAAAACTTCGCTTCAGCATATTGAACTTCATTTACAAAGTTCTCAGCCAAGTTTTCGTTTACGATTCCGTCAGAAGCTGCGAAGAAAGCCAAAATGTGTTTGATAAAATATCTTTCGTCGTCACTAAGTTTATTATTCCAGTCTGTCAAGTCTTGGTGTAAATCGATTTCTTCCGCAGTCCAAAAACTCGCTTCCATCTTTTTGTACCATTCCCAAATATCATGATGTTTGATCGGAAAAATAACGAAACGATTTTTATTTTCTTGTAATATTGGCTCGACTTGTGACATGACAGTTTTGTTTAATTTTTTCATTGAATTTCCCCTAATTCAATAGACTACAAAGATTGTCATTTAACGCCAAAAATCAAACTCAAACTTATTCACAATCTGGCATAGTTTTTAACAACGCCGGAAAATGAAATGATTTTCATACAATAAATCAATTTACTGTAAATGAATGATTTAAAAAGAAAAATAACGTCTAAGAGCCCGTAAAATATAGACTTTTTAGAATAAAAAACAAGAAAAAATTAATTGTTTTTAAAAGTTTTTTTAGAGGTAAAAATTTATTTTTTTGAGTTAAAATATACGGTCAAAATGACCATATAGAACAACCCGTTTTTCAGGAATTTTTTAGGACTTTTTTAGTTCTTCTGCGACTTTTTCAAGCTCCATATACCAGTCTGCGCCAAAGCGTCGAATTAACGCTTCTTTTACAAATTTGTAAACTGGAACTTCTAATTCTTTGCCTAAAGAACAGGCATCATCACAAATATCCCACTTATCATAATTAACAGCGGCAAACTCTGTAAAGTCTTTTACACGAATTGGGTATAAATGACAAGAAACTGGTTTTTTCCAATCTACGATTCCTTGATTGTACGCTTGCTCGATACCGCAAAGTGCCGTTTTACCGTCAAAAATAACATAAGCACAATCTTTATTATCGATTAATGGTGTTTCGAGATCACCATCGGTTCCTTTTACCCAAGTTCCCTGCTCCTCAATAGCCGCAATTCCTTCTTTACGTAAAAAGGGTTTTACTTTAGGATAAATTTCTTCCATGATTTTAGTTTCTGCTTCGCTTAAAGGCGCACCAGCATCCCCGTCAACACAGCAAGCTCCTTTACAAGCTGATAAGTTGCACACAAATTCTTTTTCAAGAATATCTTCTGAAATAATGGTTTTTCCTAATTGAAACATGACGCTAAAAATACTTTATTTATTAAAGTGCAAAGATAGTCAAACTATCTCGATGTCTGAACGATAAATTCAGCGCAAAAACAATCTGTCTATTATAGTAGGAAATCAATAAAAGAAAACGCTATTTGTTACATACATCACTTTTTTAGTCTAAAAAACGTGTTTTTATAACAAAAATAATTCAATTGAAATCTAAATTTAAAAAGCCCTAACTTTATTATCTACCTTTGTAGCACTATAACCCTTTAAATAAAAAAGTATGTTAGAAATTGATTTTAAGGAGATTATCACAGTCGGAATGGTTCTTTTTGCAGTAATTGACATTGTAGGATCAATTCCGATTATTGTAAATTTAAGAGCTAAGGTTGGCCACATCGAATCTGAAAAAGCTTCAATTGTTGCCGGAATGATTATGATTGTTTTTCTTTTTGTTGGTGAAGGCTTACTAAACTTAATTGGTATTGATGTACACTCGTTTGCAGTTGCCGGTTCGTTTGTACTTTTTTTCCTTGCTTTAGAAATGATTTTAGGAATTAGAATTTATCGTGACGAAGAGCCGGGCTCTGCTTCTATTGTTCCTTTGGCTTTTCCTTTAATTGCTGGAGCAGGAACTATGACGACTTTACTTTCGTTACGCTCTCAATTTCACACTATAAACATTATCATTGCGATTCTATTAAATATCATTTTGGTTTATATCGTTTTAAAATCATCTAAAAAAATCGAAACTTTATTAGGAGAAAACGGACTTGGCGTGGTTCGTAAGACGTTTGGAGTGATACTTTTAGCGATTGCTGTTAAATTATTCGCCGCTAATGTTAAAGGTTTGTTTGTCTAAGATATAATTTTATAAATTTACCTCCTTAAAGTTCCTAGAATATAACTTTAGGGTGTTTTTTAACAATTTAAGTTATACTTTATAATTTTAGACAAACAACAGCCATATGAAAATTTTTACTTCAATCTTAGTGCTTTTAGCATTAGCTCTAATCGTTTTTAATATTACGCTATTAGACTTTAAAAACCCTTTTCAAGGAGACAGTGTCGTGGCTTTTATTGGAATTGCCGCTTCTTTTTGTGCCGTTTTGATTCTTTTGATTTTTAGAATTTCAAAAAGAATTGAAGAAAAAACTAACGGCAGATAATCTATGTTTGACGTTTTAATTATCGGCGGAGGTGTATCTGGCATGTCTTGTGCCTTAGTTTTAGGATCAGCTAAAAACAAAGCTTTTGTAACCGATAAAAAAATTGGAATTTTTACACACCAAAAGAATTCTTCTTTACAAGAAGCAATTTTCTACAATGCTTATGGCATTACACCAGGAAAGTTAGGTTCTGAATTACTTATAGAAAGTACACAGGATTTAGCAATGACTTATCCGCACATTACTCAGATTGCAAATGAAAAAGTAGTTAAAGTAGAAGGAACTTTTCCTGAATTTACGGTTACTACCAATAAAAATACATACCAGACTAAAAATATCGTAATTGGAATTGGTTCTGCCAATACTTTTGATATTGAAGGTTTACTGCAATATGTAGAACCTCATAAAAAAGCGCTTCCTGAAAAACAGCGTATTCAGCTTAAAAATGAAGATCATAAAGTAGCCAATGGTATTTATGTTATTGGAACTTTGGCTGGCTGGAGAAGCCAATTGGCAATTGCTGCCGGAAGCGGCGCTGCTGTTGCAACAGATATTCTTACTTTATGGAATAACGGCGTGCAGACTCATGCACACGATAGTATTCGATAAACTTCAAAAAAAAAAAATTAAACCATATAAGTTATATAAGTAAATATAATGCTTTGCGCATATATTAAATGAACTTATATAACTTATATGGTTTAATCCTTTTTTATAGTTTTAGTTTTTATTTTACAGAGACAATTTCTGTTACCTTAATATGATTCTCATCATCGGTTTTCCAGATTTCTCCTTTTACTGAAACTACATCTCCAATTTTGAATCGCTTATAATTTTCTGGTCCGCCAACATTAACAATGCTTATGGTTGCAAAATATACTTCTTTATTTTCTGTATTAATTTTTGCTGTGTAACCATCTTTTCCAGATTCTATAGCGTCTACTTTTCCTGAAACTGTAGCATTGGTATTATTTTTCATACTAGTACAAGAGATTACAAAAGTCATTAGAACAATTAGAACGCCTATTTTTTTTAGATTTTTCATGTTTTGAATTATTTAACCGCGAAGTTCGTCAAGAATAACGCAAGATTCGCTAAGTTATTTTTAAAAAATTATTATTATTTCTTCGGTTCTAAGATGGCTTTAATCATAGCATCATCTTTTAGAATAATATCGTAGTAATACAATTCCCCATACAATTGTCTTGCAAATTCTGCTGTAATGTAGCGATTTACCAATGCTTTAGTCTTATCTAATTTTAAATCTAAACCCGTCATTAAGATATAGTTTTTAAACTTTTTAAAATAAGCATCAGAGCTTTTCATCTTAACTAAAAACTCATTAAAATGAAGTCCTGAAAAGGCACTGCGATTATTATCTAATTCTTCAAAAACAAAATGCCCTACAATTCCAGTCTGTAATAAATAAGCAACGTTTTCATTTCCGTGTTCCGCTTCAATTGGAACAAAAATATCTGGAACAATACCGCCGCCGCCGTATACGATTTTACCTTTTGGCGTTTTAAACTTTAAAGAATCGGCAACTTTTATACTGTCTTTCGCATACAATTCGCCTGATTTTATGCGGCTTTCAGATTCTTTAAAATATTCTTCGTTTCCTTTTTTATACGGTTTCTGAATTGATCTTCCGGTTGGCGTGTAATAACGTGCTACGGTTAAACGAACAGCTGATCCGTCGTTAAAATCCATTTCTCGCTGTACTAAACCTTTTCCAAAAGAACGACGCCCTACAATAATACCACGATCATTATCTTGTAATGCTCCGGCTAGAATTTCACTTGCAGATGCACTGTTTTCATTTATTAAAACATACACTTTTCCTGTTTCAAAACTTCCTGCTTTTGTAGCATAGGTTTTTTCGGTTGTGCCGTTTTTATTTTTGGTAAAAACAATTAGTTGTTTGTCTTTTAAGAATTCATCTGCAATATCAACAGCTTCTTCCATGTAACCGCCACCATTATCACGAAGATCAATTACAAGCGACTGAATTCCGTTTTGTTTCAATCTTGCTAAACCAGTTTTAAACTCATCAAAAGTAGTTTCAGCAAAACGGTTAATTCTTATATAACCAGTAGTTTTATCTAGCATTAAAGAAGCGTCAACACTCTTTATGGGAATAATACCTCTTTTTACTTTAAACTTAAGTCTCTTTTGTTCAGATTTTCTAAAAACCGTCAATTCGATTTCGCTTCCTTGTTTTCCTTTTAATTTAGAAAACAAGCTATCAGAAGGCAGTCTTCTACCAAAAAGCTTTGTTTTTCCTGCAAACAAAATTCGATCACCAGATTTTAATCCCGCTTTCGCTGAAGGTCCATTTTCAATAGGCTTTATAATCGCTACAGAATCTTTATACATATAAAAATTGATTCCGATACCTACGAAATCTCCTTTCATACTTTCGGCAACTTCTGCTTGTTCTGTTGGCGGAATGTAAACGGAATGAGGATCCAGTTTTGATAAAATATTATCTACGGTAAGATTTACAATAGAATCTGTATTGATGCTGTCAACATATTCATTATTGATAAAATCAATCAGTTTATTGAGCTTAGTTTTTGAGTAATTTTTAGCCAAAAGCTGATCGTCTGCGGGAGCACTCATGAGGCTTCCGAGAACAACACCAAGAGCAAGAGCTGCTCCTATAATTAATGGTAAATATTTTGAGTTAAATTTCATTTACTCTTCTAAATCAGAAATATGTTCTACTTCAATACCTGCTTTTATTAAAAACTGAAGTCCAGAATCGTCACGATATCCATTATGGTACACCACTCTTTTTATCCCAGATTGATGGATTAATTTACTGCATTCTTTGCAAGGTGAAAGCGTGATGTACAATGTTGCACCTTCACATGATTGAGTTGATCGCGCTACTTTAAGAATCGCATTAGCTTCGGCATGCAGTACATCCCAGCGTGTTAATCCGTCTTCGTCTTCACAGCAATTTTCAAAACCAGACGGTGTTCCGTTATAACCATCCGAAATAATCATTCGGTCTTTTACGATAATCGCACCAACTTTCTTTCTTTTGCAATACGACAACAGACTCCATTCTTTAGCAATTCGCAAATAGGCCTTGTCGTATTTATTTAATTTCTTTATTTCCATTTATTTTATCTGTTCCAAATTGGGCTTTCAATAATCATCGGAATCACAACTCCAATAATAAAAGCCGACATTACAAGTGCCCAGTCGCGTTTTGAAAAACGAAATACAGTCTGCATTATATAAGACAATATCAAAACTACAAAAACCACAATCAATTGTGCGGCTTCAATTCCTAAGGCAAACTCTCCCAAAGGTAATAATTTTGATGATGGTGAACCTCCTAAAATAGTTTTAAAATAATTCGAAAATCCTAATCCGTGGATAATACCAAAGAACAAGGTTATAAAGAATACCAAATTTACGCCATCATTCTTAGCATTTTTTCCTGCGGTAAATAAATGATACAAAGCGGTTATTAAAATTGTAATAGGAATTAAAAACTCTACTAAATTTACTTTTATAGTAATAATTCCAAAAACTGAAAGTAATAAAGCCAAAGTATGACCCAATGTAAATACAGAAACTAGAACTAAAATTCTTTTCCAATCTTTAAATAGATACGGAACCGTTAAAGCGATTAAGAAAAGAACATGATCGTAGGCATGGATGTCTAAAACATGCTTTAATCCTATTTGAAAGTAAATCCAAAATTGTGACATAGGTATTATAAAATTAAAAGATTAGGGTTTGTAAACTTACAATTAATTTTGAAGATTAGAGATGCTGACTTTCAAATCATCAAATAAAAATAAGTTAAAATTTATGAGAAATTTAAATTTGTTAAATTAAAATAAGATTTATCTTTGCTCGATAAAAAACCGATTAATTATGTCATTTTCAGAATTATTTGATAACGAATTCAAGCAAAGAAACAAAGGTCATTTCTCTGCAATTGTACGTGTAGCTTTTGCTGACGGGAAAATTAACGACGAAGAGCAAGCCTTTTTGGATAAATTAGCTTCAAGATTAGAAATTTCAGAAGAAGAGTACAAGGAAATCCTTATCGATCCTTGGAAACACCCAATAAACCCACCTTATTTATACGCACAGCGTGTAGAGCGTTTATTTGACTTGGCTAGAATGGTACACGTAGACCACCATTTAGGTGACCAACAAGAAGTTATGTTAAGACGTATGGGATTAGCATTAGGATTTACTCCTGGAAATATTGACTATATTGTTTCTAAAGCATTATCCTTAATTGATAAAAAAGTAGATTTAGATACTTTTACATTCGAAATGGAAAACATGAATAAATAATAAATACTTAGTTATAGTTTTAAACTACAGCTAAAAAAACAAAAAACCGACAGCTTTTAAAAATCTGTCGGTTTTTTGTTTTTATAATGATAACTTAAAGCGCTTCTGCCATAAAAGCTTCTGCTTTTTCTACCATATTGTAGCTTCCGCAGAAAAAAGGAACTCTTTCATGCAATTCGGTTGGCTGAATTTCCATAATTCTTCCAAAACCATCTGTTGCTTTTCCTCCCGCCTGCTCAGCAATAAAAGCCATTGGGTTGCATTCGTATAATAAACGCAATTTTCCTTTTGGCGCTTTTGAACTTGTTGGATAAATATAAATACCGCCTTTAATCATATTTCGATGAAAATCTGAAACTAAACTTCCAATATATCTAGAAGTATAAGGTCTGTCTTCTTCTTCTCTTTGACAGTATTTAATGTAGTTTTTTACACCTTGCGGAAAATGAACATAATTTCCTTCGTTTACAGAATAGATATTCCCGTCAAGCGGAAATCTCATATTCGGATGTGATAAATAAAATGTTCCAATTGCAGGATTTAAGGTAAATCCGTTTACACCGTGTCCCGTTGTGTATACTAACATGGTAGACGTTCCGTAAATTACATATCCAGCCGCAACTTGATTTACTCCAGGCTGTAAAAAATCTTCACTAGTTACTGGAGTTCCAATTGGTGTAATTCTTCTAAAAACAGAAAAAATAGTTCCTACAGAAACATTCACATCAATGTTTGAAGATCCGTCAAGCGGATCCATTAAGATCACGTACTTATTATTATGACTGTTGTCGCTCCCCTGAACAGTAATAAAATCGTCGTTTTCTTCAGAAGCAATACCACAGACAATCTCACGGTTTATTAACGTCTGGATAAATACTTCGTTTGCATAGACATCAAGTTTCTGCTGGTCTTCTCCTTGGATATTCTGCTCGCCTGCTGCGCCAATAATATCCACTAATCCTGCTTGGTTTACTTTATAGTTTACAACTTTCGCCGCCAAACGTATAGAGTTGATAATTCGGGATAACTCCCCCGACGAGTATTGAAATGCTTTTTGGTTCTCAATAATAAACTCTCCTAGTGTTTTATTGCGTTCTTCCATTACTAAATCGTTGTAGTTTTATTTTTAAGTCACAAATATCGTTTTTTTTGTGAGAATGATTTAAAAATTATTTTGTTAGTTTGCTACTATTGTATATTTGCTAATTAATAGCAGGAAGTGCACAATAAAAAAGTACATTTTTAGATAATAATTGATTAATAATAGGAATATATGAATATTAGAAAGGGAAATCCTGAAGACATGAAATCGGTTCTAGGACTGATTCAGGAACTGGCAATATTCGAAAAAGAGCCAGAAGCTGTTGTTATAACAGTAGATGATTTAGTGCGTGATGGATTTGGCGAAAACCCTTTGTTTCATGTTTTTGTCGCTGAAGTTGAGAACGAGATTGTGGGAATTGCGTTGTACTATTACCGCTATTCTACTTGGAAAGGAAAAACAATTCACCTTGAAGATTTAATTGTAAAGGATAAAATGCGCGGATCTGGTTTAGGATATGCTCTTTATTCTGAAATTATGAAGCAGGGAAAAAGAGATAACGTAAGAAGAGTAGAATGGAATGTTCTGGATTGGAATACTCCTGCGGTTAAGTTTTATGAGAATTCTGGAGCTAAGATTCTCGACGGATGGCAAGTGGTTCAAATGAATGAACAGGGAATTGATTCTTTTTTAGAAAAATTGTAAAAAATATTTTGCCACGAATTGCACGAATTAGCACAAATTAATTAGTGAAGATTCGTCCAATTTGTGGCAAAAAATAAAAAATACTAGATTTCATTTAACCTGAAATCTAAAATTAAAAATCTAAAATTAAAAATGAGAGTATTTAAATTTGGTGGTGCATCTGTAAAAGATGCAGATGGAATTAAAAACGTGTATGACGTTTTGCAAAAAGTAGGTTACGAAGATGTAATTCTGGTAGTTTCGGCTATGGGAAAAACTACAAATGCTCTTGAGGTTGTTATCAAGAATTATTTTGATAAATCGGCAGAGTTGAATTCTTCTGTACAGGAAATAAAAAAATATCACAATCAAATATTATTGGATTTATTTGAAGATGAAAATCATGAAGTTTTTACGGCTGTAAAGGCTCAATTCTCTGAATTAGAATATTTTTTGGCGCATAATAAATCTCCAAATTACAATTTTGTTTACGATCAGATTGTAAGTTTTGGGGAATTGATTTCGACTACGATTTTAAGTTATTTCATGAATTTCATGGGAATTAAAACGCAGTGGCTTGATGTTCGCAATTTCATTAAAACTGATGCAAATTACAGAGATGCTGAAGTAGATTGGGAAGCTACTCAACAAAACATCAGCAAAAATGTTCCAAGAAAAATATTAAACATTACGCAAGGATTTTTAGGTGCTGACGAAAATAACTTTACAACAACTTTAGGTCGTGAAGGTTCTGATTATACTGCTGGTATTTTTGCTTATTGCTTAAATGCAGAAAGTGTAACGATCTGGAAAGATGTTCCTGGTGTTATGAATGCTGACCCGCGTTATTTTGAAAATGCTAGTTTACTGAACCAAATTTCATATCGTGAAGCTATCGAATTGGCTTTTTACGGTGCAACAGTAATTCACCCAAAAACATTACAGCCTTTACAGAAAAAAGAAATTCCGTTGTACGTAAAATCTTTTATCAATCCTTTATTAAAAGGAACTTGTGTTTCTAAAGGTGTCGATTTAGAGCCTCAATATCCATGTTTTATTGTAAAAAGAGATCAGCTTTTGATTTCTCTTTCGTCAATTGATTTCTCTTTTATTATGGAAGAAAACATCAGCGAGATTTTTGCTTTGTTTCATGAATTTAAAATTAAAGTAAACTTAATTCAAAATTCAGCGATTAGTTTCTCGGTTTGTGTGGAAGATAAATTTGGAAATTTCAACGACTTAAATGCGATTTTATCTAAAAAATTCAAAGTAGATTATAGCGAAAATGTGACTTTATATACGATTCGCCACTTTACTGAACAAGCAGCACAAACTGTTGAAGAAAACAAGGAAGTTTTACTAAAACAAGTAAGCCGCGAAACCATGCAGGTGGTTACCAAAGAAGTAAATTAATCTTTTAAGGTTAAAAATTAATTCCAAAAAAGGGTCTCATTTTAGTGAGACCCTTTTTTATTTTATACTTTTTTATATTCTTTCAAATCCTGAATAGTTTGTTTTAATTCTTTAATTCGTTCTTCATACTGTTCGATAATTTTATCCGACAATTCCTGAACGGTATAACTTGGCATTAATTGCTGCTTCTTGGCGTTTTCGTCTAGATAATCTCTTTTAACCAATTCTTCTGGAGTGATTGCAAAAATTTGACATATATTCAGAATGTGATTGGCCCAAGAATGACTTTCGCCATTTTCCATTCTCGCGTAAGCAGATTGTGAGATATGGAGAAAATCTGCCATTTCTTCTTGTGACAAGTTTTTACTTTTTCTAAGTTTTTTGAGTTTATTACCTATAAATACATTCATAGACGCTTAAGTTTTTACTTACATACCATAGAGGACAGCTTCGATAATTGATACTCAGTAAAATCAAAAAATAATTAATCGGGTAGAAATACCCGAATTAAGATTAAGTTAAATTCTTACAAAATCATAATTTTGACTCTTCTTTGAATTATCTTTATAGCCCTAATAAACTCAAAAACAGACCTAATTTCTACGAATATGGAAATCGACAATAACCCTAGCGAAGAAACCAAAAACCGTTGGCATAATGATCCGAACAATTGGATTTGGGGAATTTTTTATTACAATCCTGAAGATAAGCGCATTTTTCCTCCTAAAAAGATTAAAGAGTTAGGCTGGACTATTAACTTCGCAAATCCCAATTCTCTTTTCATTGTATTTATTATAATTGCAAGTGCTTTTATCTTCGGAAAATTGTTAAAATAAACAATACCTGCCTCTTAATTTATGGCTTAAACCAAAACATCTTCCGTATAATTTCCCAATTATAAATACTACTTTTGACTTTTTAGAGTTAAAGTATTTATGTTAAAAAAATTACTGTTTTTTGCGGTGTTTCTTTGCTATTCTGGGCTTCATGCACAGGAAACGGAATCAGCGTACAAAACAAAAAAAGTAATTGTAACTAAAGACACTATTCATCTGGAAGAATTTAGTATTAACTCTAGTTTTTTTGAAATTCTAAATACTAAAAACGTCCCCATAAATCCTTCTTTTTATAAAATTGATTTTCAAAAAGGAACTTTACTTTTAAATGAAAACCTTACTTCTTCTCCTGATACTTTAGTGGTAAACTATTTAAAATATCCTGATTTTTTGACCAAAGAATACAGTCTTTACAAATCAAATCAGGTGGTAACTAATGATGTTGGTACTGAGAAATTGTACAAAATAGAAAATACAAACACAAAAAAAGCTATTCCGTTTGATGGTCTAAATACTTCTGGAAGCCTTACACGAGGTGTAACGGTTGGAAACAATCAAAACACAGTTTTAAACTCTAACTTAGATTTACAGATTACCGGAAAAATATCCGATAAAGTGAGTCTGCGGGCTTCGCTTCAAGACAGTAATATTCCGCTGCAAGATGGCGGTTACTCTCAGAAATTAGATCAGTTTGATAATATTTTTATGGAGCTTTTTAGCGATGATTGGAACATTCGCGCAGGCGATGTCTTTTTAGAAAATAAAAATACACAGTTTTTAAAGTTCAATAAAAAGGTTCAAGGGCTTTCGACTAGTTTTGATTTTGATAATGGAAAAAGTAAAACTAATGTTTTTGCATCGGTTGCATTTGTAAAAGGGCAATATGCTAAAAGTACTTTTGTGGGTCAAGAGGGCAATCAAGGTCCGTATAAATTAAAAGGACAAAACGGAGAATTGTATGTTTTGGTAATCTCGGGTTCTGAGCGTGTTTATGTAAACGGCGTTTTACTGAAACGCGGCGAAAACAACGATTATGTGATTGATTATAACGCAGGCGAAATTGTTTTTACTTCGCTTTTTACGATTACTTCAGAAATGCGTATTAATATTGAATACCAATATTCGGAGCGAAATTACAATAGATTGGTAACTTATGCGGGCGCAACGCACGAGAATAAAAACTGGAGTTTTGGCGGTTATATTTATTCTGAAAATGATATGAAAAACCAGCCTTTACAGCAAAATCTTTCTAAAGACCAGGTTCAGCTTTTGAGTCAGGCGGGAGATAATCAAGATTTAATGATTGCTCCTTCTGCTTATGAAGATACTTATGCCGACACTAAAATATTGTACAAGAAAACAATTGTAAATGGAGTTGATGTTTATGAATATTCTAATAACTCTGCAGATGTTTTATACAACGTAAAGTTTAGTCTTGTGGGCAATAATCTTGGAAACTACATTATACAAAACAATAATTCTGTTGAACGCATATACGAATATGCTGCGCCTGTAAATGGCGTTTTGCAGGGAAATTACGAACCTATTGTAAAATTGGTTGCGCCAATTAAACTTCAGGTTGCTACTTTTTTAGGAAAATATAAACCTGATGACAAAACATTGGTTGATTTTGAATTGGGTGTGAGTAACAATGACCTCAATTTATTCTCTGGTATTGATGACGCTAATAATAAAGGAATCGCGCTAAAAACTAATATCAAAAAACGTATTTTTACTCGAAATTGGACTTTGGATGGTTTTGTAAATTATCAATTTGTTCAGGAAAATTTTAAATCTGTTGAACGTCTTTATAATATTGAATTTAATAGAGATTGGAATTTGACTACTACTCTTCTGGGTAATCAAAGCCTTTTGGTTACGGGTTTAAACTTTGATTTATATGCCAAAAAGAAGAGCTCAAACATTGGTTTAGTTACGTATCAGTTTGAGAAATTAGATTTTACAGAGAGTTATTCTGGAGCAAGACATACCACAACGGCTCTTTTTAAACTAAAAAATTGGACAATTGAAAATCAAGGCAGTTTCTTAAATTCTGATGCTACGGCTTCTACTTCAAAATTTATTAGAAATCAGACGCGAACTAAATACCATTTTGGCAAAAACTGGATTGGCGGCAGTTTCCAGTTCGAAGACAATCAGGAGAAAGATAAAGTTACAAATGCATTTTCGACTTTAAGTCAGCGATTTTCAGAATATGGAGCTTTTGTTGGTCGCGGTGACAGTACTAAGGTTTTTGTTGAATTAGGTATTTTGCAGCGCAGCAATGATAGTTTACAAAACGGATTATTACAGCATGTAAACAATTCACAGACTTATTATTTGAAATCGAAATTGATTCAGAATAAAAAAACAGATTTAGCGGTTTATGCAAGTTATCGAACTTTAGATTTTACGGATGTTTCTAAAGCAAATGAACCTTCTCTAAATTCGAGAATTTTGTACAACGATCGTTTTTTTAAACAATTAATGCAGATTGGAAGTGCTTATGAGACGAGTTCTGGAACAATTGCCCAGCAAGAGTTTACGTATGTTGAAGTTCCTACTGGACAAGGTGTTTATACTTGGAATGATTACAACGGAAATGGCATTCAGGAATTGCAAGAGTTTGAAATTGCTGCTTTTGCTGATCAGGCAAAATATGTTAGAATCTTTTTACCGAATCAGGTTTACATTAAAACCAATCAGAATAAATTCTCGCAGTCTGTTACTTTAAACCCGCTCAAATGGCAGAATGATAAAGGTTATAAAAAACTGCTTTCTTATTTCTACAATCAGACTTCATTTATAATGGATAGAAAAGTAAAAAGTGAAGGCGAACATTTGGAGTTGAATCCGTTTAGCTCTTCGGAAGAAAATGTATTGGGATTAAATTCTAGTTTTAGAAACAGCTTATATTATAATAGAGGCAAACAGAAGCATTCTGTTACGTATTCTTATCTAGTAAATAAGGGCAAAAGTTTGCTTTCAGTCGGTTCTCAGAACGTAAAAAATAATTCACATCAATTACAATACACACATTTGTATCAGAAAAGCTGGTTGTTTAATTTCTTTACTAAAACAATAAAAACAGATTTAGTTTCTGAGGATTTTGTAGAAAAAAACTATGATATAACGGGTTATCAGATAGCTCCAAAAATTAGTTATTTGTTTTCAAAAAACACGAGCTTAGATTTCTTTTATGAATTTCAAAACAAGGAAAATCAAATTGGAAATTTAGAAACTTTGGCACAGAATAGACTCGGAACTTCTTTTTCTTTTGCGGGCGAGAAAAAAGTAACGCTTAATGGCGAATTTTCTTATTACCAAAATAAATTCAACGGGAATGAATTTTCTTCCGTTGGTTTTCAAATGCTCGAAGGTCTTCAAGCAGGTTCTAATTTGGTTTGGAAATTACTTTTACAGAAAAATATAACGCAGTTTTTAGATGTTAATTTAAACTATCAAGGCCGAAAAAGTGAGACTGGATCTACAGTGCATACGGGAAATGTTCAACTTCGTGCTTATTTTTAAGACTTTGCAAAACCTGTCAAAAAATTGTTTAATTTTAATTGAATTTTAAACTTATAACCTTATGAAAAAATTATTATTACTTTGTCTTATAGTGGTTTTATCTACTAATATCTACGCCCAAGATGACGCGGCAACAAAGGCTGCAAAAAAAACAGAGGCTTCTGCAAAGAAAACAAAAGATAAAGCAGATAAGACTAAAGCAAGTGCAGACAAAACAGCTGCCGACGCTAAAAAAACAAAAGAAAAAGCAGACAAGTCTAAAGACAAAGCCACTGCAGATACAAAAAAAGAAAAAGCTGCATCAGACAAGGCTAAAGTAAGTGCAGACAAAGCAACTGCTAGCGCAAAAGACAGTAAAGATAAGGCTGCAAAAACTAAAGACAAAGCAGACAAAACTAAAGCAGATGCTGATAAAACAGCAGACAAAGCAAAGGCAAGTGCTGATAAAACAAAAGCAGATAGTAAAGCTGCAACAAAAACTTCTACTAAAAAAGTTAAAGAGACTACAGAAAAGGCTCCAAAAGTTGCAGATAAAGTTACGGGAGAATATAATGGAAAAAAAGTATACACTGGTCCAAAAGGCGGTAAATACTACATTAATTCTAATGGTAACAAAACCTATATTCAGGATTAAAAATATTTTTTTTATCACTATAAGAAAGAGAGCTGTTTAATCAGCTCTTTTTTTTGTTTAGAAAACAACCAGAGAAAACAAATCTAGTGTTAACATATAAGTAACTTTGCTTCATAAGTATTGTCTTTTTTAAATCTCTTTTAGTGTATTATAAAGCCTTCACGCCGTTATAGAGTTAATAATTTAGTAATACGTACGAAATAACATAAAAAACATATTTCTCTATCTTCGTTTTTAAAAAGCGTTAAACTATGAGCATTGACTATTCTGCGAACAAAACTATTTTAGTTGCTCCGTTAAATTGGGGATTAGGGCATGCCACAAGATGTATTCCGATTATTAAGGCGCTTCAAGAAAACAATTATATCCCGATTATTGCTTCTGATGGAGTGGCGCTGGCTTTACTTCGAAAAGAATTTCCATACATACAGACTCTAGAATTACCTTCTTATCATATTGAATATGCTAAAAATGGTAAAAATTTTAAATGGAAACTGATTAAAAATTTACCTAAAATGATCACCGCTATTCTGGATGAGAAAAAAATGGTAAACGGCTGGATTAGAAAACACGGTATAGACGGTATTATCTCAGATAATCGTTTGGGTGTTTTCAGCAAAAAGGTTCCGTCTGTTTTTATGACACATCAATTGAATGTGATGACCGGAAATACTACTTGGTTTACGAGTAAATGTCATCAATATTTTATCAAAAAATACAAGGAATGCTGGGTTCCTGATTCTAGCGGAGAAGTAAATCTAACGGGAGAGTTGGGACATCTTAAAACAGATCATCTTAACTTAAAGTACATTGGTCCTTTGAGCAGAATGAAGAAAAAAGAAACCCCAAAGGTTTTTGATTTAATGATTATTTTGTCTGGTCCAGAACCTCAACGTACTTTTCTGGATGAAAAACTACAGGAGGAAGTTAAAAATTTTGATGGTAATGTTGTCTTTGTAAAAGGTGTTGTCGAGAAAACTCAGACGAAACAGCAATCTGGAAATGTTACGTATTATAATTTTATGAACTCTAAACAGCTGGAACAAACTTTTAACGAAAGTGATTTTGTTTTGTGCCGTTCTGGTTATACTACTGTAATGGATTTGGCGAAACTTGGAAAGAAAGCTTTTTTTATTCCAACGCCGGGACAATACGAGCAAGAATATTTGGCGATAAAACTTCAGGAAGAAAATCTGGTACCGTATGCAATGCAAGACGACTTTACCATTGAAGATCTTTCAAAAGTAAAGTCGTTTAAAGGTTTGGCACAGTTTAAAAATGATATCGACTGGGATTCTTTGTTTACTGTTTTTGAAGATGCTTCCCTATAAAATCTGTATCTAAAGTAGTACGCAGATTATACGGATTTGCTATCGCAAAAACGCTGATTTACGCTGATTTTATATTCACACAGATTTAAAAGATCCGTTTTTATCCGCGTCTTTGCGATAGCAAATCCGTTTTATCTGTGTTATAATATTTAACACAGATAAGACTTTTTTTTATTAGAAATTGAACTGCGCTTGTAATCTCAGCACATTTCCTTGTTGTCTGTTTATTGGAAGCGCACTGTCTTCAAAAGTACGATCGGCAATAACATATTCTGCTGTAAATTCAAATGCTTTTAGTGGCTGCCATTCTATTCCCAATGTGTAATCTCTTACGACATAGCTTCTGGCATCTTTCTCGTATTTTTTACCTCCATCATAATATTGAAATCTGGCAAAAGGATATAAACGCTGGTTTTTTAAGTCTAATTTGTAGTTTAATAAAACATAACCTCCGTTAAGATCTGTTACATCAACTGTTTTGGTTAAGGTATTGTAACGAGGTCCTGTACCAATATTATATTCGGTTTGGATTCCGAAAGGTTTAGGATACAAAACAAATGTTGCTCCTACTCTTTGGTCTTTTATATATTGCGGATCATTAACAATAACTCCAGAAGAAATTTCTCCAGTAAAAGCCCATTTTCCTGTGTATGCTTGAATTCCTGGCTCGATAATCTGGCTTCCGATAACAAAAGGATAAGAAACTCTTGCTACTACATTAAGATCTCTGTTACCATCTAATTTATTAGATAATTGACCGTTGTAAACTCCAAAAGCAAAAACTCCAAAATCTCCAGAACCTTTATATCCATCTTTTACCAGCATAGCAAAACGATCTCTAATTTCGCTTGGCGCCCAATAAAATATAAGCCCTAAATCACGCTCATTTAATATAGCACTGTTGATTGCATCGCTTCTGTCTAATGTTAATCGCTGAGAGCTTGACTGCATGTTTTCAAATCCGTAAGGAATTTTACTTTGTCCAACACGAAGACGATATTCTTTTTTCTTATCAAAAGAAAGATCAAAATACAAATCTCTAATTTGTACAAAGTTTTGAATTCCAGTAACTGGTGAACTTGCAAAATCGGGTTGGAAATAGAAAAATACATTTGGGTGAACTTGTCCCGAAAACACTAATCGTGCACGTCTGATAAAAAGACCGTTATTAGCTTTTGCATCTGGATCTGTAGAAGTAGTTCCCCAAGATTTATCGCACTGCTCACAAGAAACTTTATCATTTGTCGAAAACAAACCATTGTATCTTATTTGGGCATAACCTCGTAATGAGATTTTGTCGTACCAATGTTCTTCGCCGCTAACACCCGATTTTGTATCAGGAAGTTTTGCTTTGTTTATAGAATCTAAGATTCGAATTACTTCTTTTTTTACATCCTCTTTTTTCAAATCCTGCGCATTTGCCGCACAAGTAATCAGCAATAAGATTGCAATTATTTTTCTTTTTATCATTTTCTCTCTAATGCACTAAAATTCAAGATGCAAAGATGTGTTACCTATGTTAAGAAATTGTTAACAAGGTGTTACCATAATAAGAAGATTTGTTTCCAAATAGTTACGCTAATATGAATAGGGTTTCTAGCTCCCTATTTTACTATAGTTCAAAGCAATATAACTTACAATTACTTAACTTCAGCTTTTTGTATTTTATGTGCTTTTTCGAGTGTGAAAGAGAATTCTGAACCAATTCCGAACTCACTTTCTACATATACTTTCTCTTTGTGAGCTTCAATAATATGTTTTACAATCGCTAATCCTAAACCTGAACCGCCTTCTGAACGTGTGCCGCTTTTATCAACTCTATAAAAACGCTCAAAAAGTCTCGGAATATTTTGTTTCTCAACTCCTTCTCCGTTATCACTAATACGAATTAAGACTTTTTTCTTAGTTAGATTTACAACTCCAACTTCGGTTAAACCACCTTCTTTACCATATTTGATAGAGTTTACAAGTAGATTTTCTAAAACCTGTTGTATTCTATCTTGGTCACCGCGAATAATAACCGATTGTACATTTTTACTTTCAAAAGCCAATTTGATTTTCTTTTTATCGGCTTTCATTTCTAATAAATCAAAAACATTCTGAATGAGTTCGACAATATCAAAATCAGTCATATTCAAATCTAAATCTCCCGATTCTAATTTCGTAATCATGTCAAGATCTTCCACAATATAAATAAGACGTTCTACTCCTTTTTCGGCACGTTTTAAATATTTTTTTCTAATGTTTTTATCGTCCATCGCGCCGTCAAGCAAAGTCGACACATACCCTTGTACAGTAAATAAAGGGGTTTTAAGTTCATGCGAAACATTTCCTAAAAACTCTCTTCGGTATTGCTCGCGAATTTCGAGCATTTCAATTTCTAACTTTTTGTCGGTAGCAAATTTTTTCACTTCTCGTGAAAGCGTTTCCATGTCTGTTGTTATGGGCTGATTGATAAGTGTTGTAGATTCCAGCAACGAAACCTCATCGTATATTTTCTTTACTCTTCTATATATAAAACGTTCTACACGATATTGTAAAACTAAAAATGAGAAAATGTAAATGCTGATAATAAAAATTATTCCAAACGCAATTTGATGATTCAATTGATTTTTGTAAAATAAAGACATTAACATCAATACAAACCCTGTTGCAAAAAGACTGATGTATAATGCCGATTTTACAGCAAATTTGTATGTTTTTTTAAAATTAATTTTCATTGGATTTTTTTTAAAATAATAAACCATAAAGGTTACTTTTTTCACCATGTAAGTGATATAAGTTCATTTAAATATAAAAACTTATTTATAGATTACATAACAACTAAAAAAAGTAAATCTTTGTCAAAGTTAAAAAACTTTGACAAAGATAAATTTCAATTATACAAGTATGTACACTATAATTTAAAATGAACTTATATCACTTATATGGTTCAAATTTTTATAGAATATTAAATTTCAAATTTATAACCAACTCCTTTTATGGTTTTAAAAAGTTCTTCGCCTATTTTTTCACGTAGTTTTCTAATATGAACATCTATTGTTCTGCCGCCAACTACAACTTCATTTCCCCAGACTTTATCAAGAATTTCATCTCTTTTAAAAACTTTTCCTGGTTTTGAAGCTAATAAGTAAAATAATTCGAATTCTTTTCTTGGTAAAGCAATTTCTACATTGCCTTTTATGATCTTATATTCCTCACGGTTTATCTCGATTCCGCCAACATTTAAGGTATCGCTGACTACTTCTTGTTCTTTTAACCTTCTTAACAAAGCCTTTACTTTGCTGACCAATAATTTTGGTTTTATTGGCTTTGTAATGTAATCATCTGCACCTGCATCAAAACCAGCAACTTGTGAATAATCTTCGCTTCTCGCTGTTAGAAATGTTATGATAACATTATTTAATTCAGGAATTTTTCTGATGTGTTCACAAGCTTCCATACCATCCATTTCAGCCATCATCACATCCATAATAATTAAATCTGGTAATTCTTTTTGAGCCTTTGCTATTGCGTCTTTTCCGTTAGAAGCCGTTACAATTTGGTAGCCCTCTTGAGCAAGGTTATAGCCAACTATTTCCAAAATGTCTGGTTCGTCGTCAACTAATA
The DNA here is from genome assembly GCF_009711165.2 of Flavobacterium sp. MC2016-06. Classification (GTDB taxonomy): domain Bacteria; phylum Bacteroidota; class Bacteroidia; order Flavobacteriales; family Flavobacteriaceae; genus Flavobacterium. The sequence goes on along the minus strand of NZ_WMID02000023.1, from coordinate 6,004 downwards.
AAATCTTTGTTTGTGTTTTTTTCATAAATAGCAAAAATAGAGATTCTTACATCAAATTTTCTTTGTTAAATATCCGATGTTTTTTGTTTCACAGCGTAAATATAGCAATAAATGAAGTGTTAAAAATTCTCGTTAACGGTAATTTAATCTCATAACAATTTGTTAATCTTAAGAATACAAAATCATAACAAGTAGCTAACATGAACTTTACAACCTGTTTATTTCTTTGCACAAAAATAAATCAAACACAACACTGAAATGAAATTCAATTTAAAATTTCTATTTATTACACTATTTATCTGTACGATTTCGATCGCACAAACCAAAGGTACAATTTCTGGAGTTCTTACCGACAAAGAAATGAATAATGACGCGCTGCCTTTTGCAAATGTTTTAGTAAAAGGAACTAACATTAATACTAACACTGACGTTGATGGGAAATATACCCTAAGCGTAAACCCTGGAACTTATACTATTATTTTTAGTTTTGTAGGGTATGAATCTGTAGAGAAACCTGTAACTATTGCTGCGGGCGAAACTATAACTATGAATCAAGTACTTTCTTCTGGAAGTTATACTCTGAAAGATGTAGTAGTAAAATCGACTGCAAATAAAGAAAAAGAAACTGCTTTATTATTAGATCAAAAAAATGCTGTTGTAATCAAACAAAGTATTGGCGCGCAGGAAATGTCTAGAAAAGGCGTTAGCGATGTTGAAGAAGGTTTGACTAAAATTACTGGAATTTCTAAAGTAGGTTCAAGAGGCTTATTTGTTCGTGGTCTAGAAGATCGTTACAACAACTTATTGATCAATGATCTTGCTGCTCCATCAAACAGTCCATTTTCTAAAATTGTTCCTCTAGATTTGTTTCCAACAAACATTGTAGGTGTAATTGATGTATACAAAACTTTCAACCCAAATATTTACGGAGATTTTGCTGGTGGAACTTTTAATATTCAAACTTCTAAAGCATCGAAAAGCGTTACTAAAATCAACCTTGGTTTTGGATATGTAACTGGAAACAGCTTTAAAGATTTCTTACTTTCAAGCGATGCAGATACTGCTGCAGGATTTTTTGGATTTAACGGAAAAGACAGAGAAATACCAAGCTTCTTAGGTCCAAATGCTTCAAAAGCAGCGTTTACAAATGATCAGGCTTTAAGTTCTGTAAGTGGCGATAAAGGTTTCAACGCCAACAAAGGTAAAAGTCCTTTGAACTCAAGTTTAAATTTATTACACTCAGAAAAATTTGACTTAAGCAACGAACGTTCTTTCGCTTATTTATTATCTATCAATTATGACAATAGTTACGCAGTTAGAGAAGGTGTTGACAGAACTTTAGACCTACAATCAACAGGATCAAAATACACTAATGATTTTGTAACTACTGATTACCGTTTTAAAACAACTACATCAGCATTATTAGGATTAAACTACAATACAAACCGATTTAAATTAGCATTTAATACGCTTTATATTAAAACTACTTTAAACGAGATAAAAGATCAATTTGGTCAGGCTGGCGGTACTGCTATACAAAACACATTTATTCGTACCAATCAATTAGACAAAAGTGATTATTTGAACCTGCAATTATTAGGCGAATATAATTTGACTGAAGATAAAAATCAAACTTTAAAAGCGGGTGTTTCTTATGCCGATACTAAGTTTGAACAACCTGATAGAAAGTTTTTTACTGGACAAAAAACAGGTGATGATGAGATTAATACTTCATACGGAGCAAATAACTTTTTACGCCAATATTTAACCGTAGACGGAAATTCGTTTGTATCTGCAATGGCCGAATACAATCTTAAATTTGGAAAAGACGGAAAACAAAACAAATTAACTGTGGGTTACAACGGTAACACTTCTGGAATGGAATCTTCTTACCGATTTGTTTCAAGCCGAGGTGGTTTATTCTCATCAAGTATAAACAATATTAATGATCAAATCGTTAGTGACCTTCAAGCTAATAATGGTACTTCTTTTGAAGAAAATTCTAACTCAACTTGGAAAGTTAAACTTACCGAAACTGCAAATGCTGGTTATACCAATTTACTTTTGAAATTTGGAGAAAAATATGAATTTAATGCAGGTGTAAGAGTTGAAAGTACAACTAAAGAAACTAAATACAGAGGATTAGGAAGTTTTGATAGTCCTTTCCACGTAAACAAATACGACAACTTATATGTTTTACCTTCATTGAATGTAAAATATTTGATGAATGAAAAATCGAACTTGCGTTTTGCTGCTAGTAAAACCTATACTAAACCGGTAATTATGGAATCATTTCCAATTTCTTACCAAAATGCTGACGGAACTTCGGTACAAGGAAATCAATTATTAAAAAACAGTGACAACTATAATGTTGATTTAAAATATGAATTGTTCCCAACTGCAAAAGAAATGTTTGCTGTAGGTGCATTTGCAAAATACATTGACAACCCAATTGAAAGAACTTTTGTTTCTAATGCTACTACAGGAACGGTTACAACATTCTTAAATTCTGACAATGCAACCTTATTTGGAGTTGAAGCTGAATTTCTTTTTGGATTAAACAGAATTAGCGAAGATCTTGCTGCATTCTCATTTGGTTTAAACGGAACTTTAATGTCTACCAAAGTAAACGTAAGCCCAACATACAATTCAGCAGATGAGGATGGAGTTGTTACTACTAACGCATCAATCGAAACGCATAAAGGTTCAAGAGATTTACAAGGAGCATCAAACTGGTTGGTAAACTCAGATTTGAAATATGAATTCAATTTAGGAAAAGACTGGACAAATACAATGTCTCTTGTTTATGGTGTATTCGGAAAAAGAATCTATGCAGTAGGAACAAATGGTCAAGATCATACTTATGAATTACCTGTTTCACAATTGGATCTTGTTTGGTCAAGCAAAATTTCAGAACATTTTGATGTGAAGTTTACTGCAGATAACTTATTGAATCCGGAAAGAAAATTAGAATTCGGAAATGATGGAACGATTAAAGTTGCTGAATCATCTTTATTAGCTAACAGCTACAAAAAAGGTGTTGGATTCTCTATAAAAGTAGGATATACTTTTTAGTACTCATTCAAATAAATACAAAATGAAAGCTCCAGATATCTGGAGCTTTTTTTATTTATAAGCTTTTCAAATGCTTTCAATATCTCTTAACATTCTCTTCACATTATTTTTCTCTTTTCGTAACTGTAATGTAATATTGAGATAACACCTTAGAGGAATTTACATTATAATTTTGACAAAAATAAAAACGAATAATACAACACAACTATGAAAACTAAATTTCTTGCTTTAGCACTTGCTGCAGGCTTATTTTTAAATTCTTGCTCAAGCAGCGATGATTCAACTCCTGTTACTCCTCCTGCAACAGGCGAAATTACAGGTACAATTACTGCAAACACAACTTATGCTTACGGTAACTATACATTAAAAGGAATCGTAAAAATCAATTCAGGTGTAACAGTAACTTTTGATGCTGGATCTACAATTACTATAGACAAAGCTACTGGAGACAACGCATTAGTTGTTTTAAAAGGTGGAAAATTAATCACTAATGGTACTGCTGACAAACCAGTTGTATTTACAGAAAAATCTAAACTTCCAGGTTCTTGGGGAGGTATCATTGTATACGGTGATGCTCCTGCAAAAGTTGCTGGTGGAGGAACTACTGGTACTTCTGAAGATGGTAACAAAATTTCTTACGGTGGAACTAATGCAACTGACAATAGTGGTTCTTTAGTATACACAAGAGTAGAATATGCTGGTTCTAAATTAGCTGATGGAGAAAAAGAAAACAATGGTTTTACTTTTTACTCAGTAGGTTCTGGAACAACTTTAGATCACTTAGTATCTTACAAAGGTGCTGATGATGGATACGAATTCTTCGGAGGAACTGTAAGTTTAACAAATGCTATTTCTTACGGAAACTATGATGATTCATTTGACTGGCAAGATGGATGGCAAGGTCAAACAAATACTAACTGGTATGCTTACCAAACTGGTAAAGGTAACTACGGAATGGAAATTGAAGCGTCTTTAAATGACAATGCTTTCTTCCCAAAAGTTTCTAACATTACTTTAAAAAGAGCTTCTGGTAACGTTCCTGAAGTTGGAGATAACCAAGTTGATGCTTTCCAATTTAAAAGAGAAGGTAACGGAGAATACAGCAACATCGTTATTGATGGTTACGGTAATTATACAACTGCAACTGGAACTACTTACATGGGTAGCGTTGCTAGTATCTTAGATGCTGTTACAAATACTCACCAAGTAAATACTGGTAAAATTAAACTTTTAAATGTTAAAATTTCTAACACTACAACAGTTACGCCAATTGCAGCTATCGTAGATTTCACTGTAAATTTCCCTGCTGGTAATTTTACTACTAGTACTACTGCTACTGGTGCTTCATTAACTGCTGGTGCTTGGGCTACAGTTGACGGTGTAGATTTGACAAAATAATCTCACATAAAACATAATGTTAAAAACATCCTAAATTATTAGGATGTTTTTTTTTGGCGTAGTTTTTGTAATTTTTTTTGTATATTTACAATAACTAAAATAGTGCGATGGCAAAAAATTACTTTTATATTACATTCTTATTGGCTTTTTTCTTTACGCTGAGCGTTTCTGCTCAAGACAGTAAACAATTACCAAAACCTCAAGAGTCTACTACTATTGAGGGTCTGAGCTTGTACCCTAACCCTGTTACAAACGGTAAAGTATATGTTTCATCTAAAAATGATTTAGAAAAAGAAATTATTATTTTTGACCTTTTAGGAAAAAAAGTACTTCAAACGCATTTAGCGTCAAAAGAATTGAGCGTTTCAGATTTAACTCCTGGCGTTTACATCATAAAAATAAGCGAACAAAATGCTTCTGCAACCAGAAAGCTCATTATTCGATAAAAACATAAAAATCTAAGCTCTAAAGTAATTTTGGAGCTTTTTTTTATTGCCAAACTCAACTTTTGCGAAAAAGTAAAACTATTTAAATATCGCCATTATCTGCAAAAGAATAATAACTTTCTGGAGTAATAATTAGATGATCTAATACATAAATATCTAAAATAGCTCCTGCTTCTTTAGCCTTTTTTGTGATTAGCTTATCGATTGTCGAAGGTATAACTTTACCCGATGGATGATTATGAATCATAATAAGAGCTGTTGCATTTGCTTTGAGCGCTGCCACGAATAACAATCTAAGATCTACAATAGTTCCCGATGTTCCTCCCGAAGATATTTCATAAACTCCCAAAACTTTATTTGACCGACTAAGAAGCAAAATCTTAAACTGCTCAAAAAATTCTATTGTATTCATATTCCAAATCGACAGAGCCAACTCATAAGCTGTTTTTGAAGAAATAATATGAGGTCGTTCTGAGACTTTTATCTTCGTTTTATAAATCAGCTCTATCTCTGATGCGATTTTCCAATCTTGTTTTTCTTTTGCAGCTTTCATAGTACTGAAGATTTGTGATTAATTAGCACATCTGAACGAATAGTTAGTTCTTTATAAGTGCAGTACTAAATTTTATCGACTAATGATCTTTGCAACAAAGAAAAGTCAATAGAATAAGAATAATGCGGTCGAAAGTGCGCATCTTGAAATATTTTTATTCGTGAAATTTAAAATTATTCGCAACTGTATTCCTGTACGCTATTCTGTTGTTTGCTAAATACTCGTAATACTAAAACGTTCTATTTGTCATTTCGAGCGAAGGGAGAAATCACACTCGTAAATCGATAAAGATTGATGATATTTAATATGGAATTTCTAGTGCGATTTCTCCCTTCGCTCGAAATGACAAGATTGAGTGAAAATTGAAACGGAATTCCTCACGAAGATTCTTCGTTCCTCAGAATGACAAGATTGCCGTTTATTCGTTTTCTAAATTATATCTAGTTTGTCATTTCTGTAAAGGTTACTTATTTCGGTAACGAATTTATCATTTCTATTGGTTTTTTACCATCAATACCCTGATGTGGTCTTT
>NZ_WMID02000022.1 GCF_009711165.2 Flavobacterium sp. MC2016-06 | reverse complement strand
TCTCTCTAATGTCGAATCCTTGCTATTATTTCTCATCGTAACAAAATTTATTAAAGTTAAATTTTGTTACCGAAATAAGTAACCTTTACAATTTCGACGGAGGAGAAATCTCCGCAAGAAACTCCACAAAGTAAAGCTTAACACAATCGATTCTGCAAACGGAGATTTCTCCTTACGTCGAAATTGACAAGATTGGGGTTACAAAATGAGAAAAACTAAACAACATATTTACAAAGTTTGTCAATTTCGACGAAGGAGAAATCTCCGCAAGAAACTCTACAAAGTAAAGCTTAACACAATCGATTCAGCAAACGGAGATTTCTCCTTCGGCGAAATGACAAGATTGGGGAAAATTGGAAATTCATAAAATAATTTTGTCGTATTCATTCTTCGGATCACCACTATAGCTGTCAGGATTCGGCTATTTTTTTACTTTGTTTCATTTTACAAAGAATACAAGCTCAATCCCTCACGCAAACTCATACTCATATAAATTAAATCTTAATATTTGTACGTCTAATTTTATTATTTTAGCAAACCAAAAGTGTAATAACAGAAGGGAGCAAAATAATATTTAATTATAAAATTATGGGAATATTTGATTTTTTAAAAACCAAAAGTATTAAAGATGAAACATTCAATTCTACACAATTTCAACAAGAAATTTTAGCTTTCGCCTTGTGGAAATTTTCAGAAACTAATGATTATTATCAAGTAGAAAAAGAACTTTGGGGTATTCAAGATTTTGATTTAAATGAAAAACAAATTAAAACTATCATCGAAAAGCTAAAAACTATAAAAGATAATCAAAAAAGATGATTCATTTTAAATTAATCGCTTTCTCTTTTGTTTTGTAATTCTCGCTCCATTTATATAGCTCTATAAGCAAAAGCTTTTTCCTCATTCACACCAAATTACCTCCAACAAACTCAAATAAAAAACCTTATTTTAGCTTTACCAAATCAAACCCAAATACCATGAAACTTACGATTTCCTTATCGGCATTATTACTATTGCTTACTACAAACATATTCAGTCAGACAATCGATGACTTAAAACTAAAAACAAAAGAAATCCCAAAAAGCTACACGTTAAACAACGGTAACATTTGTATTTCTCCTCAGGCATGTACTTTTTATAATGATATACAAACGTACAGTAACATTGTTGGAACATTAAAAAGCAAACAAATTCAGAATTTTAAAAGTAAAGGAGACAGCGGTTCTATTATGTATTTTGAATTTGAACAAAGATTTAAAGGCGAGAGATTTCTGCAAGGAATGTTATGGGGAAAAGACGGTCAGCCCAGCGATGAACATCCAGAAGAGTATGTTACAAAAGGAAAATTCTTGATTATCTGGAGTTTTCATCCCGATAGTCCGATCAAAGAAAAATCAGAAACCAAAATAGAGACTGTTTTACCATAAAAAACAATCCGAAAAAAGCATTTAATTCTTGTCCGAAAAAACGTATTTTTGTTAATTCTTAAAAATTAAACAAGATAGTAGCGCACCAAAAAACTTGTTTTTTACAAACAACTATTTTAAAGATTTTTAAATACCTTTGAATTATGAGCACAGCAATAAAACTAAAACATATCGGTAGAAATATCAGCCGAATCAGAGAGCTTAAAGGAATGAAACAAGAAGCACTTGCTATTGCAATTGGTGTAAGTCAGCAGTCTGTTTCTAACATAGAAGCAAGCGAGAATGTTGATCAAGAAAAACTTTCGGAAATTGCTAAAGTACTTGGAGTTACAGTAGAAGCGATCGAAAATTTTTCTGAGGAAAATGTGTTTAATTATTTTAATACTTTTCACGAATCTGTTACAGGAAGTTTTATAACAAATAATTCTTGTAATTTCAATCCTCTTGATAAAGTAGTTGAACTTTACGAACGCCTAGTTCTAGCTGAAAAAGAAAAGAATGAATACTTAGAAAAATTACTTAAAGGAAAATAATTCCTCAAAAATAACAATACTGCAAAAGCACAAATATCATTTTATTTTGTGCTTTTTTTTATAACAAAAGACAATTCTATCATCTTTGATTAATGTAGATCTATAATGAAATTTTTAAAATCGATATCTTTTCTTTTAATCCTTTTATTAATAAGCTGTAACGACCAGCCAACAAAACTTTCAAATAAGCAAGAAACTATTGAAGTTTCTTATGTAAACTGGGCTTGTGATTGTGCAAATTTCATCGAACGAAAATATTACATATCTAATACTAATTATGAAATAAAATCAGAAGACTGCATCTTTATTGAGCCATTAAATAACAACGTCAAAATTCCCGATAGTTATTACAATACTATGCATTTTGAGTACTATTTAAAGCTCTGTGGACAATTTTATAAAGATAAGGGTGTACCAAAATCATACGAACAAAAAACGGATAATGAACCTGAAAAAGCAAAAGTGTTCAGATACAGCAATTTTAAGATTATAAAGAGATAATCAATCAACCTAACATTTATCATTGCTTTATTTTCTCTTTCATTTTAGGTACGAAAACCATTTATCTTCCATAGCTTTCTCGAGATCAATATTATGATAATTTGCAAATAATAAAATTTGTCCAAGTATATCAGCAACTTCATTCGAAATATTCTTTTTTAATTCTTCTTGTGTTAGATTTCTATTTCTACCTCTAAGTGTATACGAAAGATAATTTTGTGTCAATTCTCCCATTTCTTCATGAAGTTTTAAAATATACCAATCTTCATCTCTTTTAATATTACAGTTTTTCTCATACTGATCAGATACCTTTACAACTTTCTCAGTTATCGTTTTTAAATCCATTAAATTCTATTTGTGTTAAATTATTCCAACTAACTACCTCATTTATTTTCTTTTACTTTCTAGAATAAAAAAACGAAAACAAATAATTTAGCTTTAAAGATAATGATTAAGCTTATTTTTAAAGATTATTTTACTTGAGAAAATCTAACTGAAAAAACCGAAATACCAATTTTGCATCATCATTTATTAAATCCATATTAATCACAGCTTCATTTTTAATTCGTAATTTCGTGAAATTAAAAAACTCATACAAAATGAAATTACAAATACGAGTCCTAATTTATGCAATACTGTTTTTTACCTATAGTCTTTCAACCTCCTTTTTTCTCCTTTTAGGCGAAAAATTACAAGATCATAGATTTATAACTTTAGGCTGCGGTTTTCTATTTATCAATATTCTTTTCTCTTTTTTTATCTTAAAATGGAAACCTTTATTAAATATAATCTGCTCTATAGTAATTGCAGCTTTAGCTTTATTTTTAGCTCTTAGATTTGGAGATTTACACCTCTTTTCAAAACTTGATCCTTATGGAATTAAAACTGCATTAATGGCCAATGCCGTTTTTTCTGTTTTGCTTTGGGAAATTGCTTATCAGATTAACTGGAAATTTAATTCTAAAATTTAATTGAAAAAAGAATTTATTATATAAAAATGCGGAAATGTCAAAAGACATTTCCGCATTTTTTTTTCATACTATAAGGTTGTATTCCTGTGCGCTTTTACAGTAGACTGAAATGTAAAATTATTTTGCATTCACCAAATTTCGCTGAAACCAATTTTTAGAGTTATCAATCATTCCATCTCCGTATTGTTTATTCATGGTATCATAAACCCATTGCAGATTTTTTTCTTGTAACGAATCTTTTATCTTGTTTTCGGTTTCGATCATTGCCAGGTGAATTGCACAATAACTACCTTTTTTCCATGGTAGATTTTCCTTATCCATCAAGATACAATTATCTCGGATATTGTTGCATTCAAAAAACGAAATCTCTCCTTCAACCGCAAGAACAATATCTAAAAATGTTATTTCATCAGCCGTTCTTGCCAGTTTATAACCTCCTTTTACGCCAATATTCGACCGCACAATTCCTGCCTTTTTCAATTTAGTAAAAGCCTTTGCCAGATAGGTTTCAGATATATTTTGAAACTCCGCCAGATTGCGTACTGTAATCGGATTATCCTTTGGATTATCGATCAAATAAACCAAAGAATGAATGGCATATTCTACATTTTTCCCTAAAGTTGGCATAACAATGATTTGATGAATTTCATAAAAAAATAATTAAATTTTAAACTGCGCTTTCGCTAACATTAGGAACCGAAGGATATGAATCTTCCAGCGCAGTTTGAACATCTTCTGCCGGATAAATTAGTTTTGTAGTAACTTCCATCTTTATATTCTTTCCTTCAATACCGCTCACAGCCAGTTTACGTTCCCATCCTGTAGTAAGCATACCGTCTTCTTGACCTAAATCTACACAAGTAACATAATCTGTATAATTATACGGTTTTAGTGGCTGCGAAAACAAACCGTTAACAGCATTATGACCAGACCACTTACCCAAGAACATAGAAAACTGGCAGGCCATTATTGAACTATTTCCTTCTGCATCAATCGGAACGTGTGCAACATCGCCGGCTGCTATTACATTTTTATGATTTTCCAGCTGAAGATTTTCATTTACATGAAGACGTCCTTGTTTATCTTTTTCTCCTTTAAAAAAAGAAGAAAGCGAACTAGCAACTAATCCAACTGTAGAAATAACAGTCTGTGACGGTATAAATTGTCCGTTACTTAATGTTGCTCCTTCAAGACTTACGCCTGCCAGAGAAACTTGAGTAATGATAGTTATCCCTTTTTTCTTTAATGTTTCTATAACATAATCCTGTGCCTCAGAACCATAATAATTCCCGACTTGATCTGCTTTTTCTATAAGCACTACATTAAATCCTATTGGACTCTTACCACAGTCTGCTAATATTTTGTTTGCTTTTTCTTCAATTACAGTTACCACCTCTAGCCCTGTTAATCCGCTTCCTGCAATTACAAAAGTAGCTGCTCCTTCTCCTTCAAAGTTTTTAGCCGCCAATTCTACCAAATGATCTTCTAGTTTCTGTGCACCATTAAAAGTGTCTACATTAAAAGTATGCTCAATACCCGGAATGTTTATTGCTTTTAAAACACTTCCCGAAGATAAAATCAAGAAATCGTAAGACAACATTCTTGATCCGTTTTCTGTAGCAACCGTTACTAGGTTCTTTTCAGGATCGATGATCTCTGCTTTACCAATAATAAGTTTAATATTTAGCTCTTTAAAATATTTATTCAGCTCAACTCTCAGCCCTTCCAAGGAAACCTCATACAATCGCGGACGAATAGTCAAATATTCATCCATATTTATTACGGTTACTTCTAATTCATCTTCTTTTCTTAGTTCACGACTTTGACGAACAGCGCTCAAAGCACTCCAAAAACCTGCAAAACCACCTCCGATAATTAATAATTGTTTTTTCATTTTTCTTCTATAGATAATTACGATAATATTTATCGCAAATAAAGATATAATAATCAATATTGTAAAATTATTCTTTCATTATTTTATTAAAATTGTATAAATAAATAATTTTAATCTTACAATTATAAGATTATCAAGGTTTTAAAATCTATTAAAAAACAGTCAAATTTTATTCTAACTATTTCTATTCAATAATTCAGCCCCGATAGAGCATATATTCTCGAATCCCGATAACTATCGGGAGGAGAGATAAAGGCGAAAACGAGACAACAGATTCTCTGAAAATGAATTTTAACGCTCCTAAAATTTAAACTTAAGTCACCTGAGTTCATCAAAAAACAGATATATTTACAGCTTAAAAATCAATGGGCATCTAGAATGAAAAAAATTATGTTACTGCTTTCTATTTTATTTCTCACATTTTCGTGTGGTGTAAAAACAACGCAGTCCCTTATAAGTGATGGAGATTATGACGGTGCCATAGACCGAGCAGTTGATGCATTAAAAACAAAAAAAGACTCAAAAGGAAAACAAGATTACGTTATTTTGCTCGAAGAAGCTTTTGCAAAAGCCAAAGACCGAGACCTGAGAAATCTAGAAATGATGGAAAAAGAAAAAAATCCAGCCAATATAGAACGTATCTACAATACTTATATACAACTTAATAATCGTCAGGAAAAAATTAGACCTATATTACCGCTTCCGTTATTAAAACAGGGCAAAAATGCCAGTTTTCCGTTTGATAATTACTCAGATCAAATAGTAAGCAGTAAAAATGCGTTGTCAAAATACTTATACGACAATTCATTAATACTTTTAAAATCTCCAAATAAACTTGATGCCAGAAAAGCATACGATGATTTGAGATACATAGAAAGCATCAATCCAAACTATAAAGATGCCAAAAAGCTAATGGCAAATGCCGAATTTAAAGGAACTGATTTTGTAAATGTTTACGCTACAAACGAAACCGACATGATCATTCCCAAGCAATTACAGAATGATCTATTAGACATCAGCACTTACGGATTAGACGATCGATGGACAGTTTACCACAGCGTAAAACAAAAAAATATTAACTACGATTATGGTTTAATTGTAAACTTTAGAGAAATCTTTATTTCGCCAGAACAAATAAAAGAGAAAGAATTCATTAAAGAACGACAAGTCAAAGACGGCGTAAAAACCCTAACAGACAGCAGAGGAAATGCCATAAAAGACAGTTTAGGAAAACCAATAAAAGTAGACAGCTTTAAAATTATATCTGTCAATATTTACGAATACAGACAATACAAAGCTTGTCAAGTTACGGCACAAGTAGATTATGTAGATCTAAAAACCAATCAATTACTGCAATCGTTTCCTGTAACGAGCGAGTTTATTTTCGAAAACGTTTATTCAACTTATCGTGGAGACAGAAATGCCTGCGATGAGAGTTATTTAGGCTATTTTAATAAACGCGCCGTACCGTTTCCAAACAACGAACAAATGATTTTTGATACCGGAGAAGACTTAAAAGCCAAAATCAAAAATATTGTTGTCCGAAATAGATTCAGAAAATAATTTCGAGAACAAAAAATTAAATCCCATTTGTCTAAATCGCAAATGGGATTTTTTTTACATTTTTATAGTATTTAAAATTAAAAAAAGACTTAACTTAGTTACACCAAATAATTAATTACCAAACAGTTAATCCAAAATAATTAATTTAAGCCATGGAAAATACGCCAGAAATAACAAATCGTTTTAAAGAAACTATTCTTAACAGAACCTGGGTTGCCAATACCAATTACAAACAACAGCTTGCAGGTTTAGATTGGAAAACAGCTACAACACCAATAAACAATCTAAATACAATTGCCATTTTAGCACAGCATATCGATTATTATATCAACGGTATCAATAATGTTTTTAAAGGTGGCACTCTTGACATTAAAGACAAATACAGTTTTGACTTCCCTCCTATTAATTCACAGCAAGAATGGGAAACTTTTTTGTCTAAATTCTGGAACGACACCAAACTATTTGCTTTTTTTATTGAGCAAATGCCAGATGAAAAACTAGACGAAATCTTTGTCGATGCAAAATACGGAACCTACAAAAAAAACATCGAAGCCATGATCGAACACAGCTATTATCATCTTGGTCAAATCGTTCTAATCAAAAAACTAATTACTGAAATTAATTAAAACTAATCACTAATCACTAGTTACTAATTACTTACAAAATAGTTCTTTCTCTTGGGCATGTCCCTCCGTAAACTCCGGGCCGGGCTATCCGCTCCAAGTCCTCGCACTTCCTTCGTCAGGCTGTGGGCTATCCGCTTCTATCCCTCACGCGCAATGCATTAAGTTAAGGAATAAATAAAAAAGTTTCACGCAGATTTTAGCACAATTAAAATAAAAAAATCTGCCAAAATCTGTGAAATCTGCGTGAAAAAAAACCTTATCATAATGAAATTACCATCACGCAAACCCATTTTCATAAAAAAAACAATCCCCCTATAATTCCATAATTGAAAAAAAATCCAAAAAAAGTAATTCGCAACCAAAAAGTTGCGTATATTTGCAACTGATTGATTGCGTATTTAAATAAATCAAAATGAAACGAGATATATTTCAGGCCATTGCCGACCCAACCCGAAGAGCGATTTTAGTATTGATTTCTTCTACTGCATTAACTCCAAATGCAATTGCGGAGCAATTTAATACCACACGCCAAGCCGTTTCTAAACACATTAAAATCCTTAACGAATGTGATTTATTAGAAGAAAAAAAATTAGGAAGAGAAATCTATTATCAACTAAAAATTGACAAAATGAAAGAAGTAGATAAATGGTTAGAACAATTTAAAGAGATTTGGGAAAACCGTTTCTCTCAACTAGATCAAGTATTAATAAATTTAAAAGCTAAAGAAAATGGAAACTAATCTTTTAATGGATTTTACCGTAGACAAAGAAAATTGCTTGGTAAACGTAAAACGTGAATTTGACGCCTCGCTTGACAATGTTTGGTCTGCTTGGACAGAAGCCGAAATCTTAGATCAATGGTGGGCTCCTGCGCCTTTCAAATCAGAAACAACAATTATGGATTTTAAAGTCGGCGGACAAAGATTATATGCAATGGTAGGCCCAGAAGGCGAAAAACGCTGGAGTACTTTTGCTTATACTTCAATTTCCCCAAAAACAAACTTTAAACATACTACTACTTTTTCTGATGCCGATGGAAATCCAAATTCAGAATTTGGAAGTTCATATTGGGATATCACGTTTTCCAAAGAAGGCGATTTAACACTTGTAGATATTGTAATAAAAAGAGACAGTTTTGCCGAATTAGAAAAAATTATCGAAATGGGCTTTAAAGAAGGATTTACAAGCGCTCTGAAAAGTCTAGACAAAATTTTTGAAGACAAAAAATAAACTTTAACTATTAAACTTAAAAGCTGCATAATATGAAAACTAATCTTTTAATGGATTTTACCGTAGATAAAGAAAATAGCACCGTTAATGTAAAACGTGAATTTAATGCTCCAATTGCAAACGTTTGGTCTGCTTGGACAGAACCCGAAATCTTAGATTTATGGTGGGCTCCATCTCCGTGGAAATCAAAAACAAAAAGCATGGATTTTAAAGTTGGCGGACAAAGACTCTATGCAATGGTTGGTCCAGAAGGCGAAGAGCATTGGGCTCTGGCAGATTACATTTCGATTTCTCCAAAAACCAATTTTAAATATTTAGACGCTTTTTGCGACACAGAAGGTAATTTAAATCAAGATTTTCCCCGTTCAGACTGGGACGTTACTTTTTCTGAACAAGATAATTTGACAATTGTAGACGTTGCCATCAAACACGAAAATTTATCCGATTTAGAAATGATTATCCAAATGGGCTTTAAAGAAGGATTTACAATCGCTTTGGAAGGTTTGGATAAAGTTTTTGAAGCTGGGAAATAAGTTAAGTTTTTTTCACGCAGATTTCGCAGATTTTAGCAGATTTTTTTATTCTTATTCTGCTGAAATCTGCGAAATCTGCGTGAAAAAAAACTACACTGCTATATAAATTACGGGATTTCTTGAGAAAATTTCTCGACTTTTTGCATTCTCAGATAAACTCCATTGCGCTTTTAATTCGTATTTTCGTTAGACTGATTATTATTACACCAATGAAAACCACAGAAGAAAATAAACTCGATAATCCCGTTTGGAATTCATTATCTGAAACTCATCAAGAATTTGCTGTTGATTACGGAAATACTAAATTCTACCATCCCGATTATTGTCCGTTTGGAGGTTTTATAGAACCCGAAAATACAAAAGATGCAATGGATAAATATGCATCATTAACCCAAAACTTCTTTATTGTTGGAGAAAAACCTTTTGTTTCCAGTTCTTTAAAAATTGTAAAAGAATTGGTTTGTCTGCAAATGATTATTGATAAAAAAATTGAATTACCAATTGATACAGAAATTATTAAATTGACCGAAAATCATAATGACCAATTATGTGATTTAGTAAATCTGGTACAACCTGGATATTTTAAAAACAAAACCTCTTTGCTTGGCAGTTATTTTGGAATTTTCAAAGAAAACCAATTAATTGCGGTTACAGGAGAACGAATGAAAATGAATAGCTTTACAGAACTAAGCGCTATTGTTACGCATCCTGAACATACCGGAAAAGGGTATGCAAAACAGTTAATCACCCATGTTGTCAATGCAATTTTTGAAGAAAACAAAATTCCGTTTTTACATGTTGTAGAAACTAATATTGGAGCGATTAAACTATATGAAAAACTTGGTTTTACAACTCGCAGAAAAATTAGCTTCTGGAATATTAATAACTAAATTAAAGATTGTACCTTTTGCTAAAAAAATTCAATTATGAATTCTAAATTAGTTAAACTCTTTTTACGTCTTGCTATCTCAGCTGGATTTCTTTCTGCCGTTGCAGACCGATTTGGATTATGGAGCAAAGAAAATTCAGTTTGGGGAAACTGGGAAAACTTTCTAGCTTACACAAAAGTGCTGAATCCGATGATTCCAGAAAGTTTAATTTCGCCTGTTGGTTTTATAGCAACTGCGCTAGAAATCATTTTTCCCCTTTTTCTTTTAATTGGTTTTAAAACCGAATTGTTTGCAAAACTCAGCGGGTGTTTATTATTACTTTTTGGTTTTTCTATGATTCTTTCTATAGGCATAAAAGCACCGCTTGATTATTCTGTTTTTACAAGTGCAGCGGCCTGTTTTGCTTTGAGCTTACTTAAAGAAAAATATTTGGAAGTTGATTCTTTGATTTGATCTTTATGCATTTTCAAAAGAAACTTATCTCGTTAATAATCCTTTTATCTTTTTTTAGCTGCCAAACTAAAACGGAAAAAGAGAATTCTAATAAAACTAGCATTACAAAATCTATTCGACCAAAATTTGAAATCGAACATAAAAAGTTTTTTGTTGGTGACATTAACAATGACAAAATAAACGATACTGCTTTTGTCAATTTTAAATGGAATCTTAAAACTGATGAAATTGAATGTGATGAAAAAATTTGCGATCTTAATATTGAATTTAAAAACAATATTCCGCCAATAATAATTAATGAAAGTTTAGGAGTTTTTATTACTAAAATACAAGATTTAAATCATGACAATGCAAATGAAATATTGATTTTTTCTCGTACTAATGAAGGTTGGTGGAATACCATTTCTGTTTTGTCATTTAAGAATCATAAATGGACTGAGATTGCAAAAACTAAAGGCTTTATTTCAGAAGATAAAGATTTTGAGAATCGAATTGTCAAAGAAAAAGATCGGTATTATATAATTGGAGATAATCAATGGAAAGAAAATGAAAATGGAGATTTTGAAAAAATTAAAATTAAAATAAAATAAGGAAGGCCATTTTCTAAATTTCTTATGAAAAATAGATTTCTAATCTAGCCCCGATAGGAACGATATCCTTTTTCTGGCTTTTTTCAGCCAGAAAAAGATATAGTGTATAGCGGGACTGATGGTTCTTTTGAAACAAATACTGCTGCTTCTTAAATATAAATTCTAAAGATGAAAAGTGAAATTATCGAATATTTAAACCGATATGTAGAAACAAATGCTGAAGAAGAAGAAATCTTTGAAAGTTCTTTTAATGAAGTTATAATAAAAAAAGGGCAACATATTATTCTACCAGATTTTGTTGCAAAGTACCGAAGTTATGTCTTAAAAGGTGCCTTTAGAGCCTATGTTCTTGACAAAAAAGGAAATGAACATACTATTTCTTTTGCTATAGAGGATTGGTGGATTTCTGATGTTAACAGTTACATATATCAACAGCCGGCAACAATGTTTGTTGCGGCTTTAGAAAACAGTATAGTACTTCAACTCGAATATACTAAAGAGCAGGAATTAAAAAAAAGCAATCATAAATTTGAGACCTTTTTTAGAATTATTGCAGAAAGAAGCGCTGCTTTTCATCAGCGGAGAATTATATCCAATTTAATGTTTTCGGCAGAAGAACGTTACGACCATTTTATCGAAAAATATCCCGCAATTGTTAAGCGTGTTCCTCAATATGCTTTGGCTTCTTATCTAGACATGACCACCCAATTTTTATCG
Organism: Flavobacterium sp. MC2016-06; assembly: GCF_009711165.2. Taxonomy (GTDB): domain Bacteria; phylum Bacteroidota; class Bacteroidia; order Flavobacteriales; family Flavobacteriaceae; genus Flavobacterium. Next base: position 71,547 of record NZ_WMID02000022.1, on the reverse strand, counting down.
AGAATAAGAAAAGGAAAAACTCATAAGTGAAACTAGTTTCAGTTGATTTCTTAATGTAGTTGATTTTTATAGACTGCCTAATTTTCAAACTTTGCCTTATAATTATAAAACAAAATTATTATGTCACTAAAAGAAAAATTAGCCGCGTTAAAAATTGAAGCCGAAACTAAATTACTGCCTGCCCACGCTGTAGAAATTCTTCATCGCGCTACAAATGAACTTATTGCTAGTGGAGCTCAAGAAAGAGTTTTGAAAATTGGAGATACTGCGCCAAGTTTTAAGGCTTTTGACTCTGATGGAAATCTGGTTTCATCTGAAATATTATTAGAAAAAGGTCCTATTGTCTTAACATTTTATAGAGGCGTTTGGTGCCCATATTGCAATCTTGATCTGCAGGCATTAGAAGAAACTAGAGCCGAATTTGAATCAAAAGGTGCAACTTTAATCGCTGTCTCACAACAAACAGCAGCAAATAGCCGTAAATCTCAGCGTACTAATAATTTGGGATTTCCTATATTAAGTGATGTTGGCGGAGAAATTGCCGACTCTTTTAAAGTAAGATGGAATCTTCCAGATTACCTTATTGAAGTTCACAAAGAGCTTGGTGCAGATTTGAGTGTTTTTAATGGCGAAAACAGCTGGACACTTCCGATGCCTGCACGTTATGTGATTGGAAAAGACGGAATAATCGCTTATGCCGAAGTAAATGCAGATTATACAACTCGTCCAGAACCTTCAGAAGTTCTTCCTGTTTTAGAAACTCTATTGGTTAATTAATTTGAACAAAAAATCAAATAGTTTATCGTTTTAAATTTTAAGGATAGCTAAATTAGCTATCCTTTTTTATTTTCAATATTTCCTAAATTCAAGCTATTTCAGACAAGGTTAATCAAATCTAAATTCAACAATCTAAAATCAACAATCTAAAATCCCCTTTATCCCAGCCAGCCTTCGCGATCTAAACTTCTGTATTGGATTGCTTCGGCAATGTGGGATGGAATTATTTGGGGTGCATTATCTAGATCGGCAATTGTGCGGGAAACTTTTAGGATTCTATCGTAAGCTCTGGCGGAAAGATTGAGTCGTTCCATGGCTGTTTTTAGTAAATCTTTGGACTGTTGGTCTAAAACACAATATTCGCGGATAAGTTTACTGCTCATTTGCGCATTGTAATGGATGTTTTCCATTTCTTGAAATCTTTTGGTTTGAATTTCTCGCGCTGCAGTGACCCGTTTTCTGATTTCTACACTGCTTTCTGCTTTTCTATCATCGGCTAATTTCTCAAAAGGAACTGGCGTAACTTCTATATGAATGTCAATTCGATCTAACAAAGGTCCAGAAACCTTGCTTAAATAGCGCTGCATTTCGTGTGGCGAAGAAGTATTGGGCATACTCGGATCGTTAAAAAAACCACTCGGACTCGGATTCATACTTGCCACAAGCATAAACGATGACGGATAAGTTACTGTAAATTTAGCTCTCGAAATCGTAACTTCACGATCTTCTAACGGCTGACGCATTACTTCTAAAACATCACGTTTGAATTCGGGTAATTCATCCAAAAATAAAACGCCGTTGTGCGCCATCGAGATTTCTCCCGGCTGCGGATAACTGCCGCCACCAACCAGCGCCACATTTGTTGTTTTATTAAAATGTGCGGTGTATATTTGCAATATCAAAACACTTAACATTATGAGCAAAGTAGCAATATACGCAAGGGTTTCAACAGTTGACAAGCAAGATTATCAACGCCAAATTTCAGATTGCTTAACAGCTATCGGTGATAAATTTAGTGAAAATAGTATTGAAATATTTGCTGAACAGATTTCAGGTTATAAAGAAAATGAAGCTCGACCACAGTTAAGTAAACTACTTTCCATAACTGATAATGACCCTACTTATTTTTCGAGAATCTACTGTACAGAATTGAGCCGTCTTGGTCGTGAACCAAGAGCAACAAGAAATCTACTAGATGATTTGACCGATAAAAAAATTCCAGTATTCATTACGTCAATCAATAGACAAACACTTGACGAAAATGGGGAACGTGATTCAATTATGAACATCATCTTGCAAGTGTTGATGGAGTTTGCAGATAGCGAAAGTAAAACGATGAAAAAAAGGTCTAAGTCGGGACTATTACAAAGCGTTGTAAATGGTAATGCGGGCGGTTCTAAAAACCTGCCTTATGGTTACGCCAAAGATGAAGACAAAAAACTTATTATAGAAGATGAAGAAGCTGAAATAATAAAAGAAATATTCAAATTATACAAACAAGGGAATGGTTTTAAAGCAATTGCAAATATTCTAAATTATAAGGAAGTTCCAACGAGAACACAAAAGTCTTACGGCAATCAGCTGATGAAATTTCGCACTGAAAAAACAGCCGATAAAGTAACTTGGAATGATGCTGTTATTGATAAAATTATTAAGAACCCACTCTACTACGGACAAAGAAGATTTAAAGGAAATCTATATCCTGCACCTGCAATTATTTCGGAACAGTTGTATAAAGAGTGTAACGAAATTACCGCTACCAAAACACACCGAAATTATCTAACAACATATACATATTTATTAAAAGATTTGCTCATTTGTGGTTGTTGTGGCCGTAATTACTTTGCAAAATTCAAACCCGTTGAAGGCGGTGACAAGGTTTATATATGTTCGTCAAGGCTAATAAAAGGCGGGAATTGCGGAAATATTGGTATTAACATATCCTTGCTGGAATCTGCTATTTATACAGAGTTTGTAAGTAGTGGGCGACTAGCAAATTATATTCAGATGAACAAGGTGGATTTGTTTGCAGAATTAAAAACAAAAATAGAATCACTTGAAAGTGATTTAAAAATTGCACAGACTGCTTTTGGAAAAAAAGAAAATGAAAAAAAGCGTTTGTTAGACTTGTATCTTGATGATAAAGTTGATTCAGCAATATTTGAAAAAAAACAGGCTGAAATCAATCAAAGCGAATTGGAACTTACAATCAAGATTAATTTATTGAGTGAAGAAATTTTTCAAAATAAAAAAATATTTGAGAAACAAAATGACAAGCAAGCAACTATACAAATGCTTATAGATGCAAAAGATAATAGAGTAGAATTAAAGACACTTTTTAATCAATTTATATCAAGGGTCATAATAAACAAATTAGACGCTAAGACAGTCTTAGCAAGTGTTTTTATTAATTATGGTGGAAAAGAAATCGGACATCCATTTAAATTATTCTTAAACATTAGAGGATTAATTTCAAGACCTATGAAATACGAATATGTTTCAGTGAATGGAATGGATTACAGACCAATATATCGAAAAAATATTTTGCTTAATGACCCATCTAAATTATTGCAAGAGGTTGAAGAAAATAAAAATGTCTACGTAGATGGTGGTGATACTTATGATTTTTATATAATCAATATCGCGCCTGATGATTTAATCTCAATTGAAAATTCATACCCAATTAAAACAAATACACTTAACAGCACGCATATATATAAAATACCGTTATAGAAAAAACGATTAACTGAATTGCTCCCAAAAGTTTAGACGAATTTATAATTAATTCTGTAAGGGGTTATGCCACGATTGAAAATTTCTAAATAAGCCCTAGGAAAGTTACTCACTAGGGCGTTTTGTTTTAGTCTATTTTCTAATTGCAATAATTATAAAAAGTACAATTGATAAAAAGGCGGTTAATTCTACCATTTTTCTATGAATTAAAAGTTACTTGCTGCGGTCTTAACTTACTCCTCTGTTTCAGCTCCAACCCAACACTGCAAATTTAAGTATAATAGCAATACACCCTAAATTTGAGCATTTTCCCGATTTTATATACCACGTTTTCACACGTCATAAGGTTTTTTAGTTTTTAGTGCTTGGAGCGTTTAAGGTACGTATCCGTTCCCAATGCATCAAAAACACCGAAAATCTGAACACAAAAAGAATAAGCCCGTTAAGGGCTTAATGTTATTAGTTGATATTGATATTACTTTTGACTTATCGTTGCAGTGGTACGCTCTTACTTGGTGCGAAAGGGTCAATGTCAGCATTGTAATAGAATGGTGCGTTGATGGTCTTGTATGCATCTGATACACGTTGCACCGTTGATAAGTTTTTGCTTGTTATCTTTGCAATGTTTCTATAACTTACCTTTGCCTTGCCTTTGAGCAGCTTAACAATGTCAGGGTGTTTGGCTGTTAGTTCGTCAGGTGACATACTAGACCCCAATAACCGCCCCTTATACGTTCCCTTGGCTTGGGCCGCTTTGATTCCCTCGGCTTGGCGTTCCTTTAGTGTACTAAGTTCCTGCTCAGCAATGTTGGCTAAGATAGTAACTACCATCTTAAAGGCTGGCGATTCTTTGCCATCTATCATTGAATACATACCGATATTATGCACATACACACATACGCCCTTATCGTGCATATATTCCAGTGTTTGCAACGTATCAATTAGATTGCGGCCTAATCTGCTCACATCCTGCACCGTCGTCTGCTTAATTAATCCCTGCTCAACATCTTGCATTAACTGCTTGGCTTGTGGCCTTTCGTTGAATGGTGTTTTACCGCTGATTATATCAATGTATAATTTATCCTTATCATTTAACTGTCTATCTACTTTTTGCGACTTATCGCTTATTCGTATGTATTTTGCTGTCATATCGTTTTTATTTAACTTTCTATATTAACTCAAATGTATAAATAAAATCTATAACTGTTTAGGGTTTACCTTAAAAAGATAACATTTATTTTGCGAACCCAACGCCCGCAATCCCTGCAATTGTGTTGTTTCGTAAGTGTGCTTTAAAGATACTCTAAAAAGAAACTTTTGTAAAGAGTGTTTTTAGACGTGTCCAAAAAAAAAATTATATAAGTATCTAAAGTTGAATCGATTGGATTGACATAAAACACAAATCATTCATTACTAGCTTATTAAAAAGTAAAATAATTTTTTTTTGGGTGAATAAAAAAAACCAACATCAAATGATGTTGGTTTTTTTAATCTGTTGCAATTGGTGATTTTTAACAATACTTACTTTCTATTAGTTAATACCTTCAAAACAGAATCTGAATCCAAATTACTAAGTTCATAAGACAAGACCTCAATTAAAACTTGGTCGTGATTCCAATAATCAATTTCTTCATTTAAACCAGTTGGCATATAAAACATATACAAATCAGTATAAGCGTGGTCTATCAATGCATTTCCCGTAGATTCTCCATATTCGTAACCATTATTAACTACTATTGCTTTTCTAACTATATCACTCATAAGCTGTGCAGTTTCTATTTTTCCATTGATTTTAATTATTGAAATTTGAGGATTTACTAGTGATTGCGAAACTGAAATAACTGGTACGCTTGAATACTGTTGTAAAATACTTAGTGTAAACATAAATTTTATTTAAAGGTTATTGATTTATTTTTGATTCTTTAAAGATAATCCTATCGATTAACTCTTGTGTTGTTTAGAATCAGCAAAATTATTTCATTTAGTTGGTGCGGTGTTCTTCTGAACTGCTCCAAATTGTAACTAAATTACATCTTTGATTTTATTTTCTTTGCTTCTTTAATGTATTGTAGTCTGTCGTTTTTCAACAAGACGCTATGACATTTTGAATAAATTTTACCGCTTCCACAAACACAAAGACTATTATGATTATCACCTTTTTTTACTTGTTGTTCAAGTTGATAAATCACACCGTTAAAACTCTCAATCATCTTTACAATAATTGTCGGCATATTAACAACCTCTTCATCTTTTCTTTCACCATAAGTCCAAAATAAGTCATTCGTTTCATAAAACAAGATTATATCATCAACCATTTTATTATCAGTGATATTCATTCTTATATTTCCAATGTTTACACCACTGTATGTTGTTTTTTCATCTGAGCAAAATAATATTTCAGTTGTTCTGTCTTGATTTGGGGTTATATCGATTAGCTCGCCCTTATCGTTTTCCCAAACTGCGTGATGCTCACCCTCAATCAATGTTGCTAGTTGATGTATGTTCCATCCGTAATGTATTTTACCACCGTCTTTTTCAATCTTCTGCTCTACATTGTAATAACATTGAAGTTCTTTCGAATAAGTTTCAGGAATAACAGGAACAGTTACAGGTTGAGAATTGACCTTTAATTTTTCGATGAGTTTTTCAATGTTTGTTTTATCTTCAACTTTTGTTTTTTTATTGGCATTCAGATTTTTTAACACGCTTCTTCTGTTCATAGTAATCGTTTAATAGATAATTATCCTGCATCAAATATATTTCTTTTTCATTAAGCTTTAGCCCTGTAATCTTTGTAAAATTGTGGAAACAGTTTATTTGCTGTCTCGATTACCTTGTCTTTGTATTGCAAATAATCTTCATAATCGTTACCAAATGACAAGCGACCCCCACTCACCATAAACCTAGCAATATACCTAATATGGTCAATTACTTGAGTTTTAGTTGGTATGTTGTTATTTATTTCAATCAAGGAAAAAATCGCATCTTCAATGTCATTACTCGTTATGTTGAATGTTACTTTTATCTGTGCTATCCCTGCACCTGTTTCTCTACTGTATTTTGTTGGTTGCATATCTCAAATTGCTGTTTAATTATTCTTGTCATTTTATCGGTGTATTCCGTTACGAGTTCCGAATCGAAACGCATAATTATAAAGTGGAACGGCTGCACCTGTACGGACGTGTTCAAATCTGTTAGGATTATCTTTTGCATACCGTTTGCGCTGTATGTCATTGCATATAACTGCCTATCGTTATCGATGTGGTTTTCGTCCATTGGGTTGAACAGTTCTTTAAGTGCCTTTTGCGTTACTTCTTTGGTGCTGGTTATCTTAATTACTAGCAAACCTTTTTTAAGGACGTTTGCAGGTCTTTTTCGTTTGGTTGTACCATATATCGTTTTTTGTCTTATCGTTCAGTATAGAGCACAAAAAACCGCTTTAAAGACCTGTATCGTTTAAAACAATAGATAGTCTCTAAAGCGGTGTTACTATTTGTAGCCCTGCGTAATTGTTCCACAAAGGTACTACACAATTTCTGATTAAGCCAGTTTTAATAATAAGTGTTTTCTATAGTAAAATTGATTTATCTTATTATTAACATCAACTAAATATTAAAGCCTTTCTCTTTTAAAAAATCTTCTAACGGAAAAAAAGTTTCTGTAAAACAATTAACGTGCTCAGGCAGATAACCGTTTATTGACTTCTTTATGTTTTCATTATTCAGTAATTCAAAATATTCTGCACCGACATAATCTCTTAAGATTAGATTTTCACTATTACGAATCGTAAATACACAAGTGCATTTTTCTAAATTTACAGCATCCTTATCAACAGGAAATGCAATAATAAAATCAGGAACATATTCTTTTCCGTTTACCGTTATTGGGTCGCTTAAATAATCATAATTTTTTGTGTAAATCGCCATACTCTGAATGTTAATTTTTTGTTAAAGTAAAATTTGATAAAAATATCTAAATCATTTATTATATCTTTGTCGTGGTCGTAATCCATCTATTAGATATTCAACAATAATAGACAGCGAATTAAATACATATTTCCCAATCACACAAGACATTTAATTTTTAATTAACTTTTCTTGATGTATTTTCGTTCAAATTTTTAAAAAAATGGGCAATTACTCCGATAGTCCAACCATTACCAAGCATATTGTAACGTTGAGAATCACTTACTCCTGATGTATAGTTATCAGGTACGTTTTGCAATCGCTCATACTCCAATGGTGTTAACTTCCTACATTTTCCGTTTTGATAGACTTTTTTTTGAGTGTTCCCACCGCTTACGCACGTCAGCGTGCCGCATTTGCCGTTGAGATTGTACACACGCTTTAAGATGTCGTGACCGTTGATGTCTAGGGTTGCTTGTATCTTTTCGTTATCACCGTTGTACGTATGCGTTTGAGTGTACCAATACTTAGCTGGTGGGTTTGGTTCGATTATATCGCTTAGAATGATGTTGCGGTCGGCTGGCTGGGTTAGCGTTGGAATGTTTGACCAATAGTAGCGTTCGCGGTCTTGCGCGGTTGTACGGTTCGAGTTTATCTTTATCGGTTCAACTCCCAATGCTTGCGTTATCAGGTCTTTGTTTGCGTTGGTCATACTTGCGACATTCTCGAAAAGAAAGTATTGCGGCTCGAGTTGATGCAGCAATCGCAAGTACTCGTAAAATAGCTTTGACTTTTCACCCTGTAAGCCTTTATTGTGTTTTATATTGTTGATGGTTGCAATACTTAGGTTTTGGCAAGGCGAGCCGCCAATCAGCAGGTTGATATGTGGTAGCTGGTCGGCTGTAATTGTGGTCACATCGCCCAGCTGGATTGTATCGGGATAGTTGGATTGTGTAACTTGTTTTGCGTATCGGTCGATTTCGCTTGCGTAATAGTTGGTATATGATACACCCGCAACGTTAAGTGCAAGCTGGCCGCAGCTCATACCGTCGAACGTTGATAATACATTAAATTCTTTGCTCATAGTTGATGTTTATTTCAAATATGACCTTGCGGGTGCTAAAAGTAAATAGCGTTGAAGTATGACTTTGTTTTGAACCTATCCAACTCTAATCCTGAAAAATGAAATGAAATAACATCAACCTGCATTTTACAATTAAAAGGGGTTTTGTAACGTAGTGGAAAAACTTCTTTTAATTTCTCCTATATCTATAGTTTATTATTTTCTTATTATATTTATTATAAAGAGTATCTTATAACGAAGTACTCATACGAGTACCGTTTTTTGTTTTTTGGTACTCATATAAGCACCATCGTGGTACTCGTACAAGTACCATCAACGTATTATTTCGGGTAAAAATTTGCATTATGGTACTTATATGAGTACCTTTGTAGCTGATTATGGTACTCATATAAGTACCAATTATTAAAATTATGGTACTCACACGAGTACCGTTTTTATTATTATAACCTTAAGTTATGGTGTTATAACAAATTAATATGGTTAAAATCTATTGACTATCTGAACGAGAATATTTATAATTGATAAGAGCTTAAAGGCTCGCTTGGTGCAGGGGCGTTGCTTCCCCTGCCTCTAGTCCAAGTAAAAAGGACTAGACCATCATAACAGAATACTAGAATAAAAACAAATGAAAAACGAACTAAACCAACTCGAACAATACCAACAAAGTAAAAACGGTATCATATCTATAAAGAGTTATCCAATACTAAACAAACTATCTAAGCTTACTTACAGCGATATAAGGCTAATTGAATTGATTCTATCGTATCAGTTCAACGACCAAGTATTTCAAATGAAATATACCAACGTTGCTGAGCTTATCGGTGTAGAGTACCAAACTGTTAAGACCAAGGTTTTAAATCTTAAGAACCTTAAAATACTTGTAACCGATACGGATAAAAACCCAACGATGGGTGCGCGTACCAAAATCAAAGTTGATATTGATGTACTTATCGCGATGCTGGACAACGAGCCAGTTGTCGAACCAAAGAAACGCAAAACCACAAGCAAAGCAGCTGCGGCCCCTGAATCAATCCCAGTGGTTGAAACAATAACCGAAACGATACCTGAACCATCAACGCCCGAAATTAAACCCGAAACCAAACCAAAGGTTAAGCCAGCCGTTAAAGCGGTCAAAATAACCGAAGACAAAAAAAAGGAACAAATGCGCGTAAGGTTCGAACGAAAGTTTAAGTACTCACCCAAAGGGCGCAACGTATCACCTGCTGAGTTTCACGAACTGACTGACGACAAGCTCAAAGCCTACCAAATAATTAATGAAGTGTACGGCTTAATGACTGACGACTTTGACGGCTTTTGGTTGAAAGTCCAAGAACTTAAAACCAAATACATAATAAATAACGAAAAACAAAAGAGTATGAAACAAAATGAAAATTCAACGATTTAACAAAAACGGGTTAGTAACCTACATCAAAAATGAACACAACAAAATAATAAGAGTACGATATTACAAATACGAAATTGTAATGTACTTTGAAACCAACATCGTTTACCGTTACAAGTTCCGTTACGGTACGTGCATCGAAAATAAGTATATCAACGAAAAGCTTGTCGCAACTACTGTTTACGAAAACAAAGACCGCGAAACAATCATATCGGAAATACAAGCGAGCCACGCGCCAAAGAACGAAACAAAACTCGAACGCACCAAGCCCGAAAAGCAACGATTGTTTGTTGATACGATAAAGCTATTCTTTCACACCATATAATAAAAAACCCCGTAACGAAATGCTACGGGGTTTTTGCTTTATGTTGTTTGCTGATTTAGTCGTCTGCTCTTTCGTGGTCAAGCTCATTCTTAAAATCCAATAGTATTGCATCTAGCTGCGCGCTTGTCAATAACAATTCGTTATGCTCATTATCGCCAAACATTTCAAAAGAATTAAATTTATCTGATAAGCTCCAAATATAATCCCTATCAACTTCTTGATAGTTTTCAGTAATCGCATTGATAAGATTAGTTGTTGAAACTGCTTCGCTGTGGTTTCCGTTTGCAATGTAAGATTCTACATTTTCGATTGTTCTTTCTAAAACGTCAATTGTGTTTGCTTTGCTCATAGTGTGTATAATAATTTATAATTCAATTAGTTCTAAAAGGTTTTCAAACTCTTCTAGCATTAAATATAACTTTTCTTTCGATAGTACCTCAGCACTTCCATAATCCAAAAGTTGAAACGAATCCATTCGATTAGTTATTTCTTTCAAATACTCTTCTTTCTCACCGCCTGACAATACCAAGTTATCAATAATAAACTGCTGGCTCACTGGCTGTGAATGGTCAGCGTTTTGTATATAATCCTTTAGGTTTTGGATTGCGGTTTTAAGCGTGGTTATCTTATCGGCTTGTGTCATATTGTTTTTATTTATTCATATCAAAAGTAAGAACTCCGTTCGCTGGGATTGCTTCAACGGTATCAACCAAGATGTTCTTACGCTTCTTAACGTTCGAACCTTTTCCCTTACCTGCAACTTTCTTTTTACCGCTTGGTTGCTTTAATGTCTCCCCTTTATAAGTAAGCAAAAAGACATTTTCACCTGTTGGATTACCTTTTTCATCAACTGCTGGGATTGGTTCGCCAAGTTCAAATTTACGTACGCTCTTATCGTTTCCTTTTAACTCGTTCCATAATGTAGCGTGATTCAAGCGAATAAAACTTTGATTCAAACCAAGCTTAGTTAAAGGGTAGCCGTTAACATCTTCTGTTGTTGTCTTGTAAATAAAAACAAGGTCGTTATGTTTAACGTACGCTATCTTGTTACCTAACTTAACACCTAGTTGTTCAGCTACGTAATTGGACAACTTCAACGCATTTTTCGTTGATAGGGTATAAAATCCTTTGTCGTCAAGTTTTTCAACCTTAACTGGTTCAGGGCTTTTTGGTTCGATTATCTCACCGTTAAATAATATACGCATAACTTTTTTTTTAGAGGTTAACAAATACAAAGGTAAAAATTGCACTCAAATATTAACTATACTATTTAACTTTTTTACTTATCACATATATTTATTATATAAAATAACTATATGATAAAAAATGAAATTACCGACCTTAACGAGCAGTTAGGGCGCGACCAGTTCACAGATTACGTGAGCAAGAAACAACCCGATTGGAACATAACGAGATACGCGACCAAACGCTTTGATAAGTGGGATGTTGCTTTTACAACTGGAACAACAGAAGATTTCGTAATCGGTGAAATAAAACACCGTTACAAAGATTACGATGCATTTGATACGTGGTATCTTGAACAAGACAAATTTGATAACCTGCAGGACATCAAAACCCGATTGCAAAAGAAGTACCCAAATAAAAAAATCTTTATCCATTACATTAACTTTTATTGGGATAAAAAGAACATCCCACGCATTTGGGACATTACCAACCTGCAACCCGACTACACCATCGAGCAATTGCCGAACAACTCCAACACATCAACGGCTTACAAAAAACCAAAGTCAACCGCACAACTGCACAATAACACCACTATTAACCATTAAAGACAAGTGAATGAATTAATAACAGAACTCAATACAAAATACAATACAGTACTTAATAAGTACGGAATCGATTCCCAAATCGAACGTGCGCACTTTTGGGCGCAGCTCTACCACGAATCAAAATTGAGACCCCAAGCCGAAAACCTTAACTACTCAGCAAAGGCGTTGGTCTCAATCTTTAAGAAGTACTTCAAAGATTTAACCGAGGCGAACGAGTACGCACGCCAACCTGAAAAGATAGCAAATAAGATATACGCAAATCGTATGGGTAACGGTGACGTTGCCAGCGGTGAGGGCTGGAAGTATCGCGGGCGCGGTTTTATTCAGCTGACAGGCAAAAACAACTACAAAGCACTTGCAGTCCATTTAAAGAACGATAATTTATTAAATGACCCTGACTTGATTTTAACCGAGGTTAACGCGCTGGTGTCCGCTTTATGGTACTGGCAAACGAATAAAATAAACGACGTTATTGATTCAGATAACGAACTCAGTGTGCAACGTGTAACCTTGAAAATTAACGGGGGTCTAATCGGAATAAATGAACGCTTAGAAATATTCAAAGAAGTCAACAAACTAAAACTTATATAATTATGGAAATCCGTAAACAAGTAATAGCCCTAAGTGATAATTTAGTATCTTAAAAAGACAAGACATTCAATGAAAAACCCATTAGATGAGCAACTAGAAATAATAAGAAAAGAAATCAAAACCCAATTCGCGGAAATTGAAAAAGAATCTAAACTTGAATTAATTTCAATTTACATTTTACTTTGTGGAGTATTGATTTGTTGTATTTTTTTTATTGTCTAATTATTGGCAAATTTGAATGCTCAAAGCCATTCGCAAAAACCCCGTTGTAAAAATTACCTATATTATTTATGGCAATATTGAATCGAATTTTTACATCTTTACGACTACTTTTTTGGTCAACATAATAACACATAATTAAAAATTTTCACTTCTTCAGTTACCAAATAAATATCCTGCTAATCCTTTAATTTTCATTTTTATCAAATAATTGGTTCAATTCTAATATGTATATTTTATCACCAAATTCTTTAGAATCTTTTGATTTTGCTTTTGTAAATGTGATTTTGTAAAATAAGTACTTGTCATTAAAATATAGTATTTCGTTTTTAGACGTAGGGAATTTTTTACTTATAATTGCATTTACTCTCTCTAAATTAATAAAATTATTTGTGATGAGAAATTTTTGATGAACTTGCTTCGAAAGCGTAACAATAATTATGAGAAAAACACCTAAAAATGTAACTTTTATAGTAGAAAACAATTTAAAAGCTTTTATTTTATGACTTACCAATAAATTATGCATCGAAAAATATTGTAAAGCTAGTATACCAATTGCAGTGCATAAGTATAAAGCAAACCAATAAAAACTTTTATCGTTATTATCAAAAAAAATTATGCAAAAATACCAGACCAAACAAAATAAGGTAGTTATTAGAAAGATTGTTTGGTTAGTTTTTAAATAAACACCATTTCGCACAATTTTTTCTTCATCTGTCATTTCCTCCTTTTTTATAATTACTGGGTTCACTTCACCAAAGACATAACCAAAAATAGCACCAATCGACATCGGTATTATTCCTCCAATCATCGCTAGTAGGACTACCAAACCATCAGGAACAACCTGAGAAATAGAAAAAAATCTAATAAAAGGAATCGAAATATTCATTAATTCAACCGCTTGCCAAGCCCCTCCAATAGCGGCGGGAATAACTATAATCACGCTTAAATAGTCTTTTAAAAAATCACCAACCTTTTTAGCTGTTCCTCCTATTTCAATCATAATACAATATATTTTTTTACAAGTTCAAATATAAAAATTTAATTCATTATTTGTACCTAAGTTAATTAAGTTATGTGTTAACTAATTTCATTTTACATAAACAAATTAAGTTATGTAATATTACATAACTTAATCTGTTTATGCATTAACTAACTATATTAATCTTTTTTAAAAAAATCTTAACTATTTACTTTGATATGTAAAACATATACTTATCTTTGCACCACCTTAATAACATAAAAATAAAACATACTAATTATGAACACAACATTTAGAAACCCAGTAAGCAAAGCAGTAATTAACAAATGTGAAAAACTGTACAAAGAAACCTTATCAAAAAGCAACGGTCAACATATACCTATGGTTGGAACAAATAACAATGATTTGTTTATTAACTTTATGATGTATTATGACCCTGAATATGATTTTTTAGCTTTTAGAATAAAAAACATTTGGTATTCAGCAAAGATTGATATTAACGGGTTCGAAAATAATTTTAGCTCTTATTATACACTTGATTTTTCTAAATTGGAATTTGTTGAAAATCCTTTGATTGAAGATTTAGCAATCGATAAAATACTAGCTGATACAAAAGAGTATCAAGAATACGATAATCTTATCTCTATTGCAAAAGTTTACACCGATGCAATGGACATTGATTATCAAAAAAGAACTGTTAACGGTGATTTAGTAAAAATGAGTGAAGACGGTGATTTTATTTTATTTACGTTTAATTCGCCTTTTGGTAAAATTTTCGAATTAAGACATAATGAAGACGTAATTAAACAGGTAGTTGTTTACAATGAAGATGTAACTGCAGCAACAAGTGGTCACCGTCAAATTGGTGCACTAACAAAAAGAATCGAAACGTACGTTGATGAAGATGCAGTTAAAAGTGGTGTAAATACAATAATAGAATCATAAAAGATAACCGAATCAATTAAATACAAATCCATAAAATAAAAAATATGAACGTAAACTACTATCATTATACACCTGAAATAAGACTAAAAGAAATTATTGAAAGTGGGCAAATTAATTTAGCTACTGCATCAATAACCCAAAAAAACGAAAAAGCTTGTTCTTGGGTTTCAACTAGTGAAGATTTTGAAAAGACAGCTATTAAAATGACAAATGTCGGTACAGGTAATGAATATGACCAAAGCTCTATAAGTACAGTTAAAAGTACAACACAAGGTCTTAGATTAATGACATTTGAGGAACAAGTCGATACGTACGGTTGCGCTCGTATTCAAGTTAAACCTATTGGACTTAATACGTGGGGCAAACTTAAATACCTTGCTAAAATGAATATGCTAAGAGCTAACGAAATGGAGCAAGCAGGCTTAAATTTGGGTGCTAGTCCTAAAGAATGGTTTGGAAGTCTTTCACCAATTAAAAAAGAAAATTGGATTAAAATTGAAATTTACCGCGATGGTGTATGGGTTGCTTATAAGGAAACCCCAAAGGAAGACATCGAAATGGGGTTAAAATATGTTAGTGTAATACTACCTTGTAAAACTCAAATGACTTTGTTGGTTTTTAACAAAGAAGAATATGAGCAAATACTTTTAGCTAGTGAGGAAAACCATAAAAACAATATAGACGCGAGTAACATTTGTAGTATGTGGGTGGAATCAGATATAAACCACGATGCAAGTGTTAATGATTTTAAACAAAAAGGAGCACTAACCGAGGAACAATATAATAAACTAATAAAACCTCGATATGAGGCCAAACAAAAGATTCTTCAATCTCAAGGATAAAATAAAAACAAAAAAACCCCAACCGCAATGATTGGGGTTTTTTTATTCTTCAAATCTATTGTTGTACTCGCGAATCCCAACGCAATACAAATATTCTTCCAGCTCCATAAATTCAACCCGTAAGCGTTCCACGTTCAAATAGATACCAAACGAATAACCCTCACCTTTTGAGGCTTTGTTAAATTCTCTATGATTGAAATTCTTTATTATCTTGGCCGATGACCAGCTGTATATATCTGTTTCTATTTCCCTAATAAGTTGAAATACTCGCATATCAGTTAATATTTTGAATTAATCGGTACATTGTACCAAATCATTATTTTAATCGCTTAAAACGTCTTATTTAAGCTTGTGCGCAAGTACTTTGATAATGGTATCAACCGTAATGAATCTTGCTAAGAATCTAAGAACTCGACCCGCATCTGTTGTTGCTGGTGATTCTGAATATTTTTGACCCGCAACATTAAGCAGGTCTTTGATTTCTTTTGGTATTTCTTTGTTCATTTATTTTTTAATCAGTTTTTCGTATGCTGTTATACCAAGCGCGCCAAGGCTTAAAATAAGCACTGAGTTGTTAGCTGCTTCGCTTGGGTTGATAAACATATACACGCAAAGAGATAAGCCCGCAATTATACCTATAAAGCGTTTGCTTGACGGATTACTGTTGTACTCGATTAGTTTCTTTATGTAGTTTATGAATATCATTATAAATCTTTCTTTTTATTTAGTTCCTTTGATAGCGATTTGATTTCTTGTGCTAACTCTTTTATTGCGCTGAATAAATCATCGATACGGTTATTAAGTGTGTTATGCTCATTTTCAACCACTTTGATTGATGTTGTGTGTTCGTTGATGGTCTTGTCGTGCTTTTCGATTTTCTCGAATAAGTTCTTTAAAAAATACCCTATAATTGAGATAAGAAAACTTATAACTGCAAGGGCTAATTGTTCAATGGTCATTTAATATTTTTATTTATTTTTCCTTTATTTTTCGGTACTTCACCCCGTATCTATTATAGGAAATAAAAAAGGGTAATCGTTAAATCACCCCTTATTTATTTGTATTAATTGTAAACCCTAACTTCAATGTAACCATTTGCATTATCGGTTAGTGTTCCGTTTGCAAGTGTTGTTAAATTAACAGTGTTTAAACTTGTCAAAATCCCTGACGTGTAATCCAAACCACCTGAAAAGGTTTGAAATTGAAACGTTGCATAAGTTTTTGAAAGTGTAAACGCACCCGTTAAGGTTGCAGTAAAACTACCTGCTGAACTTCGTGACCAAA
Organism: Flavobacterium sp. MC2016-06; assembly: GCF_009711165.2. Classification (GTDB taxonomy): domain Bacteria; phylum Bacteroidota; class Bacteroidia; order Flavobacteriales; family Flavobacteriaceae; genus Flavobacterium. The sequence goes on along the minus strand of NZ_WMID02000022.1, from coordinate 54,668 downwards.
CAACCGTACCACCTAACGAGTTTTCTAATACCGATGCAACTGGTATTGCTGTTCCTGTTTGTGTTAGTATCGCAACATAAGATTTATAAGGTCTTGTATCGGTCTTTGTTGAACCGTCACCCATTAAAATATCGTTCGCAGTTGCACCTGATTTGATAAAACTTTTTGCAGTTGTATCACCTGAAACACCAACCGTTAAAACATCAACACTATTGCGTTGAATAGCTAAAGGTTTACCCGTTGCAATGACAGTACTGTTGATATTTACACCTGTTCCGCTTGCATCTAACGTTACAGCAACCCCACGACCTGAACCAGCATCAACACGTAATGCTGTACCAGTAGTAGCACCGTTGTTGTAAACATATAAAGCTGTTCCTACATTACTTTGGTTCTCAAATGTTGAAGCTGCACCAGCTCCCCCCGAATTGAAAACAGTTAAAGCACCCGCACCAAGACCGTTGTTTGTCGCTGTATTGATAAAAGCCAAACCTTGTGATTGTGATGTACCAGTATTTGTTACGGTTTTGATACCTGAAAACGTTTGATTACCTGTAAGCAATAACGCACCAGTTGAGCCAGCAGTTACCGCACTAGTTACAAAGGCAGTTGTTGCAACTTGTGTGTTGTTTGTTCCCGCGCTTGGTGTAATCGTTGTGATAAGTCCATTTTGGTCAACCTTGGTTGTGATTGTTCCATTTTTTCTGAACTGCATTAAATCACCTGTTGAACTTAGAGACGAATTAAAGTGCGTAGCTGTACCCGAACCAGTGTTATCAGTAAAAAAACCGATACCCGTCGAGCTATTTGTTATATTTAAACCGTTACCGTTGTTAGTGTTGTTGATAAACTGACCAACACCCGCACCTGTATTAGTTGTACGCTGTCCTATCCCTGTTGATGTATTTGTTAATGTTAAAACCTGAGTTGCCGATGTTCCGTTATTTGTAAAATCAAGACCATTTACTGATGTTGCACCATTGTTTGAAGTTCTTAACATTCCCTCAGAATCAACACGTAACGTTGTAACATTGTTTTTTCTGAACTCAATCAAATTACCTGTTGAACCTGTAGCACTATTAAACTGCAATCCCGTTCCTACACCGTCAGTATATACGGTTTGACCAATTCCCGATAGTGTACGAACTCTAAAACCCTCACCAGCACCAAGATTGTTTGTATATAAACCTAAACCCACCGAATTATTAGTGTATCTCGCACCGATACCACCATCATTATTGAAAACATTTAAAACTTGACTACCTGTATTTGTACTATTGTTTGTTAAAACAAGACCGTTTACAACATTCGAAACGTTACCCGTATTAATTGCAGTCTTAGCACCTGTAAAAGTTTCATCACCTGATTTGTGCAACGCTGCGTTATCTAATGCGGTTAACTGTGAGTTAACAACAACGTGTGCAGCGTTAGACCCTGAAAGAGCCGTAATGTTTCCGTTAACTTGTAATTTACCTAAACCAGAATTTACAGTACTATTTATTAAAAAGTCTCCGTTATCGTCAATTGTACCTCTGTTTATTCTAGTTGTCGTACCAACTGGAGTTGTAGAAATGTCAATGTAAGTACCCTTGTTTGTAGAAGAAAAATTCTCTTTTGCTAATACTCTTATTGCTCCTGTTGCTCCAACTATAGAACTTCCATCATATCCAGAACCATAAATTCCAGTCAATACAGCACCAGCAAGTACAGAAGTCGGTAAGGCTCTTGTTCCTCCGTATTTTCTACCGTTGAAGTTAGCACCAACACTTAAATTATCGTTATAGGTATCTAAATAAATAGGGTCTATTGCTCCATCGGTAACAATATTCATTTGATTAAGTGCTGTTACTGCACCATTTTTATTTACAGTGAATGTATTAACTCCGTTATTTTGACCAACGAAAGAGTTAGTTTGAACGGTCGCGTTAGCTGTTATTTGACCAGCTCCCAAACTACCGTTTCTTGCAAGTGTCATTATATCGGTTATCGTAGTGGCTGAATCTTTACCCGCACCGCTAACGTATGTAGGTGTTACACCCCAAGTGAAGTTTTGACCATTACCCAAAAAACGAGCATAACCACCACCCAAATTGAACGCGTTACCGTTCGCGGCTTGGATGAAATTTGTACCATCGTGATACATATTGTATAAAAACCCGTTGTAATTACCGTTTGTTGAACTGTAGTTATACAAAGAACTTTCATTTATTGATGAAGCACCCCTAAACCACGCCCCGTGCAAACTTGCCGTTGCTGGTCTTGTTCCTGCAACATCTAAAACACCCGTTAAAATGTTAGGTGTTGTTATATTTCCGTCAGAATTGATTTTGGAAGTTAAAACCCCATTTTTACGGAACTGCATTAAATCACCAGTTGAAGCAGTTTGCGAGTTGATATAAAAACCTGTTCCAACACCGCCATTATCTAAGCTATAACCTAAACCATTTACGCCGTTAGCTGTGTAAATACCTGTACCTGAACTATTGTTTGATACAACTTGACCAGCACCCGTTGAACCGTTAAACAATAATATACCACGACCTGCACCCGTATTGGTTACGGATAAAACTTGCGTTGAAGCACTAGCGGTGTTTGTTAGAGATAAACCGTTTATGTTTGTCGCACCCGTATTGGTTACGCTCTTAATCCCTGTAAAAGTTTCATCACCCGATTTGTGTAATGCGTTGGTATCTGCTGTACTCACTGCACCCTGGACAAAGGCAGTTGTTGCAATTTGAGTTGTGTTTGTTCCGCTTGCAGCTGTTGGTGCTGTTGGTGCGCCTGTTAGGTTCGCATTCACAAGCGGTGCTTTGCTGTCTAATTGAGTTTGGATTGAACTTGTAGCATCGTTTCGGGTGTTTTGCAAGTCAGTTTGATAACGTTTGTTGGTAGTGTCAGGCACTAACGCTGTTGTGTAATCACCTGAGTTTGCAACAACCGCACCCGTACGACCAAATACACTGCTTACGGTGTCAGTTGGTGTTAAAAGTTCTTGCCAGTTCGCCAAAACAGAAAACGGGTCAGCCTTTAAAATAAAGGTTTTGTTTAAATCTGTACGTACAGCCAAATCACCACGTTCTGCATCTGACAAAGCAAGCATTGCGGCCTGTGAAGCGACAACGTAAGTATCTGTAATTGCTAACGCTGGTAATTGATTACTATAGATTTTACCTGAACCATCTAAACCAGCATACCCGTTGACAGCATTTTTATTTGAAAGGTTTTCTTTTGGTAACAATGCAGTAAAGACCGCATCTTCGCTTGGTGCAAAGTCAGTGATACCGCTTAAAACGGTTTGAGATATTTTACTATCAACGTAGTCGTATGTTGGTAACGCATCTAATGCGTTTTGTAAATCGGCTTGGTCTGACAACGTGCCAGTAATTTGACCCCAAGCAACGCCAGAGATTAAGTCAGGTTTGTTTTTAATAAAAGCATCTGAGTTGGTATCGTTTACTAACCAATCAGATTGTACGTTTTTTTCCGCATCTGCTGGAATACCTGCAAGCTTATCTTTATCGGCTGTTGTATAGTCGTTTGCGCTTAATCCTTTACCTCCAACTTTATCAACCTTTGTTTGATACAATTCTGTAAAGTTGTCGTTGCTTTTTATATTTGCATTTCTTAATTCATCCCCTTGGTTGTCGTTAGGTGTTGAAACATTAATAATTTTTTGAGCCATCTATTTAATACCAACCTAAAAGATTGGTTAAGTTTTGTTTTTTGTTATTGTCTTGTGTGTATTCAGGAACTGGGTTTTTACTTATGTATTGGTAAAAACTTTGCTCATAACTTATTGCTATCGCTTCATAGTTTTTGCCTATAATAGCAACCTCGTTAAGTGGTGCGCTGGTCGAACCCTCAACACCAACTTTGTAAGTTCCCGCGTTTGTAGTCTTATTTGTGTTGATTGACAAATACACGCTTGCTGAGTAAAAAGCGAGTATATAAACGACATAATCATCGTATATAACTTTGTATGCATCTGTTAGCGTGTTTGTGCTGTAATCGTTGTAAATCTTATCAAATAAGCCTTGCCCTAAGATTCTCTTAAGATACGTTGATTGTGCTACGTTGATTGATGGTTTTAACTGGTCAACATCAATGTTACCGCCAAAACCTACAATCTCGCTTATATCATTAGGTTTTAATAACATTTTAACCATTCTGAATTGTTGTATTACTTGTATCGTTATTTTCTGCTGGTTTCGGGTCTCCTAACAATCTAACTGCTTCAACTCTTGAAAAACCAAAAATTAAATCTAGGATTGCGATTGCACTTTCGTATGAAGTAGCACCAGCAACATAAGACGCTTGAATCTCTAATAGTGATTGAACACCACCAACTGAACCTTTTAATTGCGCTTGTGCTTGTTTTGTTGCTTCATCAACTGGCTTAACTGGTTCACTGTCTGTTTCGACTGGTTCATCAATTAAACTAAGGTCTTTTGACTTGCTTGAATTGTTTGTATTTTCAAGTGCTGTTTCTTCTTTGAAGTCTTCAAAATCTAAATCGATAGTTGAATCGATTACATTAAAAATTTTATCCAAACCGTTAATTATTACCGTTCGCATTGGGTTTATATGTCGTCTAAATAAACCACGTGTAGCGGTTGCGATTTCGTCAGCGTTAGAACTGAAACCATTACCACCAGTTGACCCCGCAAATAAGATAGGCGGTGCGCTATGTGCGATAATTAACTTTCGTTCTGCTTCTTCTGAATAAAAAACGTTTTGCTGGTTTAGTTCGGGCGGGCTTAACTGGTCTACTGTTGTACCCTCTTCTGCTCCCTCGTTGAATGATACCAACACCGCTGATTGGTTATGTGTTCCGACTACTTTATCCCTTACCTTTTCGGCTTGTAAAATCCCGACTTCATCATCAACACGCCCGTTGTTATAGTTGATAACTGTTAACACGCTCATTGCGTTTATAAAGTGCTGTTTCGCAGCGTTAGCCAATTGACCCTCAACCGTAGCCCAAGGCACACCCGCTAAATAGTCAGGTACTGGAAAATACTCTTTGTTGGTTGGTCTCTTTACGACAAGTATTTCGAGATTTTCGTCTTTATAGTTACCCGTAAATAGTGGCAAAAAAACAGGCTTATACCTGTATTGGTTGCACCAATCCCACGAATACCAATAACCGTTAGTTTGGTAATTGTCGTCAAGATTAATTGCAAGCTTTGATATGTCAATACGTTCTATTCTTAACGGTTGCTTTGCAAGTGACCAAATAACCTGCACTGCATAACCCCCGTAAGTTTTATAATCTTGGCATAGTAAAAGAACATCTTCATCGCTTATGTATTTTTTGATGCTTTGCCCGTTAACATCGATTAACCCTTGCCCGTATATGTAATTAACAAATGCGTTGATTATACTTGCATTGGTTGGGCTGTCGTCGTATGCATCATTATATATCTTATAGTTTGAGTTATTAACCCCGTTAGTTATCCACTTACGCCCGTACGTTGGTTTAATGTCAATCGGTTGAAATGCTGACATCATAACATTTGCTGAAAATGCGTGCTTTGTGTTAGTAGTTAAAACGGCTGTTTGATTGGCTTTGGTACTCATAATTTTGTATGTCTGTATTCTCGTCAACAATCATTAACTTACCTAAGTAAATTATGTAGTTGTTTTTCGTTATGTTTTTAATGGTTATCGAATACTTTTCACCGCTCTTAAAGTCGTTAGGTATCTCGTTAACTATTATAGTTAAATATGCATCTGAAATGCTGAAAGTAAACGATAAATTTATCGGCTCGTTTGTCATTTCATTAATCAAAGTAACTGTTAACTCATCGCTTACACTTGGATAGTTTCGAGGTACGCAATTGAATTGTTCTATTTCATTTATTTTTATTACTTTCATTTGAATTTATTGTATAAAAAAAGCAGGCATATTATTGCCTGCCTTTTGATGTTAGTTTAACGTACTATGTTATACGTATGGCTTAATTGCTGTTGCATAATCAACCAAGGCGGTTGAACTTAGCACGTAGTTTCTTGAAAAGTCTGGCTCTTCTGTGTGAAATGTGATAGTAAAACCGTTGAGGTCAGAAATTGCACCCCCTGTTTGGTCAGTACCAGTTGTTACCAACGCCCCAAGCTGAGAACCAGCCACTTTTATTGAGCCGTCATTATGTTCTAAGAACAATACAACCTCACCTTTTAATAATTCATTCATTAAGTTAACAGTTTCAAGGTCTTTACCTTTTGCCACGTTGAAAACGCAAGGCAAATCACCCGCTACACTTACGCTGCGGTTATCACCTCCAGCTGTTGCAGTCTCTAAATAGTTAACTGTTGTATTTTTTAGCTCTAAACGTGCGATAGTTGATGCACTGTAAGTAGTTGCAAGTGTTGTTACACCCGCACCCGTTACGCTCAATCTTTTTAAACTATCATACTCAGCTACTCCAACCGCTTTAATACCTCCCATACCTGAAAAGCAAGGAAGTTTGCGGCTTTTAAAATTTGCACTTGTACAACCCATTTATATATTAATTTTTTAAGTCTTTTTTATAAAGAGCGAACCCAGCATTTTACGTGCTGGATTACTCTTTTAATTATTTTTATCCGTAGATTGTTATGTATCTTTGGTTAGTTACCCAAGTAGCAATAGATTGCTTGTTTTTGATGTATCTTTTTTGCGCTCCGTTAGCCATTTTGTCAATCTCTAAGTATGACATATCACCAACTAAATCAACCAATACTTTCAAGTATTCAGGTAACGTTAAAATCATAATGCTAACAAGTGGGTGGAACTCGATTTCAATACCGTTGTAAGAGATTTTTTCGCTTACTCCTGAACCCTCAACCAAGAAGTTAACTTGTTGTGCTGCTCCAACTGCATTGTTCGCAATTTTAATCAATTGACGGTGTGCAAGTGGTGCGAAAATTTTCGCTGTTCCTGTAGTTGCGTTGATAACTTTGTCAGGCGAACCAGCATAAAGTTTTGAGTACTCAGCTGCAATGTTTGCGCTTGTGATTGTAGTACCTGTAATTTTAACAGAATCTGCAACACCTGCACCTGCAACAACTTTTGAGTTTGAATCGTTGTATAATGCTCTTACTGGGATTGAATCAAACAACGTTACAGGCATTGCCGCAACTGTTGCTTTAAATGATGCTGATAATGTAGAAGCTGCAACTGCTGTTTTTGTAGCTGTAGTTGCTCCATTCCAAAGTTTGCTTTCTAAATCTTCACCGATTGCTGGCGCGATTTGAATAAGTACTTTTTTGTCGAACTCGTCAGATACTTGATTAAACGCACCTGCTGACATTGATTTTTCGAAACGTGTACCGAATAATACAGCATCGTCAATAACGTCTGAATATTGGATTGACTTCAACGCAACCGCTGATTTTTGAACCTGCATATTGATGTCACCAGTTGCTGTTACCGCATCCGTTGAACCGTCTTGCATTGCTACGCTTGTTTTACTTTCGTAAACGTCAGTACCTGATTTAAAACCTTCGATAATGTCGATTGTTCTGTCTCTAAATGTTACAGAATCAGCGTATAATTCTGCTTGAATATTTTCTAAGTCTGGGTTTTTCTTACCCCCTGAATAATTTATTGCCATATTTATATTTTTTAGCTTTTTTTATTTTGATTTATTGAATTGTAATCTTTCGTAATTGCTCATTTCAGCGTATGTTTTTACCGCTTGAACTGGTACGTTTTTGATTGGTGCAGCTGCTGGTGTTTGTGCTTTCATTGTTGTTAATTCTGCATCTGCTTTTACCTTTTCAGCTTGTAGTTTTGCAAGTTCTTCTTGCGCTTTTGCCAAGTCCGATTTTAATTGCTCGTTTTCGGCTTTTAAATCTTCTTTTGGTTCGGTTTCATCTGCTGGCTTTTCGTCTTCTGCTGGTGCATCTTCTGCCATTTCTTCAACTTCTGCAGGGTCTTCTTTTGGTTCGTCTGCTGGTTTATCTTCAATACTTGTGATTGTTCCCAATTCGTCAGTTTTGTAGATTTTTGAATCGATTTCTAGCTCTGCATTTCCGATTGGCTCGCCCGCTTCATCTGCTAAGATTTCACCCTCTTTTAATTCAATCGCATATACTTTTTTGTCACCTGCTTCGAACTCTTTTTTGTCTTCGCTTGCCATAAAAAAATCCTTGATTGATTTGATAATGCTTTTTTTGTTCATTGTCTGTTTATTAAATTTGTTATTGTCTTGTACTTCTTTAAACCCAAGCATTGCTTCGATGCTCAAACCGTCAAGATTTCCGCTTTTTATGTCCTGCCAAATCGTATCATTATCGATTTTGTAACCCATCATTAGCGTACCAGCTGGCACGTCAAAACCCATCGCATTTGCTTTGTCGTTTTGCGGGTCGTTTACTGTCCAACTTTCGAACATAAAAACACCGTCTACATTGTCGGCTTGGTGGTTGATATTTGTTACAGAATTGTAACCGTTTTTGAAGTAGTTTTGCTGTACCTTTTCGATGGTCTCAGCAGTGTAAAAAACTTGCGCATTTTCACCGTTTACATCGTTCCTAAAAATTAATTTATTAGGTATCATTGCAGGTGCGAATACGATTCTTTTTTCGTCTTGTGTGAAGTGTAAAATTTGGGGTTTTTCCTCGTTGAAGTGTAAGAGGGTTGATTCTATTGCAGGGTTTTTGACAAGCGAAATTTTAAAAACTCCCTCGTGTTCTGCATTAAAAACTAATTCGTACTTTTTCATATAGATATTATAGAAAAAGAGTTAATCGAAGTAAACAATTCAATTAATTATTTGCGTGCTTCAATATAATTAGTTAACTTTAGCCTCTTATTAAATAAGTGAATTATGAAAAAAGCAATACTTTGTGCGTTTATCGCGATAACCAGCCTTGTTAGTTGTTCAAGTGAAGACAGCGAGACCGAAACCATAAGCAATAGATTTGATTATATTGTAGAAAAAACACAAGGTTTTGCGGTTTATGATTTTACAACCTACAACCTTGAACCTGCAAAGGGTCAGCAGGTTTATGATGTTATCAGTATCGTATATGACCCTGAAACTAAAAGTATGATTGAGGTTGTTATCGGTAATGATAAAAACCGAGTTTATCCAGTTGATAAGGTTGGTAATGTTTACGTAAGCTTTAAGGGAACAGGAAAATATACTTTTGAACTTACGAACCCGACAACAATAGAATGTACCATTGCGGGTAAACTAATAACTGGTGAGTATAAAGTCGTAACAAAATTTGTTTATACAGTCAAAGAGAATAAATAGACCAATCAACAAGACATAAAAAAACCCCGTAACGAAATGTTACGGGGTTTTGTATTTTTAGAATGAATTTGCTTCAACCTTTTTGCGGTCTAATGCTTGTTGGTCTGCAACTTCACTTGCAACAACGTATGTTTTTATCACTGGTTGCGCGTTAGTGTTCCTTGCGATTGTACTTGCGATTTGGTTTTCGCTCGATGCTTGAAAACTAACCTGCGGGGTTGCTGTTGCTTGTGTTCTTGTTTCACCGCCCCCTGCTGTTGGTGTGCTTGGCATTGCAGGGGCTGAACCAGCCGAACCACCACCGACCGCGCTAAGGGCTTTACTTGTATTTGCAATAATACTTGCGGCCCCAAGCGCACCCGTTGCGATGTGAACCGCTGACCAAGGCAAACCGAACGTTAACGGACTGGCCGCGTTATCAGCTGCAACCGCTTGAACGGTGTTAATAGCAACTTTACCCAACGCGACTGCACCATCGGCTGCAATGATTCCTTTTTGAACTGCTTTGTTTTTCGCAAACAAATCTTTACCAGCTGTAAGTGCTGCGTTACCCAATGCGTTAATCGAATCCTGCTCAGCTTTTTTAATAGCGAGTTTCTTGTCTGCGATTTCTTTGTCTTTGTCAGCGGCTGCACTTGCTGCATCTGCTTGCGCGGCCCAATAATCTTTATCTGCTTTTAACTTGGTTTCTTTGTCGGCCGCATCTAGTTCGTTTTGTAACGTGTTGTACTTTTCAGTATTGTAAGCCATTAAGTTGGTAACATCTTCACCCTTTTTGGCTAGTGCTTCAATCTCTAAAAGGTCACGTTCTTTTGCGATGTCAAGTTTTTCTTGCGCTGTCGTTGCGTTCTGGTCTTGGTTTTCTCTAAATGCTTTTAATTCTGCATTTTTAAGGTCTTCAAGATTTTTCTTTTTAAGTTCTAGCAACGCTTGGGCTGCTTTCGCTGCTGCGTCTTGTTTCTTTTTATCAGCATCCTGTTGCGCTTTTAGTGCTTCATCGCTGGCTTTCTTACGTGCATCGGTTTCTTTTTGGGTTTCATCAACTAAAAACTGGTTATTCAATTCAATTCTTTTAACTTTTAAATCGTTGGTTTTTTTGTTGTAGTCCTGTAGTTCCTCATACGCGTTGAGCATTGCCGACTTTTGAGCGTTTAAAGCTTCTTCGCTCGCATCATTTTCTTTTAACTCTAGTAAAATACTACGTTCGCGTAAGAAGTTTTGCTTTGCAATTTGTGCGTTCTTTTGACTTAATGCGCTTGCCTCGTTGATGTGAGCATTTGCCAGCTTATTAATCTCGATTGCACTTTTACCCGATGCTTTGGCTAAATCTTCACTTAACTTTTGGTTACGTTCTAGGACTATAACACTTTCTTTTCTTGCCTCGGTTAGTTTCTTTTGTGCTTTCTCGTTGTCTTGTGCTGTTTTGATTTGCTTTTGTTCCGCTGCTTCATTAGCCGCCAACGCTGAAACAAGCAACCATATACCAGCCGTTAGGGCCGCAACTGCAAGTGCAATCGCAACAACTGGGTTTGCTGCTAACGCGATGTTATAAGCCCATTGCGCCGCTGTAAGGATTCCCGTTGCGGTTGCGCTAATTGCTTTTTGTATGATGTTTCTTTTTTCTGCTGCGCTGTCTAGTTCTGTTGCAGCTGCAGCCGCAATGATTGCACCTTTAACGATTTTAAATTGTTCGCCAAGTTCCGCAATCCCTTTTAAACCCTCGGCAAACGCCATTGCTGCCTGCATCTTTTGAATCACTTTAGTTGCTTCTTCTGAATCATCGGAAAACGCACCAATTGCGCCAGCTGCAAAGTTGATTCCAGTTGCTGCAATCTGAGTTGCAGCACCTAGTTTGTCTTTGAATGTTGCCGCTGCTGCATCGACTGCCCTATCGGTTAAGATTTGGGTACGTCTATACTCACCAACAACGTTTAATAAACCTTGGTACTCTTCGCTTGCTTCTTGTCCAGCAAGTGCCAATTCGTAAAGCCTGTCTTCTGCTTCACCCATACGAGTTGTAAGCGGTTGAAGTTCACCGTAAACCTGCTCAAAGGTTGCGTTTAAATCGCGCGTGTTGTCAGCCGTTTTTGATAATTGGGCTTCAAGTGTTGAAACCGCTTTCGCTGCGTTGATTGCTTCGCGTGACGTTGCCCCGTGCAGCTGCACCATTTTAGCAAGTTCTTTTGCTGCATCTTCTAATTGCTTTGCAAGTTTGGCTTGTGCCTGTTCGTTCTTTTTAGTCTCGGCTGTATTGTCGCTTACGCTATCCGTTGAACTGTCAACCGCATCGGTTAAACTATCAACTTGCTGTGTTATCTCATTGGCGTTGGTATCAAAATTTAACCTAATATTTTGTTCTATGTTTTCGTTTTGTTCTGCCATTAGTAACCAATCGTTTCAAAGTGTAATCGTAATGCTTGCGTTTGGTTGTTTGCTTCATTTAAAATGATTTGAAATTGATTACCTGAAACAATTTTAAAGACTGGCTCTACAACGTCAGCCGAATTTTGCAAAATAACGGGGCTTGCTGGTGTAAGTTCCAACCAAGATTTAACGATATAATTATTATTTGGGTGCGAGTTTTGAAGTGTTACCGTAAAGAGTGATTTATTAGAACTCGATGCAACCGCAATTGCTGAGATATTACCAAATACACGCAACCTGTCTGTTAGTGTAGTACCTACGTTAATACCTACTTCAAACCCACCAGTTGCAAGATTGTTTGCAGTTATATACCCCCTGTTAACAGGTAGGTTGCTATTTGATATTGGTTGAAGTGTTTCAAGGTAATCAATCAAAGCATTTTCAACTGCTCGATGTTCTGATGGTATAATGTCGCTGTTATCAGCTAGGTTTAAAGCAACTAAATCTTTTAATTGTGCGATGGTTAAAGCCATTGTTTAATTCATATTTTTTCTTTTTTCGTTATATTGTTTTGTATTGTCCTGCATTGTAACCGTCAGGGTTATAAATATTAGGAGTTGGTATAATTTCCTTTTGATTGTCGTCGTTAATAACATAGTTCAATAGTGTTAACTTAGTTTTACCCGTTGTTATATCGACGTTTGCATCTAGTATTGAAAATCTTGTTTCACCGATAATAATATCGTTCTGTAATCTAAACCCTGTTGGTGGTTCGTTTGCTCTAGTTGGGTTTACATAAACCTCACTTGACGGTAATGTCAAATCAAACTTATGTGATAGTACATTTACGTTTAATAATCTTGCTGTTTGCGATTCATAAAAACGCTTGTATAAAGAATTATCTTTTGTTGTATTTACACCTGAAACATCATCGACCAAAACGCTAAAACCTAGTGATTGCATACTATTCGAAAACCAAGGAAGCAACGACATATATCGGCTTAATGGAACGACTGAACTATTACCCATCAAAAACCCTAATTGAACCCCGTTAGTTAAATAACTTAATTCGTTGTTGACAAACAAAACCAGCTCGTTGTTTATCGGCTTGTATCTGTTTGGTTCGTCCGTTGATTCATTACTAAAACCGTAGTACGTAATTAGGTTTGTGTTTATTATATTTCTAGGTGGTATTATAGTATAGGTTGTAACTACACTATATTCGTTTATTTTAGCGTTTTTATTATCTTGTGTAATCTGTCCGTATTCCAAGCCGTTAGGATTCCCAGCTAAAAAGTCAACGTTAGATTTGTATTTGCTTGTTGCGTGTTTAAAGTTGTACTTGTTATATTTGTCTTGCACTGATTTTGAATAGCTTGTTACGTCAACAAACGGTGTGTAATCAACCTCTTTTTTTGCGTAAGGTTTACCGATTTCGTCAATATCTTCAACGCTCAAAATTTGCAACTCATTTACGTTAACAATCGGGTTGAAAATTGACAGGTTGAACGTTTTCAAAAACGATTGAAAAAAATCAAAGACCTTAACTTTTGGTAGTGACTGAATCAAATCTAAATTACCGCTCGATTTTATTTGCTCCGCTCCATCACTCACCGCCCTTTGCGCTATGATTTCCCAAGTATTAAAACTTTCGTCAGGGTCAGCGTAATAAATGTATTGCGTGAAAATGTTGGTTGTCGTCCAGCTTGCCAAATCTGACTTAAATAAAATATAAGCTTCGAATGTTGGATAGTTAGTATAATCGACTGTATAACCATCAAAAAGGGTGTCAGGAATATCAACAAACAATGTGTTATTCCCTGCTGCAATGTCAACACTAACCGTTAATAGTTCCTCACAATCTGCTGGGGCTTTTGTTCCGTTTGGCTTACGTAAAGAAATACTTGCTTTACCGTTTGTGCTTTGTACTTGCATATCTGTAAGTTGAATATTCAACCTAATTGATTTGTACGTACGTAATAATTGAAACGTATCGGGTAACGTACTGCTCGGCTTGTCTCCAATGTTGATTTTAACAACATCGTAACCGTTATTTGTATAGTACGATGCTTTGTATTTGTACGGGGTTGCTCCCTCAATTTCTGGCGGTACAACTTCGGTTGGGTTATTTGGGTAAGTTGGTGCTAATGCAAACGCCCAGCTATTTATGTACTGATTGTTGAACGTCGAACCAAATTTTAACACGTTGGTATTGTTCAGTTTTTCGTCACTGGCCGCACCGTTCACCCAAACAAACATTTCATTAAAAAGCTTGTCGTTACGCAAAGGCATATTAACCTTTAAATCATATTTCAAAAACATCATTTCAACAAGTGAACGATAGTTTATTGCTGGTCTCAACTCAGTTGTTAAGATTGCGCGCTCACTTGTTACACCCGATACGCTTGACGTATAAGAAATATTATCTGTAACATCACCATTCGGGTCGTAGCTCCAAACCCTGTTAGTTGATGCAAGCGGTGTTATGTAATTTATATCGATTCCGTTTTCACTTAATAAAAATTGCTTTGATTCAATGCTATTTTTTGCCGCTGTTGGTGTGTATTGAAACGCGGTCGAGCCAGTTAATACGCTCCCTAGTTCCGTTATTAAATCAGTTCCTAGTCTATCTTTTAAGCTTTTTAAATCTGTTTCAAATGCACCTTGTATTGAACCTATACCGTTATAATCATACCTAACACCCTCAACGTTGAAGTTACCGACTAGGTTTAAATTTCCGTCGGTGTAAATCTTACAAGGAAATGAACCCGTAAGGTTAGTTTTAATTACGTCAGTATCGCCAAAAAATTGAAGTGCTGCTCTATTTTTTGGCGTTGCCTGAATACTGAACGATAACGAGTAAGGCGCAAAAACTTTGCTCAAATCGGTAACGTCTTTTAGTGTGTATTTTAAATTGATTGCTTCATTATCAATCAAATCTAATTTAACGTAATCCGTTGACCCGCTTAAAGGTGCTACGTATATTTCGGTTACTAACTGCATTATTTAATATCTAGTATTTTGTTATTGGTTTCATCAAATCTGATTACGTACTCAATTTTTATTTTATCGTTTAATCTTGTTTTGTTTATCAGTTCTTCAGGGTTGGTTATGATTACGGGTATTTGCTGGAACGTTGAAAAGTAACCAATGCTTTGAGCCGAAACCGTTGAGTTGTCAACCGTTATATTGGTATTGTCAACCGTTATGTAAGTATTATCGACCGTTATACCTGTCGTTGCTGTGGTCACCTTGTCGCCTTGGTATCTGATTAAATAAACCTTTGGGCTGTAAACCAATTCTGTTATTAACTGGGTTGCTGTTTCGTCAATCAATCCTGAGTTAATCGAATAGCTTTGCAATACATTTATAGAGTCTCTAAGGCTCGAATGCACTTGCGAGTTGTCAATCTGTGACGGGTCGCGAAACATTCGATTTGAATTGCTTACAGTGGCTTTGCTTGAAATTATTGTTTTCCCAAACGGTGTGAAGTAATCCCACAAACCAAGCTTGTTTAAAAACACAATCAAATAACTATCGCGCGCGCAAAACTTTTGCGGTGCTTGTGGTGTTACTTTTGTTTGTGCAATCATATTACCGCTTGTGCAGGTTGCCACGCTTTGCCCCAAGTTGAAAGAGTTCGTGAAATAATTATCTATCGATTGATTGTAGTATCGATAAACCGAACGCCCGAACGGGTCAGATTTATAAGGTGTTAAACCATTGGTTACGCCCGCGTTCTGCTCGTAGTTCCAACGATAACCCAAGGTTGCAAAGTACGTAGGTGATACAACTGTATTTTGTATGATTGCTTCCGTTGCTGGCTCTTGCTCTAGTACCTCGCTTATGATTTGATAAAATACGCCTTGCCCTGTTTGTGCAGGTAGCGCGTAAGGATTCCAAGCAAATTGAGGTTGATTTGTATTGCGTGCATTTTCAGGACTGACAAGCCACGCTTTTATTAAGTCCGCAATATTTACGTTGATGTAGTTATCGTATTGGCTGACAAGTATTTTTTGAATTGTGTAATTAGCATCGCCAAGCACTTTGTTTTGGTCACCATTCCAAACCCATAAGTAATGCGTTACCGATTTAATAAGGTTGCCAACCGTTACGGCTGTTTGTCTTAAATGTATAGGGCTGTTGCAAAACTGGATTTTGTCAGCGGTATCAATTATAGTTTTAAATTCATTTGATAAATTAGGCATTAGTTGTAAATGGTTGTATAATCTTTTGTGTTATTGTTTGAATTATGGCTTTGGTCGCTTCTGGTGTGTGACGTTCAACCGATTGCAATAATTCATTTGGTTGCTGGTATGCTCCGTAGTTTACTTGTACCAGTACGAGCGTTGTGTCTCCCTCAATCCTGCGATTTATAGAATCTCTAAGAGTTCCACCAGCTTTGCGTATTGTTCCCTTTGGTTCTACGCGGTCGGTTGTATAATAAATATCTCTTGCAACTCGTGAGTTTTGGCTCGCTTCATCGGCTATGATGTCACCGAGTTTTAAAAGTTCTTCTTTGATTATCTTATCCGTTTGTATCTGTTCCTTTGTTCTTCTTTTCTTCTGTATCGCCATTTTTTGCGCGGTTCTTTTTAATCGTGTCAAGCAACTTTTTTAAATTTGATGTTGTTTGCTTATTGGTTGGTGCTGGCTTTGTGGTCTTTGGTGCTTCTTTTACAAGCTTGCGGCCCGATTTTAAAACGGTTGTTTCTTGGGTTTTGCCGTCAAAGTCAATCCCAACGATTTGGTATTCGATACCTTTAGGCATTAACCGCTTTGCGTTCTGTTCCAGCTGTGAGTTTATCCCGCCTTTGTTGTCTTCACCGTAAAAACCGTAGTACATCTGACGGAAAATATAACGCCCTTTGGTTATCGTGTAACTTATCGAACGCTTTAACGTTCCTTGGTCAACGTGCGCGCTGGCTTTTGATTCATCAACTACCTGTTGTGCAATGGCTCTTACTTCTGTAGTACTTAACATATCGTACCAGCATTAGGGATTGACAACTCTAAATCGAACTGTACACCGTCAAGGCTGTTACGTGACCAGTTTTTTAATTGTCTAAGGTTGGATTGTGCAACGATTGATATATTCAAATCGTTATAGTTTCTTAATAGAGCATTCAACAACTTGTGTGCGATTGAGTGGGTTTCGCTTACGTTGTCGATGTAGTTCGAATCGATTAAGAGTTTATTATCTGTAACCTGCTGCTTGGTATCTCTTTGCTGTACAATCGTAATCCTGTAGTTACTTGAAATTGTATTTTCTGTAATGTCAGTATCTTGCAGGTCGAGATTAACCAGCGGGTAAATGTTTTGTATGTTGGTATCAATCTGAATTGTTGGCAGGGTTGAGATTGTATTTACAAGTACGTTCTTTTGGAACTCTTTAATTAACCAGTCGTTAATGTCAAATATTTCATTCATTCTTATTTTAAATTGTTAGTATTTTATTTTATGTTTTCAACCATTCGCTTACGTGTCAGGTACTCACCCCAATGCAAATATTTGTCGGTTTCCCAGTTTTCCACCTCTTCAACTTTGGTGGGGTCGCCTTTGCTCAACGAGTAGGTTATTTCTGTATATACTCCGTAGTACTCACTAAACGCCTTACGTTCTAAACTGCCTTGTGTTTCTTCTGTTGGTGGTTGATAGATAACAGGCGGGTTGTATATGTATGGGTAACGCTCTTTATAGTCTAGTAAGATTATAAGAAAGACTTCATTATGTCTTCAACTTCTGCATAATTCATTTTATGTACATCAACCTTTTGAAACTTGTTCTTAGGTTTAACACACAATCTTAAAACCGCTTCAATGTCGTTGGTGCTTTGGAAAATATCAGCATCGATAAAATCAGTTGCTTTGCTCAAATCAATTTTAACTTTGTAAGTGAACTTAATTTTTTTAGGCTGGGTGTATAACGCTTTGTTGAACTTATCTAAATCGCTTATCTTAAAGTACTCGTAAACCTTTTGCGCTACGAGCTGCAAATCTGTTTCGTTCCCTTTAATGTCTTGACCAAGTGCAAGCAATTTCAAATAAGGAATATCATTTTTTGATTTATAAATTTTGTCTGTAACTTGTGATAGTTTCATTTATTTGCTTTGTATTATTTTTAATTGTTGGTATTGATATACTGCTTTGAGTATTCCAAAATCAACTTCATTATTTGGGAACAGTTCTTTAAAAACTGTCTCGCTTTCGATTTCGCTTTCGTCTAAATCCCTGTACTGATTTTTAAGCAGTGGGAACAAATTTGTAAGCATTGCAATTGCCCCACTTGGGTAACCTGCATTGGTTTCTTTACAATTACAACCTGTATTTTTTCTCATAGTTTTTATTTTAAATATCGGCTCTTGTTCCAAAATGTAAACCGTTAAAGAACTTGCGACTTTTTACCGTATAGGTTTTTAAACGCTGCATAACCTGCTGCTTCTGTAATATGGTCATAACCGCCTGTTTTATCGGGTACACCGTTTTTGTAAACTTGGTTTTCTAGTGCCTCAGCAAACACTGGGCAAAGGTCAAAGTTGACATAGTACGTGCCATTTTGAAACGCCAAGTTGACCGCGTTAACACGCTCGCTAATGTTTGGGTTTTTCTTTGGTGCATCAACAACAAACCCGTTGCTTTTAAGGATTGTAAAATCACTTGCACCGCTGGTTGTTCTAGCGTTCCCGCTCGCATCGGGATTTATAACAATTCGATGTGCTGGGTACTTGGTTTTTAAAATATCGCAAATGTCCTGCGTGTTATGTCCTTTGACAATCTCAGCGACCGCGTGTAAATCGTTGTTTCGCTTGACGTGTATAACTGCATTCATATTGGTAACGTTAAAATCCAGCCCTATATACAATACATCGCTAGGCTGTATCGTTTCATTGCTTGCGTTTACCTTACGATTATAAGCATTGTACACACTAGAGCTGTTTAAGTTCACAAACTCACCGTTGATGTATGCATTAAATTGCGGTTCGCTGTAAGATTCTCGCAAACCCTCGATATAATTCTTTGGCAAATACGGGTTATCGTACGTTTTTGCTCTAATAACTAGCTTGTTTACGCTCCATTGCTTAACGAAATACTCGTATAACCAGCCGAAACCCTCGGGCGTACTCACCGTATCGCAGCAATTTTGTTCGTTGTTAGGTAGTTTTAACCTATTTCGCCCAATGATTCTGACAAAAACATCGCTCATTTTGTTCTTTGGTAGCGTATCAGCTTCATCAATCATACTATATGCGACCTCGTAACCCACAATTTTGTTGGGGTCGGACATATTACGCAGCAATATTTTACCGTAATCGGTTGTGATTGTGTTGTCGTGCTTGTTGATTGTGTAGCGAATCCCAAACTCTGTTAGCAAATCGCTGAATTTTGGCAGCGCAATGTCTTTGATAAGGGCATAAGTTGGCAGGTAATACGCAACGTTTAAACCTTTATATTGTATTTTCTTTATAATGGTTTTTAAAACGCCCGCGTGTGACTTGCCCGCACCGTAACCACCAATAAGGGCGGTGTGCATTGTAGTTGATAATATGAATTGCTTTTGATGTTTAAGCGGTTTAATCGATAGTTCCATCAACGTCCAAAAATCTAATGCTCGTTATTGGGTTGCTGGTATCAGGTTCAACGATTACACGCTCACCGAATTTGTTCGGGTTCATTTTTGCAAGTGTGTATTTAATAACGTTTATTTTTAAGCGTCTGTCTTCAACTGAATCTTTTACAATCGTTTCGACCAGCTCACCGTTTTTGTATTTCTTAATGCTCTTTGGGCTTTCACTAAAAGCGATTGCAAGCATTTGCTCAAAAAGAAATGTTTCTCTTTGTCTTTGTGCATCTTGGTACAATTCTTTGTGTACTGGGTTTGCTTTTAACCATTTTTGAAACGTTGACCAGCTGACAATACTATTATCTTTTAATACTGTTGTAACTGCGGCCCCGTTGGCGATTTCATCGCACACGCGTTCGACTGTTTCTTGTCGTTCTTCTTCTGTATATTTTTTATATTTATCCCTCATATAACTATTATAGTTAACTATTAAAATTAACTACATACTTTCGTTGATTTTATTTTTAAAGAACTCATTCTTTTTTAACCTGTTAATGATTCTTTTTATTTTTCCGTTGGTGTATTGTTTGGTTTGGCTTATTGATTCCGCAACTTGGTTAAGTGTAAAATTTGATTCATTGCAGTATCTTTTGATTAACAAATCTATTTCGTCTTCTGAACAAATCTCTTTAAGTAGAAACCAAAACAAATCCTTATCGATTCCGTTATCGGCTTGCTGGATTGCTAAGTTTTCGAGTTCAATATCTTCTAAGTCGATTGTCGTTACTTCTGTTATCTCACCGCTCATAACTTTTTTATATGCGTGTTTGGGTATCGGGATAAGCTTTGATACTTTAATAATCCCGTTGTTTATCTCATTGGTTATGCAGGTGGTTGCGTAGGTGCTGAAACGAATATTATACGTTGGGTTGAAGTTTTCAATTGCGTTAAGTAATCCGATAAAACCAAACTGCTCAACGTCTTCTTTGTTGCTGGGGTACTTCTTACTAATTGAGAACACCAACCGAACGTTAGCGTTAAAAATCTTATCCCTTATTGCTTGGGTTTTCGTATCTTGGTACTTGTTGAACAGTTCTATTAGTTCCGAGTAAGCTAAATCTTGTTGTTGTAGTTTTATTTCATTATAGAATTGTTTCATTAGTTTATAAAAATTTATAAATTAATGATAACATCTAACTGGAAACAAGTAAAGAACTTAGAGGCTTGTTAGATTGCTTAAAATAAGAATTTGGTCAAAAAAATTTTAATATTTTGCCTTTAGCATAGACTCTTAGTCTTTAAATATTTTATATTTCTCTATAAAATTGCTTCTTTATTTTATTTAAGTTTATAGAATAATTATGTACTTAACAAGAATTGTAAAAGTTAGCTAAAAATCAATATAAGAAATGATAAAAGGAAATCCAGTACACGACACTATAGTCATAGTAAAAAAAGATACAATAGTAAAAGTTGTTGAGTTAGTTAGCAAAGTACCCGAAACTAAACCTTCCGCATTTATACAATGGTTTAATGATTATAGTAATGTCTCCGCTTTTTTCGGAACAGTTGCGACTACTGGTGCTTTGATTGTGGCTATTATTGCCATTTTTAAAACTGCTAAAGATTCTAGGCATCAACTACTTATTGGGAAATTTGAAGAAATGTACAGTTTAATTTATAATCTTCTTCCTGAATACCAGCTTTTTTTTCAACTTGACCAACTGATGGCTTCTTCAAATGACCAATCATATACTGTTACTGAAAGACAAGCTCTGTTGAGTAAATATAAAGCCGAATTAGTTGGCTTACATAGAATTACAAATGTTGAAGAAGTTCTACAGAAAATTGGTAAATTGAAAGTATTCGCAAATGCTTATTTGGATAAGGATTTAAAAAATGAAACACTCTCATATTGTATGCTTTTTGAGTATATAGTGTTAGTAACAACTCAAAATGATAGTGCTCTTAAACAAAAATATTTCGAAAATGGTTTCCCATCTGTTGACAATGTTAAAACACTAGGTAGTAAATTATCAGACCAACTTATCGAAAAGATAAATTTAGGAGGCAAAGTAACTAATAGAAAAAAATTTAATGAATACTTTAAAGGTACTTTTCAGGAAACAATAGAATTAAAAAATTAATTTCTACGAAATTAATAGCCCACACATTATATAACTACAAGATTAGAAATGGTATGATGCGGACTTCTAAACGGTCTTTGATTCATTAAACCAACTTCTTTTAATTTTCCGGCAACACTATGAATTTTGGTGGTTTCGAGTGCTTCGCGCAAAGTCATAGGCGGTAAAATACTCGGAACTCGTTTGGCCAGCATTGTTTTTCCTGCTCCCGGCGGACCAATCAAAATAATGTTATGACCGCCCGCTGCGGCAATTTCCATGCAGCGTTTTATACTTTCTTGTCCGCGAACATCTGAAAAATCGAATTCTGGAAAATCTAAAGTTTTGTAAAATTCGGCTCGCGTATCAATAACGGTAGGTTCTAGTTTGTTTTTTCCAGAGAAAAAGTCAATAACTTGTTGTAAATTTTCTACTCCGTAAACGTCTAATCCAGCTACAATTGCAGCTTCTTTTACATTCTGGATTGGAAGAAAAAAACCTTTATATCCTTCTTCTTTGGCTTTTATAGCAATAGGCAAAGCGCCTCTAATAGGTTGTAAACTTCCGTCTAAAGAAAGTTCGCCCATAATAATATAGTCTTCAATTTCGGGAGCTTTTATCTGATCTGAGGCAACTAAAATTCCCATTGTCAGTGTCAAATCGTATGAAGAACCTTCTTTTCGCAAGTCGGCGGGCGCCATATTGATGGTTATTTTTTTGCCTGGCATTGAGTAAGCGTTATTTTTTAACGCAGCCGCAATTCGATAACTGCTTTCTTTTATCGCATTATCTGGCAATCCAACTAAATGATAACCAATTCCTTTATCCATATGTACTTCGACAGTAATTGTCGTTGCTTCTACTCCAAAAACAGCGCTTCCGTAAACTTTTACTAACATAAATAAATTCTTATAAAAAGTAAAAGTATCTAATTAAATATCAGTAAAAAACATTTATTGAAAATATTTTCTTACTTTTTATTCTACGCGTTATTTATGTCATTTTCTTTATCTAACCACTTTTCATCTTCTAAATCTTTTTCATATTCAGACGTACCCTCAAAACCATATTCCTCAAGTTTTTTTAAGTAGGGAGTGTAATCAAAAATGGGTTCATTCCATCCTTCTAATTCCCAAATGTCCTCAATCACTGATGCTAACCATCTTGGCGGTGGAGAATATTTCTTAAAATAATCAATTATTTGTTCAGTTGTTTTAAGATTTTCTTCAAACCAAATGTAATAACAATCACTAAATTCGTCACCACTTCCATATCTCCAAACAATACTATATGGATGTGAGTCTGGTTTATAAATCCAATGTGGAGGTACTTCTCCATATTTTTCAATAAGCTCATTTATTTTATTTGCAAGATATTCTGTTTTCTCTATCATATAATTACAATACTGTTAGGAGTATATCCCATAAAGGATTCAGGTAGTTTATTATTTTCAAATATATTATTTCTTTTCAATTATTGAAAGGACATATGTCTCTTTCAAGCTAACATTGATTAAAATATCCCTAAAACTCCAACCCAATCTGGTTCTTAACTTCCTCCACAATTTCACTCAAATCCAAACTATTCTGATGCGTCCAATGATGGCTTTCTATTAGATTATTTTTAATACAATAATGACATTCCAGCGCTTCATGTGCATAACCTTTTCCGAAATTTGGAAGATTGAAAACGGCTTCATGATTGTCTTTAAAAATAGTATATCCGTCGGCCATAAACCACGGCGAGTTTAATTCGATTCTACCTTGAGTGCCACTTATTGAAGCTTTCATATCAGATTCAGAAATAAAACCAGCATGTAAAACTGCCTGCGCCTCTTCATATTGTAAAATCATCGTGGTTTGCAAATCGACACCCGATTTATGGTACGTAGATTTTGCAATAATGTCTTTCGGTTTACCTAATATTATATAGGACAAAAACAACGGATAAACGCCAATATCAAAAAGAGCACCTCCACCAAGTTTTACATCCGTCATTCGGTTGCCTTCTAATTCATTTACAAAAAAAGCAAAATCGGCATTGATGTATTTTATGTCGCCAATCTCGTCGTTATTAATTTTGTAAAGCGCTTCTTGAACCGATGGAATAAAACGTGTCCAAAAAGCTTCCATAAAAAACTTATTGTGTTTTCTAGAAGCTTCAACCATTTTTACGGCATCTGCGTAAGACAATGCAATGGGTTTTTCGCATAAAACGTGTTTACCATTTTCTAAAGCTTTTATAGTCAATGCTGCGTGCGAATCGTGCGGTGTGGCGATGTAGACAATATCGATTTGATCGTCTTCAAAAAGAGCATCATAAGAATCGTATGCTTTTTCAACTTTATATTTTTGAGCAAATTCGCTGGCTTTTTCTTTATTTCGCGAAGCTACAGCTGTAAGTTCAGCATCTTCGATTAATACTAAATCTGCTGCAAATTGATTTGCAATATTACCTAGACCAACAATTCCCCATTTTATACTATTACTATTTTTCATAAAATCTTATATCTACTTCAATTCAAAAGGTTTATCAAACAATTGTTAAAAATAAAGGTAAAACATTTAACAAAAATAAAAGCAGTATAACATATATTTCATATTTTTAGCAACAAATCTATAAATAACCCATGAAAAAAGCCCTACTCTTACTCTTTTTGACTGCTTTTTTAACAAAAACGCAGGCTCAAGACTATTTCCCTGTTAACGAAAGTGTACAGAACAAAAACAAAAACTACACAGTTTTTACAAATGCCACCATTTATGTTACCCCAACTCAGAAAATTGAGAAAGGAACTTTACTAATTCAAGATGGTAAAGTTACTGCTGTTGGAAACGCTGTTTCAATACCAAAAAACAGCATCGTAATTGATCTTGAAGGAAAAACAATTTATCCGTCTTTTATTGACATTTACACTAATTTCGGAATCGAAAAACCAAAAGGAAATCCTGGAGGCGGAAGAGGTAATCTACTCTACGATACTAAAAGAGCTGGATATTACTGGAACGAAAGTATTCGTTCTGAACTTAATGGTTACGAAACTTTTAAGTATGATAATGCTAAAGCCGAAGAATTATTAAAAGCTGGTTTTGGTGTGGTCGGAACTCACATTCCTGACGGAATTGCTCAAGGAACCGGAGTTTTGGTTGCTTTGAATAATACGGACAACAGCAAACAGATTATTGCTAATAAAATTACCAATCACTTTGCTTTTACAAAAAGTGTTATGACCAATCAAGCGTACCCAAGTTCCTTAATGGGTATGATGGCTTTACTTCGTCAGATGTATTTAGACTTAGATTGGTACAAAAAAGGAAATTCTGAAACCAAAGATTTATCGTTAGAAGCTTTGGCTGCTAATGAAAAATTAGTTCAAATATTTGCAACCGAAGATAAATTGAACAGTTTGAGAGCTGCTAAAATTGCCAAAGAATTTGGTTTAACTTATATCTTAAAAGGAAGCGGAAACGAATTTGAAAGAATTGAAGAAATTAAAAATACCAATGCAAAATTTATTATTCCGATAAATTTCCCTGAAGCTTATGATGTTTCAAATCCTTATTTGTCAAATCAAATCGAATTGGCAGATATGCGTTTCTGGAATCAAGCGCCTTCAAATCTTAAAGTACTTTCCGATAACGGAGTTACTTTTGCTTTGACTACCGATAAACTTAAAAAGATTGAAGATTTTAAAACTAATTTATTAAAAGCGATTAAGTTTGGTTTTGATAAAACGAAGGCTTTAGAAGCTTTAACAACAGTTCCTGCTGCTATTTTAGGAAAAAGCAATGAAGTAGGAAGTTTAAAAGCGGGAAGTTATGCCAATTTTGTGATTACTTCTGGTGAAATCTTTGACGAAAAAACAGTTTTGTTTGAAAACTGGGTGGAAGGAACTAAATACGTTGTAAATGATATTAACGGAAAAGATATTCGCGGTAACTACGATTTAACGATCGGAAGTGATACTTATAAATGGAAAATTGACGGAACTGCAACGGCTCCAAAATCTGAAGTTACTACAGCTGCTGCTGCAAAAGTAAACAGCACTTTCAGCGTTTCTAAAAATTGGATTTCTCTTGTTCTTAAACCTAGTGATACGATCAAATCTAACTTTACTCGTTTGACAGGTTTTATAGAGAAACCTGAAATTTTATCTGGAAAAGCGGTACTTTCTAACGGAAACGAATTGGTTTGGACTGCTAAAAGAACAAGTCCTTTTGTGGCTGTAAAAGATTCTACGAAAGTAGAAAAACTAGCTCCGATAATGCCAACAACATATCCTAACGTTGCTTTTGGAGATTCAAAAAAACAAACGGCTCAAACTTTACTTTTTAAAAATGCTACAGTTTGGACGAATGAAAAGGATGGTATTTTAACGGACACGGATGTTTTAATTAAAAACGGAAAAATTGCCGCAGTTGGTAAAAACCTTTCTGATCCTTCTGCAACTGTTATTGATGCAAAAGGCAAACACATTACAAGTGGTATTATTGACGAGCACTCGCATATTGCTATTTCTAGAGGTGTAAACGAAAGCGGCCACAACTCTACTGCCGAAGTTACAATTCAGGATGTAGTAAATTCTGAAGACATTAATATCTATAGAGATTTAGCGGGTGGTGTAACTATTTCACAATTATTACACGGTTCTGCAAATCCTATTGGTGGTCGTTCTGCCATTGTAAAATGGAAATGGGGTTCTGCTCCAGATGATATGTTGTACAAAAACCAGCCTAAATTTATCAAATTTGCTTTGGGAGAAAATGTAAAACAAGCCAATTGGGGAATTCAAAACCCAACTCGTTTCCCACAAACCAGAATGGGTGTTGAACAAGTTTTTACGGATTATTTTCAACGTGCAAAAGAATATGACGAAAGCTGGAAAACTTTTAATGCTGGTTCTAAAAAAGGAAAAGCACCAAGAGTTGACTTAGAGTTACAAACTTTAGCTGAAATTTTAAATAAAGAAAGATTTATTACTTGTCACTCTTACGTAGAATCTGAGATTTTGATGTTGATGAATGTTGCTGAAAAATTTAATTTTAGAGTAAACACTTTTACGCATATTCTTGAAGGATATAAAGTGGCTGATAAAATGAAAGAACACGGTGTTGGAGCTTCAACTTTCTCTGATTGGTGGGCTTATAAATTTGAGGTAAATGATGCAATTCCGTTCAACGGACCAATTATGCACAATCAAGGTTTAGTAGTTGCTTACAACTCTGATGATGCCGAAATGTCTAGAAGATTAAACCAAGAAGCTGCAAAAGCGGTAAAATATGGTAATATTTCTGAAGAAGATGCTTGGAAATTTGTTACGCTGAATCCTGCTAAATTATTACATATTGATGATAAAGTAGGAAGTCTAAAAGTGGGTAAAGATGCCGATGTGGTTTTATGGAGCGACAATCCTTTGTCTATTTATGCTAAAGCGGAGAAAACAATTATTGAAGGTGTTGTTTATTTTGATATTGAAAAAGATGCAGAAAAACAATTGGCTAATACTAAAGAAAGAAATCTTTTAATTGGACAGATGCTTCAAGAAAAAAACAAAGGTGGAAACACGCAGAAGCCGACTAGAAAAGAGAAAAAAGAATATCACTGCGATACTTTAGAACAATAATAACGGCGTCTTTAGAAAATTTTTAAAGTTAAAAACAGATAAAATGAAAAATAAACATATCTATATATTGCTGCTATTATTTTGTGCCTCGCTTCAGATAAAAGCGCAGCAAATACCAGCTCAAAAACAAACAAAATCAATTTTGATTTTGAACGCTACTGCACACTTGGGTAATGGAAGCGTAATCGAAAATAGTGCTATCGGTTTTAAAGATGGTAAAATAGTTTTAGTAGCAGATGCTTCAACTATAAGACTTGCTGCAGATGCTTATGATGTTACTATTAATGCACAAGGCAAACATGTATATCCAGGATTTATTGCGGCAAACTCTACTTTAGGTTTAGTAGAAATTGACGCAGTAAAATCGTCTGATGACCAAGAAGAGATTGGAACTTTTAATCCAAATGTGAGAAGTATTATTGCTTACAACGCAGAATCTAAAGTAGTTGAAACTTGTCGTCCAAACGGAGTTTTAATCGCTCAGATTACACCACGAGGCGGTACAATTTCCGGAACTTCTTCTGTAGTACAATTAGATGCTTGGAGCTGGAAAGATGCTATTGTCAAAGAGAACGACGGTATTCATCTTAATTTTCCATCAAGTTTTAAAAGATCTGGATCTTGGTTTGAACCTGGAATAATTGAGCCTAATAAAGAATATCCTAAACAAGTTGAAGAAATAAATGCTTTTATTACAAATGCTAAAGCGTATAATCAAACTCCTGTAAAAGAAAGAAATGTAGTTCTTGAAGCTGCAAAAGGTCTTTTTGACGGAACTGAGATTCTTTATATTCATGC
This sequence comes from Flavobacterium sp. MC2016-06, assembly GCF_009711165.2. Lineage (GTDB taxonomy): Bacteria > Bacteroidota > Bacteroidia > Flavobacteriales > Flavobacteriaceae > Flavobacterium. The sequence continues at coordinate 26,952 of NZ_WMID02000022.1, read as the reverse complement.
AGATGAAGAGAAACAAATTATTGACGCTATACAGCTTGCTGTTGACAATGAGATTAAAAAAATTGTTATTGTTGGCGGGTTTGAAGCGTATAAATCTGCTGATTTACTTGTAAGATATAATGTTGGTGTTTTATTAAGACGTGTTCACGATATGCCTACAAGCGACGATCAAGATGTAAACCTGCCTTATAAAATGGCCAAAATACTTACTGATAAAGGTATTGTTGTCGCTCTTGAAAACAGTGGTGATCACGAGCGTATGAGTGTACGTAATCTGCCTTTCTTGGCTGGAACCTGTGTTGCTTTTGGTTTAGACAAAGAGAAAGCTTTGCAATTGATTACTTCAAATGCTGCAAAATTATTAGGTGTAGAAGCTACTTGCGGAACATTAGAAATTGGTAAAGATGCAACATTGTTTATTTCTGAAGGTGATGCTTTAGATATGAGAACAAATAAATTAACGTCGGCTTTTATTCAAGGAAGAACGATTAATTTAGAAACTTTTCAAACTAAATTGAATGATAAATTCAAAGCAAAGTATGGACAGAAATAATTAATTTATCATAAATTAAGGAAGGCGTCAATTGAAAAATCAGTTGGCGCCTTTTTTATTTAAAATAAATCATCATTTAAAACAAACCTTTAAACATTTATATATAATTACTCTTAAATTTAGAATTATTATCTTTAATTTTTGTTAACAGAGTCTCAAAACGGAGGTTTTTGCAGTTTTTAGATTAGCAAATTGTAAATTTTATATCTATTTTAACAGATAGATCAAAAATATAGGGGTGTAAAATGAAAAATTAACAAAAATTAAACATTAGACTATCTTTTTTATGGGGTTGTAGATTGATTTTATACTTTTATGAAAAATTTTAAAACTAAATAACTATGCGAAAAATTATTTTAAGTGTGATTCTTATCACGATTTTGGTACTAACCTTTGTTTCTAACTTTATCTTATCAGATAATCCAATTCCGGCAGAAGCTGTAAAATTTGATACAGGAGATACGGCTTGGATGATCGTTGCAACTGCGTTTGTATTGCTTATGACTCCAGGATTAGGATTTTTCTACGGAGGAATGGTAGGTAAGAAAAACGTTATCAGCACCATGCTGCAAAGTTTTATGGCAATGGTAATTGTTACAATTTTATGGGTTGTTGTTGCTTTCGGATTGGCTTTTGGTCCTACTATTGGAGGATTCATCGGAAATCCAATGCCAAACTTATTCTTCCAAGGTGTGGGAACCAGCACCGCGTGGAGTCTAGCGCCAACTATTCCTTTTATGTTATTCGCATTATTTCAAGCTAAATTTGCTATCATCACACCAGCTTTAATTACAGGTGCGTTTGCAGAACGTGTACGTTTCTGGGCATATTTATTATTTATGGTATTATTTATCTTAATCATATACGCTCCATTGGCACACATGACTTGGCATCCTGATGGAATCTTCTTCAAAATGGGAGTATTAGACTTTGCTGGAGGAACTGTAGTACACATGAGTGCTGGATGGGCTGCATTAGCTGGAGCTATCTTCTTAGGAAAAAGAAAAATTCAAAAAGTTAACCCTGCTAGAATTACTTATGTATTATTAGGAACAGGTTTATTATGGTTTGGATGGTTTGGTTTTAATGCAGGATCTGCATTAGGTTCAAACGGTTTAGCTGTACAAGCTTTAGGAACTACAACTGTTGCTGCAGCTGCTGCAGCTATGGCTTGGGTTTTCCTTGATAAAATATTAGGACACAAATTATCTGCACTTGGTGCTTGTATCGGAGCTGTTGTAGGTCTTGTTGCTATTACACCTGCTGCTGGTTTCGTAAGTATTCCTCATGCGATCTTTATTGGTCTTTTTGCTGCAATTGTAAGTAACCTTGTCGTAAGCAAATTCCCTAAAGGTAAAATTGATGATGCTCTAGATGTATTTGCTTGTCACGGTGTTGGTGGTATGGTAGGAATGTTGTTAACTGGTGTATTTGCATCAAAAGCAATCAACCCTGCAGTTGGAGATAATCAAGGTTTGATTTTCGGAACTCCAACTTTATTCATCAACCAATTAATCGCTTTAGTAGCAGTATCTATCTTCGCTTTCGTAGGTTCATACATCTTATTCTTTGTAGTAAATAAAATTACTCCACTAAGAGTTACTGAAGAAAAAGAAGAATTAGGTTTAGATATCTCTCAACACGGAGAATTCTTATAAGAAATTAATTTTCGTTTTTTCCTTAATAATAAAAATCCCTCTAAGCTTAATTACTTAGAGGGATTTTTGATTTATTTTAGATTGCTGATTTTAAATTTTAGAGTGTAGATTTTAGATTTTAGATTTGATTTACTTTGTCTCACTAACCAAGCGAAGCGAAAGATTTAAGCCTTTTAGATTGAACAAAACATCCTCATTCTTCACATCAACTCATAATTCATAACTCATTACTTATAATTCATAACTTATAACTCATTACTTATAATTCATAACTTATAACTCATAACTTATAATTCATAACTCTTAACCTTTAAAATTCGCAATTCCTTCTTTCAACCATTTCAAATACTCATCAGCATCAACATAACTAATAGTTGGTTTAGTATCGTGTAAATTTTTACCATTTAAATCTGTAATAACATATAATGGCTGTGTATTTGTTTTGTATTTTGAAATCATAAAATCTGTCCATTTATCACCAGCTGTAATGATTTTATCTCCTGCAGCAGTTGTATACTGTTCGCTTGCAGGTAATTCGCGTTTGTCATCTACATAAAGAGAAATCAAAACCACATCGTTCTTTAAAATTGGTAAAATCGTTGGTTCAGACCAAACATTGTTTTCCATTTTCCTACAGTTTACACAAGCAAAACCTGTAAAATCAAGCATAATCGGTTTATTAATAGATTTAGCGTAAGCCAAACCGTCTTCGTAATCATGAAAAACCATAATACCATGAGGTCCTAATTCTGCTCCTTCTGGCAATCCTTTTATAGATTCTGCAGCAACTGCTCCGCTTCCACTTCCTCCTACTCCAAACGGACTTTCGCTATATTGCGGCGGCGGCGGGAAAGCACTAATTAATTTTAATGGCGCTCCCCAAAGACCTGGAATTAAATAAACCGTAAATATTAATGTAAGTAACCCTAAATACAATCTTCCTACCGAAATATGATGCAATGGACTATCATGAGGCAGTGTAATTTTACCGAATAAATATAATGTCAATGCCGCAAAAATAGCAATCCAGATTGCTATAAAAACTTCTCTTTCTAAGAAATGCAATTGTAAAACCAAATCAGCATTTGATAAGAATTTGAAAGCCAAAGCCAATTCTAAAAATCCTAAAACAACTTTTACAGTATTCAACCATCCGCCAGATTTTGGCAATGAATTTAACCAGCCCGGAAACATGGCAAACAACATAAATGGTAACGCTAATGCTGATGAAAAACCTAACATTCCGATAACTGGGGCAATTCCACCGTTTGAAGCTGCTTCTACTAATAAAGTTCCAACAATTGGTCCAGTACAAGAAAAAGAAACAATTGCTAAAGCCAAAGCCATAAATAATATTCCAATTATTCCACCTTTATCAGCCTTCTCATCTGCTTTGTTTGCCCAAGAATTTGGAAGCATAATCTCAAAAGCTCCTAAAAATGAAGTTGCAAAAACAACTAAGATTATGAAGAATATCAGATTAAACCAAACATCTGTAGACAAAGCATTTAAAGCATCAGCACCAAATATTTTAGTTACAGCAAGACCCAAAATTACATAAATCGCAATAATCGAAAATCCGTAAAAAATAGCATTTCTAATTCCTTTTGCTCTGCTTTTACTTTGTTTTGTAAAGAAACTCACTGTCATTGGTATCATTGGAAAAACGCAAGGCGTAAGTAAAGCAGCAAAACCACCTAAAAATGCAAAGAAAAAGATCGACCATAAACTTCTTGATGGAGTTTTTGCAGGAATTTCTTCTTCAATCGGAATTCCTGCTGGAGCCTTGTGTATATCTGTTTTAGCAGCAGCTGCAACAGCTGGCTTTACGGTATCAATTGCTAAACCAACTTTTTTGGTTTCGTCTAATTTCACTTCTGAAACAGTTGGAGTTGCTGCTACTTTGAAAGAAGAAGGAATTGCTATAGAGAATTTTTTATTAGAATTGATACAAACTTCTTTACAAACCTGAAAATCAAAATCAACATCTACAGAACTTAAAGCTGGATTAAGAATTGTAATTTCCTGCTCAACATGAGCTTTGCCTTCAAAGAAAGTTTCGTTTACTCCAAAAACATCATTAAAAGCCGTTTTGGTTTTTCCTTCCTTAGCTTTTCCAACTAAATTATAATTTCCTTTTTGATTTTTAAAGGCAATTTCCAAAGCAAGCGGCCCGCCTTCTGGTGTAAACTGCGAATACATGTGCCAGTCTTTTTCAATGACTGCATCAAAAATTAAAACGGCATTATTACCTGATTTCTTTTCAATTTTAGCCGTCCATTTTACAGGCTCTAAGATTTGAGCATTACCTTTTGCAAAAGCAAAAATGAAGAAAAGCAAAAATACAATGGTTTTATTCCAAACATTTCTTGACGTTACAGTCTGTTGATATTGATTAAAGTTCATTATTGTAGTTCTATTTTAAGTATTTTATTTGTGGTATTTTCTATTTTAAAACGTTCATCCTGCCTGATTCCAACAATCCAAACAATTTGATTATCAGAGCACAAAATCCAAGTTTTTTCTTTTTCAATTAAGGATAATTTTTCATCTTTAAAAAGCTTACTTACTTTTTTAGATTTACCATTCATTCCAAAAGGAAGAAAAACATCGCCCTCATTCCATTTACGTAAAACCAAAGGAAACTGGATTTTTTCAGCGTCAACAAATATAGCTTTATTTGAATCTATTGTAATGTCGTCTACTTGACAAAGCTTCAAATTTAAGGGAAAATTAACGTCTGTATCACTTTCGTTAATCTCATATTTTTCCTCTTCGCTGGCTTCAGAAATTGGGCTTAAAATAAACGTATCTCTATTTTTTAACAATCTAAAACCATCCGAAAACACTTGTTTTCCAGATTGTCCTTCTGCCAAATCATAAATATCGTTCCAAGCAATAAATCCAAATTCATGAAGCCATTGATACAAATACGATTTATAATTGGGTAATTTTTTAAGTTGCTTTAAATCAAAATGAATATCATCGCCAACTTCTTTAGCCACTTGCTGATAAATCATAATTGAAGCATCTTCTACCATTTCCTGCGATTCCTGCAAAAATGATTGTGTTTTCTGAAAAGCATTCAGAAAGTTAGGATTGATTTCTTTTAATACGGGAACTAAATCATGACGTATTTTATTTCGCAGGTATTTATTAGAGGCATTACTGCTGTCTTCTCTCCACTCTATTTTATTTTCCTGAGCATATTGTAGAATTTCATCTCTTGAAAATGGCAAAAGCGGACGAATAATTTTATCGTTTTGCTCTGGAATTCCAGTCAATCCGTCAAGTCCTGTACCTCGCGTTAGGTTGATAATAAAAGTTTCTAGATTATCATCGGCATGATGCGCCGTTAAAATATAATCGAAGTTTTCACTTTCTAAAAGTTCATAAAACCAACTGTAACGCAATTCACGCGCTGCAACCTGAGTCGAAAGTTTATAATCTTTTGCAAAAGCTTCGGTATCAAACTGAGTTATAAAAACAGGGATCTTATTTTGATCACAATAATCTTCAATGAACTTTTGATCTCCAAAACTTTCCAATCCGCGTAGTTGAAAATTGCAGTGTAAAACAGCAATTTCATACGGCAATTGTTTTAGCAAATGCAGTAAAACCATACTGTCTAAACCACCGCTAACGGCAAGAAACAACTTCTTATCTTCTAAAAAAGAAAATCTTGACGCGATATGGTTTTGGAATTTTGAAAGCATTTGATAAAGGTAAAGATTAAAATTCTATTAATTTTTAAATGAAATGTTAAGCGTGGGTTTTTGCCACGAATTACACGAATTTTCACAAATTTTTTCTTGATAAATAGTGACAAAATAAATTAGCCACAGATTAAAGGATTAAAATGATTAAAAAAATCTGTGCTAATCTTTTTATCCCGATAGCTATCGGGAGTGGCAAAAATAAAAATCTGCTCAATCTGCAGAATCTGCGTGAAAATAATTCCTAAAAATTCGTGTAATTCGTGGCAAAAAACTACTCTAAAACCTCATGCATTGCTTTAGCTTTTAATAAACATTCTTCATATTCTTTTTCGGGAATTGATTGTGCTGTAATGGCACTTCCAACCGAAAATGAAACGTATTGATTTTCTTGATTGTATAAAATACTTCTAATGACAACATTAAAATCAAAATCTCCTGATGGCGTAAAATAACCAACGGCACCGCTGTACAAACCGCGCTTCGTTTCTTCTAGATTTTCTATAATTTTCATTACAGAAATCTTTGGCGCTCCGGTCATACTTCCCATTGGGAAAGTGGTTTTTAAAACATCGACAGGGGAATATTGCGGATCTAATTTTGACGTAATTGTAGAAATCATTTGATGCACTTGCAAAAACGAATAGATCTTGCAGAGTTCTACAACCTCAACCGAACCTTTTTGTGCAGTATGTGATAAATCATTTCGAACCAAGTCGGTAATCATGATGTTTTCTGCACGTTCTTTTGCGTCGTTTTCTAGATACTCTTTTGATTTTTCGTCTTCAACTGGATCTAAAGAACGTTTTGACGTTCCTTTTATCGGCTGAGAAATTAAAGTTTCTCCAACTTTTTTCAGATAACGTTCTGGCGAAGCCGAAAGTAAGTATTGTTTATTATTCTTGAAAAAAACTGAAAATGGCGCCTGCGAAATCTCATTTAATTTTTGAAATTTCTCTAATGGATTTATAACTGCATTTTCGGCAAAAAATTCCATACAAAAATTGGCTTCATACATATCACCTGCGTGAATGTGCTGCAGCATTTTTGTTACTTTTTCAATATAAAATTCTTTTGAAATTCGTTGCTGTACTTCGATTCCGCTTAGTGAAACAAATGGTTCATATTCAATTTCCGAAATAGCTGTAAAATCTTCTTCTACTTCATCATCGCAAAGAAATAAATATTGAATTTCTAGTTGATTTCCTTTTAATAAAAAAAGCTTTTTAGGCTGAAAGAAAAACAAATCCGGGAAATTTAATCCATCAAAATTAGATGATTTTAAATCCTCAACATTGTTTTTTAAATCGTAGGTTAAATAACCCAAAAGCCAGTCTTTTGTGGTCGATTGGTATTGTTTTAAATCGTCGAAAGCGTTATGATAATCGGTTTTTATAGACGTAAATGCATCTACTGCAAGCAGACAATCAAAGCTTGAATATTCTTGCGGATAGGAATTACTGTCCAAAAAAACAACCTCGCGAAATTGTTGTGACCAAATTAAAAGCTGTTGTTTAAACTGCTCTGGATTTGCAATATGTTTATGAATTGAAACTCTCAAAAAGGAATAATTTTTAGACTTCAAAATTACGACAAAAAAAATCCTTCAATAAAATAATTGCTAAAAAATATTGGCACACTTTTTAGTACACGAGATTAGAACCGTTTCCAAAACTATTTATTAATTAATCTTAAAATCTTAATGAAAACAATTGCAAAATTAAGTGTGGCCTCATTGGTAATTATTACATTACTCTTTTCTTGTAAAAAAGCAGACGAATCGCTTGGCGAGAAAACTGCAGATTATGCTGTTACAGACAGCACTATGGTATCTTCCTCTGCTGCAGTGGAGAAAAAAGACAGTAAGCAGAAATTTATTCGTACTGCCGATTTAAAATTTAAAGTCAAGAATGTAGCCCAATCAACTTATGCAATTGAAAATACCGTTCAGAAATTTGGAGGTTTTGTTTCGTATACTAATTTGCAAAGCACCATTCAAGATCAGATTAAAACCAAAGTCAGCCAAGACAGCACTCTTGAAACCACAAAATATAGTGTAGAAAACAACATTACGCTTCGTGTTCCTAATACACAGCTCGATACGGTTATTAAAACTATTGCTAAACAAATCGATTTTCTAGATTCTCGAACAATAACTGCAGACGATGTTTCTTTAAAATTATTAACGAATCAATTAACTCAAAAAAGAAATAGTACTTCTGCAAAAAGAGTTGAAAAAGCGATTGATGCTAAAGGCAAAAAAATAAACGATATTATTGAAGCAGAAAATACTCTAGCCAGCCAAAAAGAAGCAAATGATAACAGCTTAATTAATAGTTTATCATTAGACGATCAAATTAACTTTAGCACTATTACACTTCAGATTTATCAAAACGAAACCATTAAACAAGAAATTACAGCGAGCGAAAAAGACAATGACTCTTACAAACCGAATTTAGGGATTCAGATTATTGATTCTTTAAAAAATGGCTGGTATATTCTGGAAGCTGTATTTGTGTTTTTCCTTAATCTTTGGCCTTTTATTTTGATCGGTATAGGAAGTTTCTTTTTATATAAAAAATACATTAAGAAATAAGCAAAACTGTTAATAAAGTAACAATTTCATAACAAAAAAATCGTTATATTTGATATAGCATTCCATTAATCCCAAAATAGGATTGTATTGATTGTAAAATCCTCAATAAAATAAGGTTTAAAATTGATTTTCATTTTATACGAGAATTCAGATTATAACATTTTAAGCACATAATTTTTTTTTTAACCCATAAAAAATCCTAAGTATTATGAAAATTGCTACTATCATTATCCGTACTTTAATTGGTCTTTTACTCCTTTTTGCTTCTATAAGCTTTTTTTTCCATTTGTTTCCAGAACCAGAAACAACAGGAAATTTCAAAGCTTTTAATGTTGGACTAATGGCTTCAACTTATTTAATGCCATTAGCAAAATCAATAGAGTTACTTTGTGGTATTGCTTTTGTAACAGGACGTTATGTAACATTAGCGAATATCTTGATACTGCCTATTACTGTAAACATTTTATTTATAAATTATTTCTTAGCGCCTCAAGGCTTGCCGATTGCTGCTTTATTATTTCTGGCTAATCTGTTTTTAATCTACAGATATTGGAATAATTACAAAAGTGTTTTCACTGCATAATTTACTTTCAACTTAAAAATACAAAACCCGATAGATTTTAAAATCTATCGGGTTTCTTTCATCAATTTTTGTCATGTTTTACCCAAACTAAGTCGGAGGTATTGTAACCTATTTCTTGAGCTTTTTTAAGATAAGCTGCTTTAATATTTTCTGGAATTGTTGTTTCTCTAGAAAGTATCCACATGTATTTTAGGCTCTCGCCTGCAATAAGTGCATACTTGTAATCTTCGTCTATCGCAATTATATTATAACCAGAATAGAAAGGACCAAAAAATGAGACTTTTAGCATACCAATATTGTCCTTTGTGACATATCTAGCTTTCCCGACACTCTTTTCCCATTTGTCTTTTATGACATTATAGCCCTTATTATCTACCTTTATAGTTCCGTTATCATTTAAAGAATACTCAGCTGTAGTATTGTTTAAATCTTTTTCGTATTTAAAATCTAATCTGGCAATTTCATACCATTTACCTAGATATTTTGCTTGATCAAAATTATCAACTGCTGTTGCGTTTTTAGGAATTGTCGTTTTGCAGGAATAAAGTATAAATGCAATTCCTGCTCCAAGTAAAATTGGAGCTATATATTTATTTTTCATAATGTTAGCTTTTTATTACATAAAGATAACATCAAAACAAAGGAATCATTTTACAGAATTATTTTTCCTTCTTATATATTATAAAGTTACGAATCAATACATTATAAAACAAAAAAAACCGTCAAAATATAATTTTTGACGGTTTAAAATATCATTTACGTAAATTATACGTGTAATGCTCTATTATCTGTAGCTGCTAATGCTGCTTCTTTTACCGCTTCCGCGAAAGTTGGGTGTGCGTGGCTCATTCTAGAAATATCTTCAGCAGAAGCTTTAAATTCCATTGCAGTAACCGCTTCAGCAATTAAATCTGCTGTACGCGCTCCAATCATGTGAACACCTAAAACCTCATCAGTTTTAGCATCAGCAATGATTTTTACGAATCCATCTAAATCTCCGCTCGCTCTTGCACGACCTAAAGCTTTAAATGGGAAACTTCCAACTTTATATTCTGTTCCTGTAGCTTTTACTTGCTCTTCAGTTTGTCCAACTGCAGCAACTTCTGGCCAAGTATAAACTACACCAGGAATCAAGTTATAATCGATATGTGGTTTTTGACCTGCTAAGATTTCAGCAACCATAGTTCCTTCTTCTTCTGCTTTGTGTGCCAACATGGCTCCACGAACAACATCTCCAATTGCGTAGATGTTTGGAACGTTTGTTTGTAAATGATCGTTTACTTCAACTTGTCCTCTGTCTGAAATTTTTACTCCAGCTTTGTCAGCATTTAATCCGTCTGTGTAAGGACGACGGCCAACAGAAACTAATGAATAATCTCCTTCTAATGTAATTGTTTCTCCTTTTGCATTTTCAGCTTGAACTACAACTGCATCGCCGTTTCTTTCTACTGATTTTACTTTGTGAGAAACGTAGAATTTCATTCCTTGTTTTTTCAATACTTTAGTCAATTCTTTAGACAAAGCTCCATCCATTCCTGGAATGATTCTGTCCATAAATTCAACTACAGAAACTTGCGCTCCTAAACGTAAATAAACTTGTCCTAATTCGATTCCAATAACTCCACCACCAATAATTACTAAGTGTTTTGGAACTTCTTTTAAAGCTAATGCTTCTGTAGAAGTAATGATTCTTTCTTTATCAATTTTGATGAATGGTAAAGAAGATGGTTTAGAACCTGTTGCAATAACTGTATATTTTGCTTCAATAGCTTCAGATGTTCCGTCAGCTTTTGCAACTGCTATGTGCGTTGCATCTACGAATGAACCTAAACCAGTAAAAACGGTAATTTTATTTTTTTCCATTAAGTAGTTAACTCCACCTACGGTTTGATCTACAACTGCTTGTTTACGAGCAACCATTTTCTCTAGATTGATTTTTACATCTCCAGAAACTTCGATTCCGTGATCTGCAAAATGAGCAATTTCTGCATAGTGATGAGAAGAAGATAATAATGCTTTTGATGGAATACAACCTACGTTAAGGCAAGTTCCTCCTAAAGCGGTATACTTTTCTACTATTGCTGTTTTGAAACCTAATTGCGCGCAACGAATTGCTGAAACATATCCTCCAGGACCTGAACCTATAATGACTACGTCAAATGAACTCATAGTATTTGTGTTTTATTTTTTAGCGGTTACAAAATTAAGGAATTAAGTTCTGTTTAAACTTTAAATTACAATGTTTTTTGTGTGAAATTTGAGGGGGAGTTTTACCGGAAAGTTCGCTAAGAGTTACGCAAAGGTTTGCTAAGTTTTTGTTTCAGGTTTCAGGTTTTTAAACTTTGCGCACAAACTTGTCATCCTGAGGAACGAAGGATCTCCGCAAGAAGCTCCTCACAGAATGTCGCCAATCTTTATAAAGTTACTTGTGGAGATCCTTCGTTCCTCAGGATGACAAAAATGACGAAAAAAACTTTGTTGTTAAAATCTTAATAACTCAGCAAATCAGAACCTTAGCAACTTAAAAAGAAATCACTGTAGAGTTCTTAACCTCACTAATCATAAACATACTTTGTGTGCTTCCAATATGTTGTAGTGAAGTTAGTTTGGTTACTAGAAATTCACGATACGCTTCCATGTCTTTTACAAGTACTTTAAGAATATAATCGTAATCGCCGCTTACATGATGGCATTCTAAAACTTCGTGGAGCTGAATTACTTCACTTTCGAATTTGGTTAGAAATTCTTTGGTATGCTGAATTAATTTTAGATGACAGAAAACTACAAATCCTTTTTCGATTTTAGATTTATCAACTAACGCAACATAGTTTTTGATTATTCCTTCGCGTTCCAACTTTTTGATACGTTCGTAAACCGCCGTTACCGAAAGATTAAGTTTTAAAGATAATTCTTTGGTTGTTTTTTTACTGTCGGTTTGAAGTAAAACCAATAGTTTTTTATCTGTGGCGTCTAGTGTCATTTTGTTGATTTTATGAAATGAAAAAAAATCTATTGAATTGGTGTTTCTCAATCAAATTTAGATTAAAAATCTTTATAAATATATTTTAATAGTTTAAAAATCTAATTATAAACAAAGTAGTTGATTAATTTTCTAATAAGCTATTATTTTGAATAGAAATTTCTTTTGAAAACGGGTTTCTTAGCCCTGATAGTAGTGGAAATCCTTTTGTGCCGGGGTTCGGCACAAAAGATTGAAACGGATAGCAGGAATAGCTCCTAAAAACAAATACTAACCTTGAGGATGAGATTGCTTCGTTCCTCGCAATGACATAAAAATGAAAGACTTTAACCCAGCAGACAAAATTCAGGATTTACAATATTTTGGTGAATTTGGTGGTGTGAATCCATCGATTTCTGATTCTTCGACTTATACTTTTTTATCGGCAAAAACTATGTTTGATACTTTTGAAGGTAATATGGAAGGCTGTTATTTGTATTCGCGCCATTCTTCGCCTAGTAATTTATATTTAGATCAGGCTTTGGCAGCGATGGAAGGGACTGAAACAGCAAATGTATCGGCTTCGGGAATGGGAGCGATTACGCCTACGCTATTGCAGTTGTGCGGTGTGGGTGATCATATTGTTTCGAGCCGAACTATTTATGGAGGCACTTATGCTTTTTTGAAGAATTTTACGCCTCGTTTTGGTATTGAAACTACTTTTGTAGATATCACAAAACTAGATGTTGTGGAAGCTGCAATTACACCAAATACTAAAGTTTTGTATTGCGAAACGGTAAGTAATCCGTTATTGGAAGTTGCTGATATTGCTGGTTTGGCTAAAATTGCTAAAAAATACAATCTGAAATTGGTTGTTGACAATACGTTTTCGCCTTTGTCTGTTTCTCCTGCAAAATTGGGTGCGGATATTGTGATTCATTCTTTGACTAAATATATTAACGGAAGCAGTGATACGGTTGGTGGTGTGACTTGTGCTTCTAAAGAGTTTATTAATGCTCTGAAAAATGTAAATAGCGGCGCAAGTATGCTTTTGGGTCCAACTATGGATAGTCTGCGTTCTGCAAGTGTAATGAAAAATTTACGTACGCTTCATATTCGTATTAAGCAACACAGTCATAATGCCCATTTTCTTGCTGATCAATTTGAAAAAGACGGCTTAAAAACCGTTTATCCGGGCTTAAAAAATCATCCGAGTCATGAATTGTACAGAACGATGATTAATCCTGAATATGGTTTTGGAGGTATGCTGACTATTGACGTTGGAACTTTGGCTAAAGCAAATGAATTAATGGAATTAATGCAGGCAAGAAACTTGGGATATCTTGCGGTTAGTTTAGGCTTTTATAAAACATTATTCAGCGCTCCGGGGACTTCTACTTCTAGTGAAATTCCGTTGGAAGAACAAGCAGAAATGGGATTAACAGATGGTTTAATTCGTTTTTCTATTGGTTTGGATAATGATATTCAACGTACTTACGAAATGATGAAGGCTTGTATGGTGGAGCTTGGGGTTTTGTAAGCGTTATTTTTGCCACGAATTACACAAATTTTCACGAATTATTTTTTTTGTTGGTAATTGTTTTTTGCACGCAGATTTTGCAGATTTTTTTTCTCGCTGAGAATTAGCTTATTGTAGTTTATTTTTTGCCACAGATTAAAATGATTAAAAAAAAAAATTTCTTTCACGCAGATTAAGCAGATTTTTTAAAAAATATTAGTAATAAATCTGTGCGAATCATTTTAATCTGTGGCAAAAAAACAATTCGTGAAAATTTGTGTAATTCGTGGCAAAAACAAAATAAAAAAACCGTTCTGAGGCTAATTCAGAACGGTTTTTTCATTTATAATTTATAACTAATAATTCATAATTAGCTTACACATTCAGTTTACTATTTTTTCTACTATATGTAAAGTAAATAATTAGTCCGATAAGTAACCAGATTGTAAAATAAATCCAGTTCCAAACGCTTAATTCGGCCATCATGTAAAGGCAACAGATTAATCCTAAAAGCGGGATTAAGGATAAATTTTGTCTGAATGACCAAACGGCCAATCCAACCAAAACGAATAAGAAAATCCACATTGGGATTTTGTGTTTGAATAAACTGAATCCTGACTCGTATTTTGCCGAATCGCTTATTGGTAATCCTTTTACAACTTCTGCATATTTTGCTTCGTCGTCTTGATATTGGCTCAGTAAATGCTCCAAATCCGATGTTTCGGCAGTTTTATTATGTACGTCGATACTTTTTAAATAAGCAAAAACTTTTTCTGAATCTTCTTTATTTAAAGAAGTTACAATTGTCGTTGCATCAATAGTCTGTGCATCGTTATTGATAAAACTCATTGTTGCTTTATTATTGAGTGCAAAAGCATAATACAAGCCTGCAATCATTAAAACCGGCAGGATAAATTTTGAGTTGATATATGGTGTTTTGAATTTTCCTCTTGGAATCTCTGGTTTGTTCTGCAAAACCAAAACTCCCGCGCAAACTAATACAAAGGCAAATAAAGTTCCGATACTGCATAAATCGGTTACCATGGTAAGATTTAAAAACAAAGCTGGAATCGCTACTACAAAACCTGTTACGATTGTTGCAAACGATGGTGTTTTGAATTTTGGGTGTACGGTAGAGAACTTTTTAGGTAATAAACCGTCACGGCTCATACTCATCCAGATACGAGGTTGTCCCATCTGGAAAACTAATAAAACACTTGCCATGGCAATTACAGCACTTACGGCAATAATTCCCGACATCCATTTAAGGTTTAATTTATCGAAAACAAAAGCTAGAGGATCTCCAACGTTCAATTCGTTATAACGCACCATTCCGGTAAGAACCAATGCAATGGCAATATATAAAATGGTACAAATAATAATCGCCCACATCATACCACGTGGTAAATCACGCTGTGGGTTTTTACATTCTTCTGCTGTGGTAGAAATTGCATCAAAACCAATATAAGCGAAGAAAACTGCTGAAACTCCTTTTAAAACACCGCTAACTCCATTTGGAGCAAACGGATCCCAATTGGCTGTATCTACATAAAATATACCTACTGCAATTACCAAAAGTACAATACAAAGTTTTACAACAACCATTACATTACTTGCATTACGAGATTCTTTCATACCTCTGTAAACCAAAGCTGTAATTAAAATAATAATGAATAAAGCTGGTAAATCTGCAACGAAATGAAACGAACCAATTGTTGGCGCTGTTGTCCAAGCTGTGTAAGCTGCTTGCAAAGCTGTACTAAGATTTTCGTATGATTTTCCGCCCTGCATTAAAGCTGTGGCGTCTTTAAATCCATTAGAAGCTGTTAGATAATCCATCTGAATCCATTGCGGGAGATGAATACCGCCACTCTGGAGCAGTCCTGTAAAGTAATCACTCCACGATATTGCGACCGTTATATTCCCAACGGCGTATTCCATAATTAAAGCCCAGCCAATAATCCAGGCAATCAGCTCACCAAAAGCAACATAAGAATAAGTATAAGCACTTCCAGAAACTGGAACCATAGAAGCAAATTCGGCGTAAGCAAAAGCAGCAAAACTACAAGCTAGTGCCGTAAAAAGAAATAAGAAAATTACAGCTGGACCTCCGTCTGCACTGGCTTTTCCGATGGTGCTAAAAATACCTGCCCCAACAATAGCAGCAATTCCAAAAGCTGTTAAATCTCTCGTGGTCAAATGCTTTCCTAAAGCATTATGTCCGTCAGCTTCATTTTTTGCAACTTGTTTCAGAATATCTTGTACCGTTTTTTTTCGGAATAAACTTGAAAATGCCATATGTCGTTCTGCTATTAAAAATTAATTTATTTCGGTCTTTATGGTTTTATTTTGCAAATAATGCAAAAATTATCCTGATTTCAAATATATAAAACGATTTTGTTTTTGTGGGTATTTTTTTTGCCACAAATTACACGAATTTTCACGAATTATATTTTGCTCAAGAATTTTAAGGATTATACAGCTATTTTTTACTAATTATTTTAAATCTGTGTAATCTGTGCAAATCTGTTGCTAAATATCTTCTCACACAGATTCTGCAGATTGAGCCGATTTAAATTTTTAAAGTATTAATGCAAATAGAATCTGCTAAATCTGCGTGAAACAAAAAATCTGTGCAATTCTGTGGGCATTTTTTTTATCGCCACGAATTACACCAATTTACACGTATCAAAATTTTAAAATAGCAGCATAATAAGTTTATTTAAAACTTATTAATAATATTTTCGGTAGTATCTAATTCGCCGATTCTTGGAAAAATTTTTGTCAAACTATGCTGCTGTGCATCTTCAAATCTATCTGTCATTGCATCAATGGCAAAACTAATGTTATACCCCAATTCGGCGGCACTTCGAGCAGTTCCTTCTACACCAATACTTGTTGCAATTCCTGCTAAAACAATACCGGTTACATTTCTGCTTTGCAATTCTTCATTCAATTTAGTTTCAAAAAAAGCATTCCAAGTATGTTTTGTAATGTAAATATCATTGGGTTGTGTATCCAATTCGGCCGCCAATGCCAATTGACTTTCAGATAATTCCATTCTTGTGGGAGCTCCGCCTTCAACTCGAAGTATTTTCATTTTTGAAGGATTTACCGACACAAACACAATAGGCAAGTCTCCCTTTCTAAAAGCGGCTATCAATTTATTAGTATTTTCAATTAATGCAGCAATGGGATGAATTACGGGCATAGTCAGAACAGCATTCTGCAAATCAATTATAACCAAAGCTGTATTTTTATCGATTGTTGTTACCATTTTTCTTTTGATTAAAATGAATCATTAAACTTTTCTTCTCTTTAAGTATTTAAAATACAAAAACGCAATTCCGGCTGCAATAATTCCTTCAATTAAAACAGTTAATTGTACGCCAATATAATGTGAAATTCCACCAACCAGTAAACTTCCTAAAGGCATCATACTTGTCAAAACCATTACAAAAATACTAATGACACGGCCACGAAACTCGTTAGGAACATTTACTTGAATAATAGTATTTGTTAAAGTAACAATTCCCATCATTCCAAAAGCAGCAATTGCTATAAAAAACAAAGCGAAGTTAAAGCTTAAAGTATAAGAAAACAGCGCTAAACCCACACCATACACAAATGTATTTCGAGCCAGAATAATATTTAAATCTGTTTCTTTTTTCAAAGAAGCCAAATACAATGCACCAATAAAAGCACCAAGACCAATTATACCGTCTAAAATTCCAAGTGTTGCTGCAGATCCATTAAAAATATCTTTAGCAAAAACTGGAGTTAAAGTCGTGAATGGCAAAACAAAGAAGTTCATAAAACCTGTAAAAACAATTACAGAACTAATAATTGAATTGCTTTTAATATAAGCTAGAGCCTCTTTTAATTCATTTACAATACTACGTTCTGTTCGGATTTTTATTTCTTCTATCGGCAGTTTCATCATTAGTAATGAAACAATTACCGGAATAAAACTTAAGGCATTTAAGCCAAAACAAATTTGATCTCCAAAACGTTCCAAAATAAATCCTGCTAATGCAGGACCAATTAATTTTGAGAGATTTACCATTGACGAATTGAGAGCCAATGCATTGGGTAAATCTAACGGATCTTCTATTAATTCTCTTACTAAAGACTGTCTCGCTGGAACATCAAAACTATTGATAATTCCTAGTAATACACTCAGAATAATTATAGCATTAACTGTAAACTCTTTAAAAAAGAAAATAGACAGCGTTAATAAAACAGCCTGAACAAGCGATAATATCTGAGTAATGAGTAAGATTTTAAAACGACTGTAGCGATCTGCAACTATACCGCCAAAAATTGAAAAAACTGCCGTTGGAAATAACGTTGCAAAAACGGAAACCCCCAGCATAAATTTAGATTGTGTAATACTGTAAATTACCCAGCTTACAGCTGTTTTTTGCATCCACGTTCCTATCAAGGAGAGAGATTGTCCGGCAAAAAACAATCTAAAATTTCGATTTTTAAAAGAATTAAATGTTGAAATATTCATTCAAACTTATTTGTATTGTATAACTTAAAACAAAGTTCCTATTTATAAATGAAGGAGTGTACTATAGTATGGAATATTTAACACAAAATTATTTTAAACAGCTTTTTAAAATACTCACCGGATGTTGTGCTTCTCTACTTGTTCCGTCATAAATCTGATGGCGGCAGCTTGTACCTGCAGCTGCAATTTTTACGTTCTCGGCAGTTGAGCGTACTTTTGGAAATAATGTATCTTCTCCCATCTGCATACTCACTTTATAATGTTCTTTTTCGTAACCAAAAGATCCTGCCATACCGCAACAGCCCGAATTGTAAATTGTAACCAAATTATTCTTAGGCAGATTCAGCATTGCGAAAGTTGCTTCTACAGAACTCAATGATTTCTGGTGGCAGTGTCCGTGAATTTTAATTTCTTTCTTTTCTTCTGAAAATGAATCTGGTGTTATTTTACCGTCGATGATTTCTTTTTTAAAGAATTCTTCTATTGTATAAGCGTTTTGCGACACTTTTTCGGCGCTTTCTTTATCATCTGCCAAACGCAAATATTCATCTCTAAAAGTCAATATTGCCGAAGGTTCGATTCCTATTAAAGGCGTTTTACCCGAAACCAAATCTTTAAAAATGCCAACATTTGTGTTCGCAATCTTTTTAGCTTCTTCCAAGAAACCTTTAGACAAATACGTTCTGCCACTTTCTTCGTGATCTACAATTAAAACCTCGTAACCTAATTTAGTTAATAATTCGAAAGCATCAATTCCGATATTTACGTCGTAATAATTGGTAAATTCATCATTAAACAAATACACTTGTCCGTTCGGGAAATCTGTGCTTTTTGGTTTCTGATTTTCGTACCATTTCTTAAAAGTCTTTTTTGCCAAAAGCGGTACTTGCCTTTCTGGTGCAATTCCCATCGTTTTCTTCACCAGCGATTGATTCGAAATAAAATTCGTAATCGACGGAAAAACACTTCCCATTTTATTCAGTTTTGCATTGTGGGCAAAAATCTTATTTCGGGTCGAAAATCCGTTTGCTTTTTGGTATTGGTATAAAAACTCTGCTTTCAGCGTTGCAACGTCTACGTTACTCGGACATTCGCTTGCGCAGGCTTTACAACTTACACACAACTCAAAAACTTCGTATAATTCTTTCTGGTCAAATTTATTTTCTTTTTCAGAATAGGTCAGATATTCTCTTAATGCGTTTGCTCTGGCGCGTGTAGTTTCTTTTTCATTTTTAGTAGCACGATAACTCGGACACATTGCGCCTCCTGCCGATGGTAATTTTCTACAGTCACCTGAACCGTTACATTTTTCGGCAGCACGCAAAATCCCTAAACTGTCTGAGAAATCCTGAAACGTTTTAATATCCGGTTCTACTCTACCCGAAATTACACGATGATTTTCGTCCATTTTGGGAGCATTTACAATCTTCCCAATATTCAAAACCGAATTCGGGTCAAAAGCTAGTTTGAGCCTTTTCAACAACTCATAATTTTTCTCGCCAATCATAAACGGAATAAACTCGCCACGCACCATTCCGTCGCCATGTTCACCACTCAAAGAACCACGATATTTTTTTACCAAAATCGCTACTTCGGTTGCAATAGTTCTAAAGAGCACTAAATCTTCTTTTTTCTTTAAATTCAATTCTGGACGCAAATGCAATTCTCCCGCACCAGCGTGCGCATAATAAATTGCTTTTTGACCATGACGTTCCATCATTGCCGTAAAATCGGCAATATAATTGGGTAAATCGCTTAATTCTACAGCAGTATCTTCAATAGAATCGGCCGCTTTATCATCGCCGACAATACTTCCTAGAAGACCAAGACCTGCTTTTCTTAAATCGATAACTTTATCAATGTCTGCTCCGTAAATTTTTACAGAAGCGTAACCAAAATTATTTTTCTCTAAATCGGCAATTAAAGCTTCTGCTTGCTTTTCGGCATCTTCCATACTGTGCGAAGCCAATTCAAACATCATAATCGCTTTAGGTTCACCAACCAAAAAGAATCTATTTTTAGCCTGTTCCCTATTTGTTTTAGTACATTCTAAAATAATATCGTCGATCATTTCGCACGTGTACAAATGATGTTTCATTGCAACGACAACAGATTCTAAAGATTCCTGAATACTATGATAATGTGCTACAACCATAATATTATGCGGTGGCTGCATATCATCCACTTTAAGTGTAACTTCGGTTGTAAAAGCAAGAGTTCCTTCGCTTCCGCAGAGCAGTTTTCCTAAATTTATTGTTGGTTCAGTTCCGCCAAATAAATCCGATTTTAATAAAAGATCAACTGCGTAACCTGTATTTCTACGGTGAATTTCTGGTTTCGGAAATTCTTTTATAATTTCTGCTTGAGTCGTTTCAATAGAAAGTTCATCAAAAATGCTTTTGTATATTTTATTTTCTAAAGTATCACCTTTTGTTTTTTCGATAAATTCAGCCGAAGTCAGTTCCTTAAAAACCACTTCAGAACCATCACTCAAAATTGCTTTAATTTCTACAATTTTATCGCGCGTTACGCCAAATCGAATAGAAGTTGTTCCAGAGGAATTATTTCCAACCATTCCGCCAATCATACATCTATTCGAAGTCGAAGTGTTTGGACCAAAAAATACGCCGTGTGGTTTTAAGAATAAATTCAGTTCATCGCGAATCACGCCTGGCTGAACCGTAACTGTCTTTTTAATCGGGTCGAAAGACAAAATCTTAGTAAAATTCTTCGAAACATCAACTATAATTCCGTCGCCAACTGTTTGTCCCGCCAACGAAGTTCCGGCAGTTCTAGGTGTAATAGAAACATTATGTCGAGCTGCAAACCGTATCAGTTTACTAATATCTTCATTGCTTTTTGGCAGCGCAACCGCTTTTGGCCGCATTCTGTACACCGATGCATCGGTCGAATAAAGCGTTTTATGAAGTTCATCAAATAAAAGTGTTCCTTCTAATGATGCTGATAATTGTTGTAACTCTTCTTGTATTGACATTATATGCTAGTTTATTGTCTATTCTGAATTACAAAAATAGGTATTTTTTAAAGGTTCAAAGTTGCAAAGTCATAAAGCTTCTGAGTTTTTTTTCTCAGTGAAGTCATCAGTCATCCTGAGCGAAGTCGAAGAATTGGGGTTTGGAATTTCAAATATTGTGATTTCAATTTTAATGAGGAGCTATTTCCTGCTGTCCTTCCAAATCTTTTGTGCCGAACCCCGGCACAAAAGGATTTTCCCTCCCATCAGGGCTAGGGCAATTGGTTTTATAAGGAAATTTTGTTTTGATTTTTTACAATCTTGTCATTTCGAGAAACGAGGAATCTTCCCTAACGTTTATTCGCAATCTTGTCTATTTCGTAGAAATAACATACTGAGCGTATTCTCTCTATAAAATTTCAATTAGCAACATTTTTTTCTAATCAAACAACTGTCCCAAATACCAGTTTTTATGTTTCAATTCCTCTAAAGAAACAGCAGGAATTCCGTTAAGTTCAGTCATTTTATTAGAAATTTGCTCAAAGTCTGCATTTTCATAATAAGCCATATCAATTACTACAGCAGTTTCTCCTATTCCTCCTGAACCTATTAATAATAAATTTGAAAAAGTAAATTCTTTACAGAGTTCAACAATAATTTTAAATACTGTTTCTGAGAGTTTTTTTTCTTTGTTGTACAAACTGCTAAATCGTTCGATGCATCCAATTACAACAACATTTTTATACACATGGATTGTAAAAATGCCTCCTTCTCTCATTATATATTCTGGTTCATTACGTTCTCCCGGAACTAAAACCACAAACCACTTATCCTCTAGATTTACTAGAAAATCTCCGTATTCTTTCAAATGCAGAAGTTCTGCTTTTAATCTGCTAAAAACATTGTCAAGTTTTTGTTTGATTTCATCAACAGAATAATCTTTTTCTTTTGGAATTATACAATCTATACTTGTTCCCATTTTTTGCTATAATATTCATTCAAAAAAAACTAAAAATCAAACATTCCCTTTTAATAATGAATCGTCAATTTACTATTTCCCTTTAATGCCATGAAAAATAAAACAAATAAAATCACACTAAAGACCAAAGAAAAAATACGTATATAAACCTTAGCTTTAGTAGCAACTTCATAAGTTATGCTAAACAAATACAAAATAATACCAACAAAAAGTAAAATAAACGTAGAAACAACCATAGCCAATATTCCCTCTCCTATTAAAACTGTTCTAAGTTTTGAAATTTCTTCTATTGTATAAAAAACATAATATATAAACCAAACCCAATACAAAATATGCCATATATCTCTTAATCTCAATCCCATAATTATATTTGTTATTTATAAATTTTTATTCACAAAAGGCTTTAGCAATTCTTATTTGTTTTTATTTAGCTAATATAGTATTTATCAATCTTATTACTACAAACAATATAAAGATAGATTCACAAACCGAACCCTCGAGCTAGCAAGAAAAATACTTTCTAAACAATCTTGTCATTATAATAAACTAAAGAGTTACTTGCGGAGATCCTTCGACTTCGCTCAGGATGACAAAAAAAGAACTACAATTGCATGTTATAAACGCAACCTTACCATTTTAGACAGAGGAGAAATGACACACTGAACGCACAAACTATGAGTATTTAACTTTGTCAAAGTTTTAAACTTTGACAAAGTTTCTCGTAATGCTAAAATTCTTAGGACGCAGGTTTTGCTGGTTTTATTATCCAAAATCTTGTCAATCCTAACAAAATGAGAATAGATTCTGGGTATAAAAAAAGACGCACTGCCGTACGTCTTTACTTCTGAATATCTAATATTATGGCAAAGAACATCGTCTTTGCTCTTTATTAATCTATTTACTTTTCTTTTCACTCAATAACTTTGCAAGCTTCTCTTTTGTTTCTGGAATTTCTTGAAGGCTTAATGCTTTTTTAAAGCTTTCAATTGCTTTTGGTTTATCACCATTTTCAAGATATAAATCTCCTATCGAATCATAACAATTGGCACTTTGAGGATTATTTGCAATGTTAAGTTTAAACAGATTTTCTGCCTTAGCAAACTGTTTTTTACCCATCATTTTATAACCCAGATTATTGATAATACCTTCGTCTGGTTTTACAGTGTAACCCATTTGTTCAGAAACCTTTTTATAATGGGTTACCAACAAATCATCTAATTTAAAATTCGGATTTTCTAATTCGCTGTCATAAATTTTAAGTCTGTAAAAATCAAAAATAAATCGAAGCGCGTCATATTCTCCAATCAATCGAACTGAAGGATGGTCGTCATTTTCATAAAATTTATGTTTAAAATGTAATTGGTTCTTTTTGTTTTTAGAAAGGTCTTTTATGAATTCTAAATTACTGCGAATAAGTCCAGTATTACCGCTTGTATCTTTTTGAACTGTTAATGTATCTACGCCTCTTTCTAAGCGATTTGCCATGGCAATAAACAAGCTTTTTCCTTTGTAGTTTTGAGTTGGTAAAATCATTTTTGCATCTTTTACCGCTTTTTTGTTATTCCACCACAAAGAAGCGTCTAGAGAAACATAAGAATTAAACAAATTCGGATTGTGTAAAAAGGTATTTATAACTGTTAAACCTCCAAGCGAATGCCCAACAAAAGTTTTATAAGATGTTGTTGGATAATTAGAATCTATGTACGGAATCAACTCTTTTTCTACATACGCCATAAATTTTTCGCCTCCGCCAACAACATCAGGCAATTCTTTATCTGTGCCTGTTGTTAAATCTACCAGCCGATTACGATGCAGTATTCCAACAACAATCATCGGAGGGCAAAGATTAGATTCGCTCATGTGTTCCGTTATACTAACAACGGTATTAAAATTTTCACTTCCGTCTAATACATAAATTACAGGATAATTTCCTTTATCTTTAATTTTGTTTCCGCCGTTTTTTTCAGGAATATGTATCCAGACTTTACGTTCTTGGTCTAAAATTTTTGATTGTATAGTTTCTTCAAATCCAGTTATAAATGGACTGTTTTCCTGAGCTTTGGCATAAAAAGACAACAATAAAAAGCTCAAAGAATAAAAAAATGTTTTCATAGTTAATTTGGGGTTAAGCATTGTAATTTTTTGGGGTACAAATTCAACAAAAAAATTAGAGAATTCAGAAGTAAACTTAACTAAAAAACAGCTTTATGAGATTTATTCTAAGAAAAGTTTTAATATTTATTATTTGCTTTTTTATTTAACATCCAAAAGACGCACAGCAGTGCGTCTAATCGTTACAAAGATGAATTACTGATCTAAAAAATATGAAAAAACAACATCACTTTTTAGTCAATTATTCCTTTCCCCAAATCCTTGTGTTCAAATCTAATTCATGAACAATATTCTGCATGAATTCAACAATCGAAAGATCATCGGTTAGTAAATCTGGAACCAAAAGCGATTGATGTATAGGCGCTTCAAAGTAATTGTGAGATAACGGAAAAGCAATATACATTTTCGAACTAATAAAAGAGAGCGAAATAGTCTCGTCTGATTTATTGTTCAAATCCAAAATTCTTTCCATCATTGCAGGCGTCAAAATATATCTGGCCTCAATTTGATTTCTAGAATAAGTAACAAATCGTTCGTCAAAAGCGGTGTTCTCTAGTTGTACCACTTCGGTATTTCCAAAGCTGAAAACATTTTTAGAAAACCAAGAACTAATAGCGTCTCCTAAATCTTTAGGCCTTACAACTGTAGAAACACTAAAGTCTTTATTAAAATCGGCAACAAATACGATTCCTTTAAAAATTGTATGCCAATTTGTTTTAGTTCCGTTTTTATCTCGGGTTTCTGTTTTGTATTCGGCGTGAACTTCGGCAAACCAAAAAGAAGTTTTATCGACTCTTCCGCTTATTAAATCTTGGGTTTTATAGCGATCAGGTTCGGTTGTAAAAAGCTCAGAACTTTCAAACTCATATTGCGGAAGTCCGCTGTGAGGCTCAATAGTCAAACTTTCGTTGATGTTTTTTAACGCCAATCCAATAACATTATTCTTATACGCTGCTTTGTATTTTTGTGCATCATCTTCTACCCTAAAATACATTACAATACCTATAACAATAGGAACCAGACAGCCAAAAACACCCAAATACAAGAATCGAATCAGGAAGCCAACTATGAAAATTAGAACTGCAAGGCCTAATAAGATGTAACATGTTGTATAAGTGTCTGCTATTTTTTTTCTCTCGATTTCTAATGTATTCAAAACCTCCTGCATAGCTGCATTATTGTTAATTTCTGAATCCATTAACTATTAAAAAGTTCTTTTGCACTAATATTTTTACGCTCTTCTTCTGCCGTTGCCAAAACATCAATTTTGGTATAGCTTAACATTCCAGCAAACAAATTTCCCGGAAACATCATAATAGCGTTATTAAAATCTGTAACTACAGCATTGTAAGTTCTTCTTGCTGCTGCAATTTGTTCTTCGCTTTCTGTCCAAGTAGTTTGTAGATTGAGGAAATTTGTATTAGCTTTTAAATCTGGGTAATTTTCAACCGTTACCATTAAACCTTTTACGGCTGTACTCAATTCAGCATCTAAACCTGCTTTTTCGGTATCGCTTACAGCACCAGAAGTTGCTTTTGCGCGAAGCTCTACAATTTTGGTTAAAGTACTTTGCTCGTAATTAGTGTATTGTTTAACAATCTCTACAAGATTCGGAATTAAATCAAAACGTTTTTTCAGCATTACATCAATAGCAGAAAAAGCATTGGTAACTTGATTTCTCTTTCCGATAAGAGAGTTGTAAACAGCGATCCATACAATAATTAAGAATAAAATAAGTCCTAAAATAACAATCATGGTTTTAATTTTTTTGGGTTTGATTTAAAGCAAATATAGATAAAAAAGGACGTGATTATTTTTTATTTAGTCAACTTTGTGTTGGCAGCTTTACGGAGTTTCTTACGAAGATCCTTCCTCCGTCAGGATGACAATATTGTGGATAAATTAAGAAAGGAAACACAAGCATTCTCGCCATTTTTGTCATCCTGACGGAGGAAGGATCTTCGCAAGTTGCTCACATTACGGAGATTCACAATTATTAGAAAACATAATATTGTAAAACCTCGCAAAACAAAAAAAGCCCGGCAATTACGAGGCTTCAATTCTATTTCTAAAAGTTTAAGTTGTTTTTACAACACTACTACATGCTTTTATAATTTGCTTATTTGTAAATGGTGATAATGTTTCGGCTAAATTTCTGCTGGTTCTTAAACAGCTGAACATTTTTTGCCTTAAATCGAAATCGTTGCCATATTCTGTATCGAGCAGTAACTCAAATATTTCCTGCAGGTACAAAGGCTGTTCTTTAAAATCTCCCTCAAGCCAAAGGTCTGAAACGAAGTTTGCCACCGATGGCATTACATCGTGATGTGATGTTTTTTGATTTTCTTTTTGCATAATAGAAAATATTAGATACACAAATACCTCGCTTTAGGTGTGCAAAACATTCAAAGGAATGATTTAGGACAGTTTCCCGTTCCTTCACCGTGGCGAGGTATTCGCTTATGTTTACTTTAAAAAAGTTTAGGATTTCTCCTTTGATTGTTTTGCAAAGCAAAGATATGTTTTTTAAATATAAAATAAGTTTTTACTTACAAATATTTTGCTTTACTAGCTAAGATAATACATTTTCCACACAATCTTGTCATTTCGACGAAGGAGAAATCTTCGCAAGAAACTCTACAAAGTAAAGCTCAACAATGTCGATCTTGTAAACGGAGATTTCTCCTTCGTCGAAATTGTAAAGGTTACTTATTTCGGTAACAAAATTTAACTTTAATAAATTTTGTTACGATGAGAAATAATAGCAAGGATTCGACATTAGAGAGA
>NZ_WMID02000021.1 GCF_009711165.2 Flavobacterium sp. MC2016-06 | reverse complement strand
TGATTTGTGAAAATTCGTGTAATTCGTGGCAAAAAAACAAACTTATTGCCACAGATTTCACAGATTCAAATGATTAATCTTTTATTCCGATAGCTATCGGGAGTGGCAAAAAAAAATTCCAAACCCCAACAGAATTGAAATTTGGAATTTAAATATTTGACATGGAGACGCACTGCAGTACGCCTTTACGGACAAAAGTGTGTTTATTTTTTTTACCAAAATTCACGATCTGATTTGTGAAAATTCGTGTAATTCGTGGCAAAAAAACAAACTTATTGCCACAGATTTCACAGATTCAAATGATTAATCCTTTATCCCGATAGCTATCGGGAGTGGCAAAAAAAATCCAAATCCCAACAGAATTTGAATTTGAAATTTAAATATTTGATATGGAGACGCACTGCAGTGCGCCTTTACGGATAACAGTATATTCCTGTTTTTTCATGCAAAAATTCACGAACTGATTTGTGAAAATTCGTGTAATTCGTGGCAAAAAAAAAATTCCAAATCCCAACAGAATTGGAATTTGGAATTTAAAAAAATTGGAATTTATTGAGTTGTTAACCAACCAAATTGATAATTTTTCCAGGAACGATAATCACTTTATTCGGAGTTCTTCCGTCTAATTGCTTTTGCGTTCTTTCATCTTTCATAATGATTTCTTCGATTTGCGCTGCAGTTAAATCCAAAGGCAATTCGATAGTGAAACGCATTTTTCCGTTGAAAGAAACTGGATATTCTTTGCTGCTTTCTACCAAATATTTCGGTTCGAAAATAGGAAAATCTACTCTTGAAATAGAAGTTGTATGACCTAACAAGCTCCATAATTCCTCAGCAATATGCGGTGCATAAGGAGAAATCACAATTGCCAACGGTTCTAAAATCGCACGTGAATGACAATTTTGAGCTGATAATTCATTCACACAAATCATAAATTGAGAAACAGAAGTATTAAAAGAAAAACTCTCGATATCTTCCGCCACTTTTTTAATGGTTTTGTGCAATGATTTTAAGTTGTCTTTTGTTGGTTCGTCATTAGTAATAATCAAACCATTGTCATCAAAATACAAACGGCATAATTTTTTAAGGAAACCAAAAACACCAGAAATACCAGCCGTATTCCAAGGTTTTGCCTGCTCCAACGGACCTAAAAACATTTCATACAAACGCAATGTATCAGCTCCATATTCATTACAAATATCATCTGGTGTTACTACATTGTATTTTGATTTTGACATTTTTTCAACTTCACGGCCTACAATAAATCTTCCATCATTCTCTTTAACATATTCTGCACCGTCATTTATTGATCTAGTTGAAATCTTATCATATTTCTCCAAATCTAGCTCATCAGAAGAACTAACCAATGTAACATCAACATGAATTGGCGAGAAAAATATATCTAAAATATTCACATCTGTATTATATTTTAAGATCTCTAAACTTCCTTCAGGCGATTTAGGTGCATTTTGTTGCATAAAATCAATCAAAAATTTTCTTACGTTTTCAGGAAGATTGTTAAAATTTGAAAATTTATATTCTTCCATTTTTCCTTTAGAAAAGAAAAACCTAGTTGACAAACGTATCTCTTGAGAGCCTTTAAGACCAGCTGCTAAATTATTTCTTTTAATTAAATTTTCAGATTCTTCTGTAATTGAATAATTAACTACAAAATTCACTCCCAACCTGTAAACAAAAGCACTCGTTCCTAAAATCATTCCCTGATTGATCAGCTTTTTGAATGGTTCTTCGGTTGGCGCAAATCCTTTGTCTTTTAAGAATTTATTCCAAAAACGAGAATATAATAAGTGTCCGGTTGCGTGTTCGCTTCCACCAATATACAAATCAACACTTTCCCAATAGGCTAAAGCTTCTTTGCTTGCAAATTCGGTTTCGTTGTGCGCGTCCATATAACGCATCCAATACCAAGAACTTCCTGCCCAACCTGGCATAGTATTTAATTCTAAAGGAAAAATCGCTGCATGATCTACTAAATCTGTATTAACAACTTTATTATTATTTGTATCCCAAGCCCAAACTGCTGCGTTTCCTAAAGGAGGCAAACCGTCTTCGGTTGGTAAATATTTCTCTACTTCTGGTAAAATGATTGGCAAATGCTTTGCATCGATCATTTTTGGCAATCCGTTTACATAATAAACTGGAAAAGGTTCTCCCCAATAACGCTGACGTGAAAATACTGCATCACGCAAACGGTAATTAGTTTTACCAGTACCTTGACCAATTTTCTCTAATTCGCCAATTACTTTTTGAGTTCCATCTTTATAACCTAATCCGTTTACGAAATCAGAATCAACTAATTTAAAACCATCTTTTGCTCCATAAGCTGCTTCAGAAATATCTTTATCAAAAATGTTTTTGATTTCCGGCATTCCGTTTTGACCTTTAAAGAAATTTGCAAAAGCATAATCTCTTTCGTCTCCGCAAGGAACTGCCATTACAGCACCAGTTCCATATCCAGCCAAAACATAATCACCAATCCAAACTGGAATTGCTTCTTTTGTAAAAGGATGTTCTGCATAAGCGCCAGTAAATACTCCCGAAATGGTTTTTACATCGGCCATACGCTCGCGCTCCGAACGTTTTGCAGTTTTTTCGATATACGCTTCAACAGTTGCTTTTTGTTCTGGAGTTGTAATTTTAGCTACCAAATCATGTTCTGGTGCCAAAGTCATAAACGTAACTCCAAAAATTGTATCAGGTCTCGTAGTAAATACTTCGATATATGCAGCTTCATCCTCAAACTTGAAACCTGAAACTTGAAACTTAACTAAGGCTCCTACAGATTTTCCAATCCAGTTACGTTGACTTTCTTTGATAGACTCACTCCAATCGATATCATTTAAACCTTGAAGCAAACGCTCTGCATAAGCAGAAATACGCATACTCCATTGTGTCATTTTTTTTCTTATAACAGGATAACCACCACGTTCCGAAACTCCGTTTACAATTTCGTCGTTTGCCAAAACAGTACCTAAACCAGGACACCAGTTTACTTCGGTTTCTGCCAAATAGGTTAATCTGTATTGTAAAAGGATTTTTTCTTTTTGATCTTCAGAATAAGAATTCCATTCGCTTGACGAAAAGGGAGCAATATTATCATCTGAAACTGCATTTACAGCAGCATTTCCATCTTTTTCAAAAACAGAAATTAAAGTAGAAATGTCTTCTGCTTTATCTGAATTTTTATTGTACCAAGAATTAAACAATTGAATAAAAATCCATTGTGTATGCTTGTAATAATCAGGATTTGAAGTACGAACTTCTCTGTCCCAATCAAATGAAAATCCAATTTTATCTAATTGTTTTCTGTATCCAGCAATTTGTTTTCCTTCTTTGTCAACGCCGCCGTCAATATTTACGCGTGTTGTATCTTCAGGACGTTGTCCTGTTTGAATCGCATATTGTTCTGCCGGCAATCCGAAACTGTCGTAACCCATTGGGTGTAAAACATTGAAACCTTGATGTCTCTTGAAACGTGAATACACATCTGAAGCAATATAGCCCAGTGGATGCCCAACGTGTAATCCAGCACCAGACGGATATGGAAACATATCCAATACGTAGTGTTTAGGTTTTTCAGAATTGTTTTCGGCTGCAAAAGTTTTATTATCTGCCCAATATTTTTGCCATTTGGCTTCTATTTCGTTCGGATTGTATTTCATTTTGTGAGTTGCTAAGTTACGGAGTAACTGAGTTGCTAAGTTTTAATACGTTGAATTATAAGTCCGCAAATTTACATTTATTACAGATTGTAACAAAGGTATTTTATTATCAAAGAAATAAATTACTGAACTAAGTACTTTATTTAAGTACAAATACGTATTATTGCAAATGCAATTACGTATTTAATTCTGAATCAGGATGCAAAACAAAAAGTACAATATTGAAGTTCGCGTTTGGATTGAAGAAACCAACGGACCTTTTTTAGGAATTGGAAAAATCTGGTTGTTAGAAAACATCAGAAAAACGGGGTCAATTACCAATGCGGCTAAGGAAATGAAAATGGCCTATCGTCAAGCTTGGCAGTTGGTTGAAGAGATGAATCAGCGCGCCGAAAGTCCTTTAGTAGAAAAACTTTTGGGCGGAAAAGGCGGCGGCGGTGCAAAACTTACCGAAGCCGGAGAAAATGCCATTACCACTTTTTACGAAATTGAGAATCGAATTAAAGAATTTGCTCGAAACGAAACTCAAAAATTAAAATTTTAATACTCAAAAAATTATTTAACACATCGAAACATAGATTGATTTAAATACTAAAGAATACAAAAGAGAAATAGATTTCTTTCACTTAAGCAACTATGTGGATTTAAACAAGTGAAACCGCCTGTCTTCACCACTAGCAAAATAAAAAATCTATGTTTCTATGTGTTAAAAAAATCACACACAACAGATTAATTTAAAAAAATAACCAAACCAAAACCATTTTTTACAACCATCAGTATTCATTTTAAAACATACTGAAAAACCAACCCAATCATGAAAATAAACTTTTACATAGTATTCCTTTTTATAAGCCTGAAAAGTTTTTCTCAAGTCGAGAATTCGAAAACAAAACAAGACAGCATTAAAAAAGAAGAATTAAATGAAATTGTAATAACTGCTTCTCGTCGTTCAGAGAAATTGATGCAGTCTCCTATTAGTATTGAGCAGTTAAAATCGGCGGAAGCCAAAAAAATGGGTTCACCAAGTATTTACGAAGCACTGGAAAATGTAAAAGGGGTGCAGATTATTACGCCTAGTTTAGGTTTTAAAGTGATTAATACCCGCGGTTTTGCAAATTCTACAAATGTTAGATTTGCTCAATTGGTAGACGGAATTGACAATCAGGCGCCACATTTGGGTGCTCCAATTGCAAACGCTCTTGGCGCTAATGATCTTGATATTGACAAAATTGAAATTATTCCGGGAACTGCAGCCGCTTTATACGGAATGAATGCTATTAATGGCTTGGCCAACATTCAAACTAAAAACCCTTTTGAATATCAGGGAATAAGCATTCAGCAATTGACAGGTGTAAATCATGTGGGAAATATTGATCGGTTTTCACCTAAAATTTATTCCCAGTTTAATTTAAGGTATGCCCAGGCTTTTAGCAAAAAAATAGCATTCAAAATAAATGCTTCTACTACAGGCGGAACAGATTGGGTTGCCGATGATAGAACAGATCTGGCTCCAAATGCTAATGCATCGACCAATTTATATGGCGCTGATAATCCTGCTTATGATGAAGTTAATGGTTACGGTAATGAATCTGCTAATAGAAAAACATTGTCTTTGAACGGCAAAAATTATGTTGTGGCTCGAACGGGTTATCGCGAAACAGATATTTCTGATTATGACATTAAAAACTATAAAGCAGATATGGGTTTTTATTTCCGTCCAAAACAAGGACATGAGCTGGCGGTGACTTATAAAACGGCACTTATTAATACTATTTATCAACGCTCAAATAGATTTCGATTAGACAATTATACTTTAAATCAATTTGCGGTTGATTATCATACTCCAATTTTTCAGGTAAAAGGTTATATTACTTCTGAGAATACTGGCGACTCTTACAATATGCGCTCGCTGGCTGAGAACATGGATCGCGCTTTTAAATCAGACAATCAATGGTTTGCCGATTATACTACGGCTTACAAAAATGCAATTACAAGTGGTTCTTCTGTTGCCGATGCGCATAGAATTGCTAGAACTAGTTCTGATGCGGGAAGATTTGAACCCGGAACGGCTGCTTACGAACAAAAGAAAAATGAATTAGTCAATATTAACAATTGGGATATTGGTGCAGCACTGCGCGTAAAATCTTCTTTGGTTCATGCAGAAGGTTTATTAAACTGGGATAAACTTTTTGCTGATTTCTTCAAAAAAATAGAAGCCAAATTATTAAGTGGTTTCGATTACAGAACGTATATTATTGTTCCCGATGGGAATTATTTTATTAATCCTGTACATGCTGATGAAAATTTAACGTATCAAAAAACGGGCGCTTTTACACAATTGACAAAGGATTTATGGAATGAAAAATTACGTTTGGGCGCTACTTTAAGAATAGACAAAGCTGATTATTTTAATACTAAATTCACACCTCAGTTTACGGCTGTTTATTCTCCAAAAGAAAGTATCAATTTTAGAGCATCGTATCAAAATGGTTATCGTTTTCCGAGTATTTTTGAAGGCTTTTCTAATGTAAACAGCGGTGGTGTAAAACGTGTTGGGGGCTTGAGAATTATGTCTGACGGTATTTTTGAAAATTCATACACTAAAGCTTCTATAGACTTATTTCAATCTCAGGTAAATAATGATGTAAATACTCTTGGAATTACACAGACGACAGCGATTGAAAAAAACAAAAATACGCTTCAAAAAAACCCATATACGTATTTGAAACCTGAATTTGTAAATTCTTTTGAAGTTGGTTTTAGAGGAATTGCTTTAAAAAAATCGCTTTTTATTGATGCCGATTTCTATTACAACGCCTATAAAAACTTTATTGCACAAGTAGAAGCAAGTATTCCTAACACAACAGATCCTACACAAATTCCGACTGCTTTATATTCTAAAACTACTCAAAGTCGTTACCGTTTGTGGACGAATTCTAAAAGTAAAATTTATAATTACGGCGGAAGTTTGGGTTTAAAATACCGAATGGATCAAATGTTTACGGCTTTAGCCAATTTAACTTATACTAAACTGGATAGAACTGATGATAAAGACGGTTTGGAAGATGGTTTTAATACTCCCGAATTTAATGTAAACGGAACTTTGATGGCAGAAAACATCTGGAAAAATCTAAGCACAAGCTTAACGGCGCGTTATCAGAACAATTTTGATTATGTTTCTTTTTTAGTGAGCGGCAATGTTCCTGCTTATTGGACTATGGATGCTCAGGTAAATTATTATTTCAAAAAATCTGGCATTACTGCTAAACTGGGCGGAACAAATATTTTAAACAAAGCGTATACTTCTATTCTTGGCGGACCATCTATTGGCGGTTTATATTATTTATCTTTAACTTGGGAAATTAAAAAAATCTAAAACTACTCAACAAAACAGAATGAAAACAAAAACTTATATTCTCGTACTTTTTATCGCTTTAACCTTTAGTATGTGCAACAAGGTTAAAAAAGAAGAAGTAATTGCTGTAGAGAAAACCACATCAACAGAAAAAAAAGAAGATCATCCAATTTTGACTGCTTCTGATAGTTTGAAACTCATAAATCATACAATCGATGTAAAAGGCGAAGTTGAATTTGCGCTTCAATTAAGTGTCGATTCTTTGAAGAAAATGAATGTTGCAACAATTGATAATTTAAAAATTACAGGTAAAAATGGTGAAGTGAAAAAAGAGAACAAAACTTGCAAAGGTGTTTTATTGAAAGACATTCTAGAAAAAGCAAAAATAAAACAAACGGATCATAAAGACCGAAACTTTTATATTGTTGCAAGAGCTTCAGACGATTATAAGGCAACTTTTTCTTGGGCAGAAATTTTCAACAGTCCAACTGGAGAAAATGTTTATGTTCTTTTTGAAGAAAATGGAAAACCTATTAAAGACGGCGATATGACTATCATTTCTAAAACCGATATTAAAACGGGGCCGCGACACGTAAAATGGCTAAAAAGTATTGAAGTTTATAAAGTTAAATAAAGGTTCTAAGCTGCTAAGGCACTGAGATACTAAGCTTACAAATACAGTAAAGCTTTGCGAACTACATTTAGCCACAGATTAAGAGGATTAACATGATTTTAAAATCTGTGTAAATCTTTTTAATCTGTGGCTATTCTTTTTTTGTTTTACGAACTTTTAATTTGTTAATGATAGAATTTGAGTAAAAATCTTAACGTACTTTGCGGTTAAATAAAATTTTATTTAATATCAAATCGTATATTTATGAAACAAAAGTTAAAACTTTGATCGTTATTAACTTTAAATAAAGAAATTCTTTATTATTTTTACCACATAATTTAAGCAGACTATGAGTTCTAACTTTGATAAATTTCAAAAGCGCAGGTTAATTTCCTCTTATTTTTCGGTTGTATTAAGTGTATTTCTAGTATTATTCCTTTTGGGTGTACTAGGACTATTCATTGTTAATTCTAAAAAATTAGCAGATGACTTTAAAGAAAAAATCGCCATGACGGTTTTCCTTAAAAACGAAGCTAATGACAGCATTATAAAAGCATTTAATACAGAATTAAAAAGAGCGCCTTATGCGAGATCTTTTGTTTATGTAACCAAAGAAAAAGCGGCTAAAGAACACACTGATATTATCGGTGAAGATTTCTTAACCTTTTTAGGAGAGAATCCTTTATTAAACTCTTACGACATTCACTTAAAAGCAGATTATGTAGAGCGTGACAGCATCGTGAAAATCGAAAGCCGTTTGCGTAAAAACGCTATGATTTCTGATATTGTTTATGACAAACAATTGGTGAATCTGGTAAATGACAACATCAAGAAAGTAAGTATGTGGATTTTAATTATCAGCGGATTCTTAACTGTAATTGCTGTTTTATTAATTAATAGTTCACTGCGTTTATCGATACATTCTAATCGTTTTATTATTAAAACCATGCAAATGGTTGGCGCAACAAAATCGTTTATTCGTAAACCATTTGTACTGCGAAGTGTAAGACTTGGTATGTTGGGCGCTGGTTTAGCCATTATCGCTTTAATTGCGCTTTTACTTTATGTAGAAACTAATTTTCCTGGAT
The DNA here is from genome assembly GCF_009711165.2 of Flavobacterium sp. MC2016-06. Classification (GTDB taxonomy): domain Bacteria; phylum Bacteroidota; class Bacteroidia; order Flavobacteriales; family Flavobacteriaceae; genus Flavobacterium. The sequence continues at coordinate 93,793 of NZ_WMID02000021.1, read as the reverse complement.
TAGGAATTTTAGAAGACAAAGTTTTAACGGGTTTAATTCTTCTAGCTGTTTTCGGATTAGGAGTTTTAATTACTTGGGTAAGCACACACTTTGCAACACAACGTTTCTTGAATTTAAGAACAGACGATCTTTATTAATTTTAGATTGCTGATTTTAGATTTTAGATTTCTTAAACAACAAAACCTTCGGTTTTCTTAGGTAACAAAAAAAAAATAAAAATGAAAGACAATAAAGAACAACAAATAGAAAAACAAGAATTCCTTTTTGACAGCGTGAACTACAAAATTCTTTTGATAGGAATTGCTGTAATTGCATTGGGATTTATTTTAATGTCTGGTGGTGGAACTGATAATCCGAATGTATTTAATGAAGCTGTTTTTAGCTTTAGACGTATTCGTTTAGCTCCAACAACGGTTTTAATTGGTTTTGGAATTACAATTTATTCTATTTTTAAAAAATCAAAATAAATTAGATTTATAGTTTTTATTAGAAAACCCTTCGACTTCGCTCAGGGTGACAATCTAGAACCTAAAATCTAAAATCTAAAATTTTTCAATGAACACATTACAAGCTATTATCCTTGCTATAATTGAAGGAATTACAGAATTTTTACCTGTTTCTTCAACTGGCCACATGATTATTGCCTCTTCTTTTTTTGGAATTGCTCACGAAGATTTTACTAAACTATTTACGATTGTTATTCAGCTTGGTGCTATACTTTCTGTTGTAGTTTTATATTTCAAACGTTTCTTTCAAACATTAGATTTTTATTTTAAACTATTGGTAGCTTTTATTCCTGCTGTAGTTTTAGGATTATTATTAAGCGATTTTATAGACGGATTATTAGAAAACCCTGTTACGGTTGCCATTTCTCTTTTAATTGGAGGTTTAATTTTATTAAAAGTTGACGAATGGTTTAACAAACCAAATACTGCCGAAACTTCACAAGAAATCAGCTATTTACAAGCTTTTAAAATTGGATTATTTCAATGTATTGCAATGATTCCTGGAGTTTCTAGAAGTGGCGCAAGTATTGTGGGCGGAATGTCTCAAAAATTATCGAGAACTACTGCTGCCGAATTTTCATTTTTTCTTGCTGTACCTACAATGTTTGGTGCGACAGCAAAAAAATGTTACGATTATTATAAAGATGGTTTTGTATTATCACATGATCAAATCAATTTATTAATAATTGGTAATGTTGTAGCTTTTATTGTAGCACTTTTGGCTATTAAAACTTTTATTGGTTTCTTGACTAAAAATGGTTTTAAAGTTTTTGGTATTTATAGAATCGCTGCCGGAATCATTTTATTAGTGATTCACTTTTTCATTCACCCGCTTACCATTATATAATGACTCCTGAAGAATATTTAGACGGACAAGTTTTATTGATAGACAAACCTTTAAAATGGAGTTCGTTTCAAGCAGTCAATAAATTAAAATACCTTTTAATTAATAAAGTCGGACTTCCAAAAAAGTTTAAAATTGGTCATGCCGGAACTTTAGACCCTTTAGCGACTGGTTTATTATTAATTTGCACGGGAAAATTCACCAAAAGAATTTCTGAATTGCAAGGTCAAGCCAAAGAGTATACTGGAACTTTTTACATTGGAGCCACTACTCCATCGTATGATTTAGAGACAGAAATCGACCAGACTTTTCCAACGGAACATATCGATGAAGCTTTGATTCACGAAACGGTGAAACAATTTCTAGGTGAAATAGATCAAAAACCACCTATTTTTTCAGCCATCAAAAAAGATGGAGTTCGTTTGTATGAACATGCACGCGCAGGAGAAACTGTAGAAATTGCGAGTAGAAAAACTACCATTCACGAATTTGAAATTACTCGAATTGCGTTGCCGGAAATTGACTTTAGAGTAGTTTGCAGTAAAGGAACTTACATTCGTTCTTTAGCTTTTGATTTTGGAAAAGCAATGAATTCAGGTTCACATTTAACTGTTTTACGCCGAACTAAAATTGGCGATTACGATGTAAAGAATGCCATAGACATTACTTTATTTGAAGAAACTTTAGGCCTTTAATAAAACGAAAGCACATTACCTAATATCTTATTATGTAATGTGCCTACTTCTGGATCAAAATAATACTATTCCATAGCTGTTTTTTTTTCAATTTAATAATGTGGTAAATGTTTACCGCCAAATAATAATGTTGAAAAAAACTCATAAAACCTTTCGAATAACTTTTTCATAATAGTGTAGTTTTTAATAGTTAGCAATTAAATAGACACCAATAAAAAGAGTAAATCAAAAAATAAATAATAGAAGTGGGATATTTTTACTAAGTTACAAAAGTTTTAATTAATAGCAAATATTTTAACACATTTTTTCATTGTAAAATATTTATTTACAACACATTAACCGATAAATCCGCGTTTTAAAAGACTTCGCATAAAAAATCACAATCGGTTATATTTTATATTTTCCATGATTTCGAGTAATTCTTCTTGAACAGAAATCCCTTTATCGGCCAAATACCATAATTGTAGATCGGTTTTAATTTTATCATCAATTACTCCAAATTCTTTTTTATAATTAGCCAATAATTCTGTCGCCCCTTTTGGTCTTGGTCCCCAATCTGCTCTAACAATTCCGGCTTCTTTACAAATTACAACAACTTTAGGTATTGCCCTTCCGCCGTTTGTTAAGTACTGGCTCATTAATTCGTCATTTTCATCTCGAAGAACGATTCTAAGATCAATCTTCTTGTTAGAATCTAAAGCCATTTTATTTATAATAGGAAGTATTTGGGCCGCATCGCCGCACCAGCCTTCAGAAATTACGAGCCAGATATAATGATGGTCTAAATCTCTCAGTTTCTCGATAGTTTCTTCAGAAATTTTTATAGTTTTTTCCAAACGATTCATTCGAGCTTCATTTAAACTCGTATAATGTGTAAGACTTTCCGATTGCGTATTACCTGTTGATTTTCCTTCAGACAATAAATCGGTAACTAATTTTCGGTATTCAGAATAAGAATGACTATTGAATAATGCTTTGGCTACAATACTTTTCATATTTGTTTCGTTTAAGGATACAATAAAAATACGAATTTTAGAAAGATGTCAAGAATGACTTTTATCATATTCAGAATAAAAGGAGATGAAAATTATTTTTTTTAAAACATTATTTTTAAAAATCAGAATATGTCTATATTTGCACAAATTAACGCAACACAGAAAATGAAATATAAAAGAATTCTTCTAAAACTTAGCGGCGAGGCCTTAATGGGTGATTTACAATACGGAATTGACCCGAAAAGATTAGCCGAATATGCTGATGAAATTAAGCAGATTCACAGTAAAGGAGTAGAAATTGCTATTGTAATTGGAGGAGGAAATATTTTTAGAGGCGTTGCTGGTGCAAGTGCTGGTATGGATAGAGTACAAGGAGATTACATGGGAATGCTTGCTACTGTAATAAACGGAATGGCTTTACAAGGTGCTCTTGAAGATAAAGGAATGAAAACGCGTCTTCAAACGGCGCTGAAAATGGAATCTATTGCTGAACCATACATTAAAAGAAGAGCAGACCGCCACCTTGAAAAAGGTAGAATTGTAATTTTTGGTGCTGGTACAGGAAACCCATATTTTACTACTGATACTGCTGCTGTTTTAAGAGGAATAGAAATTAATGCTGATGTTATTTTAAAAGGAACTCGCGTTGATGGTGTTTATGACTGCGATCCAGAGAAAAATGCTTCGGCTGTGAAATTTGACTTTATCTCTTTTGATGATGTCTTGAAAAAAGGATTAAACGTAATGGATACAACAGCTTTTACATTAAGCCAGGAAAATAAATTACCAATAGTTGTTTTTGATATGAACAAAATTGGAAATTTATTGAAAATCTGTGAAGGCGAAAATATAGGAACTGTAGTTAATATATAAATCACAACGGAAGTTTAAAATCTTTAAACTGAAAACTGGGATTGAAAACCGAAAATTAAAAAAAACAATGACTGAAGAAATAGAATTTATATTAGATAGTACAGAAGAATCAATGAATGGTTCGATTGCGCATTTAGAGAAAGAATTTCTAAACATTCGTGCAGGAAAAGCTTCTCCAGCAATGTTGGGAAGTGTTTTCGTAGATTATTACGGATCTGCAACACCACTTTCTCAAGTGTCTAAAATCAGTGTTCCTGATGCGAGAACAATTACTTTACAGCCTTTTGAAAAAAACATGCTTCAGGTAATTGAAAAAGCGATTATGATTGCCAACATTGGTTTTAACCCAATGAATAATGGTGATGTTATTATCATCAGTGTACCGCCTTTAACAGAAGAACGTCGTAGAGATTTGGCTAAACAAGCAAAATCTGAAGCTGAAGATGCTAAAATTGGTGTTCGTAACGTACGTAAAGACGCTAATACTGATATTAAAAAATTAGAAAAAGACGGAACTTCTGAAGACATTTGCAAATCTGCAGAAGAAGAAGTTCAGACTTTAACGAATACTTACATCAGAAAAATCGATGAATTATTGGCTGCAAAAGAGGCTGAGATCATGAAAGTGTAATTTTATTCGATATAAAACAAAAATCCGTTTAGTAAAATTGTACTAGACGGATTTTTTTATTCTTATTTTTGCCATACGAAAATCACATTCTTTTCGTTTTTGAACTATACCTCTCTATATGAAGCTATTTTGTTTTTTGACTTTGTTTTTCACGCTTACTATTCAAGCGCAATTTCAAATAAATGGAATTGTAACTGACTCCAACAATAAACCTCTTCCTTTTGCTACAATTTCTACTTCAGACAACAATAACACCATTACTGATGTTGACGGAAAATTTATTCTTAACGCAACTGTAAGACCTGCCAATTTTAGTGTTTCTTATATTGGTTTTCAAACCAAAAACATCGTTACTGCAGAAAATAAAAAATATTACCCTGTTTCGCTTGTAGAGCAAACCGATGCTTTAAAAGAAGTAATTGTTTCTAATGAAAATCCTGCTTTAACTATTATAAAAAGAGTTATTGCAAATAAGAACAAGAACAATCCGCAAAAGAGATTAAATAATTTTGAATATAAAGCGTATAATAAACTTATTGTAACGGCTAATCCTGATTCTATTGACGGCAGAATTGATTCTTCGGCTGCTTATAAAGATTTAAATAAAAAAACGATAAACATTGACTCTTCTGACTATAAATTTAAAGAGATCGTTAGTAAACAGCATTTATTTCAAACTGAAAAAGTTTCGCAGTATCAATTTGGAAATAACAAACTTAAGGAAACCGTTTTAGGAACCAAAATAGCAGGTTTTAAACAGCCTGTTTATGAAATTTTCGCTTTCAATCTACAGTCTATTTCAATTTACGATCCTAAATATGAATTGTTCGAAACCAAATATGAAAACCCAATTTCGGATAATGCGCCACGCAATTACAACTACAAATTATTAGACAGTGTAAATATAAAAGGCCGTACTACGTATATGATTTACTTTAAAGGGAAACAAAAAAGAAAATCAACTGCTTTAGAAGGTGTTTTATATATTGATCAAGAAAATTATGGTGTCGCCAAAGCGGTAATGCGCGTAAAAGGCGTTTTAGATATTAGCGGCATTCACGAGTTTGAATATATTCAAAGTCAGAAAATATGGTTTCAGAGTAATACAACATTCAAAATCGTAAAAGGAAAAAACGACGATGATATTAAGATTTTAGGCGGAACAATTCAATTTGACGGTGATGTTGAAGACAATTTTGAACCTAGAAAAAAAGCAGCTTCAGATTTTACCTATTTACTTTCAGAAAGCAATAGTTTTGATATTCATTTCAATACTACCAATCCGATAAAAAATCCAGCGCTTTACATCGAAATTAAAGACGATGCTAATAAAAAACCTGAAAGTTTCTGGGAAGCTTATCGAAAAGAAAATTTGGACTTAAAGAGTCAAAAAACCTATTTATTACTAGACAGTCTTTCAATTGAAAAAAGAGTTGAAAAACGCTTAGGAATTGGTCGTAAAATCATTAACGGCTTCTACCCGATTGGTCCTGTTGATCTTGATCTAAAGAAAATCATTAGTTACAATAATTACGAAGGTTTTAGACTTGGTCTTGGCGGTATTACAAATGATCATCTTTCAAAAAAATTCCGACTTGAAGGCTATGGAGCTTACGGAACAAAAGATGGTGTTTTTAAATACAGCGTTGGTTCTGGAATTTTATTAGACAAAAGCACTAATACTTGGCTGAACGGTTATTATGCCGATGATGTTCGAGAAATTGCAAGTACTGTTTTTGCCGTTGATAAACGTGTTTTTAAGATTTACGATCCGCGGCCAATTAACATTAGTACTTTTTACGAATACACCGGCTGGAGAGGAAATATTCAGACTAAAATAATTCCGAAAACTGAAGCTGTTTTAGAATTTTCAAGAAATTATATCGAACCCAAATTTGATTATCTTTTTAATCTTAACGGGAAATTATATTCGAGTTATGTTATGACAACTGCGATGCTTTCGCTGGCTTGGGCTCCGTTTAGCGATTTTATGCAGACACCAACAGGCAGAAATGAGTCTGAAAAAAGATTTCCTAAATTTACTTTTCAGTACACACAGTCTTTACCTAATGTATTAGATAATGATTTTAAATTTGGTAAAATAGATTTTAAAGCTGAATATGAAAAGCAATACTTAAATCGTCAGAAAACGAGTTTACTTTTACAAGGAGGATATGCTTTTGGAGATGTTCCGCTGACGCATCTTTATAACACTGCTCCAAATAACTTAACGAAAGAAACCATTACACAGCGTATTACTTTTGCGGGAAGAAACAGTTTTGAAACGATGTTTTTTAATGAGTTTTTCTCAAGTGAATATGTTATGTTTCAAATCAAACATGGTTTTGACCGTATTAGAATCTTAAAAAAAGTAAGACCTTCTTTAGTTTTGGTTACCAGAATGGCGTGGGGACATATGGAAAACCCACAACAGCATGTTGGTCAAGATTACAAAACGTTAGACAAAGGCTACTTTGAGTCTGGAGTCGAATTAAATAAGATCTTTAAAGGTTTTGGTTTGGGCGGATTCTATCGTTACGGACCTAATCAGTTATTGAAACTTGAGGATAATATTGCGGTTAAGATTTCTTATGTTCTGGATTTGGGACTTTAGGACTTAAATTCCAATATTTTTAAATTCCAAATTCCAACACGTTAACCTGTAAAAGTTTAAAACTTAACAACGTTTTAGCAGAAAATCAACACAATCTTGTCATCCTGACGAAGGAAGGATCTTCGTAAGAAACTCCGCATTGTAATTTTCTAATCTTTATCGAGCTACTTACGAAGATCCTTCCTACGTCAGGATGACAAAAATGGCGAATAAAAAAAATTCCAAACCCCAATAGAATTGGAATTTGGAATTTAATTATTGGAATTTCATCCCCTTTATGGTTTCAGGATCAAAACCGATGGTGTATTATTCAGCCACGTACTTTGAGATTCTATTAGTTTTTTCCAGCTGTCTAAACTTATAATCATTAGGTTTTGACTTTCTAAAAATTCTTTTTTAATGGTTCTGTCATGCATAATCATAATATGATTGGGAGCAATTTGTTCTATAGAACGTATGGTTTCCTGAATATCACGTGTGTTTTTCACTTCACCGCTTGCATCCAAAACCGTAATTTGAGATCCGTTATTATTGATTAATTTTTTAGCATATTCAATTAAAAAAGCATCTTCTCGACTAAAAATCGGCATAAAAATCTGATTGACTTCTTGTAGATCTTTATCAATAAAAATTCCGACTGGCATTTTGGTTTTTGCAATAATATGTCGTGTTCTTTCATCAAAAGGAGAATTTTCAAACAAACCTTCTTTTCCTGTAAACTTATCAATCAAACGATCTGGATTTACAATTCTGGTGGTAAAACCAAGTATTTTACCCAATAAAGTTCCATCAAAAATAGATTGTCCTAAACCAACCAGCAATAAATCATAATCTCCTTGATTGGCTGAATCGATAATATCGGTATCTATATCGTTTGTAACTTTAAAAACACTAACCATATTTTGGTTGAGCTTTTCAGATTCTTCAACAACAGGAACTAACATTTTTCTTTCGTGATCTTTTATATCAAAAGAATGGACTTCTGTACTCAAAGACAAATGCATTGCGGTAACAATAGAATTATCGGGTTGTTTTTTAACTAAACTGTTGGCAATTTTCAACAGCTTCTTCCCTCTTTCTGGAGTTGCAAACGAAAGCAGAATCTTGTACTTGCTTTTGTTTCCTATCTCTTCGGGAACAACAGTTATTTTTTCTTTAAAAATAAAATTAATAAAATCTAAAGCCGGTCCAGTCATAAATGTGGTTAGTAAAGCCATTATGACCATCATCGTAAAAATCTCTGTAGATAAAACACCTAAATCATAACCAATATTTAAAACCACAAGTTCCATTAAACCACGAGTATTCATTAAAGCGCCAATGGCTAAACTGTCTTTCCAGCTTTGTCCCACAAATTTGGCTGCCAAAGCACTTCCGAAGAATTTACCAACAACGGCAACGGCAATAATCAAACCTGTAATTTTCCATAAATAAGGATCGTTCAACAAACCAATCTGTGTACGTAAACCAGTAAATACAAAGAATAACGGCAGTAAAACAATAATGGCAACATCTTCTACTTTCTCAATAAAAATATTTCTGAACTTATTGTTTTCTGGCATAATTGCTCCCGCTAAAAATGCTCCAAACAAAGCGTGAATTCCAATTAATTCTGAAGCATACGCTGAGAATAAAAGTGTAATAAAGAAAATAGCGACTACGGGTTTATTTAAACTTTCGCGGGTTGAATTTAAATCTCCAACTCGTTTTAAGAACGGACGAACTATTTTCAGCATAATAATTACATACAAAATAGCCAGACCAATTACATATAAAGAACTAGTAAACGAACCTGCTTTTACAATCGCAATTACAACTGCCAGAATACACCAAGCTGTAATATCATCGGCCGCGGCGCAAGTAATCGCAATCGTTCCGAGTTTTGTTTTCTGCATACCGCGCTCTTGTACAATTCTGGCCAAAACCGGAAATGCAGTAATACTCATGGCGATTCCCATAAACAATCCGAAAGAAGAAAATTCAACTCCGATTGGGGCAAAAGTGTGATAAATAAAATAAGCTAAACTTAATCCGAGTGCAAATGGAATTACGATACTTGCGTGGCTGATAACGACTGCATCATGCGCCTTATTTTTCAGTACTTTCAAATCCAGTTCCATTCCGATTACAAACATGAAAAGAATCAAACCAATCTGGCTCAAGAATTGCAAATTACCTAATGATTCTTTTGGAAACAAAGCGGCCGAGAATTCTGGAAAATACATTCCGACTAATGACGGCCCTAAAACAATACCTGCAATCATTTCGCCAATTACAGACGGCTGTCCTATTTTTCTAAAAATCCATCCAAATAAACGTGCAACTAAAATAATAGTCACAATCTGCGCCAATAAAATAGCCAGCGGATGTTGTAAATTTTCTACCATCGAATGTAAAAAATCATTCCAATGATTGCTTACTATTTTTTTGTGAACAATTCCACGGCCGACTTCAAGCGAAGCACCTTTTGAAATCACCCAATATATCAAAGCGGTAAAACCTCCAATAATTGTAACGTAAAACAATGAGTTTTTTATGTTATTCATAACTCGTTTTTTTAATTTTATTGGGCAAATATCAGAAGTGATTTTTAAGTGAAAAAGTAAATTCAGGCCTAATTTTGAATCTATGTAACAAGTCCGAAAAACTTTGTAATAAGTTCTGTAAACCTCTTAAAAACGAATGTCAACCTGAGCGAAGTCGAAGGCTAATTACCGAAAAAGGGCTTCGACTTCGCTTAGCCTGACAACTATAAAATTATATTTTCACTTTTCTTAGAAAGTCAGATCGATAGGTTTCACTCAAAATTAAAGTACTGTTTTTGTCCTTTTTTTCTAAATGATGTAAAACAATTTCGTTATGATTAAAGAATTTAATTGCTTTTACCGCAACTATCTCTTTTTTATTAACGCGGCAAAAATCAGCTTCTGGCAACTCGTTTAAAAGCGTATCAAATTTAACGTTTTTTAAATTCATAAAACTGCCATCGGCAAGAAGTACGGTTTTATCTCGACTGTCGCTTACTGCCGTTTTGATGTATTGAATTTGATTAAAATACAACAAGGTTTTTCCTTTATCTGTATTTAGCTGCATGAATTTTTTAGCGTTATCGGGTTTATGAAATCGTTCTGAAGCTTTTGAGATTGCTTTTTCTAAACGTTCCAATTTTACTGGTTTTGTAATATAATCTACAGCATCAATATTAAAAGCATCGGCAGCATAATCTTTATAAGCCGTACAAAAAATTACTAATTTATTTTCCAGCATTTCTGCTAAATGCAGACCGTTAATTCCCGGCATTTCGATATCTGAAATTAAAAGATCAAAATCAAGATTAGGAATTTCGGCAAGAAGTTTCTCCGGATTATTAAACGTTTTTACAATTTCCAGCTCATGAATTTGTTCACAAAGCATTTTAAGGTACGTTAATCCAGGAAGCTCATCGTCCAGAAGCAAGCATTTCAGTTTTGTATTCAAGTAAATCAATTTTTAGATGAGCAATATAAATATCGTTTTCTACAAATCTGTCGAGTTTGAAATTATTTTTATAAATAATTCTCAAGCGGTTTTCTAAAGTTGCGTTTCCAAGACCGCTTCGCTCCTTTTTTAATACTTTTTTATCTGAGATTTTATTAGAAACCGTCATAAAAAAAGCATTGTCTTTAAACTCAAAAATCACCGAAATAAAAGCATCGGCACTTTGTAAATCAGCGTGTTTAAAGGCATTTTCAATTAAATCAATAGAAATCAACGGCGCCAACAAAGGCTGTTCGTACAATTTATCTTCTTTGTTGATGTTGGTTTTTATCTTCAATTCAAAAAGCGGACTGATCTTGATTTTATTGATTTCAATTAAATTCAAAGCAAAATCAATTTCCTCTTTAGCCGTGACAAATTTCTTTTTGCTTTCGTATAAAATGTAATCCAGAACATTTGCCAGCTTGTCTAAAGCAAAATAAGTTTGATAAGCGTGTGATTGAATCGAATTTAAAATATTTTTAAAAAGATGCGGATTCAGTTTAGATTCTAAAGTTTCTAACTGCAAGTCATTCACTTTCATTTCGAGCGCATAAAAACTCTTTTCGGCGTTGTCTTTTGCTTTTTTGGATTCCATTAATTGATACACCATAAAACCAATTATGACGATAAGTAATAGAATAATCGCTAAAAAGATAAAAGTGATGGTATTGTTTTCCTGCATTATAATTTATTTTTTTGCCACTCCCGATAACTATCGGGATGCACAGATTAAAAGTAATTGTTTTCGCCACGAATTACACAAATTTCACGAATTATAATCAAGCGATCTGTGTAAATCTGTTTAATCCGTTTAATCTGTGGCCTATTTTTTTGCCACAGATTATAATTATTTCCACAGATTATTATTTTTTGCCACGAATTGCGCGAATTTCACGAATTAAATCAAACAATTTTTACAAATCAGTTTAATCCCGATAGCTATCGGGCAATGTCATTAAGTTAAGGAATTATTTAAAAAAGTCTCACGCAGATTTTGCAACTTTTAACGGAAAAAGAATAAAAAAAATCTGCAAAATCTGCAAAATCTGCGTGAAAAAATCTTTTAACTTAATGACATTAAGTTATTAGGAGTGGCTAAACTTTTTTAATGACTAGAAACAAACTTCAAACCAATAATTGAAGCGATTAAAGTAGTAAGAAAAAAGATTCTCCAGAAAGCTGCCGGTTCTTTAAAAATAAAAATTCCAACTAAAACAGTTCCCACAGCACCAATTCCTGTCCAAACGGCGTAAGCGGTACCAATTGGCAAAACCTGTGTTGCTTTATATAATAAAAGCATACTGATAGAAAGACAAACAAAAAATCCAACCATCCAATAAGACGAAACAATTCCTGTTGTTTCTTTCGCTTTACCTAAACATGATGCAAATCCAACTTCAAAAAGTCCTGCAATAATCAATAAAATCCAATTCATTTTCTTTTCATTTTTAAATTTAGATACAAATATGGGAAAAGCTTACGGAGAAATCACAAAAAGAAGCTAAAATATTACAAAAATATTATGCCGATTTGTGTTAACAAAAAGTAAAAACGACGTAGATTATTTATGATTTTGAGCACTTTTCACTACATTTGCAACCATTTTTAAAGATTTTATGAAAAACACCATACAAGTCGGATTTTGGGAGAAACTTGCCCGAATTATACTTAAAAACAGAAAAGCAATTTTAGTTGCGCTTTCAGCATTAACAATTTTCCTTGCCATTCAATGGAAAAATCTTGCTATGACTTATACTGAAGCAAACCTGCTTCCTAAAAACCATATTGCAAATAAAGACTATCAAAAATTCCTTGATAAATTTGGCGAAGAAGGAAACCTTATTGTTATTGGTTTTAAAGATCCGAACTTTTTTACTCCAAAAAATTACGCAGCTTGGAATGAATTAATGACAGGTTTAAAAAAATCGAAAGAAGTTGATTTGGTTGTTTCCTTAAATGATTTAAAACAATTAGAAAAAGATACTGTTAACGAGAAATTTGTTTTAACACCATTTATCAACCAAAGTAAAACACATGATCCGGCTTATTTAAAAACGGTTCAATACGATTTGTTTCATAATCTTCCTTTTTACGAAGGATTATTGTTTAACAAAGAAAGCGGTAGTGTTCGATCTGCAATTTATATCAATAAAGATCTTGTAAATACGGCCGAAAGAAAGACTTTTATCCTTGAAAATTTAGTACCGAAAATCGACAAGTTCGAAAAAACAACCGGTGTTGACCTTAAAGTTTCTGGAATGCCATACATCAGAACAATCAACGCCGATAACATGAAAGGTGAAATAGGACTTTTTATTGGCGCGGCTTTATTGACTGTTTCTTTGATTTTCTTTTTCTTTTTCCGTTCGTTTAGAGCAACCTTTATTTCCATCTGTATTTTAATAGTTGGTGTAATTTGGTCGTTTGGAACACTTGGATTATTTCATTATAAAATCACGATTTTAACGGCAATTATTCCGCCATTAATTATTGTAATTGGTATTACGAACTGTATTTTCCTGATTAATAAATACCAGCAGGAAATTAAATTACACAGCAATCAAGCAAAAGCTTTACAGCGTATTATTTCTAAAATTGGAGTTTCGACTTTGATGACGAATTTAACGACTGCAATTGGTTTTGCAACGTTTATGATTACGGGAAATGATTTACTTTTTGAATTTGGTCTGGTTACTTCTATCAATGTAATTTCTGTTTATTTATTAACGCTTTTAATTGTGCCAATTGTATACAGTTTTATGTCAATGCCAAATGAAAAACATTTGTATCATTTAACTAAAACTTACATTTCGACTTTGCTTGACTTTGTTGAAAATGTGGTAAAAAACAAACGAAAAGTAATTTACACCATTTACGGTTTGCTTTTAGTTTTTAGTATTATTGGGGTTTCTCAAATGAAAGTTTCAGGAAGTTTGATTGGTGAAATGCCAAAAAGCGCTTCTTTCTTTAAAGATATTTTATTTTACGAAAAAGAATTTAAAGGTGTAATGCCTCTAGAAATAATGATTGACACCAAACATAAAAAAGGTGTGATGAAATTATCGACAATGCGCAAAATGGATGAGTTGCAAAACACGATTGAATCGATGCCTGAATTGTCTAAACCTGTTTCTGTAGTAAATTTGGTTAAATATTCTAAACAAGCTTTTTATAACGGAAATCCAGAATATTACCAGTTGCCGACTTCGCAAGAGCAGACTTTTATTTTGAGTTATGCTAAAAACGCAACCAAAAACAGCAAAGAAAATCTAATGAAAAGTTATGTAGATTCGACTGGACAATATGCTCGAATCACCACTTTTATGAGAGATATTGGTACGGATGAAATGGCAAAAGTGGAGAAAAAATTACATTCTAAAATTGATGAAATTTTCCCAAAAGACCGTTATGAAGTTACCGTTACCGGAAAAGCTTTGGTTTTCCAGAAAGGAACTTCGTATTTGGTAGATAACTTAATCGAATCGTTAATTTTTGCCATTATAGTGATTGCAATATTAATGCTGTATTTATTCCGTTCTTTCAAAATGGTTTTTGCATCGGTTATTACCAATGTTTTACCACTTTGTATTACATCTGGATTAATGGGTTACTTTGGGATTCCGCTAAAACCGTCTACTATTTTAGTATTTAGTATTGCGTTTGGAATTTCGGTAGATAATGCGATTCAGTTTATGGCAAAATATAAACACGACTTAATACAAAATGAAGGAAAAGTAAAAAGATCTGTTTTCAGTGCTTTGAGAGAAACTGGAATTAGTACTTTTTATACTTCCGTAGTTTTAATTTTAGGTTTTGCAACCTTTACACTTTCTAGCTTTAGCGGTACAATTGCTTTAGGCGGATTAATTTCTTGTACTTTGGCTTTTGCAATGTTTGCGAACTTATTGGTTTTACCGGCTTTGGTTTTGACTTTTGAGAAGAAAAAGGCAAAGAAAGAGGATTTGGAAGGTTTGGATAAATAGGTTTTTTACAGCAACACAAAATTTAAACGATTAATTTGGAAATACATTATTTACTTTTCAATATTAAAATACATGACGAATCTTCCGACTATGAAGATATTGGATCTACGATGAAGTGTTGGGTTCATACAAATAGCTTTAATGAAGCCGAAATTATAATTAAGCAATCTATCAATGAATATAATTGGAAACTTGGAGATTGTATTGAAAAGAAAAAAATACCTAAAGAAGATTATAAAGATAACATTCGAGATAAAGAATATTTAGAAAAAGCCGAACAACTGGGTTCATGCGGTTTAATTCATACAAAACCTAGAAAACTAAATGGAATCAAAGCTGAGTATAAATGAATTCACAGAAAGGATTAAAAACAATACGAAAATTGGCTCTGTAAACCTTAGATTAAGTCCGTTAGCAGTATTTTCAATTTTTGATTTAACCTCAAAACCTTTTTATGGAACATTTGATAATGCTGCTTTTAAATTAACAACGAATTCAATTTTATCACCGACATTTTATGTTGCTAAAGGTAAATACGAAACAATAAACGGTAAACTAAACATTAATTATAAAGTCGAACCAAGCAGTAAACTTCAATTGATTTGGATAAAATATTTCCCAATTGGCAGCTTAGTTCTAATGAATTTTTTATTTCTTTTTGATAAAAAAACAGAAATAGAATTATACATAATTTCTAATCTTTCAATACTTTTTATACTATTTTATTCTAGATGGAATACGAAACTTAAAATGAAAAAATTAGAACGAAAGTTTAATGAAATATTTGAAATTGTAATTTAAGAGCAGTTTGTCGCGAATTAGCATAAATTATTTTATAAACAAAGTCTTTGCGAGGAACGAAGCAATCTCATTTGCTAAATCAAGTCTTGTTTGTTATTATTAGTGTGGTTGCTTCGTTTGTTGCAATGAAAAAAAAGGAAAATAATAACTTTATAAAAGAAAAAAATCGCAAACTAGTTTTAATTGATTTGTTAATATCATACCTAAAACATGAGAAAAACGATAATCTTTATCATATTATTATTTTCGGCAGTTTCAAACGGACAGGAAAATTCATTAAGCGACGAGCAAATGAATTCAAGTGGAGCAAATAAAGTTGAATTTGCAGATGGAGATGAAGAAATTCAGAAATTAGCAAAATTAGACATAGAAAATCAGATTCCATTTTTACTTTTACAAGGAGGAATAGATCAAATGATTTCATATAAGGATCAGAAATTTGAAGAAAAATTTAAAATTTATTTTTTCAATTATGGTTGTATAGCTCCCAGCGAAAAAGTAGAGAGCATTTATAATCAAGTAATCTTTAATTATCTTTTTGCTAAATATGGAAAAAGCTGGATAAAAGAAATAAGAAAAGATATTCCAGGATTTAAAGAATTTAAAAAGAGTCATTAAATCATGTATTCGTTACCGAAATAAGTAACCTTTACAGAAATGACAAAAATCGAGAAAACATAACATCAAAAAGAAATATTTACCTCAAATGAAAACGAGTGCCCTAGCCCTGATAGAAGCGGCATCCTTTTGCTTTTTTCTTTAAAAAGAAAAAGATACAGCGGAGAGCAGGAAACAGCTTCTAATTTTAATTATTATCGTTTATATTTGCAGTTATTGAACAACAAAATTATTTAATATCAATTTTATTAAAAATGAAACACACAAAAGTTAAAGACTTATTAAACAGTACTACGACGCTTCAGGAGGTTAATGCAAAAGGATGGGTGAGAACTTTTAGAAATAATCAGTTCATTGCTCTTAACGACGGTTCTACAATTAATAATATACAATGTGTTGTTGATTTTGAAAATACACCAGAAGAAACTTTAAAAAGAGTTACAACAGGAGCTGCGGTTTCTGTAATTGGAACTTTAGTTGAAAGTAAAGGTGCTGGTCAGAAATTTGAAATTCAGGTTACTAAATTGGAAATTTTAGGAGATTCTGATGCAGAGAAATTCCCAATGCAGCCTAAAAAACACTCTTTAGAATTTTTACGTGAAAATGCACATTTACGTGTTCGTACAAATGCTTTTGGTGCAATTATGCGTGTGCGTTCGGTATTGTCGTTTGCGGTTCACAAATATTTTCAGGAAAAAGGTTTTGTATATGTAAATACGCCTGTAATTACGGGTGCTGATGCTGAAGGTGCTGGAGAAATGTTTCAGGTAACTTCTTTGCCATTAGACAATTTACCTAAAAATGAGGAAGGTAACATCGATTATAAAAAAGATTTCTTCGGAAAAGCAACGAACTTAACGGTTTCTGGGCAATTAGAAGGAGAAACTTTTGCAATGGCTTTGGGTCAGATTTATACTTTTGGGCCAACTTTTAGAGCAGAGAATTCAAATACTTCTCGTCACTTGGCAGAATTTTGGATGATTGAGCCAGAAGTTGCTTTCAACGATTTGCATGACAACATGGATTTGGCTGAAGATTTTATTCAATATGTAGTAAAATATGCGGTTGATAATTGTGGTGATGATTTAAAATTCTTAGAAGGTCGTTTGTTGGAAGAAGAGAAATCTAAACCTCAAGCGGACAGAAGCGAAATGCCATTATTAGAAAAATTAAATTTTGTACTGGAAAACAACTTTAAACGTGTTTCTTATACGGAAGCTATTGACATCTTAAAAGATTCAACTCCAAATAAAAAGAAAAAATTCCAATTTATCATTGACGAATGGGGTGCAGATTTACAATCGGAACACGAACGTTTCCTTGTAGAAAAACACTTTAAATGTCCGGTAATTGTTTACGATTATCCAGCTAGTATCAAATCATTTTACATGCGTTTGAACGAAGATGGAAAAACGGTTGGAGCAATGGATATCCTTTTCCCTGGAATTGGAGAAATCGTTGGTGGTTCTCAAAGAGAAGAGCGTTACGATGTTTTGATTGAAAAAATGAAAGTTATCGGAATCGACGAAGAAGAATTATGGTGGTATTTAGACACTAGAAGATTCGGTTCTGCGGTTCACTCAGGTTTCGGTTTAGGATTTGAGCGTTTGGTATTGTTTGTTACCGGTATGACAAATATTAGAGACGTAATTCCTTTCCCAAGAACTCCTGGAAGTGCGGAATTTTAATAAAAGTTATAAGTTGTAAGTTATGAGTTATGAGTTAAGCAAAAAAACTTAGTTTATAACTCATAACTCATAATTCTTAACTCATAACTAGAAATAAAATAAATGCTAAAGCAATTTTTAAATTTAAAATTATCACAAAAATTATCTCCACAGCAAATACAGCTGATGAAGTTAATTCAATTGCCTACGCAAGCTTTTGAACAGCGTTTATTGGAAGAAATGAACGAAAATCCAGCTCTTGAAGCTGGAAAAGAAGAAGAATACGAAGCTGATGAATTTGCCAATGAAGACTACGACGATTACGACGATGCTGAATCGGACAGAATCGAAGCAGACGACATTAATATAGACGAATACCTAAGCGACGACGATACGCCAGATTACAAAACGCAGGTTAATAATTATGGTGATGAAGAAGAACGCGAAACACCTTTTGCTTCGCCAATAAGTTTCCATCAGGATTTAATCAATCAGTTGAATACTTTTATTTTGAATGATCAAGAGCGTGAAATCGCCGAATTCTTAGTAGGAAGTATTGATGATATGGGTTACATCCGTAGAAGCGTTCCGGATATTGTAGATGATATGGCTTTTACACAAGGTATCTATACTGATGATGTAATGGTCGAAAAAATGTTGCACGTAATTCACGAGCTAGAACCTTCGGGAGTTGGCGCGCGCGATTTACAGGAATGTTTATTGTTGCAGTTAAAGCACAAAACGCCAACTGAATATGTTGATCTTGCGATTGATATTATCGAAAATCAGTTTGATGCTTTTACGAAAAAACATTACGACAAACTTTTACAGAAATACAGTGTTTCTAACGAACAGCTTAAAAAAGCGATTCACGAAATTGAAAGACTAAACCCAAAACCGGGCGGATCTTATACTGGAAATAATAAAGTTACGGAGAATGTGGTTCCTGATTTTGCCATTAGAATTATTGACGGCGAACTCGAACTAACTCTAAACGGAAGAAATGCTCCTTCTCTGCATGTTTCTAAAGATTATCAGGAAATGATGCAGACGTATAAAGATTCTCGTGATAAATCGACTGCACAAAAAGATGCTGTTCAGTTTATTAAACAGAAATTAGATTCGGCTAAATGGTTTATCGACGCGATTAGACAACGTCAGGAGACACTTTTTGTTACGATGAATGCCATTATGCATTATCAGGAAGAATATTTCTTAGACGGCGACGAAACCAAACTAAAACCAATGATCTTAAAAGACATTGCTGATATGGTTGGTTTGGATATTTCGACCATTTCGCGTGTTGCCAACAGTAAATATGTTGAAACGCCGTACGGAACAAAACTGATTAAAGAATTCTTCTCTGAAGCTATGAAAAATGATCAGGGTGAAGATGTATCGACTTTAGAAATTAAAAAAATTCTTCAAAATACTATTGAAGAAGAAGATAAAAAGAAACCGCTTCCAGACGATCAATTGGCCGATATCTTAAAAGAAAAAGGCTATCCAATTGCGAGAAGAACTATTGCAAAATACCGTGAACAACTTGACATTCCGGTAGCGAGAATGAGGAAGAAAATATAGATTTTCTTTTTTCACCATTAAGACATTAAGGAAAATTAAGTTTTTATAACGCATAACAAAAAAACCCGACAAGCTTCAGAAACTTGTCGGGTTTGTTATTTTATAATAAAAATAAACTTATTTATATTGATCTGGCGCTATTACAACTTTAAACAAAAACACTTTCTTACGGTCACTGTAACTATAAATCAATGCATAATCATTGTCTCTAAAAACTTGTAAACCCGGATTTGCTTTAGCAGTGCTTATCAGGCTTTTTTCAATTTCTTTATTAATTACATTAACATCAGCAGTTTCCTTCTCTACATGCACTAAGGTCAAATTATATTGAACCTCTTTATTTTTTAATAAACTTACACTGTCAAGACGAATGCCTTCTTGAATTGCTAAAGGACAATTTTTATTGTACTTACCAACCAATTCCTTAACTTCTACATTTACCTCATCAACACCTTTATAAAAATAAAACTGAATTATACCTACCAAAACCACCGCAGTTACAATTGTAATTATTAACCTTCTATTCTGTTTCTTCTTACTGTCTTTTTCCTGCATAGTTTATTTTAGCTTAAATGTTGTTTAGAAAATTAAAAGAGTTCTATTTTTCTTGATTTTTTTTCATGGCATTATAATACGCTGCACGGCTTAACGGCTCGTATTCTTCTGTTTCACCAAGCATAACCAATTTATCATTATCAGTTTTTCTGAAACTATAGTTGGCTAAGTTTCCTGTTCTGGTGCAAACGGCATGAACTTTAGTAACATATTCGGCAGTTGCCATAAGTGCTGGCATTGGCCCAAAAGGATTTCCTTTAAAATCCATATCTAGTCCTGCAACAATAACACGAATTCCTTGATTGGCCAAATCATTACAAACGGTAACAATTTCGTCATCAAAAAACTGCGCTTCATCAATACCAATTACATCACAGCCTTGTGCTAAAATAGCAATATTTGCTGCAGCTGGAACTGGTGTTGAACGAATTTCGTTGGCATCATGCGATACCACCATTTCGTCATGATAGCGGGTATCAATAGCAGGTTTAAAAATTTCGACTCTTTGTTTGGCAATTTTGGCGCGTTTTAATCTACGGATTAACTCCTCGGTTTTACCCGAAAACATTGATCCACAAATAACTTCAATCCAACCAAATTGTTCTTTGTGATTTACTGTATTTTCGAGAAACATTTTGTATTTTTCTACCTTTAAAAATGAATAGTTTTCATTACTTTGTACTAGTAATAAATTGACGTAAAAAATTACTGTTTTACGTTTTTTCAAAAGTAGAAAATTTTTATCAAATCAGGGATTTGCAATCGCTTATTAACAGAAATAAAAAATAATCTTTTAGATTTCTATTTAGAATAAAGACATTCAATTACAATAAACACTAAAATACCGTATTCACTATAATTTCAACAGTCATGAAAAAAAAATTGGAAGCCGATTTAATCAGCATTGCTCATCGAATTTTAAAACTTAAAAACAAATCCGATATCAATCAATTGTATCTTGAAACTCAGAAATTATATGAAAAACTAGCCGTTTTAAAATTTGTTGATGAAAATTTTGACACTTTAAAACCAACTATTGCGTATAGTGACATTGAATCGCAAGTAGAAACTATTTTTGAAAAAGAAGATACTGCTCAAGCTCCAATACAAGAAGAAGAAAAAACTCCAATTATTGCTGAAGAAATTCCAGCAGCTGTCGTTGAAACAATTCCGGAACCAGAAGTTACCGAAGAAACAGAGCAAGAACCTGTGATTGAAACTCCTGAAGAAGTAATAGAAGAACCTACAGCAGAAACAATTGTTGAGCCGACAGTATCTGCTGTTGAAGAAACTATCGAGGAAAAAATAAAAAGAATTGAAGAAACTGTTTTTGAAGAAAAGAAAGAAACTGAAACTGCAGCTTCGCTTTCTTTTACTACAAAAAGTGATTTAAAACCTATTCCGGATTTTAAACCTGCTTTTGAATTAACAGAAGAACCTAAAGATGAGATAAAGGAAGAAGTAAAAGAAGTAATTAATACAAAACCAAGTCCTGCTCAAATCATGTTTGAAGACTTAGGAATTAATTATGCCGATGCTCAATTTGTAAAAGTGGATAGTTTTGAAGCTGTTTCTCCTAGTGCATCAATCCCCGAATTTAAAGAAACTAAAACGGTTGAAACTGTAGTTATAGAAAAAGCTCCAGAACCAAAAGCAACTACTTTAAACGAAAAATTGGGAAAAGGTTTTCATATTGATTTGAATGACAGAATTGCTTTTACCAAAAATCTTTTTGGAAACAGTACTGAAGATTACAGCCGTGTTTTAAACCAATTATTGACTTTTGACTCTTATAACGAAGCCGTTGATTTTATCGAAAACATGGTAAAACCAGATTATAACGATTGGGAAGGGAAAGATGATTACGCAGAACGTTTTCTTGGAATTATTGAGAAAAAATTCTCTTAAACACGAATTTCACAGCTTTACACTACTTTATTTTCGTGAAATTTTTAGCATTCTAATCATTCGTGCTAATTCGTGTAATCTGTGTTAAATATAAAATTAATTATGTCTAAATTATATATCGTTCCAACGCCAATTGGCAATCTTGAAGACATGACTTTTCGTGCTATTCGGATTCTAAAAGAAGTCGATTTGATTTTGGCCGAAGACACTCGAACAAGCGGCAAACTACTAAAGCATTTTGAAATTGGCACGCACATGCACAGCCATCATATGCACAACGAACACAAAACAACCGAAAATCTTATTGCAAGATTAAAAGCCGGAGAAACGATTGCGTTAATTTCTGATGCAGGAACTCCAGCTATTTCAGATCCTGGTTTTTTATTGACGCGTGCTTGTGTCGAAAATAAAATTGAAGTAGAATGTTTGCCCGGCGCAACCGCTTTTGTTCCCGCTTTAGTAAACAGTGGCTTACCAAATGATCGTTTTATTTTTGAAGGTTTCCTTCCGGAGAAAAAAGGGCGTCAAACTCGTTTTTTGGCTTTAGCCGAAGAAACCAGAACGATGATTTTGTATGTTTCTCCACATAAACTCTTAAAAACTATAGCTGAATTTATTACGCATTTCGGCGAAGACAGACAAGTTTGCGTTTGCAGAGAATTATCAAAAATGCACGAAGAAAATGTTCGAGGAACTGCGAAAGAAGTTTTAACTCATTTTGAAAAAACAGCTCCACGAGGCGAAATTGTCGTTGTAGTGGCTGGAAAAACAATAGAAAAAGAAGCTAAGAAAAGTAAATATTCTAAGGACGAAGAAGAATAAAAATATTCGCCGCGAATTACACAAATTATCACGAATTTAATTAGCGGAAATTCGTGCAATTCGTGGCAAAAAAACAAAATCAACATTATGAGCATACAAGCCTTTTTAGAAAAAGTAAAACAAACTCCAACCCAAATCACATTTCCAGAAACTATTGCAGTAATCGAAGAAAACTACAACTTTACGCCAACTGCTTTTCAAAATGGAACACAGCATAATGCAGCAGGTGAAAACTCAGGTTCTTGTAAATTATTCTCTTTTGCGAAATTGCAAAACTTAAATAAAGAAGAAACTTTAGCGTGCTTTGGTGCATTTTATTTTGAAGAAGTTCTGGGAGATCCAAACGGAACAAATCATCAAAACATTAGAAACTTCATCAACTTAGGCTGGGACGGAATTCAGTTTGAAGGAAGTGCTTTGGAAGCAAAATAATTTATTTCAGATTTTCGATTAACGATTTTTGATTTCAGAAATCTTAAATCAAAAATCAACACTCTAAAATCTAAAATCAACCATGCGTTGGACATTAAAACCAAAACCTTCTCAAGATAAAATCAATCATTTGGCGCAAGCTCTAAATGTAGAAGATTTTGTAGCAACACTTTTGATTCAGCGCGGCATTGAAACTTTTGAAGATGCCAAGAATTTCTTTCGTCCGTCTTTAGCACATTTACACGATCCTTTCTTGATGAAAGACATGGACAAGGCTGTTACTCGAATAGAATTGGCAATCGAAAACCAAGAAAATATTTTAGTTTTTGGGGATTATGATGTTGATGGAACAACAGCGGTTTCTTTGGTTTCTTCGTATTTAAAATCACATTATCCAAATATTGCGACTTACATTCCAGATCGTTATGACGAAGGTTACGGAATTTCTTTTAAAGGAATTGACTACGCCGAAGACAATGACATTTCGCTAATTATTGCGCTTGACTGCGGTATAAAATCTATAGATCATATCGCCTACGCGAATGAAAAAAACATTGATTTTATTATCTGCGATCACCACAGACCTGGGGAATTTCTACCAGACGCTGTTGCGATTTTAGATCCTAAAAGAGAAGACTGCTCCTACCCTTACGACGAATTGTGTGGCTGTGGCGTTGGGTTTAAATTGATTCAGGCTTTAGGAAAAAATCGGAACGAAACGATAGAAGATTTAGTTCCGTATCTTGACTTAGTTGCCACTGCAATTGCTGCTGACATTGTACCTATTACAGGTGAAAATAGAATCTTAGCGTATTTCGGATTAAAGGTTATCAATAGCGATCCGAGACCTGGAATTAAAGCTCTGGTACATCAGGTAAAAAAGAAAGTACTGGATATAACAGATGTTGTTTTTATTATTTCACCGCGAATAAATGCTGCTGGAAGAATTAAACACGGAAATCATGCCGTTGAGTTATTGACCGAATTCAATTTTGAACAAGCGCAGCAATTTGCATCAGAAATTGAAAAATACAATGCAGATCGAAAAGATTTAGACAAAAGAATTACCAAAGAAGCTTTTCAGCAAATTATAGACAACAATGAAATTGACCGATTTTCTACGGTTGTATTTCAAGAAGACTGGCACAAAGGTGTTATCGGAATTGTGGCTTCGCGATTAATAGAAATGTATTATCGCCCAACTTTGGTTTTTACCAAAAGCGGTGACAAATACGCAGCGTCTGCACGATCAGTAAAAGGTTTCGACGTTTACAATGCGCTTGATGCCTGTGCTTCGCATTTAGAACAATTTGGAGGCCATATGTACGCGGCTGGAATGACATTAAAAGCAGAAAATTATAAGCCTTTTAAAGACGCTTTTGAGAAACAGGTTGAAGCAACTATTCTTCCTGAAATGCGAACTCCCGAAATAGAAATCGATGCTCAAATAGATTTTAAAGACATTACACCCAAATTTATTCGGATTTTAAAACAATTTGAACCTTTTGGCCCGCTAAATATGACACCTGTTTTTATGACAACAGAGGTAAATGATACTGGTTATGCCAAAACTTTGGGCGCAGACGAAGAACATTTGAGACTTTTTGTAAAACAAAATAACTCTGAAGGACTCGCTGCAATAGGTTTTGGATTGGGAAAAAAAATAGATATTGCAAAAAATCAAAATACCTTTCAGCTTGCTTATTCTTTGGCTGAAAACGAATGGAATGGAAACGTTTCGACTCAACTTATATTAAAAGATATTAGAACAAATGAAAGATAAAGTAAAAAAAGCCGATCCGTATCAGGCGCTTCGTTATAGAGAATTTAATGTGTTTTTGTTATTGCGTTTTGCAATGGTTTTTGCCTGGTCAATGCAGTTTATTGTTATTGAATGGGAGGTTTACAGCTTAACTAAAAATCCGCTTTCGTTAGGAATTATTGGATTGATGGAAGTTATTCCGGCCGTTTCTATGGCTTTATTTGCAGGACATATTGTCGATCAAAGAGAAAAAAAAGGATTATTAGCAAAATGTATTATAGGTTTTACAGTAATTAGTTTTGGATTATTTTTATTGACTTGGCCAAAAATAGTTGGTGGCTATTCTCCAACTGTAATTCTGTACTCGATTTATGCCTTGGTCTTTTTTGGAGGTTTAGTTCGTGCATTTTTGGGACCAACTATTTTTTCTCTTTTATCATTGATAATTCCTAAAAAAGCATATCCAAATGCCGCTACGTGGAGTAGTTCGGTTTGGCAAATCGGAGCGGTGATGGGACCAGCTTTGGCTGGATTTTCAATCAACTGGATTGGCGTTCACTGGTCTATGTGTCTGGTTTTCGGATTCTCTATTCTTTCTTTAATTGCCTTATCACAAATTAGTACAAAACCAATCTTAAATCCGAAAATAGGAGAATCTATAAAAGACAGTCTTGCAGAAGGTTTGAATTTTGTATTCAAAAACCAAATTGTTTTAGGTGCTTTATCACTGGATATGATTGCGGTACTTTTTGGAGGTGCCGTAGCATTATTGCCTGTTTTTGCTCAGGACATTTTAAAAGTGGGTTCTGAAGGTTTTGGTATTTTAAGAGCGGCTCCAGCTGTAGGGTCTTTCATTACGGTACTTGCTTCTGCTTATGTGCCTTTAAATAAAAATGCAGGAAAGAAACTTTTAGTCGCCATATTTATTTTTGGATTATCTATTATTTTATTTGGACTTTCTACGTTTTTCTGGCTTTCTGTTTTCGCTTTATTTTTGAGTGGACTTGCCGATGGAATTTCTGTAGTAATTCGTCAAACCATTTTACAACTTAAAACTCCTGACCACATGCGTGGACGAGTTGGTGCAGTAAATTCAATTTTTGTTGGATCTTCTAATGAATTAGGAGCTTTTGAAAGTGGTGCCACTGCTCGTTTGATGGGAACCGTAACTTCTGTTGTTTTTGGAGGAACCGTTACACTTTTAACTGTTTTAGGTTTTGGAATAAAATCACCTATGTTTAGAAATTTAGATCTACAGAAAGATATGGACGATCATAATAATATAGAATAATGAAAAAATTATTATTGGCTTTCTTATTTGTATTTTCCCCTCTTGCGAAAGGGCAAAATCTTTACATCAAAACATACGGTGATAAAACTAAGAAAGCCATAATTTTTATTCATGGTGGCCCAAGTGGAAATTCAACTCTTTTTGAAAGTACAACGGCTCAAAAGTTAGCTGATAACGGTTTTTATGTCATTGTTTATGACCGAAGAGGCGAAGGAAGATCTTCAGATCCTAATGCTAAATTCACTTATGAAGAAGCTTTTCAAGACTTAAATTCCATTTACAAAAAATATCATTTAAAAAAAGCCGTTTTAATCGGTCACAGTTTCGGAGGATTAGTTTCGTCACTTTATACCCATAAATATCCGCAAAATGTTAGCGCTTTGGTTTTGGCCGGTGCTTTATTTTCGCAACAGGAAACTTACGATCATATCTTAAATTCTGTAAAGAAAACACATGCAGGCGATTCTAAAACACTCAATAAAATCGCATATGTAGAAAAACTCGACAAAAATTCTGCTGGATATCGAAAACACTGCTTTGATCTCGCAAGTGACGACAATTACTTTAAAATGCCGAATTCAACTTCAGCTTCTAAAAAATTATATTCGGATTATGAGACTGGAGAATTTTTCAAAACCAATATCCGCAATAAAAATGCGCCTTTGCTTTTTTATCAAAATGAAAAACAAACCAATATTGACAGCAGACCTATATTAAAGGAAATAAAAACCAAAGGCATTCCAATTTATGCAATTTATGGCAAAAACGACGGCATTTTTTCATCGGCACAAATTGCTTCCATTAAAAACATAGCCGGGAAAAATCACTTTTTTCTAATCCAAAATTGTTCTCATTATTTATTTGTTGACCAGCAAGAAGAGTTTTTATCCCATATTGAAAATTGGTTAAATTAATTTCTAATCTTAGATAAAATATGCAAAAACTAAAAAGCACGATCTTAAAAATTCATTTTGGAATACTTTTTCTCGTTTTACTTAATTTTATAATTCGCATTAATACCAGAATTAGTTTAAATTCTAATTTGATTTTTTATCTAAAAATCTTGCTTTATGTAACTGCTTTGATATTATTTTTCGTCTATATCAAACCGTTTAAAAAATTATCAATTTACTTTTCATTATATATTATTTCTCCTTTTCTAATTTTTATCAGCTGGCTAATTGATGGGATTTTCGGGGCTCTTTTATCTTCTTTTTTTATTTTCTTTTTCGCTCCAAATGATATTCGATTTGAAAACAATAAAATAATTGTAACTAAACCATATCAGGGTTTCCTTGGAAGATGTTGTCATTATGAGATTATAGAAAAAAGAGCATTTCTATTCGAAAAAAAGATTGGTGATATTGATTTTGACGAAAGTCTTTATTTTAAGGAAAAGGATATTCAGATAAAGGGCAGCACTATAAAAATACATTTAGTTTTAAAAAACTATAATCATGAAAATGATGATTATATGGTAAAGGATACCACACTTGTATTGCCTTTAAATAAACAATAAACGGAACAAAATTTAAAAACATTACCATTAAATCAATTCATAAAAAATTAATATCATTTTATGAATTTTTTATTTAGAATTAATATAAATAATATTTATATTTGTCTTTATAAAAGGATTTACAATGAGAGAAATAGAGCAGATATACCATAATAATTTTGGAATCGCCTTTTACTGGAAGAACCAAAACACAACCATTTCAGATAAAATACAATTGGTTTTTAAAGAAACTGGATTTTATTTAACGGTTCAAGAACTAAATAAATTTTGTGATTTAATCGAAGACAGTCTTATAGAAAATGCTTGTTGTGAAGCTTGCGAATTAAAATATTCCTGCCATAAATTTTTACTAAAAACACCTTGTTCTCAAATTGATTTGGCCGTTTCTATGACCGAATTAAAATCAATTAAAGATTTAGTTGAAGGTTCTTTGTTTAGAATTGAACTTGATGAATATGTTTACGGAGCAGGCTTAAATTAGAAGCATTCTAAATATTTTAACAACATTTTTTTCATTATTGAAATATATTTTGATTTTATTCAAAATAAAGTATATTTACAACAATGAAAAATGCTACAATTCTCTTTGTTATAAGCGCTCTGGCGATATTTTTTACAAACTGCACGAATAAATCTGACGAATATATTGACCCTCGCGGTACAGATTATGCAGGTTCTGAAAGCTGTATTCAATGCCATAAAATTGAATACGATATGGCTTTGAAAAGTTCTCACTACAAAGCAACTGCTCCAGCAATTTTAGGAAATGTTTTAGGCGATTTTGACAGTGGCAATCATACTTTTATCTATGACAAAGACACTAAATTGGTCATGGAAAAACGCAACGACAGCTTGTACCAAGTTTTGTACAAAAACGGAAAAGAAGTTGAATCGCACCGATTTGAAATTGTATTTGGAGCTAAACATGCACAAACTTCAGTGTATTGGCGTGATAATAATACTTACGAATTACCTGTTTCTTATTACAACTCTATAAACAATTGGGCAACAAGTCCAGGTTTTCCAGCAGACAAACCGTATTTTGACAGAATGGTGGTAAAAGACTGTTATTCTTGCCATAGTTCTAATACAAGCAGTAGAAATGTCAATCAGAGTTCTGAAGACAAAAATTTCCTTTCGATGGAAGTTGAAGATTTAATCGATAAAAAAACTATCGTCTACGGAATTGACTGCGAAAGATGCCACGGTCCGGCCAAAAAACACGCGGAATTTCATTTAAAGAATCCAAATGTAAAAGTGGCAAACAGCATTGTGAGTTATAAATCATTAAACAGACAGCAAAAACTAGACGCTTGTGCGCTTTGCCATGCTGGGAATGACGGAATGAAAATGAAATCTCGTTTTGATTTTAAACCCGGAGATAATCTTTCTGATTTTTATAGAAACACAAGAAGCATTTCTGATACTGCAACATTTGATGTACACGGAAATCAATTTAGGCTAATGTCGCAAAGTAAATGTTTCGTTAACAGCGACAAAATGGATTGTATTACGTGTCATAATCCGCATGAAAATGCTTCTAAAAACATGGCTTCTTATTCTAAAATATGCATGAGCTGCCATCAAGCCATAAAACACACAGATAAAACCTTAAAAACAATGTCTGGAAGTTTATTGGCCGATAATTGTGTAGAATGTCATATGCCGAAAAAATCATCAAATGCAATTAATTTTCAGCTTTCAAACAGTAAACAATTATCGAGTTACATTTTAAGAACGCATCGAATCGGAATTTATCCCGCTGCTAAAAAGTAGTGTTTTATTTTTCGAATTTCTGAAGTTCAAACGTTTCTCCATCAAAAACACCGTAAGTAAAATAGCCAATCCAATCGCCTAGATTTACATAATTGGCATTTTCTCCAACCGGAATAATCATAGGTAAATGACGGTGGCCGAAAATAAAGTAGTTATAATGTTTGGTTTCGAGTTTACGTTTGGCATAAAGTACCAGCCATTCGTTTTCTTCACCTAAAAATTTCACGTCTTCATCGCCAGAAATCAATTTATTTTTCACTGATAAATATTGTGCTAATCTTACGCCAACATCTGGATGTAACCAACGGAAAAGCCATTTTGAAAACGGATTTGTAAATACCTTTTTCATTCGTTTATAACCTTTATCGCCAGGTCCTTTTCCGTCGCCATGGCCAATTAGGAATGTTTTTCCATTAAAAGTAAATTCTTTATTATCATGATAAACTGGAATATTCAATTCGGTTTCAAAATAATCAGACATCCACAAATCGTGATTTCCAACAAAGAAATAAATTGGAATACCGCTGTCGCGAATTTCTGCTAGTTTACCCAAAACACGCACGAAACCTTTTGGCACAACGGTTTTGTATTCGAACCAAAAATCAAATAAATCACCTAATAAAAAAATAGCTTCGGCATCTTGTTTTACCTCATCTAACCAAGCCACAAATTTTTGTTCACGAGGAAAACTCAACTCTGGAGTTGGCGCGCCAAAATGTTGATCTGAAGCAAAATATACTTTTTTCATTAGAAAATTATGAGTTTTGAGTTATAAGTTATGAGTTACAGAACTTAAAATTGGAATTTCTTATAAATTATCAAAAGCATACCATTCTGCAAATGATGATTCTGTTTCTTGAAGTTTAAGAGAAAAAAGCGAAATTCCTGCAGGCAGACGCGCTACGATTCTTTCGGCAAAATCAACCACCATATTTTCGCTTGTTGGCTGATAATCTACTAAAATTACGTGATGTCCGCGGTTTTTCAATTCATTTGCCAATTCAATATGCGGTGTAGTTTCGTTAAAAACAGTCGCATGATCAAACTGATCGACGATTTCTTCTTTTACAATTTTCTTTAGATCTGAAAAATCAATGACCATTCCGAATTTTACATTTGACCGATCCGTGATTGGCGAACCAATTACCGTTACCGACAATTTATAACTGTGCCCGTGTACATTCTTGCATTTTCCGTCGTAACCGTATAAAGCATGCCCGGTTTCGAAACTAAATTGTTTTGTAATTCTGATATTACTCATCGATTTGAATTTTAGGTTGCAAATTTACAAATTAATAACCGTTTTCATCTCTTTTTTTAGCCCTGTTATACATCCAATAGGCAATTCCGATCAAAACTACGAACGGAATAAACGATCCGATCAAAACTCCTATCTGATAACTGCTGTCTGGAGCCGTTTTTATTTTTTCTGCAACATCTACTTTTTGCAGTAATGAAATAATATACATCTTTATTTTAGTTTTAATAATTATACAAAAAATTGAGTGTGGTATTATTTCTTAACACATAGAAACATCGAATAATATATTTGGCAAGAATCTATAAGAAAGCTCGCTTTTTAACAAAGTATTCTATGTGTATTTATTTTGAGTGAAACACCTTTTTCAACACAATCAAAACTATGTTTCTATGTGTTAAAAAAATCTCACCGCATAAATCTTATTTCTTAAACTGCATCAAAGCATTTTTAGCAAAATCAGACAAAACCAATCTGCCCGTAATTTTAGCACGTTCCAAAAGCAGCGATTCCCAATCTTCAGTACCTTCCCAAATAATTTTCTTCATCTCAGACAAAGCTTCCGGATTGTAAGTACTCAACTTTTTAGCAAAAAACGCAACCGCAGAATCCAATTCTTTAGCCGAATAAACAGCCGAAAAAAGTCCTTTTTGTAAAGCCCAATCTGCTGTTTTCCATTCGTGCGCTGCCAAAGTCATTTCGGACATAGCAATCTTTCCTATTTTACGAGAAACTGCAGGTTCAATTACAAACGGCCCAATTCCGATTGCCAATTCCGAAAGCTTTACAGCACTTTCTGGAGTTCCAAAAGCATAATCGCAAGCTGCAATAATACCAACGCCTCCACCAACTGTTTTACCTTGTACACGTCCAATAATTACTTTAGAACAAGTGCGCATGGCATTTATCAAATTGGCAAAACCAGAGAAAAATTCTGTGCCCTGCTCGATGTTTTTAACCTCTAAAAGTTCATCAAACGAAGCACCGGAACAAAAAACTTGTGCTCCTTCGCTTTGCAAAACAATTACCGAAACTTCGGGATTTGCGCTTAAATAATTAAGTTCTGCCGTAAGTCGATCTAATAAATGACGCGGAAAAGAATTACTCGCCGGATGACCAAATTGCACCGTTGCAACGGTTTTTTGAATAGTAGTTTCTAAAGACCCAACTTGTTTATCTTGCCTCATAAAAATAGATTTATTTGTAAAGTTACGGTTTTGAAAATAATTTTGATGCAAGCCATTTGAAATTTGTTTTTTGAAAATTAAATGACTTTATTTGTTATCACATTGGGGGATTAGCTCATTTGGCTAGAGCGCTTGCCTGGCAGGCAAGAGGTGGTCGGTTCGAATCCGATATTCTCCACAAAACAAAATAAAAACCCTTGTAAATATAGCTTTTACAAGGGTTTTGTTTTTTTCGATAAAGATTTCTATTTATTTTTCATCAACCGAATCTTCAAAATCAACTTCGTCTTCTGCTTCTTTTTTGAAATCATTATTTAATAAATCGGTTAATTTCTTTTTCTCTTTTTGATTTTTTCTAATTGTCAGAACAATCAAAATAATAACGAGAACTGCTACAATTCCTATTACAATCCAATTAACATCCATAGTTTTAATTTTAAATAAAAGTAAAAATTAAAAACACATAACTTATTATCAAATAGTTAAGACTCTAAATTCAAGTACAAACTTCAAACTAATTTCAAAATTTTCAAGAATTACAAAACAAATACATTCTCTTATTTTTATTTAGTATTTTTAATTCTCTTAAAGAAAACAAATTTTGCAGCCTAAAACAATTAACTTCTGTTATTACAATATTTGCCATAAATTATATTTCACAAACCTTGAGTTTAACAAAAAGCTAAAAATATGACAATTCTACTGCGTTGGTTATTAATTCCTATTCTAATATTGATTGTTTTACTATTCTGGAAAGGAAGTCCGCTTCTTATAAAAATAGCTTTGTTTATTATTCCGCTTGCAATTATAATTGGCTGGTTTGCCCACGAAGGAGCATTTGGCCGCGGCGGCGGACTAGAAAATTTATACGGTTCACTAACCTTGATTGTTTTTCTGTTTTGCTATGAAATCGGAATGCTTTTTCATCGTTATTACCTAGCTAAAAAAAACATAAGCACTATAGAAGATGATATATTGCTCATTATCGGATTGATTTTCTTAATCATTTCAATTATATATTTCTTAATAGCGATTTCTAAATAAAAATCAAATCACTAGTTGGTTTTGTTCATGAATCGTTTGGCTCTGAGGGAATTTCAATTATCAATAAATCTCCCTAAGACTTTTATCTTCAACACAATAAACTATCATTAATACAACAACTTAAAAAAAACAACCGCAGAGAATTTCGTTTTCAACAAAAATCCCTCATTATACTGATATAAAAAAAATCACAAGCATACGGTCTGTGCAATCATAATAATAATAATAATAATAGAATCAATACAAAATCATGTCCGAATTAAGCTCTTTATATTGTAAAGTAAAAATCACGAAATCGCAATTAGAAAATTTTCTAAGTACTTCTCCCGAAAAACCAGAACTCAATAATAATTGGCTGGATTGGTGGGAAAGCCGCGAAATGTATTCAAAAATGGATTTGACTATAGAATTGCTCCGTTCTTATACTAATGACAATAATCAAGATATTCTCAAGGACTGGCAGGAATACAAAGAATCCCTTGCTTTTTCAGATTACGACGAGACTGCCGAAGAATGGCATTGGGGAATGATTTTTTTTAGTGAAAATTATATCGAAATGCTGCCTATGTTTGCCTTTATCATCAGTATGGAAAATTATTTAAGTGAAAGCAGCGAAAACATTGCAGTCGTTTTTCCGTTTTTCTGGGGAGACAGCAATGTTCATGCTTTTATAACTTTTGAAGATAACAAAGCGATATTAAGTACTAAAATACGCACTACAGACGATGTAAATCCAGCGTTATTAGATAAAGCAAAAGAATATCTAAACAAAAAATGGGATGATTTATCTAAAGATATGGAAGTAGATTAACACCATTTGCCTACTTCTTTCTTTATACTTTTTACTCAGAAATGTCTTATAATATTATACATCTACCTTTATGGTCTCTTTTTAACAAACCATTCCTCGATATATTTGTAGAATAAATTATCTAAAATTAATAATGAAGAGAAACAAACATTGATTTGTAATCTTCAGAAATAACAAATTTGTTTTTTGAACTTAAGTAATCATTTTTAAATATTCTGAATTAGTACCCTGAAAATTATAAATATTACTTTACTATAAAAACAAATACTAAAAAGTCGTAATCTAAGATTACGACTTTTTTATTTTAATAAATATGGCATCAGATATCTCAATTATAAAAGAAAAACACAAACAATCTAAAAAATTAAAAATTATACGAAAAATTGTATTTTTACTTTTTCAAACTCTAAACTGTATTTTACATCAATCAAGCCTGTTTTTTACCAAAAACTATTTTGTAAAAGAATTTTAAATACCTTTGAATTATGAGCACAGCAATAAAACCAAATCATATAGGGCGAAAAATAAGCCGTATTCGTGAACTTCGTGATATGAAGCAAGAAGCTTTGGCACAAGCTTTAGGCATGAGCCAACAAACAATTTCGACTATAGAAAACAGTGAAACTATAGACGACGAAAAACTTGCTGAAATAGCAAAAGCTCTTGGTGTAACAGCAGAAGCGATAAAAGGCTTTTCAGAGGAAAATATGATAACTTATTTTAATACTTTCAACGAAGCTGTTTCAAATAGTAATTTCGGTCCAAATAGTACTTGCAATTTTAATCGTCTTGATAAAGTTGTGGAACTTTACGAGCGTTTAGTTCTTGCTGAGAAAGAAAAGGTTGAATATTTAGAAAAATTATTGAAGGAGAAATAATCTTCTAATTAGTATATAATAGCAAAAAAGCCATTCTAAAAATAGAGTGGCTTTTTCATATATACTGCTTAATTAGTTTGTCAAAAATTGTTTTTAATTTCAAATTTTTATAAAATAAAAATTTTAAGCTGTTTGATCATCAACAATAGCATCTAGAGCATTTGCTTTAACAGAAGCTACTCCATTATCTCTCGCCGATACAGTTTCGTACATTTCACTTGATCCAATAATCTGACCATTTGAGGCTCTCAAATTAAAATAAGGTCGCCCATTTGAAGATTCTCTTCTGTCAAATCTATTATCATCTTGCGAATTCATTTTAACAGATTCTACTCCATTGAAACAAGCAGCCTTGGTTGTATAACCCTCACTTGTTAGAATAGTTTGGCCATTGCCTGCTTTAAGATTAAATTGAAATTCACCATTCGTTCGTTTTGTAATAACAAATTTACCCATTGTATGTAACTAGTTTATATTTATTAAAGATTTCAGCTTCAAAGATAATTATTCTACTTGAGCTTTAAATTTCCAAAACTCATCATAATGTTTTAAGTCTTCAATTACTTTATCTTCCTCCTTAATTAATGCTTCAGTAATTTCAATGCCTGCCTTTTCTAAAGCTACAGATATTCTTTCTGTCAAATCTACAACATTATATCCTGTTTGTTTATGAAAATCTTTTTGCAAAAAAGTGAGATTATTTATATAAGTGTTATCTCGTCCAACCAATATAATATCTTCATGAATATTTGCTAAAATTATTTCCCAGTTAATTTCATCTCCCAAGGAAAATTTACTTGAAGTTGGAGGATTGCCAATATTTTTTCTTTTGACAGCCTTGCTAATGATTTCATCAGTAGTGAAATATACCTTATCCCTTTTTAAAGATTCATTTACAAATTCCTTAAAATAATTTGCAATAGGATCTTTTGCTGAGTTTTTTAAAATTTCTGAAATACTCGAACTTACAATCTTTTGCTGCGCACTATACTGTCTTTGAATATCTACTAATTTTTTAAATTCGGGCAAGTTCTGAAGATATGAACTTGAAAAATTATCTAATTTAGATTCTATTTGAAATCTTTCCTGTACACTTTTTATAACGCCTTCTCTACTTCTTTCAAATTCTTGTATTATTTGATCCGTTAAAATAAATTTGTCTATATTTTCAATTAGAGTACTAAAAATATGTATCGATGCGCTATTGGAACGATAAAAATCTAGAAATATATTTGTATCAATAAGTATTTTCATTCTTAAACTTTTATATTATGCTTGTAAATATATAAAAAATTTCCTTCAAAAAATACATGATTAAATTCCTCAATTAAACGTAACTTATGTTATAAACTTTTTATTTATAGTAAACTACTTCAATAAAAAACCCAATCGAATCGATCCATAAAAATATCCCGAATTGGTATTCGTATTAGGATCATTTAATTCTCTGCCTCGATATATAAATGAATACGACATATTGAAATTGTCGTGTCTGTATTTTAAACCAAACTCAGCATTAAAACGAAGCGGTTCTAAATCGAAAGTTACAGGACTTGTATTGCTGAACATACTTGCCTCAATTGTGGCATCATAAAATTGATAATTGACACTTGGCATTGCATAAAAGTAAAATTCACGAACGGTGTATTGAGTTGATCTACTCACAGAAGCATCGTGTAAATTAGAATCGTAAATTGGAAGGAGTTTCTTAAAACCAATTCGAGTCAAAAATCCTGTAGAAACTCCGGTAAAAATAGTTCCCAAATTGGCTTCCGACTGAAAATTTAGATCTATAAAATCATTGTGTTTACTCGGAAATAATTTCTTCGAATACATGACATGCGCCTGAACAGCAAATGCATTATGAATTTGATTTTCCCAGCCAAAGACTTTTTTATAACCTATAAGATGATGAAAACTTTCCTGCGTTTGTCTTCCTAATGCATTTGGACCAAGAAATCCCAACTGAAAATCGGTCTTTAAAACAGATTCGCTGTTATAGAAAAAACTTCTTCCTGCTTCGGCAAAAAGATAACCTGTAAAGGGTCTGTCATTTATATCTACAGCTGTTTCGTTAATAAACCTCGGATTGTAAATGTATTGCCCGATTCTGAATTCGGTTATTTTTTTATTGATTTTCTCGTTTTCATTCTTAGATAAAAATCGATAAAAAAGTTCTAAACCATTGGTATAATACATATCATTTTTAGACGAAGTGTATAAATCATTATCGGTAATAAAACCAATTTCTTTAGTTTTTGACTGCCCGAACATCAAAACCGATGTCAATAATAAGAGCGCCAAAAACGCTTTTTTATTTCCCATTGTAATTGATTTTTCCAACGGCGCGCATTTCACGAATAATTCTTTCTTTACGTCTATTAATGTAGCTTGAAGATCCTG
Source organism: Flavobacterium sp. MC2016-06 (assembly GCF_009711165.2). Taxonomy (GTDB): domain Bacteria; phylum Bacteroidota; class Bacteroidia; order Flavobacteriales; family Flavobacteriaceae; genus Flavobacterium. The sequence goes on along the minus strand of NZ_WMID02000021.1, from coordinate 56,817 downwards.
TAGCTTTAAATTTTCTCGGATTTGGCAATATTGCCGCAATTCCTGCAGCCTGCGTTGGTGTCAAACTAGATGCATCGCGTCTGTACCAATGTTCGGTTGCCGCATAAGCGCCATAAACGCCATCTCCCATTTCGATGCTGTTTAGGTACACTTCCATAATGCGCTCTTTGCCCCAGATTATCTCGATTAAAACAGTAAAATAAGCTTCTAGCCCTTTTCTAAAATAACTTTTTCCCTGCCAAAGAAATACGTTTTTAGCCGTTTGCTGCGAAATAGTACTTCCGCCGCGAATTCTGCGTCCGCGTTCGTTACTTTTATACGCTTTTTGAAGTGCTTTAAAATCAAAACCATTGTGAGATAAAAAGGTACCATCTTCGCTGGCAATAACTGCTTTTTGGAGATTCATAGAAATCTTTTCAATTGGTTCCCAATCGTGATCAAAGTAAACTTCTTTACCTCCCATTTTGTTTTCGATTGCTCGAATTATCATCAACGGCGTAAACGGCACCGGAATGTATTTAAAAAGAATCACCGAACCAATCGAGAGTCCGAAGAACCATAAAAGACATTTGATAAAAAACCATTTTACTTTTTCTCCAAAAGAACGATTAGATTTCTTAGAAGCCGTTTTTGGCTTTGGTTTACTTGCGGTAGTTTTTTTTGGTGCTGGTTTTTTGGGTGCTGCCATTATATTAAATCTGCTAATTCTGTTCCTATTAAACTTCCAATTGCGACACCCATTCCGCCTAAACGCACTCCACAAAACACGTTTTCAGACAGTTGAGAGACAACAGGATTTTTACTATTTCCAACTCCCATAATGCCGCTCCAACGATGGGCAATCTGAAATTCTTGGTTTGGTAAAATTACATTTTTAAGTAAATCTTCCAATTTATTTTGCACAATTTTCGTCTGTCCAAATTCTGTTGTAGTTTCGGTTTCAAAATCTAGATTTCGGCCGCCGCCTAATAAGATTCTATCGCCTATATTTCTAAAATAATAATAACCGCGATCCAGATGAAAAGTACCTTTGATATCTAAATTAGGAATTGGCTCTGTAATTAAAACCTGTGCTCTTGCTGGTTTTACAGCACCATTGGTTAATGTTCCTGCAAATCCGTTTGTTGCAAAAAGCATTTTTTTAGAAATAAAACTAAAATCATTCAGTACAATTTCAACTTCATTTCCTTTGTCTAAATAACCCGTTACGGTTTGTTGATTTAAAATTAGAATATCAGCAGCAATTGCTTGTTTCAATAATTCCTGCATCATGTTTCCGGTATCAATCTGAGCTTCAAACGGATTAAAAATCAAATAGTCTTGAATGTTATTAAACCCAAAGCGATCGGTTTCTTTGGTAAAAACATCGGCTTTAAAAAGAGGTTTTAAAATATCGTTTACAAAAGGAAGCTTCATCACACATTCATTAAAACCGCTTTCATCTTCTTTTAAAAATAATTCATAACCGCCGTGAGGTCTAAAATCTATGGCTTGATCTCCTAACCTTTTTCGTAAAAGCTGTAATCCCTTCCAACGTTTTTCGATAAGCTGTATTACATCTTCTTCTGAATGCGTTTTTAAATCGTCCATAATTTCAGAAAGACTTCCGAAACAGGCAAAACCAGCATTTTTTGTACTAGCGCCTTGTGGTAACATGCCGCGTTCTAAAACCAGAATTTTAGCCGTTGGAAATCTTTCGCGTAAGCGTAATCCCGCGTGCAAACCTACAATGCCGCTCCCAACGATTGTATAATCTACGTTTGTAAACCAATTCTTGAGTTCCCAATAACTTAGTTCCATTTTTTTTAAATAAATTCCAATCTTTTAAATTCCAATTTAGGAAATAAATTTAAAATAGAAATTTCAATTTTTAGCTAAATTCTAAACTTTACTGAAAATTTTTTCAAAGATTATCAAAAAAAACAATTCGTGAATTCACGGCTTAAAAATTTAAAGACAACGCTTTTGGAATTTGGAATTTCATAATTGGAGTTTTAACAATAAATTGGAATTTAAAATCCGTACTTTTAGCGCCACAAAAAATAGATTTTTATTATGAAAAAAGTAGTAGTAACAACATTAATAATGATGAGTTTAAATGCTATCGGACAAAATGTAATGTCGCCAGAATTGTTATGGAAATTAGGAAGAGTGACGCCACTCGGACTTTCTAAAGATGAAAAGAATGTTGTTTTCAAGGTTTCTACACCTTCTGTAGCCGAAAACAAGTCGAATTCTAAATTTTATATTTTACCTGTAACAGGTGGAACTGCAACTGAAATTAAGGATACAAAAGAACTTTTGAAAGACAAAAATGTTTCGCCTGATGGAAAGTTTTTAGTGTACAATGAAGAAGTAAAAATTGATAAGGTTTTAGGAAAAGATTTCTACCCAAGTCTTGACAAATCTGATGCTCAGATTTATGATGGTTTAGATTACCGTCATTGGGATACTTGGAACGAAGGTAAATTTAATCATGTTTTTTATAAAGAAAATAAAGAAGGCGCTGCCGGAATTGATATTTTAAAAGGAGAAACTTTTGATAGTCCGCAGAAACCTTTTGGCGGTGACGAAGATTATATCTGGGCTCCAGACGGAAAAAGCATTGTTTATGTGTGCAAGAAAAAAGCCGGAACTGCTTATGCTGTTTCTACAAACACCAATCTTTTTGAGTACAATTTAGAAACTCAAAAAACGGTAAACAGAACCGAAGATAATTTAGGTTACGATACGGCACCACAATTTTCTCCTACAGGAAATTTGACTTGGTTACAAATGAAACGTGACGGTTACGAGGCTGATAAAAATGATCTTATTGTTGAGTTTAAAGGCATCAAAACTAACTTAACGGCAAATTGGGACGGAACAGTTGATCATTTTATGTGGAGTAAAGATGGTAAAAACGTCTTTTTTGTAGCGGCTGTTGACGGAACAAAACAACTTTTTGAAGTTAACTTTCCGGGATTAACTAGAATTGCAATTCAGGTTCGTCAATTGACAAATGGAGATTTTGACGTAAATGATCTAGTTGGTTTTGCCGGCGATGATATTATTGTAACAAGAACAGACATGAATCATGCTGCTGAGATTTTTTCTTTTAATTTGAAGAAAAGCGCTTGGAAACAATTGTCGAATGTAAATACAGATACTTACAAAACATTAACGTTAAGTAAAACAGAAAGACGTTACGTTACGACTACTGACGGTAAAAAAATGCTGGTTTGGGTTATTTTACCTCCAAATTTTGATGCTTCAAAAAAATATCCAACTTTATTATATTGCCAAGGCGGACCACAATCTGCATTGACACAATCGTATTCTTACCGTTGGAATTTCTCTTTAATGGCTGCTAAAGGTTATGTTGTGGTTGCACCAAACCGTCGCGGTATGCCAGGTCATGGTGTTGAATGGAACGAAAAGATTAGTAAAGATTGGGGCGGACAGGTTATGGACGATTATCTTTCGGCTATTGACGATGTTGCTAAAGAAAGTTATGTTGACAAAGCTCGTTTGGGTTGTGTTGGCGCAAGCTACGGCGGATATTCTGTGTTTTATTTAGCTGGAATTCACAAAAACCGTTTCAAAACTTTTATTGCTCACGATGGTGTTTTTAATACCGTAAGTATGTTGGGAACTACAGAAGAGGTTTTCTTTAACAACTGGGATTTTGGCGGTGCTTATTGGGAAAAAGACAATGCTGTTGCGCAAAAAGCATACACTACTTTTAATCCTGCTACTTTAGTACAAAACTGGAATAAACCTATTTTAATTTTTCAAGGCGGAAAAGATTACCGTGTGCCAATCGGGCAAGGACAAGAAGCTTTTCAGGCTGCGCAGTTAAGAGGAATTAAAAGCAGATTTGTTTATTTCCCCGACGAAAATCACTGGGTTCTTAAACCTCAAAATGCTCAAGTTTGGCAAGGTGAATTTTTTAAATGGCTGGAAGAAACGCTATAATTTAACTAAACTATACACAATGACCGCAGATTTATTTTATATAATCTGCGGTTTTTTGTTTACTCTAACTTTATAATTATATAAAATATTGGGACTGTTTTGTATTTTTTAAACAGAAAAATTTAAATAAATTGCAGTAGATTCAAATATTAAAAAACTTCAAAAGCACCGCATAACAATATATGGAGAGTAAAAAAAGTTACATGCCGATAAAAGTCCTCTTCAGTTATGTTGCCTTAGTTGCATTGGTAGCAACCGTGGGGTGGTTTTTATATTCTGAAAATGTGGTTTACAATAAATTGGAAGATAAAATTGCCTTTGAAAAAACAAAAATTCTAAGAGTCAGCAAATTATTTTCGAATGTTTATAAAACAGAAAGTTTGGCTAGAAAGACCATTCAGACCAATTCTGAAGATGATTTTAAAAGTTACATCACCGAAACTGATTCCCTGCGTGCTAGAATTGATACTTTAAAACAAATTGTTACTACTCAATATCAAAAAACATTATTAGACAGCGTTACTTATTTATTGTCTGAAAAAACAAAAAACATCAGACAATTAAAAACCATAAAAAATAAAGCTGATGATGAAGTTTCTGTAAATTCGGCAATTGATGAAATTACGAAAATGGAGTTTAAACTCCGAAAACTCGAACTTCAGGATTTTAACAAGAATCCTAATCAACTGGGAAGTTATCAGCGAAATGTACTGCAGAAATATGTTGATTATCTCAACCAGAATATTCCAGACGACAGCACCAATACGTTGAGCAAAAAGGCTTCTGATTCTATTTTGGCGAATTCGAAAAAGCTTTTGAGCTCTGTAAAATTACGCGCGGAGAAAAAGAAAGAATCACTGAATTTTGAAGAGAATAAGTTATTGAAGAATGAAATTGCAATTTCTGACCAGCTCAGAAAAGTGCTTCGAATTATTGAAAGAGAGATTATCATTAATTCTATAAAAAACAATTCATTAAAAGAAAAATCGCTTAAAAAAGTAAACGAGATTGTAACGGCTTCGGCTATTATTGGTTTACTGTTAACGGTCTTTTTCTCGATTCTAATTGTGAGCGATTATTCGAAATCGCAGTTGTATAAAAGACAGTTGGAAATCGCCAATTTTAAAACTAGAAATTTACTAAAAAGCCGTGAACAACTAATTTCGACGGTGAGCCACGATTTAAAAACGCCTTTAAGTACAATTGTAGGTTATTCTGAACTTTTAGGAAATTCTGATGTCAATACCAAACAGTCTTATTTTATTAAGAACATCAAAAATTCTTCTGAATATATTACGCAGCTGGTTCAGGATTTATTGGATTTTTCTAAAATTGAAGCTGGGAAAATTACAATCGAGAAAGTGCCTTTTTTACTACCTGAAGTTATTGAGGATGTTGCTCGAAATATTCAGACCGTTTACAAACAAAAAGACATAGATCTTATTATTAATATTGATGAAAAACTGAATACCAGAATTGTTGGCGATCCGTTTCGATTGAAGCAGATTTTGACTAACATTATTGGAAATGCTTATAAATTTACAGAAAACGGACACATCAAAATTGGCGCTCACACAACTAATGATGATACGTTTTTTGTGGTAAGTATTGAAGATACTGGTATTGGAATTGAAAAAGGAAATCAGAAATTGGTTTTTGAAGAATTTGCACAGGCGAATGAAAACATCGAAAAAAAATACGGCGGTACTGGTTTAGGTTTATCAATCTGCCAGAAAATAATATCTATTTTGGGTGGTAATTTAAATCTAGAAAGCACTTTTGGAAAAGGAAGTACTTTTGAGATTCAGCTTCCGTTACTTTTTGATAATAGTCAAAGTGCTATTGAAGAAGTAAAAAAACCAATTCTCAAAAACACCAAAAAGCAAATTTTCATTGTGGTTGATGACGATATCAATCTTTTAAATTTAACTAGCGGTGTTTTAAAACAAGAAAATCATCAGGTATTGGCATTTACCAGTGCTGTAAAAGCTCTAGAAGTGATTCAGCATACAAATTTCGACTTTGTGATTACCGACATTCAAATGCCCGAAATGGATGGCTTTATGTTTTTAGAAAAACTAAAAAACACTCCAAACAACATTTACAAAAAACAGCCTGTAATTGCTTTAACTGGACGTACAGATTTAGACTTTTCTGTTTATACCGAAGCTGGTTTTACAACCGTGGTAAAAAAACCATATTCTCCAAAAATACTATTAGAAACGATTCAGCATATTTTAGGAAATGATGAACTACCGAATATTGAAATTAAAGAGAATGAAGAAAACTATTCTTCAGAATTGTATTCCTTAGAAACTTTAAATGGTTTTTTAGGAAATGATGTTAATGCTTTGAATGAAGTTTTAAAATCTTTTATAGAAAGCAGTATAGAAAATCTGGACTTTTTAGAAACAGCTATTCTCGAAGAAAATACAGAAGAAATTAAATCTATTGCACATCGAATTGCACCAATGTTTAAACAAATTCAGGCACACGAAATTGCTGCTATTTTAAAGAAAATAGAGAAACATGAATTTGAAACTGCCGAAATGAAAAGCATTTTTAAAGATTTAAAAACCAGAACCGATGTGCTTTTTTCAGCCTTAAATCAGGAATTAATTTAATCTATATTGTATTGCTTTAATTTATTATAAAGTGTTTTTCTGGTAATTTTAAGCAGTTTGGCAGCTTCCGATTTATTGTTCTGTGCTTTTGATAAGGCATGAATAATAGCTTCTTTTTCGTTTTCTGACAATGAAAAAATGCTGCTTGAATTTGAATTAGACTGCTTTTGAATCTGAAAAAACTCTGTTGGCAGGACATCACTTTGTATATAATCTCCCTGTGATAAAAGCGTTGCACGTTTAACACAGTTTTGCAATTCGCGTAAATTTCCCGGCCAATTGTAATTTTGAAAAATTGAAACCACTTCTGGTGAAAACCCGATAATATCTTTATTTAATTGCTGATTGGCTTTTTCAAGGAAATAATCGGCAAAAACCATTAAATCTTCGTCACGATCTTTTAATGATGGCGACTCAATAGAGAATTCGTTGATTCTATGGTACAAATCTTCTCTAAAATCGCCGTTTTTTACTGCCTCGCGTAAATCTTCATTTGTTGCAGTAATAATCCTTATATCGACGTTTATTTCTTTATTGCTTCCAACGGGTTTTATTTTTCGCTCTTGAAGTGCACGCAATAATTGTATTTGATTTTCATAAGAGAGATTTCCTATTTCATCTAAGAAAAGAGTTCCACCGTTAGCTGCTTCAAAATAACCCATTTTATCGCTGATCGCTCCGGTAAAAGATCCTTTTAAGTGTCCGAAGAATTCACTTGCTGCCAATTCTTTTGGAATCGCTCCGCAATCAACAGCAATAAAATTATTGTTTTTTCTATTGCTTTGCTGATGAATGCTTTTGGCAATAATTTCTTTTCCTGTTCCGCTTTCACCAATTATTAAAACCGACATATCTGTTGGACTGACCAAGTGAATATGATCTAGTAATTTTTTTGAAGCAACAGAAATCCCTTTTACAAACTCATTTTCTACAGCGGCTTGTTTTTTATTTGATTTCTTTTCTTTTTTCGGAGTTTCTTCTTCTTCTTCTTCTTCTTCTTCGTTTGAAGTCTGAAGCGCATTGGTAATTACCAATAAAACTTCGTCTGGATTAAATGGTTTTGATATATAATCTGCAGCACCATTTTTAATAGCTTTAACAGCTGTATTTACATCAGAGTAACCTGTCATAAGTATAACAGGAATTTCTGGATAAGAATTTTTAAATTCAGACATTAGTCCAATACCATCAGAATCAGGCAAGCGAAGATCTGTCAAAATCAAATCAAACGATTCTTTTTTGATTGCTAATCTTGCTTCGGCTGCGGAGAAAGCAATGGTTACCTCGTATGCTTTCTTTACTAGAAATTTTTCTAATAATTTACAAAACGAAATATCATCTTCTATCAGTAATATCTTTGGCATTTGCTTTTAGGGACTTTTTTGCTAAAATAATACTAATAAAATTGTCTTTTCATAAAATTATGCAAAAAAAAAGAGATTGCTATAAGCAATCTCTTTTTCACCAAAAACATAAATCTAAATTCACCTAATTATATCTTCAACCAGTTGCCATTGACATCTGAGTAAACAGTAGCCTTTTGATCCCCAACCGATATTTCTAATTTGTACTCTTTTTTCTCGTTTACCCAAGCCTTGTCAAGTTTTGCGCCTGGATAAGCGGTTTGCAAAGCTGTTTTTACAGCTGCAGGAACAGCATCAGCAGTAACTTCTGTATATTCTGATTGTACAGAAACAGTAACTTTTGTCTTTTCAGGAGTTGTCACTGTACTTGCGTAAATAGACAAACTTCCCAAAACGATTGCCGTAGATAAGATTAACTTTTTCATAATGCTGATTTTTAAAAATTATTTTTTAATGATATTTCCAGAAGCGTCTGTAAAAACTACATACTTTTTGTCGCCGCTTGAAATCTCTAACTTGTACTCATTTTTAGCATTTTTATATGCTTTCTCCAATTTTGTATTCGGAAAAGATTTTTCAATTGTTGACTTTACAGCTGCTGGTACGGCATCTGCACTTACTTCGGTAAATTCATCTTGAATTGAAACTGATTGAGTGATTGAAATTGTTTGTGCTGGAATTGCTGCCTGAACAGACAAACCTCCTAAAACAATTGCTGCTGATAAGATTAGCTTTTTCATAATATATGGGGTTTAAATTATTTTTTAAGAATGTTACCTGCAAGATCTGTATAGACAGTTGATTTTTCACCTCTAACAGTTATCTCAATTTTGTACTCTTTTTTCTCATTTACCCATGCTTTTTCTAATTTCACACCTGGATAAGCGTTATCAAGAGCTGTTTTAATTGCTGCAGGAACTGCATCAACTTCTTTATATTCGTCTTGAATATTTACTAATTGAACCGCTGTACTATTTACAACAACATTTCCTGCCTGCATCGACAATGTTCCTAGAACAATGACCGCCGATAAGATTAACTTTTTCATAATAATAGTTTTTAAGGGTTAGTTTTCCTTATTTTTTAATCCAAGAACCATCTGCATTTGCATAGATGCTTCCTACTTTGTCACCTACAGTAACATCAAGTTTGTACTCTGATTTTGTATTTTTGTATGCTTTAGAAAGAACTGCATCTGGATACGCTTTTTTAAGAGCATCTGTAATTGCTGCAGGCACTTCTTCTAATTTAATTTCAGTGTATTCGTCTTGAATTGAAACTGTTTTTACAATTGTAGTTGAAATTGGAGAAGTTGAAGCAAATGATGTTAAACCTCCCAAAACGATTGCGGCTGATAAAAATAAATTTTTCATGATAATGATATTTTAATATTGTTAACTTAATTTTAGTATTCTTAATCTGGATTTTCACAATAATCTAATTTGATTATTTTTTGATCCAAGTTCCGTCTGCGTTAGCAAAAAGGTTTCCTACTTTGTCACCTACTGTGACATCTAATTTGTATTCTGCTTTTTCGTTTTTATATGCTTTAGTAATTACTGCTTCTGGATATGCTTTTTTCAAAGCTTCTGCAATAGGAGCTGGTAATTCTTCTAATTTAATTTCTGTGTATTCATCTTCAATAGAAATAACTTTTACTACAGTATTGGTAACTGGAGAAGTTGAAGCGAATGAAGTTAAACTTCCTAAAACAATTGCGGCTGATAAAAATAGATTTTTCATAATGTATATATTTTAATTATTAATAGTTGTTTACACTTTAGATAATGAAATTATTATGCCGTAAATCAAAAGAAGCACCCAAAACCTATGAAAGGCCTGTTTTTAAAGGTTTTAACCGAAGTTTACTAAATAGTATACAGAAGTAAAAGGTGTGTAAAATTAAAAAAGGTGTGTAAAAAGTATACACAAATAGTGTTTACTTGCAAAATAATCAGGACCAACAAACCCGACATGTTTTAGAAACGTGTCGGGTTTAATACTATATAGGTGTAAAACAAAAAAGGCTGCCAAAATTGACAGCCTTTATAATTATTCTATTGGTTTCATTTTAAAAGTATCCATAAATGCAGTTGTATAATCTCCTGCAATATATCTTGGATCATCCATTAATTGTCTGTGGAAAGGGATTGTAGTTTTTACACCTTCGATAACAAACTCGTCTAAAGCTCTGCGCATTTTGCTGATCGCTTCTTCACGAGACTGCGCAGTTGTAATTAACTTAGCAATCATTGAATCGTAATTTGGTGGAATTGTATATCCTGAATAAACGTGAGTATCTAAACGTACTCCATGTCCTCCTGGCATATGAAGCGTAGTAATTTTTCCTGGTGAAGGACGAAAATCGTTATAAGGATCTTCTGCATTAATACGACATTCTATAGCATGTAATTCTGGTAAGTAGTTTTTTCCTGAAATTGGAATTCCAGCTGCAACCATAATCTGCTCACGGATCAAATCATAATCAATAACTTGTTCTGTAATTGGATGCTCTACCTGAATACGAGTATTCATTTCCATGAAGTAGAAATTTCTGTGTTTATCAACCAAGAATTCTACAGTTCCAGCTCCTTCGTACTTAATGAATTCTGCTGCTTTTACAGCTGCAGCTCCCATTGCTGTACGCAATTCGTCGGTCATGAAAGGTGAAGGTGTTTCTTCCGTAAGTTTTTGGTGACGACGTTGTACCGAACAGTCTCTTTCAGAAAGGTGACATGCTTTTCCATAAGAATCTCCTACTACTTGAATTTCGATATGACGTGGTTCTTCAATAAGTTTCTCCATGTACATTCCATCATTTCCAAAAGAAGCAGCAGCTTCCTGACGTGCGCTTTCCCAAGCTTTTAAAAGCTCTTCCTCTTTCCAAACAGCACGCATTCCTTTTCCACCACCACCAGCAGTTGCTTTAAGCATAACTGGATAACCAAATTCTTTGGCTAATTTTTGTGTTTGTTCAAAAGACTCTAATAATCCGTCTGAACCTGGCACACATGGAACTCCTGCAGCTTTCATTGTAGCTTTAGCAGAAGCTTTATCTCCCATTTTATCAATCATTTCAGGAGCAGCACCAATAAATTTGATTCCGTGCTCTTGACAAATTTTTGAGAATTTAGCATTCTCAGAAAGAAAACCGTATCCTGGGTGTATTGCGTCTGCATTTGTAATTTCTGCAGCAGCAATAATATTTGACATTTTCAAATACGATAAGTTACTTGGAGGAGGTCCTATACAAACCGCTTCGTCAGCAAATTTAACATGTAGACTTTCTGCATCAGCTGTAGAGTAAACTGCTACAGTTTTGATTCCCATTTCTTTACATGTACGAATTACACGAAGTGCAATTTCTCCTCTATTCGCAATTAATATTTTTTTAAACATCTTATTTTAATTAGATAATTAGACAATTCGATAATTAGATAATTTTAGATGATTAACAAAATTTCTATTGTGAACCATTCTAAAATCTAAAATCTAAAATCTAAATTTATTTATGATGGATCAACTAAGAATAAAGGTTGGTCAAATTCTACTGGAGACATATCATCAACAAGAATTTTCACAATTTTACCTGAAACTTCCGATTCGATTTCGTTGAATAATTTCATTGCTTCAATTACACAAAGAACATCACCTTTTGCAATAGTACTTCCTACTTCAGTAAAAACAGGTTTGTCTGGTGATGGTTTTCTATAAAAAGTTCCAATGATTGGAGATTTTATAGTAATGAATTTAGAATCTTCTGCTGCAGCTGGTGCTTCTGAGTTAACATTAACAACAACTGGCGCTGTCTGTTGAGGAACAACTGCTTGTGGCAATGCCGCCTGAGCAGGTAATTGCTGTACGTAAGTAGCTTCTGTTACATTTGTTTCCAAAGTTGTTCTAATAGTGATTTTTACATCATCCATTTCCAACTTAACTTCTGCAACTCCCGAATTTGCAACAAATTTGATTAGGTTTTGAATTTCTTTTAAATCCATAATGATTCGTTTTTAGTTTTAATTTATTTCTTATCGTAAGCCCATTTCAAGTAAATAGATCCCCAAGTGAATCCACCACCAAAAGCGGCAAAAATAACATTATCTCCTTTTTTAAGTAAGTGTTCAAAATCTGCTAATACTAATGGTAAAGTCCCTGAAGTAGTATTACCATATCTTTCGATATTTACTAATACTTTAGATTCGTCAAGTTCTAGTCTTCCAGCAGTAGCATCAATAATACGCTTATTTGCTTGATGTGGCACTAACCAGCTTACATCTTCTTTAGTTAAATTATTTCTTTGTAAAATCAATTCACTTGCATCGGCCATATTAGTAACAGCATATTTAAATACTGTTTTACCGTCTTGCATAATATTGTGCTGTCTGTTTTTTATGGTCTCTTCAGAAGCAGGGATTAGAGAACCTCCAGCAGGAATTTTAAGAAAATCGCGTCCTACGCCATCGCTGCGTAAATACTCATCTTGTAAGCCTAAGCCTTCATAATTTGGTTCGAATAAAACGGCACCCGCTCCATCTCCAAAAATAATACAAGTTGCTCTATCTGTATAATCTACAATTGATGACATTTTATCTGCACCAATTAATAATACTTTTTTATAACGGCCAGACTGCACATAAGCAGCGGCAGTTGACATTCCGTACAAGAAACTTGAGCATGCAGCCTGCAAATCGTATGCGAATGCATTTACAGCTCCAATTTCTGTAGCAACATAAACTCCAGTAGCTGCCACCATCATATCTGGTGTAGCTGTTGCCATTATTACCATATCAATCTCTAAAGGATCAATATTAGCTTTTGCTATTAAATCTTGCGCAGCTTTTATCGCAAGATAAGATGTTCCTTTATCAGCATCTTTTAAAATTCTTCTTTCTTTAATTCCGGTACGAGTGGTAATCCATTCGTCGTTAGTCTCGACCATTGTTTCTAAAACTTTGTTCGAAAGCACAAAGTCTGGAACATAGCCTCCAACAGCGGTAATTGCGGCTGTGATTGTATTCATTATATTCTATTATTTCCTTCCGAATACTTCTATTCGAAAAATTTTTAAAAGACTTGAAAATTACAAAAAAAAACGAAGCGAATTTGCCTGTATTTTCTTAAAAAACAAAAATTATAACCAACAAAAAAAACTCTCACTATGTGAGAGTTCTAGTATAATTTACAAAAACGTATTAAGCAACCGCTTCAGATTTATCGATAACAACTTGCCCTCTGTAATACATTTTACCTTCATGCCAGTAAGCTCTGTGGTATAAATGTGCTTCTCCAGTAATAGGACATGTAGCGATTTGAGCTACAGTAGCTTTATAATGTGTTCTTCTCTTATCTCTTCTTGTTTTCGAGATTTTTCTCTTAGGATGTGCCATTTTACTATATTATTTATCCGTTAATAGTTTCTTTAATTTTTCCCAACGTGGGTCAATATCTTCTTCTTCTTTATTCTCTACTTTTTCTTCTTTGACTCTTAATTCATTTAGTTTAGTTAAAGCTTCTGTTTGTAAACTTCCGTCTTTTACTCCTGGATGAACTCGTTTTAGAGGTACCGAAAGTGCAATCATTTCATAAATGTATTGTGCAACATCTATTTCAAATTCTCCATGCGGTAAAATCAACAGCTCTTCATTATCATTATTAAACTCATCTCCAAAACGAACGATTAATTTCATTTTCCCTTTTATAGGCATGTCAAAATCTTCACTTGTTAGATCACAAGGCACATTTACTGTTCCTTTATGTTTAAAATCCAACTCAAGCATTGTGCTTTTCTTATCTAAAACCAAATTAACTTTGATATCCGAACTTTGAAATTCGTTATAGTCAAAGTTCTCAAAGAACTCATTATTTACCTGATACTCAAAATGGTGTTTTCCTAGTTTTAATCCTACGAAAGGAATTAAAAATTCTTTTGTTTTGCTCATTTCAACATCAATTTGAACAATTCAGATCTGAAAACAGATATCTGAATTGGGGTGCAAAGATATAAAATTATTGTAAAACTAATAATCTTATTCACCTTTTTTTGTTTATAACTGTTTTTCTTTTATTTTAAGAGGTTTTTGGCTAATCTCCTCATACTGATTACGCGAGCGATAAATATCGATTGCAAGATAAACTGCCTCTTTAAACGAATTAAAATCTGCCATGTCTTTTCCTGCAATATCAAACGCTGTACCGTGATCTGGCGAAGTTCTAACTCTATTTAATCCCGCTGTATAATTGACTCCTTTTCCAAAAGACAATGTCTTAAACGGAATTAATCCTTGGTCGTGATAAGTGGCTACAACAGCATCATATTTTTCATATTGACTGCTTCCAAAGAAACCATCGGCTGGAAATGGTCCAAAAACCATTGTACCGCTTTCAAATATTTTTTTTATCGTTGGTTTTAACACCAAATCATCTTCTTTACCAATTACACCACCATCGCCAGCATGCGGATTTAATCCTAAAACGGCAATTTTTGGCTTTACAATACTAAAATCTTGAATTAAAGACTTTCTAATTGTTTCTATTTTTCTGGTAATTAATTCTTCTGTTAAATTCGAAGTAACTTCATTTAGCGGCACATGGTCAGTTAGCAGACCAACTCTCAAATTATCCTGCACCATCATCATCAAAGCATTTCCTTCTAACTCTTGGTCTAAATAATCTGTATGTCCTGGAAATTTAAAATCTTCCGATTGAATGTTATATTTATTTATTGGAGCGGTAACTAAAACATCAATTTCTCCATCTTTTAGCGCTTTTGTTGCCGCTAAAAAAGATTTTACAGCATATTCTCCAATTTTCTCATCGTTAACTCCAAAATTAATATCAACTCCTTCTCTCCAAAGATTAAGAACATTTACTTTTCCTGGTAAAACTTGATCTAATTTATCCACTCCATGAAACTGTACTGTAGAAGTAAAACTTTTTTTAACGAAAGAAAGTATTTTAGCATTTGCAAAGATAACCGGTGTACACATCTCTAACATACGAGAATCTTCGAATGTTTTTAGTATAACTTCGCTTCCAATACCGTTTAAATCTCCTACCGAAATTCCAACAATTATATTTTCTGCTTTTTTATTCATGACCTGAGGTTATTTATTACTAATTTTGATGTGCAAATTTAGTAAAATAAAACTACAATGTTTACAGGAATTATAGAAACCCTTGGAAGGATTCACGAAATACAAAAAGACCAAAATAATCTTCACATTACTGTCGATTCTTCAATCACACATGAATTAAAAATAGATCAAAGCGTTTCGCACAACGGAATCTGCCTTACTGTTGTTGCTATAAAAGACTCTTTTTATACCGTAACGGCTATTGATGAAACTATTTTAAAAACTAATATTGGAGAATGGAAAACCAATGAGGTTGTAAACCTTGAAAGAGGAATGAAACTTGGCGACCGTCTTGACGGGCATATTGTACAAGGCCACGTAGATCAAACAGGCACGTGTATTGCTATTGAAGAAGCTAACGGAAGCTGGAATTATACTTTTGAATACGATAAAAACCTCAACAATATTACGATAGAGAAAGGTTCAATCACTGTAAATGGGGTTAGCCTTACGGTTGTAAATTCTAAAACAAACGAATTTAGCGTTTCTATTATTCCGTACACTTACGAGCATACTAACTTTAAAGATTTTAAAGTGGGAACCAAAATAAACTTAGAATTTGATGTTGTGGGGAAATATATTTCTCGACTTTATTCTATAAATAAATAAGTCTAAAGTTAATTTCATAAAAAAAGCTTCAATTTACACTGAAGCTTTTTTTATTTTATTTTTATATAAAACAGTAGTTCCTAAAATTAGACCACCAATCATTAAAAAAATTATATTCTGATCAATTGGCACTGGCTCTCCACCATCTGATGGGTCATCGTTCAAAGCATTCACACCAGCCCCCTTTGCAGTTGGAGACGGCGGTGTAGGATCTGCCAGCACAGCTGTTACATTTATCAGAGTTAAAACAAATGCTAAAGAAAAAGTTTTTATTAGTTTCATAAATTCAATCTGCTAAAAGCATGATATTTATTAATAAATTTGTCTTAATAGAAATTTCGCACAAATACAAGTTGAAGCATAAAATTCTTTGACAAAAGTATAAGATTTTTGCTCAAATGCAACTTTTAAACCAAAAAAGGTTATCAAATCTATCGATATTTTTTCTTAAGATTATCCTAGTTCAGTTACGAAATCGATTTAATATACGTAAACGCATTGTTAATGGTTTTTATTTTATCATCTTCGAAAAATCCAAACAAAATAAAGGATTCCTAATTTTTTTACTTTCTAAAATTAAGTCAATATCTTTTAAAACAATCACAAAGTTCAATTTTAAGATTTAAATCTTAAAAAAAATTACGCGAGAATATTTTAGCAGGAACATACTGTAATTTTAAATAATTCAGAAAAAACTGTGACCGCTTTATTTTAAGGAAATTTTAAAAAATAGATTCTTTTAAATTCACAAGTATCAAAACAATGTTTCTGAATTAATATATTTGCATAAAATAAAAATGAAAAAGTTTTCTTAAGGCTTAATCTTCAAAAAACCACATAAGTTTTAACGCTTTTAGGTTGAAGATTTAAAAATTCATTGCATCAAAACAAAAATAATAGATGAAAAATAAATATACAGTAGGAAGTTTATATGCAGGTGTTGGCGGTATATGTTTAGGTTTTGAAAAAGCTGGTTTTCAACTAGAATGGGCTAATGAATTTGATAAAAATGCTTGTATTACCTATAAAAATAATTTCGACCATAACCTTATCGAAGGCGACGTTATGGCGCTCGACGTAAGCGCGCTTAATAAAGTAGATATTCTAACTGCAGGATTTCCGTGCCAGCCGTTTTCAGTTGCGGGTTACAGAAAAGGTTTTGAGGACAGCAGAGGGAATCATTTTTTTAAAATTTTAGATTTCATAGATGAAATGAGACCGAAAGTCGTATTTCTTGAAAATGTCAAAAACCTAAAAGGTCATGACAAAGGAAATACAATGAAAGTAATTGAAAAAGAAATAAAAAAACGAAACTATACTTTTGACAGTTCTGTTTTGAACACAAAAGATTTTGGCAACATTCCGCACAATAGAGAAAGAATCTTTATGATTGCTTTTGATAAAGATTTTATCAAAGACGATAATTTTGAATTTCATTTTCCTGAAAAAGAAAACTTAACTAAATCAATCAAAGATCTTATCATAAAAGAAAAAGTTGATGAAAAGTTCTACTATCACGAAGACAAATACATGTACAACATGCTGCAAGAATCTGTTGTGAGTAAAGAGCGAATTTATCAGTTTAGAAGACAATACGTAAGAGAAAACAAATCTAGCGTATGCCCTACTCTAACTGCAAATATGGGAACTGGCGGTCATAATGTACCCATTATCACGACCGATTATGGTTTTAGAAAGCTAACTCCTACAGAATGTTTTAGATTTCAAGGTTTTCCAGATGATTTTAAATTGCCTGCCATTTCAAACTCGCATTTGTACAAACAAGCAGGTAACTCTGTAAGCATGCCCGTTATTGAAAGATTAGCTTCTGAAATTGCTAAATATATTGAAATCGTAGAATCTAAAGGAGAGAAGAAAAAAACAAAAGCCAAGGTTTAATCTTCAAAATTTAAATCAAGCTGTGTTCCAATTTCAACTTCGTTAATTTTACCGATAAATGATTCATATTCATTTAGCTTGGCAAAATCGATAAAATATTCCGTGTTGCTCGATTTTGTAATTTTTACGCTGTCATAACCTACGCTTTTAAGCTTGTCGTAAGTTAAAAGTTCGCCTTCTTGAAGCATTAATACATTTCTCAGCATCCAATCTGCCATTGCTTTATTGGGATTTGTCATTAAAGCTTTACTTCCGTCTTGACAGACTTTTGCCGACAGCATTTCGCCGCTTGGAATTCGCAGATTAAAAACAACATCTTTTTCTGGAAAAAAATCTGGAGCATCAATTCTCACTTTAGACGGAATTGAAATATAAACTTCTCCCGGATCTCTTTTTCTTCCTCCGGCATTCCATTGGTTCAACTGGCTTTTTAACGGCACAATTGGTTCTTTCTTTTTCTTTTTTGCTTCTGGAGAATATAGTGGCAGAATTACATAATCTTCAAACGGAATTAATTCTTCTTGGGTTAATAAACCAACCGCATTAATTTCGTTTCTTTTAATGACTTTTGAATCTGGTTTTATCAAACTCAGCAATTCATTAATTGGTTCTTCGAGAATTTCAATATCAATCTCAATATAATCCTCAGGAACTACAAAGCGTTTCATTAGAACACTTTTAGAGAAATTAAAATTATATTCGTTCAAAGCATCTTTAAACCTTAAAGAACTTTTAGTTTCGGCTAAAATTTCGATTGAATCTTTATCAATTAAATCATAACCAACCTCAAAAACCTTAATTGTAAACTTATCACGACCAATTATATGATAAACTCTTTTATTGATTTTATAAATTCGATCTGCAAATCGGATTCTTTCATTTCTAAAATCGGCTAGTTTTTCTGCTAATTCTAGACCATTTAGCTTTCTTAATTCGCCGCTAAGCGAATTAAATTCGGCTACTTTTTCTATTTTAGAATTTCCTGACAGCACAAAAGTTTTAATCCCAATACCGCAACCATCAATAATCGCATCGTAAGCAACATCTGCTCTTGCTAGATTTTCGGCATTAAAAACCTTGCAGAAAATATTTTCTGCTGCTCTATATTGAACAAAAGGTTTTTCTGAAGAACTAAACAAATTTGAAAAAGCACCGATCACTTTTAAAGCTTCGCAATACGCATCAATATTTTGTTTCGATTGTGTTTTTAGAAACATCGTTAATTTTTAGTGCTATTTCTTCTTGAATTTTTTGGAGGCACAAATCTAATTCTTTTTGAATTTCCTTGCTCCAGAAACGTAAAACGGTCCAGTTTTCTGAAATTAAAAAAGTATTGACCTCAACATCTCTCTGCTTATTTCTTTCTATTTTCGGAATCCAATATTCTCGATTCGATTTGATTCGTAATTTTTGTGTTTCCCAATCTTTGCCATGAAAAAATTCGCTGTCAATAAAAATGGCAATTTTATATTTTGCAAAAGTAATATCGGGCTTACCAAATATCTTTTTATTATTTTTTCGATACCTGTAACCTAAACTCCATAACGCCTTAGCAAGCCTAACTTCATCTTTGGTGTTAGTGCTTTTTATGGCCTGCATATTTTTCCTCCTTTGTTCGGGAGTTAAATTATCCATGGTATTGAGATTAAATTTGTCTGGAGAGATAAAATTAATCTATTTTTCTTTTAAAACTAAATGCTGGTAAAAAAAGCCTCTCATTTATGCACCGCTTTAATTTAACAGATAAAATTTAGCTATGCTATCGGTCATTTCAGAAACTGGAATTCCAGACAAGTTGGTAAACAAAATAATTGTTAAGTCGTCTTTTGGATAAATTGAAAGTGAAGCTCGGCCACCGCCAATTGGTGTTGCTGCCGGATGATTTTCTCTGATTATTACAGGCCAGCCTAAAGCATAACCTTCCAATATTCCTCCAAAACCGCCGTATTTACCATTATTCAACTTTACAGGCTCCCACATAGTTTGTATACTTAATTCTTTTTTCAGTAATTTCTTGTTTTGCAGCGCCATTACCCATTTTGCAATATCTTCTGCAGTAGAAAAAACACCTGCGTCTGCTCGCATCATTGAAGGAAAACTTTCATAAGTTTCAACTAATTTCTCTCCTTTAACGTAATCTCCTTTGGCTTTATCGAAATGATAAAAACAGTATGTTGGGCTTTTATTTGGTAATACATCAAACGAATTTCCATAAATTGTTTTATTCATTCCCGCCACATCAAACTGATTTACTTTTATAAATTGTTCAAAAGGCATTCCTCCATATTTTTCTATAATTTTTTGAATTAATACATAATTGGTCGCATTATAACTAAAATCTTCTCCCGGTTTAAATTGCAAGGGCATTTTTTGAACTTTTATCCAAGCAGAATCCTGTCCTTTTCCACCGACTAATTCATCTGTCGTCGAATCTTCAATATCTGGGAGTCCAGAGATATGACTTAATAATTGTTTTAAAGTAACTTGTCTCCAGTTTATTGGCAAATCATCAAGATAATTTGAAATTGGGTCTTCTATTTTTAGTTTATCTTTTTCTACTAACTGCATAATTGCTGTCGAAGCAAAGATTTTTGCAATAGAATTTATTGAAAATATTGTATTGTTCTTTGCTGGTATTGAAAATGGAATATTAGCCAATCCCAATGATTTTGACAAAATCAATTTATTATCTTTAATTACTGCTATTTGTAATCCAGGAATTTTTTGTTCCTGCATTTCTTTTTTAAGATATTCTAAAACTTTTTTCTCTTGCATTTGTGCCAAGACTACATTCTGGCTAAACAGAAAAAACAAAACGGTGAATCGTAAATATTTCATTTTTAAATTGGTTTATTGATTTTGACAACAACAATTGCAACTCTAGATTAACGATAAAATTAATCTAATTCTCTATCAATCCAGAACATAAAAAATCTAAATCCTGTAATTCTCCAGATTGAATATAATAGTTTTCAGCATCCATTTTAGCCTTGCCATTTAGTAAAGAATCTTTAGGAAGTATATAATTATTCTCAATCATGTACCGAATAGTCTTAATTGTGCAACATCCAGCAATATCAAACCACCACGACGTTTTTTTAATTTCTTCCCATAAAATTTCTTTGTCTTTAGAATTTTCAACGATCATTTTTTTTATATCAGGCTTAATTCTTACCAATACAAAATAATCATAGACGCAAGTTGCACCATCTACATTTTTGTTCGGAATATAATTGCCTTCTTTATCCCAGTCTTTAGTTTCTAAAAGCAGAAGATTTGCAAAAAAGGTCGCGGATTTAATACAAATCAATTTTCCGTTTGCTTTTAAATCCACATCATCCCATTTTCCACTTCCGTGAATTGCAAAATCTGGAAGATCAACTTCTATATTTCGAAGTTTTAAAAGTTCGTAAAGTATAATCTCGGCTGTTTTTCCTTGAAAAGTGTTTTGAAAAATTTCCTCATCACTTCGCTTTGCTTCTCCCCCAGATCTATTTTTTCTATGAAATCCTCCTTCATAAGTCATTGCATAAGCAAAATCAAAAGCTTGTTTTACAAAAATGGGATTGACTAAAGTACCCTGAAATTCTTTTTTCTCAATAATAAAATAATCATTACCTTCTTTCTTTAACTTCATTGTTCATCTTTTTTGATGTTTATGAAAGTAAAAATACATTGTTTTTAATAGAATAATATTACAAAATAGATTTCCGTTAATAATTCAAAACCTCAACATCAAATCATTAAGCATAAAAAAAGCCTTTACAAAAATGTAAAGGCTTTTTAAGTGGTCCCACCTGGGCTCGAACCAGGGACCACCTGATTATGAGTCAGGTGCTCTAACCAGCTGAGCTATAGGACCGGTTTGAGGATGCAATATTACTACTATTTTCCGTTCACTCCAAATATTTTAAGAGATGATTTCTATTTAATTTGAAACTACGGCACTACTTTTATAGGACATAATTGATTTTCAACAGATTATTTGATAATAAAAAAGTGAAAATTCTTATTTAATTTCCTGACAAAGCTCGACTAAAACACCATTTGTGTTCTTTGGATGCAAAAAAACAACCCATTTATTGTCCGCACCTTTCTTCGGAACGTCGTTTATCAATACAAAACCTTCTTTTTTTAGTCGAGTTATTTCGGCTTGGATATCTTCTACATCAAAAGCGATGTGATGAATTCCTTCTCCTTTTTTTTCTAAAAACTTCGCAATTGGACTTTCTGGATTTGTTGCCGTCAAAAGTTCGATTTTGTTTACGCCTGTTTGAAAAAAAGAAGTTAAAACGCCTTCACTTTCTACAGATTCCATTTTGTACGACGAAACGCCAAGTAATTTTTCAAACAACACATTGGCATCGTCCATATTTTTTACTGCAATTCCAATATGTTCTATTTTATTTACCATTTCTTTATTGGTTTAAATATGTATTAAAATAACCGCATTCGGCAATTACATCTTGGTAATACTTAGTCTCCGAATAATCCTTTTTCAATGCCTTAAATCCATTCCAAGCAATAAAGTTAACTTTATCATCCTGAATTTCCCACCAGCTGTTTACACTGTTGTATTTCTTATTATAATAATCGTTACGCTCACATTTCGCCAGCAAATAAATACATTTTGCCTTTTGCTCTTTTGTTGTCGCAGCTTCAAATGCTTTTTGGTAATACATTTTCGGAATGTCACAATTGGTAATCATAGCTTTCATCGAATCTCTAAAAGAATACGGACTCGATCCATAACCTACAATACTAATTTCGTAAAAACTTCTGCCGTTCCCAAAATGAGAAATATTGTAAAACGCATTTCCTAATAACAAACTATTAGTATAAACATCTTCTTTTTGAGCCAATTTGTCCTGCATTCCTTTTATTGTAGTCAAAAATTCTAACTGTGAATATTTCTTTTTCTGATACGCTGCGTGTTCACAATCGTGGCAATCTTTTATGTTTCCGTTAAACGGATTCCCAGGAAAACTGGAATACTGCACAGAATCTGTCTGCTGTATAAACGCAATAGCTTCTGGAATTTTATTTTTAAATGCTGCTTGAACCGCCTGAAAATTATTAATGTCTTTTAACTTCAAACTATAAATTCCTGCGCCAATTTTTTCGATTTCAGTTTTATTAGACTTAACCAAAAAGGCTTTCATGTCTAACAAATCTTTCTCATTATCATAAAATGAATTCCCATCGTTCCAATAACCGTAAGGCGAAGTACCAAAAATTTCTGCCATTACAGGATTTGCTTTTGCTTTATAAAGTGTCGCTAAATAATTCCTGCTCCACTGCGCCGCATTCTGATAACGAAATTCCTGTCCTTTATAGTTTTTTGGAAGTTCTTGATACAACCAGTTTAAATCGGCTAGGATTGTTTTTTCGTTTTTATCGGTCAGTTTATCAATTTTATACATATTATTTACAAAACGCAATAATCGTAATTGATATCCAGCCAATTCTGTTTTTGGAAGCGTTTTTTC
Source organism: Flavobacterium sp. MC2016-06 (assembly GCF_009711165.2). Taxonomy (GTDB): domain Bacteria; phylum Bacteroidota; class Bacteroidia; order Flavobacteriales; family Flavobacteriaceae; genus Flavobacterium. Next base: position 33,742 of record NZ_WMID02000021.1, on the reverse strand, counting down.
AGCCTTATCAAAAATTTTATCGGCATTTACAAAATCCCCTTTCAACGTTTGCAGATATCCAAGCGCAATATCCCAAAAATAAGGCTTGTCTGTATTTCCAACTGCTGCAATTTTGGTAACTAAATCAAAAGCAGTTTTATCAATTTTATTTTGATTTACCACTTTGTATTCTGCTATTGTGAGTTGTTTCATCGGAAGATTTTCTCCTGATTTCTGCTCAAAAGAATTGCTTACGTTTTGTTCTTCTTTATTAATCAATCGCGTTAGCAGATAATTTAGATGTTCGCTTTTCGGATCCAAACCGTAAATTTTTTCTATGGCTTGTTTCTCGTCTTTATAATAACCGTGAATCGCCCAAAGTGCCGCTTTCTCTTTATTATTTTTAGCTATTAATAATGATTTATTCCAATCGGCATCATTTTTTGGATGAAAACAATATGCTGTAACCACTCTCATTTTTGGACAATTGTCAAAAACCTGTGCATACAAATAATTAGAAATTGCATATTTTTTCTGCTTGTAATTTATTCCAGCTACATACGCAAGAGCGCGATAATACAAGATATTTTTAGCAACAGAACCTTCCGTTTTATTAAAAAACAAAATAGCCTTTTGTTTGTCATTGCTATAAAAACGCGCTTTCATGGTCAAAAACCAATATCTATTTTTTAAAAATGGGTCTGAAGTTGTATTGTAAACATTCTCGATAGACTGAATCATTTTTGCATCGTCAAAAGTTTTAGCCACAACAGGATCATAACTCCAATAATCTTCGCCAATAGAAACCGTTTCTATTTTTTGGGCTAAATACAAAAACTCCATAAAACTTTTAATCTTCTCGTCTTTCAAACTTATTTTTTTACCCCATTTTAGAGAAGCTTTATTCTCTTTTTTGGTTTTATAAAAAACATGAAGCTGTTCTATTTCCACTTTATTTTCGAGCGGTTTATTTCGATCATCATACGATCTTTCTTTATCAGAACCAATCAAGAAATAGCTTACCGTTGCTGCATCTGCTTTTCCTTTTAAAAATGTTTCCCAATCTGATTTTATGTTGTCATTAAAACGAGAATTATACTCTGTATCTGAACCAATCCCGTAAAAAACATCACTAGATAAAAAAAGTGGTGCATACGATTTGTCTGCAAAAGTTTCTGGTGTAAAATTCGAATTATCCATAAAATAATCCCAATCACCATCAGCGCAAGCGTAAATTATCCCACAGGCAAAAAGTAAAGAGGCGCTAGAAACAAGAAATAACTTGTTCGAAAATATTCTTTTCATAGTTTTTTAAATTGAATTCGTCTAAATCGTAAAATATAATTTCTTTAGGAGGCATTACTGTATTTTCTTCCAGCTCTTCTGCCATTTGTTTTAAATCTTCTGGAGTAATTGCTTCTATTTTCAGCAGATCATTTTCTTCATAAAACACGCCATTTTTATAATTAGAATGTTTTACTTTAAAAAAGACAGCGCTGGTTTGTTCAAAATTAGCATCTTTTTTAAGTGCACTACTATTTAATTTTGAGCGCAGACCAATTACTTTTTGATTTCTAATATGAACTCCCCAAGAATATATGGGCAAGGCAAAATCAAGATGTAAAGGATATTTTTTTAAGCTTTTAAGATACTTCGACGCGATTTTTTGATCATAAACAGAATTTAAAGAATCTGATGCAATCGATCCCATATTATAATACATTAAAACACCAGAATCTACATTTGGTATTTTGGTCTTTTTGAAATATTTGACTTGATGTAATCGAATTGTTGCGGAGAGTTTTTTCTGCGAAAGCTTTTTAAATCGTTCAATAAATTTCAAATAATTGTCTTTACTTTTTAAAGTCCAATCGCAGTCTATTTGAATTTCTTGAATAATAATTTTATTTGAAGCATTGATTTCATTAACTAAATGAATCGATTTTTGAGCCAAATCTTCAATATCTAAATTAGATTGCAGCATTACTTTGTTCTGGATAAAAATTACCGGAACGATAGTAAAATCTTTTGTGTTTTCTTGAAATCGTATCGGACTAACTGGAATTGGCTGCTGTGTCTGATGCTGTAAACCAATATCAAAATAGCGGATATAGAGTTTACTGACATTGTTATCTTTTAAAACTACTTTCTCGGTTTCAGATAATCTGAAGATGGTTTTCCAATAATAAAAAGCAATTATTGGCTTTTCATTTTTACTGCAGGCAAATAGCAAAAAAATCAATACACCTAGAAAAACTCTTTTTATCAAAACCTGGGAAATTAAATTTGAATTCAAAAGTAAGAAATTATATCAAAGCGATGATTTCTAAAACCAAAAAAGCTTTCGTATTAAAAGCTGAAAATCCTAATAAATGGATAAAAAGTTTCAATTAAAGCAAATATAATCGTTATTTTGTGCAATCAAATTCAAAACTGTTATGTTGAAAAACACTCTCAAATATATTTCTTTTTTACTCGTATTGTCAATGATAAGCTGCGCTAAAAGAGGCAGTATTACTGGCGGATTAAAAGATACAATTCCTCCAGTTTTACTATCAAGCACACCTAAAAATTTCAATACAAATTTTAAAGGAAACGAAATCACTCTGGTTTTTGACGAATACATAAAACTTAAAAACGTTAATAAACAGCTGATTATTTCTCCGCCGATGAAACACGAACCGTTGATTTTTCCAACATCGGTCAGCAAATTTATTACCATACAAATTAAAGATACCTTACAGCCTAATACTACTTATAGTTTTAATTTTGGGCAGAGTATCGCAGACAACAACGAGGGAAATGCAATAAATCAATTTAAATATGTTTTTTCTACCGGCCCGCATATTGACTCTCTTACGCTTAACGGAAGAATAAAAGATGCGTATACAAAAAATGTAGACAATTTTGTATCGGTAATGCTTTATGAGGTAAATGATAAATTTAAGGATTCTATGATTTACAAAGAATTCCCGAGATATATCACGAATACTTTGGATAGTGTAAGAACTTTTAAATTTGAAAATTTAAAAGCGGGGAAATATCTCTTGGTTGCCTTAAAAGACAAAGGCTCTAATAATAAGTTTAATCCAAAAGATGATAAAATAGGATTTCTTAAAAGCTACGTTACAGTACCTTCTGATACGGTTTATGAATTAGAATTATTTAAAGAAACACTTCCATTAAAAACGTTCAAACCGATACAAGCTTCTGGAAACAGACTTTTACTTCCGTATGATGGAAAACAGGATTTTAAAAATTCGAAACCTAAAATTGTGCTGAAAAACAAAAACGACATTCTAGAAACTATTGTTACACAGTTTCCTAAAAAGGATTCGCTGCAAGTTTGGTACAAACCTATAAAAGTCGATTCTCTTTCGCTGGAAGTTGATAAAGATAAGTACAGCAAAAAGTTTACGGTTAAAATTAAAGACCAGAAAAAAGATACTTTAAATATTAAAGCAGTACAAAGTGGTACTATTGATTTTAGAGATCGATTTACATTAGAAACGGCAACTCCGTTGGTGAAATTTGACAAATCTAAAATTCGATTACTCAATAAAGATTCTGTTGCAGTAGATTTTACTACAGAATATGACGAGTTTGATCAAAAACTATATGTTGATTTTAAAAGAGAACCTGAAAACAAATACAATTTCACCTTTTTCCCTGGTGCTTTAACTGATTTTTACGAAAAGACAAATGATACGTTATCGTATAAATTGACTACTAAAGAGCTGGCTGATTATGGAAATTTGATTTTGAATTTAAAGAATGTAAAACGTTTCCCGATTATTGTTGAATTGACAAATAAAAAGGGAGATGTGGTTTTGGCAAGTGCTTATTCTGAAAAAGAAACTAGAATCGAATTTAATCTGGTCGCTCCAGAAGTCTTTACTATTCGTGTTATTTACGATGATAACAAAAACAAATTGTACGACACCGGAAGTTTCTTAGAGAAAAGATATGCCGAAGAAGTCTATTATTATCAGCAGGAATTTGATGTTCGCGCCAATTGGGATCGGGACGAAGCCATCGACTTAAGTATTCCGTTTAGTCCTGAAGTCGAGAAAAAACAGGATGCGAAAAAGAAGAAAGATGCTGAAAAGAAACGGAAAGCTTTCTAAATTTTAAGAGCAATACTAATGGACAATGATTTAGTTGAAAAAGAAAATTGGCTGAAGAGAAACTGGAAATGGTTTTTACCTTCAAGTGTATTGATTTTATTGCTATTTGTTTTTTCATTAGCTGCTACTTCTGAAAACGACATAAGTGATATCGCTTTGGCTTATTCAGACCATTCACTTTATGAAAAAGCAATTGATCAAGCTAACCTAAATCTGAGAGTTCTGGAAATTGTTGGAAAAATAAAGCCTATTGATAAATTGGCAATTTTAGAAGGAAACACTTCTTATTCAAACAATAAAAATTCTGTTGATTTATCCATTAGAATAAATGGTGCAAAAAGAAACGGAAAATTAGACATTTCCGCTAGCAAAAAAGGAAGTGTTTGGGAATACAAAAAGATTTCTGTCCGCACAAAAAATCCAAAAGAAGAAATTATAGTTTTAGATAAACTTTAAAATTTCATTCTACATATTAATCTCAAATTGATCTTGATCACTTAAAAAATCAAGTTTTTTTCGAGTTTCCAACATTATATTTTTATCCAATTCGACCACAAAAACAGCTTCTGTTTCTTGTGGTTCGAGGATATAATTACCTAAAAAATCAACAACCTGCGAATGTCCGATATGTTCGTAATTATTAGCATCCAGACCTAATCTGTTTACTCCTAGCGCATAACTTAAGTTTTCTATAGCGCGTGCTTTTAGCAAAGCGTCCCAAGCATTTGTGCGTACTTTTGGCCAATTGGCAATGTACAAAAGCAAATCATAATTTTCGACATTTCTTGCAAAAACAGGAAATCTTAAATCGTAACAAACCTGCAGACAAATCTTCCAGTCTAAATAGTCCACAATTACTTTCTGGTCACCGCTTGTATAAAATTTATCTTCTCCAGCCAGCGTAAACAAATGGCGTTTGTTGTAATACTGTATTTCGCCTGACGGAAAAACAAAAACCATTCGATTGTAATATTGCTCGTTTTCAACAATAATCAAACTTCCGGTTAGTGCACATTTTCGCTGTTTTGCGATAGACTGCATCCATGAGATTGTTTCGCCTTGCATTGTTTCTCCAACAGCAGTAGCATTCATGGTAAAACCTGTCGAAAACATTTCGGGAAGAACAATCAAATTTACCTCAGAATCAATCTGTTGTATTTTAATTTCAAAATTACTTCTATTCTGAGAAGCGTTTTCCCAATAAAGGTCTGATTGAATAAGTGCGATTTTCATATCTCAAAATTACACAATTTAAGCTAATTCTTATGTTTTTCAGAAAAGTAGTTTCTGCAATTTTTTCTCAAAATACTTCTTTATACCGCATTTCTTTTGGGATTTAAAATTGCATTGAGAAAAAATATTGCAAAAAATATGCATTTATTGCAAAAAATATGCAAACGTAAAAGATTAATATATATATTTGAATCGCCAATAAAAACCAAAAAAACATGAAAACCAGAAAATTATGAAAACAAAGCTAATTTCATTAGTATTTGTTGGAGGAATCATCTTCTCCGCAAATGCAAAAGAGACTGCAATAAAAAAGCATCTTTTTGAACAAAAAAGCAGTCAGGTTGAAATTTCGGGCCAAGTAATAGGTCAGGATGACGGAATGCCAATTGCTGGAGCAACTATTTATGCAAAAAGCAATACTAAAATAGCTACTATAACCGATGAAACTGGAAAATTTAAATTAAACGTTCCAGAAAATGAAACTCAAATCGTAATTAGTTACATGGGTTACGGAACATTAGAATTTAATTTAAACAAAACTTCAGATTTAATTATCAGCCTAAAACCAGCTGAAAATGTATTAGATCAAGTTTTGATAACCGCGCTTGGAGTTAAAAAAAGCAGTAAAGCAATATCATACGCTGTAACGGAACTTAAAGGAACTGAATTTACTAAAGCGAAAGAAACTAATATCGCAAATGCTTTGGTTGGAAAGATTGCTGGCGTAAACGTAAGCAGTACTTCAACTGGCCCAAGTGGCTCTACTAGAGTTGTAATTCGTGGAAACGGTTCCTTAAACGGAAATAACCAGCCGATGTATGTAGTAAACGATTTACCAATAGACAATACACAGCTTAATCTACCCGGAATTGGCAACGGTGCTGGATCTACAAGAATTAATGTGGATAGAGGTGACGGAACTTCTGTTATTAATCCAGATGATATTAAAAGTATTACAGTATTGAAAGGTGGAACAGCAGCAGCATTATACGGAGCAAATGCAGCAAATGGTGTAATCTTAATTCAAACTAAAAGAGGTGCTGCTCAAAAAGGAATTGGCATTGATTATAATACTTCTTTTACTTTTGAAACGCCTTCTATAACACCAGATTGGCAATATGAGTACGGTTCTGGAGCTTTAGGAAAAAAACCAACTACACAGGCTGAAGCAATTGCTGACGGACGCTGGTCTTGGGGAGCAAAAATGGACGGTACAGATGTTATTCAATTTGACGGTGTAAAAAGACCTTATTCGCCTCAAAAAGATAATATTAAAAACTTCTACCAAACAGGTACAACTTTTATTAACTCGGTTGCTTTATCTGGCGGGAGTGAAAAAGCTACGGGACGTCTTTCTTTTATGAACATGGACAATCAAGGTGTTGTGCCTAATAACGATTTTAATCGTAAAAGCATCAACATTGCCAGCAATGTCAACTTAACAAATTGGTTAAAGTTTGATGTTGTCGCGCAATATAATATTGACAAAACAAATAATAGAGTAACGGTTTCTGATGCTGAGGCTAACCCAAACTGGGGAACTTACATGATTGCCAACACGGTTGATATTAGAAATCTTGCCCCAGGTTATGATGCAAATGGTGTTGAACAAGCTTGGAATCCTGTTGCGGTTGCCACGAACCCTTATTTTGTAATAAACAAAATTAAAAACAGCGATACTAAAAACCGTTTCATCGGAATGTTGAATGTGAAGTTAAATTTCACGCCAGAATTATTCCTTCAAGGTAGAATTGGACAAGATTTTACGAATTATGATTTCTTCGGATATATTCCAAAAACAACTTTAAACAACCCTGTTGGTTATGCACAAGGATCCAGAGTAAAATTACAAAATCTGAATTCTGAAGCCATTTTAAATTATACGAAGAAAAACATTTATGAGAATTTCTCTTTGAATGCTTTGGTTGGGGTTAACTCCCGCTCTACTTTAAGAGATGAAACTAGAGTTGAAGGTTCTAATTTTGTTTTGGATGATTTTTATGCTTTGACTAATTTATCTACATTGACTTATAGCTATCCTTACGGAAAAACAAAAACAAATTCTGTTTATGGAGCTGCAGATTTAGATTATAAAAATGTCGTTTTCTTAAACTTTACCGGACGTCAAGATTGGTTCTCTACTCTTTCTAAAGAAAACAATACGGTATTTTATCCGTCAGTAGGAACAAGTGTTATCCTTTCGGATATTGTAAAAATGCCAGAATGGATTTCATTCACAAAACTAAGATCTTCTTGGGCTCAAGTTGGTGGAGCAACGCCAGATCCGTACGCGCTAAATCAATCGTATTCTATGATTCAAGGCGGACATAACGGACAGCAATTGCAAGGACCAACAAGTACTAGAGTTCCAAATGCTACATTAAGCCCATTGACTTCTACCACTTTTGAAGTTGGAACAGATTTAGGATTTTTCAACAATCGTTTAAATGTTGATTTTGCTTGGTACAACCGTGCCACTACAAATGATATTGTAGAAACTACTATCTCTGCTGCTTCGGGAGCCAATACAGCTTTATTAAATCTTGGAAAAATGAGAAATAAAGGGGTTGAACTTTTAGTAAGTGGTAAAATCATTAACTCAGAAAATTTCTCTTGGGACGCGAGCATCAACGGATCTTACAACAAAAATACGGTCGAAGCACTTACAGATCAATTGAACTCTATTACAATGGCAACTTCTGTAAACGGATATGTTACAATTGCAAGTGATGTTGGTCGTCCGTACAGTATTATAAAAGGATACAAACCTCGTGTAGATGCCAACGGAAATACAGTTTATAATGTAAGCGGTGGTTCTGCAACAATTGCACAAGGTCCGCTTGAAGAATTAGGACAAGGAGTTCATCCTTGGTCAGCTGGTATCAGCAACGAATTTAAATACAAAGATTTCTCATTCAGCTTTTTGATTGATGGTAAATTTGGCGGAAGCTTATATTCTGGAACTGATTTGTACGGAACTCGTATGGGATTAACAAAACTAACTCTTGAAGGTCGTGAAAACGGATTACCAATTAAAGGTGTTGACACTAACGGAAATCCTGTAGATATGGTTATTGCTCCAGAAAACTTAAGAACGTATTATGATGGTTTAAGAAACATTTCTTCAACATTTGTTTACGATGCAAGTTTTGTAAAATTAAGACAAGTAATTTTTGGGTATCAGCTGCCAATCGAAAAAATAAAAGGTTTATCAAAACTTCAAGGTGCTTCTATTTCATTTGTAGCAAGAAACTTATTCATTCTTTATAAGAAAACACCAAACGTAGATCCAGAATCTGTATTCAGCGCAGGAAATGCTCAAGGTGTAGAACAATTTGGAGTACCTAAAACAAGAAGTTTTGGTTTAAGTTTAAACGTTAAATTTTAAATTACAAAGACATGAAAAAGATAACCCTTTTATATATATCAGGTATACTTTTAGGAAGTATGACAGCCTGTACCAAAGATTTTGAGGAGATAAACACCAACCCAAACGTTGTGGAGACTCCAAATCCGAATTTCATCTTCAGTAAATCGCAGCTGGATGGATTAAACAATAATTATTTTGCGACAAATATTTTGGAATGTGGCGGCATGTTACAGCATTACGCCACTTACAAAGAAGCTTCTGGTGTTGGTGATAAATACTTGAGTAACGAAGTCTATTATTCTGCTTATTTTAACCAAGTCTATCCAACTGCGGTAAACGAAGTAGAAATTGTAATAAATGCAGTAAAAGACAATGCAAACGACAGCAATAAACTAAATATTGCCAGAATCTGGAAAGCCTATTTGTATCACAGAATTACAGATTTGTATGGAGACATTCCGTATTCTGAAGCAGCAAAAGCAAACAGCACACAAGTATTTCTTCCAAAATATGATACACAAGAATCTATTTATAAAGATTTATTGAAGGAACTTGATGAAGCTGCTACTGCACTTGATGCTTCTAAAACAAGTTTTGGCGGAGCCGATTTTATATACAATGGTGATGTAACAAAATGGAAAAAATTCTCTTATTCGTTGATGCTTCGTTTAGGTTTAAGATTATCAAAAGTTGACCCTGCACTTTCTAAAACTTGGGTTACAAAAGCCATTGCTGGCGGTGTAATCTTAGACGGAATAGACAACGCGATCATGAAATATACTGATGGTCCAAATGATTTTGATAGAAATCCTGTAGGTTTTGATTCTAGAAAACAAGATTTCACACAAGGTTCTTACGGACAGAAAAATGTGGAAGGTGGAAAATTGGCTAAAACTTTTATCGATTTACTAAAAGCTACTGCTGATCCTAGAATTAGTGTTTATGCTGGTGTTTGGCAGGGAACTGCACAAAATACAACTCTTGCTGTACAAAAAGGTTTCCCGAATGGACTTAAAGATGCACCAACTCCAGTAGATCAAGCTACATATTCTGAACCAAATCAAAGTACTGTTTTTAAATATGAAGCACCGCTTGTACTAATAAGTAATGCTGAAACGAATTTATATTTAGCCGAAGCTGCAGCAAGAGGATGGTACGCTGCCGAAACCGATAAAGATTTATATGAAAAAGGTGTAAAAGCATCTTTCTTAAATATGGGAATTTATGGAGCAGGTTATACAATTGCAGATGCAACTCCATATTTAACAGCAAATCCGTTTAATACAGCTGGATCTTTCGATGAAAAAATGAATCAAATTCATACTCAAGTCTGGGTGGCATTATTTGTAGACGAGCAAGAAGTTTATGCTAACTGGAGAAGAACAGGATATCCTGCATTAGTGCCGGTAAATTTTCCTGGAAATGTTACAAACGGCACAATTCCAAGACGTTTCAGGTATCCAACCAGCGAATATTCAGTCAATTCTGCTAACTTAGCTGAAGCGATCAAACGCCAAGGTCAAGACACTTTTACAACAAAAATCTGGTGGGATAAATAATATACAATAGATAAATGAGCATTTTAATACTTACTGCATGTATTGCTTTTTTAATCCTGCAAATCGCTTGGTTTAAAATCAATCCCTTTATTGCATTTATAATAACAGCTTTATTAGCAGGCCTTTTTCTGGGCCTGCCGATAGACACATTATCACAAACGGTACAAAAAGGTTTGGGCGAAATGTTGGGCTCTATTACGCTGATTATTGTTTTTGGAACCTGCATTGGTAAACTTACCGTTTCGTCTGGAGCAGCCAATGTTATTGCCAAAACGGTTATGGGATGGACGGGAAAAAAATACGTTCGCTTAGGTTTAATGATTACTGGATTTATTGTTGGGATTCCGCTGTTTTATAGTGTTGGATTTGTCTTGTTAGTTCCTCTGATTTTTTCTGTAGCCCATCAATTTAAGTTATCAAAAGTATATTTAGGAATCCCGATGCTTGCATCACTTTCTGTAGCGCATGGTTTTTTACCCCCGCATCCATCGCCAATGGCGTTAAGCAGTATTTTGAATGCCGATATTGGTCTCGTTTTAGTTTATGGAATTATAATCGCTGTTCCAACCATTTTTATTGCAGGTCTGTTATTCTCTAATCTGCTTAAAAACATTAAAACAGAATCAAATCATGAAATTTTAAATGTGGAAGAAATTGCCAATGAAGGTAAACTTCCCAGTTTTTCTGTTAGTTTATTCTCGGCCCTATTTCCAGTTTTTGGATTATCGCTGACTTCATTATTACCTTTAATCTCATCAAACGAAACTATAATAAAAATCTGTAAAACAATTGGCGAACCCAGTATGATTATGCTGATTTCACTACTGCTCTGCACTTATACTTTAGGCATTCGCATGAACCGAAGCTTAAAATCTGTTATGGATGATTATGCAACTGCCATAAAAGATGTTGCCCTAATTGTTTTAATCGTCGGCGGCGCAGGAGGTTTAAAAGAAGTTATGATTGTAAGCGGTGTAAACGAAACCATTGTAGCGACTTTAACACAAACAAACATTCATCCTTATTTATTGGCATGGATAATGGCAGCGATAATTCGCGTTTGTGTGGGATCTGCAACAGCTGCTGGTTTGATGACTGCCAGCGTTTTATTACCTTTATTACAAACTAACGGACTCGACCCCAATTTGTTAGTATTAGCCGTTGGAGCAGGAAGTTTAATGTGCTCTCACGTAAACGATCCAAGTTTTTGGATGTTTAAAGAATATTTTAATATCAGCCTAAAAGACACTTTTAAATCATGGACTGTCATGGAATCTTTAGTATCGGTTTTAGGAATCATTTTCGTTTTTATTTTAAACTCTATAATACATTAATATCATGAATTTATTACCTCAAGAAAAATTTGAAACATTAGGCTTATCTCTACCGCCGGCACCACAGCCGCTTGGTATTTACAAACCTTATTTAGTTGATGGTAAATATTTATACTTATCTGGACACGGCCCTGTTCGAGATGACAAATCCTTAATCATTGGCAGAATTGGCGACGATATGGATATTGAAGAAGGAAAACTAGCCGCAAGACAAGTGGGCTTAACCATGCTTTCTACAATTGTTACCAATTTTGGAAGCTTGGATAAAGTAAAACGTGTTATAAAAGTTCTTGGAATGGTAAACTGCAACGGCGATTTTTTAAGACATCCGTACGTAATTAACGGCTGCAGCGAATTGTTTGCTGAAGTTTGGGGTCAAGAAAACGGAATTGGAGTAAGAAGCGCTGTTGGAATGGGCTCTTTACCAGATAATATTCCTGTAGAAGTTGAAGCTGTTTTCGAATTATATTAAAGATAATGCCACAGATTAAAAGGATTAAAAAGATTAAAAATTCTGTTTGCCACGAATTACACGAATTTTCACGAATTAATTTAACGCAATGATTTGTGTAAATTCGTGTAATTCGTGGTAGAAAAAATAAAAATGCCGTAGATTATACAGTTTAAAAGAATTAAAAAAAACTTGTAGAATTAGATTAAAAAATCCTTGAAATCTATATAATCTGTGGCATAAAATACAAATACATCGTAAGTGTTGTTTGCCACGAATTTCCACGAATTAATTTCACTCAATGATTTGTGTAAATTCGTGTAATTCGTGGCAAACAGAATTTTTAATCTTTTAAATTATTTAATCTGTGGCAAAAAAAATGACAACTATGAATGCAACAACACCACAAACTAGAATTGCAACTTTCGGAGAATTATTACTTCGAATGAATGTCATTGACGGTTATCGTTTTACGCAAGCCAATGAAATGCGCATTCACGTTGGAGGTGCAGAAGCCAATGTTTGTGTTTTACTTTCTCAATTGGGAATTCAAACCGTTTACATTACCCGTTTACCACAAAATGATTTAGCACAATTGGCTTTAAACGAGCTTCAAAAACACAAAGTCAACACTTCAAATTGTGTTTATGGTGGCGAACGTTTAGGTTTATATTTTGTTGAAGCAGGAAATCAAATCAGACAATCACAGGTAATTTACGACCGAAGCAATTCTTCTTTTGCAACCATTCAAGAAAATCAGATTGATTGGAATATCGCTTTGAATGATGCTACTCATTTTCATTGGTCTGGAATAAGTCCCGGAGTTTCTTATGAAGCTGGTTTGGTTTGTAAAGAAGCAATTTTAACAGCGCACAAAAAAGGATTATCCATTTCTTCTGATTTTAATTTTAGATCAAAATTATGGCAGTACGGAAAACATCCGTCAGAAATAATGCCCGATTTATTGCAGTACAGCACTATTACCGTTGCCGACTTGGATTCGGTAGAAATTTATTTCGGAATTAAAACAGATAAAAAAGAATCTGATGCCGATCGTTTTCAGAAAACATTTGAATTACTAAAAGAAAAAATGCCTTTTCTAAAAACACTCGCAATGAGTTTTAGAAAGTCTGACGGATCAGCGCATTTATACAAAGGACTGCTTTTACACGAAGGCATTTTTTACGAAACCAAAGAACACAAAATACATTTGGTAACCGACCAAATTGGTTCTGGCGATGCCTTTACCGCAGGTTTACTTTATGGACTCACCAATAATTTTTCGGGTCAGGAAACAATTGATTGGGCGACCGCTTGCGGCGTTATCAAACAAAGTATTCCCGGCGATTTTGCCATTAGCAACATAACCGAAATAAGTCATTTTATTAAAAACGGATCAAGCAATAGAATTAACAGATAAATTTCCTCAAATATGTACAGCATTTTACAAACACAAGGCGTACTTCCGTTAGTAACACAAATCAACATTCAGACTGCCGAAATCGTATTGAAATCAGCTGCTGCAACTGGCATTAAAATTATCGAATTTGCTGCGCGTGCAGAAGATGCAAAGGAAGTTTTCAGCCAGATGATTGCGTTTAGAAATGCTAATAATTTAGATGTAAAAATAGCCGTAGGATCGATCTTAACCGTAAACGATGCAGAAGCTTTTCATAAATTGGGTGCAGATTGTATTGTTTGTCCGCATACCGATTTGGAGATTGGCAATTACTGCTTTAAAAATAATATTTATTGGATTCCCGGCGCAGCGACTTTAAACGAGATTCTGCATGCCAATAAATTGGGTGCCGAAATAGTAAAATTATTTCCTGCCGATAAAATTGGCGGGCCTGGATATGTAAAAGCGTTAAAAGCGCCTTTCCCAAATTTAAAATTAATGCCGACTGGCGGTGTAACTTTAGAAGAAAGCAATTTAAAATCTTGGTTTAAATCTGGAGTTGTCTGCGTTGGAATTGGTTCTAATTTATTTTCAAAAGAATTATTAGCGCAATTGACTTATGAAAAATCGATTGAAGCTTTTGAGAATTTAATTGAAGTTGTCGAAAAAACAAGAAACTAAATCATGGAAGAAAATTGGTGGAAAATTGATCCTAAAACTCTTATCGATACTCCTTTTTTAGCCGTTTACGAAGATCGTTTACTGCAGAATATCGAACATCTTATTGAGACTGTAAATGGCGACGTTGAGAAATTAAGACCGCATATTAAAACGCATAAAATCGGAGAAATTCTAGATTTGTTTAAAGTTTACAATATTCACAAAGTCAAATGCGCCACTATTGCCGAAGCCGAACTGTGTGCCATCCATAAAATTCCAGATATTCTTCTGGCGTATCAGCTAGTTGGAATTCGAAAAAATAGATGGATTTCTTTAATTGAAAAATATCCTTTTTCTCAATTTTCGACTATCGTTGATAATTTAGAATCTGCAGAAGCATTAAACGAAATTGCCAAAAAAAATAAACTAACACTTACTGTTTATATTGATTTAAATACTGGAATGAACCGAACTGGAATTTCAATTTCAGAAAACTGGACAGCTTTGGCAGACGAGATAACAAAGCTAAAAAACATTCATTTTGCAGGAATTCATATTTACGACGGACATTTGAAAGGCGACGCTTCACATAGAAAAACGGATGCGTCAAATTCCTTTTCAATTGTTAATCAGAAGATTGAAAAAATACAGCAAAAACTAGATTACGAATTAAAAATTGTTGCAGGAGGTTCTAATACATTTCCATTTTATTCACAGCAAAAAAATGTAGAATGCAGCCCGGGAACTTTTGTTTTTTGGGATGTAAACTACAGCATTAATTTACCAGAACAAGACTTTAAACCTGCAGCTGTTTTGGTTGGAACTATAATTTCTAAACCTACAAGATCAACTTTTTGTATTGATATTGGCTACAAAGCCGTTGCTTCAGAAAATCCAATTGATAAAAGATTAGTGATTTTAAATGATGACGATTTAATTCCGACCGCACATTCAGAAGAACATTTAATTATAGAAAATCAAGGCAGAAACGAGTATAAAATTGGCGATATTATTTACGCCATTCCATATCACGTCTGCCCTACCTGTGCACTTTATGACACCGTTCAAGTGGTTAACGCTTCGCATCAAATATGCGAACAATGGATTGTTGAAGCACGCAGCAGAAAAATTAATATTTAAATTTAAGTCCACAATATGTTTATAATAGACGCCCATTTAGACCTGAGCATGAATGCAATGGAATGGAACAGAGATTTAAGAAATGATGTAAAAACATTACGCCATTTAGAAAAAGGAATGACTGACAAACCAGACCGTGAGCGCGCAACGGTTTCATTTCCTGATTTACGAAAAGGCAATATTGGCATTGTGGTTGCGACTCAGATTGCACGTTTTGTAAAACCGGGCAGTATTATTCCGGGCTGGAATTCTCCAGAACAAGCTTGGGCGCAAACACAAGGACAGCTTACTTGGTATAAAACCATGGAAGAAGCTGGCGAAATGACTGCTATTACCGATAAAAAATCACTTCAAAAGCAAATCGATTTATGGAATGACGGAACGCCAAACGATAAAAAACCTATTGGTTATATTTTGAGTTTAGAAGGCGCTGATTCTATTATTGATATTTCGTATTTGGAGAAAGCTTACAATTACGGATTACGTGCGATTGGGCCTGCACATTACGGCCCCGGTCGTTACGCAAACGGAACGGATGCTACAGGAAAAATGAATCAAAATGGTCTTGATTTATTGAAAGAAATGGAACGTTTAAATATTATTCTGGATGCAACACATTTATGCGACGATGCTTTCTGGCAAGCTTTAGACCATTACAACGGACCCGTTTGGGCAAGTCATAATAATTGTAGAACTCTCGTAGATCATAACCGACAATACAGCGACGAAATGATTAAAGCTTTAATTTCTAGAGGTGCGGTTATTGGCGGTGCTTTAGATGCTTGGATGCTGGTTCCGAATTGGGAAAGAGGCGTTTCTATGCCTAAAGAAATGAACTGTAATCTAGAAAGCGTTTTTAAGCATATGGATCACATTTGTCAATTGGCCGGAAATGCAAATCATATTGGTGTGGGTTCAGATCTTGACGGCGCTTTTGGTACAGAACAAGGCCCGTACGATTTAGATACCATTGCCGATTTGCAAAAATTGGTTTTGATATTTAAAAACAACGGCTATTCTGATGAAGATTTAAACAAAATCTTTCACCAGAACTGGATTAATTTTTTAATGAAAAACTGGGATTAAATAAAGACTAAACTTGGAACTGCCTTCTTATATGACTGTAATTTTTCGTGATTTGGATCAACTTCGGTAACTACATAATCAACTTCGGATAAGCTGGCAATTTTCATTTTTAAAACGGTATCTAATTTTTCCGAAATAGTTAAAATCGCTGTTTTTTCAGAAGCTTGAATCATTGCTTTTTTTACCTGAACGGTTTCCCAATCAGAATCTGAAAAACCACCTTCGATATCTAAAGCATTGGTTCCTAAAATTAATAAGTCAACTTTAATATTAGCCAATTGATTGTAAACGTCACCGCTCACACACATTTGGCTGTACGAAGAAATACTGCCACCAATCATAATAATTTTGACATTCGGTTTATCCAAAAGTTCAACTGCAGATAAAACGGTAACAGTAAAAATAGTAAGATTTAAATCGTTTGGAATTAAACGGATGAATTCACGAATGGTTGTTCCACCGCCAATTAATAAAACCATTCCATCATGAAGTAAGCCTAAAGTTTTCTGCGCAATAATTTGTTTTGATTCGCCTGCATAAGTTTGATTTGATGAAGAATGATGGTACGCTTTTGTCATCGCACCGCCTTTTACTTTAATCAATAATGATTCCGATTCAAGTTCGTTAATATCACGTCTTACTGTATCTTCCGAAACAAATAATTTAGCCGAAAGCGTTTCAAAACTTACACGAGTATGCAAGTTGATCTCTTTCAAAATATGACTTTTACGTTCTTCCTTAGTATAATTTACTACTTCATTTTCATTATTCATGCAGCTTCGATTTTTTTTGAACAAATGTAAACAAATAATGCAATATTATTGCGAAACAAAATATAACATGAAGCAACAAAAAAGTTAATTACCCTATTTTAAAAGATTTAACTCAAACCGTCATTTGCATATTTTTTGCAAAAAAAATAACCGTAAACAATACATTTGTTTATTGCTAACCTGAAATAAACCATGAAAAAAAGTCTTATATTTTTACTGCTATTTTGTTATTCCATCGGAAATGCACAAGCTGTTTCTGAAAACAATTCTATAATTCCAGCTCCAAATTCATACAAAGCAACCGGCGACAGCATTCGTTTAAACGGACAAATAAAAATTGTCTTTGAAAATAATAAATACAGCGCAAAAGAATTTAAATCTGCCCAAATTTTTGAATCGGCTGTAAATGGAAATTTACCTTCCAAAAAAAGTTCGATCGAGGTTTTATTTATCACCAAAAGTCCTTCGTCAAATAAAGAAGGGTACAGCATAAATATTACTTCAAAAAAAATAATTGTTACCGGTTCTGAAGAAGGATTGTTTTATGCCGTTCAAAGTTTACTGCAATTATTACCTAATAAACTATCCAATAAAAAAGAAATAAAATTGCCACGTGTTTCTATCGAAGATCAACCGCGATATTCTTATCGAGGCCTGCATTTAGACGTCTGCCGTCATTTTTTCTCTGTGGCTGTTATAAAAGATTTTATAGCACAAATGTCCAGCTATAAATTAAACAACTTTCATTGGCATTTAACGGATGATCAAGGCTGGAGAATTGAAATCAAAAAATACCCAAAGCTAACCGAAGTTGGTTCTAAAAGAGCGCAGACTTTAGTTGGAAATAAGTTTGAAAGATCACCTCAATTCTTCGACGGAAATCCTTACGGAGGTTTTTACACGCAAGAAGAAATTAAAGAAGTCGTTAAGTTTGCCGAAGAGCGTTATGTAAATATTATTCCCGAAATCGAAATCCCTGGTCACGCGACTGCAGCGGTTACGGCTTATCCTAATTTATCTTGTTTTCCCGAAAGAAATTATAAAGTAGTCGAAAACTGGGGTGTTTTTGAAGATATTTTCTGTGCTGGAAAAGAAGAAACTTTTGTCTTCTTAGAAGATGTTTTAACAGAAGTTATCGCTTTATTCCCGAGTAAATACATTCATATTGGCGGTGACGAATGCCCAAAAACAAGATGGAAAGAATGTCCGAACTGCCAGAAAAGAATCAAAGAGTTAGACTTGAAAAACGAGCATGAATTACAAAGTTATTTAACAACACGAATTGAGAAATTCCTAAATGCACACGGAAGGCAAATTTTAGGTTGGGATGAAATGCTTGAAGGCGGACTTGCACCAAACGCAGCCGTAATGTCATGGCGTGGAGAATCTGGCGGCATCAGCGCAGCAAAACAGAAACATTTTGTAATCATGAATCCGGAACAAGTTCTTTATTTAGATTATAACCAAGGGTATTCACCCCAAGAGCCTTTGACTGTGGGAAGATTAACTACAGTTGAGAAAATATACCAATACAATCCAACTCCTGCAGATAGTTTAACTGTTGAGGAGCAAAAATATATTTTGGGCGTTCAATCTAATCTTTGGTCGGAATATATTACAAGTCCTGCAAAATTAAATTATCAGCTTTATCCTAGAATGTTTGCTCTGGCTGAAATTGCCTGGACGGAAACTCAAAATAAAAACTACAATAATTTTGTTTTGAATAGAATGCCCTATCATTTAGAAAAGCTTGAACTTCAAAAGAGATTATACAAAGTTCCAACTCCATTTGGTTCAGCCGAAACTGCTTTAATTGCATCAAAATATGTTTTAGATTTAAAACCAACGATTAAAAACGGACAGATTTTTTACACAATCGACGGTTATAATCCAGATGAGACTGCAGAACTTTATCAGAAACCTGTAACGATAAATATTCCAAAAGGAGAATATCGAATAATTAAAACCATACAAATCAGTCCAAGCGCACGAAAAAGTTCTATCAATAAAATATTGGTTAGAAATCCTGATTTGAAATCGGCTTTAGCCATAAAACCAACCAAAAAAGGTTTAAAATATGACTATTACACTGGAATCTTTTTTCAGCAGGTACAAGATTTAGAATTAGTAAAACCCATCAATTCAGGAATTTTTGAGGGCACAATAAGCAGTGAAAAATGGAAATCAAAAACAGAGCGTTATATCGGCTTAAAATTCGATGGATACATCTATGTTCCAGAAACTGCAAATTATACCATTTCGACGCTTTCAGATGATGGATCGAAGCTTTTTATAGATAATGAATTAGTTGTAAACAATGATGGTATTCATTGGCTAAATGAAGCCTTTGGAGTGATGAAACTCGAAAAAGGTTTTCATAAATTTAATATCAGCTATTTTGATCAGCTTGGCGGTACTACTTTAAACTGTTTTATACAGCAGGAAGGAAAAGAAAAACAAGAAATAAATGCTTCGCAATTGTATTACGAATAATAGAAAAGCAAAAAAACGCATTCAACTTAATGAATGCATTTTTTATATTTAAAACTAAATGGTATTCTAATTATCCTTTTAAGCTTGCAGATAAATACTCACGGTTCATACGTGCGATATTTTCTAGAGAAATTCCTTTAGGACATTCTACTTCACAAGCTCCAGTGTTGGTACAGTTACCAAAACCTTCAGCATCCATTTGATGTACCATGTTTAAAACACGGTCAACAGCTTCAACTTTACCTTGTGGTAATAAAGCATATTGAGAAACTTTTGCAGAAACGAATAACATTGCAGATGAGTTTTTACAAGTTGCAACACAAGCTCCACAACCAATACAAGCCGCAGCATCAAATGATTTATCTGCATCGTCTTTGTTAATCGGAATTGTATTTGCATCAATTGTATTACCTGAAGTATTTACAGAGACAAAACCTCCTGCATGTTGAATTCTATCAAAAGAACTTCTGTCAACAACTAAATCTTTAATTACTGGGAAAGCTTTTGCTCTAAATGGCTCGATAAAAATCGTGTCACCATCTTTAAACATACGCATGTGTAACTGACAAGTTGTAACTCCTCTGTCTGGTCCGTGCGCTTCACCGTTGATGAATAAAGAACACATTCCGCAGATTCCTTCACGACAATCGTGGTCAAATGCTACAGGTTCGTCTCCTTTGTTGATCAATTGTTCGTTAAGAACATCAAGCATTTCAAGGAAAGACATATCTGGTTCAATTCCGTCAATAGGATATTCTACAATCCCTCCTTTATCTTGGGCGTTTTTCTGACGCCATATTTTTAGTGTAAGTTTCATTTTGTATAAGTTTTAAGTATTACGACTTTCTCGAAATACTATTTATAACTACGTTGTACTAATTTGATGTTTTCGTAAACCAAAGCTTCTTTGTGTAATACTGCATCACTTGGTTTTCCTTTGTATTCCCAAGCTGCAACATAGGCAAAGTTCTCATCGTCACGAAGAGCTTCACCTTCTTCTGTTTGATATTCTTCACGGAAGTGACCTCCACAAGATTCGTTACGGTGTAAAGCATCTTTTGCGAACAATTCTCCCAATTCTAAGAAATCGGCAACACGAGTCGCTTTTTCTAATTCTTGGTTAAATTCGTTAGCGCTTCCTGGTACTTTTACGTCTTTATAAAACTCTTCACGTAAAGCAGCAATTTCTTCGATAGCTTCAGTTAAACCTTTAGCATTACGAGCCATACCTACTTTATCCCACATGATTTTTCCTAATTTCTTATGGAAATAATCTACAGAATGAGTTCCTTTATTATTGATAAATCTATCGATTTGATCTTTTACATTTTTCTCTGCTTCTAAGAATTCTGGCAAATCTGTAGAAATTGGCCCCATTTTAATATCTGGAGCTAAATAATCTCCGATAGTGTAAGGTAACACAAAATAACCATCAGCTAAACCTTGCATTAAAGCAGAAGCTCCAAGTCTGTTTGCTCCGTGATCTGAGAAGTTAGATTCTCCGATTGAGAAACATCCAGGAATTGTAGTCATTAAGTTATAATCAACCCAAGTTCCACCCATTGTGTAGTGAACCGCTGGGTAAATCATCATTGGAGTTGTGTACGGATCTTCGTCAACAATCTTCAAGTACATTTGGAATAAGTTTCCGTATTTACTTTTCACGATATCAGTTCCTAATTTAGTAATTAAGGCACTGTCGTTTTCGTTTAATCCTTTTACGTGAGCCGCTTCTTCTCCGTAACGTTTAATTGCAGCAGCAAAATCTAAGTAAACAGCTTCTCCAGTTTTGTTAACTCCAAAACCAGCATCACATCTTTCTTTTGCAGCACGAGACGCAACATCACGAGGTACTAAGTTACCAAAAGCTGGATATCTTCTTTCTAAGAAATAATCTCTTTCTGCTTCAGATAAATCTGTTGCTTTTTTCTTTCCTTCACGAATTGCTTGTGCATCTTCTAGTTTTGCAGGAACCCAAATACGACCGTCATTACGTAAAGATTCAGACATCAAAGTCAATTTTGACTGGTGATCTCCAGAAACTGGAATACATGTTGGGTGAATTTGTGTATAACAAGGATTTGCGAAAAATGCTCCTTTTTTATGAATTTTCCAAGCCGCTGTTGCATTACTTCCCATAGCATTTGTTGAAAGGAAAAATACGTTTCCGTATCCTCCAGAACCAACTACTACAGCGTGAGCAGAGTGTTTTTCTATTTCTCCTGTAATCAAGTTACGAGCGATAATACCTCTTGCTTTTCCGTTTACGATTACAATGTCCAACATTTCGTGACGGTTGTACATTTTTACTTTACCACGACCAATCTGACGGTTCATTGCAGAATAAGCTCCTAACAATAATTGTTGCCCAGTTTGACCTTGTGCGTAAAATGTACGAGAAACCAAAGTTCCTCCAAAAGAACGGTTATCTAATAATCCTCCATATTCACGAGCCAATGGTACACCTTGAGCCACACATTGATCAATAATATTAGAAGAAACTTCAGCCAAACGGTGAACGTTTGCCTCACGAGCGCGATAATCTCCACCTTTTACAGTATCATAAAATAATCTGTAAACAGAGTCACCGTCTCCTTTATAGTTTTTTGCAGCGTTGATACCACCTTGTGCAGCAATAGAGTGCGCACGTCTTGGTGAATCTTGGAAGCAGAATGCTTTTACGTTATATCCTAATTCAGCTAAAGTAGCCGCAGCAGAACCTCCAGCCAAACCTGTACCAACTATAATAATATCTAAATTACGTTTGTTAGCAGGGTTAACTAAATTAATATGATCTTTATAATTTGTCCATTTGTCCGATATTGGACCATTTGGAATTTTTGAATCTAATGCCATTATAATTGATTATTAATTATTGAAATGATGAACTAAAGCGATGATAATGAAAAGTGCTGGTACAACAACTGCAAATCCATAACCTACTTTACTTAAAAAACGAGAATACTTATTGTGCATCCCTACAGATTGTAGCGATGAACTGAATCCGTGCCAAAGGTGAAAACCTAAAAGAACGAATGCTACACAATATAATCCTGTACGAATTGGATCGTGAAATTTATGAACTAACTCATCATAATATCTTGTAGCATTTGGTGCCTCACCGACTATATATTTATAGTTAACTTCTGGAAACCAAAAATCATAAAAATGCAATCCTAAGAATGCTAAAATAACCAATCCAGAAATAATCATATTTCTTGATGTCCAAGAAGCGTTAGCCGCTCCGTTGTATTTTGCATACGCAATTGGTCTTGCTGCGCTATTTTGAGCCGTTAGTACAAATCCCATTACGAAGTGGAAAATTACACCAATTGCCAAAACAGGCTGCATTACATATTGTATTAGCGGATTGTATCCCATAAAGTGAGAAGCTTCATTGAAGACATCTTTACTTATAATAGAAATAAAATTTAAGGAAACATGCAGCGCTAAAAACGTGATTAAGAATATTCCCGAAAGAGCCATAGCCACTTTCTTTAAGATGGAAGCATTCAATAGTGCAGATTGTGCCATAAGAGTTTAAGTAGTTTGTTTTAAAAAATTAGACAAAAATAACTGAAATTGCAAAGAACTACAACCATTTCGTTGTTATTTATAATGATTTTAAAAAAGACTACGTATACGTACTTTTACGTACACAAAAACAAGCTAACCCAAATTATTTTATTATAGAAAAAAGCTAAAAGCATAATAGAAGATGTTTTTATCACGTTTACAAGGCCTTGCAACACAGCCAAAAGTTTATCAAATTACTATTTTATTTAAAGTTTTAATTTGTTTTCTTCAAAAGTGTAGTCAAACAATATATTATCGCTTTAAAAAATTGTCATTCCCATTACATAATTTTACCTTTATCCGCTTAATATTTCAAGAATGAAAACAGGAATTGATGCTATCTCTTTTGACGTAGCCAACATACACTTACCCATAAAAACTTTGGCAACAGCCAGAAATATAGAACCTGAAAAATTAGAAAAAGGACTTGGGTTAATAAAAATGACTTTGCCAGACGCGCACCAAGACGCTGTAGTTTTTGGAGCAAACGCTTTGACGAAATTAATTATTGAAAACAAAATAAACCTAAACGAGATCAATCGTATATATGTAGGTACAGAAAGCGGCATTGATAGTTCTAAACCAATTGCTTCTTTCTTAATTGATTTAATGGAACAAAAATTTGGCGAAGATTCTCTTGCCGAATGTGATGTTGTCGATTTTACTTTTGCCTGCATTGGCGCTGTAGACGCTTTACAAAACTGTATTGACTTTGTAAAACTGAATCCGACGAAAAAAGCAATTGTGGTTGCTACCGATTTTGCTAAATACGATTTAAATTCTACAGGAGAATATACTCAAGGTGCTGGAGCAGTTGCAATGCTTGTAACTGCAAACCCAAGAATTATTGCTTTTGATGAAAATTGGGCAACAAGTACAAAAGGAGTTTTCGACTTTTTTAAACCTTATAGAAGTCTTTCAAAAGAAACGATTACACAAAACGAAAGCAACGATCCTTGGTTTGATAATTTAGAAGCCGAAATCGAAATTCATAAGGATCAGCCGGTTTTTGATGGTCAATATTCAAATCAATGTTATATGGATCGTACGCGAAATGCTTACTTTTCATTTAAAAAACTAAAAAATACTACTGAAACCTTATACAATACTTGGAACAGCATTATTATGCACTTGCCTTATTCTTTTCAAGGGCGAAGAATGTTGTCTGAAATTTATGCTTTAGATAGTGCCGAAAAAATTATTGCAGAAGATATCACTCCTACTGATTATCAAACCAAAATTAAAGAAGTTGCAAAATCTGATGATTATAAGAAATTTGTAACTGAGAAATTACAACCAGCAGAATTGGCTTCATCGCTAATTGGGAATCTTTACACTGGTTCTATTTTCATGGGATTATTATCGACTTTGGCTCATTATTATGATACGAATAAAGAAGTTGCTGGAACAAAATTTGGATTTTTAGCTTACGGAAGCGGATCGAAATCGAAAGTTTTTGAAGGAACAATTCAACCAGAATGGAAATCGGCTTTAAGCCAAACTAAACTTTTTGAAAACTTGGAAGAAAGCGTAGAAATTGATTTTGCGACTTACGAGAAACTTCATAAAAAAGAACAAAAAGAAAGCATTAGAACTCCAAAACAAGAATGGGTTCTTGACCGAATTGAAAAAGAAATTCCTGTTTTGATTGGAGCGAGATATTATAAATGGATAGATTAAATTCCAAATTTTTGAAAACCAAATTTCAATATTAAGATTGTACAAAAAACCCGAAGCTT
Source organism: Flavobacterium sp. MC2016-06 (assembly GCF_009711165.2). Taxonomy (GTDB): domain Bacteria; phylum Bacteroidota; class Bacteroidia; order Flavobacteriales; family Flavobacteriaceae; genus Flavobacterium. The sequence continues at coordinate 8,823 of NZ_WMID02000021.1, read as the reverse complement.
GTTGCTTCGGGTTTTTTATGATAAATTGAAAATCGATAAATTCAGGTATATTTTTGAAATTTATTCATATCGGTCTTCATAGTTAGATTTAATTTCGTTTAAAATTTCATAGACCAAGTCAATATTTTTTTCTCTGTATCTTCGAGCCCAAAAGCTGTAAATCCATACAGCGCTCGACTTAAAATTATAATCGTTTTCACTTTCTCCAGCATTTTTTTTAATTAGGTTTAATGCTGTATAAGAAATATAAGGACTTATTTCGTCGTAATAATATTTCGGAAATTCTTTTTTAGCACCAAAAATCATTGTTTTGTAAATTTTGTTCAAATTTTCATCCGGGTTTTCAGTTGCGTACAGGTCATCATGACTTTTAATTAAGAGGTCAACTGTTTTGTTTAAACTGGAATCAAAATAAATCTCCTTCGATACAAAACTATAAATTAAAGAGCTCAAGCAATCAAATTCTTTTCTCATTCTTTCAGGATTTCGCCTTACCCTATCACCAAGAGAAGAAATATATGGGTTATCGTCATAATCTGAATTAAGCGCATATTCGATACTTTTTCTAAAATCAACAACAGACTGTTCTTTTTTTAATCCCAGAAAATTTGACAAGAAGAACTTAAAAATATTCTGTTTTTTAGAATCTGTATAGTTTTCAAGAATCCCAGTCTGAAAACATTCTTTTGCTATTATTTCCGGAAAGTTCATTTTTTTAAAACCATAATAATCATTCTCTGCTTCCTCAATTTCCCCTACAGTGCCATAACTAAGAGAAGCACTATCAACAGCCGTTGTATCTATAACATCTTCAGCAAATACCTCTTCTACTTCAGGCAAAGGTTTAAATGTACCTTTTATTTCTTCGTTTGCAGAAAACTGTATGGCCAGCATATTATCTACACTTGCAGCGAGAGCACCTCCAAAAATAAAAACAGAAATTAGAATCATTAAACCTCCTAGTAATTTACTTATTTCATGAACAGAATCTTTTATTCTTAAAAAAAGACTCATAATTAGACTTGAAACAACTATTGCTGCTAAAAAAACCGCAAATCTTTTTCCAAAATCAACACCTTTTATTCCAACTGAAATATTTAAAACTACGAAGAGAATAGCCCAAATAAAGCTAACGGCACCAAAAACTAGGTTTGTAAAAAAAGAATCCTTCCAAAATTTATCTATAGCGTTATTTTCCTTTTCTTCATCATCTTTTCTCTGGTCAGATGATACTATAATCATTACCAGTCTTTGAATAATTATCGAAATTCCAAATAAAATCAAAGGTGAAAAACCAATTAACACTAAAGATGTTTTAGGTAATACTGAAAAATCTACACCATATTTTATATTGTGAAACGCAAGTACAATCGTGGTTATTAGCAAAACCTCGATTATCAAAACTATTTTGTAAGACTTTATCATTGTTTATTTGCGGTTTCGTAATGTTCTTTTATTTCATTTAAAATTACAGCAACTTCTTTTCTGTTCCCTTCTTCATCTCTTCTCGCCCAAAAACTGTACAGCCAGATAATATCCGATTTTTTAAACTTACTGCCATTCGAAAATCTTATATCCTCAATTTTTGCAATTATTTTTGGAGAATGATAATCTTCCAGTATTTCGTAATATACTTCCAGTTTTGTATCACGATCGTTATTCATAGTATTATAAATATCCCGCCATTTTTCTCTGTCATCTCCTATGTCTTCATATGCGAGTAACAATGCGTCTATAATTTTATCAAAATTTGCAACACGATATGTTTTTGGAGATATAAATCCATACAAAGCTGTTTCGTACTTTTTAAATTCTAAGTAAAATTCATTCGGACTTTGTGTTTGTTTTTTATCAGCCCTAAACTTATTAAGATACTTAAAGAGATAATAATATTCATCTTCTTCCTCGCCAATAAATCCTTTCAAATTATATTCTACCCTGTTTCTTGTATCAAAAAAATCATTTTCCCCTTTAAAGCCGCCAATATCTCCAATTAAAAAATTAAATGAAAAAAGCAGTTTTTCTTTTTCATCTTCTTGATTTGTTTCTTTGTTTTCTTCTACAGTCTCTTCCTGACTATCATATTCATCCAAAGCTTCTACAATTACTTCGCTTTCTTCTGGTATTTTTTTTTCGTTTTTAGCTGTTTTATAACTTTCAGATGCTTCATGAAATTTCCCCATAAAAAGAACATCTCCAAAAACCGAAGCGCATATTATAAAAAAGCTGAAAATTAAAATGAAAGCAGTAAGTGTTTTATTGGTTTTCCAGTTAATTCCCGCTGCCAAAAAGAATGAAGCTGTTATGAGACTTATCACAACAACAAGTAAAGATCTCGAAAATATAAAAGAATAAAAGAACACCGGATCGTCGACAACAATGAAATCTTCACGAAAAATTATTACCGAAAAAATGGCAATAACTGCCACAAAGAAAACATTACTATAAAATGCAAACTTCCAAAAGTTCTTTTTACGCTTTATTTTTAAAAGTTCAGCTTCATCTTCTACAGTTATTTGCTGTTTTGAAAATAAATGGAGAATTGAAACTATAAAACAAATACCAAAAAAAACTAGTGGAGCGATATATCCATAATTAAATTCGTAAGGATGAAGGTCTCTAATTTTAAGTATTTTCTGTTCTCTAAAATTAAGTACTATAAAAATACCTAGTAAAAAAGCGGGGATGAATTGAAGTAATAATACGCTTTTAAAAAATTTGGTTTTGTTATCCATAGTTGGGTTAATAGTTCTATAAGAATCTAATCAAAACTATTAAAAAAAAATTAACATTTACTATTTAAATTAAATTATTCACTGAAAAACAAACTGAATTTTAACTTTTAAATCCCAATATTTATAATGAGTTGATTTACAATATTTCATACTTTAGCTAAAAAACCGAAGTATAAAAGGCTTCGGTTTTTTTATAGTTTAAATTTTAGCAAAATTACAGATTATCAAAACTTTAACCAGCTCTTGATATAAGCAAAAGTAAATTCAAATAAACAACAAACTTAAATTACCTTATATTACTTAGCTAATTTACAAAGTTATCATCGTCATTTTTGTCATTCCGAGGAACGAGGAATCTTCACAAGCAGCTCGGCATAGATTGTCGATTTTGTTTGTAGAATTACTAACGAAGATTCCTCGTTCCTCGGAATGACAAGATTGTGTTTTGAAAACCTTTGTCAAAGGTCACATCACAAACAATAATCAGTCTTTTTTATGCTGTTCGGTATAGTTTTGATTTCCTTTAATTCTGGCATCTTCTGTGTGCATTCCGTTTGCCATTCCGAGCATGAAAGCAGTTAGTATTAAAAGAAGTTTTCGTTTTATCCAATGAAGTGGTTGCTTAGATTTCTCTAAACGTGATTTATTTTGTTTATACATTTTGTAAATGATAAATGATTATACATGATTTGATCTTATGCATTGAAGTGCATAAAACTTAGGAAAGAAATTCCTTAAGCGCTGTATAAACTTTTACCGAAATGTTTTGAAGTAATGGTTTCATTTACAAAAACAGACTGCTTTATAAATGAATTTATGTTTTGATGAAGATGCATGCATAATTTTAAAAGAAGTTGAGTTTGAAAACTATAAACTTCTTTAAACCCAAGAAAACTTAAAAGTATTGAGAAAGAAATTTTCTCTGATAATTTTAAGCGATTGAATGAGAACAATCGAAGATTTCTAAAATCTAATTCTCTTTTTAAAATTACATACGAAGATTGATAATAATCCGGAGATTTTGATTGAGAGTCTAAACTACAATCATTCGCAATCACAGCAAGAGCCAGAAAGAGATAAATGAAGTATTTTAGATGTTTTTTCAATTTATTTTATTTGAATTATTATTTAGAACGAAGATACAAATAAAAAGATCTGTGTTACTAAATTTCTCACGCAGATTCGGCAGATTTGGCGGGATTTTTTTTATTCTTTTTTCTGCTAAATCTGCCGAATCTGCGTGAGAGCAAAACTCAGCATAGTTTTTACTTCTTTTCTCTTTCTAAATCATAAAGCAAAAGACCTAATCCCAAAACAAAAACCACACAACTCAACAACATATAAACTCCGTTTTTCAATACAAAAAACGAGAAACCTATTACAGGCGAAGCAACAATAACCATTAAAGCGCTAATAGTTTTTGTTCTAATAAAATGCAGTGCATGAATAGATAACCCAACAAAAAGCAAAGACGGACCAACAATAACAAAAGGATACAAAATAAATGGCGTAATACTAATTTGATGACTTAATGCTTCTTTTGCCAATTCATCGTTTCCAAAACTCGACATGATAAAATCGATTGTACAAAGACCAATATGAGCAATAACTCCCAAAAAGGTTACAACAGAAGCAATAGAATTTATTTTGCTTTTCGGAAAGACATTATTAAAGGACAATAACAAACAAGCTCCAACTAAATTAAACCAATGCGCAAAATCGATTGGTTCTTGAATCGGTGGTAAAACTTTAGAAAATAGCAGGTAACTTGTAACAAAAAATAATAATCCGAGGAGGCAAAGGTGTTTTGTTTTCATAATCGTTTTTTAAAATTGATGAAACAAAACTAAAATGAAAACCGCTGTAAACGCCTGCTTTATTGACTTAGGTACAAAACCCAATGTTTTAGGTACGAAAATTATAAGGACAATAAACTTTCTTTATAATTCTTTGCAACGGGAAGTTCTATTTGGGTGAGAATTATTGTATTTGGGTTTCGCCAAGACTTAAAATGTGATGGATTTATTAAATGCGATCGGTGTATTTGAACTAAAAAAGTAAAATCTTCTTGTACTTTTTTAAGTGAAGACCGAATAAGTTTTGCATGAAGTTTATCATTTTCGAGATAGAAAATCTCTACATAATTTTGAGCGTTTGAAATGCAGACCAAATCGGCTTTTTTGATTTTTAGAACGTCTAGTTTATTTTCTCCTTTAAATAACAGTATATCATCTTTTATCGGAATCAATTTAATTAAATATCTTCTGGCCAGAATAATTAAGGGAGTTAAAATCAAAGCGACTTTGATAAATATTATAGAAAAGAACTGAGCAAAACTATAACCGCCTTTTAAAATTGGACTTTTATAATAAACGTAAATCCCAATTAAATAAATGAAATAGAAAAAGAGAATACTTGCGATTTCTAAACCGATATTCCACTTTGTAATTTTTTCGTGAAGTATTTTTTGAAGAAAAGCTAGAACTGCATAACATAAAAATGCCAGCAGACTAAACCCAAAACTTATTAAAAACCAAGATCGAAAAGTAATCGTTCCGTCATCAAAAGGTTTTATGATAAAGGCGAAAATAAAAATCCATACGCTTACAAGTAAACCTACTATTAAATGATATTTTATTTTCGGATTTAATTCTTTCATCTTCTTGAAGCAATTATTAACTTATTCTCTGTCAATATTTTTAATTTGAACTTTTAATGATGCACTATACATTTTTAGTCTACAATATTAAACTTTAATCTAACATGCATCAATAAGATTCTTCTATTTTCTATTAATTTCCAAAATCAATAATTTAGAAGAAAAGCAAAAAAAGAAAGAAATTACTGCGTATTTATCTTAAAAAAGAAAAGAGATTGCAGATTCCTAAAAAATCAACCAAAATTGCAAAGCTTTGTTTTTGTAAGTATTTATTTAGGAAATAATTTGTATTTTTATCTAAGTCGTATCCGAAAAACTTATAGAGTAGGACAATCCCAAAAAACAATCATTTATGAAAAATTTCACAAAACTCACAAAAGAAGAATTAAAATCAATTAATGCTGGCACTGTAAACTGTGTACCATATCCTATATGTGACGGCGCAGAAGTTACTTATTACGGAAGAAATTTATGTGGCTGGTATTTGTACAAAACAACATCTGGTAGTATTTGTATGGAATATTTACCATAACAACATATTCGGTCTATTTATTAAAACTGCTATCTACCAAATAGCAGTTTTTTTATGCTCTATCTTTTCATCACAAGGAACAAAGTAATGAGACTTATAAAAATACAATTTTTACATTGAAAACAAAAAACCAATTCTTAATAATTATAAGTTGTATCTTACAAAAACAACTTGTTTTCTACCGAAAAATAAAACGTAAACGAATTTTGAATATCTTTGAACTATGAGCAAAGCAACAAAACCAAACCATATCGGAAGAAACATCAGCCGAATTAGAGAACTTAGAGACATGAAGCAAGAAGCGCTTGCTATTGCAATTGGTACATCTCAACAATCTATCTCTATTATTGAAGGAAGCGAAAGTGTTGATGATGAAAAACTAAAAGCAATTGCCGAAGCTTTGGGCGTGCCTGCCGAAGTAATTAGAAACTTTTCTGAAGAAGCTGTTTTCAATATTATTGGAAATACATATCAAGACAATGCTTCATCTGTAAATCATGGTTGTACATTTAATCCGCTTGACAAACTTCTTGAAGCTTTTGATAAAAATGAAAAACTTTATGAAAGATTAGTTGAAGCTGAAAAAGAAAAAGTAGCTCTTTTAGAAAAATTACTTGACAAGAAATAAAGACAAAACCTATTATAGAAAAACCGAAGTTTTATAGCTTCGGTTTTTTTTATGCCCAATCTTGTCATTCCGTGGAACGAGGAATCTTCGCGAGTAACTCCGCAAACAAAATCGCCAATCTTTATAGAGTCACTTGCGAAGATTCCTCGTTCCTCGGAATTGACAAACTGTTCGAATAAAAAAATCTTTGTCAAAGTTTAAAACTTTGACAAAGATTATCTCAGCAATTTTCTTATTCTATATAAATCGTAAACTTATTATGCGATAATTTAAAACCAAGGTTTTCATAAATCGCCACATTTTCTATTCTTTTTCTATTGGTCGTTACTTCAATACTTTTCAGTTTATTTTGATCTGCAAAATCCATTATTTTTTGAATTAATTGTCTTCCGATGCCTTTGCCACGATATTCTTTATGAATAAAAAACTCTTGAATTTCGCCAACTAAACCATTATGATGCAAAAGCCTTTGTGTGTGAAAGCTAATAAAACCTAAACCTTCCTTTTCGTTTTCGGCAATTAGATAAAGATTGTTTGGGTTTGAAATGTTTTCATTGAATATTTCTTTGAAAACATCAAAGTCTAAAGTTTCATTCTCGAGTTCGCATATTGAATTGTAGACAAAATCTAGGTCTTGGTTTTGGACTTTTCTTATTTTGATATTTGAGTTCATAGTCTTATCGTTCTGGGAACGGATTGTAAATCCGTACTATCGGATTGAAATCTAAAATACCATTATTCGCAATCACGACAAGAGCCAGAAAAAGATAAATGAGGTGTTTTTAGATGTTTTTTCAACTTTTGATATTAATTTGCTTAAACATATTTGTCCAACCTTGCCATGCACATGTACGATCGTGAAATTCTTTTTCATTTTTTCCGAATTTCACAACATAATAATCAGATGTTGTACAACCACCATCTTGCAAAAGATCTAATTCGCATTCCATTTTAATAATTAAATCTAATTCTTTTTTATTTAGCTTTTTAGAAATAGTCCGACTTTTAATATAATAAGCATTAGCTTTTTTGGTAACTACAAAACTGCCTTCAAAAGAATGAAAACAACCTACACTTTCATAATAAAATTCTACTTGTTGATTTTCACTCAAATTACTAACAAATGATTTATTAATAAGACTAGTATAATCTGAGGAATCAGGATAAATTGAAATATTGTAAACTTTATTTTCTTTTACTTCAACACTTTTCTGAACTGTTTGGTTTAAAAAGTTCATATAGACAAATTTATATGTTCCGTTTGACAAACTATCTAAATCAATTTCTTTCCGAATATAAGGCTTTTCAAATCTATTAAATGTTTTGAATATTTTCCCGTTTTTGTAAACAGCAATAGAATAAACTCTTGGAAGTTCTTTTTTTAATTTGTCCTCAAACTCAACTTTTAACTTTATCGATGCAGGAATTTCTTTTTTACAGCTGACAAAAAAACATAAAACACATAATAACAATACAGTTTCAAACTTCATTTTTAATAATTATATTAAGCATTAGAACTTTATAACAAAAATTTTCTATTCACCCACTCTTGCAATTACTTGTAAATAGTAAAATTATTATGCTTCAAACCAAAACCAAGCGGATTTATTGTCTTTTAAAATCTCATAATTTCCAACTATCCATTTTCGATTAAATTCATTGCCTGTATATATTTTTAATTGCAAAATATTGTTTAAAGGTATTATTAAATTGTTAGTGCTGTCAAAAAATTATCATATCAAATCGACTAAAATTTATCATAAAACTACAAGTGTGAGGGATAGAGGCGGTATCCTTTTATGAAGCGGAGCGGAATAAAAGATATAGCCGAAAGCCCGACCCGGAGGGGCACGCCCAAAAACTTAATACATATCTTTTAAATCCAATTTATCCCCAATCTTGTCATTCTGAGGAACGAAGAATCTTCGCAAGTAGCTCGACAAAGATTGGCGATTTTGATTGCGGAGTTTCTCGTGAAGATTCTTCGTTCCTCAGAATGACAAAATTGTGTGAATCAGTTAGAAAAATAAAAAAACTTTAATGAGGAACGAAGAATCTTTGCAAGTAGCTCGACAAAGATTGGCGATTTTGATTGCGGAGTTTCTCGTGAAGATTCTTCGTTCCTCAGAAAGACAAGATTGTGTGAATCAGTTAGAAAAATAAAAAAACTTTGATGAGGAACGAAGAATCTTCGCAAGTAGCTCGACAAAGATTGGCGATTTTGATTGCGGAGTTTCTCGTGAAGATTCTTCGTTCCTCAGAATGACAA
>NZ_WMID02000020.1 GCF_009711165.2 Flavobacterium sp. MC2016-06 | reverse complement strand
TCTCTCTAATGTCGAATCCTTGCTATTATTTCTCATCGTAACAAAATTTATTAAAGTTAAATTTTGTTACCGAAATAAGTAACCTTTACAATTTCGACGAAGGAGAAATCGCACTAGTGTTTCCTCAAAGGTTGATGATTTTACTTGTGGAGTTACTAGTGCGATTTCTCCTTCGTCGAAATGACAAGATTGTGGAAAATGGGTGCGAAATATTCGTTACCGAAATAAGTAACCTTTACAGAAATGACAAACTCGTGGTGTTTTTCTAATAATTCCTAGTGTTTCTTATGAAGATTTCTCCTCCGTTGAAATGAAAAAAGATGATGCTATTTCATTTAACTAATACACTTATATAAAAATATTTAGCTTTATAAAAGTTTTAAACTTTGACAAAGATTTGCATAATATGTATGTACTATCCCTTTCTGTAAAAATAGAGTTACGAGATTGGAAGAAACTCAGTTACAAAAACGAATAATCAAAATTTCACAATAGACTCTTTTATAAATTTCCATTTTTTAGTTTTCGAATTGTATCCATAAATTGATTCACTACTCGAACTTGCACTTGCATGGACAAAAGTTGACAAAGTCTTTTTTGTTTTATCAAATGATGAAGGGAAAAACCGTACCGTTTCAGTTAAAAATTGATCCAATTCAAATTTTAGTTTTTCGTTTTGAATGTAGTACGTATAATTAGGACCGCCATTTCCACCTGAATCCGTTTTTACTGCGAAATCTTCTTTACCATCAAAGTTAAAATCGGCTACAATAAAATCGCCATAATCATTATCAATGTCTTCTTTATTTTTATTAAAACCCGATATATAGGATCTAACTGTTGAACATTTTTTAAAATCTTCTTCAAAAATAAATTCTGAATCAATATTTATGGTTTGAAGATGTCTATTGGATTCTTTTTCAATTATGTCTACTTTAATTTTACAAGAATTGGTCTCCATTCTTGCAACCTTTACATTATAATTGAATGATTTTGATAAATTTTTATGTAGGCAAACCTGTCCATAAGTCGAAAATGAAAAAAAAGCAAAACAGATTAAGAATTTCATAGCAGTCATTTATTGATATTTTATACAACGAATTAAGTAAAAGTAATAATAAACAAAAATACTTTTAAAAATCATTCTTTTATATCTATCTAAAAAACAAAGTCGTTGTAGCTCGGAAAGCTACAACGACCACTAAAAAACCAACCAGATTCGAATATAAACTCTTTTAAATCTTAACAAAAATGTTTGTGTAATATTTTTTCCCAGTTGCAGGATCAGTCGTAACTGACAATCCAAAATGAGTGTAATCTCCTTCAATGTTTTCTTTATGGCCAGGACTATCTAACCAAGCTTTTAAGGCTGCTTCGGGTGTTTTATAATTGTAGGCAACATTCTCACCCACTTTTTTAGCGCCAAGAACAGTTACAATATTGTTAGATCGTGAAGTAAAATCATTATGATTAACAACATTGTTGGCAATCATGTATTTGTTATGCTCTTCGCATTTAGCCGAAATATGATTTACTGTCTGCAGTGCATTCAAACCAATACTCAAGCGGTACTCGTTTATAAGCTGCATAGTTGACAGTTCGTCATCATTATAAGTATAATTGGTAATAAGCGTTTCAGTTGTAGTGCTACTATCGCTTCCCTCGGCAGTGTCAGCTGAACATGCGTTCATTGCAATAAGCATTGCAATGAACAACATGTGGCGCATAATCTTTTTCATAATCAACGGTAGTTTATGCTTTTAAAGTAGATGTTGGGGCAAACACTTTAAATCCTTTTTATTAAATAATATTCGTTTATTTCTATTCCAAACATATTTAATTTATCGGTAAACTACAAAATTAATCGATGAAATACATCTTTTTTTATATTTAATAAATAAAAATCTTACAACTAAGAAGATAACCTTTCAATCTTCCAAGAAAAATCAGATTGGCTTGTATAACGAATTCTGTCGTGGAGTCTATTAGGTCTTCCCTGCCAAAATTCTACTTGTAAAGGAGTTACCAAATAACCACCCCAATTTTCGGGTCTCGGGATTGGTTTTCCTTCAAAATTCTTCTCAAGCTCCTTTAGGTTTTCTTCTAAAAATGTTCTCGACGGAATCACTTCACTTTGATTAGAAACAATAGCTCCCAACTTACTTCCGTCTGGACGAGAATCAAAATAACCGTCAGATATATTTTCAGAAGTTTTTTGAGCAATTCCTTTTATAATCACTTGACGCTCCATTTCCTGCCAAAAAAAAGACAAACAAACATGCGGATTTACCGCAATTGCTTTTCCTTTCTCAGAATCGTAATTGGTATAAAAAATAAAACCTTCTTCAGAGAATTTCTTCAATAAAACAACTCTAGATTTCGGAAAACCATCTAGTCCTATTGTAGCAACTGTCATAGCGTTTACTTCTCCGCTTCCGCCAAAATCTTCTACTTCATGAAACCATTTATTAAAAAGATTAATTGGGTCTTCTGGAATAGTATTTTCAAGCAATTCGCTTTTTTCGTAAGATTTTCTATAATTACTTAAATCGTTCATAAGTAAAAAATTTTAGATTTTAGATTGTTGATTTTAGATTGCTGGCTTTAAATTTTAGATTGATGATTTTAGATTTCAGATTTCAGATTATTAGACTTTCTAGAATCATTTATCTAAAAATAAACAACACACACTCATAATTCATAACTTATAACTCAAAACTCATAACTCATAACTCAAAACTTCTACCGTCATCTGCTAAAAGTACATTCGGAAAAATTTCTTCAGCTTCTTCTTTAAAACGTTCAATTCCGTCATAACGTGTTGAATAATGACCTAAAATTAACTGTTTTACATTGGCTTTCAAAGCAATTCTTGCAGCTTCTTTTGAAGTTGAGTGCAGTGTTTTAAGTGCCAAAGGAGCTTCACTATCCAAAAAAGTAGATTCGTGATACAAGACATCAACATTTTCTATAATAGGAATTACAGCTTCGTGATAAACCGTATCTGAACAAAAAGCGTAGCTTTTCGGCTTCACGGGATCAAAAGTAAGTTTTTCGTTTTCAATTACAGTTCCATCATCGAGTGTAATATCACTTCCGTTTTTTATCTTTTGATAATAAGCAACATGAATATCATAATGCTGTACAGCTTCAACATTTAGTTTTCTTTCATCCGGTTTTTCCTGAAAAAGAAAACCATTGGTATAAACGCGGTGTTTTAAAGGAATTGTTTTTACAATAACACGTTTATCTTCAAAAACAACTTCACTTTCTTTTGACTCTAATTCGTGAAAAAACAAATTATAAGTTGTCCAAGATTCTGTTAGTTTCAATTGAAGAAGAATTAATTCCTTAATTCCTTTTGGTCCGTAAATATGTAAATCTGTCGTTCTTCCCAAAAGAGAAAAAGTCGAGATTGTTCCAATTAATCCGTAAAGGTGATCTCCGTGAAGATGCGAAATAAAAATGTGATTAATTTTTGAAAATTTAATCTTATTCTTTCTAAGTTGTACCTGAGTTCCTTCCCCGCAGTCGATCAAAAATAAACGATTTTTTATGTCTAAAACCTGAGCGGTTGGGTTGGTAAGTGTTCTAGGAGTTGCTGCGTAACAGCCAAGTATGGTTAACTTCATTTTAAATTTTAGATTTTAGATCGCAGATTTTAGATTTTAGATTGACAAAAAATTTTAGATTCAGTATTACAACAATCTAAAATCAACAATCTAAAATTAAAACCCCAAATCTCTTTCAATTTCTTCCATTTCGATAATGTCGTGAGCTTCTAAAAGCGAAGGAACAATAGTCAATTTATCAGAAACAGCATTAAAGTCAAAATCAGTAATAACAATTACAAAAGACTTTTTAGCTTTTTTCTGCTGCTTCGAAAGTGGCAGGAATAGTTTTAAATCTTTTTCAGACAATGCAGTATCTGCTGTTAAATCGATTATAACATTTTGATTCTCATACGTCTTAAACTGCTGTGTTACATTCTCAAAAAAAGCATTAAAGTCTCCTTGTGTATTTTTAATCGTAACGGTATGTCCTTTTTGATCTACTTTCATTTTATAATTTATAGGCTCAATATCAAAATAATATTTTTAGAAGCTAAGGTACGAAGAATTTTTAGTTAGTTTGAAAATGATTGTTTCAAGTTTTAGAGGTTTCAAGTTTCAAGTTTCAAGTTTGGACAAAGCATGACAAACTTGAAACTTGAAACCTGAAACAAAATAAAGAAAACTATTGTATTTTAGAGGCTAAAAGATAAATTACAGCCATTCTAATTGCTACACCATTTTCAACCTGATTTAAGATCACAGATTGGCTCGAATCGGCTACATCACTTGTAATCTCAACGCCTCTGTTAATTGGTCCAGGGTGCATGATTATAATCTCTTTATTAAGCGAATCTAATAATGTTTTATCTAAACCGTATTGCTGTGCATATTCTCTTGTAGAAGGAAAGAAATTCACATCCATACGTTCGTTCTGTACACGTAACATATTTGCCACATCACACCATTCTAAAGCTTTACGTAAGTTTGGCTCTACCGTAACACCAAGCGATTCAATATATCTCGGAATCAGTGTTTTTGGTCCGCATACTTTTACTTCTGCGCCTTGCATCTGCAAAGCATAAATGTTAGATAATGCAACTCTAGAGTGTAAAATATCACCCACAATAACTACTTTCTTACCTGCAACATCGCCCAATTTTTCTCTAATAGAATAACTGTCCAATAAAGCCTGCGTTGGGTGTTCGTGTGCTCCATCACCAGCGTTTACAATACTTGCTTTTACGTTTTTAGATAAAAAATAAGCCGCTCCGGGATTAGAGTGGCGCATTACAACCATATCTACTTTCATCGAAAGGATATTGTTTACGGTATCAATAAGTGTTTCTCCTTTTTTAACGGATGATTGTGCTGCAGAAAAACTAATCACATCTGCCGATAAACGTTTTTGGGCTAACTCAAAAGAAAGTTTGGTTCTGGTACTGTTTTCGAAGAAAATATTGGCAATCGTAATATCTCGTAATGAAGGAACTTTTTTAATGGGTCTATTAATGACTTCTTTAAAATGATCGGCAGTTTCAAAAATTAGGTTAATATCATTCTCGTTGATGTATTTAATTCCTAATAAGTGATTTACGCTTAATTCTTTCATTTTGTTTCGATTATATTTTTTAAATAGTGGTTTTTATAATGAAGAATCAATTAGCTCGTTATCAAATGAACGACATCTTCTCCATCATTCTCTTTCCAGCTTACTTTTACTTTTTCATTATTAATAGCATCTACCTGACGGCCGCGATAATCGGGCTGAATGGGTAAATTACGGCTAAATCGTCTGTCGATTAATACCAGCAATTCAATTTCTGAAGGTCGCCCAAAAGACTGAATTGCCGTTAAGGCAGAACGAATACTTCTTCCGGTAAACAATACATCATCTATAAAAATGACTTTTTTGTTTTCGACAATAAAATTAATTTGAGTTTTGTTGGCTTCGAGAGGTTTATCTGTTCTACGGAAATCATCTCTAAAGAAAGTGATGTCTAAATAACCCAAAGAAATTTCTGGAGTATTGTATTCGTTTTCTAAAATTTTTTTTAAACGCTCTGCTAAAAAAACACCTCTTGGCTGTATTCCGATTAAAATAGTATCCGAAAAATCTAAGTGTTTCTCAATTAACTGACAAGCCAAACGATGGAGTATAATAGTAACTTCTTTTGAATTAAGTAATACTTTTTGGCTCATAATTTAGTGTCATATTTAGTTGGGCAAATATACGAATTCAGATTTTATTTGTGAGCTAATTTCGTAGGCAAATGTTTTTTTTTGATTTAATAATAATTTTATATCTAAACATCAAATTTTCATAATGGCTATTATTGTTTTTATTTTAAGATTAAAATCTCACTTTTTGACAGTATTACATTTAAAACATATATTTTCGTAACAGTAAAATTCTAAATTTCTTTAAAATTAAATCTTAAAATAATTTACAAAACTTTTAAATTGATATGAAAAAAATCCTGTTCGTTGCAATACAAATGCTATTAATAAATCAAATAAACGCTCAAAAATCATCCTCAGACTGGCAAAAATTGATCTTAAAAGGTCAGGTAAATAAAATCATTGAAGTAGACGAAAGATGTCCATCGGTAATTGTTGATGGAGGCGCTTATAATTGCCGTAAAGACACCACTAAATATGAATTTGACACAAAAGGATATTTATTAAACTCATCTAATTCTGAAGATGAAAATATAAAAAAAATAACTCAAAACGGATTTCAACATATCATTACTTATGAAGATGTTGAAGGTGTAAAAAAGAAAAAATATGAAGATGTCTACAATAGTAAAAACCAATTAATTAAGCAGTTAATGTATTCTGTTAATTCTAATGAAGAGCAAATATCAAATCAATGGGAATACTTTTATGATAAAAAAGGGGTTAAAACCCAACAAAAAGCTACAGAGTGGTGGAATGGAAAAGTAACGATTGTATTGAGCGATTTTAATACTTATGGGGATGTGATTAAAAGGCAAACTATAAAGGATGATGTGGTAACTGATCAAGAAGAATTCAGTTATAAATATACAAATGATAAATTTGGTAATTGGATAACCAAAACATCTTCAAGTGATCCTTATAATGAAACTTGGGTAAGAAAAATCATATATTATAAAAAATAATTCAACCCAACTTCTTATGTACAACAATGATAGCGTTGGATTTTTGTCTGCGTTATCATTGTATACCACATAGCAATTGAATGAATTGTATATAACTAAATTTCATGAAAGTAAGCATAAGCCAATTCCTCAGAAAACCTAAAAATATATTTCTTATAGACAGTTTTGGTGCATTACTTACTGCTTTATTACTTTTTGTCGTCCTTCGAACTTTCAATAATTTTTTCGGTTTATCAAAAAACACTTTTGAATATCTTTCTTTACTTGCATTGATTTTTTCAATTTACTCTATTTCTTGCTTTTTAATAGTAAACACTAATTGGAAATCGTTTTTAAAAATAATCAGTGTTGCCAATATATTATACTGTATTCTGACATTTTGCATACTATTATACAATTACCAAAGTATTTCTGTATTAGGTGTTGTTTATTTTCTAAGTGAAACCATTGTAATAGCTAGAATTGTTTATTTGGAAATAAAGACAATTCTACATAAAAACTAAATATCCTTTGTAATTAAAACGCAATAAATGATTTATCTAGATAAAAATACTTTTCCCTATTGTTTTATTGAAGAAAAGAAATTTGAATGGGGAGAACCCTATTTAATAATTACACCTATTTTTAATTTATCAATTAATCCAGAATTATCAGATATTGAATATACTATTGAAGTATTAGGCAAAAATAATTTTAAAGATAATTTAGAAAAATTGTATAATATTTTACTTAACCAAGAAGAGAGTTCACGCATAGAAAATTTAAATATTTCTATTACTAATCGTGAACTTCTTTTAAACAAAATCAATAGCTACTTAGACTCTAATTTAGACACAATTTCTCCTTGGAAATCATATTATGATGGGGCTTTTACTGAAAGTGATTATTTACAATCAATTGAGGAAGATATCAATAGAATACTCTTATTTGATAGAAAAGAGTATTGAAAATTAAATATTAAATCAAACTGCTTAAATATGCGGAAATAATACTATAGAAATTCTTTCACCGAAATTCATCTCCAAATCATAAAACTTTTTCTAAAAATTATATAACGCATTTTCTTTTTGTTTAAAGTAATTTCACAATAAGCAAATTATCAATTTAAACATCAAAATCATGCAAAATAAAATACAAAGATTGTTAATGGTATTCGTTATACTATTTTCATTTACAAGCTGCGAAGTTATTGGAGACATTTTTAAAGCCGGAATGGGCGTTGGAATATTTATTGTAATTTTTATTATTGCGATAATCATATTTATTATTAGCAAATTTTTCGGTAGTAAATAAGCATAAAAAAACCCGTTATTTTTCATAACGGGTTTTGTATTTATATACTTAGTGTTTGTTTAAATTTCCGCTAAAGTCCCATTGGGACGATATGTTTATAGTAGAAAATAGTTTACACAAACAGGAACCCCAGCGGGGTGGAATATTATTAAGCTGTTGAATGCCGCTCCGCTGGAGCTTTGTTCCTTTGACTTAAAATATACTATAAATATCTCGCTCCTCTGGAGCTATTGCAATTCAAAATTAGAATTCCAGAATGATTTTATAAACTACTATTCCTTTTATTTAAATTATTTTAAAAAAAAACTCTTAAAGATTATACATCTTCTTTCTTTGCTCTTGAATTTTTTCATCATCCAAGTATTCGTCAAATGTCATATAACGATCGATAACTCCGTTTGGTGTTAACTCTACTACTCTATTACCAACTGTTTGTGCAAACTCGTGATCATGAGTTGTAAAAATGATAGAACCTTTAAAGTTTTTTAATGAGTTGTTAAACGCTGTAATAGACTCCAAATCTAAGTGATTGGTTGGTTCATCAAGCATTAAGATATTTGCGCGTTCCATCATCATTCTAGACAACATACAACGTACTTTTTCTCCTCCAGATAATACACGACTAGTTTTTAAAGCTTCTTCTCCAGAGAAAATCATTTTCCCTAAAAATCCTCTAATAAAAACCTCATCACGTTCTTCTTCTGTTTTTGCGTATTGACGTAACCAATCTACCAATGTCAAATCATTTTCAAAAAAGGAATGATTCTCAGCTGGTAAATACGCTTGGTTGGTTGTAATTCCCCAATCAAAAGTTCCAGAATCTGCTTTTTGCTCGTTGTTTAATATTTGGTAGAATGCTGTAGTTGCACGTGAATCTTTAGAGAAAAGAACGATTTTATCGCCTTTTGCCATATTCAAATGAACATCTTTAAACAATAGTTCTCCATCTACAGAAGCGCTTAGGTTTTCTACATTCAGAATTTGATCTCCAGCTTCACGATCCTGATCAAAGATAATTGCAGGGTAACGACGGCTAGAAGGTTTAATTTCTGAAATATTCAATTTAGAAATCATTTTTTTACGTGAAGTAGCTTGTTTCGATTTTGCTACGTTGGCACTAAAACGACGAATAAATTCTTCTAATTCTTGTTTCTTTTCTTCTGCTTTTTTGTTCTGTTGTGCACGTTGTTTTGCGGCCAATTGGCTAGACTCGTACCAGAACGTATAGTTTCCTGAATAATGGTTTATTTTACTAAAATCGATATCAGAGATATGTGTACAAACCGCATCTAAAAAGTGACGGTCGTGAGATACTACAATTACTGTGTTCTCGTAATTTGCTAAGAAATTTTCTAACCAAGCGATTGTTTCAAAATCCAAATCGTTGGTAGGCTCATCCATAATCAATACATCAGGATTTCCAAAAAGTGCCTGCGCCAAAAGCACACGAACTTTAATTTTTCCCTCAAGATCGCCCATTAAAGTATAATGATGTTCTTCGTTGATTCCCAAGTTAGACAACATCGATGCTGCATCAGAATCGGCATTCCATCCGTTCATTTCTTCAAACTGAACTTGTAGCTCCCCTATTCTATCTGCATTTTTATCGTTGTAGTCTAAGTAAAGTTCATCCATTTCTTTTTTAACGGCGTATAAAACTTTATTCCCCATCAAAACAGTTTCTAGAACAGTATGCTCATCAAACATGTTGTGATTTTGGTTCAAAACCGACATACGTTTTCCTGGCTCTAAATGGATATGTCCAGATGTTGGATCCATATCACCCGAAATGATTTTAAGAAAAGTAGATTTTCCAGCACCATTGGCTCCAATAACGCCGTAAATATTTCCGTGTGTGAATGTGGTATTTACTTCGTCAAACAAAATTCGTTTGCCAAATTGAACTGATAAATTATTGACTGTTAACATGAATGTCTTTTTAATTAATTTTGTGCAAAAGTAAGGAAAAAGGTTCAGAGTTGCAAAGGTTCAAAGTCCCTAAGTTTTTATTTCCACCATATAAGTTATATAAGTTCATTTAAAAATAAAACTTAACTTTTACCATTAAGAGATTAAGTTAAATTAATCCTTGTAATTTCTTATATAACTATATGCTAAAACTTATATTATTTCATCTAAACAATACACAAACAACAAATTTACAGTGTTTTAAAATAAAAATACTCTTAATGACATTTTTCACAATCTTGTCATTCTGAGGAACGAAGAATCTTCGCAAGAGGCTCTACAAAGATTGATAACTTTCTGCACGGAGTTACTTGTGAAGATTCTTCGTTCCTCAGAATGACAAAGCGTGCGGAATATTGTTGTTTTTACCATTTATTTTAATTTCTCAATGGTTTAATTTAAGCTTACTTTCGCGAGAGCAACTTCCAGGCTTTCGTAATTGGAAACTACTTTCTTGATTACTCCTTCTTTATTTAGGATAAAATGCGTTGGGAATGCATTCAATTGCAAGGTTTCATTCATATACACTTTCATATTCGGGATTACGGAATAGGATAATGGTCTTTTGGCTAAAAATACTTTTAATTGCTCTGGTGTATCTTCGGCAAGACTTACAAAAAGAATATCTTTTCGGTCTTTGTATTTTGAAACTAATGCGTTGACTTTTGGAAATTCTTTTATACAAGCTGCACAATGAATGTACCAGCATTTTATGACGATTATTTTTCCTTTCATAGTTTCGTTTGAAACTAGATTTCCATTTAAATCTTTAAAGGAAAACTTTGGGAAAGCGGTTCCTTCCATTTTAAAATTATGGTAAGCGTCAAATGCTTCCTGTGCAATTGTTGCTTTTATACTGGTATCAGAATTGGGAAGGATTTTGAATAATTTATAATAGTAATTTCCATCATCAGAAAGTAATCGAATTGGGATAAAATTTCCTTTTGTTAGTTCGTCTAAAAATGCCTCTTTTGTTATTTCTTTTGATTGAGAATCCAGAGCGATAAAATCTCTCGAAAGCATTATTTTTTTGCTTTGATATGCAGACCAATCTTCAAATTTATCTTGAATTTGTACGGGGTCTACTTCTGGATTTCTGTATTTGGTTTGACTGAAACAAGAAGTAAAAATTAAAAATACACTGAGAATGCTAAATAGCTTTTTCATGAAATTTTGTAAATAAATCAGATTCAAAAGTAATTAAAAAATTTAAGCTTTTTTCACCCAGATTTACCTCAATTTTGTCATTTCGACGAAGGAGAAATCTCCATTTGCTGAATCACTTTTACAGAGTTACTTGCGAAGATTTCTCCTTCGTCGAAATGACAAAAACTGGGTCTTTTTTGCCACGAATTTCACGAATTAGCACGAATTAATTAGTGAAAATTTGTGGAATTCGTGGCAAAAGAAAAAAACAACATTCTTCATTTGATGATAATATGATCCTGAGCTAAATTTAATTTCCTCTTTCAGGTAAAAAAGAAATATCCATATGATATTTTTTTGGATTTTCAGGATCAATCATAACCGCTATTTCTTCTGTTTTTATAAAATCTGTGGGATCAAACCAAATAGAATCACTTTCAAAAATATATAATTGATTAGTTGTTGGATCTATCCACTGACTGATAATTTGAAAAGGATTTCTATTATTTACTTCCAGAGCATAATTAATTTCTACACTTTTAAATTTTGTTGAAATACGTTTGCCGGTTTCTAGTAAATATTTTGCTTTCTTTTTTTTTAAATAACCAAAAAGAATAATTGAGAAGCCAACTAAGAAGAAAACCAATCCGAAAATTCCGAAAATTAGCGGCCCCATATATAATGAGCTAAATGCATTAATAGTTGCGTCACTTGGGTTAGTAGGATCATATACCATTTCTACACTTTCTCCTTGATTATAACTTGGCGGATTACTGCTAATAGAAGAAGTAAATTCAATTTCTTTACCATCTTTAGTTGTAAAAAACACAACTGGAGTAAATGTTGTCGAGTTATTTGATCTGTTAACAATTAATTCAATGACAGTTCCTTGAACCTTTTCAGCTCTTTTTAAAAAAGCCTGTTGATCCAGATAAGAATAAAGACTACCACTAAAGAAGACTAAACCAATTAGTCCGAAAATGTACGAAACGAGGGTTATTTTTTTTTTCATAATACTGGTGTGTTTTTAAGTTCACACCAAAATATCTAAAAACAAACCTAGATCAAGGCGCAATAAGTCTTTTTTATATCAAAATAAGACATATTTAAAACAGCTTTTTATCTAATCCAAAAATAAAAAAACCCGACAATAAATTGCCGGGCTTATAATGCTCCCTCTAGGTGAAAACCAAATAACAAATCACCTAGATTCGATGCATTTTTTGAAATTTAAAAATCAGATTAAAAAATAAATAACCAAACTCAATCTTAACCTTCCTAATTTTTTAATTCCTAAATTTTCCATTCTTTGCTTTTTACTTTAGTTTAAAAAGTTCATTACTTTGAATGATTTTTTCTTTCCAGCTTTGTCTGTTACCACAACTATAAATAATTGTTTGCTTGAAAAGCTGTAGTTCTGAAGCAGTACTTCTTTTGTATTTTGAATGTTTTTATGACTTACTATAGATTGACCTATTGTATTGAATACTTCTACTTGATCAATATCTTCGGTGTCATTTGTTACCGATAAAGCATCATTTTTAAAGTATACTACTGTACTGCTTTTTGGTTCAATTTTATCTAGAGATAACATCTTAGCTGTCGATTGTGAGGCAAAATAGGCGGCATAAGCTTTAGACAATTCAGAAGAATTACCACAAGAAGAGGCATCCCAGTTTACAGACCAAGTCATTAAACCTCTTAAAGAAGGATATGGTCCGCCGGGCTGCATAGTATATGTTCTTCCAGTAAAAGTGGTTCCGTTTCTTAAGTAATCCATAGCGCTAATTCCTTCTGTCGGCGTTAAATAACCACTGCCTGCTGCACTTGGGCAAGCTGGTAATGCAATAAGAACTTTTGAGGCTGGTAAACCATCAAAATGCATTCCGGTTGTAGCAATGTTATACCCTTTTATTACCATATCTGTTAGGGCAGTTACCATGTTTGCTTTCTTAGCTGAACCATAATATTGACCATCCAATCCGTTTTCTCCTCCTGTATTATACAATTGCACTGCTAACAAATCCAGTTCATTACGCAAGTTTTGAATAATTGGCAGGAATGAACCGAAGGTATCTGTATAGGTTGAATATCCTCCTTGTACATATTGTGTTTCTGGAGCTGCAGTTAATAAAAATCCAGTGCCATAGTAAGCTTTTAATTCTTTGCAAGCATCAACAATGTTTTTTAATCTTGGATAAGCAGAAATACCGGCATAAGAAATATCTCTTAAAGCACCTGCACTAAAATTCATCGATCCGCCTTCAAAATCTAAATCAACTCCATCAAATTGATACTCATCAATAATTGCTTTTAGACCATTAACAAAAATATTTTTCTGCGTTACATTGTCTAAAACAACGTGTCCGTTTTGACCTCCAATAGAGACAATAACAGGAACGCCGCTATTTCTTAAGGCTTTTATATCATTTTTCAATAATTGCTTATCAAAAACTCCATTAGTCAAATATCTAGTGTCATTTGTAGTTAATACTGGTGTATAACCATCACGATTAACGGTTTCTACGAAAGAATAATCAACTACGTTAAATTTACTTCCAACCATTTGAGAAAAATATAAAAATGGAGCACCTGTATTTTCCCAAGAATGCGCATATCCTAAAATAATTTTAGATGGAAGCGCAATGAATCTATTAGTACTCACTGGAGCAATTTTAATCGTATTGTTTAATGTCGTTACGGCAGCTTTATTATCGGTTGCTTTGATTACAACTGGATAATCCTGATAAGCAGACGGTGTAAAATTATACGTATACGTATTGTTTGTACCTGCTGTCATGTTAAACGTACCGCCATTTATGGTAATAGTAACACCTGAAACTGATCCGTCACTATCAACCGCCGTAACCGAAATTGGCACAACTTGAAAAGAGCTTTGGTTTACAGTAGTATTTGATGGTGAATTCCAAGTAATTACAGGTAACGAATTGGGACAGTTTGCTCCTGAACAATTTAATGTAAAACTATATGTTTTTGCATCTGTTGTCCCGTTTGATGCAGTAGCCGTAACTGTTAATGTATGACTAAGCGAAAACTGATTGGCAACTGGTGTCCAAATCGCGGTATAAGTTCCCGAAGAATTGGTAGCACTTAAGCTTTGTCCATCTAAACTAAATACAACAGATGAGATTGTAGTCGCATCAGCAGCACTTAATCCAACACTTGCAACAAAATTAATAGCTGTTCCTAAATTGATAGCAATCGCCGAAGCTGTTGGTGCTGTAATGGCAACCACTGGCTTAGTCACAACAACCGCTTGTGTATTAAAATTATAAACTTGCGATGTTGTTGGCACTGCAAAGTTGGCTAGATTATTTGGGTAGTATGCAACTTCTCCGTTCTCCCAAGAATTCAATTTTAAACTTAGAATCTGTGTATAACCTGCTACAACTGAATTATCAAAAGTATAATTTCCTAGTGCATCTGTTGTTGCCAAAACACTTTTCCAGTTGTGCGTGTTATCTGTCCAAGGTAAAACGATTTCTACTTTTGCTCCAGAAACTGCAGTAGTTCCATTTTTAACGGTACCGCTAATTAAATTTGCCGCAGCTAGTGCTGATTTTGCGGTAGCACTTGTATTAAAATTATAAACTGTTGGGGTTGCTGGAACTGCAAAGTTTGCCAGATTAGATGGATAGTAAACTACTTCTCCGTTTTCCCAAGTATTTAATTTTAAACTTGTAACTGTTGTATATCCTGCTACAACTGCATTATCAAAACTGTATTTTCCTTGTGCATCTGTTATCGCGATAACGCTTTTCCAGTTGTGTGTACTATCTGTCCAAGGTAAAACGATTTCTACTTTTGCACCCGCTACTACAACGGTTCCATTTTTAACTGTTCCGCTAATTTTATTACTTGTTCCAACAGCATTTTGAGTAAAGTTTAATGTTTTGCTGGCAACAAGATTAGTATAAACTGTAGATGCTGGTGTATAAGTTTGTCCTGTTAAGGCTGCAGTTACAGTATAATTTCCTCCTGAAGGTACACTAACTGTGTAAACACCGCTGGCATTTGAAACTCCTGTGAAGTTTCCACCTGTAGAAGCAGCTGTAACTGTAACTCCAGAAACTGGCGTTGTTCCATTTAAAACTGTTCCGCTTACAGTATAATATACAATTGGTGCACTTTGAGTAAAATTCAAAGTTTTATTAGCCGCAATTGCTGTATAAACTGTTGAAGCCGGCGTATAAGAGAAACCAGATTTTGCAGCTGTAACGGTAAAGTTTAATCCTGCTGTAAGACCTGCAACACTGTAAACACCGCTTGCATTAGAAACTGCTGTTAAAACTACAGTTCCAGATGTTGCTGTAACGGTAACTCCAGAAACTGCTGTCGTTCCGTCAAGAACAGTTCCGCTTACCGTATATAAGGGCTGTGTTCCTTGTATAACAACTGCTGTTTGATTTGTAGTAACATTTGTTAAACTTACCGGCGTAAAAGTATACGTTGCTTTTAGAGCTGTAAGTGTATAATTTTGACCTGAAGCTAAATTATTAAATGTAAAATTACCAGTTGTAGAAACTACGGTTTGCAATACTGCATTGCTCGCATCTCTAAGTTCTACTGTAACATCTGGAACTAAAGCTGTTCCGTTTTTTACAGAACCTGCAATACTTACTGATCCTGCAACGATACTGCCAAATGAAGTATCTACTTGTGTTAATAATGAATTTGGAATAGATCCTCTGGTATCTTGAGATAATTCCCAAACCATACCTCCAGCAAGATTTTTAGATTTAATATACTGCACTTTTAAATCCATCGATTGTTTATCTTCATAGCTGATAAACTGTTTTAAAGTGGCATTGTATAAATAAGGTACTTTTGTGGTGTTGTCAAAATACCTAACCCATCCTGCAGCGGCTGCAGTTGGCGTAACCAACATTGTGGTTGGATCTAGATAAGGATGTGAATTGGTAACTGAATTTCCAACTAAATCGCAGATTTCGATACTTCCAGATTTTTCACAAGCTGCAGATCCGTCCCAAGTTCCTGTTGGATTTTGCGGATTTGTACATCCTGGAACTACATCTCTTGGTGCCGAAACAAATAAACCATTGGTTGAATTTGTGGCAACATGATCAAATTTTTTCCCATAAAAAGGCAATCCCATAATTAATTTATTGGCAGGAAAACCAACTACATTTAAATATTGATTGGTTAATTCGTCTAATGATTCTGATTGGCTCGCACCATATAATGGATCATTAGGATTTCCACTTGCGTATAAAGGAGCGTTGTAGCAAGTTTTATCGTACCAGTTTCCTCCAAAATCATATCCAAAATAAGTGATGTAATCACAATAGGTCGAAATATCTTCTGTCATTCCGTATTGTGCTCTGTTGCTTGGCCCTAAATACTGTGACGCTACTTTTCTAACGTTATTACCAGCTGCAATAGAGATTAATTTATTTGGCATTGCCTGACGCATTGCTTTTAATAAATAGACTAAGTTTTTATTGTCATCCGGGCTGTACTTTTGTGCTGGAATTGGAGCTCCATTAATCACTTCTGTACCGTCTGTTCCTCCAGAAAGAGGATATTCCCAGTCAATGTCAAATCCATCAATAAATGGATAAGTTGTAATAAAGTTTGCCATGTCTGCGGCCAAAGCGGCTCTTGCTACAGGGCTTGCAGCAATTGGAGAAAGATCTTGACCTTTGGTCCATCCTCCAACAGAGATTAAAATTTTTAAATGCGGATACTTTTCTTTTAACTTCATCAAGTCATAAAAGTTCCCTTTTACAGGAGCATCCCACGGAATTCCACCTTCCATATGCTCAAAATCAGCATAAGAATCCAAACATAACAACTTTGTATTCTCCGGATGTGCCGGATCATACGTTGTACCATAAAAAGAATAATTTAAATGCGTCAATTTACTTCCATCTATCTTCGGAATATTAAAATCCCGGGCATAAATAGACCACTGTGCATAATACCCTACTACTTTTTTACCGTGAGCTGGTTGTGCTAACGCAAGTAAGGGAAACAGTAACAAAAAAAGCAATCTGTAATAATGTTTCATAATTAATAAATATTGGTTAATAGAAAATAAACATTCTAATTACAGCACCTTACATACTAAAATGCAGTACATAAATACTATAACTAGGATTCAACCAACTGCAAATAGATAACATTGCAATCTGCTGGAAATAAATTTGTATTACTTCTATAAATAAATATTACTATTAATGATTCTACCATAATCATTTGCAAATAGTATTGATTGATATTTATGTATAATTTCTTTTAAAAAATTGTAATAAATAAAAAGATAAATTTGGGGGTAACTCATCAATCTAAAATTCTATTTTGTTGTCATGTTTTAGTATACTTTTGGGAAGTATTTATGGTTATGCTGGGTTTTTAAAGGGTTAATGAATCTTTTTTATATCTCGGTTATGTTTCTTTTTTTATTTTAAAGTCTGAAAAAGTGGGTTAATTTTTTGCTTCTGCGATAAATTATCTCCGCCAGAAACCAAACCTGGCAGAGATAAAATTTTAAATCAATAAAGGCAATCTTAACATACTTGAATACTAATTCAAACCAAACTCTCTTATAATAATTTCTTAAGGCTTGTATAAACTGCTAACTCAACATCTGCATGCTCTTTTGTATTACAGTCTTCAACTAATTTTTTTAAATCTTCTGCTTTTAAAGTCGATTTACTATCTAAAACAAGTAACATTTCTTGTGATGCGTCGTTTAATTTTTTTGATAATGG
Source organism: Flavobacterium sp. MC2016-06 (assembly GCF_009711165.2). Lineage (GTDB taxonomy): Bacteria > Bacteroidota > Bacteroidia > Flavobacteriales > Flavobacteriaceae > Flavobacterium. The sequence goes on along the minus strand of NZ_WMID02000020.1, from coordinate 86,552 downwards.
CAATAAAGACTGCACTAATGGTGCATTTGCGCTTAATTCATTTAATCCTTTATTAACTGCAATCCATTTGTTGAAATAGGCTGCGACTTTTGCTTTATTTTCTGGAGTTTTACCTGCTAAATACTGGCTTACTGCATCATCAAAGCCTAAAGCATCTTTTGCGTCTGGTGTACAGGCATCTGCAAACAAGGTAAAGGGAGAATACATTTGATATTCTGTACCGCCTTTATTACGTGTATATCCTTTTAATGGTTCGCATACATTTGTAAATTCGTTAAGCGATCTTATATTCTGATTATTGGAAATATTTCTTAAGATTACTGCTCTATTACGAATGTGAGTTAATCCTAATTCTTCTAGTCTAAACGAAACTACTTCTAGACGTTTACGCATACTAGCCAAATCTGTAATATCTTCTGCCGACCAAAGTCTTTCTGCAATTGCAGCAGTTCTTGGCCAAAGTCTAGAATCAATTGTTGTAGGCGTTGCAAGCTCTGTCCACATAGTGGCTTCGCCGCCCAAAATTCTGGCTTTTTCTTCTGCGGTTAATGTCGCATCTTTTGGCATTGGATCATTTAAATAATGACTTGCAATAGGATACATCAAATCAATATAATAACCGTTTGACAATACTGTTTTGTATCCTTTTTTTACGGCATCTACTAATGATTGCCCTGCTGCAACTCCTTCATTTGGTCCTCTCCATGAATGGATAATGGCTTCTTTTGACATATTTTTAGTCAAAATTTCTTCCCATCCCATTAGCTGTTTTCCGTGTTTTTTAAGCATTGGAATTAACTGCATAGTAAAATACGTCTGCAGTTCGTGGTTTGTAGCTAAATTATTTTTCTTTTTAAAGGCTTGTATTTTTGGGTTTGCATCCCAGTCTTTACCCTCATTTTCATCTCCCCCGATATGAAAATAAGCTCCTGGGAATAATGGGCAAACCTCATCAAAAATTTCACTCAATAACTGATATGTTTTAGGATTTGAAGGATCTAATGTCGGCGAAAAAATACCTGCATTTCTTTCAACTCCATAGGTCGCAATTGCGGTACCTTCAATATTTTTTTCAGAAGTTCCTCCTGTCAATGTAATCACCTTGCTTCCTATTTCTGGGTAAGCGGTTAATATGGCAGATCCATGACCTGGAACATCTATTTCTGGAACGATTAAAACACCGCGCTCATCGGCATATTTTACAATATTTTTAATTTCTTCTTGTGTATAATACATTCCATCTGAAGCTAAATCTATAAGCTTTGGATGTTTTTTCATTTCAATTCTCCAACCTTGATCGTCAACCAAATGCCAGTGAAAAACGTTCATTTTCATAGCTGCCAATGCATCAATATTTCTTTTGATAACATCTATTGGCTGAAAATGTCTTGCAGCATCAATCATCAAACCTCTCCAAGTAAATCTAGGAAAATCTGAAATTTGTGATACTGGAAAATAAAAGGATGTACTATTGTTTTGCAATAACTGTAACAAAGTTTCAAGTCCATGTAAAGCTCCTAAATCACTTGTAGCATTTATTGTAATACCATTCTTTTTGATGTCTAAATGATAACTTTCGTCTTCATATAAACCAATTTTTCCACTTTTAGTACAGTTTATCTGCAGTTCTGCTGTTGGAAGTTCATTTAATTTTGTAATAAAACCCTGCTCGAAAAAAATACCTGTTCTACCATCTAATCGGCGCAAAAAGCGAGTTACTCCACCAAAAATTCTTGGATCTGGATTTCCGGTAATGTTTACTTTAAAATTTTTAGTTAAAGCAAAATTCCCATCGTTTAAAACAACACTTTGAGGCCAAGGCATAAGATTTAACTGCTCTTTCTGAACTTGAGCACTTGCTGTTATACCCGCAAATAGTAGTACAAATAAATATTTCATTTTTAATTTGTTAGTAAAGATGTTACCTCGAGATAACATTTTTAAATTAGAAAAAAGGATGCAAAACTCAGAAAGATCTTTATTTGACCTCACTATCGCATAAAAATCAATCTGAATTTTGCAATTTGATCCGCTCTAATCGAATCGAATTTAAAAAACAACCTTAGTAATCAAAACGTTTAAAGGCTTCAATTGCTTCATATTCAGCCAAACCTAGTTCATCGTATAAGATGGCTGTATTTTTATTTCTGTCTTCTGCTCTAACCCAGAATTCTCTAGAATCATTTCCCTGAAACATTACTCTGTCTTTTTGAGACTGGTGGTATAAAATTGCATGACGTTTCAGCAATACTTCTGATGGGCTTAACGGAACTGCCATATCAATTTCGTGAATGTCCCATTCGTGCCAAGCTCCCCTGTACAACCACAACCAGCAATCGTCCATGTACGATTGTGATTTTAATTGTCCCATTGCAGCAAATATTGCATTTAAACAAACTTCGTGTGTTCCGTGCGGATCAGCTAGATCGCCTGCAGCAAATACTTGATGTGGTTTTATTGTCGCAATAATATCTTTTACAATAGCGATATCTTCTGGACCTAACGGGTTTTTCTTAACTTGTCCTGTTTCATAAAAAGGAAGGTCTAAGAAATGTGTGTTAGTATCTTTTAGTCCAATATATCGTGTTGCAGCATAAGATTCTCTTCTTCTAATAAGTCCTTTTAACTTTCTAACTTCTAAAGAATCAATTTGATTTTCTGATTTATTATTCAAAAATTTAATGACTGATTTAAAGTCGATATCTGCTCCAGCACCAATGAAATCGCTTCCTACTTCGGCAAATTTTAACGCTTCATCATCAGTTACTGCAATATTTCCAGAGGTTTGATATACAACGTGTACATCATGTCCTTGTTTAATCAATTTTGAAAAAGTTCCTCCCATAGAGATAACATCATCATCTGGGTGCGGACTAAAAAGTATTACTCTTTTTTTAGCTGGATTGGCTCTTTCTGGACGATGTGAATCGTCTGTATTTGGTTTTCCGCCCGGCCATCCAGTAATGGTATGCTGCAATACATTAAACATATTGATGTTTAAATCATAAGCAGAACCTTCTTGCGCCAATAAATCAGACATACCATTATTGTTGTAATCTCTGTCTGTTAATTTTAAAATAGATTGTTTTGTTTTTTGGCACAACCAAACAATCGCTTTGCTTTTTAATTCTTGTGTCCATAGACATTCTCCAACTAACCAAGGTGTTTTAAAACGTGTCAATTCTACGGCTGCAGATTGATCTAAAACAAAGGTTGCATTGGGATGATTTTGTAAAAATGTAGCGGGAACTTCTGAGCTGATATCGCCTTGAATAGTTCTTTTGATGATATCGGCTTTGTTTTGTCCCCAAGCCATTAATACGATTCTTTTTGATCTCATAATCGTAGAAACGCCCATGGTAATTGCTCTTTTTGGAACGTTATCTATACCATTAAAATCTGATGAAGCATCTACTCTTGTTATGTGATCTAATGTAATAATTCTTGTTCCAGAGTTGATGTGTGATCCTGGCTCATTAAAACCTACGTGACCTGTACGACCAATACCTAATAATTGAAAATCAAGTCCTCCTGCATTTTTAATATTCATTTCGTAGTCAATGCAGTATTGATTTAATTCTTCAATAGCCATTGTACCGTCTGGAATATTAACATTTTCTGGTTTGATGTCAATATGATTAAAAAGATGCTGATGCATAAAATAGTGGTAGCTCTGATTGTTTTCTTTTGACATTGGATAATATTCATCCAAATTGAAAGTGATTACATTGCTAAAACTTAATCCTTCTTCTCTGTGCATTCTTACTAACTCCTCATATACTTTGATAGGAGAAGAACCTGTTGCTAAACCTAATACACAAGATTTACCTTTTTCTTGTTTAGATCTAATCAATTGAGCGATTTCCTGCGCCACAATTACTGAAGCTTCGGCAGAATTTTTGAAGATTTCGTTATGAATTTTTTCAAATCTAGTTTCTTCAAATTTCCCAGCGCTTTTATAGCTGATATCAGGTTTTATTTCTAAAGCACTTTTCATTTATTTTCTTTTTTTGTAGTATTTACCATTTTGGTTTTTGAAATGGTATAAGCAACTTTCATTACTTATACCATTTACTAACCAAACTTAATATTCTTTTTTTTTTTTTGCTTTTATTAGAAATTAGGAGCAGTAGTATCCCACCAAAGTCTAGTTCCTCCGTTGTCAGGTCCTCCTAGTTTAGATACACCAGAAGCTACACCACCAGCATTGGCTGCTTTTTCAGAAGTAACATAGTTGATTCTTCTTACACCAAGTGCAGTTGAAATAGTTCCTCCACTATAATTTTTGATAACTGGGAAAAGTTTAGGATAACCTGTTCTTCTGTAATCAGACCAAGCTTCTTGACCTTCTGGGAAACCTGCAATCCATTTTTGAGTGATAATTTTTTGCAATTTAACTTCATTAGTTGCTGCAGCATCCCAAGCAACAGTAACGTTATTTACTGCAGCCGAATTATTTACTGAAAAATTAGGATCTACATAGGCTTTAGGTGTTTTCACATTATCAGCTATATAAGCCGATGCACCTGATGCACCTCTTTGATCAAACGAAGCTGCAATACCTAATTCGTACAATGACTTAGCGTCACTTCCCATATTCCATCCTCTTAATGCACCTTCAGCTCTTAAAAAATATGCTTCGGCAGTAGTCATTAAAACAATTTCTTTAGATCTTACAACAGAACCAATTCCAGAAAAATCTTGGTGATCTGATTTTGCTGCAATATCGATACCAGTGCGTACTCCTTTATATTGACCAGCAAATTGAGTTGAAGTATCAAAATATGATGCAATTCTAGGGTCATCATATCCTCCTAAAACTGATTCCATGTCTGCTGACATACGAATATCTAACCAAGAACTACTAATTGTTGCAATAGGATTTGTATAAACTGGTGATACAACTTTAAATAAATCAGCATTTGTAGTAAATACACCAAATTTTTGAGCAACAGCTTTTTCTGCTTGTGTTTTTGCTAATGATGGGTTAACTTTTACTATACGCATTGCTAATCTTAAACGTAAAGTATTTGCAAATTTCACCCATGCTTTATAATCTCCTTTGTATGCAGATAAATCTGATGTAACAAAAGTTGAAGTTTCGTTTGCGTCTACTCTTTTTGTCAATTCATCAACAGCTATATCTAATTCGCTAAACATTTGAGTATAAACTTCTTCTTGGGAATCGTATGGAATTGTTGTGTCTGGTGAACCAAATTTAGAATAAATAATTGGTCCCCAAGTGTCTGTAACTCTATGCATGCCTTCAACTTTTAAGATTAAAGACAATGCATAAAATTGATCGTATTTACCTTTTGATTTATTGGCTATATCATAAGCATTAAACATAACATACTTATATGCATAATCCCAGTTATAAACATTCCAACCATCAACTAACGAATATGTTGTATTGTTTATTCCTCCAGCAAAACCTGTTGGAGTTGCCATATATCCAGACCAAATATCACAACTTAATCCTTGTTGTAATTGATAAACCCATTCTGGAGTTAAAACCTGAATATTATTAAACATTGGAGCAAAACCTCCTTTGATATTATTAAAGTCTTGTTCTAATAATTCTGGCGTAATACCGTTTGGGTTGGTGTTAATCTCTTCAAAATCACCTGTACAACCTACTGCTGCAAGCAATGAGATACAGATAGCTGCTTTTGTTATTTTATTTAGTTTCATTTTTTTAAATTTAGAAAGTTACATTTAAATTAAGACCAATGCTTCTTGTAGATGGTGAGCCATAAATGTCTACCCCTTGTAACCCTTGACCAGTACTTAATGCAATATTTGGATCGAACGGTGCATCTTTGTAGATAAAGAATAAGTTTCTAGCGATTAATGAAATACTTGCTGTATTAACAAAAGGTATTGCTTTACGATTAAAATTATATCCAATAGAAACCTCTCTTAAACTTACGTTTGTTGCAGAATAAACATATTCACCTGTAATACCTGCTCTTCCTCCTACTTGTGTGTAGTAAGATTTTGCATCCATTGATGTTACTGCTACTCCATCACTTGCTCTTACTGCATTGATCGCAACACCACCAGCATTTCTTGCATCTCCTGAAGCTTTAGAAACTCCAAATGAATCATTTTGTGCTTCTGTTAAACTCATTACATCACCACCAAAACGACCGTCAACTAATACATTTGCGAAGAATGAACCTAATTTAAATGAGTTAGACCAACCTAACATAAAATCTGGATTAGAATTTCCAACTTCTTGAAAATCTGTTCTTTGAATTGTTCCATCATCATTTAATAAAATTCTTCCTTGAGCATCTTTTTTAAAGTTAATACCTTCAATTACTCCATAAGGTCTTCCTTCCACTAATGCATATCTATAACCGTTTACTCCAGCTTCTGTTAAATTAACTCTGTTTCCAATATTATCTGGAAGCTCTTTAACTGTGTTTTTATTATGTGAATAGTTAATAGAAGTATCCCAAGAAAATTTATCTCCTCTTATAATTCCTGCATTTAACACAACCTCAAAACCTTTATTCTCAATACTTCCTGCATTAAAACCGTAAAAATCAACACCTTCTTGGTTTCCTACTGGTGCAACAACTTGTAAATATTGGTTTTTAGTTTCAGAATTGTAGTAAGAAACTTCGAAACCAAATCTGTTATTAAACATTCTCCACTCTGTACCAAACTCATATTCCGATTTTAATTCTGGTTTTAAAGTAGTACCATTTTTAGGTCCAGCACTTGGTTTTGGATCTGTAAAACCTGGTCTGTAAAGGTATGTTGGAGATGAAATAAAAGGGTAAATATCGTTACCAACTTGAGCATAAGTACCACGAACTTTTCCAAAATTAATCCAATCTGGTAATGTTGTCATTTCGCTGATAAGTGCAGTTACACCAACTGATGGGTAAAAATAACTTGGTGTTCCTGTATTTGATAATGTAGATGACCAATCATTTCTTCCTGCAAGGTCTAAGAATAACATATCTTTGTAACCAAATGTTGTAGCTGCAAATACAGACTGAACTTCTCTTCTAGAATCAATAGTTTGATAATTTCCAGAGTTATTTACAAAGTTTGCTAATGTAAACCAGTTAGCATATATTAATCCTGAGCTGATTCCTGAATCTAAAATTGTTTTTTGATTCGTTAAAGTATTAGTAATACTTGTTCCGATATTTGCATTAAAGCTGAAGTTTGAACCAATTTTTGTATTAATTGTAGCAATTAAATCTGCATAACGTTGTGTACTTAATGAATTTTCATTGATATATCTACCATTAATGTTAGAAAGTGTACCTTGAGTTGTAGCATATATCTTTTTATCAAAAGCACTTGTTACTCTATTATAACTGTATCTTGAAGCAATGCTTAACCAATTGTTAGCTTTATAGTTTAAAGATAAAGATCCGTTAAAGAAATCATTTTTATCTTCAGATTTATTTCTGTTTATTGCCCAATATGGGTTTTGCATAATATCTCTATTAGTCATCCAATTTTGCGCCATTAAGTTTCTAGTTGGATCAAAAACTTCATAATTATTTTTGTAATAATTAAAGTCATTTCCTCTTGGCATTAAATAAACTCCTGTAAGAGGGTTAAAATAAAATCCATTAACTGGCTTGTTTGCAATAGTTTGAGACGTGTAGTTTGCATTTGCCCCAAAAGTCAATTTATCATTCAAAAACTTAGCAGTCTGACGAATACCAAAGTTATTTTTCTTTAAACTGTTTCCTGGAATAATCCCTGTAGCAGAAGTGTTAGCATAAGAAAAAGAGGTAGAACTTTTATCAGTACCCATTGAATATCCGATAGAAGTAATTTGAGTTGTTCCTGTATTAAAGAAATCTTTTACGTGATCTTTTGATTTTCCAGCAGCTCCCCAGCTTTCATCAGCTCCTGGAGCAGCAATATAATCTGTTTGAAATTTAGGTAAATATGCAGCAGATTCAAAAGTTGTTACTGAAGAAGCATAAATATTAGCTTTTCCGTCTTTAGCTTTTTTAGAAGAAAGTAAAATTACACCATTTGCTCCTTGGCTACCATATAAAACAGAAGCTGCAGCACCTTTAAGTACTGTCATTCCTTCGTAATCATCAGGGTTAATTAAAGACACAACATCACCACCATCGCGGTTACCACCAGATAAACTACCAAATGTATCGTTAGGCTGACCTGAACCTGAATTTAACATCGGAATACCATCAATAACATACAATGGCTGGCTATTTGAAACAGAAGAGTTTCCACGAATAAGAACTTTTGTAGAACCACCTGTACCACCTGAACTTTTTGTTACAGCTACACCGGCAATTTTACCTGCTATTGTATTGATAACGTTGGCATCTTTTACACGTGTTAATTCTTCGCCTTTAAGCTCTTGAGCGGCATATGTTAAAGATTTTCTTGTTTTCTTAATACCTAATGAAGTTACAACAACTTCATTTAATGCGTTTGATGCTGCTGGTAACAATTTTACATTAATTGTAGCTGCATCACCCACAACTATACTTTGCGTTTCTAGACCAACATAAGTAAAAACTAATGTTTGCCCTTTTTGTACTTCAATTGTATACAATCCGTCAAAATCGGTACTAGAACCTTTTTGACCTCCTTGCACAGCAACAGATGCCCCTGGCAACGGCATCCCTTCAGAATCTGTAATCACACCTTTGACACTTTTTACTTGTGCAAGCGAAACCTGCGCCGTAAAAACAATCATAAAGATTAAGAAAATTTTTTTCATGTTTATTTATTTTGTTAGTTATGATGTAAATTTATTCTTAAGGCATTGTTAAAAAAAATAAATTATACAAACTACATCAAACTTTAAACAAACGACATAAAACATTCAATAATATGCTTTTCGAAAACGTTTTCCTATCAATATATTAACGTGTTTTACATATTATCCAACATAATATTTAATAAATTGGCGTATTCATTAAATAATATCAAAATTCACAACCTACTAAAAAACAGCATCTTAAATAAACACAACCTTTACAGAGGTAGCCAAAACGCTAAATTTTAACATAGCATTAAGAGATGTGACATGTTATACAATTGTCGTTCAGCTAAAAAATAATGCTGTTTGTAGATGTTTTTAATTGCCACATAGATTTGTAGTTTTTACTTTTAATGCTGTATATTTTTTATGAATCACATCTAATAAAGAATATTCATCAAAAGAGTCTTGTGCAATTTCCCAAATCATAATACCACCTGTGTTTTGAGCAGCATATTCAACCTTTTCAGAAATTGTGGGTCTTCCGTTGTAATATATTTTTCCAATTTCATCCTGATCCGCAAATTGTTTTCCTGCTTCTACAATCTGACTGTAGGTGGAACTGGTAACAGGTGAGAAAGTAAAATTATAACCATAAAAAGGTACTCCGAGGTTTAATTTTTCGCTTGGAACATTTTGCAGTTTGTGCCAAAAATTAATTCCCTCTTTTGCAAAACTCATCGAACTATGCTGACCTGGGTTATTTGGAGTCCACGGTCCTGTACTATCATAAGCCATTATGTTCAGAAAATCGAATGCATTTAATGCTGCATCGTTTATATTTTCAAAACGAGAATTATTAGGTAATGCTGCCGTTATTATTTTTTTATGTTCAACAAGACTTTTTTTTAATTCTAAAATAAATCCACTATAACCTACTGTTACGGCATTCCATTCTAAATCTACATCTACGCCATCCAGCTGATGAAGTTCTACGAAGTTTAGTATATTTTGAATTAAAACTGGTCTGTTTTCGGGTTTATCAATTAATGAAGACCAGCTTGAGGCTTGCTCTTCTGAAATTACGCCTCCTGCTAGAGATATACTTATTACAATATTAGGGTTTACTGATTTGGCATATTTAATAAGTGTATCTATATCTCCTGTAAAAATGATGTTCCCATTTTTATCTGGGTTTGCAAAGGCGATATTAAGATGTGTTAATTTACAAAACTGAATTGAGGTCATTTTATTAAAATTATCCGAGGATAAATATCCTACAACTCTGGCTGTTTTTGTTTTTAAAGCACCAGAATCTGATTCTTTTTGAGGTGTACAGCTATAAACTGATAGTAGTGAACTTATAAAAAAAAGGATGCCTAATAAGGCTTTATTTTTTATCATAATTTTTAATTTAAACGTATTGTTTTTAATTTTAATTAGATTGAAATAATACCTTATTAGGCATAACTCTATATTTTAGAATTTCTTTAGTTTACATCCCACCAAACTTTACTGTCCCAGTCATTTTTACCGCCTATTCTTGATAGTGCATCTAAATAATTGACTGAGTTTTTTTGCATCTCATCATTAGGATAATACAAACGTGTTGGCACAACTCCGCCAGTTTCAGAATCTGGATTTGTTATGGGTAATAAATGAGGATATCCTGTTCTTCTCCAGTTTGAATACGCTTCTATACTATTAAACAAATAAGTCACCCAAAGCTGTGTCGCAATTTGTTCTTTTTCTGTTCCAGCCACTAAAGGTTTAGCAGATAAGTAAGTGTTTATACTTGCTTGACTTGCTGCGGGAGCTCCATAAACTTCTAATTGTTTGATACCTGCTTCAACTCCTTTTTTGTAATAATCTGCTGCTGTACCAGAAACCCACCCTCTAAAAGCGGCTTCTGCTAATAACAGTTGTGATTCTGAATAACTCACATGCAAGAAAGGTGTTGTTTTTAATTTTAAATAAGGCTGAATTCCAGAAATTGCATTAGAACCGCCTGGCATATCCCACTGAAAAACTCCTGGAGTATCACCTACATACAGTTCTTCTCCTGGTGCAGGAGGTCCCCAATTTGCACTTCCTGTTTTAGCAGTAGCAAGCATTGTTAATCTAGGATCTCCATTATTTCTTAAATAATCTATCATTAAAGAACTAAAGTGATCTCCATTTTCATTCCCAATAAAAGCATACGATAATCCGTTACCTCTAAAATCGAGTGCACCCGGAGTATCATTAAAAGGAAAATCTAAACAATGCATCACGCAGTTATCAGCATTACTTTCAAAAACACCATTTTGAAGTGCTGCTTTTGCTTGCTTTTCAGCTTCGGCAGGACTTACTTCAGATATTCTCATTGCTAGACGCAAACGCATAGTGTTAGCCAATTTTTTCCATTTTGTAATGTCTCCATCATAAAACAAATCTCCTTTTACAGCATCTCCGCTAGCATTTAACTGTGTAAATGCTTCGTCTAATTCTTTAAAGAAAGCTGTATAAATATCTTGCTGTTTGTCATATTTTGGCGTTACAATTCCTTTAGAAAAACCATAACCAGCTTCAGAATAAGGTACATCTCCATAAATATCTGTAATACGCTGCGCAATCATTACTCTCATAATTTTAGCTACGGCATTCATATTTACGGCTGCAGGATCTTTGCTAGTATTTTCGATAATATCTACAACACTTTTCATTTCATTAGCATATCCATTTCTCCATAATGCAGTTGCATAGTCATCATTTTTCTTGAATTTACTACCAAATTCCGTTACATTCCATGCACCTGCGTAATGCTGCACAAATCCTCCCGAATATATTAGATTGGCTCTCCATTGGTAATAACCATCACCAGACATACACAATTGAGTAAATCTAAGCTGGCCCGCAGGATTTGAAGATAACGCAACAGGATCTTTCTCCAGTTCGTCAAAATTTTCAGTACAGCCAACCAGCGTAAATATCGAGAGTAAGGCTATTATTATTTGTTTAAATTTCATAATTTCTTTTTTTAGAATGTAACTTTAAGATTAAACCCATATGATTTTCTAAATGGTAACGAACCATATTCAAAACCTTGTCCGTTTCCTGAAGTATACATAGACTCTGGATCAATGTTTGGCAAATCTTTATTAAAAGTCAATAAGTTTCTTGCGAATGCTGAAATGTAAATCGAGTTAATTTTTGCGCCGCTGTAAATACTTTTCGGAATTGTGTATCCCAAACTTACTTCTCTTAATTTTACATAAGAAGCATCATAAATAAATGGTGCTGGTGTATTATTAAAAACGGTGTTCCAATAATCCTGAGGATTTACAGGAGTTGTATTTTTTACATATACCGGATTTTCAGCAGTTCCTGTATTAACAACACCATGAGCTACATAACCTGCTGTAGGTATCCAAGTTGATTGGCTGAAATTAGGATCTGTTGCAACTGCTTGCGCTCTAGCTTCGTTATAAGCATCTCTACCTTCTGTAGTAACATCTAAAAGACCTTTTTGTGCGGCAAGTGAATTGGTCATAGAATATACATCCATACCAAATTTCATATCAATTAAAAATTGAAATGTAATTCCTTTATAAGAAAAACGGTTTGTTAAACCTGCTGCCCAATCTGGTAACCCTTTTCCTAAAGCCACTTTATTATCTGTAAATAAAGGCAGACCATTTGCACCCACTATCATTTCTCCAGAAGGTGTTTTTTGAAAATCTTTTCCAATAATAGTTCCATATTGTCCGCCAACCTGAGCCACAATTGCAGCACCAGCCCAACGAGCCTCAGAAATAGTATAAGTATCAATATCTGGATGCAAAGAAAGAATAGAGTTTTTATTCTTAGAAAAGTTCAAGTCAATTCCCCATTCAAAATTCTTAGTTTTAATAGGAGTACCAGATAAAAAGATCTCAATACCTTCATTACGAAGTTTACCCGCATTTACCGAAATAAATTCGTAACCAGAAGTTGCAGACGAAGGTAAATCTATAGTTTGATCTGCAGTATCTTCACGATACACTGTAATATCAGCTTTTAATCTATTTTTAAAGAAAGCCGTTTCAACCCCAAATTCAACTCCCGTTTTAGACTGATAGGTTAAATCTGGATTTGGTGCCGAAGTATTTTTAATATTTACAACACTTCCACCGCTATAAGAAGAATAAGTAGTATAATTTAATGCATTTTTGTAAGCTCCCGGTGCATTAGAAACTTGCGCCCAAGATGCTCTGAATTTACCATAAGAAAAAGTATCATTCTTAATTCCTAACGCATCAGAGAATATAAAACCTAATGAAGCTGCAGGATAAAATGCATCTTTATTGATTACACTAAACCAGTCATTTCTTCCTGTAAACTCGGCATATAGATATCCTTTATAATCAAACTTTGCAGAACCATAAACGGAGTTTGTTCGCGTTTTAGTTTCTGATGGTGCATTTTCTGTCTGATTAGAAAAATTACTAATATATTCTGTACCCGGTTCGATAATATTAGTTCCAAATCTAGAATTTTCTTGTCTTCTAAAATCTCTTCTGCTTGTTCCTAAAATTCCAGAAAAAGTAAAATCTGAAGCCAATTTAATTTCACTAAAAGTAGCAATAACATCTGTATTCATTTCAGAAACAGTAATATTATCCAATCCCATATAACCATTATCTCTTCCTGGCCAAGTACTGCCGCCAGCCATAAAATCTTTAGCATCAAAAACGTAAGTATCTAAACCTGTTCTAAAAGTTAATCCAACCCATTTTTTAAACTGATACGTTCCTGTAACATTCCCCATAAAACGATTCTTTTTAGAAGTATTATGGTTTTCATTGATAACAAAATAAGGATTCAATAAATAAACATTATTATTCCATTGGTACATTGATCCGTCAACTGGGTTCGTATAATTTTTCAACCAAGCTTGATCAATATTAGGCGCTAAACCACTTAAAGAATATCCAACGTTGTTTGGAGAATCGCCTAACCCTGGTCTGTTATTTGTATTCTCAACCATATAATTTACGTTGGCATCCAAAGTAAATTTCTCAGATTTTAAAGTTGCATTTAAGGTTGCATTATTTCTCTCTAAACCAGTGTTTGGAATTACATCGTCATTTTTAAGATTATTAAATCCAAAACGAAGAAATGCATTTTCGCTTCCGCCAGAAAGTGCAATACCATTTGTAGTTGTAAATCCAGTTCTAAAAAAATCCTGAATATTATTATTAACCTTAGCATAAGGTCTCATAGAGCCATCAAATATTTTAACCTGTTGTCCTACACTTTCAGAAAATTTAGGTCCCCAAGCATTGGTAGTATAACCGTATATTTCAGAAGGCGCTTTTGTAGGATCTGGCAGAATACCGTTAGAACCTGTACCATAATCACTTTGATAATCATCATATTTAGCATTTACTCTGTCAAAACTTACGCCGCTGGTTAATTCGACCTGAAGTTTTCCTTTAGTACCTTTTTTAGTAGTTATTAAAATTACACCATTTAACGCTCTAGAGCCATATAATGCTGCAGCTGCAGCTCCTTTTAAAACCGTAAGACTTTCAATATCATTAGGGTTAATACTAGAAATTCCGTCACCGCTATCTCTTCCATCAAACCATTTACTCGTTGCAGCACTGTCATTAGCCAAACCAGAATTATCAATAGGAACTCCATCTACAATATAAAGCGGTTGATTACTCTCGCCTATACTCGAAATACCTCTAATAATAACTCTTGTACTTCCGCCCACACCAGTTGCAGGTATAGAAACATCAACACCAGCAACTCTGCCCGAAAGTGCTGTTGCCACATTGGTTGTAATTACTTTGCTTAATTGGTCTCCTTTTACATCTTGAACTGCATATCCCAATTCTTTCTTTTGTCTCTTAATCCCTAATGCCGTTACTACAACTTCATTAAGATTTTGCGCATCTTCTACAAGCGTAACATTCAATTGAGCTGCATCTGCAATTGTTACCGCTTTAGTTTTAAACCCAATGTATGAGAATAATAGTACATCATTCTTTGATGCCTCTATTGCATACACTCCATCGTAATCTGTCTGACTTGCCTTTACTGTTCCTTGAACAAGAACTGTTACCCCTGGCAACGGCAATCCTTTTTGATCAGTTACTAAACCTTTGACTGTTTTTACTTGTGCCAGCATGAGCTGAGAAATAAAAAAAATCATGAAGATTAAAGTCTTTTGTTTCATTTTTATCATGGTTTTGTTAGTTAAGCGATAAATTTATTGTTAAAATTAACATAAATAAAACTTTTTAAACAAACAGCTCCAAACGTTAAACAAACGACATAAAACAATCAACAATACGGTTTTACGAAAACGTTCTACTAAAAAAATAAAGCGTCAATTTTTCTTTTTTCTAAAATTTTATTCAAAAGAATTGCCATTTTGCAACTAATTGTTTAAAGTTGCACAATATTTATCCAAAAGAGCAAATAACACTAACCCCAACTCACATTTTAAACTTGAAAGAAATTCAAAAACTAAAGTTTGACATAAAACTCCAGAATCATATTTGGTTTTGGGGAAGTTATTTTACTCTTAATTTTTTAAGATGGGGCGCTTACTTCAACGATTACCCGTATTCATTCAAATCAAATCTTATTGAGTTTTCACTTCATATCCCTTTGGTTTATTTTAATCTTTTCGTTTTAGTTCGAAAATTTGTTTTAAAACAGAAATACATTCAATACACCATTGCACTATTAGCAAGCCTGTTTTGTGTCTATTTATTAAAAACAGCTCTTACCTATTATATTATATCCGAAAATATTTGGCCAGAAGCTAATCGCGAATACCATCCGTTTGAAATCAATCATATTGTAGCAGTCTGTATTGGCGAATTGTATGTTCTTGCCATGGCATCGTCTGTATACCTTACTTTGACTTGGCTGAGAGAACGAGAAAGAAACCGTTCTTTGAGAGAAAATCAATTTAAAATCAAACTGAAGTATCTCGAAAATCAAATTCAGCCACATTTCTTTTTTAATACCTTAAACAATCTTTACGCACTTTCATTAGAATCTTCAAACAAAGTTCCAGATGTGATTATCAAATTATCCAATCTAATGGAGTATGTTTTGTATGATGTAAAAGGAACAAAATATGTCCCGCTCATAAAAGAAATAGATTATATACAGAATTATATCGAGATTGAGAAGCTTCGTTTTGAGAATGTGGAAGTTACCATTAACCTCGAATCTAATATTGAAGATGTTGTAGTACCGCCGCTAATATTTATATCATTGGTAGAAAATGCTTTTAAACATGGCGGATTAAACAATAAAAATCTAAAAATTAAAATCAATTGTAAAGTTATTGACAATAAAATGTTAGATTTTGAAATCCTAAATAATTTTGTAATTTCACAAAATATAAATCATAAAGGTGGTATTGGATTAGTCAATACAAAAAAGAGATTAAAACTAATTTACAAAAGCGATTTCAGTTTAAAACATAAAACTAAACTAAATTACTACATAATCCGTTTACAAATACCTATCAATAATGAAGATTAAGTGCGTGTTGATTGATGATGAGCCATTAGCTATCAAAGTCCTGCAAAATTATTTCACCAATTTTACAGACTTTGAGGTAGTTGCTACATTCAATAATTCTTTAGAAGCGCTAGATTTTATCAACAATACTCCTGTTGATGCTGTTTTTTTGGATATCAATATGCCAATGATGACTGGTTTTGAATTAATTAGCTTAATCGAAAGCAAAACCAAAGTTATTATTACAACTGCCTTTAGAGAATTTGCCGCAGAAAGTTATGATCTAGATGTGTTAGATTATTTAGTAAAACCAATTCCGTTACCGCGATTTATAAAATGTATCAATAAAATCACAACCGAGTTTAATCTAAAAAACAATATAAAAGTAGAAACCACCAAAGGCGATTCTCATATTTTTATTAAGGTTGACAAAAAGATGATGAAAATTAATATTGAAGAAATATTATTCGTCGAAGGAATGAAAGAATATATAAAGGTTGTAACTCCAGATAAAACCTATATTACCCACAAATCATTGACCTCTTTGTCTGAAGAATTGCCGGCAGATCGTTTCTTACGCATTCATAAATCTTACGTAATTGCCCTAAATAAGGTCAAATCTATAGAAGGAAACCGTATTCAGATACAATCTTACACCATTCCTATAGGCAGAAACTACAGTAAAGAGGTAAAAAACAAGATTTTGGAATAAAATGCAATTGCAAACTTCATTTTTTAAGAGCTTAAAAATTAACACTTTGTTGAAAAAATAGTGCCGTTGGTTTAAATTTAACATTTTTTGTGCCCAATAATTTTTTTTTGATACGTCTAACAAATATATTTACGGTCTTCAAAAAACAAATTAAATAAAAAAATTAACCTTACTTCTATTCAATTATGAGTTCAGAAAATGTTCAAACCAAATGGGGACAGTTTATCTCGTTGATAATCGTCTTCTTTTTTTGGGGTTTTGTTGGTTCAGCCAATGATATCCTGATTCCAGTATTCAAAAAAGTATTTACTTTATCACAAGTTCAATCACAGTTAGTAGCTTGGGCTTTTTACGCTGCATACTTTGTAGGATCAATAATCTTCTTTTTAGTTTCACTAAAATCAGACGTATTACAAAAATTCGGATACAAAAAAACCCTATCAGCAGGATTATTACTTTCTGCAGTAGGTTCATTTTTGTTTATCCCGGCAGCAACAATGGAAAGCTTCCCATTCTTCTTAACAGCTTTGTTTACTGTAGGTTTAGGGTTTTCTATTCAGCAAATTGTTGCCAACCCGCTTGCTATTAAAATGGGAAGTCCAGAAACTGGAGCACACCGTTTAACATTAGCAGGAGGTATAAACTCTTTCGGAACAACTATTGGTGCAATCTTATTAGGAATTGCTCTTTTTGGAATGGGAGACAACAAAAAAACAAACCTTTCATTAGAAGATATCAAATTACCTTTTATCATTTTAGGTCTTGCATTTATTCTAGTGGCTATTTTTATGTATTTTTCTAAAATTGAAGATCCAGCTAAAATAACTGAAGAAGAAGCAATAATTGAGCACAAACATGCTAAATTCAGCATTTTAGACTACCCACAATTATACCTGGGAATGTTAGGTATCTTTATTTATGTTGGAACAGAGGTTACAATCATTAGTAATTTACCAGCATTATTAAAAACTAAAGAATTCGGAAGTATCTTAGAAGATGCTGTTGCCCCATTTATTGCACTATATTGGGGAAGTTTAATGATTGGTCGTTGGAATGGCGGCGCAAATGTTTTCAATACATCAAACTTAGTAAACATCGCACTTAAATTTATCGTTCCGGCTCTAGGATTTGGTGTTATTATCGGAGCTAACATTTTTGCTGCACATGATGTTTCTTCATTCTACATTTACCCGCTTTGGATTTTATTATTTATTGCCGTAAGTTTTGTAGGAGGTAAAAATGCCGGAAAAACATTAATGCTTTTCGGAATATCAGGTTTATTAATGATGGTTGCTGGATTAGTTTGTCCAGATCCATCAATTGCAAAATTCTTCTTTATCTCAGGTGGTTTATTCTTATCAATTATGTGGCCTTCTATTTTCGATTTAGCAATCGCTGGATTAGGAAAAAACACAGGAAAAGCATCTTCTTTCTTAATCATGATGATTCTTGGTGGTGGTGTTATTCCATTAGTACAAGGAAGTATCTGCGATTTAGACGTAACACATCCAGAAGGAATTTTAGGTATTACTTACACACACTTCTCATACATCGTACCGCTTATTGGTTTTGCATATTTAGCATTTTATGGTTTCTACTGCCCTAAAATATTAAAAAGTCAAGGCGTAAGCCACGTTACAAGCGAAGGCGGAGGACACTAAAAATCTTCTGAAAAAAAATAAAGAAAGTCCCGTTTTACAAATTGTAAAACGGGACTTTTTTTTGATTAAGTTTTTCTTAATTCCATTACATTTATCAATCTTGACTCCAAAACTTGTCATTGCGAGGAACGAAGCAACCGCATTTGCTAAATAAAGTTTTGTGTCTCATTGCTAGTGAGGTTGCTTCGTTCCTCGCAATGACAAGATTGTGGAAAATTGAGAAGAAAATTTATAATTTTTAAATTACTTAGCATTCATAACAGCCAGCAAGTTCTTTTTAAATACAGCCTTATTCTGCGCCGATAAAACATAAACGACATCTTTATCTGCATGAACAATAACTTTATCTATATTAAGCTCAGAAAGCGCCTTAGGATCTTTTATTCGCAACGTACACGCTCCATCAAAAAAACCATCGTCTTCGATCACCTTTTTAGCCTTCAAAACAGTTCCGTCGCTTAAAACTGCCGAAATTGTCATTTCGTTGTTCAACGTTTTAGAATAAAAACCATCCATCACCAGCATAAGCCGATACGAATTTTTCATTTCCTCGCCTTTAAACTCATGACGTGTAATATTGTACCGTAATCCTTTTGCCAAAATCTGAAATTTTACCGAACAATCCAGCTCATAAGTAGCCACATCCCCAGCATCATTTACACTAGTTAATACTTTAGCCTGCGCATTTACCTGCGAACCCGCTATTAAAAACACCAAAATTGCTAATAACTTTTTCATACATAGATATTTAAGACAAATAAATATAATAAAAAAATCGCCATCTTTCAAACGAAAGACAGCGATTTGTAGTAATTATTTTAGTAAAACCTATTTATTACCTTTCTCAAAATCAGCAACAAACTGTGCCAATCCAATATCAGTCAAAGGGTGTTTCAATAAACCGTAAATAGCAGAAAGAGGTCCAGTCATAACATCAGCACCAATTTTAGCACAATTTACAATATGCATAGTATGACGTACAGAAGCAGCCAAAATTTGAGTCTCATAACCATAGTTATCATAAATCTCTCTAATTTCCTGAATCAAGTTCAATCCATCAGTAGAAACATCATCCAAACGACCAATAAACGGAGAAACATAAGTTGCACCCGCTTTAGCAGCCAATAAAGCCTGACCAGCAGAAAACACCAAAGTCACGTTTGTTTTAATTCCTTTATCAGAAAAATATTTCGCAGCCATAACACCTTCTTTAGTCATTGGCAATTTCACAACGATTTGATCGTGCAATTCAGCCAATTCCTCACCCTCTTTAACCATTCCATCAAAGTCAAGCGCATTAACCTCAGCACTCACATCACCTTCAACAAGATTACAAATGTCAACGTAATGCTTCAAAATATTATTTTTTCCGGTAATACCTTCTTTCGCCATCAATGACGGATTTGTAGTTACACCATCCAAAACACCTAAAGCCTGTGCTTCTTTAATCTGAGCTAAATTAGCTGTGTCAATAAAAAATTTCATAATTATTTAAATTTAATTGTGTTCATAATCTGGGCGTGACCACATCCTGATAAAAAGGGCAAATTTTGTTTATGCGTATGCGCCCTTTTATCAGGATGCGGTCGGGCTATCCGTACTACTTCGGTAGTTTACTCCTATCCCTCACGCAAAATCGCGGTAAAATTACAATTTAAAATTCCAAAAATAAAATCTCAAAAAATAATTCTAAAAATTTAAAGCCTATCGTTACGAAAACTGAATCATTAAAAAGGATTTTGTATTTTTAAAAAATAAATAAATCTCACAGTGCTAGAAGAAAATTTCAAACAAGATATAATCAACATCCAGAATATCACAATGATTCCAAAAATGCTAAGCGTAATATGCCAAACCACCGGAATGGGTTTCGCAGCAGTAGCAAGAGTAACCAATGAAAGATGGATAACCTGCAGTGCCGAAGATCATTTAGAATTTGGATTAAAACCTGGCGACGAATTACAAGTAAAAACAACAATCTGCGACAGTATTAGAGAAAACCGCACCGCAGTAATAATAGACAATGTAAGCGAAGATCCCGATTATCATGATCATCACACACCAGAAATGTACAAACTACAAAGCTATATTTCAATGCCCATTATCCGCCGAGACGGAAGTTTCTTCGGAACTTTATGTGCCATAGATCCCAAACCAAACAGTCTAAAAACATTCAAAGTCCGCGAGATGTTCACACTTTTTGCCGATTTAATCTCTTTTCACATAGAAGCAATTGAACAGGAACTCGAAAGCAAAACCATTCTAAACGAAAAAAGCAGTCTGCTTAAAAAAACAGAAAGCCAGAAAAATGAAGCCGAAAAATTAAGATCAGATGTTGAAAAAAAACTGATTGAAAAAAATATTTCACTTGAAAAAATGAACAGTGAGCTCGAAGCATTCAATTACATTTCAAGTCATGATCTTCAAGAACCGTTAAGGAAAATTCAACTTTTTACCGATATAATCGAAAAAGGAGAAAGCAGCAATCTATCCGAAAAAGGAAAACATGCGTTCGCAAAAATCCGTGTATCTGCTTTTAGAATGCAAAATTTAATAAACGATCTTCTCACCTATTCCAGAACCAAATTTGACGATAGAAAATTTGAAACAAAAAACCTAAATACCATTGCAAATGATGTAATTGAAGATCTTAGCGAAGAAGTACAAAACAAAAATGTAGTGTTTGAAATTGGAGATTTAGGAAAACTCGCCGTTATCGAATTTCAATTCAGACAATTGCTATACAACCTTATTAGCAACTCAATAAAGTTCTCAATTCCAGACAAAAAACTTATAGTTACAGTAACAGCAAAAGAAATAAAAGGTTCAGAAGCTAATTTCGAAAAACTGACTCCTAACATAGACTATTACAACATAACGGTTTCTGATAATGGTATAGGTTTCGATCAAGTTTACAACGAAAAAATATTTGGTCTTTTTCAGGCACTTCACACAAAACCCACAAAAAGTACCGGAATTGGACTTACAATCGTAAAACGAATTGTAGAAAATCACAAAGGTTTCATTAAAGCCAAAGGAATTTTAAATCAAGGCGCTAGTTTTGATATTTTTATTCCTGTAAAAATCGATTAATTTAACTTAATCATTTATAAAAAACATGACCCAATACAATCTCAAAAACAATCAACTAAAACTGAGCGTTAAAAAATCTCCATTTATCATTCGATACCTTTTATTTCTAATTGCTTTTATGACCTTCACCTTACCAATCCTTGGAATGATTGGCTCTGTAGTCACTGGAAATGGTTTTGACTTTGGCTTCTTAATCGGAATCGGACTCTTTTCTCTTTTAGCATTCTACTTATTCAGAATCGCATTATGGAATACTTATGGAGAAGAAATCATTTTATTCTCAAAAAACGAAATTATATACGAAGCAAACTATGGCTGGTTTAGAGATGCTAAAAAAACAATTGAAAACCAAAACATTAATTATGACTTTTCCAAAGTTGGCTACGAAGAAGACAATGAAGCTGTACTAATTTTAAATAATGGTAAAGAAGCGATTGAATGCGCTGTTAAAATGAAACAAGTGCAAATTGAGGAATTGATTTTGATTCTTTCTACCAAAAATTAAAAATACTTTGGGTCTGAAACTAACGCTAACGCGAACATTCCGCTCGTGATTAAATTCCGTATTTCGCCTTTTTTTGACATCCTATAGTTACCGAATGAAAAACGCAAGAAATTTTAGTATTACGAGAAGCTTTGTCAAAGTTTTAAACTTTGACAAAGCTAAAGACACATAGTTTATGCGTAAAGCTTGTCATTTCGAAGAAGTAGAAATCCCTCAAGCTGGCGCGAACGACCCGCTCGTGATTAAACTCCACATTTTACTCAAAAAGTACCAGAATTGGACTTAAATTGTAAAACGAATTATAGAAAACCACAAAGAATTTATCAAAGCCAAAGGAGTCTTAAATCAAGATGGCACTTTTGATATTTTTACTCCAATAGAATAATCATATCAAAATCGTCCTTTTTAAATTTAAAAGATTATCTAGCAGTATTATTATTTGCTTTCTTCAATTCGTCTCTAATTTCTTCGAGAACTTTTAAAGTATCTTCTTTATAAATCTCAGCATTATTTATCTTATCGCTTAATGCTTTCAATATTTTGCGAAGTACAAACCAAATAACAATTAAAAACAGCACTCCAAAAATAGCCGGAAAAATTTCTTTAAACTCACTCATAGTCTTACAATTTATAATGATTCATTAACATTTTTTCATAAACTGTATCAGGCAAAATTCGCTTTAATACAATGGAGAATTTCTGCATAAAAACACCAACTTTATAATGCACATTTGGCTTTTTAGACTGCATAATTTTATAAATCGCTTCTGCCATTTCGTTCGGATTACTTCCCGCATCAACATGTTCGTTCATAGTCGAAAGCGTATCTCCGTATACTTTTTCGTAAGCGGAACCTGAGATTACCGGCGCATGATAACGTCCGGCAGCAATATTGGTAGCAAAATCACCTGGCGCAACATTTGTAATATTAATTCCGAAAGATTTCACTTCCATACGTAAAGCTTCAGTAATCAACTCCAAAGCTCCTTTAGAAGCCGAATAAACACTTCTATATGGCAATCCCATATAACCCGCAATAGATGTAATATTGATAATTAAACCCGATTTTTGCTCGCGCATTTGTGGCAGAACCGATTTCATAACCTCAATTGGTCCGAAGAAATTAGTTTCAAAGTTGTTTTTTATTTCTTCCATCGGAATTTCTTCCAAAGGTCCTGTAATACCAACACCAGCATTATTAATAACCACATCTAAACGACCAGAAGCAGCAATAATTTTTGCTACAGCAGTTTTTATAGACGCCGCATTTCTAACATCTAAAGCTACGAGAGGAAAAATAGAATTTAGTACTTTTTCAGGATTTCGGCTTGTTCCGTAGACTACGTAACCTTTTTGGTGTAAAAATTCACCAATAGATTTTCCTATTCCTGATGATCCTCCGGTAATTAAAACGACTTTGCTCATGTTTTTTTGTTATAAGTTTTGAGTTATAAGTTATAAGTTTTGAGAATTGCTAAAAATTTGAATTTTAAAAAAAGAACTCAACATTTAACTTCTAACCAATAACATCTAACTTCTGATAGGTCCAAAAATAAAAAAATCCTCCATAAGGAAGACTACTTTTAAATTAATTC
Source organism: Flavobacterium sp. MC2016-06 (assembly GCF_009711165.2). Taxonomy (GTDB): domain Bacteria; phylum Bacteroidota; class Bacteroidia; order Flavobacteriales; family Flavobacteriaceae; genus Flavobacterium. The sequence continues at coordinate 62,752 of NZ_WMID02000020.1, read as the reverse complement.
TAAAAAAAAATCTGAATATAAATTCAGATTAAAAAAAAATGGCAAGCGACCTACATCGCACCGCTCAACCACGTACCCTTGCTATGTTCCCATCCTGGGGGAGTCTGCAGGAGCTGGTCGTGTAGGACTTGCCGGTGCAAATATACAATCTTTTTATATTTTTGCAAGAGCTTTGCTGCTATAAAAATATCGTCGTATATTGGCTTATTCAAATTTTTAACTATGAAAAAATATAACTTCCTAGCTGTCATTTTATTAGGAATAACATTAGCTGGATGTCCCGGTGCAAAAAAAGGTGAAAATTCTTTATTTACTATCGATAATTCGACTTTTCCAGCCCATTTTACATCAAAAGAAGCAGTTTCTTTCACTATTTTAAACCCAGATTCGAAAGAAATCGACAGCACTGTTTACTTTGTAAACGATAAAAAAGTCGGAAGCACGAAAGGTGCAGCAAAATTCAAGTTTGAATTAAAAGATCAAAAATTAGGTTATCAATTCCTAAAAGCAACAGTTTATTTTGGTGGAGATTCATCTGATGCAACTCAAAGAATAGAATTAGTTTCTAATATTGAACCTAAATTATTAAACTATAAAATTGTAAATACTCATCCTCACGATACCGCTTCTTTTACAGAAGGTTTAGAATTCCATAACGATACTCTATACGAAAGCACTGGATTAAATGGGAAATCTTATTTGAGAAAATACGATTATAAAACAGGGAAGGTTTTTAAACAAATAGATCTTGATGCTAAATATTTTGGTGAAGGAATTACATTTGTTAACGGGAAGTTATTTCAATTGACTTGGCAGGAAAAAACAGGTTTTATCTATGATGCTAAAACTTTAAAACTTGAAAAAACCTTTACATACGATAAAGATATTGAAGGCTGGGGAATGACAAATGATGGTAAATACATTTACCAAACAGATAAAACAGAGAAGATTTGGAAAATGGATCCAAATACTCAAAAAATGATCGATTACATTAATGTTTATTCTGGTGATGCAAAAATTAAAGCCATCAACGAATTAGAATGGATAAACGGAAAAATCTATACTAATGTATGGCAGAAAGATGCAATTGCGGTTGTAAACCCTGCTTCTGGAGCAGTTGAAGGTATTTTAAACATGTCTGGTTTACGTAAATTCTTAAAAGGAATTACTCCAGACGATTTTTTAAATGGAATTGCCTACAATCCTAAAACCAAAACTATTTTTGTAACAGGTAAAAATTGGGATAAAATGTTTGAAATAACAGTTTCAGAATAAACAAACAGTAAAGAATAAAAACACAAATTTCACAGATTTCTCGAATTAGTTCGTGATAATTTGTGAAATTTGTGTTTTATAACAATATCTACAATGATAACATTAATAAAAAACATACAAGAACTCCTTCAAGTTCGCGAAACTTCAATTACAAAAGTTTCAGGAACCGAAATGGCAGTGCTTCCTACTATCAAAAATGCTTTTCTAGTTATAAAAGATAATCTTATTGCTGATTTTGGCGAAATGAAAAACCTTCCCGCAATTGAAGCAGATAAAATAATTGATGCCAACGGGCGTGTTGTTCTTCCGTCTTGGTGCGACAGCCACACGCATATTGTTTATGCTGGTAATCGCGAGCAGGAATTTGTAGACCGAATTAATGGACTTACTTATGAAGAAATTGCCAATCGCGGCGGCGGTATTTTAAATTCGGCTAAAAAACTCAACGAAACTTCGGAAGAAGAAATTTATGAGCAGTCAAAAGTTCGCTTAGAAGAAGTTATGTTTTTAGGAACTGGAGCTGTTGAAATAAAATCAGGTTACGGATTAACGGTTGAAGGCGAATTGAAAATGCTTCGGGTTATAAAAAAACTTGCCGAAAATTATCTAATTACGATAAAAGCAACTTTTTTAGGAGCGCATGCTTTTCCATCTCATTATAAAGAAAACAAAACAGGTTATATTGATGAAATTATAACTAAAATGCTTCCCGAAATTGCACAAAACAAGTTAGCCGATTATGTTGATGTTTTCTGCGAAACAGGTTATTTTTCTGTAGAAGAAACCGAAAAAATTATGGAAGCAGGAATACAATACGGTTTAATTCCTAAAATTCATGTAAATCAGTTTAATTCTATTGGAGGAATTCAGGCTGGAATTAAATTTAAAGCCCTTTCTGTAGATCATCTCGAAATAATGAACCCAGAAGACATTGAGGCTTTAAAAAACTCCGAAACAATGCCTGTAGCATTGCCATCGTGTTCTTATTTTTTAAGTATTCCCTATACGCCGGCGCGCGAAATGATTAAAGCTGGTTTACCACTTGCTCTAGCAACAGATTTCAATCCTGGTTCTACTCCATCTGGAAATATGAATTTTGTTGTTGCAACAGCTTGTATTAAAATGAAAATGACTCCAGAAGAAGCTATAAATGCGGCCACAATAAACGGTGCGTATGCAATGGGAGTATCAGAAACTCATGGTAGTATTACTAAAGGTAAAAAAGCCAATCTAATCTTGACAAAACCTATTTCGTCTTTTTATCAAATACCTTATGCTTTTGGCAGTAATTTAATTGAAAGTGTTTTTGTAGAAGGTGAAATTTTAACTTAAAAAATGATACTTAACACCTATAAAAAAAGGTCTGTAAAATATTTGAACTGCCCCCAAAAAGTTAGACACTATTTGGGGGCATTTTTATGGAAAGAAAAGTCAAGTACAATTATGATTTCAAACTTCGCTGTGTAAACGAAGTTTTAAAAGGAAATCGTTCACTTAATTCAGTTGCGAAAGACAATAAATTACAAACATCTAATCTTCGTAAATGGATAAGTTTCTATCAGAAATTAGGTAAAGAAGGTCTTTTACCTAGAAAGAATCAATCTTACAGTTTTGATTTTAAACAGCTTGTATTGCAAACAATTAAAGAGAAGTCTTTATCTTTGAAAGAAGCCTGTGTTGCATTTAATATTCCCAGTGACTCTATTATTATTCGCTGGCAAAAAGATTTTAAAGCAAATGGAAGCTCAGGCTTAGAACCTAAACCAAAAGGAAGAACTAAATCGATGACATTCAAAAGAGCCAAAAACAACATCAAGAAACCTCTCACTAGAGAAGAAGAACTTTTACTAGAGATAGAATCATTACGATGTGAGAATGCTCTTTTAAAAAAGTTCAATGCCTTAGTTCAAGCCGAAGAAATCAAGAATATAAAGCACAAGCCATAATAGAATTAAGGCATAAATATGTTTTAACAACTATGTTAAAACATATGAATATGGCAAGAAGCAGTTATTATTACTACGAAAAAAAACAGCAGATAACTGATAAATATAAAGACATAAAAATGCTAATTGAGCAGATTTACCATCTGCATAAAGGAAGATTTGGTTACAGAAGAATTACTTTAGAAATTAGAAATAAAGGTATTTTAATTAATCATAAAACGGTATTGCGATTAATGAAGTTTTTAGGTTTAAAAAGTTTAATTAGGATAAAGAAATACAAGTCTTACAAAGGACAACAAGGAAAAATAGCTCCAAATATATTAGAACGTAATTTTAAAGCTACCACACCTAATCAAAAATGGGCTACAGATGTCACAGAATTTAATGTCTCTGGTAAGAAGTTGTATTTATCTCCTATAATTGATTTATTCAATGAAGAAATCATCAGCTATGATTTATCTGAAAGACCTAATTTTAATCAAATTTTATCTATGCTTAAAAAGTCTTTTGCTAAAATACCAAATCAAACTAATTTAATACTGCACTCAGATCAAGGGTGGCAATACCAAATGGAGAAATATCAATCCTTACTAAAACAAAAAGGAATTAAGCAAAGTATGTCCAGAAAAGGAAATTGCCTTGATAATGCTATTATTGAAAATTTCTTTGGAATATTGAAATCAGAACTCTTTTATCTTAATAAATACAGCTCTATTAACCAGTTAAAACAAGAAATAAAAGAATATATAAATTACTATAATAATGATAGAATAAAACTTAATCTAAAAGGAATGAGCCCGATACAATATCGAGCTCATTATTATCAAATTTAATTATAAATTCGTCTAAACTTTTGGGTGCAGTCTAATTTTACAGACCTTTTTTTGTGGTATTTTAAGAATATTTATTCTTATCTCAAAGAGAAACTAGTTTTAGAAACTAACTCATCATTATCAAAAACATTGATAAAATAAGTTCCTTTAGCGAAATCTTTACCTGGTAAATCTTGTACAACATTTACAGATTTGTTTTCGTATTGTACTACAGTTTTAAAACTATAAGTTAAAGAGTTATCTCCAAAACTTTCTGTTTTCTTATCTCCTAAAACATTACTTTTAGCATCGATAACTTGTACATAATACGTTTTATCTCCAGATTTTGCAATTTGGTTTTCAGCAATAGTAAAGCTGATTTTTAAAACGTCAGCACGACTTGCTTTATCAGTTTCGATTTGTTTACCTGAGCTTCTCATTTTGTAAGCTGCAGTTTTTGTATTCAAGATTGATAGTTTAGAACCTTTTTCAACAGTTTTAGCCAATTCTTCGTTTTGACCTACTAATACTTCATTGTATTTTTTAGATTCTCCTAAAACTACAATTGTACTATCTCTTTGAACTGTTAAAACACCATTTTGTTTTTTCAATTCGTCGTTTTCAGCAACTAAAGTTTTCATTTTACCTTGCATTGCTTGAACTTGAGATCTGTATTTTGACACATCTCCTTTAGATTTGTTCAAATCATCCATTAGAGCGACAACTTTATCTCTCTCTTGAATTAATTCGTCAGACATAGAAGTGTTTTCAGCGATTGCAGCATCGTAAGTGGCTTTTAATTCCTGCAAGTCTTTCATAACAGATTCTTTCTCTGTCAAAGTTGTTGTAAGTTCTGTTTTAACTACTTCTGTATCAGAAGAAAGTTTAAAAATGTAGACTAAGCTACCAATCAGTAGGACTGCTAAAACTGCGATTACCGCTTTTAGACTTGAGTTGTTGTTCTTTGGGTTTTCCATATTTAAAAAAATTTTCTTTAAAACAAATTTAAGAATTAATATAAGGTAATAACGTAAGTTACTACAATTATATTATTTTTGGAAAATAAATTTTTTTCATGGAGAAATTAATACCTTTTACTGTAAATGATTTAGCGAAAGTCACAAATCATAGAAGCGGTGAAATAAAGTTTGGAGAAAAAATGATTGTGATTCCTAAAGGAATCGATAAAGTTGAATTTCTCAAAGAAAGTGAAGCTAAGTATGTGCTTTTGGGAATTCCAGAAGATATTGGCGTGCGCGCTAATTACGGAAGACCTGGAGCTGCATCTGCGTGGGAAAGCGCTATAAAGAGTATTGCCAATATACAACACAATCGTTTTTCTAAAGGAAGCCAGATTATTGTTTTAGGACATATTAATGTTGCCGAAGAAATGCGTGAGGTTGAAAACTTAGATTTTAACGACATCGACGATCGTTCTAAATTAAGTCAGTTGGTTGAAAAAATAGATAAAGAAGTTTCTCATATTATTTTTACGATTGTAAAAGCTGGAAAAACACCTATTATTATTGGAGGCGGACATAACAATGCTTACGGAAATATTAAAGGATCGGCTTTAGCCAAAGGAAAACCAGTAAATGCAATTAATTTTGATGCTCATTCTGATTTTAGAATTTTAGAAGGCCGTCATAGTGGCAATGGTTTTTCTTATGCCTATGAAGAAGGTTTCTTAAAAAAATATTTCATTTTTGGTTTACACGAAAACTATACTTCAAAAAGTGTTTTAGATATTATCAAAAAACTAGAAGATCGTGTACGTTATAATACATATGATAGTGTAAATATCCGCAAAGAGAAGAATTTTAATAACGAAATGATTCATGCTTTAGATTTTATAAAAAATGATGCTTTTGGAATTGAGATAGATTTAGATGCTATTCCGAATATTGCCAGCAGTGCTATGACAATAAGCGGCTTTTCTGTTGAAGAAGTACGCCAATTTATATCCTTTTTTGCACAGCATAAAAATGCAACCTATTTACACATTTGCGAAGGCGCACCAGATTTAGACAATTCGCCAAACAATAATTTAATTGGTAAATTAATTGGATATTTGGTAACCGATTTTATAAAAGCGAATAACGAAAGAGATTAATTTTCAGTTGTATTAACGGCTGAAAATTAGTCCTTTTGCCAAATAAAAGTCAATTCAAATAAACGATTGACCGAATAAACCTATCTTTGCACAGATTTTTAGTACTTAAAACTAAAAATCTTAACACTGAAGATATGTTATTCGAAGATTTATCACTTTCAAAAAGTATACAAAAAGCCGTATTTGAAGAAGGCTACCTAAACCCTACACCAATACAAGAACAATCTATTCCGATCGTTTTAGCCGGAAGAGACCTTATTGGCTGTGCGCAGACTGGTACTGGAAAAACTGCTGCATTTGCAATCCCAATTATACATCAATTACACAGAATTGTTGGTTCTACTAAAAAAGCCAAAGTAATTCGTGCCCTTATAGTTACTCCAACCCGCGAATTGGCGGTACAAATTGGAGAAAGTTTTGACACTTATGCAAAATACACCAATTTAATGCAATTGACTATTTTTGGAGGTGTTTCTCAAAACCCGCAAGTTGACACCTTAAAAAAAGGAATTGATATTTTGGTTGCAACACCAGGAAGATTACTAGACCTGCAAAAGCAAGGTTTTATTGACTTAGACCATTTGCATACTTTGGTTCTAGATGAAGCCGACCAAATGCTGGATATGGGTTTTATAAACGATGTAAAAAAGATTGTAAAACTTACGCCTAAAAACAGACAGACTTTATTATTCTCTGCTACAATGCCTATTGCTATACGCGAACTGGCAGAAATGTTTTTGAAAGATCCCGCAAAAGTTGAAGTTTCTCCTGTATCTTCTACTGCCGAAAATGTAGAACAACGCGTTTATTTTGTTGAAAAAACAGAGAAAAGAAATTTACTATATCATTTAATACAAAACGAAAATTTATCAAACGTATTGGTTTTTTCAAGAACTAAACACGGTGCTGATAATGTTGTAAAAGCGCTTCGTAAAAAAGATATTCCTGCAGAAGCTATTCACGGAGATAAATCTCAAAATGCAAGACAACGTGTTTTAGATGCTTTTAAGAACAAAGAAGTTGGTGTACTTGTCGCTACAGATATTGCTGCGAGAGGAATTGATATTGACCAACTACCTTATGTTATTAATTTTGATTTACCAAACATTCCTGAGACTTACGTGCATAGAATTGGACGTACTGGACGTGCTGGTAATGGCGGAATTGCTATTTCTTTCTGCGGTAAAGACGAAGAACCTTATTGGAAAGATATTCAGAAATTGATAAAAGTTGATGTAAAAACCATTACAGATCATCCTTATCAATGGCATTCTGGAAGTCCAGAAGCAACGGCTGAAAAACCTAAAAACTCAAACCGAAGCGGTGGTGCTCACAAATCGAGAAAATCTAATGCTTCTAAACAAAATAAAAAACGCTGGTACTAATACTAGCGTTACAACTATTATAATTTAAACACGTATTTCAAGAATTTGCACAAATTTTAATGGGATAACCATCGTTTGTGAAATTAATTCCACAACCTAATTAGTGGCAATTCGTGAAATTCGTGTTATAGTAAATCAACTTTTTCGGCTTCTTTTATTAAGTAATTCATAATTTTAAACAGTTTTACAGGCTCAAACGGTTTAATGATAATATCATTTATTCCAGACGAAATAGCTTCATCTGTGATCTCATCTTTATCAAAAGCTGTTAAAGCTACAACCGGCGTTGAAATTCCTTGCAGACGTATTCTTTTTGTTGTTTCAAATCCATTCATCAAGGGCATATTAATATCCATCAAAATAAGATCAAACTTTTCGTCTTCTAATATTTTCAGAGCTCCAAAACCATCATCTACAACATGGCAGATATAATTATTTTTTTCAATTATCTTTCTGGTAACCAACTGATTGATATGATTATCTTCAACAATCAAAATCTTATAAATTTCGTCTGAAGTTAAATCAACTTCAATTTCTTCAATAATTTTTTTTGTTTTTAGAGGATCGTGCTCAAAAGGAATAATAAAAGAAAAAGCAGTTCCTTCACCAATATCACTTTCTAAACTAATTGTGCTTCCAAAAAGTCCCAGCAGTCGTTTTACAATACTCAAACCTAATCCTGTTCCTTGGTAATCTTCTTCCTTTCTTCCTACTTGAACAAATTTTTCAAAAATCTTACCTTGATCTACAGTTGCAATTCCAACACCATTATCTTTTATAAGAAAATCTAAATAATGCAGTTTTCCTTCTACCTTACTAAGTTTTATAATGATTTCAACTTCTCCGTCTTTAGTAAATTTTAATGCATTACTAACCAAATTCATCAAAACCTGAGCTAAACGCAGTTTATCTCCAATTAAGTATTCAGGAATATTAGGATCTATTTCTATCGTAATTTTGTTATTGTTCTTTTGTGATAAAAAAGAAAGCGAATTTTTAATCATTGTAATTTCATCTGAAATATTAAAAGTCAGATTTTCTAATACAACTTTATTTTCTTCAATTTTATTAATTTGAAGAAGATCATTTACTAAGGACAATAAATATCTTGCTGAGAATTTTAACGAACTCAAATGCTGGCTGCGCGATAATTCTTTATGTTCTTCGAGCAGCATGTTGGTTATTCCAACAACGCCATACAGCGGCGTACGCAATTCGTGGCTTATAGTCGAAATAAATTGTGTTTTGAGAAGAGAAGCTTCTTCTGCCATTTCTTTTGCTCGCAGAAGCTCTAAATTATGTTCTTTTTTGTATCTAATATTCTTAACCAACGTAATAATCAAGAATAGCAGAATAAAGGAGATCAGCACAAATAAAACTACAATGATTCTCGATTTTTTCAGACTTTGATATTGCATTGATTTTTCATTTTCAATCTTATCAATTTGTCTTTTGTATTCGTTCAATTCTAGATTAAAGCCCGCAACAGCGGCTTTTTTCAGTTTCTCATCATTATAAATCTGCTGTGTTATTTGATTGTAAGTAAGCAAATGGGAATAAGCCTGATCATGTTTGCCAATCTTAGCCAAAAATTTCGAATACTCTAAATGTGCATAAGACAAATCCTGTATTTCATCTTCGGAATGACTAAAAGAAACCGCTTTTAAAAAATATTTATCTGCCTTTTCATTATCATTTTCATTCGACCAATACATTCCGTTTAAAAAATTTAAAGCAATATCGTTTGACCTGCCTTTTAAATCATTTTGATGCTCATTAATGTATTTTAAATAAGGAAATCCCTCTTTGTAATTTTCAATTTTAAAATACGACCAAACTATGTTAAGGTTCGTTATAGCAATTTCTTTTAAATATTTTTGCTGCTTGCCAAATTTCAATGACTCCTTGTAATAGGTAATGCCTACATTATACATTTTTTTTTCAAAAAAATACAAATTCCCTAAATTACTGGTTATCATCATCCTTAAACTAACAATATTAGATCGCTCTGCATAGAATAATGCTTTCTTATAAAAAAAAGCTGCCTTATCAACTTCGCCTAAATCATGAAAATTAATCCCGATTATATTGTAGTTTCTTGCAATCAAGGTATCATTTTTCAGATTGAACGCATAGTGCAGAGCAATTCCAGATTTCTTTAAGGATTTTTCGTAATTAGTTTCATCTAAATAATCACAAGCCTGTTTAGTCAAATCTTTAACCTTTGCAATCGATATAGTACTAGTCTGAGCCGATGACTTAAGACAGAATATATTTAGAAAAACAAAAATTAAAAAACAAAATCTATAATGAAACATAATTTGGAAGTAGGTTAATCAAATATACATTATTATAATAATACAAAATAATAGTATTTATTTAATAAGAAAAAAATTCATAATCAATACATTATACTTTTAATCTCAAGGTTCAGAATACGCAAGAAGATCTTTTTGAATCATTTATTGATTCTAAATTTCTAACACGACTAATTTAGTATTCTTAATATAAATAAGTCTCAAAAGACCATAAAATATTACACAACAAAGAATATTCTGAAAAGTATAACACTATTTACCCTAAAATATTTTAAAAAGAAGCAAAACAACTAAAAAATATTACTATTTTTAACAATATTAACAAACACAAGCTTCAAGTGTTCTTTTTGAGATTGAAGTACTTAAAAACCAAAAAAACATGTTAGAAAATTTTTTAAAATCAGCAAAAGAAACTGAAACATTGACTAAAACACAGCAAAAAGCAATCCAAGGAGGAGACGCACCTGAATCTGAGGAATTAAGAAAGGGAAAAGTAGCTTAAGCTTTAAAATTCCAATAAGTTATTAGGTTCATTTTTTTATTTGAACTTAAAAAACAAAATACTAAGCATACAAAAAAGCCGTAATAAATAAACTATTACGGCTTTTTATATAAAAATTTCACTTCTTGCATTTAATTTTCTGAAGGAATTTCAACTTCTTTATCATCTTCCCACTGCCCTACAACAGAAGTTGCCAAAGCATTTCCTAAAACATTTGTTGCACTTCTAAACATATCACAAAAGTGATCAATTGGTAAAATAAGTGCAATTCCTTCAATAGGAATTTTAAACATACCGCAAGTTGCTGCTACCACAACTAAACTTGCTCTTGGTACACCTGCAATTCCTTTACTGGTTAACATTAAAACCAAAAGCATTGCCATTTGTGTTCCTAAATCTAAATGTACATTATAGAATTGAGCAATAAAAATACTGGCAAAAGTCATATACATCATACTTCCGTCTAGATTAAACGAATAACCTAATGGCAACATAAAAGATACGATTTTATCTTTAACCCCAAATGCTTCTAATTCTTCTGTTAATTTAGGGAAAACAGCCTCGCTGCTCGTTGTACCAAAGGCAATTGCTAAAGGTCCAACAATACGTTTTAATAATTCGACCATTCTTCCTTTTAAGAAAATAAAACCAACTAAAATTAAAACCAGCCATAAAGTTCCTATTCCAAGTAAAAAAGAACCGAAAAATTTAAAATAGGTAATTAATAGTTCTTCTGCATCTCTTACAGCGAATACAGCCGCAATAGCTCCAAAAACTCCAATTGGAGCAAAATTCATTACATAGTTCACCATTTTTAAAACAATGTGCGATATTTTATCTAATGCATTAATTACTGGTTTCACAGAATTCCCTAAAGATGCAGCAGCCAATCCGAAGAAAATAGAAAAAATTACAATTTGTAAAATTTCATTAGTTGCCATTGCTTCAATTATACTTTTAGGAACAATATGTTCAACAAAGTTTTCGAAAGACAAATTTTGAGTCTTAGCCGTTACTTCTGAAGCTGATGCCATATCTACATGAGCTAGTTTCAAACCAACTCCAGGCTGTAGAACATTTACATAAAATAACCCTATTAATAATGAAATAAAAGACGCTGTAAAAAACCAGCCAAGTGCTTTTCCTCCAATTCTTCCTACTGTTTTTATATCTCCCAATTTTGCAATTCCCACAACTAAAGTGGTAAAAACTAAAGGCGAAATAATCATTTGTACTAAACGAATAAAAACAGTCGCAAGCATTTTTATCTTAGTACTAAATGATTCTGTAGCTTCTGGCGAAATCGAATTGTGCAATATAATTCCTAAAATAGCTCCAAGGAACATTGCAATTAAAATCTGCCCCGTTAATCCTGAAAGAAATGACTTTTTTTTGGTTTCTGTAATTTGCTGCATTAATTTGTTTTTTGTTTATAATTAATATATAAGACCCTCACTGCCTTACAATTTATTAATATGTTTTGTTGATTAAATAAAAATCAGCCAAAACAATCGCTGCCATTGCTTCTACAATAGGCACTGCGCGAGGTACTACACACGGGTCATGACGGCCTTTACCAGTCATTGGCGTAATATTTCCTTTATTATCTAATGAGTCCTGTGTCTGCATGATAGTCGCAACAGGTTTAAAAGCTACTCTAAAATAAATATCCATTCCGTTACTAATACCTCCTTGAATTCCTCCAGAAAGATTTGTTTTAGTAGTTCCGTCAGGATTGTATAAATCGTTATGCTGGCTTCCTTTCATTTCAGAACCAGAGAAACCACTTCCATATTCAAAACCTTTTACTGCATTAATAGAAAGCATTGCTTTTCCTAATTCAGCATGCAGTTTATCAAAAACCGGCTCTCCTAAACCTACAGGAACATTTTGAATTACACAAGATACAATACCGCCAACAGTATCTCCCTGCTTGCGTATATCACGAATATATTCTTCCATTATTGCTGCCGATTTTTCATCTGGACAACGTACTGGATTACTTTCTGTTTTTGAAAAATCTAAATCTTGATAAGGCGTATCTAAGTGTATTGGCCCAACAGACGAAACATAAGCATTAATCTTAATTTCTGGCAGCATTTGTTTCGCAATAGCACCTGCTACTACTCTACTTGCTGTTTCTCTTGCAGAACTTCTTCCGCCGCCGCGATAATCACGAAAACCATATTTTTGGTCATATACATAATCAGCATGGCTTGGTCTATAATTATCTTTTATGTGTGAATAATCATCAGACTTTTGATTGGTATTTGGAATAATGAAACCAATTGGTGTTCCGGTAGTTTTACCTTCAAATATTCCGGATAAAAACTGAACGCTGTCTGGTTCTTTTCTTTGTGTTACAATTGCCGATTGTCCTGGTTTTCTTCGAGACATTTCAACCTCAATTGCTTCCAGATCAAGTTCAATTCCTGATGGGCAACCGTCTATAATGCCACCTAAAGCTTCACCATGAGATTCTCCAAATGTTGTTACTTTATATAGTGTGCCGTAGCTATTTCCTGCCATTTTAATTTGTTTTAAGCAAATGTAAGTTTTATGAATTAAACTAAAAAATTAAAAGTTGTGATATTGAACTAAACATCAACTCCTTTAAAGTCACAATTTGTTAAAACTGTGGTTCAATTGATAACCTTTTCGTAAAACAAATCCGATTAGAGTTCACTTAATTTGTAAAACTTCAAATCAAGAAAAATTGAAAAAGAGAAACGTCGAATTGGTCATTATTTCAGATGTCCATTTGGGGACTTACGGCAGCCACGCCAAAGAGCTAAATAACTACTTATCAAGCATAAAACCAAAAACTTTAGTCTTAAATGGCGATATAATTGATGCTTGGCAGTTTAGAAAATCTTACTTCCCAAAATCTCATTTAAGAGTTATTCAAAGAATAATCGGAATGGCTTCTAAAGGCACGAAAGTGTATTATATTACTGGAAATCACGATGAAATTCTTAGAAAATTCAGCGATATGAATATGGGAAATTTTGCCTTAGTCGATAAATTGGTTTTAGAACTTGACGATAAAAAGGCTTGGATTTTTCACGGTGACGTTTTTGATGCTTCTGTACAGCATTCTAAATGGATCGCTAAATTGGGCGGATTGGGTTATGATTATCTTATTCTAACCAATCGTTTTGCAAATTGGTGTTTGGCGAAACTTGGAAGAGAACCTTACTCTTTTTCTAAAAAAATAAAAGCGAGCGTAAAAAAGGCTGTTAAGTTTATTTCTGATTTTGAAACTACTGCAACAGACTTAGCCATCGAAAAAAAATACGATTACGTAATCTGCGGACATATACACGAACCAAAAATTGTTACTAAAGAAAACAAACACGGTTCTACTTTATACTTAAATTCTGGAGATTGGATTGAGAATCTTACCGCTTTAGAATACCATAAAAAACGCTGGAAATTATATTCTTACGCCGAAAGTAATTTTACAGAAGAAGAAAATCTTTTTGAAATGGAAGATAACTTAAGCAATCAATTGATTATTTCTATACTAAAACAATAATAATTAGTGAATTAAATTCTACTCTAATAAGTTGCCAAGCCTCATAAACAAGGAGTCAAATGTGAATTATATAAAATTTTGAAATAATTATATACATTCTGAGTTTTATACTAATAGTACATTTGAAAAAAATTAATAACCTATTTATGAAAAAAATAATTTTATCTGCCCTTATGCTAATTGGTTTAGCATTTACGGCTCAATCTCAAGAAATTGCTAAAAATGCTCTTGGTATACGATTAGGAGATAACAACGGTTTTGGAGGCGAAGTTTCGTACCAAAGAGGTTTGTTTAAAAACAACAGACTTGAATTTGATTTAGGATGGAGAAACAGCAGCGATGTTGATGCTGTTAAAGCTGTTGGTCTTTACCAATGGGTTTGGAACATTGATCAAGGTTTTAACTGGTACGCTGGTGTTGGTGGAGGTTTAGCTGCTTGGGATCACAATTATTACAACGGTAATGTAAGATATAAAGACAACGGAACTTATGTTTTTGCTGCTGGAGATATTGGTATTGAATACGGATTTGATCAAGTGCCTATTTTATTATCTCTGGATGTAAGACCTGAAATTGGTTCTGGATATTATGATGACGATAATTTTGGATTTGACGTAGGTTTAGGAGTTAAGTTTAAATTCTAAAAACCGACCTATATATGTAAAAAATCCTGTCGCTTAGTTAAGTGACAGGATTTTTTTTATGCTGTAATTTCCAAAAATTACTGAATAAGAATTGGTTTCTTAGAATGTATTTTTACCACCGTATAAGGGTATGTAATTACCTGCATTGTCATAGCATCTGGTGCAGGACTATTTTCTTTTACCGTAATGATAATGTTTTTATCAGTTTCTTCTACTTTTTCGACAGCTATAGAATAGCCACCAGTATTTTTCTCCCCCATATTCAGAATAACATAGTTTGAAGTACTGATGTCGTCATGTTTCATTTTAGAAGACAAAAGCGGATCGTTTTCTAACATTTTGATTTCATTTGGTTCTGTCAAAATTTCAAAAAACTTAATATTACCGCCGCCATCAGACTGTGTAGTCAAAACCTCGTACAACGCACTTGTATTTGACGCTTTTTTGGCTCCACAAGAAACTAAAACAAAAACGACTAAAACCGATATTACTTTTTTCATTTACGTTTATTTTTATTTAAAATTAATGCTGCTCAACTTTATAATCATCAATCGCTCTTTGGTACAAAGCTTCGTACTTAGGCAGTATATTTTTTATATCAAATTTCTTAGCAACCTCTAAAGCATTTGCTTTAAACTGATTTAAAGTGGCATCGTCTTTTAAAATTCTCAAAGCATTTACTGCCATTTCTTCAACGTTTCCAACATTACTTAAGTAACCCGAGAAACCTTCAAAATTTACCTCTGGCAAACCTCCAGAATTACTAGAAATTACCGGAACACCGCAAGACATTGCTTCCAAAGCTGCCAAACCAAAACTTTCTGTTTCAGACGGAAGTAAAAATAAATCCGTCATACATAAGATTTTATCAATCTCATTACTGTTTCCAAAGAAAATAACCTTGTCAAGAATACCTAATTCCTGACATAAAATCTCTGCTTTTTCTTTTTCAGGACCATCACCAACCATCATTAACTTAGCTGGAATTTCTTTCTGAATATTATAGAAAATCTTAATGATATCTGGAATACGTTTTACTTTTCTAAAGTTACTAATATGCGTAATAATTCGTTCATTTTCCTTAGCCATAACATAACGATGACAAGGTGCAAGAGGATCTTTAGCCATTTTATCTAACTCAATAAAATTCGGAATTACCCTGATTTTATTCTTGATTTTGAATAATTTCAAAGTATCATCTTTCAAACTCTGCGAAACCGAAGTCACATAATCCGATTTATTAATGCTAAAAGTTACTGCAGGTTTATAAAAAGGATGATTTCCAACAAGCGTAATATCTGTTCCGTGAAGCGTAGTAATCATTGGAAGATTGATCCCTTCATTTTTCAGCATTTGCTTCGCCATATAGCCTGCATATGCATGAGGAATTGCATAATGTACGTGAAGCACTTCAATCTTATATAATTTCACCATATCTACCAATTTGCTTGACAAAGCCAACTCATAAGGCTGATAATGAAAAAGAGGATATTCTGGAACGTTTACTTCGTGATAATGTACGTTTGGATTCAGAAGCGCCAACCTTACCGGCTGACTGTATGTAATAAAGTGTATTTCGTGTCCGCGTCTGGCTAATTCAAGACCTAACTCAGTGGCTACTACCCCACTACCGCCAAAAGTCGGATAACAAACAATTGCTATTTTCATGTATTAAATTTAATACTACGAAAGTACTCAAAAATAGCGTTTAATTAAACTTTTAAAATGTTAGATTTTTGAGAAATTTAGATCAATTCTATTTTAAAATTGACAACTAACCTTTTATAATTGATATTTATTTTTAAGCAGCAGACCGTTTTTATTTCTCAAGACCATCAGTCCCGCTGTCCGTTAAATCTTTTATGGCGAACCCCGCCATAAAAGGATATCACTCCCATCGGGGCTAGATTAGAGATTTAATTTTCATAAAAACTCGTAGTTAGTCAACTTTGTCAAAGTTTAAAACTTTGACAAAGTTTTTTTAGGACAGAATATAATTAAGAAAACCTAACCCGTTTTAAAACCTGTTACATTTAAAAATAGATCAAAAGAATTGAGCCACAATAATCAAAAGCAATTGAAAAAACAATAATAACCAGAAAAACAAAAATGAAGGTTCTACAGTTTCTGACACAAAATTATTCAGTTTCGTAGAAACAACATTTGAGAATTTCAAATCTTGATTACTAAAATCAATATCATCAAGCTGGATTTTGGCAAAAATATAACCAATTACTTTTTTCTTAATCTTCGAGCTTTCATTATCACTTCTGTTAGCTTCTAAAAGTTTTAATCTAAGCATAGCATCATTAGAAGTTGAACTTGTCCAATCGTTAGATTCAACCAATTTATCTACAATCATAATTACTTTAGCATCAATATAACTTCCCATTTTATTTTGCCAAAGCTGATGAATCATGGTTTGAATTGCAATTTTGTTGGCAATTGCAAAATACAAAAAGGCAAAAATTGGAGCACCAACCAGTAAAATAAAGCCACAGGTATTGTGAAAGAATAAATTTATTATAAAAGCATATACATTTCCATGTCCGCCACCGGCAAAACTTATGTTTTGAAAAAGTATAATTAAAAAACAGGTTAAGGTAAATAAATTTCCAATTAGTACAATTACCAGCCACTTTAAGGTTGACGCTGCTGTGATCTTGGCTGCAATTTTAATATCTTCTTTCATAAATACTTTTAAATTATTAGACTTTTAAGCTTTAATTTTTACTAATTATCAATAAACAATAATACAGTTTTAACCTATAAAAACCTATTTTTGTTTATACAAAACTAAATGATATTTTTAGATCTAACAGGTTTTAAAAACCTGTCGGATCTAAATCGTAATTTATCAAGATTGGCTATATTAACTTTATCAAAGTTTTGAACTTTGACAAAGTTATTTCATAACGAGACAATAATTGAGAAAATCTAACAGGTTTTAAAAACCTGTTAGGTTGAATTCGTTTAAACAAATAAAAAAAGGCACAAAATATAAAATTTCATGCCTTTCAAGTATTATTAAAATATCTTTTAGAAAAAACGACTGTGCCAGCTGTCTGCTGCGGGAACTTCCCAAGATTCGTTATATTCTTCTATATTATTTACAAGATTATTAAAAACAATCGTATTCTCAGATACTGATTTGTCTTTAACCATTTTCTTAAAATCAATTAAAGGTTTGTGCGCGATATGCTCGCCAAGTTTAAAAGTAACATTCATTTTATCTAATAAATCAACGTTGTACTTTTTCTCTAAAGCTTGAATAAATTCAACAGAACTATCAATAGAACATCCCGTTGCTGCTTGTACATCTTGATTTACCGCCAAAATTATAAATCGGTTGTATTTCAATTGGTACGAAGCCTCAAGACTTGTTCCGTGTGCGGCCCATTCTTCAATAAAAACTTTTAGGTCAGCCTCAATTTCAGAAAATTCTTCCTCAGAAAATTTTCTGTTCGATTGGTAAATCCAAATTCTAGATTCACCAGGTAAATTTTCAAAAGGTATATACATTTTTACTTATTTTAGATTTTTGATTTTAGATTGTAGATTAAAAAAAGTTTCAGGTTTCAAGTTTCAAGTTTAATAAAAACTTAGAATCTCAGAATCTTAGCTACTTAGAACCTTAGTCTACAAATCTTGTGCATTTGCAATCAATTCTGCAATATCCATTACTTTTACAGAACCTTCTTTTTCTTGATGTTTGATACCATCCGTCAACATCGTATTACAGAAAGGACAACCTGCTGCAATAATGTCTGGTTTAGTTTCAAGTGCATCTTCAGTACGCTCTACGTTGATTTCTTTGTTTCCTGGTTCAGCATCTTTAAACATTTGTGCTCCACCTGCTCCACAACATAAACCGTTTGCTTTAGAACGTTTCATTTCGACTAATTCAACATCTAATTTTTGAATTAATTCTCTTGGTGCTTCGTATACTTTATTCGCTCTTCCTAAATAACAAGGATCGTGAAAAGTAATACGTTTTCCTTTAAACTGACCGCCTTCTACAGTTAATCTTCCATCATCTATTAATGATTTCAAAAACTCCGTATGGTGAATTACTTCATATTGACCTCCTAATTCTGGATATTCGTTTTTTAAGGTATTAAAACAATGCGGACAAGCTGTAACAATTTTCTTTGCTTCATAAGCATTTAGTACCTCGATATTCATCATGGCCTGCATTTGAAACAAAAACTCGTTTCCAGCACGTTTTGCAGGATCTCCTGTACAGCTTTCTTCTGTACCAAGTACTGCAAAAGAAACATTAGTACGGTTTAATATACGTACAAATGCTTTTGTAATTTTCTTTGCTCTATCATCAAAACTTCCTGCGCAACCTACCCAAAATAATACTTCTGGCTGTGTTCCTTGGGCTAGCATTTCTGCCATTGTTGGCACTACTAAACTTTCTGACATTTCTCTCTCTTTTGTTTAAAGTTTAAAGTTCAAAGTTTCATCTATGTAATCTGAAATCTGAATTCTTAATTTATTCCTGAGAATTTAATTATTTATTAATTCTCATTCTTCCAATTCAACCTGTCTTGCTGGCTGTACTGCCAAGGTGCTCCATTGTTTTCAATGTTGGTCATCATAGCATTTAATGACATTGGAGCAGCACTTTGTTCCATTACTAAATAACGGCGCATATCCATGATAATAGATAACGGACTGATATTTACTGGACATTCTTCTACGCAGGCATTACAAGATGTACAAGCCCACAATTCTTCTGGTGTAATATAATCGTTTAATAATGTTTTGTTGTCTGGAACAAAAACACCTTTATTGGCATCAATATTTTTACCCACTTCTTGCAATCGATCTCTTGTGTCCATCATAATTTTACGAGGAGACAATTTTTTTCCGGTTTGATTTGCAGGACAAGATGATGTACAACGCCCACATTCTGTACACGTATATGCGTTTAATAACTGCACCCAGTTTAAATCTTGAACATCACTTGCACCAAATTTACTCGGCGCTGCATTTTCATCTACTGGCGCTGCTGCAAACGGATCTGCATTTGGATCCATCATTAACTTCACTTCTTTTGTAACCGAATCTAAATTATCAAACTGACCTTCTGGTTTTAAGTTTGCAAAATAAGTATTCGGGAACGCTAAAAGAATATGAAGGTGTTTTGAGAAATACAAATAGTTCATAAAAATCAAAATACCTGTAATATGCAGCCACCAAAATACTTCATTTAGCAACATTACCAATTCATTAGACATACCGTTAAAAATCAGTGCTATAAACTGGCTTACAGGAAAACTTCCCGCTTTATAAAAATGTGAAAATCCTCCAGAAACATTTTGTAAATGAAGATCTGAAGCATTCATTAATAAAAACAATGTCATTAAAACCATCTCAAAATACAAGATGTAATTGGCATCACTTTTAGGAAATCCATTTAAATCTGGGTTGATAAAACGTTTTAATCTAATTACATTTCTTCTAATCCAGAAGGTAATAACTGCAACTAAAACTAAAAGTGCTAATATCTCAAAAGAGGCAATTAAAACATCATAAACCACACCTAGATAAGGCGCAAAAATTCTATGTGTTCCAAATAAACCATCAATGATGATTTCTAATAATTCGATATTAATAATAATAAATCCTACATATACAAAAATATGCAGTATTCCAGCAACAGGGCGTCTCACCATTTTTGACTGCCCAAGAGCAATCAAAGCCATGTTTTTCCATCGCGCTTTAGAATTATCTTTTCGATCTATATCTACTCCTAAATTAATATTTCGGATGATCTTTTTTACACTCATTGCAAAAAAACCGAAACCAACTATAAGAAGTATGGCGAACAAAATATTATCTAAATAACTCATTCTAATTATTTTTTAGTAGTTGAATTAGCATCTTCTGCCGGCGCTACATAAGGCTTGTTTTTCTTTCCAAAAAGAGAAACATTCACATAACGTGTTGGATATAAACGTACATCCTGTAATAATAATTCAAGTTCTTTTGATGTTTTAGCTAAATTACTATACAACGCATCGTCGTTTAACAATTTACCTGCTGTACCTTTTCCTGAATTTAAGTTACTCATTAATACGTCAACTTTAGCTAAAGTTTGGTTTAAGTTTTTTACAGTTTTACCTAAATCTGCTTTATTTAAAGAATCTGATATTTTAGAAAAGTTACTAGACATTTTATTGAAGTTTGTTACCACTCCATTAATCTGCGATTTATTGGTATCTAAAATAGAATTAAGACTTCCTGAAGCTTTATGAAACTGCTCCATAGTCTGGCTTAATTCTGCCAAACTTTTCTTGATGTCTTCTTGTCCTTTTTTATCCAAAACATTGTTTAGTCCAGAAACTAGAACATCAATATTTACAAGCATTTTTTCAAGCTTTTGCTGAATTGGTTCTATTTTACCGCCTAAAGATTCTGTTAATCCTAACTCAACTGTAGATTCTAATGTCTGACCATCTGCAGCCAATTCTTTATCTGCAAAATTAGGTAAGATCTTAATTTGTTTTCCTCCTATTAAACTAGGAGAATATAAAGATGCTTTACTTGTTTTAGAAATTGGAAAATCTGTTTTTAATTGAAGTTCAACTAATAACTTACCAGTTGTTTCATTAATTGTAATTTTAGTTACTTTACCTATTGCAAGTCCGTTTAAAGTAACGGGTGCAGAAGCCGACAAATCTTCAACATTATCATATTCAACAAATAACGTTTTGTAATTTGTAAAAAGGTCTTTGCCTTTTAAAAAACTATAGCCCCAAATAAATAATAAAATTGACGCAATGACTAAAATAGCCGTTTTAATTTCTCTTGTTAGTTTCAAAATTCTAAGTGTTTGTACAAAATTAATATAAATATTCGAACTTGCGCCTTTTATTTAGTTGCGTCTTGAATACTGATTTTCTCTCCGTCTTTGGTTGCAGTTATAAAAGCCGCTCCATAGCCTTTGTTTTTAGCTTCTTGCAAGAATTTTTTCGCAGCATCGTAATCAGAAGTTTCTTCGTAAAAGTACTTATATATATTGTTTTCAAATAACATTGTTACATTTTTAAGCCCTTTGAAGTTTTTAGGCTCTAGTGTTGTCTTCTTAATGCTGGCAATAAGCTGTACTTTATAAAAAGTCCCTTTAGGAACATTTTTGGTTGCTGCTACAGTTTCAACCACTTTAGCTTTTTTGGGAGTCGAAGTATCTCTTACTGGTCTAGCATCTACTGATTCTGAACTTCCTGATCCAAAATACTCTCTTTTATAACTTAAAATAGCTTCGGCAATAGCTTTAGCAATTTCATCTTGTCCGTCTTCAGAATTTAAAATATTTCCTTCTGTCGGATTTGAAACAAAACCTGTTTCTATTAACACTCTAGGCATATACGCTTTGTGCAATACCATAAAAGGAGCTTGTTTTACACCGCCTTGTCTGATTTTTTTTCCAAGTCTATCAAAATTATCTTCAATTTTACTTGCCAAAGAAATACTATTGTCTAGATATTCTTCCTGCATTAGCTTCATTCCGATCATAGATTCTGGCGAATTTGGATCAAAACCTTCGTATTTACGTTTGTAATCTTTCTCTAAAGTAATTACCGAGTTCTCATTTTTTGCAGCCTCAAGATTAGATGCAACTTTACTTAAACCCATTACATAAGTTTCGGTTCCGTCTGCAGCTGTATTTTTGTTAGCATTACAGTGTATAGATACAAAAATATTAGAATTTGCTCTATTGGCAATATTGGCTCTTTCGACCAAATCTATAAAAACATCTGTTTTGCGGGTATAAATCACATCAACATTTGGGTTAAGCTCTAATATTTTCCCTACTTTTAAAACAATAGCTAAAGCAATATTTTTTTCTATTCTTCCGCTGTAAACAGCACCAAAATCATGATCTCCATGCCCGGCATCAAGTGTTACTTTAAAAACATTTGATTGACTATGAGCATAAAAAGACATAATTGTTAGAAAAAAAGTAATGATTACCTTAATTTTGTTCGATCTTTTCATAAATATAAAAGTTAATTTTAATAAAACGCAACTACTATAATTTTCACAATTGATTATTTTTGACAAAAAATTATATGTAAGTTTGACATGTCAAAAAACAAGCCATAATTTTACAAAAATAGCATTTAAACCTTTGCATACAAACTTATTTAATATCGTTTTATTATCATTTTTCCTCACAATAGGATGTGGTAAATTATATTCGCAAGAGATAAAAAACAAAAAAAAGCCCTTACCAGCTGTAAAACAAACAGATAAACCTGTTACTACTGTTACAGATACCATAAAACTTGATACCGTAAAAGCGACTAAGACTTTTTTGGATGGAAAAATAAAATACAAAGCTAAAGATTACGCTAAAATTGATCAAAAGAGAAAACTGATCACTTTATATAATGAAGCAGAGTTATACTATAAAGATGTTGAATTGAAATCTGGTATAATTATTTTGAATTATGAAACGAATGAAGTTTATGCTGGAAGAATAAAGGACTCTGCTGGAGTTCTTACGCAATACCCTAATTTTAAGCAAGGTGCAAGTGAGGTACAGCCCGACTCTATCCGTTTTAACTTTAAAACAAAAAAGGCTTTAATTTTTAACTCGAGAACACAACAAGGCGAAATCAATATCAAAGCCGCTGTTACTAAAAAAGAAAATGACTCCGTTTATTTTTTAAAAGGAGCTCGTTTTACGACTTCTACAGATATAGATAATCCTGAATACTATTTCCAAACCAATAAAGTAAAATTTGTTCCTGGCAAGAAAATAGTTGTAGGGGTGACCAATTTGGTTATTGCCGACGTTCCAACACCTGTTGCTCTACCTTTTGCTTTTTTCCCAATGAGCGAAGAAAAAAGTGTTTCGGGTATTATTATTCCTAGTTACAACGATTCTAATACAAGAGGTTTCTCTTTGCAGAATATGGGGTATTATTTTGCCTTGAGCGATAATTACGACTTAACCGTTTTAGCAGATTATTATACAAATGGTAGTTATGCCATGCGATTTGAATCTGCTTATGCCACAAGATATAAATATCGAGGTAATCTTAATATTCGTTTTGAGAATCAAATTACCAGCGAAAGAGGTTATCCAGACTATCAAAAAGCAAATATTTACAACATTCAGTGGTCACACTCAAAAGACACAAAGTCGAATCCTAATTCAACTTTCTCTGCTTCTGTAAACATGGGTAGTAGTAAATACTTCAAACAATCGATTAATCAAGCGAATATAGGATCTAATTTGAACAATAATTTAAGTTCATCTATATCTTATAGCAAAACCTTTAATACGGTTCCACAAGCGCGTTTTTCAATTTCGGCAACGCATCAGCAAAACTCACAGACGGAAGAGATTCTTATGACTTTACCAACTTTCCAAGGAAGTATAGATCGTATTTATCCGTTTGTTGGTAAAGATGGAATTAAAAAAGGAATCTTCAAGAACATCAACTTTCAATATAGCGTAACAGGTAAGAATCAAATTAAAACAACAGATTCATTATTCTTTAAACCGCAAATGTTTGATAATGCACAGCTTGGTATGCAGCATACAATTCCTATTAGTACCAACTTTAAAGTATTTAAATATTTTAGTGTAACTGCAGGAACCAATTATCAAGAAACTTGGGTTAACAAAACAATCGAAAGAGGCTATGATACTGAACAAGCTAAAGTTGTAGATAAAACCATAAATGGTTTTGATTCTTTTAGAAGTTACAATTTGTCTACATCTATGGCTACAACAATCTATGGTACATTTAACTTTGGTGACGATAAAAGAATTCAATCTATTCGCCACGTCATGCGCCCTAATGTATCTTACTCTTACACGCCTAGTTTTGAAAGATATTATGACAACTATACAATAGATGCTTCTGGTACAATATCTACATCGCCATACACTCGATTTGAAGGTGGTCTTTTTGGCTCTGCTCCAGGCAGAACAAATTCAAACATTGTAGGATTTTCTTTGAGCAATACTTTTGAAGCCAAAGTTAGAGATCGAGACAGCACAAAAACAGAACCTAAAAAGATAATGCTGTTAAACAGCTTAAACTTTAATACAAGTTATAATTTTAGTGCTGACGGTAAAGAAACTCTTGCATGGGAACCTATACTGGTAAGTGGAGGAACACAGCTTCTTAACAATAAAATGAACGTAAATTTTGGTGCTACTTTAGATCCTTATGCTATTGACAATAATGGGAAGAAAATGAACACTTTCAACATTGATAATGGTGGTAGTTTATTTAGAATGACAAGTGCCAATTTAACTTTAAATTATTCCTTCTCTAATAAAGGTACTAAAGAAACCAATAACCAGAGTCAGCGGAATGGTGGACGTAATGATGACTTATTTGGAACAAATACAGACTTAAACGACAGTAGAAAAAGTCAATTTGCAGAAGAAGAGCCTAAGAAAGAAAAAGATGACGCTATTGCGGAATTTTTTAACTCTAAGATTCCGTGGGATATGACATTGGCCTACTCTTTAACGTATTCTAATGCAGCACGCCAAAACGAAATAGTAGGAAACTCTATTATGGTTTCTGTCAACATGGATATTACGCCTAAATGGAAGGGCGGGGTTTCTACGGGTTACGATTTTGTGCAAAAAGGTATTACTTTTACACAATTTCGTTTTGAAAGAGATTTGTTAAGCTGGAGAATGGCTTTTAACTATACACCTCTTGGTACAAACTCTAACTGGAACTTTTTTATTGGTATTAAATCTGGTGTTCTTAGTGACATTAAATGGAATAAACGTAGTACTTCAAATCGATAGATCATCGACTAAAAATAATTTATTATGAAAAAAATCATCTTTACAGATAAGGCTCCGGCTCCAATCGGTCCTTATAATCAAGCTGTATTATCAGGAAATACACTTTATGCTTCTGGTCAGATTGCAATCAATCCTGCATCTGGAGAACTTGTTACTGATAATATCAATGACGAAACGCAGCAGGTAATGCAAAACATCGCTGCTATTCTGGAAGCTGCTGATATGACTTTTGAGAACGTTGTTAAAGCAACTATCTTTATTATGGATATGAATAATTTTGGCGCTATAAATACGGTTTACGGATCTTATTTTAACGAAAAAACCGCTCCAGCACGTGAAACGGTTCAAGTGGCATGTCTGCCAAAAAATGTAAATGTTGAGATCTCTATAATTGCAGTGCAATAGCATCTAATAATAATTGTGCCGTTGCTTCGTTGGTTGCCAGCGGCACATTATGTACATCGCATACGCGAATTAACATATTAATATCTGCTTCATGAGGATGACTTGATAATGGGTCTTTAAAAAAGAAAACCATTTGTGTAATCCCTTCTGCTACTCTTCCTGCAATCTGTGCATCACCACCCAAAGGTCCAGAAAGCATTCTTTGCGTTTTAAATCCCGCAGCTTCGGCTTTCCCTCCAGTTGTTCCTGTACCAATAAGTTTTATTTTTTCATGGTGTAAAACGTCTGTATTTTTAATTAAAAAATTAATTAAATCAGCTTTTTTACCATCATGAGCAATAATCGCTATTTCTAAAAAACCAGAACTATTGGTTGGCAACATGGTATGCAATTAATCCATCAATAGGTCTTCTTAAAACATTACCTAATTGAAGTTCATATTTATCAAATGTTTCTTGTAATTCGTCTTTTAAATAAAAAGCAATAGAACCAACAAAATGTACTGGAACTTCTTTACAATTATCAAATTGTTTGATGTAGTTTTTAACGAAAGATTTCATCCCTTTGAAGATGATTTTTCTACAAAACTCTGTGTCTTTATGTTTGATTAAGAACTTCGCAAAAGTCGCTAAGTAAGCGTTTGGATTTGGTTCTTTATATAATTTATTTTTAATAAAATCTGGCTCTAGATTATATTCTTTTTCAAATTCAGATGCCAATTCTTTAGGCATTTTATTGAAATAATATTTTCTGATTAGTTCTTTTCCAAAAACATTTCCGCTGCAGTCATCCATAGCAATATAGCCTAATGACTGTACTTTTTGATGCAATACTTTTCCATCAAAATAGCTGCAGTTAGAACCTGTTCCTAAAATACTCACAATTGCTTCTTCTCCTTTTGGAGTTGTTGCATAAACTGCTGCATAAGTATCTTCGTGAACTTCTACGATTGCATTTACAAAAAACTCTCTAAAGATCTCTGTTAATGCTTTCTGCATTCTCTCTGTTCCACATCCTGCTCCGTAGAAGAACAAATGTGTTGCATTTTTTTTATTTTGTAAAATATCAAAACGATCGCTTATTCTAGCAATAACTTCTGGACCGTCAAGAATTTCAGGATTTAATCCTAAGGTTTGTGTTGTGAATAATACTTTTCCATTATCATCAATTGCAATCCAATCGGCTTTTGTAGATCCACTATCAACTATTAATTTCATTTTTTTTTGTTTTTGGATTAGTTTTCTTTAACTAATTTAAAAGTGTATTTTTTACATTAATCAAAGATGAAACAAAATAAGAAAATCCCGTTACTTTGAAATAACGGGATTTTGCAAAACTATATATTATTATTTTAAACCTGCAATATGTACAGATAAATCAATCAATTTACTAGAGTATCCGTACTCATTATCGTACCAAGATACTAATTTGAAGAAAGTAGAATTTAATCCAATTCCAGCAGTAGCATCAACGATTGAAGTTCTTTTATCAGAAATAAAATCTTGAGAAACAACAGCATCTTCAGTGTATCCTAAAATACCTTTCATTGTAGTTTCAGAAGCATTTTTCAATACAGCCATGATCTCTTCGTAAGTAGTTTCTTTAGCTACTTTTACTGTTAAATCTACTACAGAAACGTCAGCAGTAGGAACACGGAAA
Source organism: Flavobacterium sp. MC2016-06 (assembly GCF_009711165.2). GTDB lineage: Bacteria > Bacteroidota > Bacteroidia > Flavobacteriales > Flavobacteriaceae > Flavobacterium. The sequence continues at coordinate 35,351 of NZ_WMID02000020.1, read as the reverse complement.
GACATTCCTGTTAATTTTCCATTCAAAGAAGGAATTACTTTTCCAACCGCTTTAGCAGCACCTGTTGAAGAAGGAATGATATTGATTGAAGCTGCACGTCCACCTCTCCAGTCTTTTCTAGAAGGTCCGTCAGCAGTCATTTGAGTTGAAGTAGTTGCGTGAACAGTAGTCATTAAACCTTCAACGATTTCAAAATTATCGTGAATAACTTTAGCTAAAGGAGCTAAACAGTTTGTAGTACAAGAAGCGTTAGAAACAACAAGATCAGAAGCTTTTGCAGTTTCGTGGTTTACTCCCATTACAAACATTGGAGCATCTGCAGATGGAGCAGAAATGATTACTTTTTTAGCACCACCTTTAATGTGCTCATTTGCAGTTTCGATAGTTGTGAAGATACCAGTACATTCTGCTACTACATCAACATCAACTTCGTTCCATTTTAAGTCAGCAGGATTTCTTTCTGCAGTGATACGGATATTTCTTCCGTTTACATAAAGTTTTCCTTCTTTTACTTCTACAGTTCCGTTGAAACGACCATGAACTGAATCATATTTTAATAAATAAGCTAAGTGATCTACATCTAATAAGTCATTGATTGCAACAACTTCTACATTATCTCTATTGAAAGACTCTCTAAAAACGATTCTTCCGATACGTCCAAATCCGTTTATTCCTAATTTTACTTTTGACATTTTACTTGAATTTTGCTTTTGTTTTTTGTTACACTAATTTAAAGTCTAATTTCCTCACAATAAACTTCTTTTCTATTTTTAAACTTTGTATTATTCTATGTTGACATTATATCAGACACTCTCAACAATTCTCTATCAATCTCAGATTTTCCTTTGATTGCTTGTTCTAATGGTGTAAGAGCCACTTTATCTGCTTGTAATCCAACCATATAATTTGACTTTCCTTCTATTAATGACTCTACGGCTTTAACACCCAAACGGCTTGCTAAAACACGGTCAAAACAAGATGGAGATCCACCACGCTGCATGTGTCCTAAAACTGAAACTCTTACGTCGTACTCAGGTAAATTAGTTTCTACGTAATCTTTTAATTCGAATACGTTTTTACCAATTTTATCTCCCTCAGCAATAACCACTATACTTGATGATTTTCCTGAAGCTTTACTTTTTTGAAGAGAGTCAAGTAATCGATCTAAACCTAAATCTTCTTCAGGAATAAGAATTTCTTCTGCACCAGCTCCAATTCCAGCATTAAGAGCAATGTGTCCTGCATCTCTACCCATAACCTCTACAAAAAACAGACGGTTGTGTGAACTTGCAGTATCTCTAATTTTATCGATACAATCTACAACTGTATTTAAAGCGGTATCATACCCTAAAGTATGGCTTGTACCATAAATATCATTATCAATTGTACCCGGAATTCCCATTACTGGAAAATCATATTCTGAATTAAAAATCAATCCTCCGGTAAAACTTCCGTCTCCACCTATGACAACTAGAGCATCTACTCCAGCTTTCACAAGATTCTCGTGCGCTTTTTTTCTACCTTCTGGGGTTCTAAACTCAACAGAACGAGCCGATTTTAAGATCGTTCCACCTTTGTTTACTATATTATTTACACTTCGAGGTCCCATTTCTTTGAAGTCCCCTTCGATCATTCCTTGATACCCTCTATAAATTCCTATGCATTCTATATTGTGAAAAGCGCATGTTCGAACAACTGATCGTATTGCGGCATTCATTCCTGGTGAGTCTCCTCCTGAAGTTAGAACACCAACTTTTTTTATTGTTTTTGGCATTATTTAAGTATTAAAGTGTAAAATTAGCAAACATTCACCACTTTTCGGGTTATGTTTATTATAAATTAATAAAATATGTTAAATTCAAACGTTTTCGTTAATAAGTTTTTTGATACTAAAAATTTCATTTAAAATAATAAAAGGCACCTATTTTAATTAAATCTTTAAAATTAACAATACCTTATTGAAGTGTTATAAAATTTCAAATTTTCATTAGAATCAAAAAAGCAGAATAAAAATCTAAAATTAAGCATAAAAAAACCATTATATAGAATAATGGTTTTAGAATAAGATATTTTTAACAATAGCTTAAAAATCTTCATTATCAGGAATCAATCCTTGATTATTATTATTTACGGGCTCTTGCTTTTTCTTTTCTTCTTGTTTCTTTTTTTCTTCGGCTGCTTGCTTTTTATTCTTTTCAGAATCTTTTTTAGTTGTAAAGTTTACATAATCTGGATTTAGATACGAATCTGGCAAATCAGTTCCCGAAGATTTTACGGCTTTTTCTATCTTATGGTTTTTGAATAATTTATTAACCAATTCAGTAAAAGTATCAAAATCTACTTCGTACGAAACACCGACTCCTTGCGTGTAGCCAATTCCCTGCCCTATATAATTAATATCATTTTCTTTATTAAACAAACGAAGATTCATTGTTCCGTCTTCGTTTACTCTATAAAGTATTTCGATATCTCCTACAATTGCAGATTCGTTAACACCTCCAACTGGAACTCCTAATTTACCATTAATGGTAATTCTTTCATTTACCTGCGAAGAAATATTAGCTACAAACTGACCGTCTGCTTCCTGTCCTAATCTTTTATCGGCAGAGATGTAATTAAAATCAACATTAACTTTATCATTATTCGATTTTATAATGCTTCCTAATAAACTAGATGCTGTTTCTGTAAGTGTTCCAGATAAATCACCTTGACTAAATCCGTCTGTACTCATAAACGAACCCGTAGACAATAAATACAAGGCCTGCGTCTGGCGAATATCTTTGTCGTCTAACTTATATTGTATCTCCGATTTTAATACGTTGCTGACAGATGGAAACTGAATATCAAAATTAGGTTCCGGGCTTGTTAAATCTCCTCTTAATCCGATAACAACTTCTACAGGTACTTTTTTATTAAATGAAGAGGTATTGTCTAATAACACTGCAGGATTTGCCGTTGTTTTATAAACGGCTTCCAAATTCAACTGTGCTTTCATTGGGTTTCCTTCCCAAATAATAGAACCACCTTTTTTAACCGAGAATTTTTTATCGACTAATCCTCCGTATTTAAAATTATAGGTTCCCTCATATGCCTGGAAATCTCCCCACATATTAAATTTACCAAGCGTATTGATTTTAAATAATAACGATCCGTATCCTTTTCCTTTCATACCATGGCCGGAATTTCTATCTAGAATAACTTCTACTTCGGCATCTGGCGTAATATCAAAATCAAATTCTAATTCTAGACCATTATAATTTTTTGTTTTTTCAACAATACCGTTGGCTAAATTGTATTTCTCTTTTGGCGTCACAAAATGAATCCAGCTGCTTTCTCCAACGCTCTGTGTATTATTAATCGGAATTTTAACTTCTGTACCTTTTTCCGATTTTGCATCTACCTTTATAAATAAACCATCTGTTGGACCTTTTATACTTGCCGTTCCGTTTATAAATGCTGTACCATAATAAGCTGCATCTTCACTGTCTTTGGTATCAAGAGCCAATAATCGTTTGGAGGTAATTGTTAAATCAAGTTTCCAATCTCCAAAATTATGATGTTCGATACTTCCGTTCAACAAACCTTTTGTTTTGTATTTAGTATCTGTAAGCTGATTATTTCTAAATAAAAACCTTTCGTTCGTTAAGTCAATAACCGTTCGATCAGTCAATTCGTAATCTGTATTAAGGTACGGAATTGTCATTCCGGCATCTTCTACATACAATCTACCATTAATTTCAGGCTTATTTATATTTCCAACTACTGCAGCATTTCCTGAAACTGTTCCTCTTACATTCGATAGAACATCTCCTCCAACAGTTCCTAAAGTAGCCAGATTAAATCCTTCTAATTTTAAATTTAAATCAAGAACCGTTTCTTTATTCTCTACGGCAAAAGTTCCATTAGCCCTAAACGATTCGGTAAAACCATTTTGTATCGACGAGTTTATGGTAAACTTTCTAAAATTTTCATCTCCTGCAATATCAAATTTCAACGTTCCTAATTCAATTTTATTCAAATTAAGATGATCTATGACAATCGCGGCCGTGGGCTGATAAACCAGTTTGTTCTGCTTATAATTGACAGTTCCGTTTAGATTACCGTTAAATACAAATTTCGAATTAAATGGTGTAATCTTATTAATATCAACATCTTCAAAATTCAGCACCAGATCTTTATAATCTTTGCCTTTTATTACTCCGTTTAAATCAATTTTCTGATTTTCATGAGATAAAACAATATTATCAATGCTGAAATTTTTAAAATACTGGTCAAAAACAATCTGATTGTCTTGCTCTGCATTTTCATTTAAATACCATAAATAGTCTTTAAACTTCATTTCAGATTTTTTGATTCCAATAATATTATTTTTATTTTTATCTATTGTATGATACAAATCCAGATTGTAATAATCTTCGCCTTTGTCGCCTCCCTTAAACTCAGAACGTACAAACAAAGTATCTTTACCGGTAACATTAATTAAACTAAAATCTCTTACTTTATAATACGGTGTTTTAATACTGTCTAATTCGACATAAGCATTGTAAAGCGTATTTTTATTATCGATATTAACTCTAATATTATCAAAGGTATTTTTTGCTGCTGTAATTTGTTTTGAATTAAATCTAAATTTAAACTCTTGCAGATCCGAATCTATTTTCCCTCGCACAACTGTACTCGAGTCAATTTTCATTTCTGGATACAACATTTCGACTACCTTATTATATACATGAAAATTGAAACGCAGAAACTGACCTTTTTTAACTTTATAAGGCTTGTAGTTAGTATAAAGACTTCCAACGGAGTTCATGACTAATTTATCTAATTGTGCAAACTGAAATTTACCCACAATTTTCCCATTAACCACATCATTAGAATTTATGGTTATGGTACGCAGTTTATCTTGATCAAAATTAGAATTTACTTTTATTTCTTCAAAAGCATAGGTTGCTTTCGGGTTTTGATAAACAGCATCATTAATTAAAATATCTCCTTGAAGGTTTTCTATAGAATTTCCGGTTAAATGAACAACTGCATCTCCTTTAAAATATGAAATTGAATCGTTTACGAGTTTAAGTTTTCGCAAATCTGAATTTTCGACATTAATATGAAAATCATATCGGCTTTCTTTTTTACTTAAATCTACTAAACCATCAAACATTAAATTTAAATTTGGATCGTTTACAGAAACTTGTCCTTTATAATATGGTAGTTTAAAATTACCATTTATAATAATATTATGATACGTGTATTTATTATAATCTAGTGTCGCAATATCACCTTTTACAATCGTATTTAGATATTTCTCTGTAAAACCAACACCGTCTACATCTAAATTTAAGGTTGTTCTTCCTATATCTTTTCGGCTTAAAACTGTACCAACATCAAAATTTTCTAAGACTATATTTCCAGAATAAGAAGCCTTATCGATAAAATCCATATTGTTTAAATGGAGATCTACTTGACCGTTTCCTAAATCGGTAAGCATTTTAAAATCAGTTTCTAAAGCAGTAGTCGAAACTTTTGCCTTACCAACAATAGTAAATTTACCAATTCGCTTAAGTTCTATCGGAAGTTTTTTACCCAAAACAATTGGCATTAAAACAACCAAATTGTCGTAGCTGGAAACTAGTTTATCAAACTTTCCATCCATAGAAAACTTTTGCGTTTTGCTTCCTAAAAGATTTCTAAAATTAATATTACCAACAATTCTAGAACCGTTAGTATCGCTAAGTCTAAGATGATTTAAATTTAGATTATTAAGCGTTCCTCTTAGTTTCGTTTTTACTTTAAAATGCTGGTTTTTACCCAATCCGTCATAAAAATAACGAATATCGTTTGAAGCTATTGAAGCTGAATCTAAAACAACATTAAATTTTACTTTATCGGTAAAATCTAGAAAATCTTCCACTTTATAATTTAAAATCGCAATTCCGTAAAGAGATGATCTTTTGGTTTTTATTGCTAAGTTTTCAACCTTAATCTGTTTTTTGGTATAACTAAATTTTCCAGCAAAATTAGAAACATACAAACCGCGGTGGTCTAAAAAAGAAAATCTATGAATAATAGTATTTACATCTGGCCCATACAATTTAAAATCACTGATATAGGCGTTTAGTTTTTTGAAATCTAGAAATCTAGGCGTATTTTTATTTTCATCAACCACAGAAAAACTACCTTGAGAAATATAAGCGTTTCTAGCCGTAAGTAAAAAGTGTTTTTTAGATTTTGAAGGTTTTCCTGTTTCAAACAATTTAATAAACTTATTAATATTGTTCTCGTTTTCGTTTTTATAGGTTTTTAAATTAAAAATCAAACCCGTTAAGCGAATGTCTCCAAAAATTAAATCACCGTCTATCAATCTTTTAAAACTCAAAATATCGGTCGTAATAACATCCGAATAAATCATGGTTTTTTTATGATGATCTAAAATCAATACTTTTTTAAGTTTTACACCTCCAAAAATATTAATTGCGACTTTGTCTACATTAATATCTGTTTTAAAATCATTATTAAGAGTTTCTGTAACGTAACGACCAATTTTTGTTTGAACGATAGGAAGAGACAAGATGATAGCAAGTGCTAACAAAAGTAAAATCAACCCAATTAGGGTTCTTGATATTATTTTCTTTACTTTTTTGATAGCTGCTTTTATTTTAGTTTTCTTTTAAATTTATTTTGAACAGACAAAGGACGGCTGTTTTGATAAAAATTCTTTAATTTTGGCTTCTGCTTCAATCAAAGAAATATTAAAATTTGATTTGTCAAATATAATCCAAAATTCGTGCCTTTATATGCAAAATTCAGAGGTTTTTATTCTAGCCATCGAAAGTTCATGCGATGATACTGCCGCCGCGGTTTTACATAACGATAAAGTCCTCTCTAATGTTGTTGCCAATCAATTAATTCACAATCAATACGGAGGTGTAGTTCCAGAATTGGCTTCGAGAGCACACCAGCAGAACATTGTTCCTGTAATAGACGCTGCTCTTCGTAAGGCAAATGTACAAAAAGAACAGCTAAGTGCCATTGCATTTACGCAAGGTCCAGGCTTAATGGGGTCTTTATTAGTAGGAACCTCTTTTAGTAAATCGTTAGCCTTAGCGCTAAAGGTGCCGCTAATTGCTGTAAATCATATGCATGCCCATATTTTAGCCCATTTTATAGACGAAGATGGTTTTGATAAACCAGAATTTCCTTTTTTGGCCTTAACCATTAGTGGCGGACACACGCAGATTGTAAAAGTAAACGGCTTTTTTGATATGGAAATTATCGGAGAAACTACAGATGATGCTGTTGGAGAAGCATTTGATAAAAGTGCTAAAATATTAGGACTTCCTTATCCTGGCGGGCCTTTAATAGATAAATATGCTCAATTAGGGAATCCAAAAGCATTTGCTTTTACAAAACCTAAAGTTCCGGGATTAGATTTTAGTTTCTCTGGATTAAAAACAGCTATTTTATATTTTATTCAGAAGAAAAAATTAGAGAACCCAAATTTCATCGAAGAAAACCTAAATGATATTTGTGCTTCTATACAATATACGATTATCGAAATTTTGATGGATAAATTAAAATTGGCAGTAAAAGAAACTGGAATCACTCAAATCGCAATTGGCGGAGGTGTTTCTGCAAATTCGGGAATTAGAACCCGATTAAAAGAAAGTGAAGGCAAATACGGATGGAAAACTTTTGTTCCGAAGTTTGAATACACGACTGATAATGCTGCAATGATAGGAATTGTGGGTTATCAGAAATATTTATCAAGTCGTTTTGAAACTTCAGCAGTGGTTTCTAAAGCGCGAATTCAATTTTAAATTATGCAGTTATTTTACAATCCAGATATAGACGAAACTACCGAAACTTTTTCTTTTGATAAAGAAGAAAGCCGTCATATTATAAAGGTTTTACGCAAAAAAGATTCGGATATTTTACACGTTACAAATGGTCTGGGATTATTATTTGAAACCGAAATTACATTGGCTTCTGATAACAAATGTACGGTTGAGATTCTTTCTGTAAAAAAAGCTGACGAACCAAAATTTCGTTTGCACTTAGCCGTTGCACCAACCAAAATGAATGATCGTTTTGAATGGTTTTTAGAAAAAGCTACCGAAATTGGTATTCAAGAAATTACACCTATTTTTTGTGATCGTTCTGAGCGAAAATCTATTAATATAGAACGTTTTGAAAAAATCATTCTTTCGGCAATGAAACAATCTAATGAAACATATCTTCCTAAATTGAATGAAGGGATTTCGTTTAAAGAATTCATTAAACAAAAAAATGAGGGCTTACAATTGATTGCTCACTGCGAAGAAACCGATAAAAAGTCGTTGAAAGAGGTTTTAAAACCTAACGAAAATGTTACCATATTAATTGGTCCCGAAGGTGATTTTTCTGAAAAGGAAATCGCATTGGCATTAGAAAACAATTTTAAACCTGTAATGTTGGGCAATACGCGTCTGCGAACTGAAACTGCAGCGATTGTTGCCTGCCATAGTGTTGTTTTTTTTAATGAAACAAACTAAATAGGTTAGCTTTGTCATTGCGAGGAATGAAGCAATCACATTTACAAAATCAAACTTTGTATTATTATTAGTGAGGTTACTTCGTTCCTCGCAATTACGAAACGCTCTATTTTAAAAGGAAAATTTGATAATTTATAATTGAATGAAAAAAATATTTTACGCATTATTATTGGTTTCTATTTCTTCATTTTCTCAAGAAATTGCTTTGTTAAAATACAGCGGTGGCGGCGATTGGTACGCTAACCCTACTTCGCTTCCTAACTTAATTAGTTTTTGTAATTCTACTATTAATACTAGAATAAAACCAAAACCATCTACTGTAGAACCAAGTAATCCAGATTTGCTTTCGTATCCTTTTGTACACATGACGGGTCACGGAAATGTTGTTTTTAGTGATGCAGATGTGAGTAATCTTAGAAATTACTTAACGGGCGGCGGTTTTCTTCATATTGATGATAATTACGGTATGGATCAATACATTAGAAAAGAAATTAAAAAAATATTTCCTAATAATGATTTGATAGAGCTTCCTGCTAATCATCCTATTTTTCAGAAACCATTTCCTTTCCCTAACGGATTACCAAAAATTCACGAACACGATGGAACGCGCGCGCAGGCTTTTGGAATTTTCATCGAAAACAAATTAGTACTCTTATATACGTACGAATGTGATTTGGGTGATGGATGGGAAGATCCCGAAGTTCATAACGATCCTGCAGAGGTTAGAAACAAAGCGCTGAAAATGGGTGCTAACATTATCAATTATATTTTTACCAATTAAAATACACTAAAAAAGTGCAGCTTACTCACGAAGAAAATCAATTTGAAAAAAAAACGTTTCCTATCACGTTAGTCTGCGATCATATTTATTTTCAGCAGAATATTGGCTCACTTTTTAGAATCTCTGAAGCATTTGGCGTAGAAAATATTATCTTTTTAGGAAAAGACATTCCGCTTACGCCCAGAAAAATAAATAAAACCTCTAGAAGTACGCATCTTCACGTACCTCATACTATAATAGAAGAAGTAAAAGACTTGACTTCTTATCTAAAAGAAAACAACTTTGAAATTATTGCTTTGGAAATTGCAAGCAATAGTAAACCTCTAAAAGAAGTTGTAATTCCTGAAAATCAAAAAATTGCACTTATTATTGGAAGTGAAATTGATGGAATTTGTGATGAAATTTTACAAATTTCGAACCAAATTGTGCACATAAATATGTTCGGAAAAAACAGCAGCATGAATGTTGTGCAAGCTGCAAGTATTGCTTTGTACGAATTTACTTCTTAATAAATTTACGCGTTTTTTTGTAGGAACTAGATTATATAAGGGTTTGTAAAATTCTCACAAAAATTTTAACTGTAAAAGTTTTTTTACAATAATGTTTTGTTATAAAATTGCGGTATAGTTTAACTAAAACCAGTTTATTTAACAAAAACCCAAATTTTTTATGAAAAAGATTTTATTATTCTCAGCTGTAACTTTGATTTTATTTTCTTGTCAAAATGACCAAACTGACTCTTCAGGATCTGAAGTAAGTGCGATTGCCCGTCGCGGATGCGCAACGCAAGAAGTATTAGAAGCTCAGCTTAAAGCTGACCCTATGCTTGCAATTAGAATGAACGAAATTGAAGCCTTTACCTCGAAACAAGCGCTTTCTAATTTCACAGGCCGTTTAGTAAATGGCAAAATCGAAATTCCTGTTGTTGTAAATGTTTTATACAGAACAACGGCAGAAAACATTTCGGCTGCACAAATTCAAACTCAAATTGATGTTTTGAATAAAGATTTTAATGCATTAAACTCTGATTACAGTAGTGTACCAGCACTATTTTCTGGTGTTAAAGCTAACGTAGGAATCACGTTTGTTTTAGATCAGATAATTAGAAAAACTACTACAAAAACATCTTGGGGAACCAATGATGCTATGAAGAAAACGGCTCAAGGTGGTTTAGCACCAACTTCTCCAACAACAAAACTTAACTTATGGGCTTGTACTATTGGTGGTGGAATTTTAGGTTATGCGCAATTTCCTGGTGGAGCTTCTGCTACAGATGGTGTTGTAATTGATCCTAAATATTTCGGATTATCTGGTTCTGCAAATGCTCCTTATAACTTAGGAAGAACTGCTACTCACGAAGTAGGTCACTGGATGAATTTACGCCACATTTGGGGAGATGCAACTTGCGGAAGCGATTTAGTATCTGACACTCCAACTCACAATACTGCAAATTATGGTGTGCCTGCATATCCTCATTACAGTACTTGTTCTGGAACTCCTGTAGAAATGACTATGAACTACATGGATTACACAGATGATAACGCTATGTATATGTTCTCTACTGGACAAAAAGCCAGAATGGCTGCTATTTTTGCTACTGGTGGGCCAAGAGCTGCATTCGGAATCTAAAATAAAAGACAGAATAAAATTTAAAGCGAGATGTATATTACATCTCGCTTTTTTTGTTAACCCCAGTAAAAGCAAAAGATTTTTCCTATATTTACCTCATAAAATCTAATTATGATAACATCTAAAATTATTTCTAACGGAATTTTACGAGCTTTAGCGACAATATTAATTGTTGCAATCGTTTTATACTTTTTATACGAAATCCAGACCGTAATTGTTTACTTATGTATTTCGTTGATATTATGCTTAATTGCAAATCCGTTAGTTAAATTTTTAAGAACTAAATTAAAGTTTAGTAACTCGATGGCAGCCTCTACAACAATAATACTTTTTGTATTAATGATGGTTGGGTTTATTTTGTTATTTGTGCCATTAATTATTTCTCAGGCCAACAATTTATCATTATTAGATACCAATCATTTACAACAGCAGTTTACTGAAACAGAACGTAGTTTAGAAACCTATTTCAATATTCAGCATGTAGATTTAAATAAAATGCTAAAAGATTCTAAAGTAACCTCAATGCTGGATTTTAGCTATTTTACCTCATTTTTCAATTCTATTTTAAGCTTTATGGCAGATATGGGAATGGGATTAGTTTCTGTATTCTTTATCACCTTCTTTTTCATAAAAGACCAAGAAATATTTAAAGATCAAGCCAGAAGAATTCTTCCAGATAATAATGAAGACAAAATTTTAAATTCTGTTACTAAAATAAATCATTTATTAACCCGCTATTTTGTTGGTTTATTACTGCAGTTAATGGTTGTTTTTATACTCTATTTAATTGTATTGATTATATTCGGAAACAAAAATGCATTTGTTATTGCGTTCTTATGTGCCATATTAAATGTAATTCCGTACATCGGGCCCATTATCGGAACAACATTGGCCGGAATTTTAACCATGATTAGTTTAATAGGACATGATTTTCAATCGGAAATTCTGCCAACCACACTTTATGTAATTATAGGTTTTTTAGTAGTTCAAGCCATTGATAATAATATTAGCCAGCCCATAATTTCATCAAAAAGCGTAAATTCGCATCCGTTAGAAATATTCTTGGTGATCTTAATCAGCGGTATAACTTTTGGAATTGTCGGAATGATAATTGCCATTCCTGTTTTTACAATGATTAAAGTAATTTTGAAAGAATTTTTTCCTAACAACAAAATAGTCTCCGTATTAACTGAAAGGATTTAACATTGAACACTTCTATTTTAAGCAAAAACATTCAAGAATTTATAACTCAAAATAGTAGTGCCTCAATTACAAAATTAGCGCTTCAGAAAAATCCTTTTCCAGAAGTGGATTGGATATTGATTTTAAATCAAATAGAAGCAAAATCTAAAGCAAAAGACAAATTACCAACTTGGTTTGCCACGGCAGACATTGTTTATCCGAGTAAAATATCTGTAGAACAAACCTCATCAGAAAAAACGGCAGCTTACAAAGCTTCTTTAATTTCTGGAGAAAGTTTGATCGATCTTACAGGCGGTTTTGGTGTAGACGATTATTACTTTTCTAAAAAGTTTAAAACTATTGCGCATTGCGAAATAAACGAAGATTTATCGGCAATTGTAAAACATAATTTTGAACAGTTACAAGTTGAAAATTGCAGTTTTTATGCCAATGATTCTACAAATGTTTTAAACAATTTAAATCAAAAATGGGATTGGATGTATATTGATCCTTCTCGCAGAAATGATGCAAAAGGTAAAGTTTTTATGCTAAAAGACTGCTTGCCAAATGTTCACGATTTATTAGACTTTTATTTTACAAAATCTGATTCTATTTTAATTAAAACAGCACCTTTATTAGATATTTCGGCAGGTTTATTAGAATTAAAGTCTGTAAAAAACATACATATTATTGCGCTCGAAAACGAAGTTAAAGAATTACTTTTTGAAATTCACAACCAGTATTCTGGCAAAATAACCTTAAAAACCGCCAATATCTTAAAAGACAAAATAGAAACTTTCGATTTTGTTTTAGGCGACGAATCTGATTTTCCTTCGTATCATTTACCGCAGAAATATTTGTACGAGCCAAATTCGGCAATTATGAAATCTGGCGGGTTTGATGAAGTGAGCACTATTTTTAAGATCAACAAACTGCACAAACACTCCCATTTATATACTTCTGAAGAATTAATTGATTTTCCTGGACGCAGTTTTGAGATCGAAAAAGTCATTGCCTACAATAAGAATGATATGAAAACTTCATTCTTAAATCAGCAGGCGAATGTTACTACTAGAAACTTTCCAGACACTGTAGAAAGCATTAGAAAGAAGTGGAAAATAAAAAGTGGAGGAAATATTTATAGTTTTTTTACAACTGATAAAAATGATAACAAAATAGTTTTAATTTGCAGAAAAATAACTTAAACAATGAAACCACTAATTACATTAACATTTTTTCTGCTAACTCTTACCGCATTTGCCCAAAAACCTTGCGAATACAGCGTAAACGTAAACGACTCTATTGGTACTTACAAAATAACAAATGAATACCTGATGAGTGAGAAAAACTTTGGCGCAACCAACAATTATGTATTTTTCTCTTTGGCACAAACAGATGGTCTGCCAACTTTAAACTTACAGCTTATTCAAAAAAGCAATGCTTTTATAAAAGCCAATTGTTTTGATAAAAACTCTAAAGTATTCTTGCAGTTAGAAAACGGAAAAATTGTTTCTTTAATACATATTAATCAAGAAAACTGCGGTACACTTATACATGGCGAAAAAAACATTGATAACCGCGTAAACACCGGAATTTTTATGTTTATAAAAGACAATTATGAAGAATTGAAAAATTCTCCAATTCAGCTTATGCGTATAAAATACCTAACCGATACAGAAGATTATATTATAAAAGCCGAACTAAAATCTGAAATGAACGGCAAAACATATCATCCGAATACTTACTTCATGGAAAACATTAGATGTGTAGAATAAATTAATCACAATTCCATTTCTGATTCGAAACTTTATCTTTTAAACCTGTTTTTAAATTATAATGCCACCATTCTGAATCAAAAGAATTGAAGCCATTTTTTATCATCACTTTTTTAAGGTATTTTCTATTAGAAAGAACCGTTTTAGAAAGTTTCGTGTAATTATGACTTGCCTGAATTCCGAAGAAATCAAACGGAGTTCCCATTTCTACTTCTTTCCCTTTAGAATCGACTATAGAAATATCAACGGCTCCTCCTCTATTATGGATGGAGCCTTTTTTTGGATCTGCCACATACTCTGGATTCGATACAATCTCCCACATTTTTTTCTGAATAGATAAAGGTCTGTAACAATCGTAAAGTTTGATTTTATAACCTTGTTTCTTAAAATCATTATTAGCCGCAATCAAGGCCTGAACAGTCTTAAAACGCAGTAAACATTCTGCACAATCATACACTTTTGCTTTTAGAAAATTATCCTCAGTTGCGTATTTCATATCGTACACAAAATCTTTGCTGTACTCTTTTAGATTCACAAAAGTAGTATCTGCAATAACAGAATCTGATGTATAGGTTTCGTTTTGGGCGCTAACAGTAACAATATATAAAAAAGCACCTAGAAAGAAAATAGTTTTAAGAGACGAAATCATGAGGCGGGCAGTTATAAAATTAAAAAACGGAAGACAGCAACGAATTTAATAAAATTCTGTCAGACATTTTATTAAACCCAAAAAAATACAGAATAAACTGTAAAATCAAAGCAAAAAAAACCTTAAATCAATTAAAAATCAGCAACTTAGGTCGTGAATTCAAATACCACAAAGCAATGAAAAAACTGCTGTTACTTCTTGTATTTATAATCGGATTTTCTGGATATACTCAAACTTCTAAAGAACTTTTAGGAAAATGGCAACTGGTAAAATGGACAAAAAACGGAAAGGATAAAGACATTAAATCCTATTTTAAAACAGATCAAGTCTATCAGGTATTTCTTGATGGAGGTGAATTTCAGAGTATAAACGGCGAACAAATACACAAAGGCAAATGGAAGCTTTCTAAAGACAATGCTAGCTTAACCATTACCTCAACTCTTATGCCTGTAAAATTTCAAATCGATACTTTTACAGCACAAAAACGCATAATGACTTACGCCTCTTTAGGAACTTTTGAATATAAAAAAGTCGACAATTAAAGTCATTTTTTGCAGCACAAACATTCCTTTTCAAAAAGACCTTTAGTCCCGCTATCCGCTATATCTTTTGTTTTCTAAAGAAAAAACAAAAGGATATCGCTTCTATCGGGGCTATGCCAGATATTTTCGTTTTTTAAGAACTTTTTATCTAGAGTATCATAATTGCATTCATGGAAATGAAGTAGAAAAAACACACTTCGTTTATAAAATATTGTGCTATATTTCATGGAAAATTAGACCTAAAAATCTTTGTGCCTTTTTCATTTACAAATTATAAAACAATTGTACGTACAAAATAAAAATGAAATACCCTTTTATATTTTCTTCCATAATTTTTATTTTTATTGCTAGAACATTAATTATAGTATTACATGAATTAGGACATGCAATACCTGCAATGCTGTTGACTAAAGAAAAAGTTTCTGTTTATATTGGTTCCTACGGAAATCCTGAGAAAAGCTTTAATTTTAAAATAGGAAATTTAGACATTTGGCTGAGTTACGAAAAATTATCTTGGGACAACGGACTGTGTATTCCTTCTGCAAAAAACATTTCAAGAAATAAGCAATTAGTTTATGTTTTATGTGGCCCGCTTTGCCCTTTTATCTTTTCATTCCTACTATTTTATTCAACACTTGAGTTTGAATTAGAGGATACTTATTTGCATTTCTCCGTCATTTTTTTAGGAATATCTACAATTGATCTGTTTAGGAATTTAGTTCCAAACTCAACACCAATAGAATTATTTAGTGGAAAAAAAACATATAATGATGGTTATAATATAAAAAGGCTTATTGGATACCGTAATTTATATCCTAAATATGTAAACGCAATAAATCTATATAATCATAAAGATTACCATAGTGCTATAATTATATTGGATACTTTAATGAATAAAACAATTGAGCGTGAGGAAGTGTATCGTCTAAATATTTCGTCTAATATACAAGTGAAGAATTATGAAAAAGCAAAAATATTGAACGATGATTTTATCACTAAATTTAGCTTAAATTCTAACGACTATTCAAGTGCAGGACTCATTTACAGCAATCTTGGTTTTAATCAGGAATCACTAGAGTTTTATGACAAATCATTAGAACAAAATAGTAATGATGTTTATGCGTTGAACAACAAAGCTTATACCTTAAATTTACTTGGTCGATATGATGAAGCAATTCCTTTATTTGACAAAACAATAGAAATTGATAAATCTCATGCTTACTCTTATAACAATAGAGGTTTGTCTAAAATAAAAATAGGACAAATTGATGAAGGTTTAAAAGATATTCAAGACTCAATGAAACTCGATGCAAATAATTCTTATGCCTACAGAAATTTGGGTATTTACCATTTTGAACTTAACCAATATGATAAAGCGCTAGAACTATTCTTAAAAGCAAAAGAATTAGACCCTTACACACATATGATTGAAGAATTGATTTCAAGAGCTGAAAACATTAATAAAAATGACTATAAATTGGAATAACGTAAAATGGATTTTTAAACCGGAAGGCTCATTAAGAGATATTTATGTTAAGAATGTAAATATTGCAGATTTGATAATATTAATTGATTATCTCAATCAAAATTATCTTCTAAAATATGGAACAACTGGCGAAAATAAAATCGATAAAGATTATGTACTCCAATATTTGAATGATGATACTGGAGAAAGCGAAATAAAAACAGCCTCTATTTTCATTGGTGAAATAATGATAAACATTCATTTTTTTGATGATACAGAAATAGAGTTTGATATTGATCCTAGTGAAATAAATTCAAACATTGATTTTGAGATAATTATTAGATTTATGAATAACATTAGTCAAATATTAAATAAAGAAGTAATTCTAACGGGTGAAAATGAGAGTGAATATCCGCTTATCACTGTTAATTATTTGACTCAAAGTATAACAGTAATTAATAAAAATCAAGAATACTAAAGAAAATACTGCCTTATGAAAATTTGATTTACAAATCAAGTTTAGAAAAAGAGGAACGCATCAAACAATTGAATGATAAAATTGAAGTTCAGAAATCAAGCTTTTTTAGCCAATTGAACCAAAACTAAATGAATAGAGCAGAAACCCGTCAGCAAATGGAGCTGGAAGAATTTAGATATAATCAAGACATTAAAAAGTCTCTTGCAGCGAAACTTGGTCTTCCTGAACTTAATAATGGTCTCAACATTATTCGGAATGAAAAAGGCTTACGCGAAAATGAAAAGAAAATCGAATATATATGGATTGCTTTTGTAGCACGCTCATTTGTAGGTTGGGGAGGTATTTTTTCGATAAAGTTTGAGGGAAATAATTTTAGAGAATATCTAAATCCTGATGAGTTAATGCAGGGAGTTTTTACTCACGATAATAAAGGACTTAAAGATTTATATACAGAAACAGTACAGAATAAATCAGACAAAATTGTAGAAATGTCAAAATTTGATTTATTTACTGCCGTACAAGGAAATACAGGACATGGGATACATTATGATTTTCATGTTATTACCAATAACATTAATACAAGAATAAAACTTGAAAATCCAAATACGGAAGAATGGAAAGAATGGGAAAAAGAAATTTTTAATATCGGAAGCCGATTATCTTTTTCAGCAAACATACCAGAACTGATAAATGTATTTAAATCTGATATTTTAAAATAAGAAAGTAAAATGAAAGCAACTCTTTTTTTGATATTTTTTATTCTAACGCTATCTTCATGTGGGAAATTTGAAGAATATGACTTATTAAATTATTCTGATGAAAATAAATCTTATCAGATAACCAAAATTGTAAAAAATCTAACCGAAAATGATTCTTTATATTATAAAGAGCAATCTATACACTTTTATGACAAACAAAACAGATTAATAAACTCTAATAATGTCACTTTCTATTTCTATAATCCAAACGGTAAAATATCAAAAACAAAATCTATTTATAAACGAAAAGGCAGAGATCTTATTCCGAAAATATTTATCGAAAAATACTTTTATGATAAAAGAAACAGCTTAATAAAAATTGCTGATATAACAAAAAAAGAAGAACCCCTTAAAACTTTAAAATATAATAAGCTTGGCAAACTTATATCTGAGTTTAGCTTTCTTGAAACTATATATTACGAATATTCTAATAACAATCTTTCTAAAAAAACAATAATTGAAGATGATAAAGTTTCAAAAATATCAGAATATAAATATAATGCATCTAATAAAGTAATAATAGAAGATTGGGTCTTTAATGATACAAAAAACCGAATGAGAACTTATTATACCTATTATCCAAATAAAAAAATATTCAGTAAAAGGGACAGCTGTTATTCAAAAACTACAGATCCAAATGAATATATTGAATTTCTTACTGAATACTATTATGATAAGAAAGATTCGATTATAGAAATTAGAAATTTAGGCAGGGTTTTAAGTGAGACTAAATTTAAATTACGCGGGAAAACAAAATTTGAATATAAAAAAATATTAATGAAATAGCTGCTTTAATGGAGCATGAAAATTTAAATTGCTGGCTGAATAATATGATTGAGTTAGAAAAAAATAAATAATCTTGAAAATGAGCATACAACCACATTTTATAGCACAACTCAAATATTTATCTACCGAAGAAGGCGGACGAACTACCAATGCTCACTCTGGATATAGACCTACAATAAAATTTCCTTTTTATTTTGGAATGTTTTCGGGTGTTCAAAATTTTATTGGGTCAGATTTTGTTTCTCCGGGACAAACTATAAACGCAGAAATAACATTATTAAATACGGAGTATTTTATAGGGAAACTTTACGAAGGTTTAAATTTTGATTTTTTTGAAGGTGCAAGACTTATTGGACATGGAATAATTCTGGAATTGATACATCCAGAATTGATTAGTTAGGTCAATTCAAAATCACAAATCATTAAAGCAATTTTTAGAAAACCAATATGCCAATAGTAAGAAATTCGAGCCAAAAGAATCAAACACTTGAAGAATTTTATCAAGAAAAAGTAAATAACCAAACTACTCATTTTGATATTGAAACAGGAAAAGCAATGCTTCATTTTATTATAATGATTAATGAAACATTTGTAGACACAACTTTATATGGTTTAACTTCACTTTATAGACTTATTATCCAACAGAAAGATGATTGGAAAGACGATTGGTACATAATGGTTTACAGTATTGACGATGGTAAATTTGAGTTTGAATATAAAGTAACTAAAGTAAAAAGTCCTTGGAACAACGCTATAATAAAAGGACAAGCTAATTCGCTTGAAGAAGCCAGAGATTTTTTAATCATAGCAATGACTGAAAGTGACGGCTGGGCAGATAATAAAGAACTAAGGGAACTTTACAATAAACTCAAAAAGCACAAAACTGAAAGCACAAAATTTACTTTATGGTTAGAATTTGAAGAAGTTGATCCAAACAATTGGAATATTGAAAATGAGTGCTGCAATATACATGTTGACTTAGAAGACGGACGTCATTATGGTTTAACGGTCTGGACTTATCAATTTTTAGAAACTATTATAAATTTAAATCGAAAATCTGGAGAAAATCTATACGGACTTTATCAAAAACCTCCAGATTTGTTTGTAAAGGAATTAACCAAAGATTGTATTAGACAAACTATTGAAGATTTACTAAAAATCGATGATCTTGAAAGAGTATTAAATTCAAGTATTCTATAAATAAAACTGACGTTTTTTCTTTGTTCAAAAAATCATCTAATTTCTTATATCATCGCAAATTTTATTTCTTAGGAATTGTTTTTATGTATTGAGTTTCTGGCTCTGCTACAAATCTTAAATTTGTAGAATCTTCAGCAGTGCTTTTTACTTGATCAAAATGCTTTTCTAATTCTTTAATTCTTTCACGTTGATAATGTATTAATTCATCTTTCATTTCATCATAAGATGCACTCATATTAATAAATCTAGAGATAGCGTCACTATAAAGTTTATTCTTATCATCTTTATTAATATTACTTAGATTTTCACTTTCAATGTCATTTTTCAACATTTCGCCATTGCCCGTCAATAGCCAATCAGGCGATAATTCGGGACAATTTCTTACAATTTTAATCAATATTCCTTCTCCTAAATCGGCACTCCGTTTCAATTGTTTACCTAAATAACCATTAGAAAGTCCTACTTTCTTTTCAAAAGATATAGCTTTAATTCCTTTAAAATCAATATATTGATATAATCTTTCAATAGCTTTCATAAATAATTAGAAAAAAGGTTATTGTTTTTTTGCTTTAAATAGAAAATAGGTTATATATTTGTGTAAGAAATAAACTATTAATTATTAATAATAAATAAAACCAACTAAAAGATGAATCTATATATTGAGACTATTTGCAAAAAAACAGACTATTATTTATCCCCTATTTATAATACAGAGAGATTAGATTTATACTTTTAAAGCTTTAGAATAATATATATTAAGTTTATTCGACTTTGATTTGTCGCAGTAATTTTTCTTTTACTTTTTTAAGTCTTACTTCTATATCATTTACATCACTAAGTAAACTAGTTTCGTAATTGTCTCTTAGATTGTTTGCTTTATTACTATTGCTGCTTTCATCTAAAAAAAGATCGTTTAAATCTAATTCTGGAAAATTTTTATTTAAGCTCATTAAAAATTCGGGTCCGATACCAGCAGTACCATGCAAATATCTTCCAATCATAGCTGGGCTAAAACCTAAAATTTCGCCTACTTCTTTCTGCTTAAGTCCTTTAGATTTAAAAAATCTAACCAATTTTTCATTATACATCATTATCTAAAATTGTTACAAATTATAACATTTTATATATTTCTTTTTACAAAATAAATAAAATATATACTATTTTTCCTACATTTACAATTAAGATAGCAATATTAAGTAATAAATAACAAATATATGTCAAAATTAATCAAAATTAACAAGGGAAATGAAATACAGCCTCATTATGAAAAGGCTTATAACTTTATAAATGAGCATTTACCGACAACATATGTTGACTTAACCATTAGTTGTTTAACTAAAAAAGGATATCCAATTCCTAACAAAACTTTGATTAGAAATGTACGAAACAAATCTATTTTTAGAAATGACATTCTATTAGCATTAGTTGAAGTTGCTGATGAAAATAAAAAAGCTATTGAGAAAATAAAACTTTTAACTTCTTAAATCATCTTATAAAACTAAATATGCCAAACTTAAATTTAAACAATAAAGAATTTTCTGTTGGAATTGAAATAGATGAAACTTCTAATTCTTTTAAAAGCAAAAAAGAATTAGCTGAACATCAAACATCAAAAACAGAGTATACATCATTAGAAGATTTTTGTTTTGATGCTAACAAACCTCTGTACGGAATGACTCCTGAACAATATCTGGAAGGTGCTAAATTTCATAACGAATGGCTTGCCAAACTTAAAAATTATGAATCAAACTAAATGTAAACTATATTTTAGAAATAATACTTTCTCTATTTCTAAAAAATAAAAAGCCGAAAGTGACTAGCTTTCGGCTTCTTACTAAAAAAAACTAACTTAAAGAAAACCTGTTGTAAAATAACACTTATGATATTACACTAATGTGTACTATTTAATTCGGTCTATTTCAAACAATATAGTTATTAATATCCTGGATTTTGATATGCTTTTTTATCTGCAGCAGATATTTCCATTCCATCAAGTTGTGAAGTTGGAATTGGTCTAAGATAATTTGATACTGCAATGGTTCTTGTAAATGTTTTTACAGAATGATCTTTCCAATCATTTGGATTTGTAGCTCCAGCAATTGTGAAAGAGGCACCATATTGAATCCATTTTTGCGTACGCGCTAAATCATACCAGCGATATCCTTCTCCAAAATATTCACGTGAACGTTCTGCTAAAATATAATCGATGTCTATTACTGCAGGAGTCGCTGTAGTCATTGCTGTGCTGTTATCTTGCGATTTTACAGTATTTGCGTTATTATTAAAAGTCCATTTTCCTGCACGTGCACGAATAACATTAATTAAATCTCTTGCTGTTTTACCACCTTGAGGAGCTGCACCTTTTACTGCTGCTTCTGCTGCTATAAAATACAATTCTGAGAATTTAGCAATTGGAAAAGGACGTGTAGTACTTCCGTTAGGAGATCCTAATCCTGTTCCGTTATCGGTACGATATGGACCTAATTTCCAGTTTCCTGGGTAGCATATTCTTGAAAAATAACTTGGTTCAATTACAAAATCTGCTCTTCCTGGTAAAACGCCCGCACCTATAGAACTATTAAAAGTAGTATTTGTATAATTAATTCCTCCAGTATCGTTATCCAAGAATGTTAATACTGGTTCACCGTTTTTAATTGGTAAATAATTAGCATTGTATAGTACTGTAGCAGCGATTCCTGCTTTTGCCCAGTTACCGCGGTAAACTGTTACAAAAGTTCCATCATAACGAGAATCATTTGTTTTGTCTGCAAAAGTATTTTTGAAAACTTCTATCGGTGGTGCAAGCATTGTCCACGGACGTCCTAAATGCTGTTCTGCTTCACGCTGTACAGAACTTACAGATGCCCAGCTTGTAGCACTTGTAGAACTTCTTACTCCAGTGTAATTAAATTGTCCGAACCAACTGGCAAAATAATCTGTACTAAAACCACCACCGCTATAACTTAAATCACCTCCGTTGTAAATTGCACTAGACTGTGTATGATCTGCATACAAAAGCATTTCATTGTTACGGTCTTTTGTGGCCACATTTACATCATAAAATGAAGGCTGTAATCCAAAAGGTCCTGGATCTGAAATTGCAGCTGCTGCAACATCATAAGCCTGTTGAAAATACCATGCCGCATTATGTCCGTCTAAATCTACTCGATCTGCAGCAGGATAGGTTGGAATACTGTTTGGGTTTTCCAGCCACCATCCAAAAGTTAAATATGCTTTTGCTAAATAAAGTCTTGCAACCGTTTTTGTAACACCTCCTGTTACACGACCTGCAACCGGAAGATCTTCAACTGCTTTTAATAAATCAGGAAAAATTGCTTTACTGTATACCTGAGGTACTGTATTACGAACAGAAGATCTCATGGTAGAAGAGTTGAATTTTAATTCTCCCGCACCTAAATCTAAAGGTACGCCTCCATAGGTCTGCACTAATAAAAAATAATCAAAAGCTCTAAAAAATCTTGCCTCGGCAATTAAAGAGTTTGAAATGGTACTTATCTTAGAAGCATTTTCGATTACACCACTAGCAGTATTAATATTGGGGAATGCATTATTCCAAACTGCACCTGTATTACTTGTAGAAGGATCAATCGTTCCAACTCCAGAAAAATCTAAATTCTTAACATTACCGTCAGAATTTTGTCCCCAAGTCGATTCGTCGGTTGCAATTTGTCCAACATTCAAAAAATAACCATTGCCATACATGTAACGTAAATGACCGTACATAGAAGTTACTCCTCCCATTACACCTTCTGTAGTTGAAAAATAATCTGGCGTAAAAATAGCACGCGGGTTTTCCTCTAAGATATCCGAACATCCCACTAGGAACAAAGAAGCTAAAGCCGTTCCTATATATCTTTTAAATTTTATATGTTTCATCATGATGATTTTTAGAATGTTATATTAAGACCTAATATCAAATTGCGAGACTGTGGCGTATTGTAACCAACAGTCAATAAACGGCTTAAGTTTGAAGAATAAGCAACTGCCATGTTTGCACCGTCATTTGCATATGAATTGGTTTCTGGATCCATACCCGATTGTTTGTGATATGGAGAATAAATTACCCACGGATTTTGAATGGTACAATAAAGTCTAAGTCTTTCCATACCAGCCGTTTTTATCCAATCTTTTTTAAGATTATAACCCAGAGTAATTGTTTTTAATTTGACATAAGATCCATCAAAGTACCCTAAAGTAGAACCGTATTTTGGGTTATTACTTTCTGTAGGTCCTCCTGGTAATGGAAACTTAGCATCAGTATTAGTAGGTGTCCAATAATCTACATCAATTTGTCCTCTACGTCCGTCATTAATATTAAGATAACCGTTTGATCCGTAAAGCGTACTGTTTAAAAGACCTCCGCTTTGAAAAATACCAACCACACTTACATCAAAACCTTTGTAAGCAACACGAGTATTAAAACCTCCTTGAAAATCTGGATCAGCATTTAGTACTTGTCTATCATCTGCACCTACTAATCTTGTTGGTGTTCCATCAGGATTATGATCTCCTGTATATTGCACTTTAATCATACCTGCTGCACCAGCTGTACCTTCATACAATTTAGCTTCGGCATCAGTTTGGTAGATTCCTACTTTTTTATAATCATAAATTACGTTAAGCGGTTTTCCAACAAACCACCAGTTGTTTCTGTCTTCTGTAGTTCCAGAGGCAAGAGAAACCAGTTTATTTTTATTACTGTAAATATTTACTCCAGCATCCCAAGTCCAACCATTATAATTGTCTAATATTACTCCGTTTAATGACGCTTCCCAACCTTTATTTTGAGTAGAACCAACATTTCCAACATAACTGCTAACTCCAGAAGTAACTGGCAGGTTTACACTAAGTAATAAATCTTTTGTATCTGTTGTATAATACTCAAATGTACCCGAAAGACGATTTTTAAGAATAGAGAAATCTAATCCGTAATTTGAAGTAATAGAATATTCCCATCCTAAATTTGGGTTAGGAAGTGTAGATACATAATATCCTGTAGCATTTGTAGCTCCAAAATTATAAGGTCTTGTACTCAAATAACCAAGTGTAGCATAAGGCGCAACAGATTGATTAGACGTTTGTCCGTAACCGCCGCGAAGTTTTAATGCATCGATCCAAGTTACATTTTTCATGAATGATTCTTTACTGATATTCCAACCCGCAGAAATTGCAGGATAACTGTGCCATTGATTTGACGGCGCTAGTCTTGAAGAAGCATCAGAACGGAAAGTTGCACTTATCATATAACGGTCGTCGTAAGAATACATCGCACGTGCCATATACGACATTAAACCGCTTTGTGTATATCCTTGATTGTTGCTGTCAATCGTAATATCATTATTATCACCAGTAGAAGTTTGTCCTAAATTAAAATATTGAAAACTGTCTCCAGCAATGTTTTTCCTTGAAATAGATGAATTGTTAAAAGTAGTTTGTTCTGCTGAATACATAGCCAATGCACTTACTTTGTGTTTTTGAGCAAAAGTATGATCGTACATTAAAAGACTCTCAATGGTCCAGCTTGTCGTAAGAGAATTGGCAATAGAAGCGACATTTGGGTTGTTAACATTAGAATTAAAAACTCCAATTCCTGTATAATTCCCTGTGTTACTTGTACGGAAGTTTCCTCCTATATTAACACGCGCTTTTAAACCGTCTACAGCTGGAATCTTCAACTCTGCATAAGCCGAGTTATAAGATCCGTAAGCCTTGTTTCTGTCTACCCATTTATCGCCAAGATTTCTCATGCTTTCTCTAGTGTAAACCCAGTTCTCATCTTGTGGCATTCTAACAGTTCTTTTTAGCGTTCCGTCAGCATTATAAGGATTTGCAATTGGCGACATGCTCAAAACACCATACATGCCTAAACCTGCACCATCTGTTATACTAAAATTATTGTTTGATGAAAAACCAATACGAAATAAACCTAAATCCTGATCCATGCCTGCTCGCACAGAATAACGTGTATATTCTGAACCTGGAATTACAGCTTCATCTTTATAATAATTAGCTCCAAAATTGTAATTTCCTTTATCACTTCCGCCAGAAACAGCCACATCGTGACTTGTTACAATTCCTGTTTGATAAAATAAATCCTGCCAGTCTGTATTTACATCATCAGCTTCATCTAAACCGTTTACAAGATTTTTTCCTGCTAGTTTTCTAAAAGCTACATATTTAGGACCGTCCATCATTGGATATTTAACTGCTGTTTTGTAACCTGTATATGTATTATATGAAATTTGAGCTTTTTGTCCTTTTGATCCTCTATTGCTAGAAACCAAAATAACACCATTTGCACCACGAGATCCATAAATAGCAGTTGCAGAAGCATCTTTTAAGATGTCGATACTTTTAATATCATCTGGACTGATATCACCAAGTGTTCCAGAAAAAGGAATACCATCTAATACAATAAGCGGGTCATTTCCTGCAGTAAGTGAGCGCGTACCACGTATACGAATTTGCATTGTAGCTCCCGGTTTTGACGAAGTTTGAGACATTTGAACTCCAGCAACACGTCCTTGAAGTGCCTGTGTAACGTTTGCCGATGGAACTTCTCTTAATACACTTCCGGTGATTGAAGCCACAGAACCTGTTACTGCTTCTTTACGCTGTGCACCGTAACCAATTACTACTACTT
This sequence comes from Flavobacterium sp. MC2016-06, assembly GCF_009711165.2. Lineage (GTDB taxonomy): Bacteria > Bacteroidota > Bacteroidia > Flavobacteriales > Flavobacteriaceae > Flavobacterium. The sequence continues at coordinate 8,911 of NZ_WMID02000020.1, read as the reverse complement.
CTTTTAAACTGCTTGAATCTTCTTCAAGTATTACATTAACATGTGTTTGTCCGTTTACAGCTACTTCTTTGCTTTTTAAACCCAAAAAGCTAAAAATAAGCACTCCATTAGAAGGTACATTAATAGAAAAATTACCATCAAAACTGGTACTAGTTCCATTTTTTGCTCCTTTTAAATTTACGTTCGCACCCGGAATTGGACCATTAGCATCTGATACCGTTCCTGTGACTGTTGTTTGTGCACTCGCCTGAAGGGAAAGCACAAACATTAAGATCAAAAAACCAAAGCATTTTAAATGCTTCGATTGACTTGTAACAAAAAAGTTAGTCATAAAAATTGATTTAAATAATTAAAATTTGGTTTTTGGTTTAGTTAATATTTTTAGTACTGTGAGAAAACAGCAATAGATCAATAATACATTATAGTGATAGCAAATATATAAAAAATACAATATTACGCAATCGGTTGTGTTTATTTTTTTTACGAATTACAAAAAAAAGTAAACTTAAAAAAACATACTAAATATTATTTTAGCTAATTTTTTAATTATTAAATAAAAACCAAACATCAAACATCTAAAACATTATTAAAAACAACACCGTTTTTTAAAATTGCTAAAAAAAACACAAAAAGTTAAATTCTTAAAATCTAAGACTTAGAATCAATCTATCAATTCTAATTATTTTTAAATAATCAAGCTTAAAACCTATATATTATCAAAAAATAAATAAAATTTTACTTTTACATCAAAGAGTTACTTGTAGTTACGCTAAACATCAAACATCTCTTAAAGAATCTAAACTGAAACAATCGGTTGCTGATAAATTCAAGTATTGCAGTCCTTTTTGATCTTTAAATTATAATATTATCAAACTAATTTTTCGCTTAAAAACCATATAAATACTTTTATAACAACTATTTATATGGTTTTTATTCCATTCAATTGATCCTAAAAATTTAATTTATAAAACACATCTACATCACTTTTCTATCTCAAATTTTACAAAATCAAACTATTTTTCTTTTCTTTACGCAATCGGTTGTAGTTCTTTTTTGAAACCACGATTTTTAAATAAAATATAGTTTTTAGATCTCTAAATAATTTACTGCATGAAAAGAAAAAACATAACGTATCAAATTGTATTATTAATTTCGTTCTGGTGTTCAGCTCAAAACAAAACTCCAAAATTTATATTTCAAGACCCTAATCTTACTTTTGAAGAACGAGTTAATGATTTAGTAAGCCGATTGACTTTGGAAGAAAAAGTATCGCAGATGTTGAATTCCTCTCCAGCAATTCCAAGACTTGAAATTCCAGCTTACGACTGGTGGAACGAAACTTTGCACGGTGTAGCGAGAACGCCTTTTAAAACTACCGTTTATCCGCAGGCTATAGCAATGGCGGCTACTTTTGATGAAAATTCTCTTTTTAAAATGGCCGATTATTCTGCACTAGAAGGAAGAGCGATATACAATAAAGCGGTCGAATTAAATCGAACAAACGAACGTTATCTTGGTCTTACCTATTGGACTCCTAATATTAATATCTTTCGTGATCCACGCTGGGGACGCGGACAGGAAACTTATGGCGAAGATCCTTATTTAACAGGTGTTTTAGGAAATGCATTTGTTGAAGGTTTACAAGGTGATGATCCTAAATATTTAAAAGCGGCGGCATGTGCTAAACATTATGCGGTACACAGCGGACCTGAATCTTTACGACATACTTTTGATGTTGATGTTACGCCTTATGAACTTTGGGATACTTATCTGCCTGCCTTTAAAAAATTGATAACTGAATCTAAAGTTGCTGGCGTTATGTGTGCTTATAATGCTTTTAGAACACAGCCTTGTTGTGCTAGCGACATTTTGATGACTGATATTTTGAGAAATCAATGGAAATTTAATGGTTATGTTACTTCAGACTGCTGGGCTATTGACGATTTTTTTAAAAATCATAAAACACATCCTGATGCAGAATCGGCTTCGGCAGATGCTGTTTTTCACGGCACCGATATTGACTGCGGTACAGATGCTTACAAAGCGCTTATTCTGGCTGTGAAAGATGGGAAAATTAGTGAGAAACAGATTGATATTTCTGTAAAACGTCTTTTTATGATACGTTTTAGATTAGGAATGTTTGATCCTGCTGCTATGGTAAAATATGCTCAAACTCCTGCTTCTGTTTTAGAAAGTCCCGAGCATCAAGAACATGCTTTAAAAATGGCCAGACAATCGATGGTTTTACTTCGAAATGAAAAAAATCTTCTGCCTTTAAATAAAAACTTGAAGAAGATTGTGGTTCTAGGCCCGAATGCAGATAATGCTATTTCTATTTTAGGAAATTACAACGGAACTCCAAGTAAACTGACTACTGTTTTACAAGGCATTAAAGAAAAAGTAAGCCCTAATACCGAAATCGTTTATGAAAAAGCAGTCAGCTTTACCAATGATACTTTATTAGTGTATCAGAATCTTAAAAATCAATATTCTTATGACGGAAAACAAGGTTTTAAAGCTGAATATTATACGAATACTGATTTGTCTGGAAATCCTGAAGCGATAAGAACCGAAACAGAGATAAATAACTTCTGGCAGGAAGGCGAAGTTGTTATTAAAAACATTAAAGCAAACCATTTTTCGGCACGTTATACCACAAACTTTACGGCAGACCACGATGGTTCTATTACATTTGAATTGAGTGCCGATGATGGTTATCGTTTTTTAATTGACGGGAAAGAAGTTATAAATGCATGGAAAAAGAACCGATGGGGAGAAAAAATCTTTAAATTGAATACTAAAAAGGGTACCGTTTATAACTTAGTTTTAGAATACTGGCAGGGAGAAGGAAAAGCAAATGTGGCCTTAAATACAGGCAATTTTGAGAAAACCGATTTCAAAAAAATAATAGATCGAAATAAAGATGCCGATGTTTTTGTTTTTGCTGGAGGAATATCTCCACAGCTTGAAGGCGAAGAAATGCCTGTTAATTTTCCAGGCTTTAAAGGCGGCGACCGTACTTCTATCCTACTGCCCGAAGTTCAGACTGAACTAATGAAATCATTGAAAGCGTCAGGAAAACCAGTTATTTTTGTAATGATGACCGGCAGCGCAATAGCCATTCCGTGGGAAGCAGAAAATATTCCTGCAATCCTTAATGCTTGGTATGGTGGACAAGCTGCAGGAACCGCGACAGCTGATATTCTTTTTGGAGATTATAATCCGGCAGGAAGGTTGCCTGTTACATTTTATAAAAGTGATTCGGATTTATCTTCTTTTATAGATTATAGAATGGATAACAAAACGTATCGATATTTTAAAGGCGCTCCGCTTTATGGTTTTGGTTACGGACTTAGTTATACTAGTTTTAAATACGAACAATTGAAAGTTTCTTCGACAATAAAAAAAGGTGAAACTACTACAGTTTCTGTCAAAATAACCAATACTGGTAAAACAGAAGGTGAAGAAGTTGCTCAATTGTATGTTATTAATCAAGATTTATCTATAAAAGCACCGCTAAAAAGCCTAAAAGGATTTGAACGTATTAATTTAAAATCGGGTGAAAGTAAAACAATCTCCTTTACTCTTTCTCCTGAAGATTTATCGTATGTTACTGCTGAAGGCAGTTTAAAAGAATACCTTGGTAAAGTAAAACTTGCTGTTGGCGGCTCTCAGCCTGATGAAAAAAATCAAATAAAGAGTAATATTGTAACTCAGGTTATTCAAATAGAAAAATAAGAAATTGTATTGATCTTATTCAAAATTAAAGCCTCCAAATTAATTCACTTGGAGGCTTTAATTTTGAATAAGCTTAAATTAGTTTATGTCTAATTTCTTTATATTTTAAACGGCCTACTGGCAAAACTTCGGAATTTTTAAGCAATATACTGTATTTACCACCAGCTTCGACAATAAGCTTATCTGCTTCATGCCAACTCAAAATAAAGGATTTATGTATTCTCTCGAATGTTTCGGGAAGTAGTTTTTCTAATGCTTCTAAAGATTTATCATGCAGTTCTATACGACCGTCTGATAAATGCAATTCAGTATAAATTCCCGCTCCTTTAATATATCTAATCTCTTTCATACTTATGAGTCTAATAGTCTTTGCTTTTTTTACTGCTAAAAACTGAGTATCTCCGCCTGATTGTTTTCCTGTTACCGTAAAACGCATAAAGGCTTGCGCTAATCTATTTTCATCAAACGGCTTAGGTACAAAATCTAATACTCCATAATTAAATGCAGTAATTGCTTTATCTGTATATGCCGAAATAATGATGGTTTGAAAGGAATGTGCAACAAATGCTTGTAGAATATCAAATCCGTCTTCTCCATTTAAATTTAAATCTAATAAAAGCAAATCAATTGGGTTATTTTCAATAGTGTTTAGTCCATTTTCCAACGAATCGCAAACTAAAATCTGCAAATCTTTATCGAAGAAATTTCGAGTCATTCTTTCTATCCGTTTAGCAATTCGGGCTTCGTCTTCAATAATCAGGATCTTCATCTTTTATCAAAAATTTTAATAGTTGTCAACCAGCCGTTATCTACCGAAAAAGAATCAAAACACCAATTGGTCCCGTAACTTTCTGTTAATCTAGCTTTAATGTATTTAAAACCTGTACCACTACTTTTATTTTTCTTTGTCTGGCGGTTTTCTGCCAAAGTTAACAGCATATATTGTTTATAGCCGTCTCCTTTAATAAAACTTAAAGTAAAATAAATACAGCCTTGCAATGGAGTCAGACTGTGAGAAATTCCGTTTTCTAAAATAGTATGAAAAATCGCAGGTGGAATATTTTCATTTTCATCAATGCCCTTTTCTTTCCATTCATAACAAACCTCTTTACGAAAAGACATGACTTCTAAATGCTTTCTGCATAATTCTATCTCTTGTCGAATTGGAATGAGAGTGTTTTCTGCAATATCATTCATAATATCAAACTCATCTGCCAATGCACGAATAAAAACAACTCCTTGCTTTGGCGATTCTTCTACCCAATCAATCAAAGAAGTTAAAGTGTTACGAAGAAAATGCGGTTGAATATTTTTTTTAATGAGCTCCAATTGCAATCTTGATGAGAGTAACAAAGAAGCGTTATGAGCTTCTTCTATAGCTTTCGCACGGATAGTATGCAGATAAAGCATACAAAGTACAATGATGGTAAAAGTAATAAACAAGCCAAAGTCATACACGATAAAATAATTAACTATTGCACTTACCAGCAAACCAGCTAATACAATTAGTCCCCCTTTTATTTTTCGGATTACTGCGTTACTTGTAATCGCCACAGAAGCAAACCACATAACATAACTAAACCGCATAGCAGTAAAATCATAATGGCGATAATTAACAATATAAATTGAAATAAGCGAGATCACTAAAAGCAGTAAAAACAATCCCTTTTTTTTAAAACTAAACTGAAGTATAAAATACCATGGAACTAATAGCGAGATTGCAAAAGTAAGCCATCCGATAATTTCTAGCCTTATGTAAAATTTGGTATAAGGTATAGTAACGTAAAACTTAACATATTCCATGATTAACAAACTGAAGAAAAGCAGGCAGATTATTCCAAAAAGCAATACTGCAACTTCTTTTCGACTGCTATTGATATACAGGAAAAAATAATAAATAGCGGCAATGAGGAAAGCTCCCGCCATAAGATTCATAAAAGACATAATAATCAATGGCGCACGCAGCAGCTGCAAGTAGCTTTCCAGTTTCACATCAATACCTCGCTGTTCATCTCCTAATGAGGCTTGTGTTCCGACTAACGTTACAATATGACTGCCTATTTTAGCAGATTTCTCAGGAACTTGATAATAAGAAGTTTCAGTTCCGGGCACTTCAATTTGATTCGAACTAGCCATTTGACCATTATTTCCCAATAAAATACCATCCCAATAAACGTCAAAAGCCCCAAAACCATTAATCTGTAAACCCAATGGCTCAGATTGGTCACGTTTAAGAAGCCTTACAGGAATCTTAACTTTAAAGATAGAGTTACTCATTTTCTCTGGGTAATGTTGCTCGAACTTACTGCCATTCCAATAAAAAGGATCTGATTCAGTATAATCTACGTCATGTTTACATGAAGAAAACATGATCAGTAGAAAGACGATAAAAAGTATAAAACGATGCATGAGATAAAGATATAATAAATATCAAATAGAAGAATGCATTTCAGAAGCTCTTAGAGCCGTTGACATGTTTTTAAAAGCTGTATTGCATTTTATCTGTTAATCTTGTAGTATGAAAACACTACTAATCAGCACCCTTATCCTATTTTATCAACTTACTGCAACTGCGCAGCAAAACACTGTTTCTGGTACAGTGCAGGATAACACAACCAAAGAAATTTTGCCATATGTAACAGTAGCAGTAAAAGATAGCGCACTCAAAACACTAGTCATTGCAATTACAGATGACCATGGTATTTTTCATCTCGAGAAATTGCCACTCGGTAAAATGACAATCACTTTCAGTTTTATGGGATATCAAGATTATTATCAATCATTAGAAATTACACCTGATAAAACCCAAATAGAACTCGGTAGCATTATTTTGCAAACGAATTCCATTCAATTGAGCGCAGTCGAAATTAATACTGAAAAACCAAATATCAGTCTAAAACTCGATAAAAAAGTTTTTGAAGCAGGCAAAGATGTACTGTCTCAGAATGGATCAGCTAGTGATGTTTTAAATGGCGTACCGTCTGTAGCAGTTAGTCCAACAGGAACGGTTAGTCTTAGAGGCAACAGTAATGTATTGGTATTCATAAATGGACGTCAATCGGGTCTTACTCAAAACAATGCACTTGATCAAATCTCTGCCGACCAGATTGATAAGATAGAAGTAATTACGAATCCTTCATCAAGATATGATGCCTCTGGTTCGGCTGGTATCATCAATATTATATTGAAAAAAAATAAAAAAAGCGGTTTTAATGGGCAAGTAAGATTTGTTGCTGGATCGCCTAATGATAGTCGTATAAATCCAAGTATTAATTATAAATCAAATAAGATCAATATCTTCTCAAACTTCAGTATACGTTCTTCAGATTATATAGGACTTTACACTACCAATCAATCAACAGTTAATAATGGTACAACATCTATACTAAACCGTGTGCAGAATGAGAATCGTCACGATGATGGTAAATTGCTTTATTTTGGTGCAGATTATTTTGTTAATGAGCATCAAGCCATTACGGCTGCTTTTTTAAAGAATGCCACACATGATAATGATAAAACTCATTTGTTGTATGATTACAGTAATGCAGATGCTATAGAAGATAGTGTATTAACAAGAAAAGGCAAATCATTAGAAAAACGAGAATACAATCAATTAGAGTTAAATTATACACGCACATTTAAACAAAAAGCGAAAAAATGGACTGTAGATGTTCAATATGACTGGTGGAACAGCAATAAAAATTGGGATCTTTCTACACAGCGTTTATTACCAACTACATTGACATATCCTGGCATTAGGACAAATTCAACAGGGAGCAGTAAAGACTTCCTTGCCAAGAGTGATTTTATACAGCCTATTGATAGCGTCTCTACATTCGAATTTGGAATAAAAACTGAGATCCGTAAAGTCACCAGTGATTTTTTAGCAGAAGAACAGCAAGACAATAACTGGGTAGTTTATCAAAACATTGACAATCAAATGGATTACACCGAAAATATAACTGGTGCCTATACTCAATTTAGTGACAAAATCAACCATTTCACTTATATGATAGGTTTAAGGACTGAATTTACACGCGTTTCTATCACAGATATTAAAAATACCTATAGTGATGAAAAAAAATATAATAAATTATTTCCTAGTGTTAATATGAGCTATAAATTTGATGCCTCGACTTTACAATTAAATTACAGCAAGCGTATCAATCGTCCACCATTATATGCTTTATATCCTTTTAACGAACTAACGGATTTAAATGCACAATATATTGGAAATCCAGAGCTCAATCCATCTTATTCAGATATATTTGAATTGGCATTTCTTAAAACATGGAAAAAATTAACTCTGAATCCTTCTGTTTATTATCAACGAGAGAAAGGTTATATTCAAGATTATACCTATCGTGAAAATGATATCTTCTATACAACACCAATAAATATTCAATATGAAACACGCAGTGGTATCGAACTTTCAACACTGTATAATCCGCTCAAATGGTTACAGATCAATACAGAATTAAATTTTTATCAGTACGAACAAAAAGGAAGTTATATGCAACAAAATCTTGATTATGATGGAAAAACCTTTACTGGACGTCTAAATGCACAGATAAAACTACCTGCTAAATACAGTTTTCAGAGTCGTTATAATTTCCGTGGTGCTCAACACAATGCACAAAGCAAAAATGCTGCATTACAATCAATTGATTTTGGTCTAAGTAAAATTTTATTAAAAGACAAAGCTACACTTGTATTTGATGTCACTAATGCCTTCAATTTACGTCAAAATAAGACCACTACTACTGGCACAGATTATTTATTTACAGAAAACTCAAGTCCAAATGCCGCTAGATATCGTCTCAGTTTTGTTTATCGTTTTAATTTAACCGATTCAAAAGCCATTAGACAAGCCAGCAGTGCTAATCGAAATTAAAATCTGATTTAGAACCTTTAAAATTATTTTGAACCTACAAAATATACAACATTATATTTATGCTTAATTTTTGCTACTCCGATTTTAGTGTTGATCCGCAATTTAGAGGAGTTAGGAATATAGATTTTTTCTTATTCAGATTATCCAATCTCTTAATAACATTTTGGTTTTGATCGAATAAATTTGCAAATTTTATAAAACAAAAAAAATCCTCATCAAATAAATGATGAGGATTTAAAGAAAGGCGACGACATACTCTCCCACAAAACTGCAGTACCA
>NZ_WMID02000019.1 GCF_009711165.2 Flavobacterium sp. MC2016-06 | reverse complement strand
TCTCTCTAATGTCGAATCCTTGCTATTATTTCTCATCGTAACAAAATTTATTAAAGTTAAATTTTGTTACCGAAATAAGTAACCTTTACAGAAATGACAAAAAAAGAGGGCAGATTTAACGACACATTCTTAATAAAACTTAATTTCTTAATGGTAAAAAAACAAAAAAAAAGTGCCATCATTACGATGGCACTTTTAGTGTAATTATCTAAACTGAGAATTATAGAACTGATTTTACAGTTTTAACGATTCTAGCAGCGATTTTGTATGGATCTCCGTTTGAAGCTGGTCTTCTGTCTTCTAACCAACCTTTCCATCCTTTTTGAACAGTCATTAAAGGAATTCTGATTGAACAACCTCTGTCAGATACTCCGTAAGAGAAATCGTGAATAGAAGCAGTTTCATGTTTACCAGTTAAACGTTGGTCGTTGTAAGCTCCGTAAACTGCAATGTGCTCTGCAGTAACAGGACGGAAAGCCTCACAGATTTTTTCGTAAGTAGCTTTATCACCACATGTTCTTAAAACTTCGTTAGAGAAGTTAGCATGCATTCCAGAACCATTCCAGTCAGTATCTCCTAGAGGTTTTGGGTGATATTCGATATAGTAACCATATTTTTCAGTCAAACGATCTAATAAGTATCTAGCAACCCAAATTTCGTCTCCAGCTTTTTTAGCACCTTTAGCGAATAATTGAAATTCCCATTGTCCGCAAGCAACCTCTTGGTTAATACCTTCAAAGTTTATTCCAGCAGCGATACATAAGTCAGCATGTTCTTCTACTAATTTTCTACCGTGAGTGTTTTTTCCACCTACAGAGCAGTAGTACATACCTTGTGGAGCAGGATAACCTCCAACAGGGAAACCTAATGGCAATAAAGTTTTAGTGTCCATGATGAAATATTCTTGTTCGAAACCAAACCAGAAATCACCATCGTCATCAATAGTAGCTCTACCGTTAGAAGCGTGTGGCGTACCATCAGCATTCATAACTTCAGTCATAACCAACCATCCGTTAATACGAGTTGGATCAGGGTAAATTGCAACAGGAACTAAAAGACAGTCAGAAGAACCACCTTCAGCTTGTTTAGTTGATGAACCATCAAATGACCAATTTCCAAGTTCTTCTAATGTTCCTTTGAAATTTTCGTGCTCTTCAACTTTAGTTTTACTTCTAAGATTTTGAGTTGGTTCATATCCATCTAACCAAATGTACTCTAACTTAATTTTAGCCATAATAATATAAATTTATTTTTTTGTTTTTTTCGTTGGGTCAAATATAGATTTATTTTTTTAGTCCTAAAAATTAGGGGGCTGTTTTGTTTAACGATCTATAATTTTTTGGATAAGCGCAATTTTGAGAGGGGTATATTTTTAAAAAAGTAATTTTATATGCCTTAAAAAAATAAATTCGTAATAATTACGGCACATTTTTAAATTTTTAGGTTAAGAAATTATGAAAAAATGTTTATTTAATCAATATTAACGCACATTTTTGTTATATTTCTGTTGAATGAATTCATTATTCTTTGTGAATATCGACTTCCGTTGCAAAATCATCGACTAAAATTGTAAAATTTATATTTAAATCAGGCAGTTTTATTGTTTATATTTGTCGATCATTTTTTAATGAAAATTATTACGAATTTTAAAAATTTACATACATGTCAACATTACGTTTTCAAGCTTTAAAAGAAGCTTCTACTAGAAAGCCAGTACATTTTGAAGAAATTGATAGAAAGTCTAATCTTTTTGGTTCAAATGTGTTTAATGAAAAAGCGATGAAGCAATATTTAACTTCAGATGCTTTAAAAGGAGTAAGAGATGCCATTCAACATGGAACGAAAATAGACAGAAAATTGGCAGATTATATTGCCATGGGAATGAAAGAATGGGCTTTGGCCAAAGGGGTTACACATTATACACACTGGTTTCAACCCTTAACAGGAACAACTGCAGAAAAGCACGATGCTTTTTTTGATATTTCTTATGATGGAAGTGATCCTGTAGAGAAATTTGGCGGTGCACAATTAGTACAGCAAGAACCAGATGCCTCTAGTTTTCCAAACGGAGGAATTAGAAATACATTTGAAGCAAGAGGTTATACCGCTTGGGATCCAACTTCTCCAGCATTTATTTACGGTACAACATTATGTATTCCGACCGTTTTTATTGCCTATACCGGTGAAGCTTTAGATAATAAAATTCCGTTATTAAGAGCTTTATCAGCAATGGATGAAGCTGCAACAGAAGTATGTAAATATTTTGATAAAAACGTAAAGAAAGTAACCGCAACTTTAGGCTGGGAACAAGAATATTTTTTGATCGATAAAGCATTAGCAAATTCACGTCCAGATTTAATGATGACAGGAAGAACCTTACTAGGACACACTTCTGCAAAAGGACAGCAATTAGACGATCATTATTTTGGTTCTATTCCAACGCGTGCTTTAACGTATATGCGTGATTTAGAGCAAGAATGTATGTTATTGGGAATTCCGGTAAAAACACGTCATAATGAGGTTGCACCAAACCAGTTTGAGTTAGCGCCAATTTTTGAAGAAACTAATCTTGCCGTAGACCATAATTCTTTATTAATGGATGTGATGCAGCGTGTTGCAGAACGTCATGATTTTAAAGTTTTATTTCACGAAAAACCATTTAAAGGTGTAAACGGTTCAGGTAAACACAATAACTGGTCGCTGGCAACAGATACAGGAGTTAACTTGTTGAGTCCGAGCAAAACACCAATGAGTAATTTACAGTTTTTGACTTTCTTTATTAATACGATAAAAGCAGTTAACGATTACGAAACTTTATTAAGAGCTTCTATCGCAACGGCAAGCAACGATCATAGATTAGGAGCTAATGAAGCACCGCCGGCTATTATTTCGGTTTTTATTGGAGCACAACTTACTAAAGTATTATCAGAATTAGAAAGTGTAACAACTGGAAAATTATCTCCAGAAGAAAAAACAGATTTAAAACTAAATGTTGTTGGAAAAATTCCAGATGTACTTTTAGACAATACCGATAGAAATAGAACATCACCTTTTGCCTTTACAGGAAATAAATTTGAGTTTAGAGCAGTTGGTTCAAATGCAAACTGTTCGAACGCAATGACAACTTTAAATGCAATTGTAGCCAAACAATTAAAAGACTTTAAAGCAGAAGTGGATACTTTAATAGACTCTAAAGACATGAAAAAAGATGATGCCATCTTTAATGTTTTAAGAGAATATATTAAACAATCTAAGAAAATTCTTTTTGAAGGTGACGGTTACAGCGAAGCTTGGGAAAAAGAAGCCGCCAAAAGAGGTTTGAGTAATTTTAAAACTACGCCAGAAGCTATTAGAGCTAAAGTATCAAAACAAGCTTTAGATTTGTTTGATGAATTAGGAATTCTAAATCATGTAGAAGCAGAAGCGCGTTACGAAATTGAATTGGAAGAATACACTAAGAAAATCCAGATTGAAGGACGAGTTTTAGGAGATATTGCAAGAAATCATGTAATTCCAACAGCAATACGTTACCAAAATACTTTAATTGAAAACGTAAAAGGATTAAAAGAAATTTTTGGTGCAGCATTTGAAACGATTGCAAAAGAGCAAATCGTTTTGATTAAAGAAATTTCAGGTCATATAGAAGGAATCAATTCTAAGGTATTGGCTATGACAGATGAAAGAAGAACAGCAAACCATTTAACAGATGCTCAAAAAATGGCCGAAGCTTACTGCAATAAAGTAAAACCTTATTTTGAAGACATTCGTAATCATTGCGATAAATTAGAATTATTAGTTGATGATGAAAGCTGGACATTGACAAAATACAGAGAATTGTTGTTTACAAAATAACAGTTACACAATATTTTTATTAAGCCTGTCTCAAAAGACAGGCTTTTTTGTTTGATAATGTTCAAATAAGTGTTTTTTGAACTTTGTTTTGAACCATTGTATGGGTTTGAATAGGTGTAAATTGTAATAAGAAGCTTTTTTCCTGTTTATTTTTTTTAAGTCGATAGCAGTTCATCGAGATAATTTTACAGTTTATCGGAAAGGTATTAAAATGTTGTAAAATAAGCACTTATGATTGGTTTAGCTGTTGCTAAGTTTTTTAATTTTGATGAGAAGGTTGAGGAAATAAAAAAATCATTTTTATTTTAAAAAAAATGTTTCTCTTTAGATTTCGTCCTCCAAATTGAGAATCTGAATTATAAATTGTCCAAGAATTCTCAAACAGCAAGTTTAACCAATAACATTAGAAAGATAATATTATTTAAGAACGTATCAAAGCCAGATTAACGATAAAAGAATAAAAGCCGAAAATTTCATAACCAATTTTTTTAAAGAATTCGGTATTGCTTAAAAGCGTGCCGAATTTTTTTTGTGAATCAAATATTTCAAATAAACAAAAGAATTAAAAAAAGGGATTATCTTTGCACCACATCAACACAAACTAAGTTTCATGAGTTCAGATTCTAGCAAAAGGTACGCACAAAGAGGTGTTTCGGCATCAAAAGAAGACGTACACAACGCCATAAAAAATATTGATAAAGGTTTATTTCCTCAAGCATTTTGCAAAATTGTACCTGATTATTTAACACAGGATTCAGACCATTGCTTAATCATGCATGCAGACGGCGCAGGGACAAAATCATCTTTAGCCTATATGTATTGGAAAGAAACGGGAGATATTTCGGTTTGGAAAGGAATCGCGCAAGATGCTTTAATCATGAATATTGATGATTTATTATGTGTTGGCGCAACAGATAATATTCTGCTTTCATCGACAATTGGAAGAAACAAAAACTTAATTCCAGCAGAAGTAATTTCGGCAATCATCAACGGAACCGAAGAATTAATCAACGAATTAAAAACTTTTGGAGTAACCATTCATTCAACAGGCGGGGAAACTGCAGACGTTGGAGATGTTGTTCGTACCATTATTGTAGATTCTACCGTAACAGCACGTATGAAACGCAGCGATGTAGTAGACAATGCAAACATCAAAGCGGGTGACGTTATTGTTGGTTTGGCTTCTTTTGGACAAGCAACTTACGAAAAAGGTTATAATGGCGGAATGGGAAGTAACGGACTTACTTCTGCACGTCACGACGTTTTCGGTAAATATTTAGCTAAAAAATACCCAGAAAGTTACGATGCACTTGTACCAGAAGAATTAATTTATTCAGGACAGGTAAATTTAACGGATGAAGTAGAAAACAGTCCAATAAATGCTGGTCAGTTAGTACTTTCTCCAACTAGAACTTACGCACCAATTATCAAGAAAATTTTAGATACTTACACGCCAAATGAAATTCACGGAATGGTGCATTGCAGTGGCGGCGCGCAGACTAAAATTTTACATTTCGTTCAGAACTTACACATTATAAAAGACAATTTATTTCCAGTACCGCCTTTGTTCAAGTTAATACAAGAGCAGTCAAAAACAGATTGGAAAGAAATGTACCAAGTTTTCAACTGCGGTCACCGTATGGAAATTTACGTACCAGAAAATATTGCACAAGATATTATAGCGATTTCAAAATCATTCAATGTCGATGCACAAATCGTAGGTCGAGTAGAAGCAGCAGATAGTAAAAAAATGACTATCACCAGCGAATACGGTACCTTCGAATATTAAAAAGATATTCACCATATAAGTGATATAAGTTCATTTAATTTTTGTGTCGATGCATTTCTGCGCTTCTATTAAATGAACTTATATCACTTATATGGTTTAAAAAAAAACTTATTATGTACGAATTACTTTTTTGGAGATATTTAGAAGAAACGTATCTAAACCATCACGAAGTTTACGAAGCACTTGTTGAAAAAGAAGAAGTAGAAGGTCTTCAAGAACTTCCTGTAGAAGTAATTATAAACAGAATCAACTCTGTATTTTCTCAATGGGAAAGAGTAGATGAAAACAGCTGGAAAAATCCAAATGGAAAAGGAGCATTTCAAGTTATAACTACACCGCAAAGTGTAAAAATTGACTGTTATGGAACCGAAGGAAAAACCATGAATCAGTTAGTTAGCGTGATGGAAGAATTCAAATGTCCATTATACGATCCGCAAGTTCCGGAGCGATATGATGAAATGAATGAGTAACTTTTTTCCTCAATAACTTTGTGAATCTTCGTAACAACTTTGTAAATTTCAGCGGAATAATTATTACACAAAGTTTTGTGAAATTTTCTCAGAGAATCTCTAAAATATATACCATGTCCAAATCCAATTTCAGTTTTACAGATACTATAATTTTAGAAGACGAAACCGTTTTATTGCGTTCGCTGCAAGAATCGGATGTAGAAAATTTATTAGAAATTTCTATCAATGAGCCCGAAACTTGGAAATATTCGTTAGTAGGTGCCGACGGAAAAGAAAACCTGATCAATTATATTCAAGCTGCAATAAAAGCGAGAGAAAATCAAAAAGAATTCCCCTTTATAGTATTCGATAAAAAATCTCAAAAATACGCAGGTTCAACACGTTTTTACGATATCAACTTAGAATTCAAAACCCTGCAATTAGGTTATACTTGGTACGGTTCGGCCTTTAGAGGAACTGGACTCAACAAACACTGCAAGTTTTTATTACTGCAATTTGCTTTCGAAACTCTAGGGATGGAGCGAGTAGAATTTCGTGCCGATAATAATAACGAACGAAGCATTGCTGCCATGAAAAGCATTGGCTGTAAAGTAGAAGGCGTTTTAAGAAGCCACATGCCAACAGCAAATAGTGAAGCCCGCCGTGATTCCATCGTTTTAAGTATTCTTAGAAATGAATGGTTTGATGAAGTAAAAGAAAATCTAAAACAAAGTTATAAATATCAAAAATCAATGACAATTTCAAAAATCAATAACAATGTCAAAAATCAATTTAAAATTGGATTGAGATTGGATTGAAATTGAAATTTTTAATAGTTACTATCACTGATATTTAACATTGTCATTGCAATTGATCTTTGACATTGTTATTGAAATTGATTTTTGAAATTGATTTTTGACATTGAAATTGATTTACCCGTCTTTCAATAAAAGATTTTGTTCCTTTCTCATTTTTCCAGTCAATTGATTGATGTAGACTTGTATTTTCTGAGGTAATGAATTCCAATTAGCATCCTTTTTAAAACTTCTGCAAGAATCTAAATCACATTCTACAGCACGAATAACATATTTTTTGTTGTTGTAAACCACAATAATTTTCACACGTCTAATTTCATCGTATTCAGTTCTTGTTCCATAAACAATAACAGGATCAATAGAGCCATCTCCGTCAATATCCTTTGTATTGCAATATTTTGTCCAGAACCAAATATTGGTTTCTTTTGGATTATAATCTTCAAGTAAATCATTAATTCTCCATTTTTCTAAAAAACCACCGTGATCATTAACGGCACAAATTGCTTGAATTTTAGTATTCAAAGTGTCTTTTTTAGAAATAACCTTCTGGTTTTCGCATAAAACCAATTCATAAACACCGCCTTTATCTTGAAATTCGAATGCTTTGTAAATCGGAAAATCACTTAGGCCATTGAGTTCTCTCTGAACAATTTGTTCTTTATCTAATATAGAACTGTCAACTTTTTGCGAAAAACCAAATAATGAATAAAAAAGGAAAAGAAATAAAATAGAATTTTTCATGTATAAAATTGTCTTTTTGATCAATCAAAGATATTCAAAACCTATTACTCTACGATTATTTATATTTTTTAAAACCATATTTTATTGTAATTTTCTAACGAAATTATAGCCCCTAAAAATTAATGACTAAATCAGTACTATGAAATTATTCCTACTAAGTTTATTGGCTTTTTGCAGTTCCTTTATTAATGCACAAAATATAACGACAACAGAAATTCATGAACCTGTAGATTTTGTTAATCCGTTAATAGGCAGTGATTCCAAACCAGATCTTTCAAACGGAAACACTTATCCTGCCATTGCCTTGCCGTGGGGAATGAATTTCTGGACACCGCAGACCGGAAAAATGGGCGACGGCTGGATTTATTCTTATACAGCAGATAAAATCAGAGGATTTAAACAAACGCACGAACCATCGCCTTGGATGAATGATTACGGACAGTTTTCGATTATGCCTGTAACCGGAAAACTTGTTTTTAATGAAGAGGAAAGAGCAAGTTGGTTTTCGCATAAATCAGAAATCGTAAAACCGTATTATTACAGTGTATATCTTGCAGATTACGATGTTACAACCGAAATAGCACCAACAGAAAGAGCTGCATATTTTCGTTTTACTTTTCCAGAAACCAACAACGCTTATGTCGTAATTGATGCATTTGATAAAGGTTCATACGTAAAAGTAATTCCGAGTGAAAATAAAATAATAGGCTACACCACAAAAAACAGCCGAGGCGTTCCATCCAATTTCAAAAACTATTTTGTCATTCAATTTGATGAGCCATTCGAAGAAATAAATACTTTCAGCGGAAAAGAATTATCAAAAGAAAAAGAACTTACAGCAGATCATGCTGGTGCTGTAATTGGTTTTAAAACTAAAAAAGGCAAAATCATTACCGCAAAAGTGGCTTCGTCATTTATTAGTTTTGAGCAAGCCGAATTAAATCTAAAAGAAATAGGTTCAGATAACTTCGAAACCATAAAAGAAAAAGGAAGAACAGCTTGGAATAAAGAATTAGGAAAAATTGTTACCGAAGGCGGTACTTTGGCGCAAAACCAGACTTTTTATTCGTGTTTGTACCGCACAATGCTTTTTCCAAGAAAATTTTACGAATTTGATAAAGACCAAAAACCAGTTCATTACAGTCCGTACAATGGGCAGGTTCTTCCTGGATACATGTATACAGACACAGGATTTTGGGATACATTTCGCGCCTTATTTCCTTTGTTGAATTTGACACATCCAGAATTAAATTCAGAAATTCAAGAAGGACTTGCTAACGCCTATAAAGAAAGCGGCTGGTTGCCAGAATGGGGAAGTCCAGGTTTAAGAAACGTAATGGTTGGTAATAATTCGGCTTCTGTAGTTGCCGAAGCTTATTTGAAAAATAAAGAAAAGTACAAATACGATATCGAAACTTTATATCAAGCGTTACTTCACGGAGCCAATAATGAAGGGCCTCTAAAAGCTGTGGGACGTTTTGGAGTTAATTATTACAACAAATTAGGGTATGTTCCGTACGATGTTTCTATAAACGAAAGTGCAGCCAGAACATTAGAATATGCTTATGACGATTTCTCTATTTACCAACTAGGAAAAGCATTAGGGAAACCGAAAAAAGAAATTGAATTGTATAAAAAACGAAGTCTGAATTATAAAAACCTTTTTGATCCAGAAACCAAATTAATGCGCGGAAAAAATGCCGACGGAAAATTTATGAGTCCGTTTAATCCTTTTAAATGGGGAGATGCTTTTACCGAAGGAAACAGCTGGCATTATACATGGTCGGTTTTTCATGACATCGACGGATTAATCAATTTAATGGGAGGAAACGATGCATTTGTAAAAAAATTAGATGAGGTTTTTTCGCAGGCGCCTGTTTTTGATGAAGCATATTATGGCGAAGTGATTCATGAAATACGTGAAATGCAGATTGCCAATATGGGGCAATATGCACACGGAAATCAGCCGATTCAGCACATGATATATTTGTACGATTATGCTGGTGCGCCATCCAAAACGCAATATTGGGTACGAGAAACTATGAACAGAATGTACAAACCAACTCCAGACGGCTATTGTGGTGACGAAGATAACGGACAAACTTCGGCGTGGTATGTTTTTTCTGCATTAGGTTTTTATCCCGTTTGCCCGACTTGCAGCGAATATGTTATTGGTGCTCCGTTGTTTAAAAAAGTTACGGTTACTCTAGAAAACGAAAAACAATTGATAATTAACGCTCCAAATAATAATGCCGACAATAAATATATTAATAAAGCACTTTTAAACGGAAAAGAATACAGTCAAAACTTTTTTACACATCAAGATTTAATAAACGGCGCCGTAATTGATTTTGACATGAAAAACGTTCCAAATAACGAAAGAGGAAAGGGCAAAAAAGATGCTCCGTACTCACTATCTAAAGAATAATAAATACGCTAAATAATGATTAAAAAAAGTATTTTGAAACCTGTCAATTATTACAAAATCCTATTGATATCTTCAGTTTTTTTGATAGGAACTGCCAATAGCATAAAAGCACAAGAAAAGAAAAGTTCGCTTAAAAACCTGATTCAGTATGTTGACCCAATGATTGGTACGGCCAAAATGGGACATACTTATCCTGGTGCAACAGTGCCTTTTGGAAGCGTTCAGTTAAGTCCCGAAACCGATACTATTGCTTACGGTTTAAACGGAAAATACAATGGCGAAGTTTACAAATATTGCGCGGGTTATCAATATGAAGATAAAACGATTGTAGGTTTTAGCCACACTCATTTTAGCGGTACAGGACATTCAGATTTAGGCGATTTTCTAATCATGCCAACAACTGGAAAATTGCAATTGAACCCGGGAGTTGCTTCAAAACCTTTATCAGGATATCGATCTGCGTTTTCTCATGCAACAGAAAAAGCAGAACCAGCGTATTACAGCGTTTTGCTGGAAGATCATAATATTAAAGCCGAATTGACGGCAACAACGCGCGTTGGGATGCATCAATATACATTTCCAAAATCTGACGAAGCGCATATTATTTTAGATCTTACCTCGGGAATTTACAATTACGATAAAAAGAATGTTTGGACATTTGTTCGTGTAGAAAATGATACTTTAATCACAGGCTACCGCCAGACTAATGGCTGGGCGAGAACTAGAACCGTTTATTTTGCAATGTCTTTTAGTAAACCAATTAAAAGCTACGGACAAGCAGCGCAGGAAAAAAGTGTTTACAGAGGTTTTTGGGGAAGATTTGATCAAACCAAGAATTTCCCAGAAATGGCAGGTCAGAACTTAAAATTATTCTTTGATTTTGATACTCAAGAAGGCGAGAAAATCAAAATAAAAATGGCTTTATCGCCAGTAAGTTCTGCTGGTGCATTAGAAAATATGAAAAAAGAAATTCCAGATTGGGATTTTGAACGTGTAAAAAAACAAAGTCAAGATGTTTGGAACAAAGAGCTGAATAAAATACAAGTAGAAACGGTACAAAAAGAAGATTTAGTCAACTTTTATACCGCAATGTATCATGCTTTTTTAGGTCCGACAGAATACATGGATTTAGACGGAAATTACAAAGGTTTGGATATGAATGTGCATAAAGCCGATAATTTTACCAATTATACCAGTTATTCATTGTGGGATACTTATAGAGCTTTGCATCCTTTATTTAATATTGTACAGCCAAAAAGAAATTCAGATATGGTTAGCTCGATGCTGGCGCATTATGATCAAAGTGTTCATAAAATGCTCCCTATCTGGTCACATTATGCTAATGAAAATTGGTGTATGATTGGATATCATTCTGTTTCTGTAGTGTCAGACGCCATTGTAAAAGGAAATACTAATTTTGATCCACAAAAAGCGCTTCAAGCCTGCGTTAATACAGCCAAAGTGGGCTATTATGATGGTTTAGAATATTACATGAAAATGGGTTATGTTCCAGAAGATAAAAATAGGGCATCAGTTTCTAAAACTTTAGAATACGCTTACGATGATTGGGCAATTGCGCAAGCCGCTAAGAAATTAGGAAAAACAGATATTTATAATGAATTCATCGAAAGATCTAAAAATTATAAAAACGTGTACGATGCTAAAACAGGTTTTATGCGTCCGAAATTAAACGACGGAACTTTTAAAAAAGAATTTGATCCCTTAAATACAAACGAAGCAGGATATATAGAAGGAAATTCGTGGAACTATAGTTTATATGTTCCGCAAGATCCAGCCGAAATGATTAAGATGATGGGCGGAAATGATAAGTTTAATGTTCGATTAGATTCATTGTTTAGTATGCATCTTCCAGACAAATATTTTGAAAACACAGAAGATATTACCAGAGATGGAATCATCGGGAATTATGTTCATGGAAATGAGCCTTCTCATCACGTAGTATATTTGTATGATTGGACAAATTCACCTTGGAAAGCACAAGACAAAATTAGAATGATCATGAAAAAAATGTACCGTAACGGAGCTGACGGTTTGGGCGGGAATGACGATTTCGGACAAATGAGTGCTTGGTATATTTTCAGCAGTTTAGGTTTTTATCCTGTTGCGCCTGCTTCTGATGAATATGCTTTGGGAAGCCCGCTGGTTAAAAATGCTGTTTTTAATCTAGAAAATGGAAAAACTTTTGAAGTAGAAACGGTAAATCAATCGGATAAAAATGTGTTTGTAACGAAAGTTTTGTTGAATGGTAAACTGCTTTCAAAACCTTTCTTAAAACATGCTGATGTTATTAATGGAGGAAAAATTACTTTTTATATGAGCGCTAAACCGAATAAAAGTTATGGGTTATAAGTTATGAATTATGAGTTTTTGAATTGCGTTGATATATGATGTCATCCTGAGCGAAGTCGAAGGATTGTTTTGAGAAAGTTTTACGCAGATTTAACGGATTTAAGCAGATTAAAAATCCTTTAAATCCTTCTAATCGGTGGTAAAAATGATAAACACAATTCGTGGCAATTCGTGAAATTCGCGGCAAAAAAAAATAATAAGAAAGAATCATAATGGAGTTTGTAAAAAACTTCACGAAATTTGCACTTCAAATAAAATTACAATCGCTATGAAAATAAATCTAAAATCAGGAATTGATAAATTGCTTTTCGGAATGAAGCAGAATGATGTTACAGCTGCTTTAGGTAAACCTGATAAAAATTACAAAGACGAAGATGATAATGTGATTTTTGTATACAATGCACACAAAATCAGATTGACTTTTTATGAGGAAGAAGAATTGAAATTAGGTTATTTAGTAGCTTCTAGCAATGATCTTGAAGTTTTTGGATATAAGCTTATCGGAAGAAAAATTGCTGATGTAAAGAAAGATTTAGCAACGAAAGGAATTACAAAATATACTCAGGAAACTTTTGATACTTTTGAAAACTACTTTAATGAAGACAATTGGTTTATTCTTCAAACTGAATTTGATGAAGTTGTAAAGTTTGAAGTGGGTGCCATCATCAACGACAAAGATGAATTTGATTGGAAATTTCCAGCTAAGAAATAACATTACGTTTTATAAACCTTTGTCAAAGTTTTAAACTTTGACAAACGTCTACTATAGACAATAAAAAACCGACAATCATTTGTCGGTTTTTTTTGTTTCCAGAAGGATAAGATTGCGGATAATAGGAGCGGAGATGCACTGCTGTGAGCCTCTACAGTAAAATGCGTATGCATTTTTTGTCTACTATTAAAAATAACCCACATTCAATTTCCACAATTTATTCCGTAGAGGCACACAGCAGTGCGTCTTACATATTATAATTTCTTTTAAGACGAGAACCTTTGTCAAAGTTTTAAACTTTGACAAAGGTCTACAGACAACAATAAAAAAACCGACAATCGCTTGTCGGTTTTTTTATTCTGGAGCTTAAAAGATTATCCTTTTAACCAAGCATTTTTAAGTTTCTCTTTAGAAGCATCAGTTGCTTTAAAAGTTTCAGTTTCTTCAAATGGTAATTTTACAGTTCCTTTTATAGTTTCCTCTGCGCCGTTACGTTTTATTTTAAGTGTAATAGGATCATTTTCTTTCCAGTTTTCACTTTCGGTAAGTAAATCATAAATATTATCAAGTGTATAAGCTTTAGCGTTTACAGAAACAATAATATCGCCTCCTTTTAAGTTCAAATTCTTGAAAAATTCATTTGACTCAACATCAGAACGAACAGAAATTGCTTTTGTTTGTTTATCAACAGCAATATATGGGGTTTGTCCTTTTATGAAAACTGGTCCTGGTTTTTTCTCAGATGCTTTAGTTACACCAACTTTAGCTAAGTAAAAATCATAAGGAATTGGAGTTGTTCCAGCCACATATTTGTTTAAAAATTCGCCAACTTCAGGATACGTTAATTGAGTGATTTTAGCAAAAAGCTCATTATCGTTAAAAGGTTTTTCGATACCATATTCACTAGATAATTTATGCATTAAATCAAGAATTCCTCTTTCTCCGTTGCTTTTCTCTCTAATAATAATGTCAATACACATACCAATTAAAGCTCCTTTTTGATATACATTTAAGTATTGATCTTTATAAGGCTGTTCTAATACATTGGCACTCATTTTGGTAAATGACATAGTATCGTTTAAAGTTTTTCCTTGTTCGATTTTATCAGCAATACGAGTATAAAATTCAGCTTCATCAATTAAACCTTGATTGATTTGAAAAAGATTAGCAAAATATTCTGTTACACCTTCGTACATCCATAAATGCTCAGACATTTTTGGTGCATTGTAATCAAAATATTGAATTTCTTTAGAGTGAACTGTTAATGGCGTTACAATGTGGAAGAACTCGTGAGAAACAACATCTTTCATCGATTCTACCAATTTTTCTTTAGGCATAGATTCTGGTAAAACAACCGTAGTTGCAGTAGGATGCTCTAAAGCTCCAAAACCATGTGCATCGTCTTTAGCCATGCTTGATAAATACAATAAAACAGTATATTTTTTAGTAGCGTTTACCTTTCCTAAAAAGTTTTTCTGAGCCGTCATCATTGTTTTCATTTCTGGCGTAATACTTTCTGCAGTAAATTTTCCTGTAGGAGAATAAACAGCAATCAAAATATCCATTCCATTAACGTTGAATGTTGTATAATCTGGTTTAGAATACATAATCGGATTTTCAACCAAAACAGCATAACGAGGCGTAGTAAAAACATCACTTGTTTTACTTGCGTCTTCGTCAGTCATAGAAGTTGCGCCCCAAAGTGTATCAGGATGTGTAATCGTAACCTTGTACGGAACATTTAGTTTATCTTGAAAATAACCTACAAAACCATGTGTGTTTACCAAGAAGTTAATTCCTGCATTGATATTAGTTCCAGCTGGAGAGAAAACATCGTCATTACCAAAACCAGTTCCTTTTTCAGTATCAAAAGTATCGCCCGTTAAATAAGTAACTTTTTTTAATGTTTTAGCATTAGAAATGGACCATGAGTTATCGTCAATTCTTTTTACCGTCAAAGTATTTCCTTTTGCGTCAAATGCTTTAAAATCGCTAGAGTATTTTCCGTAGTTATCGGTAGAATAAGTTCCAGGAACTGTTTTTGGAATACTATAAATAACCTCGTCTGTTTTAATTTCTGGAGGAGTTACAGTTACTAAAACTTTGTCATCTTTTACATCTGTAAGATTAATGTTGACTTCTACAACATTGCTTTTAGATGCACCCGTACCTGTTTTACAGCTCCAAAGCGTTACTGCTAGAGCTAAGGTGTAAAGTATTTTTTTCATTTATATCTGTTTAGTTATTTTTATTTGACTCACAAAATGTAAAAAAGTTACATTTATTTAAAGATAAAAAAAAACTCCTGAAAAACAGGAGTTTTAAATTTAGTCTAGTTTATTCTTTATATAATACTTACCATCCAAATCTTCGTCAAAATCATCAATTTTAACGGGTTTGGGTTTAGGTTTATTTGCAAGAGCCTTCTTTTTCCACATCTCAAATTTTTCAAGAGGCATTTTCTTCTTCAAAATCTCCAGTACTTCCTTTTCTGCCAATCCAAATTCTTTCTTTATAATCTCAAATGGATTTTTTTCTTCTAAAGCTAGGGAAACAAGTTTTTCTGTTTGTTCCCAATTTAATTCTTTGCGGTTACTCTTTTTCATCACGTGAAAATTAATTCAAAAATAGAGGTTAATGATTAGTAGATTGATTTTCAATTTATGATTCAATATTAATAAAAAAAATAATTAGTTGGTTCGATCAGGGATATTTTTTTTAATGTTTTTAACTGTTTTTTGCAGATTTTGACTTTTGAAACGGAATTTGTAACAAATTTTGCAATTTGTTGTTTTCTTCTGGCAGCATATGAGTGTCTACACCATAAATTAATTCTTCTTTTGGCAGTGTTGTAAAAGTGCCAAAAAGACGATCCCAAACCGAAAATATATTTCCGTAATTACTATCTGTATAGGGCAAAACATAATGATGATGAACTTTATGCATGTTTGGAGAAATAATAAAATAACTCAAAAAAACATCTAGTTTTTTGGGCAGCGAAATGTTTGCATGATTAAACTGTGAAGCGACAACTGATAAAGATTGGTATAGAAAAACCATCCACATAGGACTTCCAACAATTAAGACTCCAAGCGTAGTAAAAGTAAAACGAATTATGCTTTCGCCTGGATGATGTCTATTGGCAGATGTTGTATCTATCCAAGTATCGGTATGATGAATAAGGTGAAAACGCCATAAAAACTTTATTTTATGTTGAATGAAATGAGCCAAATAAGCACCAATTAAATCTAATAAAAGTAATCCTATAATGGTATAAAGCCAAATCGGGAGCTGTGGGAGCCATTGTAAAATTCCGAAATGATTTTCAGTTGTCCAATTTGCAGTTTTAATTAAGATGAAAGCCAAAATGAAGTTGACTATAATAGTCGTAAATGTCAAAAAGAAATTGATTCCTGCATGCTGCCATTTTCTGTACTGCATTTGAAACAGCGGAAAAGTGTTTTCAATCAGCCAAAAAAGAGTTATTCCTCCAATCAAAATTAAACTTCGATGTGAAGACGGAATAGTGCTGAAATAGGTGATAATGTCATTCATAATTACACAATGGATCTATTCAAATTTAATCAAATTGATGAAATAAATAGGTGTATTTTGTGTAATTTATAATTGAATGGGTTTTTTATTGCGTTTTGTTTTTTGAAGTGATAGAATAAAAAAAAGAGAAAAAAGGCTGTTAAGACTACTTTTTTCTCTTTTAAATATTGTAGATAAATTAATTTAGATTTATTGTAATGGTATTATTTTTTTATCAGACTTATGATAAATAATAAAATCCAAGCGCCTCCAGCAGCAATTATAATCTGCCAAAGTAATCCACCTCCGCCAATTCCGAGTTTTCCGGCAAGCCATCCGCCAAAGAATCCACCGATTATACCAACAACGATATTACCAACAAGGCCAAAA
This sequence comes from Flavobacterium sp. MC2016-06, assembly GCF_009711165.2. Lineage (GTDB taxonomy): Bacteria > Bacteroidota > Bacteroidia > Flavobacteriales > Flavobacteriaceae > Flavobacterium. The sequence continues at coordinate 106,845 of NZ_WMID02000019.1, read as the reverse complement.
CCTCCGCCTTTCCATAATTGACCTGCTAACCAACCTGAAATTGCTCCAATAAGTAAGAAATATAAAAAATCCATAATGTTTATTTTTTTAATTATTTATTTTTTGGGAGAGCTCTATTTATGCTTCCTCATGATTTTGTAATAATGACTTGTAGATAAATCCGGCAACGATGGCACCTAAGATAGGAGCAGCCCAAAATAACCAAACTTGAGTTAATGGTTCTCCTCCAACAAAAATGGCTTGAGATAAAGATCTAGCAGGATTTACAGAAGTATTTGTAATTGGAATACTGATTAAATGAATTAGAGTTAAAGCCAAACCAATTGCAACACCAGCAAATTTTCCGTTTGCAAATTTATCTGTTGCTCCTAAAATTACTAATAGGAAGAATAAAGTTAGAACAAACTCTGCAATAAAGGCAGATTGTAAAGAATAACCATCTGGTGAAAATGCTCCAAAACCGTTTGATGCAAATGCTCCAGCTTTAGTATTATCGATTACAAAACCTGCTTTTCCTGATGCAATAGTATATAATGTTCCTGCAGCCGCTACAGCTCCAACGCATTGTGCAACGATGTAAGGAATAAGATCTTTTGCAGGAAATCTACCTCCAGCCCAAAGACCAAAAGATACAGCGGGATTAAAGTGTCCGCCAGAAATATGACCAACAGCATACGCCATTGTAAGAACAGTAAGTCCAAAAGCAAGAGCAACACCAGCAAATCCAATTCCTAGTTCAGGAATTCCTGCCGCAAAAATTGCGCTTCCACAACCTCCAAAAACAAGCCAGTAAGTTCCGAAGAACTCAGCAAATAATTTTTTCATAGTAAATAATTTTAATTAATATTCGATTGTTAAAGGGTATAAATGTATGCCCATAGAATCAATACAATTTGTAAGGGCAAACGTACTAATAAAATAAAATTTAACAAAGAAAAACCTCTCTTTTTCTTCTGAAACATAAACAAATTGGCAGGAAAAACAGCAATTAATAGCGCTATAATTCCCCAAGCCGCAATATGCGTAGAAAAAGGAAAAGTCAGGAGGATACCTAAAATGATTTCGGCAGCTCCACTTAAAATATTTAATAATTTGGGGTTAGGCAGATAGGGAGGAATGATTCTGATGTACATTCCTGGGTTTTTAAAATGATTAATTCCAGCAATTATATATAGAAAAGCCATTAGATATAAATGCCAAGGTAGGTTCATGATGTACTAGTTTGTCACGAATTTATAAAAAAATTAACAATTATTGCATTACAAGACGTTTTTTTTTAATGCTGTGCAAAAAAGGCTAGTTTTTACGCTTGAAATTTACATTCATAATAATTATGGCTAGAATGATTAATACAATTCCAACCCATTGTGTAAAGATTACTTTTTCGTTTAATAAAACGTAAGCCATTGTAACAGAAACAGGAAGTTCTAGTGCAGAAACAATACTTCCTAATCCAATTCCAGTAAGAGGAAAACCAGCATTCATTAATAAAGGAGGAATAATCGTTCCGAAGAGCGCTAATACAATTCCCCATTTCATGAAAATTTCAAGATTAAAAGGCGTAACCTGCGTCGCAAATGCAAAAGAAAAAACAATTACAGCGCCACCCAAAAGCATATACAAACTACGTTGAGCAGAAGATATTTCTGTAGCTACACGATTTGCCGTAAACATTGTAGTGGTAAAAGAAGCTGCTGCCATAATTCCCCAGGCAAGACCTCGCCAATCTAGTTTAATGTCATTGTGAATTATGTTTGTTGCCAAAACTGTCCCGATAAGAACAATAAAAACAGCAAATACTTTTTGTTTAGAAGGTAATTTTTTCTCTAAAATCATTTCAAGTAAAACACCCATCCAAACGGTCTGCATTAACAAAACAATACCAATAGAAACAGGAATATATTTTACAGCCAGATAATAGAATAAACTCGTCATTCCTAAAGAAGTTCCAGCAGTCATTAAACTAAAGATGTTTTTTGACGTAGCTTTTACAACATTTTGTTTGTTTTTTATTTTCTGAAATGCGTTAATAAGCAAGATACCAAGTATTCCTAATACAAATTGAGACGTTGTAACCTCTGCAGTTGTATATCCTTCTGAGTAGGCAATTTTTACAAAAGTGGCTAACATTCCGTAAGTTGTAGCACCTAATGCAACCAAAAAGACTCCTTTTAATACTTTGTTTTGTAACATCTTAACTTATTTAGTTTAAAAAATTCAAGCCGGCAAAGGTAAGTTATTTTGTTTATGATTTAATACAAAAAGCTCAATAAACTTGGTTTTATAACAATTTTAAGATTTTAATTAACGCTTAAATTATTGATTTGATAGAATCTGGCAATAAAAAAACCATCAAAAAATACATCTTGATGGTCTGATTTATATCTTAAAAAAAAATAGCTATTTACCTTTTATTATGTTTTCTAGATATTCGTTTTTATCTTTTTCAGCTTGTACTAAACGCTCATAAAGTTCTACTACTTTATCTAATGGATTAAAATTACATTCATAATTAAATGTTCCAGTTCCCCATCCGTTGCTATTATCATTAAAAGTATTAAAATAAGTGATCATATTTTCTTCTGTAAAATTTTCGATAGCTTCTACAGTTACGCCAAGAGCCTTTGCCACTTCTTTAAGTTTTTCTTCGTCAACAGTTTCGCTGTTCTCTATAGTAGAAATTGTTTGTTGGGATATTCCTAAAGCTTGCGCCAATGCTTCCTGCTTCATGTCTTTAAGTTCTCTTATACGGCTGATTTTTCGCCCTATATGATTTGGTCTTGTTACTGTGCTCATACATCAAAGATAATAATAATGAATAAAAAAATACAATATTGGTAAAAAACATAATTTCTTCTGTACGATACAGAAAATAGAATTTTGAATTTTTACTTGATTATAAATGAAAAATAAAAGTACGAATTATCATTCGAAAAAAAATAAAATTTAATTATTTAGATTAAAGGTTTTATTTGTCTAATTATTTTCAACACATAGAAACATAGGTTTTGTAAGGTAAAAACAGGCATTTCACTTATTTAAAATACACATAAGTTGGCTATGTAAAAAAAATAGTTCTTTTTTATAAATTACATTAAATAAAAAAGAAAATAAAAAACAAAACCATCAAAAAATACATCTTGATGGTTTTGTTTTTATTTAAAAAAATCAATCAGAAATAATTATTTCACGGGTTGATTTTTATAAGTTTCAATTTCAAATACTAAAGTTGTATTTGGTGGAATTACACCTCCAGCGCCTTGTGGTCCATAAGCTAAATTAGAAGGAAGAAAGAAAATAGCTTTTTCCCCGTCTGTCATCATATCTAAAGCTTCTAGGAATCCAGGAATCATTCCGTCTTTTTTACCAACAGTAAACGGAAATGCTTGATATCCTTTTTGAGCGTCTCTATTAGCGTCATATTTACCGTATGTTTTTGCAACTTCTGCAATACTGCTGTCAAAAAGATTTCCATCTTCAAAATAACCTGCATAGTGGAAATAGATTGTAGATCCTTCAGCAGATTTTACTCCTGATCCTTTTTCTGTAATTACATATTGTAAACCAGAAGCTGTTGTATTTGCTTTAGCTTTTGTAGCCGTAAAATAAGCGGCTTTTGTAGTAGCTATTTTTTTTGATTCGTCTTTTTTAGCTTCTTGTTTTTTTACATCATCACTAAAAACTTTTACAGCATCAAATTTCTTTGCAGCAGCACCTTTGCGTGTAATGGTAATTTTTGTCATAATATCATCTTGAACAATTTTATTTACATTGTCCATTCCAGAAACTACGTGACCAAAAATAGTATGTTTTCCGTTTAACCAAGGTGTATCTTTATGAGTAATAAAAAATTGGCTTCCGTTTGTAGCAGGACCAGAGTTAGCCATTGCTAATACACCGCCTTTTTCAAATTTTAATTCTTCTACAAATTCATCTTTAAAAGAATAGCCAGGACCACCAGAGCCGTTTCCGTCTGGATCACCACCTTGAATCATAAAATCATTGATAACTCTATGAAATTTTAATCCATCGTAAAATGGTTTTCCTTTAAGGCTCTTTACAGTTACATAAGGACTTGTTCCTTCTGCCAAAGAGATAAAGTTAGCCACTGTTACAGGAGCTTTTACATATTCTAAAGACACCACAATATCACCTTTTGTGGTAGAGATTGTAGCAAAAATTCCTTCGTTAGGATTAGCTGCTGGAGCTGTTTTTGTAGTTGCAGTTTTCGGTTTTCCAACAGGTTTTGCAACCGTTTTTTTTGTCGTTTGTGCTTGGATATTTACGATAGCCAAACAAAATAAAAATAGAAATTTAAATTTCATTGTGTTTCTAATTTAGGTCTATTAATCCGTTTTTCGTCTCTATAAGACTATTGTGGTTTTTCTAATAATTGAACTTCAAAAATAATGTTTGCATTTGGCGGAATTACACCTCCTGCACCTGTTTCTCCATAAGCTAAATGCGATGGGATAAAAAGAACTGCTTTATCTCCAAATGAAAGCTGCTCGATTCCTTCAATAAATCCAGGAATCATACCGTCTTTACGACCAGCTGTAAATGGAATTGGCTGATATCCGTTTCCTTGTTCTCTTGCTGGATCATATTTTCCAAAAGTTTTAGCAACATCTACAATGCTTGTGTCAAATAAAGTTCCATTTTCTAAGAAACCTGCATAATGTATGTATAATTGTGTTCCTACAGCTGGTTTTTTACCAGTTCCTTTTTCTGTAATTACAAATTCTAAACCACTAGTAGTTTTGGTAGCTTTAGGTTTAAGAGAAGCGTAATAAGCGACTTTCTCTTTTTGTACGTCAGCATATTTACTTTGTTCTTTTGCGATTTCTGAAAAATAATCATGAAATACTTTTACAGCATCAAACTTTTTAGCAGCTTCACCATTTCTAATAATAGTTACCGCAACGATGTTATCACCTTGAATAACTTTATTTACAACCTCTTGTCCTTTTTCAACAACGTGTCCAAAAATAGTATGTTTTCCGTCTAACCATGGAGTCTCAACATGCGTAATAAAAAATTGGCTGCTGTTTGTTCCAGGACCATTATTTGCCATTGCTAAAACACCACCTTTGTCAAATTTTAAATCAGAGAATTCATCTTTAAATTTGTATCCAGTATCACCAGAACCAGTTCCTAACGGATCACCAGATTGAATCATAAAATTTTCAATAACTCTATGAAATTTTAAACCATCATAAAATGGTTTCTTTTTAAGGTTTTCTGGAGTTACAAACTCGTTTTTACCTTCGGCAAGCGTTACAAAGTTAGCTACAGTAATTGGTGCTTTTTTGTAATCAAGCTCTACAATAATATGTCCTTTGTTGGTTTCAATATCGGCATATAGACCATCGGGTAAATTACTGTGTTCTTCTTTACAAGAATAAAATGAGGTAACGGCTAGTAGTAATAATAAAATACTCTTTTTCATTTTTTGAAATGTTTTTTTTTTAAGGTGTTATTGTATCTTTTTTAGGTTGTACTGCAGCAGCAGGTTTTGGTGTTGCAGGTTTTGGAGTCTGTCCAGTTGCTGCTGTTGCTGCTACTGGTGTTTTTTGAGACTCGTCTGGAACAAAATTGCGAAGTGTAACTGTACAGATTAAGGATTGATTAGTTCCAATTTTGTCATTATCTCCATGATATCCGTAAGCAATATGCGATGGAAACAAGAAAGTTACTGTTTCGTTTTTATGCATTAATTTAATACCATCACGTAATCCCATCATGATATCTTGTTTGTCTACATAATAGGTCTGCGGACCAAGATCTGCTTCAGAGTAGATAATTTTTCCGTCTATATCTTTAATCTCTAAGTTGTAATAAGCGATATCGCCTTTTTTTGGAGTTGTAAGATCGGTTGTGTTTTTTTCATCATAATAAAGCCAATATCCTTTTCTTGTCGCGTAATACTTAATTTTTGGATTGCTTTTGATGATTTTCTTTATAACATCTTCTTCGTTGGCTACTAATTTTTTGTTACGGTCGGCCGATTTTTTCATAAACGTCCCAGAAGTTCTAGAGATAGGTCTTCTAGCTTCTTCATGATGTTTACAGCTAACCATTAAAACAGCAAACAGCAAAGAATAAATGCTTAGTTTTAGGTAGTTCATATTGGGGTTATATTTTTAGTTTAGTTACTAAATCTTCAAATTTTTTCAAGGTTTCTTGCATTGAAATTTCAGATCTTCCGCCAGCGGCATTACTATGTCCTCCGCCGTTAAAATGATCTCTTGCAAATTGATTGACATCAAAACCACCTTGCGAACGGAATGAAATCTTGATAATTTTCTCGTCTTTATTTTCTATAAAAATAGCAGTAAAATTAATACCTTTTATACTTAATCCGTAATTAACGATTCCTTCGGTGTCACCTTTTATGTAATTAAAAGAATCTAATTCGTCCTGAGTAAGTGAAGTATAAGAAGTTTTATGTGCTTCAAATACTTTCATATTTTGCAAAGCGCGACCTAATAACTGCAAGCGGCTGTAAGAACTATTATCAAATAAAAGAACAGGAATCTGCGTGTTTTCAACACCTAAATCTATTAATTCTGCAATAATACGGTGTGTATTTCCTGTTGTTCCAGGAAAGCGAAACGAACCAGAATCGGTTAAAATCCCGGTGTATATGCAAGTAGCGATTGTTTTGTCTATATCTTCTTTTTTGCCTAAAAACGAAATGAAATTATAAACCATCTCACAAGTAGATCCAAATGAAGTATCGGAGTACATATAAGTAGCATAATCATCTGGTTTTTGGTGATGATCGATCATTATAAACGGAACTGTTAGTTTTGCTAAAGTATGTTCCATTTCGCCTGTACGATGAAAAGCATTAAAATCAAGTGTAAAAACTATTTCAGCTTCTTCTAATATTCTGGTACAGTTTTCGGTGTCTTTTTCAAATATTTTTACCGTTTCAGAACCTGGTAACCAAGCTAAAAAATCAGGAAAATCATTAGGAGCAATTACCGTTGGCTGGTGATTGTTTTTTAATAAAAAATGGTATAAACCTAGCGTAGAGCCCATGGCATCACCATCTGGACCTCTATGCGGAATTATCGCGATTTTCTTTGGGCTTGCTAGAAGCAACTCTATCGCTTGAATATCTTGTATTTTCATAGTGTGCGAATTTACATTTTTTTAATGTAATGTTGAAATCATTTTACAGATTAACACACTTTTAGGAATGGAAGTTATGAGTTATAAATTATAGATTGTGACTTTTTATAAGTTGTAATTAAAAAAATGGGATTTAATTACAAATTTTCACAGCTTTTTAATGTCTGAAAAAAGAATAAATAATTTTAACTGTCCGTATAAGATTGATTTAATTTGATTAGTAAAGATCTTATTTCATCATTGGCCTCTATTATTTCTGTATCATATTCGATGGTGTTTTCATTGATTTTTTTATATGTTAGTTCATACACAGAGATTCTCAATTTGCAATATTTTAGCATATCTCTATTTCTTTTGTGTACAGCTTGCGGGAGATATAATTTGTCTAACTCGCTGATTAGTGTAACATTTTCATTCCAATAGTAAATCCCTCGATCTTTAAGCATGTATAAAATGTTTTCTTTAGTCTCCAAAACATTATTTCCGTATTGTGTATTATAAGATTCCAAAGCCATTTTCTCCATGTCTACAAATTCCTGCATTCTTTTTTCATATTCCATGGTTTGATAAATATAGACTTGAGAATTTTTATAATTTATAAACAAGCATACAACAGCTACAGAGGCCGATGTAGAAATAAGAATCAATGCGATCGTTCTTTTTTGTTTAAATATCGAAAGAATAAAGCCAGATAGAATTCCAACAGCAAAACCTACAATCGGAGCAGCACTATCTACACCTTCTCTAAAGCCGTAAGCGATATTTAGTGCGATTAGAATAAGAATTGTAGCGGCTTGTGTTAGTTTTATTTTCTTTTTTAAAACTTTAAATACGATAACCATTAATAGAATTCCGTACATACCAAAAATAGCTCCAGATGCTCCTGCGCTAACAATATCTTTGTTCCAATACAAACTGCCTAAATTAGCCGTTATACCACATAAAATGTAGAGTATAAGAAATTCCGATTTCTTGATATAAGATTCTAAAAACAACCCGACATATGCCAGAGCAATGCAATTTATGAGAAGATGAAAAAATCCGCTATGAAGAAAACAAGCAGAAAGTAATCTCCACCATTCGCCATTTGTTGTCAACGGACCAGAATTTGCGCCCCAATCTATTAAATCTTGAATTTTTGGATTAAAAAAACTAACACCTGAAAAAAACAGTATCAGGAAAATTATAATATTGAGGTTAATTAATATCGGAGTAACAAAGTAATCTTTGACCGGTATAAAAATGGAAAAAAAAGAATAAAATGAAGAGATTTCTGTTGTTGTATCAGAACCTGTTTTATTTTCTAAAGAGAGAATCCTTTCTTCTTTTTTAAGCTCATCAATAGCTATGTTTTCTTTTAAATTTAAAGGAGATAGATCTTGTAAGGCATCATGTAAAAGATTAGAGAAAGCTTCTGTGTGCTTTTTATTTCTGCCTCGATCGTAAATTTGGTTTCCACTTGAGACGCTTTTTAATAAGACAGTATTCTCATCTTCAAATGAAATAGAAATTGTTTCGTTCCAAGTGTTTTTATTGTTTGTAGAAACCGCAGTTAATTCCTCTTCATCAAATGATAGTATTGCCCAATTTATTTTTTTGGAGATATAAATTGCAATTTGAATAAACTGAGATTTTGATAAATGATTTAATGGAATTAATTGAGCGTGGAATGCAGGAAATCCAAATGCCATTTGAGTATCGTTTATGGGTTAAATTAGGAAAAACAATACTACAAAAAAAGGTTTATAAAATTGATGTTTAATTATAAAATCTCCAGTTCTTTTTTCTGTAATTTTTGATACAATTTATATTTTGCACCTTTTACAATCTGCGATTTATAAATCCCCACAGAACCCGAAGAAAAATAAGCAATTGTACAGGCAATAGCGATAAAAAATCCAGGAGCAATTCCAAACAATTCCATACCCATAATAGTGCAGGCGATAGGAGTGTGGGTTGCGCCAGAAAATACGGCAACAAAACCCATTCCTGCTAAAAGTGCAATAGGCATAGGTACTATAAGTGATAAAGCACTCCCTAAAGTAGCACCAACGAAAAATAACGGTGTTACCTCGCCGCCTTTAAAACCTGCTCCGAGTGTAAAACCTGTAAATAAAATTTTAAGCAGAAAATCGTACCATTGATTTGGATTTGAAAAGGAATCTACAATTACAGGAACTCCTAATCCAGAGAATTTCGTGAGTCCAAAACCTGCAATGGCGATAGCTAAAAAAATCCCGCCGATAAACGGACGTAATGGTGGATATTTGATGTTTTTTGAAAAAAGGGAACCCCAAAAATGTGTACTTCTAGAAAATAATAAAGCAGCGAGTCCGAATAAAAGGCTTATTATGACCGTATAAAATAAGTTTGTCACGTTAATTTCTGGAACATCTGGAATACTGTAATGCGTGTGTTTTACCTGCCAAAATTCTACCGTAAAATAAGCTGCGTAAGCGGTTATGAAAGATAAAATAATGCTTTTGAAGTTGATTTTGCTAAAATATAAAACTTCTAAAGCAAAAATAGCTCCAGCTAGAGGAGTTCCGAAAACAGAAGCAAAACCAGCACTGATTCCGAGGATGATTAGAATTTTTCTTTCTGAATGGTCTAATTTAAAAAACTTGGTAAATTGGTCTGCAATTGCGCCTCCCATTTGTACAGCTGTACCTTCGCGACCTGCAGAACCTCCAAATAAATGAGTGAGCAAAGTCCCTAAAAGTACTAGCGGTGCCATTTTAAACGGAATTACTTTCTGAGGATTTTCGTATTCTTCCAGCAATAGATTATTGCCTTTTACAACAGATTCGCCCCAATAATAATAACTGAAACCCACCAGAAATCCTCCAATTGGTAAAAACCAGATAATCCAATCGTGGTGAAGTCTAAATTGTGTAACCCATTCTAAAGAAACTAAAAAAAATGCAGATGCAGATCCAGAAAAAATGCCTATCAAAACACAAATGAGAATCCATTTTGGAATAGAAAGGAGTAATTGTTTTGGGTTTTGAAAAGTCATTAATAATTTAAAAAAAGGTTTTGCCACGAATTTCACAAATTTTCACGAATTAGCAATGTTTTTAAGTAAAGAAAATAAAAAGAAATCTTTTAAAATCCTCTAATCTGTGGCAAAATAATTAGTGAAAATTAGTGAAATTCGTGGCAAAAAATATTACAATACTACAGCTGTAAATTCAATTTCAACTAAATATTCAGGAGCAACCAGTTTACTTATTTCATAAAAACCAGTTGTAGGTTTTACATCTTTAAAAAAAGAAGAATGCGCTCTGGCAACTTCTTCAAAAGAAGTAATATCAGTAGTAAAAATACGAGTTCTAATTACATCTTTCATTCCAACGTTTAAATCTTCTAATACTTTTTCAACACGTTCTAGAATATTATAAGTTTGAGCATAAGCGTCATCAGCTTTAACTTTTTCACCGTCAACTATAGCTACAGTTCCAGAAACTTCAATAATATTACCAATTCTTACAGCGCGGCAATATCCCATTTTGTCTTCCCACGGTGATCCTGTTAAGATGTTTTCTCTTTTCATTTTTTATGTTTTGTGGATTTGTTTTGTGAAGTTTTAAAAACAAATTCGGGTTAATTAATTACGTTGCAATTTATAAAATATGTTGCTCAAAAGAGATGAATTTTACTTGAAATCATACTAAAAATAATTCTTTTTTGTGATATTTTATAATTGCTTTTCTGCATAGAAAAATTTCTTTTTCTGCTGCTGATTTTTAACGCTGATTGTACAGATTCGCCATGCGAAAACACGGATTAAAGCGGGTTTTTCTGGGAAGTATTTATGAAATCACTTCAGTTTATTAAAATGAAATCTGTTTTTATCATCGTTTTTGCGAAATCAAATCTGTTTTATCCGTGTTCTATTTTTAAGACTAGTTACTCTGCTGTATTTTCTTCGTAAAGGCGTAATTTGTTTTGAGAAGCCGTTAAATTTTGCTGTAAAACTTCGATTTTATTTAATAAATGAGCAATGGCATCAATTCCTTCCAAGTTAATTTTAAGATCATAATGCAGGCGAATCATTTTTTCTACCGCAGGCAGTTGTTCTGGTTCTAGATATTCATCTTCTTCCTCAATAATAATTTTGATCAAACCGAAATTATGAAGCTCTGTTATAAAAGTATTTTCAATTTCGTGATACAAACAAAATTGTCTTATTTGAATTAAATTTTTATTACTCATGATTTCTAATTTTAGCTAATTCTTCAAACAATTCTTTTTCTTTATCGGATAATTTCGTTGGGACTTTTAAAGTATACGTAATGTACAAATCCCCAAATTGATTTTCTTTTTTATATACAGGAAATCCTTTTCCTTTTAGTTTTACTTTTGTACCTGTCTGCGTTTCAGGCTGTACTTTAATTTTTACTTTTCCATCAAAAGTATTTACATAAGTTTCTCCACCCAAAACTGCCGTATATAAATCAAGCGGCACATCGGCATACAAATTATTGCCTTCACGTTTAAAATCGGAAGAATTTTCAATTCTAAATGTGATATATAAATCTCCATTCGGCCCGCCATTTACGCCAGCGCCACCATGTCCAGGAATTTTTATAACCTGTCCGTTTTCTACGCCCGCAGGAATTGTAATTCGGATGTTTTTTCCGTTTACAGTTAGATTTTGTTTATGAGTTGTATAAGCCGATGCCAAATCCAAATCTAATTCAGCATTAAAATCTTGTCCTCTATATTTAGACTGGTTTCTAGAACTTCTTGCAGAATCACCATACATTGAATTAAAGAAATCCGAAAAATCATTTCCAGAGAAATCGCCACCAGAAAAATCAGTATAACCTTGACTGCTTTGTTGACGAGTTCGCTGTTGCTGCTGCTGATTTGGATCATAGCCCGCTTTTTCAAATTCATCAGCGTGTTTCCAGTCTTTTCCATATTTATCGTATTTTTTACGATTTTCAGGATTACTCAAAACCTCGTTGGCTTCGTTTATTTCTTTAAATTTTTTCTCGGCTTCTTTATCATTCGGATTTAAATCGGGATGATATTTTCGTGCTGCTTTTCGATATGCTTTTTTGATATCGGCTTCCGTGGCTGATTTTGTAACGTCTAATGCTTTATAATAATCGATATAATCCATTTTTTGAGTTGTTATAAATGGTAAATAGTAATGATGTATTTTATATTTAACACATACCAACATAGTTTTAAAACTTAAAAAGGCGTTTCATTTTCTTTAAAATAACCTAAGTTAGGTGTAAAAACAGTGTTTTCTTAAAGTTACTTTTTAGAATAGAAAATCTATGTTTTGATGTATTAAAAAATGTTTGATATAAAAATATTGAAGTTAGGAATAAGTTGTTAATTATCAAAATGATGAAGATAGTTTTAAGATTAAATAAATTAGTACTAACTTTAAATTATTGCTTTTAAAAGTCTTTTGTTTTGCTTTAAAGAAGTTTTTTGGCAGGTTTTTTGATTCCAAAAATTAGCCTAATATATTGTTATAATACTCTTAAAGTTGCAGCGCGTAATTAAATAATACTATTTTTGTGATGCTATACTATTGGTTTTATAAAAATTATAAGAGCCCATTCGATAATACATATTCAATGAAGCATATTTTATTTTTCATATTATTTTTTACTACTGTAATGGTATCGGCTCAAACAGAGTTTGGTACTAAATATAAGCCCATTCCGGCTCCAAAATTTGGTGCAAAACCTAAAAAAACTCCAATTCCAGAGATAAAAGATCCTCAGGCAGATAATATGGATATGCCGAGTATCAAAACGCCAAACGTTTTTGATAATACGAGCATTACGCCAAAATCTAAATTTCAGATTGGTCAAGAAAAAAGCAAATTTACCATGTCTACAGAAACTGATTTTGCTAATCCTGGTGATCGTTATGTAGATAAAATGGAAAAAGATCTGGATAAAGCACTAAAAGATGCCGGCTTAAAAGAAGGTCGCGGTACCTTGGTGAAGAGAAATATTTCTTTGGGAGATTTTAAAACCAAATCGCAATACTTTATTGTAAAATTCCGTGATTTTGGCGCCATAGATGGTGATTTAGTCAAAGTCTCGTCCAACGATCAAGTCATTAGACAGCAGTTATTATTAGATGGAAGTTTTCAAGATGTAAAGATTAATCTTGTTGACGGATTTAATAAACTGGATTTCGAAGCCTTAAATATAGGTTCTTTAGGAGGAAATACTGCCGAAATTAGAGTATACGACGATAAAGGCAACCTGGTTACCAATGATTATTGGGACAATCTTGCTGCAGGTTTTAAAGCTTCTATTGTAGTTACCAAAGAATAACTAGAACCAGTTTTCCAGTCCTAGTTATACTTTAATGACTTTATTTTTACTTAGCTTTTAGTGACAAGTTTGTCTGTATAAGTTACTTTTCCTTCGCCAGTTTCTTTTAATAGAAAGCTTATTAAAATGGCGATCGTAATTCCGATAATCCAAAACAAACCCGCTTGTTGAAAATGCAGTGCTTTATCTGTAGTATTTTCAAGTGTTTGTCCGAACAAACGACTGAATATCGGACTTAAAATAGTAGTAACTCCAAAAGTTATAAAATTAATAGCTCCTGTAGCACTTCCTTTTACATTATCTGGATTGGCTTCTTTAATGATAGAATAGGGAATCATGGCAGCTCCAGAGGCTACACCCAATAAAAACATAGTAATTTTAAGAGGAAGTATATTTGGGAAAAATAATAGCTGTATTATACTCAAAATCATAATTAAAGCGCCCAGAACTAAAACGGGTTTTCGTTTCCCTATTTTGTCTGTAATATATCCTAATAAAGGACAGCCAAATGCCCAGCCAAAAGCAACCATTGCACTCGCAATTGCTGCAGTATGAAAGTCTAATGCACGGTCTTTCTCAAAAAAATCAACTGCCCATGTCATTGCAAATATTGTGGTTGGCGCAAATAATAATCCCGAAATAATCCCGCATAACCATGATTGCGGATTACTGAAAACAATTTTATAAGGAGTTAGTAAACCGATTTTCTGATTGTTGGTTTCTGTGTTTTTCTCAATTTTATTGGCAGGAATTATAAACCAAAGACCAAAGGCAACAAGAGTTGTAAAAATTCCAATCCATAACCAAAAATTAGTAATATTCATTCCTTCTTCAATCCAAGGACCTACAATAAATTGTCCAGCCGAACCTCCAAGCATTCCGAGACATTGCGTAAATCCAATTGCCGTTGCGAGGGATTTTGCCGAAAATCCTTTACTGGCGAGATATACACAGCCAGGAAATGCAAAAGCACATCCTGCACCTTGAAACAAACGTCCAACGACTCCAGTAAACTGACTGGAAATCATAAACAACAAACAGCCAATTCCTAAAATAAGAGCTCCAGCAAAGAGTGAATATTTTGCTCCAAAACGATCCAGAGCAATTCCGGCAATTAAACTACAGGTCGAATAAGTGTAATAATAGGTGCCGATGATAGTAACTAATCTGATTTCATTTACAGAAAAATTCTGAGATAGCTGCGGGAGCATTACAGCTGGGGCAGAACGTACTACGTAATCCAAAAAATAAAATAGTAAACCAAATACCCATGCAATGATGTAGTATTTGGTATATGACTTATTGTTTATATCCATGACTTAATATTCTTAAAAAAAATGAAAATACAATATTATAAACCAGTGATGTCCGATAAAACTTTTCTTAGAATATGTTAACAGTCATTTACAATGGGTTTTCGAATGATTCTAAAAAAATCCGTTTTTATCAGCGTCTTTACGAAGTAAATCTGTTTTTATCTGTGTACTAATTCAAATGCTGCATATCGAACACGGATGAAACTGATTCGCTATCGCGAAGACACAGATTTACGCGGATTTTTTTAATCGGACTATAATGATTATATACCTTCTTTTAGATGTTTATAATTGGATTTTATGGTGTCTAAAACTTCTTCCATTTTACCGCCAAGCATTAATCGGGTCATAGATTTTGCCATACCAACCACTTGTGCCCATTCTACCTTTGGAGGCATTGCGAGTGCATTAGGATTAGTAAAAATATTGAGTAAAACTGGTCCATCCTGTAGAAAAGCTTTTTTAATAGCGTCTTCAACTTCTTCTGGTTTATGAACATTTATTCCTTCAAATCCCATTGCTTGAGCAATCAAACCAAAGTCTGGATTAACCATATCGGTTTCATTATCCGGCAGACCGTTAACTTCCATTTCTAATTTTACCATACCTAATGCACGATTATTAAAAACAATAATTTTAACGGGTATTTTGTATTGATTTATGGTGGCTAAATCACCCAGCAGCATCGATAAACCGCCATCACCACACATTGCAATAACTTGTTTCTCGGGATGTGCTAAAGCGGCTCCAATTGCCATTGGCATTGCATTTGCCATAGAGCCATGATTAAAAGATCCCAACATTTTGCGTTCTCCAGTACCTTTAATAAAACGCGCTCCCCAAACACAGGTCATTCCAGTATCTACAGTAAAAATGGCATTATGATTGGCCAATTTATCAATAATATGAGCGACATATTCTGGCTGAATAGTATCTTCTCCTCCGTTATCATTGATGTAAGTATCCATGTTTTCTTTTACACTGCTGTATAATTTAAGCTGTGCTTGCAAAAAACTATCATCCGTTTTTGATTCTAATAATGGAAGTAAAGCTTCTATAGTGTCTGCTACATTTCCGCATAAACCCATGTGCAGATTGGCTCTTCTTCCTAAACGCTCAGAGCTGGTGTCTATTTGGATGATTTTATTATTTGCAGGCATGAATTTATCGTACGGGAAATCAGTTCCTAACAATAATACAAGATGTGACTCGTGCATGCTGTGATAAGCAGAAGGCTGACCGAGTAAACCTGTCATTCCTATTTCGTTGGGATTATTGGGCTGTATGCTCATTTTTCCGCGGAATGAATATCCTACAGGTGCTTTAATATGCTGTGATAATTGTACAACTTGATCATGTGCTTTTTCGGCTCCAATACCACAAAACAAAGTTATTTTGGTACTCTCATTGATCACTTTCGCTAATTGCTGTAATTCCAGATCTGATGGTCTAATAATAGGATTACAATGAAAATATTGCGTAGAGATATTACTTTCAACAGCTTCCAATTCAGAAACATCACCAGGTAAACCAATAACGGCAACACCTTTTCTTCCTAAAGCATGTTGTATGGCAGTTTGTATAATTCGAGGCGCTTGCTCTGCAGTCATAATCATTTGATTATAACAACTGCAATCGTCAAAAAGTTTAATTGTATTTGTTTCTTGAAAATAATCCATTCCCATTTCGCTGGTATTAATGGTAGAAGCAATGGCTAATAAAGGAACATGCGAACGATGAGCATCATATAATCCATTAATTAAATGAACATGTCCAGGACCGCAGCTTCCTGCACAGACAGCAAAACCGTCTAATTCGGCTTCGGCAGCAGCAGCATAAGCACCAACTTCTTCATGGCGCACATGAATCCATTTTATCTTGCCATTTCTGCGTACTGCATCATTAAAATAATTTAAACTATCACCGGTAACCGCATATACTCGTTTTACCCCAGCTTCAACTAACATTTCAACTAATTGTTCAGCAACTATTTTACTCATGGATTATATTTTAAAATTAATAATTTAAGGGTATAATATTGGTTTTGTTAGATGTTAGTTTAGTTTTTTAGAAAATTGTTTATTTATAAATAAAGGTTCTCACACATTAAATTTAAATATACTTATTGGTTATTTAAATTTAGTGAATTAAATTCGTAAAGAAGTCTGGCCTATGTTAAATATAACAAAAATGTAGTGGAGTCTGGGTATGTGTATTTTGATTTTCGATTCATCAAAAAGCTACAGAGGCAGTAAAAAGGAAAGCTTTATTCCTTTATTATAACACAAAGAAATAATTACAAAATGTACTTCAAAATTGATTTTGGCTGCAAAAACTTAATAATGATTAGAAGGCAATCCAGCTGAGGCCATAGAAATAAACCAAAGAAAAGTGAAAAAAATAGAAAACAGTATAGTGATTATAAAATTAATTAAATAAGATTTCCATACCGTTTGATTTGTTGATCTTGGATTTTTAATTAATAAAAAAGCCTGAAACGCTAAGTTCATTATTACTGTTATAATAATGGCAAATTCATTTGTACTGGTAAAAAGCATCCCAATACAAAGAGATAATAAAGAGTACAAAACTCCTAAAAGAATAGTTTTTGCACGGTGATTTTTTATTTTAAGAACAAGATAAAAAGCATAAATAAAATATGATCCGCCGCCAATAAATGCAAAATCATTACAATCATGATCAGACATTACGGTATAAACTACAATAGGAAATACAGCAACAATAAAAAGGATAATAAGATGCAGTATTATATTTAAAATTATTCTCACGTTTTATTGATTGATCAGTAATTATACTTTCTATATATTTTCTAAATGTATTGAAATTATCAGGTTTAAAACAAAAAAAGTTCAAAGGAAAAAGTTTTTATACTTTATAACCTTTGAACTTTTGTTTTTCTGAATCTTTAATAGCTATAAATCTTTTCTCCTAAAATGGATCTGCCGTAACTCTAAACTTCATTGCTGCTTTTACGGTTACATCTTGAGTTAAAGTTTCTTTTAAGGTAACTTGAGTTCTAATTTTATAGCTGTCTGCTTTTATATATTGATCTAATCTTTTATCGGTACAAATTAAATCCATTGTATTCATAGACGAATTTATGTTGTCTTGATACGCCAATTCTATTTCGTCAGAATCTGTAGTCGAAATGTATAAATGAACAGACTTTAAAAATGTAAATGTTTTTCCTTCAGGGCCGTCAATAGTTAAAGTAAGTGATCTTAGTTTAACATCTTTTACCAAACTTGCTTTTGTTTTGTTGTTTTTAAATTCAGTCGAAGAATTTGTAGTTACATCAGGAGTAGCAACTTCTGAAGGCAGATTGATAGGTAAATTGCTTTTAATGGTGATAGAAGTTTGATTAGAAATGTTGAAACTTAATAAATCATCAACAGTACTACAAGAACTTACCGATAAAGCTAAAAAAAGACAAAGGACAATTAGTTTTGATTTCATGTTTACAAGGGTTTTCGTTACTTACGTAAGAGCAGCTGCTTTGGTTTTATATAAACAGATATAGTTTCTAAACAGATCAGTTTTTGTACGTTTAAATGGCATAAATTCTAAGAAAATGAGCAACTTAGTGCCTTAGCGGCCAAAAACAAAAAAAAATCAAAAATCAATTTTTCAATTTCGAATATAAAAAGTATTTTTGCGCATGCAACACAACGTACTTATTTTAGATTTCGGATCGCAATACACTCAGCTTATTGCGCGTAGAGTTCGCGAATTAAATATATTCTGCGAAATTTTTCCTTACAATCACTTTCCTAGTGATTTATCACCTTACAAAGCAGTAATTTTAGGAGGAAGTCCATTCTCTGTTAGAGCAGAAGATGCACCACATCCTGATTTATCTCAAATTAGAGGCAAACTTCCAATGTTAGCAGTTTGTTACGGAGCACAGTATTTATCTCATTTTAGCGGAGGTGAAGTTGCAGCTTCGAACACAAGAGAATACGGAAGAGCTAATTTGTCTTATATAAAAGAGAATGAAGTTTTCTTTGAAGGTATTTCAGAAAACAGCCAAGTTTGGATGAGCCACAGCGATAGTATCAAAGCTTTACCAGAAAATGGTGTAAAATTAGCAAGCACACATGACGTAGAATTTGCCGCTTATAAAATAGAAGGCGAAACTACTTATGGTATTCAATATCATCCAGAAGTTTTCCATTCTACAGATGGATCAAAAATGCTGGAGAATTTTTTAGTAAAAATTGCCGAAGTTCCTCAAAACTTTACGCCAGGTGCTTTCGTAGAAGAAATGGTGGCAGAATTAAAAGAGAAATTAGGAAATGATAAAGTTGTTTTAGGATTGTCTGGTGGAGTAGATTCTACTGTAGCAGCAGTTTTATTACACCAAGCAATTGGTAAAAACCTATATTGTATTTTCGTAAATAACGGTTTACTTCGTAAAAACGAATTCCAAAACGTATTAGATCAATACAAAGGAATGGGATTAAACGTAAAAGGAGTAGATGCTGGAGATCGTTTTCTTGGCGAATTAGCCGGAATAAGTGACCCAGAAACGAAACGTAAAACAATCGGACGTGTATTTATAGAAGTTTTTGATGATGAATCACATTTGATCGAAGACGTAAAATGGTTAGCGCAAGGAACAATTTATCCTGATGTAATTGAGTCGGTTTCTGTAAAAGGACCATCGGCTACCATTAAATCGCACCACAATGTTGGTGGATTGCCAGATTATATGAAATTAAAAATTGTAGAACCGCTTAGAATGCTTTTTAAAGATGAAGTGCGACGAGTTGGTGCTACTTTAGGCATAGATCCAGAATTATTAGGAAGACACCCTTTTCCAGGTCCTGGATTATCAATTAGAATTTTAGGAGATATTACGCCAGAGAAAGTTCAGATTTTACAAGATGTAGATGCTGTTTTTATCGACGGATTAAAATCTTGGGGATTATACGACAAAGTTTGGCAGGCTGGAGCAATCTTGCTTCCTGTAAATAGTGTTGGTGTGATGGGTGATGAGCGTACTTACGAAAAAGTGGTAGCGCTTAGAGCTGTAGAATCTACCGACGGTATGACGGCTGACTGGGTTCATTTACCTTACGATTTCTTAATGAAAGTTTCAAACGACATTATCAATAAGGTAAAAGGCGTGAATCGTGTTGTTTACGATATAAGTTCAAAACCACCTGCAACAATTGAGTGGGAATAGTATTATTTTTAAAATTAAGGCGTTACATTTGTAATGCCTTAATTTTTTAAACCTACTATTTATGAGAGAATTTTTAACGATTTCTCTTGTGTTTATTTTGTCTTTTAACAAAATAACTGCGCAAGATTCAATTATTGAGCACAAAATTCAAAAAGGAGAAACAGCTTATTTTATTGCCCAAAAGTATAAAGTTTCTATAGACGAGATTTATAAACTCAATCCTGAATCGCAAAACGGAATTAAAGACAACCAAATTCTTAAGATTCCTGTTCATGCCGCAGAAAAACAAAATCTAAAGCAGCAAACCCATATTGTTGCAGCAAAAGAAACTCTTTTTGGGTTATCCAAACAGTACAATGTTTCTGTAGAAGCAATCCAGAATGCAAATCTTGACATTCTTGCCAGCGGTCTTCAAATTGGTCAAGAATTAGTTATTCCAGAAAGTGCTTCCAATCTTAGTAAGACTGAAGCTACATCTTCTTCCAAACAAACCCATTTAGTTGCGCCAAAAGAATCTTTATTCAGCATTGCCAGACAATACAATGTTTCGGTGCAGGATTTAGAAAATTTAAATAAAGATTTACTTCAAAATGGTTTACAGATTGGGCAGACTGTGGCAGTTCCGAACAAACGAAAAACATTAGACGGAAGAGTTCGTGTGATTAATCAGGAAACTATTTTTCATGTGGTTGAACCTAAAGAAACCAAATTTTCTATTGCTAAAAAATACGGAATTTCGATCGATCAGTTAGAATCTCAAAATCCTGAAATAGTAAACGGATTAATTGTAGGCAATAAATTAGCCATTAATACAAAAGAAATTAAACCAGCCAACGAAAGCGAAGAGTTAATGATGGCTTTGGCCGAAAAGCAAGTTGTGGTTGAAAAAACAAAAGCCAAAACAGCCGAACTTGAAGATCTAAAAGACCGATTGGTTATTCAGAAAGAAATGAATCAGAAAATTATAAAGATTAATGATTTGAAAGTGAATCTGAATGATATGAATGGTTCTAAAGATAATTCGGTTGAAAAATTGAGATTAGTTTTAGAAGCCAATAAAAATGTGCAGGATATTTTAATGGCAAAATTAGATTCGCTGGTCAATACAATGAATGATGATTTAGTTGAATTAAAAAGAATGGATGTTTTGAATGTTGACGAATCGAAACGTTTAGAAAAACAATCGTATGAAAGTATCGGAAAAACCAGTGATTTATCTTCTCAATTGAAAAAAGAATTGGCAGAAAACCGAAAAGCTTACGCAGGTTTGATGAATAAAGTAGAACGAATTGCAGTTGAAGAAAATCAAGAATACAAAAAGAAAATCCGCGAAAGCGAAAAGAATAATAATACAACTTCACTGCAAAAGCGTATTACTTTAGAAGACATTAAACGCTATAAAATAAATCAGGAAGAAGGCGATGCAAAAAATCAATCCTTAATTGCCAAAATCGATTCGCTTGATAATCAAAAGCAGATCGAAGTAAAAAGACACATCAGCAAAGCAAATTATTACAGCATGGAAGCTAGAAAATTTGATGACAAACTGGCTTTGGTAAAACTAAAAAAATATCAAGATGAAGCCATTAAAAACCAAACTAATCCTGTAGTTTCTAAAACCGTTTCGATAGAAGAAATGAAGCACGAATTGAAAGAAAATCCACTTAGAAAGGACAAAACGGTCAATGTTGAAGTTTTTGATAATCTTAAAGAAGTTTCAAATGGCTATTACTTAGTTTTAGGTATATTTACAGACTCATCATTAAGAGATAAGTTAATTATGAAACTTATTGACTCTGGCGATTTTAACGCTAGTTTCTTTTTTAATATAAACAGTCTTTCGTATTATGTTTATTCGGATAAGTTCCAAAACATGGAAGAAGTTTTATATCAATGCAAGAAAAAGGAAGAAGATGAGTTATATAAAAGTATAATTATTGCTAAAGTAGAAATCGATCTTAGAGAATAATTATAGCAAAATTAACAAGTGGCTCGAATCTTGATTTACGAGAAATTAGTAACTTGTTTTTTAATTAGAAATTAAATTGTTTTAAGCCTTATTATGAAATATTATTCAACATTATTATCTCTTATTTTCTTTGTTACCTGTAATGCTTTTTCTCAGGAAAAAGTAGTAAAGTACAAGGTCTCAAGCGGAGAAACGGTTAATCAGATTGCTGTAAAATTTAAGGTTACGCCTTATGATATTTATGCACTAAATCCAGATGCTAGAACTTCATTGGCTCCAAATACAGTATTGTTAATTCCAACTAAATCTGGAGGGAATGCAAAAACTGAAACAGCTGCAGTAAAAACAGCTTCTCCTGCAAAAGAAGTAACACATGAAGTACAACCTAAAGAAACTTTATTTGGAATAGAAAAAAAATACGGTGTTTCTGATGATGCATTAAAAACGGCAAACCCTT
Source organism: Flavobacterium sp. MC2016-06 (assembly GCF_009711165.2). Classification (GTDB taxonomy): domain Bacteria; phylum Bacteroidota; class Bacteroidia; order Flavobacteriales; family Flavobacteriaceae; genus Flavobacterium. The sequence continues at coordinate 84,434 of NZ_WMID02000019.1, read as the reverse complement.
TTTTAGTAACTAACGGTTTGCAAACTGGTCAGACATTGGTAATTCCAGTAAAAGGTGCAGCACCAAAAGCAGCATCGCCCGTTAAAACTTCAGGACAAGAAAAATACATTTATCATGATGTTACTGCTAAAGAAACAAAGTATTCTATAGCAAAACAATACAATACAACTATCGAAGATTTAGAAAAACGCAATCCAGAGATTGTTTCTAGTCTACCAGTTGGTTATCGTGTTACAATAAAAGGAACGGCTCCTAAAACAGAAAATACAGCTCCAGCGGCTATATCTGCTACCACTAAAAAAGCAGTTGAGGCTCCTAGAAAAGGAACTACTTACATGGATTATCAAGTAAAGCCAAAAGAAACTTTTTATAGTTTAGGAAGAACATTTCATTTAACTCAAGAAGAATTGACAGAATTAAACCCGTCGCTTTCTGAAGGAGTAAAAGAAGGAATGGTTTTAAAAGTTCCGTCAGGATATGTTGCAGCAGTTCCAATTGTGGCGCAGCAACAGCCAGTTGTTGAAAAAACGGTAGATAAACCAACAGAAAGAGTAGAAGAAAAGCCAGCATACATTCCAACATCTGGTGGAGGAATAAAAATCATTGGAACGGTTAAATCAGATGAAGCAGATCCAGAAGTTGTAGCTTTAACTAAAAAAAGAGGACAAACAGAACGTCAGAAATTAGTTTTATTACTGCCGTTTAATATTGCTAAAATGCAAAATGATACAACGAGTATTAATAATCGTTTAAAATCAGACAAATTCTTAAACATGACTCTTGATTTTTATTCGGGAGCTATGATGGCAATTGATTCTGCAAAGACTTTAAAACTTCCTATTGATGTTGCCATTTATGATTCTCAGGAAACCAAAACAACATCAAATGTTTCGAGTTTAATTGCTCAAAATAAACTGCAGGATGCAAATGCTGTTATTGGGCCATTTTATCAAACTAATGCCGAATCTACCGCCAATACATTACGCATGTATAATGTACCTGTGATTTCGCCATTATCAAAAGACAGCGCAAACCCAATAGAAAACTTGTATCAAACGATACCTTCTAATGATGTAGTTAAAAATTCGATTTTTGATTATATGCGTTCTAAAAACGGAAATATTGTAGCAGTTGTAGACAAGAAAAAAGAATCTGTTGTAAGCTACATCAAACAAAATCAAAAAGGAGTTGTTTTTGCAGCCTTATCAGAAACAGGAGGTTTGGATGTTGCCAATCTAAAAAGTCTTTTACTGCCTAATAGAATAAATTATGTTGTAATGGAAACGGGAAATACAGCAATGGTTAAAACAACGATTAAAGCGTTGATCGATGCACAAAAAACGTGTCAGGTACAATTAGTAATTTTAGAACCAAACAGCACATTAGATACAGATGAAATTAGTTTTGATAATTTGGTAAAACTAAATCTAATGTATCCTTCTGTAACTAGAGAAAGTGACGAACAAGCTGTTTTAATTTTTGAGAAAGAATACAGATTGAAAAACAAAGTAAATCCAAACTCTTATGCAACAAGAGGATTTGATGTAACTTTTGATACCATGATGCGTTTGGTACAAGGAAAAACATATCAGGAAACTGCAGATTTAATGACAACGGAACAAGTTGACAATAAATTTCAATTTTATAAAAAAGAAGATGGCGGTCACGCAAACAAAGGTGTTTACATTTTATATTATGACACCGATTTAACTTTAAAAGTAGCAAATTAATGACATCAAAAGTAACCTATTTAGGCGATTTAAGAACAAAATCAATTCATGTGCAGTCTGGAAGCGAAATCATTTCTGATGCACCACTAGACAATAACGGAAAAGGAGAAGCTTTTTCTCCTACAGATACTGTTGCCAATGCTTTAGCAAGTTGTATGATGACTATTATGGGAATTAAAGCTCGTGATATGGAAGTCAATATCAACGATTCTACTGCTGAGGTAACAAAGATTATGAATGCAGAACCAAGAAGAATTGGCGCTATTGAAATTGCTTTTGAAATGAAAGGTGACGTTGATGAAAAAAGCAAAACGATTCTAGAACGCGCAGCGATGACCTGCCCGGTTTTCTTAAGTTTAAGCAGTGAAATCGAGAAAAGAATTACGTTTGACTGGAAATAGTTTTTTGTAATTATAACAATAAAAAAGGGCATCTTATCCATTTAAGATGCCCTTTTTTTGTTGTATTACGTTATCCTGCAAGGTCTTTTTCTGACCTTGTAGGTTTCAATAGTTATCTAAAAACATACCTACAAGGTCAGAAAAAGACCTTGCAGGATATTATAAATTCAGGGTAACAAATCAAAATTTATCTCAGGCATTCTATTCGTTAAAGGTCTTGTAAAAATGGTTTTTGGTGTGGTAGCATTATTAAAAAAACCTCCATTTTTTAAATAGAAAGAACCTTTATCAGTGCCGCCGGCAAAATCCATTCGGTATTCTTTTGCGCCCGTATTATCAGTTGTGAAACGTGCAGCATTAATTTCGGTCCAAATTCCTTTTTCGTCGCAAACCCATTGATTATTAAATAAAACTTTGCGTGATAAATCGCCTTCTTCGGGAACAAAATTTTCTAAAAAAGAATGAAATCTTTTCAAATACGTATTGGTTTCTGGACGATTAAAACTCGCAATTAATAGCCATTTATCTAATTCCGGAGCAAAGAAATAAGCTGTATAGTTGGTAGAATTGTTACTTTGAGGAATTCCGTGAAGCAGAAATTTATAAGTATTTCCAGCTTTCCAATTGTATTGAAGATAACTCTGTCCGCCAGAACCTTCATTTCCGAATTCTCCCGTATGAACATCTTCTCCTTTTTTAAGCATTTTAATTTTATGCAATTCTGGAATGCTATTAGGATCATCGGTATTAAACGGACTCCAAACCGAAAATAAAACTCTTCTTTCTGATGCCGAGTTTACTTGAATGCCAAAATAACCTTCGCCAAAACCATCTGCCATAAAATAAGAACCAATTTTGTCTTCGTTTACAGGAACCGTAAGTTCGTTGTAATACCATTCGGCATTGGTATTTTCTGGAACTTGATAATTTAAATGCACCGATGGACCGCGTCGTCCCCAATGATAAAAATTACCTTCGTTATTAGGTACATACGATATTTTGTTGTTGTAATCTGGGCTCGTAATAGTCAATCGATTAATAGATGGAAAACGATCGCCTGTTTTACTGATTCCTTTTATTTTTAGTGCAGCGTAGCCCGCTGTATTGACAGCCCAAGTGCCAGCAATAACTGCTTTTTTTGAAGCTGTAAACTTTACCTTTTTGGTTTCGTTGTTGATAGAAAATTCCAATTCAGATTTTCCATAAACCTCTACAGATTCTTCTACCGTAATTTGAAAAGTTCCTGCTTGAGAAATTTTAAAAAACACAGTAAAAACTTCGTCAGAATCAGTCCAGTTTTCTATACCATTTTCTGTAATAGTATTGCTTCCGTCGATGTGTTTAGAGCTGAAAGCATTACCAGCCAAAGGGAGAGAAATGGCTATTTCTGGATTCTTAAGATTTTTTTCTTTAACAGAAGAATCCTCTTTATCTACAGACGAAAAAGATACCAATACTAAAGCAAGGAAGAAGTAAAATAGGTTTTTCATTTTATAGATAATTTAGATTTTATTTTAAAGCCAGAACATAAAAAAGAAATACATTTCTTTCTATAAAGCGCTATGCCAATGTCATTAAATTATGATATTTTTTCACGCAGATTTCGCAGATTTTTTTATTTGTATTCCGCTAAAATCTGCGTGAGACTTTTTAAATAATTCTTAGCTTAATGACATTGAGCGCTATGTGTGTTGAAAATAATTATACGCAATTGATTATTTCTGGTTGTTAAATCTTTTAAGCAAAGGAGCTACGTGATCTTTCGTGTCTGCGTCTAAAGCAGCCAAAGCTTTGTCAGCCTCTTCTGGAGCATATTTTGTTAAGCCGCTGATACCTGCAGCAATTACATAATACGATTGATCTTTGATGCTTTCCTGCATTAATGCTTTATACGAAGCATCGCCAGTTGAAGCCAATTTTAAGATTGCCGCCGCTCTAGCATTTGTCTTTTTATCATTTTTAGCGATGTCAAGAAGTGTTTTTAGAGCCGCATCTTTTACTTGATTATCTCTCAAGTCAATTCCTCTAATACTCATAACTCTCAAATCATCTTGTTGATCTGTTAAACCAGCCAATGCTATTTGCTGTGACTCTGCGCTCTTATCTTTTGCACTAAATTTTAAAGCCTCGATTCTGTTATAATAAGAAGGTGCATTTTTGTATTGAAAAAGATAATCGGCTGCAGTTTTTCTGTTTACGATAATCTCACCAACCAAAATTTTATCTGGATCTAAATCTATAAAAGTAGGTTTAGCAGGAAGCTCAAAGCTGAAACTTTGTTCTTTTTTATCAATTAAAATATCCTTTGTTATTTTGGTTCCATTTACATAGAAATCAACTTTTAAAGGCAGACTGAAAGGTTCTACAGAACTGTCTTGAGTTTGGTTTACAGAAATAGTAACTTTTCCGTCAGCATATCTATAGTTAACATCCAAAATAGGATTTCCGCCTTTATAATACCATTGATTAAAATACGGAAGCCAGTCTTTTCCGCTCACTTCTTCCATCGTCAAACGCAATTGGTGTGGTTCTCCGGTTTTATAAGCATTTGTCTTTAAATAAAGCTCTAGTGATTTAAAAAACGCTTCGTCTCCCATTTGATTTTTTAAAGCGTATAAAATAATAGATCCTTTAGAGTAGCTGATATTATCAAACATATCGTCTCTTTCTTTGTAATAAAAACGAGCTAAAATCGGGCTGATACCATTTTTTTGAGAACGCAGATAATTTTGTAATTTCTCATAACGTGATCTGTCTTCAGCATCTTGTCCTGCATCGTGTCCGTGCCAAAGCACTTCACCAAAAGTGGCAAAAGATTCGTTCATGGTTAAATTAGACCAAGATTCAGCCGTTACATAATCACCAAACCATTGGTGAAAAAGTTCGTGAGCAATAGTACTTTCTTGATTATCGTCTAATAATTCTCTTTCTGTTTTTTGCACATGTTCACCGTGTAAAGTAGCCGAAGTATTTTCCATTGCACCAGAAACATAATCTCTCGCAACAATTTGAGAATATTTTACCCACGGATATTCTACACCTAATATTTTACCGTAAAAAGCCATCATATCTGGCGTTTTTCCAAAAATTTGTTTAGCGTAAGGCGCATATTTTGGCTCTAAATAATAGTTAACTTCTTTTCCTTTATAAGAATCCTTATAGATTTTAAAATCACCAACAGCCATCATAAATAAATAAGGCGCATGCGGCACATCCATTTTCCAAGTATCAGTACGCGTTCCGTCATTATTTGTTTTTTGCGAAGTTAATTTACCGTTTGATAAGGTTACATATTTCGCATCAACCGTCATGATGATTTCATCCGTTGTTTTCTGGTTTGGTTTATCAATAGTAGGAAACCAAGCCGAAGAAGATTCAGATTCTCCTTGCGTCCAAATCTGGATTGGTTTATCAGCTTTTCCTTCAGGATTTATAAAATACAATCCTTTTGCATCTGTAATTGCAGCGCTTCCTTTTACTTTTAATTCGTCTGGTTTAGACGTATAATCAATGAAAATGGTATATTTTTCAGTGCTTTTGTATTTTTTGTCTAAAGTAATAAAAAGCTGTTCACCATCGTACGTGTATTTTAAAGGCGTATTTTTTTTGCCATCAACAATAGCAATTTCTTTAAAATCCATTCCTTTAGCATCTAAAGTAAGCGTTTCTGTTTCGTAAAAATGAGGTTTTAAAGTAACCCATTCTTTTCCGTACAAATATTTCTTTCCGTAGTCAAAAGAAACTTCCAGTTTTGTGTGAATCAAATCATTAACTTTTTGAGCAGTAACTCTATAAGTCGATAAGTCTTCTTTGCTTTGATCAGCAGTTTGTGCCGCAATATTTTGGCATCCTAAAAGGACAATGCTGAAAAAGCTTAATTTTAAAAAATGTTTATTCATTTGGTTTTAGTTATAAGGATTGTTTTTTTTAAAGTTTTTCAATGATTCGAACTTCACCGTCTTTCTCGTCTTCCGTTAAAATATTCGATTGTTTTTTAGTGTACATTTCTAAACTCCACTGAATAATTTTATTAGAAGGATATAATTCTGCCTGATTCTTAAGCCATTCGGATGCTTTTTGCGAAGAAGATGTTTTCTCGATTGCCCAAGCCGAAACAAGCTGATTTGCCGGTAGAAAATTCATTACGGTATTATCTATTTTTGGACTAAAAGTAATGATTTTTTGTAATGATTTGCCTGCTGTTTCTGTATCTTTTAGATTAGTGTAACATTGATAATCTAACCAGTTTTCAAGCCTTTCGTCAATATTTTCATCATACGGTTTTCCAACACCTAAATTTTGCGGAAATAATTTGGCATCTGCAATAAATTTTAAAGCTTTTTTGTACTGCTTATTTTTTATTTCTGCCAATGCCTGCATCAGTTTTGCTTCATGGTATAATTGTCTTCCAATAGTTGCTCCTTCAAACGGAAGAATTTCTAATTGGGTTAAGAAAGCATCTGCAGCCGCATATTTTTTATTCAGCAAAAGTGTTTTAGCATACAACATTCCGATAAGATAATTTTCTGAATGCTGTTTGTAAAATGTTTCTACAGTTGCCAGCGCTTTGTCGTATTGTTTTTGACCGATATAATGTTCTGTCAATAATTTAGAATAACGCCAGCCTTGATTGTCTAATTTAATAGCCTGTAGCAAACTAGAAATTACCAATGGAGAATCGTCTTTCATCAAAGCCACTTTTGCAGCATAAAAAGCAGGATCAGCAGGTTTTGCGCCGCATTGTAAAAACAATTCTTTGGCTTTAGAAATATTATTGCGATTCCATTGTATTAAAGCCAAATGATATTTCAACTGCCATTGATCATTTTCTGGAATTAATTTTTCTAGAATTTCTGCTGTTTCAGAACGGAAAGGGAAACTTATTCCAGGTTGTATTTTACTTAAATCTACTTTAGTATTTTCTAAGAAAGCCTTCCAATAAAGAATCTCAGCATTTGGAACCGCCATCGAAAAGACATTTAAAGCGTCTTCTTTTAGATTTAATTTTTCATACCAAATTCCCAATTCAAGATACGTCTGCTCCGGCATTTCGTTTCGAATAAGCGAAGTAAAATGCAGTTTTGAGGCGTCTGATTTTTCTAAAAGGAATTTCTCAAAACCAACAAAATGATTTAACGGATCAACCGCGTTTATTTTAGTAAGGATTTCGGTTGCTTTTTCAGCGTTATTTTGCAAACGATAAATAACAGCTAATACTTGTAAACCTTCTAAATTATATGGATTGTTCAGCAGACTTTTTGCTGCATATTCAATAGCTTTTGCTTGGTCATTTTCAATAAAATAAATCTTGCTCAATTCGGTATAAGAAGCACTGCGATATGCTGCACTCGACGCTGCAATATCAAAGCCGTCTTTTGCATCAGTTATATTTCCTAAATGCAGATTTGCAATTGCATAATAATAGTTGGCTTCAGGATCGTAAGTATTTATAGCTAATGCTTTGCTGGCTGTGGAAACGGCTTCTTTGTATTCTAATTTTCTAATTTGCAGTGAAGCCAAATCAGATAGAGCAGGAGCGTAGTTCGGGTCTTTTTGCAGGCAAGCCGTAAGTTTTTCTTCGGCTTTTATATAATCTTTAAAACTAATATAATTTTCTCCTTGAAGGTATAATCCGTAAACTGAATTATTGTCAAAGTCTTTCGGAATTTCCATTGGCCGCGCCAAATTTCCGTCTTCAGGATCAGAATTCCAAACCAATTTATTTTCGCCAAGCGTCAATTTTATTTTATTTGGATCAACCGAAACTTGAATAGAATCTTTGAATAATTGTAAAGTAGAAAGTGAAATATCTTTAGAATAGATTTTCTTTCCGTCATTAAAAACTTCCAATTTTTCATTTAATTTTTGAAGTGGCGAAAGATAGATTTTCAGCCAGCCGTTTTCGGTTTTTACATTTACAGCGCCATAATTATTGGCTTTTACAAAACCTTTTGTTTGTTTTACGGGAAACCAATATTCTGTCCAAGAATCAGTTTGATAAGGTGTAAATGAACGTTGTTTAAAAGGAGTAAAACTGCTGTTTTCGCTCGCTTGATTAAATAATCTCCCACTTTGTACTTCTACATATTGACCGTCGGTATCGGTCAATAATTTTTCCCAAATCATGCCTTGCTGCGACAATCCCCAAATCCATATTTTCTTGCCCGCTTTATCGTCATGATTACTGTACCGTCCCATTCCGAAATCTTCGTTATGATAATATCCTCCAAAGAAATCATTGTATTTTCCAAAAACATGATACGATTTATAACCTCCAAAATCGTTGTTTTTGTAAAACGAAACATCTTTGCCGTTTTCTTTATTAATAGGCCAAGAATTGTGTTCACCATCGTGACCTAGATAACTTTTACCTGGATAAATAAATTGTAAATCATTTGCAGCTTTTATTCCTGTATTCATCCAAGTGTAATACGGCTGTTCAAATTCAGTCGAATTAAACCAAAACGAATTGGTGGTAAAATAGGCTTTGTCTTTGGGTAAATTAATATCGAGTTTCCAAGAAGTACGCGTCAATAAATCAAAAGCTTGTATGACACAGCTTACGCTTCCGTCTTCGCGATTAATTGTTATATAATCAACGGGAGTTGCACAATTTGGCGTATGTCCGATAATACCGTAATTGCCTTCAACGCCTCCGCTGGTCCACGGTCCGCGCATGGCGATGTCTCTAAATTTAATAACATGATTGTTGTAAACGAAATCTTTTCCAGTTGATTTCTCAACGGCAGACCAAATTTTCCCGCCTATTTCCGGCAGAATCATCAGTTTTATATAATCATTTTCCAACTCAATAACTTTCCACTCTTTCTGAATTGGTTTGTCTGTAAAACCATCAAAACGATAATACGGATAAATTTTTGTATCAGGTTTCGGAATCGGATCTGGATCTGAAAATGGATAAGAAGTAAATACTTTTTTGTATTCTTTTATGGTTGGTTTATTTTGTGCATTCGCAAAAAGGCTTCCAAAGAGTAAAATTGATAGTAAGGGTTTTAATTTCATATGGTAAGCTGTTTATTGAGGTTGTTTTTTTGCCACGAATTACACGAATTTTCACGAATTAATTTGTGGTAATTGGTGTAATTCGTGGCTAACTTTTTTGCCACAGATTAAAAGGATTAAAAAGATTTTTCGCAATGACAAACGAGACCATCATTTTTTTCGCAATTTTGTCATTCTGAGGAACGAAGAATCTTCGCAAGAAACTCCACAATCTTTGTCGAGCTGCTTGCGAAGATTCTTCGTTCCTCAGAATGACAAATAGGGCAGTTAATTTTTTTTACAATGACAAACGAGATCGTCATTTTTTAGCAATCTTGTCATTGCGAGGAACGAAGCAATCTCACTAACAATTAAACACAAAGCTTGATTTAGCAAATGCGGTTGCTTCGTTCCTCGCAATGACAAACATTACGGTAATCTTTATAAATAGACAATAGTCTATATATTACTTAACAATAAGCAACAACCCTTTTCCTTTAGAAACTGTTATTTCATCTTTAGCCGTAAAAGTTTGCGCAGATTGAAAATTAGCAACTTCAGGCGCTGTAATTGTAGCTTTAGCAGGATTGATTCCCAGTTTTTTCCAGTCGATGTTTAGTTTAATTTTTACATCAGTATCTGCCCAGCTTGCAATAGAAATTAATATTGAATCCTTTTTTTTGTAAACCGTTGCCAATACTTTTTCGTTGTTGGTTTTTACAGGACAGTTTTCGCTCCAATATCCAATCATTTCAGAACCTTTGATTCCGAAAGTATCCCATAATTTCCAGATTGGTCTTGGATCTGCATTTTCACTCCAAGGCATTCTGTTTGTCATTCCGTAAACCATTCCTCTCCACTGATTTCCGCCGCCTTGAAGCATTTCGCCCATTAATCCAAAAGGAATGCCGCTTACTTCCGTTAAGAAAAAGTCAGGTTGGTTTTTCTCGTAATCAAAATATTCACCAAACCAAAGTTTATTGATGTACGGAAAGTGTTCCATGTACAAATTGGCGCTATTATTAAAACCATCACTTTTATTGTACTGATTGGCACTGTGTAAATCGATAATTCCCGGGTGGCCGTCTTTTGTTAAAACTCTTTTAATACGTTTCATGGTGATTCTGTCAAAAGCAACATCATCAAGATAAACACCGTCGATGCCCACGTTTTGAGTTAACCAATTCATACCTTCCACATAATAATTGTGCCAGCGGTTCATACCACTATTTACAATTGCAGCATCTTTTATTTCAGGAACAAACCACGCGGCAATATAATCGTCACCAACATGTTCTTGCAGCCAAGAAAATCCGCCTCCTTTTCCTGGAGAATAAATTTCGTGTCCTAAACTTCTTAAAGCAAAAGTCTCATACGCTTTGTTCGAAACCTCTCTTACGGTATTATAGATTTTTACTTTTAATCCTTTTTCGTGCGCTTCATCAATATAACTTTTCATTTTTTTGAATTCAATAAAAGGATAATTGATGTAAGGATTAATTGGTGTTGCGTGATGAATATTGACCACAGTTGCATCAGTTTGAGCAATAGTGTCTAGGTTGTTGTATTTATGATAGAATTTTGTGTTCCATTGAAAATCAGTGTCAATAGTATGAAACGGAGTAATTAATAAATTGAAGTTATAATATAAAACAGCTCCTTTTTTCATGTTGCGCGCACCGCTGTAAGCGTTTACCAAAACTGATTTTTGGTTGGGTGTTATCGTAATTCCTCCTTTATTATCATTACCCCAAGAAGTTGGCAGTAATAATGGTTTTTGCAAATAGAAATTAGTATTTAGCGGACGGCTGTATTTTTCGTCTCTTAAAGAAAACTGCAATCCCGAGTTTACATTTCCTATCCAAGCACCGTCTTGGTTTTTGTGTGCTACATCCCATTTCCAATCAAAAGTTTGACGACGATCGCCTCCTTTTTGACCTAATCCCATCATGTATTTTGAGGCAGAAGGCTGCATGGGTAAATTAAAATTAATGTCATTAAAAGAAACATCTTCAAGCGCTGTAATTTTTACAGTATATTGTACAAATCCGTCAAATTCGATACTTCCTGTTACATCCATTTGAAGCGATTGTGAAGTTGAAACACTTTCCCATGAAACTGTTCCGGCTTCTTTTTTTGTGAATTTAAGACCTGAATTTTTCCATTTTAAAGTCTCTTTTCCTGATGCATCTATAAAATGAAATGCAGTAGGAGCAGTCAAAACATTATTGGCTTTTGTACTTACAGAAGTCATTTCTGGAGTAAAAAACGTCTGAATCTGTGCCGGAAAACCATCTGAATTTAAAATCAATTTTCGCCCTAATAAAGAAATTTCAGCCTCTTTTACGGTTAATGCTGTGTAGGGCGCAATAACGGAATTTTCTTGTGCTAAAGTGGAGTTTAACCATTTTAGACGCGTCATTTTTTCTGGAGAATCAATGCCTCCGTTTTTAGTAACTTGATCTGTTACTTTTATCTGAAGTGTAATTTCTTTTGATTTTCCATCGCAGTCAACCACAGCTTTTCCTGTGTAAGTTCCAGTTCCGGCATTTTGCGGTACATCTATGCCAGACCACATTGCCTGCACTTTTCCTTTTGGTACAGAAACGGCTGCTGTAAAAACAGACCCATCGTATTTTGTTCCGTCTGTATTAATACAGTTTATGTTTTTTGATGAAATGATTTCGCCTTTTTCATTTTTTAAATCCGAAAAAGTAACTTTTAAATTATTTATATTTTCTAAAGCATAAACGCCCAATTGAAAAGCTAAATATTCGCCTTTCATTGCTGTGTCTGAAAAAGTATTTTGAACTCCTTTTTGAATCCAGCGCTGCGGTAAATCATTTTTCATTCGAATAGAATAGATTCTATCTTCTGGGAAAACTAGAAAAGAACTGCCACTGTTTTTTGCAATAAGATCTTTGGTTTCGGCAGCAGTTGCAATAACTTCCATTGGATAAAAACTATTAAAAGCATTTACACTTTGAATTTCCTGCAAACTACAATTGGCAGTCATATTACTGTTGATTTTTGACAGCCATTGTGCATCTGCTTTGCTTTCTGGTTTAGCATAAACTCCTTTCGGATAATTGGCTTCGCCTTCATCAATATAAGGCATATAATACACATAATAGGTTGTCTGTCCTGAAACGGGCTCAAAGAAAATAGTACCATTTTCTCTATTGATGTCGACTGTTTTTACGTTTGTAATTTCTTTTCCCGAAGCATCTTGAACAATGATTCTTTTCTGGTCTGGATTTTCATCTCTTCTGCGCCATTCTATAGTTGTTTTAGCAACATTTCCTGTACCGGAAAATGCAATTACGGCGCGATGATTCCCTAACTGATTAGGGTTCCAGCTGTCGTTTCCATCGGTGTATTTTATTTGTTGTGCTGCTAATGGAATGCTGCCAATGAAAAAGCATAGCATTAATATGCTACTTAAAATGGATCTGTTCTTTGAGTTTGGTTTCATTTTTTTGATATTCAGGTTAAAAGAGTAAGCTTATTTTAAATTTTAGTAAACGGCCTTTTGTCCGTTTTTCTTCCAGTATGCGATAATGGGTTTGTACGGGCCGTATTTGTGTTGTTCTTCGGTAAAATTATCCCCAAACGGACTGTGAGAATAATCGATTGGTTTACTCATTTTATCCGCATAATCAAATGTTTTTGGGTTTGGCCTTGTATGTATGGCATCATCATTTACGAATGCTGCAATGTCTAGCGCTTCATTGTCTGTAAGATACGGTTTTCCTAAAGTAACTTTGTCATACGGCATATTGCTTTTTAGCCATTGTGCTTGTTTGATAACTCTGTGCATGCTTGAGCCGGGCTGATAGCCGTATTCTCCCCAAAGAGGCGGGTAGGTATAACCCGATTTATCGGTGTTGTATTGTCCTTCGCCATTATTTCCGTGACAGCGCGCGCAGTTTTCAATAAAAAGGGTTTTTCCTCTTTCTGGGCTTGCAGCTACATCTGGAAATGCTACTTCTAAATTTTTAGCTCCTTTAAATTTCCCATCTTTAGGAACAAACTTGCTGATCCATTTAAAATAAGATAAAAAGGCAACCATTTCTTTTGAGTCAAGTGGAAGTGGTTTTCCAGAATGCGGGCGCATAATGCAGTTATTAACTCGTTCTGCTAATGTCAGGACTTTGTTTTCGCGCCCGCGATATTGTGGATAATTATCATGAGAAGACATTAAATTGAAGGCATAAGGTTTTGTACCCGCATCTTGATGACAGTTGGTACAATTCATTTTATTGCCTAGATATTTTCCATTGATGCCGTTTGGACCAATATAATAAGCTGTTTTCATCATTAATTCTCTTCCGTAACGAACAGATTCTCCAAATTTATCATGGGGAATTTCCGTGGTATCAATGGTAATATAATCTTCATCATCTGAAGTTTTATCTGCCAATGTTTGAGAATTTGTGGTATTGCACGAATTGAATACAACGATTGGCAGCGCTAAGAATAGACCAATAAGAATTATTTTTTTCATGTTTAATGTTTTTTAATCTATGTTATTATCCTAACAGGTTTTTAAAACCTGTTAGGTATCTTTTTGAGTCATATACTTACAAGGTTTTAAAAGCCTTGCAGGAAAATCATTTTTTAATTTAAAAGAAACGGTTTCAACTTTTCTTCTGGAATAAACTGAACTCTATAAGGTGGAATTTTAGATTCTAAAGCCCAAAGTAAAACTCCTTTTTTATTTGTGAGAACGGTTATATGATGTTTAGAACAGCAGCACAATATGGTTTCTTTATCAATCATGTAAGCGCTTCCCATTCGGTCATTATAAATATCTTTAGGTAATTTTATATGAAAATCAAGTTGTACAGAATTGTCTTTTTCATTCACTTTAAGTGCATAAACAGAAGATTGTTTTTTGTCTACGCCATTATCAAAAAACAGCAGGCTTCCTTCCTGATCAATATGCGCGGCGTGGGCTTGAGAGAAATTACTGTCAGCAGACATTTTCATAGTGCCGCCTTTGCCTAATTTCCAGATTACTTTTCCAGTTTTAGCATTTACTTTCCAAATTTGTCCGTTGTTGTAAAACGAAATCAGGAAATTTCCATCTTTATCATAATTCAAACTGTTGGCGTGCATCCAGTCTTTTTTGGTTTTTAATAATGCTTTATCTTTCATCGGATCTAAGTCATCAAAAACGCTCCATTTCCAGAGTTCTTTTCCTTTTTTATCCAAAATAAGAATCCCGTCTCCGTTGATGGTATCTTTTTGTTTTCCTCCAATTTTAGTTAAATCGGTGATTCTTTGATCTACAAATAAAGTAACTACTTCGTCTGCCGATTTTTTGATGATTTCATGATGAATCGAATATTTTAAATCGCCCTGCCCTTTTTTAATGTGCATTAAAGTATCGCCTTGCAAATTGATTTCTAAGATTTCGCTTCCGTAACTTGTTGGCTCATCATTTGTACCCAAAATAGAGATAATACTTTGATCTTTGGTAAAATGAGTAACCTTAAAACCAGTTCCTTCTAAAGTGTGATACCATCTTAAATTGCCTTTGTAATCTACAATATAAGCAGTTCCGGGCGTTTCTCTTTTAGCTAAAAGCATGAAACCTTTTTTGAAATTTTGAGGCAGTAATTCTGGTTTTTCGCAAACGGCTTTAAATTGCTTTTGAAGCCATTCGGGTAATTTTCTAGAGGTAAAAGAATATACTTTGCTGGTCGTTTTTTCTTCGCCTTGAATGGTTACAATTTGATAACTGTATTTCGTTTCTGGAGTAATATTGCAAAGCACCAAAGAATGGGAGAGACCTATTTTTGAAATTGGAGAAGTTATTTTGCTGTTAATTCCTTTTTTATCAGACCAATATTCGGCATATACCTGAACATTGTCACTCGTAGTAACATCGATTTGAATCTTCAATTCGTTGTTGCTATGTGTCCCAATATTGATATTTAGAATTCGATTCTGATTTTTAGAACAACCTGCCGCTAAAAGCAGTGCTAAAATAAAACTCCATTTTACTATTACTTTTTTCATCATCTTGAAGGCTTCTTTAATGAAACAGAAATGTACTTCTTTTTATAAAAATCAAGAACAGACAGCACTAAAATTGCTTGTCTATTCTTGATCTGATTTTATTATTGTCTATCGGCGTTGCTTAATTTCGAGTTAAGATCTACCTGACTTTGCGGATACGTATAATATTTATTTTGAGGCATTCTGATTTGCCCAGTTTCTCCAACTCTAATGTGATAAGCGTTTACAAGAACATCATATTTGTTCATTCTAATTAAATCGGAACGGCGTTTTCCTTCATAAAATAATTCCCATCCTCTTTCCTGCAAAATAGCATCTCTCAAAGTGCTTTGGTTGTAATCTCCTAAAACCAATAATTTAGCGTGAGATCTTCCTTTTACTTGATTGATAAGGCCAATCGCTTCTGGCGTTGGGCCGCTAATTTCGTTTAGCGCTTCGGCTCTGCTTAATAAAACATCTGCGTAGCGTAAAATGTTTACACTATGACCGTCATAATAAGTGGTAGTTTCGTCGTCAGCATATTTTTTGGTTGCAACGTCTGGCATATAAAATTCTCCAGCAGGCGGTTCAGCTCCCATAGCAGGCGACTGTTTGTGCACTAAACCATCTGTTCCCAGATATTCAGGAAAAAAACATTGTTTTCTATCGTCTTCATTACCAAAAGTGTTGTAGAAATCCCAGTTTACCGTATAATACTGCCATCTGTTTTGTACAACTGGATGATCTACAGGACCAAAGTGGTTTAATAATTCAGTTCCGTTTGTATTAGCATCACTCAATGAAGAGAAAATGTTTTCGCTGCACCATTTGTTACTTTCTTTAAACAAACCTAAATAAGAAGGATAAAGACTGTATTGGTTCAAATCCATTACTTGTTGTGTATACGTAACCACTTTTTGCCAATCGTGAGCACGCAAATACAGTTTTGCTAATAAGGTAAGGGCAGCACCTTTTGTAGCACGACCAACATCATTAGTACCGTAAATAGCATTACTTTGGTAATTAACAGGCAGAACAGCAGCAGCTTCGGTAAGTTCTTTGATCATAAAAGTATCAATGTCTTCAACAGAAGTTGGAGGAGTTTGATCTAGATAATTCGGATTTGCCAAATTAGCTTCGGTAATTAAAATTACAGGACCCCAAGAATCCGTTAAATCCATGTAAGCAGAACATCTTAAAAATTTAGCTTCGGCAATAAATTGTTCTTTTTCGGCTGTAGAAATCCCAGTCATAGGAGCAATGTTAAAAATTGCACTATTAGCATTTGCAATCAATTTGTACATGGCGTTCCAATCTTCCTTAAGTAACCCGTTGGTAGAATTCCAAGTTCCCAAAGACAATTGTCCCGGATCGCCGCCAAACTGGCAATGTCCCAAATCTGTTGCAATATCTGTTAAAGCGAAATGTCGAGTAGCCCAATACGAAAAGTTATCGCCTACAGAAGGTCCTTTTAGTCTGCCATAAATAGAGTTTACCGCAGCAACTGCGTCCGACTTTGTTTGATACCCATTGGCATTAGTCAAACTACTATACACTGTAGGCTCAAGATCTTCGTTACACGAAAATTGTGTTCCCGCAGCAAGTAAAAGTAATAGTATTGTATATTTTTTCATTTTAATAAATTTAATGTTACTAAAAAAGCTCTTAGGCTAATGAATTGCGACTTTAATACCTAAGATAAATGTTCTTGAAGCCGGGAATGAGTTAAAGTCGATTCCGCCGCCCAAGTTGTTTCCTGAGTGTCCGTTTATCTCTGGGTCATTTCCAGAATAATTGGTGATCGTCAGCAAATTTTGCCCTGTAGCATACAATCTGATATTGTCTATAAATTTCACTTGTTTTAAAACACTTTCTGGAATAGAATATCCGATAGAAACATTTTTTAAACGCAGGTAAGAAGCTTCTTCAACAAATTTTGAGTTTACGTAACTGCCGTATTTACTTTTGTAATAACCGTCTCTCGGAATTTCAGTATTCTCGTTTGTACCCGCAACCCAACGGTTTAAAGCATCTGTACTTGTAGACGATTCGCCAACCATTGCGGTCATATTATAAACAGAATAATCAAAAGCACCTTGGAAAAAGATATTCAAATCAAAATTTCCATATTTAAAATCATTGCTGAATCCTGCAATATAATGTGGCGTAGAATTTCCTAGATACGTTCTGTCATCAGCTGTAATTACTCCATCGCCATTTACATCTACATATTTTGGATCTCCAGCTACAGAAAGTGGCTGTGCAGCGTAAGTTTCTCCCGTTTTAATCACACCAGCATATTTATAGCCATATAAAACACCCATTTCTTTTCCTGGCTCTAATCTTGTAAACTCTTGTCCAGAAACCGTTCCACTTGGGTTAGAAGTATTTGTGCTGATGATTTTTACATTATCAGAAAGTGATACAATTTCTTGTTTGTTGTAAGCTATATTTAGAGTAGTTCTCCAATAAAAATTAGGAGTTCTAAAATTTTCAGTGCTAATTCCTAACTCAATTCCTTTATTGTCAATAACTCCAGAGTTAATCGTTTGCGTATTAAATCCCCACCATCCACCAACAGGAACTTTTAAAAGAGCATCTGTAGTTCTTTTTTTGTAAACATCAATAGTAGCAGTAACTCTATCGTTAAAGAATCCCATATCTAAACCAAAATCGGCTTGAGCAGTTTCTTCCCATTTTAAGTTAGGATTTGATAGATTGGCAGGTTCTGTACCGCCAACAAAGTTATCTTGACCAATTGTAACTCCCCAAGAAGTTAATGTGTTCATATAAGCATAATCTCCAATTCCGTCACTACCAGTAATACCGTAACTAGCTCTTAATTTAAGTTCAGAAAAAGTATTTAAGTTTTGAATGAAAGATTCGTTAGAAAGTTTCCACGCAAGTGCTCCAGAAGGAAAGATTCCGAATTTATTATTGGGACCAAAACGAGAAGAACCGTCTTTTCTGATTGTAAACGAAGCCAAATATTTATCATCAAAAGAATAATTTAACCTTCCAAAATAAGAAGTCAATTTAGTCTCTGTTTTCTCTGTTTCAGGTTTCAAATACACCGATGCACCTTGAAGATTGTAATACGTCAGCAAGTCGCTCGAAAAACCAGAACCAGAAGCTTTCATTCTTTCATACGTATCTTTTTGGTTCGAAGTTCCAATCATTGCCGTTACAGCATGTTGTTTTATATTAAACTTATAAGTCAAATATTGTTCTGTACTCCATCTAAAATATGTTTTGTTTTCTTCAGAACCTGTTCCTTGTAATGCAGCTCCAGCAACCAAAGTTCTTGGCGTATATTTTCCTTGAATGTTTTCCTGCCACTCAGCACCAGCGCCAAAATGATACGTTAGGTTTTTGATGATTTCATAATCTAAAAACATACTTCCGTTTACCACTCTGTTGATGGTGTGATCCGTTGGCTCTAATAAAAGTGCCAAAGCATTATCTTTTCCTTGGTATCTGTAATACGATCCATCGGCATTATAGATTGGAAGATTAGGAGCAGCAGTTTGAATAGAAAACATTGGAGATAAAATATTATCACCAAAATCACTATTATTTCCTTCACCCGCAGCACCGTAAAAATTACTGCCTACATTTAATTTTTCATTAAATTTTTTCTCACCGCCCATTCTTACGCTATATCTTGTATAGTCAGTGTTTTCAATAGCTCCGGTTTGTTTTAAATAATTTCCAGAAAGGAAGAATTTAGATGTTTTATCGCTTCCGCTAAGAGTAAGCGTTCGGTTAATTACTTCTCCCGGACGCGTTGCAGCATCAAACCAATTGGTGTTTGCAACAGGAAAACCTGATGGGAAAACTGGAGGTCTTCCGTTTTCAAGAGCAATCGCGTTTTGAATGTCAGCATATTGCTGTCCAGTCAATAAAGATGGTTTTTTGATGATGTTTTGAAAACCATCAGAGATTTCACCTTCAATTTGCATTTTCCCAGATTTTCCTTTTTTAGTCGTAATTAAGATTACACCATTTCCTCCTCTAGAACCATAAATAGCAGTAGAAGAAGCATCTTTAAGAACCTGAATATTTTCGATATCATTTGGACTGATAGAAGCACCAGTACTAGTAATAAATCCATCTACAACATACAATGGTGCGTTTGAAGTATTAATAGAATTTCCACCTCTAATAATAACAGACGGATTGGTTCCCGGAGCATAACTGTTTTGTTGTACCTGCACACCAGAAGCGCGTCCTTGTAAAGCCTGACCAACGTTGGCAACGGTACCGCCTAAGTTTAAATTGTCTTTACCAATAGAACTTACAGAACCTGTAAGGTCTTTTTTCTTTTGTTTTCCGTATCCAACAACTACTTCTTCTAATTTTTGTCCCGCTTCTTTCATGACAATTTTTAGAGGTCCGCTTGTTATAGCAACTTCTTGATCTTCCATCCCAATGTAAGTTACAACAAGTGTAGCAGCATTATCAGGAACAGTAATAGCAAAACTTCCGTCAACATCGGTTTGTACGCCTGTCGAAGTACCTTTTATAACAATGTTTACACCAGGTAGTGGAAGCCCATTTTGATCTGTTACTTTACCTTTTACCGTTTTCTCAAAAAACAATCCTGTATTGTTTTTGTTTGAAATATCTATTGATGAAGCCGCAGAAGCTTGAAATGTAAAAACTAATAACGAAAGAATGGTTAATTTGATTTCTTTACCGGAAAGAGCGTTAATCCGAAAATCTCTTGGCTTTTTTTGGGTTAATAATTTCATACTTAAATTGGGTTTGGTTAATTAATAATTTGCTTTTTTAATTTGTAGGTTTTTGATTTCTTTTTTAAATCAGAAAATCATATTGTTTTTTTACGGCCTTATTTTTTTGATAAATCACTGCTTTATTTTCTCCTCTTATTACCACTTTATTTCTGTCCCTTTTATGCCTTTTTTCGTCATTTAAAACGGTTAAAAAAGACATTAATTAACGTAGTTTTAAGATTTATGTCTGACGAAACTATTGATTATATTTTTATTAAACAAGAAAAAACACGAAAAATGTGCTCGAACACACAAAATTTATGTTCTCGAGCACATAAAAATGTTCAAAACGTTTTTTTAGGCTTAAAATGATGTGATTTTTATAAAATATTTTGGAAATAAAAGAGCTTCTTAATTTGAGCTTTTTTAATGTTATATTGTTATTTAGATGAATTACAAATGCTGTTTGTGTAAAATGTTATGAATTTCGCAACAGCGTAATCAAAAACATAATAATTAAACAGACTTTTCTTGTTACATTTTCGGCAATAAAAATAGATTTTGAATGCTTCTTTTTTTTATAAATTTTAAGCTACTTTAGTGCTCTTAAAAAGGCACAAAAGCACAATCGTATTTTGGGTTAATTAGAGCTCTTTAAAAATAAAAATTAACAGAATTTAAGAATCAAAATCGTGAAGGAATATCAAGTAGTTTTAATAGATAAAAAACAGCAGAATTTAGACGAAATAGGAGAACATATTTCATGGGAAAAAGCAAATTGTTTAACCGATTTTTGTTCGCCTTGGAAAACAGATTCATTTTCTAAAATTGAATTTAGAGCACTTTGGGATCTTCAAAATTTATATTTTAATTTCAGCGTTTTTGATACTGATATTTATACGGATCTAAAAGACGATAGTTTTGACAGTGTTTGTAATTCTGATAGAGTAGAACTGTTTTTTAGAAAAGATGAGAAGCTGAGTCCGTATTATTGTTTAGAAATGGATACAGCAGAAAGAATTATGGATTTTGAAGCCTATCCAGATTGGAATTTTGATTTTGACTGGAACTGGCCTAAAACCGATTTAAAAATAAAATTTTCAAAAGACGAAGCTTCTTTTACGCTTCAAGGAAAGATTAGTATTGCTTCGCTCAAAGCTTTAGATTTAATTCATAACAATACAATAGAAACAGGAGTTTATCGCGCCAAATTTTCTAAGAATTCGGATTCTAAATACGAACCAACCTGGATTTCATGGGTAAATCCAGAAACGGAAACGCCTAATTTTCATATTGCTTCTTCGTTTGGGAGGTTTATTTTGCGGGAATGATAATGGCAAAAAGGCACAAAGTTTTTTAAGCTTCTATTTTAAAATCATTATTTCCAATTAAAATAAAAACCCGCGTAAATCTGCGTCTTTACGAAGTAAATCTGTTTTATCCGTGTCTCAATTCAAATGCTGCATACAGAACACGGATGAGACTGATTCGCTATCGCGAAGACGCAGATTTACGCGGCTTTTTATTTTAATAATTTTAAAAGAAGCTTAAAAAACTTTGCGACTTTGCGACTTTGCTTCTTTGCGAGCAATATTTTTTGCGAGTAAAAAAACTTAGCGAGAACCAGCTTTAAGAAATATAAAAACTCGCGTTTTCGACATTGATAATATCAATTGGCAATAAAATCGTTTCTGGAATTTCTTTGCGGTATAAAAAGTGTTCTACTAAAGTACTGACACCTAAATAAGCTTGTCTTTTTTGATTTTGATGAATTAAAAAATGAACCAATCCCTGATTTAAGTAATTGACATTTTTTTCGACTAAATCATAGCCGATAAGTGCAATTTTTTTGTCTTTTTTAGAAAGTATCGATGCAATTTGATACGCTTTTGAGGTAGTGATAAAAACACCTTTTAAGTTTGGATATTCTTCTAAGAAGCTCAAAAACTTATGTTCTACATTGGGATATTTTATTTTTAAAGTCATTAAAGAAAAATTGGTGAGATTCTTTTCATCAAAATAATTTCTAAAGCCTTTTTCTTTTTCTTGCATGTGTACCGCATTTTTCAGACTTTCATCAATATGTACAATAGCAATTGGACCTTCCGTTAAAATCAAATTCATTAAACTCGCTGCAACTCGGCCGCTTTTGTACAAATCCTGACCTACAAAACTGGTGATCGCATCAGACTCCACTTGGTTATTAAAAGTATTTACCATAATACCCAATTCGGCATATTGTTTTACAATCTCTAAAGTTTCTTTATGAAACAAAGGAGCCAGCAAAACGGCATCTGGAGATTGTGCAATAACAGTTTCGTTTGTGTCTAAAAAAGATTTAGTGCTTTCTGGATTAAAATAATGTGTTTCAATTACTACATTATACGCTTTAAATTCCTTTACAGCCTCTTGAATTCCGTTTACGCAAGGAAGCCAAAACGAATCAATTTCTGGGTCTGGAAGTAAAACACAAATACGGTAAATTTTGGTATTTTTTAAATTTCGCGCAATTAAGTTCGGTTCATAGTTAATGACATTCAATACCTCATTAATCTTTTCTAGAGCCGTAGGAGAAACCTTTCCTCTGTTATGCAAAACTCTGTCTACAGTTCCTTTAGAAACTCCAGCCATTTTTGCAATATCCTTAATTGTGTACTTTTTATCCATATAAGCAAATATAGAAACTTTGATTTAATTATTTAAAAATATTTCGGCTCAAATATTTAGTGTGCTCGAGAACATTCTTAAAGTGTGTTCGAGCACATTTTTATATTTTTTCTTGTTTAATAAAAATATAATCTATAGTTTCGTAGAATCAAAACCAAAAACCAAAAATAAATTCATAACTAAATAATGTTGTAATTAACTGAATTACAACATTTTATTATATATTTTTTACGTGAGAAAAATAACGTCATTAGCCCCAGGAAGAACATGTCTCTTTGGAGATCATCAGGATTATTTAGGATTACCCGTTATTGCCTGTGCAATAGACCGCAATATAAAACTAACAGCAAAGCAAAATGACATCAATTCGTTTGTTCTTAATATGATCGACATCAACGATGTTAGGATTATAGATATTCATGCCGCTTTCGAAATTTTAGAACCTCGAGATTACTTTGCTTCATCCTTGCGAGTATTGCGCAGATATGGCTGTATACCAACAGCTGGTTACAATATTACCATTACAGGCGATATTCCGATAAATTCAGGAACATCAAGTTCATCGGCTTTATTGATGGCTTGGATTCGTTTTCTAATTACGGCTTTTGGAATTGACCATGAGGTAACGCCAGAATTTATTTCAAAACTTGGGTATGAATCTGAAGTTTTAGAACACGGCGAACCTGGCGGTATGATGGATCATTTTAGCATTGGAGCTGGCAATATTGTATACATTAATACGAAAGATCCGTTTTCGTATAAAATTATCGGAACAGAATTAAAAGGTTTGATTACAGGAGTTTCTGGAGTTCCTAAAGAAACCATCGGTGTGATTGGCGAATTAAAAGGAAATGCTTTAATGGCAATTGATATTGTAAAACAGAACTTTCCAAAATTTGATTTGAATGCTTCTGAAATTCAAGATTTAGACCGATACAGAAATTGTCTTCCAGATCGATTAATTCCGTTTTTTGAAGCAGCAATCAAAAATTATCATTACACCAAAGAAGCGCAGAAAGAGTTTGAAAAATCAGTTTTAGACTTAAAGAAGATTGGTTTTTGGATGAATGAACATCACGCTGTTTTGCGCGATTTACTCAAAATTACAGTACCAAGAATAGACAATATGATTAATGCTGCATTGCGCGCAGGTGCTTACGGAGCCAAAATTGTAGGTTCTGGCGGAGGCGGAAGTATTGTGGTTATTGCCGATCCTAAAAATGAAGATTTGGTAATAAAAGCAATTTTAGACGCTGGAGCAGAAGAAGCGTATGCAGTGAGCGTAGATCCTGGTGTGAGAATTTTAGAAAATATTGAAATTTAAAATATAGTATGCACAACAATTTAATTATTCTTGCCGGAGGAGCTTCTTCCCGCATGAAAAAAGAAGCCGTTTTGGCTCATTTATCACCCGAAGAAATTGCGCAGGCAAACGAGAGAAGCAAAGGTTTAATTGGAGTAGGAGCCAGCGGAAGACCACTTTTAGATTATCTTTTATTGAATGCAAAAAGAGCAGGGTATCAAAACATTTATATTATTATAGGAGAACAAGGCGAACTTTTTAAGGAGTTTTACGGAAGTGAAATGAAAAACAACAACTTTCATGGACTCAATATTTCGTTTGCTGTACAATATATTCCAGAAGGAAGAATAAAACCATTTGGTACTGCTGATGCTTTATTTCAGGCAGTTGAGCAATATCCAGAATTAAATAGACAGCAGTATTCGGTTTGCAACAGCGATAATTTGTATTCGGCAGCAGCTTTATTGGCGCTTAGAGAAACAGAAAGTCCGAACGCTTTTATAAGTTACGATCGCGATGCATTGGAATTTCCCATAGAACGTATTTCGCGTTTTGCAATTGCCAAATTAGACCAGGACAATCAACTATTAGACATTCTAGAAAAACCTTCTGCCGATGTTCTAGAAGAATATAAAGATGTTGAAGGGAAAATAAGAGTGAGTATGAATGCTTTTAAATTTAACGGAGCAACATTGTATACACATCTTAAAAATTGCCCAGTTCATCCAGAAAGAGACGAAAAAGAACTGCCAACGGTACTTTTAAACTCCGTAAAAGAAAATCCAAACACCACAATTGGGATTCCGTTTTCAGAGCATGTACCCGATTTAACTGCCAAAGAAGATATTGCAGACGTTAAAGAATATCTTCAGAAATATTATCCTGAATTAAATTGGGAAACAAAAAATTAACAAAATTTTCATATCTAATTTAGGGATAAGACAAACTAATTGTATTACTTTTGCTTTGCAAAAAAAATGCAAATACTTGCGTAAAAAACGCAACAAATAATTTAGTGTTGATTCTAGTTTAGATTTGAGATCAAAAAAATCTAGTAACAATCAACCAAAAATAGTATGTCAAACATTGAAAGTGCAATTCGTTTAGAGAAAGGGAATCCAGTTATTCCGATGGTTATTTTAACCGCATTATTTTTTATTCTGGGATTTGTAACTTGGCTTAACGGACCTTTAATTCCATTTTTTCAATTGGCTTGTGAGCTCACTTCTTCACAAGCTTATTTTGTGACTTTTGCTTTTTATATTGCCTATTTTGTTATGGCAGTTCCCTCATCTTGGATCATCGAAAAAGTAGGCTATAAAAATGGTATTTCTTTAGGATTATTAATTATTGCTGCTGGTGCGTTTATGTTTTATCCAGCCGCTTCAAGCCGTACTTTTTTATTGTTTTTAATTGCATTGTTTGTAATGGGAACTGGTTTGGCAGTTTTACAGACTGCTTCAAATCCTTATGTTGTAGTAATTGGACCAAGGGAAAGTGCTGCAGCAAGAATCAGTGTTTTAGGAATTGCAAACAAACTCGCCGGATTTGTGGCGCCAATTATATTAACGGCTTTGGTCTTATCTAACATGAAAGATTTCACCGCAGATAAAATTGCATTGCTGGATCAAGTGTCTAAAACAAACGCTTTAAATTCTCTTGCATTGCAATTACAAAGACCATATCTTTATATGGGTTTGATTATTATGGTTTTAGCAATGCTTGTTAAGTTTTCTCCACTTCCAGAAATTGATTTGGATGAAGATGGAAATGTAACAAATTTGAGTGTTTTTAAGCAAATAAAAAACGCTTTCAAACGCCCGCAATTGGTTTTAGGAGTTGTAACTTTGATGCTGTATTTAGCAGCCGAAGTTTTAGCTGGAGATTCTATCGGAGGATTTGGTAAACAATTAGGAGTTTATGGCGATGAAGGGAATTTTTATTTAAAATTAACTTCATTTACAATGTCAGCAATGGTTGTAGGATACATATTGGGAATCACATTAATACCTAAACATTTATCGCAGGTTACGGCTTTAAAAGCTTCGGGAATTTTAGGCGTAATTTTGGTTTTAGCCATTGTTCTAATTTCTCCAAAAGTAATGATACAGTTACCTGGAATCCCAAATCTGCCAGTTGTAATTCTTTTAGTTGCCTTATTAGGTTTGGCAAATGCGCTTTGCTGGCCGGCAATTTGGCCAATGGCGCTTCAGGATTTAGGCGGATATACCAAAATTGGAAGTGCAATTTTGATTATGGGAATTATTGGCGGTGCAGTTTTTCCGTTATTTTACGGAATGATTGTAGAGACTGTAAATACATCAAATATTGAAAATGGAGTTGAATTAACATCAAGAAGCGGTAATCAACTTGCTTATTTAATGCTGTTGCCATCCTATTTTATGATTCTTTTTTACGCAGTAAAAGGACATAAATACCGAAGATGGAACATTTAAATCTTAGAAAAAGAAAAAAAATTATATATCATGTTAAAAAGTAAAATAGACAAAGCAACAGGCTTCGAGAAACGATTTGAAAACATTAATACAGTAGTTTTCGAAAACTCTAATGAAGCTTCTAAAGCTGTTGCCCAGGAAATTGCAGCTTTAATTCAATCAAAACAAAAAGAAAACAAGTCGTGTATTTTAGGTCTTGCAACAGGTTCTTCTCCAAAAGGATTGTATGCAGAATTAGTACGTCTTCATAAAGAAGAAGGTTTGAGTTTTAAAAATGTAATTAGTTTTAATTTGGATGAATATTATCCAATGGAACCTAACTCTATCAACAGTTATGTTCGTTTTATGAAAGAATTACTGTTTGATCATGTTGATATTTTACCTGAAAATGCACATGTTCCAGACGGACTTTTAAGCAAACAACAAATTGCCGATTATTGCGCCGATTACGAAGCTAAAATTGAAGCTTTGGGCGGTATCGATTTGCAGATTCTGGGAATTGGAGGAAACGGACATATTGGTTTTAATGAGTCAGGTTCGCTTCAAAACTCTAAAACTCGTTTGGTCGCTTTAGATCATATTACGAGAGTTGCAGCAAGTAAAGATTTTTCTGGTTTGAGCAATACACCAAGAACAGCAATTACACTTGGAGTTAAAAAAATCATGGAAGCCAAACGAGTAATTCTACTGGCTTGGGGAGAAGGAAAAGCAAATGTTGTTAAGAGATCTGTAGAAGACGAAGTAACCAATAGAGTTCCAGCTTCATTTTTGCAGGAACATAATAATGCTGTTTTTATTTTAGATAAAGAAGCTTCTTCAAAACTAACTAGAATTAATAGTCCGTGGTTGGTTGAAAAAGTAATTTGGAGCGATAAATTGACTAGAAAAGCCGTTTTAGGATTGGCGCTAAAATTGAAAAAACCAATTTTAATGCTTACCGATGCCGATTATATCGAAAACGGAATGAGCGATTTATTGGCAGATTCTGGTCCGGCATACGATATCAATATTAAGATATTCAATAAATTACAAAATACAATTACAGGATGGCCAGGTGGAAAACCAAATGCAGAGGATGCAAATCGTCCTGAAAGAGCAGAGCCAGCTAGAAAACGTGTGTTAATTTTCAGCCCGCACCCAGATGATGATATTATTAGTATGGGAGGAACTTTTATGCGTCTGCAAGAGCAAGGGCATGAAGTACATGTGGCGTACCAGACTTCTGGAAATATCGCTGTAGCGGATGATGAAGCGCTGCGTTTTGCAAGTTTCGTGATTGATTACAACGAGAAATTCGGAATCAAAAGTCCAGAGGCTGATGCTATTTACGAAAAAGCGGTTACATTCTTAAAAAATAAAAAGAACAGCGAAATTGACATTCCAGAAGTTCGTTATATAAAAGGATTAATTAGAAAAGGCGAGGCGAGAGCAACAAGTCATTTTGTAGGTTTAACAGACGATCAGATTCATTTTATGGAACTTCCGTTTTACGAAACAGGGACAATCGAGAAAAAACCAATCGGGAAAGAAGATATTCAATTGACAGTAGATTTAATTGAAAAAATTAAACCACATCAAATTTATGCTGCAGGAGATTTAGCAGATCCACACGGAACGCACAAAGTTTGTCTAGATGCTATTTTTGAAGCTGTAAAAGAACTTAAACCAAAGTCATTTATGGATGATTGCTGGTTATGGTTGTACCGTGGCGCTTGGCAGGAATGGGGAATTGATGAAGTTGAAATGGCTGTGCCAATGAGTCCAGACCAAGTTTTAGCAAAACGTCACGGAATTTTCAAACACCAATCTCAAAAAGACGGTGTTGTTTTTCAAGGAACAGATGCTAGAGAATTTTGGCAGAGAGCCGAAGATAGAAATCACGAAACTGCAGCTTTGTACCAGCAATTAGGTTTAGCAACTTACGCTGCTATGGAAGCGTTTGTGAGATGGCATTATTAAATTTTTAGTTTAAATTTTTGCCACTCCCGATAGCTATCGGGATAAAGGATTAAAATGATTTTTTAATCTGTGGTAGAAAAAGTTCGCCACGAATTACACAAATTTCCACAAATCAATTCGTGAAAATTAGTGTAATTCGTGGCGAAAAAAAAATCATTTTAATCCTTTTAATCTGTGGCAAAAAAAGAAGTACTTTTCGTTTTACATTAATCTATTCGTGAAAATTAGTGTAATTCGTGGCGAAAAAAAAAATCATTTTAATCCTTTTAATCTGTGGCAAAAAAAGAAAAATAATAATAGCTTTGCATCATATATAAAAGCAAGAAGAGAGAATGAATCTATATTCTTTTTTCTTGCTTCTTTTTTTTAAACATGGAACAAGACAGTAAACTTCTCATAAAATTAGCCCACACCAAAATGCCTTTCGGGAAATACGAAGGACGTTATCTAATCGATTTACCCGAATATTATGTGGTTTGGTACCAGAATAAAGGTTTTCCAAAAGGTGAATTAGGACAGCAGCTACAGTTGATTTATGAATTAAAATTGAATGGATTAGAAGAGTTAATTCGTAATATTAAGGTCAGATATCCTAAGCCTTTAAAATAAAAATCTTTTTTTAATTGTTAACAACTTAAAATCAATATGGGTTTAGATTATACTTGATTTTATATTTTTATCAAATCAACCCCAATAAATGAATAATGAATAATGAATAATGAAATCGATTCTTCAAATGCTGGACAAAGTAAGGGAATAGCATCTTTAATAATAGGAATTGGAGCTGTTATTATTTCATTTATTCCATGTTTTAGTTTATTGTCATTATTTTTCGGACTATTTGCATTAATCTTAGGGTACTTAGGTTTGTCTGAAGCAAAAAAAAATAATGCGCCGACTAGTATGCCAACAGCAGGTTTAATATTGGGTGGCATTGCAGTATTGATTAGTGGTCTCTTCGTATTAGTTTTTGCTGGGATTATTGGATCTTTGTTTTTATGGAGTTAAAGGCTTCTTATAAAATAGATTCTTATAAAAAGGTTAACGCAATTTTTATGATACTAATTATAGCTGTCTTTTTGTATAGCTATATATCAAGGTTTTTAAATTTTGGACTACGTTCTTCTTGTGAAACTTTACCTCTTGTTTATTGCAAAAGCCGAGGACTTACTAGAGCTTTTTCTCAAATACTTCAGTTTGAGTTTAAAGAAGCCCTTCTTTTGAATCCTTACAGTTTAAAAATTTTCTTATTCTTCCTTGTTCAATTAATACTTCGTTTCTATATCAACAGCATAATTAATTTTAACAATCTGAAATTGGTATTACGTCTTGATGTTGGTTTTAGTATAGTATTCTATATTTTTTGCTTTTATAATCTAATTGTACGATGAAATTTTAGAAGTAAATAAATAGAATAATTAAAAATAAGGCTCTTTTTCAGCTGTAATTATGGATAACGGAAACAAGTAATGAATCTGTTTAAAAATTTGCAAATTATCTCATTCTCTTATTGATAAATTGTCCAATTAAATTTGTACTTTTGCCAAGTTTTTTACACAACTACATACAAACAACAACAGAATGAATCAAACAAAATATATTTTTGTTACAGGCGGTGTGACTTCTTCTTTAGGAAAAGGAATTATCGCAGCATCTTTAGCAAAATTGTTACAAGGAAGAGGGTATCGTACAACGATTCAAAAATTTGACCCGTATATAAATGTAGACCCGGGTACATTAAATCCGTATGAGCACGGAGAATGTTACGTTACAGATGATGGTGCAGAAACAGATTTAGATTTAGGTCACTACGAACGTTTTCTTAATGTTCCTACTTCTCAGGCGAATAATGTTACAACAGGAAGAGTTTATCTTTCGGTTATTGAAAAAGAAAGAAGAGGAGAATTTTTAGGAAAAACAGTTCAAGTAGTTCCTCATATTACAAACGAAATTAAAGACAGAATGCAGTTGCTGGGTAAATCTGGCGATTATGATATTGTAATTACTGAAATTGGTGGAACTGTAGGTGATATCGAATCTCTACCTTATATAGAGTCTGTTCGTCAGTTGGTTTGGGAGTTGGGAGAAAACAACGGAATTGTTATTCATTTAACTTTAGTTCCTTATTTGGCTGCTGCTGGTGAGTTAAAAACAAAACCTACACAGCACTCTGTAAAAACGTTGATGGAAAGCGGTATTAAAGCTGATATTTTGGTTTGTAGAACTGAGCACGAATTGTCTCAGGAACTGCGTAATAAATTGGCTTTGTTTTGTAATGTAAAAAAAGAAGCAGTAATTCAATCAATTGATGCTTCAACAATATATGAAGTTCCAAATTTAATGCTTGAAGAAGGATTAGATGTTGTGGCTTTAAAGAAATTAGATTTACCTAAAAAAGCTTCACCAGATTTAAAAAACTGGAATACTTTTTTACGCAGATTAAAAAATCCAAAACATACCGTAAATATCGGTTTGATTGGTAAATATGTAGAAATGCAGGATTGTTACAAATCTATTTTAGAGGCGTTTATTCATGCAGGTGCTGCTAACGAAACTAAAGTAAACGTAATTTCTATTCACTCAGAACACATTAATATTGATAATGTAGAAGAGAAATTAGGAACTCTTGATGGAGTTTTGGTTGCTCCAGGTTTTGGAGAAAGAGGTATTGAAGGAAAAATTGAAGCAGTACGTTTTGCACGTGAAAAGAATATTCCGTTTTTCGGAATTTGTTTAGGAATGCAGATGTCTGTTATCGAATATTCTAGAAATATTTTAGGTTATACAGAAGCAAACTCTACAGAGATGAACGATAAAACGCCGCATCCTGTTGTAAGTTTAATGGAAGAACAAAAAACGATTACTGATAAAGGTGGAACAATGCGTCTTGGTGCTTGGAAATGTGATATTAAACCAAACACTTTAGCGCATAAAATTTACGGTCAAAAAAGTATTTCAGAGCGTCACCGCCACCGTTATGAGTACAACAATAAATATGCTGATGAATTGCAGAAAGCGGGTTTACTTGCTTCTGGAGTAAATCCTGATACTGGTTTAGTAGAAATTGTGGAGCTTGAAAACCACCCATTTTTTATTGGAGTACAATATCACCCAGAATACAAAAGTACGGTTGCAAATCCGCACCCGATTTTCGTAAACTTTGTAGCTGCTGCTGTAAATTCGCATAAAAAATAATAATTAATATTCTAAGAGGCTGTAACGTTTGAACAAAACTCATGACAAATAGCCTTGACGAATAACCTTTTTTAAATTATAATGGAAGAAAAAAAATTTGATCTTAATTCAATCATTGGTTTTGTATTGATATTCGGGATTTTGATTTGGATTATGTACCAAAATCAACCTTCTGATAAAGAGATTGCTGCTGAAAAAGCAAAGAAAGAATTAGTAGCTAAACAAGAAGCTCAAGCTCAAGCAGATAAAACTAAAACTGCTGTTTTACCAGTTGCTGCAACAACGCAGGGTGATACTGTGCAATTAGCGCAGTTGCAAAAAACATTAGGTGGTTTTGCTTATTCTGCAACACTTCCTTCTGCAAAAGAATCTTTTACTACAATCGAAAATGAAAAGATGATACTAAAAATCGCAAATAAAGGCGGTTATATAGTAGAAGCTACATTGAAAGAATTTAAAAAATTCGAAAAAAATTCTGGACAATTAGTAGAATTGATTAAAGACAATAATTCTAATTTAAATATTCAGTTACAAACAACTGACAACAGAACTTTAAACTCTAAAGATTTATATTTTGAGCCTACATTGACTAAAAATGGTGGCGATCAAATCTTGACAATGCGTTTAAAAGCTGGTGCTAACGAATTCTTAGAATACAAATACGTATTAAAAGCAAACGATTATTTAGTTGGTTTTGATGTACGTTCTCAAGGATTGAATAAAGTTTTAAATTCTTCTCAGCCATTAAAACTACAATGGGATTTAAAGTCATACAGAAACGAGAAAAGTATTTCTTTAGAGAAGCGTTATGCTCAATTGGAATATGAATATGGGGATGAAAAATACAGTTCTGTAAGCGACGGAGTAGGAAAAGAAGATACTCCTGAAAAAGTGAGTTACGTAGCTTTTAAGCAGCACTTTTTTACAGCTATTTTATCATCAGATAAACCATTCGAAAAGACTAAATTACAATCAGATGCTTTAGTAAAAGATGAAAAAATAGATACGACATATATTAAGCAATTTAGAGCTACAGTTCCTTTGGTTTTTTCAAATGGAGAAGTTGATTATAAAATGAATTGGTATTTTGGTCCTTCAGACTATAAAATATTAAAATCGTATGATAAAAATTTTGAAAAAATTATTCCACTTGGATGGGGTATTTTTGGATGGATTAATAAATGGATTTTCATCCCATTATTTGGGTTTTTAAGTTCAACAATAGGATTGTCATTAGGAATTGCAATCATTATTTTTACAATTCTTATCAAATTGGCTATGTCGCCAATTACTTATAAGTCATTCTTGTCTCAAGCTAAAATGAAAGTTTTACGCCCAGAGATTACAGAGTTGGGAGAAAAATTCAAAAAAGACCCAATGAAGAAACAACAAGAAACGATGAAATTGTACAACAAGGCAGGAGTAAACCCAATGGCAGGATGTATTCCGGCATTGATTCAGCTTCCGTTTATGTATGCGTCGTTCCAGTTCTTTCCTTCAGCTTTTGAGTTAAGACAAAAAGGATTCCTTTGGGCAGACGATTTATCATCTTTTGATGCGGTTGTTAAATTACCATTTACAATTCCAGTATATGGAGATCATATCAGTTTGTTTCCAATTTTGGCAGCAGTTGCAATTTTCTTCTACATGAAAATGACTTCTGGTGATCAGCAAATGGCAGCGCCACAACAAGAAGGTATGCCGGACATGGCAAAAATGATGAAAATCATGATTTATGTTTCACCATTAATGATGTTAATGTTCTTTAATAATTATGGTGCAGGATTGAGTTTGTATAACTTTATTTCAAACTTAATTACAATCGGAATTATGTTTGTGATTAAAAACTATATTGTTGATACAGATAAAATTCACGCTCAAATTCAAGAAAACAAATTAAAAGAGCCTAAGAAGCAAAGTAAATTCCAACAACGTCTTCAAGAAGTTATGGAACAACAAGAAGCTGCTAAAGGTCAGAAGAAGAAATAATTTCTAAATAAAAAAAATCTCGATTTATCGGGATTTTTTTTATTTCAATATAATTTATAAGATAAAATTTTCGTTTAGTAAAAAAACAGAACATAACATGAATTACAAAAAACTCCTACTTGGATTAGTTTTCTTAAATGCTTTTTTCATAAATGCACAGACTGCAGTAAACAAACTGGATGCTGATGGGAAAAAGGACGGATTATGGAAAGGAATTTACGCTGAATCTAAAAGACCTCGTTACGAAGGAACTTTTAGCCACGGTAAAGAAACAGGTGTATTTAAGTTTTTTGATGATACTAAAAAAGGCGATGTTTTAGCAACTCGTGATTTTACTGCAAACGACGGAAGCTCGTATACTATTTTTTACGATCAGAGTAAAAATAAAGTAAGCGAAGGAAAAGAGATTGGAAAAGCCCATGATGGAGAATGGAAATATTACCATAAAGCTTCAACTGTTTTAATGACGCTTGAAAATTATAAAAACGGAAAACTAGAAGGGCTGAGAACTGTATATTATCCGAATGCTAAAGTAGCAGAAGAAATGATGTACAAAAATGGTTTGAAAGAAGGTCTTTATAAAAAAATGGGACAAGATGGTTCACTTTTAGAACAGTCTACTTTTAAAAATAATGAATATAACGGTGACGCTGTTTTTTATGAAGCGGGAGGAGTAGTGGCTTCTAAAGGAAAATTCTTGAATGGAAAAAAAGTCGGAATATGGCAGTTTTTCATTAAAGGAAAAATGAAAGAAGTAAACATGAGTGATCCAAAAAGCAATTACCAAGCGGATTCTAAACCTAAGATGGAATAAGTTTTATCTACTTAGCTATTACATAAACTAATCAAAACTATCTGAATTATCTATATTTTGACTTACCTTTGCACCCTTGTAAAAATATAAACGAGTTAAAATGAAACGTGTAGTTGTTGGACTTTCTGGTGGAGTAGATTCTAGTGTTGCTGCTTATTTATTACAGCAGCAAGGATACGAAGTTATTGGCCTTTTTATGAAAAACTGGCATGATGATTCGGTTACTATTTCTAACGAATGTCCTTGGTTAGAAGATAGTAACGATGCTTTATTAGTAGCTGAAAAACTCGGAATACCGTTTCAAACCGTTGATTTAAGCGAAGAATACAAAGAAAAAATCGTTGACTATATGTTCAACGAATACGAAAAAGGGAGAACTCCAAATCCTGACGTGCTTTGTAACCGCGAAATCAAATTTGATGTTTTCATGAAAATTGCTTTAAGTCTTGGTGCAGATTATGTTGCAACAGGTCATTATTGCCAAAAAAATGAAATTGAAGTTGGTGGAAAACCAGTTTATCAATTAATTGCTGGAGCTGATAATAACAAAGATCAATCGTATTTTTTATGTCAATTATCGCAAGAACAATTGTCAAAATCGTTGTTTCCAATTGGAGCTTTAACCAAACCAGAAGTTCGCGAAATCGCTGCTGAAATGGATTTAGTTACAGCCGAAAAGAAAGATTCTCAAGGATTATGTTTTATTGGAAAAGTACGTTTACCAGAATTTTTGCAGCAAAAATTACAGCCTAAAGAAGGTAAAATTGTTCAGATTGATAAAAACGATCCAATTTATGCTTTTGAAAAACCTACTGGTTTATCTTTAGAAGAAGAATTGAAATTAGAAGCTCAAAAACTAAACTATCTTCCAACAATGGGAAAAGTTGTGGGCAAACATCAAGGTGCACATTATTTTACAATTGGACAGAGAAAAGGATTAAATGTAGGAGGAACAACAGATCCGTTATTTATCATCGCTACAAATGTTGAAACCAATACTATTTATACGGGTTTAACAAGTCAGCATCCTGGATTGTTTAAGAAAGCTTTATTTATAGAAAATTCAGAAGTTCACTGGATTCGTGAGGATCTAACTTTAAAAGTGGGGGAAACTATGGAAGTAATGGCAAGAATTCGTTACCGTCAGCCTTTGCAAAAAGCAACTTTACACCAATTAGAAGACGGAATGTATGTTCGTTTTGATGAGCCGCAATCTGCTATTACAGAAGGTCAGTTTGCTGCTTGGTATTTCGACAATGAATTAGTTGGTTCGGGAGTAATTTCTTAGCTTTATACTTTTTTACAAAGGTTTTCCTTTTAAAAAAGTATATATATGAAACACTACTACATTACATTCTTTATGTTACTATTTTCTACAGCGATGTTTTCGCAAGTAGAAGATGCATGGGTATACTTTTCGGGTAAACCTAATGCACAGCATTACTTAGACAACCCTCTAGAAATGCTCTCTCAGAGAGCTTTAGATCGCCGAACCAATCAAAGTATTGCATTAGATGTTACCGATACACCTATAGAAAGTACATATGTAAGCCAAGTAAAAGCAAGTACTGGTATTACTGTTATGGCACAATCTAAATGGATGAATGCATTACATATTCGTGGTACTCAAGCTGATATTAATGGGCTAAAATTGTTTTCATTTGTTAGTAAAGTCGTTTTTGCTAATAAAACTTTAAATACTTCAAAAAAAGTATCTGAAAATACAATTGCTCAAACTAAAGACAAACTCAAAACTACTATAGATTACAGTTACGGGAATTCTGCCAATCAGATTCAGATGCTTAACGGTCAAGTTTTGCATAAACAAAATTATACAGGAACGGGTAAAATAATTGCGGTTTTAGATGCAGGTTTTCCTGGAGTTGATACTGCAGATCCGTTTCAAAATCTTAGAACGAATAACAGGATTTTGGGTGGTTATGATTTTACGAATAGAAATGCAAATTTCTATACTGGCGATGATCATGGTACTATGGTATTGTCTACAATGGGCGGTTACAAAGAAAATGCTCTGGTAGGAACAGCTCCAGATGCTTCTTATTATTTGTTTATTACAGAAATCGCTGCTACAGAAAATCCAGTGGAAGAATCTCTTTGGGTTGAAGCTGCAGAAGAAGCAGACAGATTAGGAGTTGATATTATTACGACCTCTTTAGGTTATTTTGGTTTTGATAATGCAGCTTACAGTCATACTTACAGTGATATGAACGGGATAACTAATTTTATTTCTCGCGGAGCCGAAATTGCTTTTAGTAAAGGAAT
This sequence comes from Flavobacterium sp. MC2016-06, assembly GCF_009711165.2. Classification (GTDB taxonomy): domain Bacteria; phylum Bacteroidota; class Bacteroidia; order Flavobacteriales; family Flavobacteriaceae; genus Flavobacterium. The sequence goes on along the minus strand of NZ_WMID02000019.1, from coordinate 47,893 downwards.
CTTCGTTGTAGCTTCGGCAGGAAATGAAGGCGCTACTACAGAGCCGCATATTGGCAGTCCAGCCGATGCCGTTTCGGTACTTACTGTTGGTTCTGTTAATGCCTCAAAAGTTAAGGCAGGTTCTAGTTCGATAGGACCAAGTTCTGATAATCGCATAAAACCCGATGTTATGGCTCAGGGAGTTGCTGCAGTTATTTCAACGCCAACTGGTACTATTGGTACTGCAAACGGAACTTCTTTTTCTTGCCCTATAATGGCAGGAATGGTTGCGTGTTTATGGCAGGCATTTCCAACGAAAACAAATAAAGAAATTAGACAAATGATACTGGCATCTTCAGATAAATATACAAGTCCGAATAATAATTACGGTTACGGAATTCCAAATTTTGGTTCTACTTTAGGAGCAGAAAGTTTTATTGCGTCAACTACTATTTTCTCCGTTTATCCAAATCCAGCTCAAACAGATATCTCTTTTTCATTTTTAAATGATACTAATACAGCTTCCGTTTCTATTTATTCTATTTTAGGGCAGAAGCTTATCGAAAAACAAATTACCAGTCAAAATCCTGTTCTTTCTGTACAAACCTTAAAAAGCGGTCTCTATTTTTATACTTTTGATGCCGATGGTCTGCACAAATCAGGTAAAATAATAAAACAATAACAGCATTTTTTAATGAATAGAATTACGCAGCTTTTTAATATAAAGTATCCAATTATTCAAGGTGGAATGATTTGGAACAGTGGATACAAACTGGCATCTGCTGTGAGTAATGCCGGCGGTTTAGGACTTATTGGTGCTGGCTCTATGTATCCGGAGGTTTTACGAGAGCATATTCAGAAATGTAAAAAAGCAACGGATAAACCTTTTGGAGTTAATATTCCGATGTTATATCCAAACATCGAAGAGATTATAAATATTGTGATTGAAGAAGGCGTGAAGATTGTTTTTACTTCGGCTGGAAATCCTAAAACTTGGACTTCATTTTTAAAAGAAAAAGGTATTACGGTGGTGCATGTAGTAAGCAGTAGTGTTTTTGCCTTAAAAGCGCAGGATGCTGGTGTAGATGCTATTGTTGCCGAAGGGTTTGAAGCGGGCGGACATAACGGACGTGACGAAACTACTACTTTGACTTTGATTCCGATGGTGAAAGAAAAAATTCAAATTCCAATTATCGCTGCAGGTGGTATTGCAACGGGAAGAGGAATGCTTGCCACGATGATTTTGGGCGCTGATGGTGTACAAGTAGGAAGTCGTTTTGCAGCTTCTATAGAATCTTCTGCACACAATAATTTTAAAGAAACTATAGTTAAAGTAAAAGAGGGAGATACTCAATTGACTCTTAAAGAATTGGCTCCTGTACGATTGATTAAAAACAAATTTTATCAAGATGTTCAGGATCTCTATGAAAAATGTCCTTCTAAAGAAGATCTTACACAGCTTTTGGGTAGAGCAAGAGCTAAAAAAGGAATGTTTGAGGGAGATCTTGAAGAAGGCGAATTGGAAATTGGACAGATTGCAGGAATTATTCATGAAATTCTGCCTGTAGAAAAAATTATTCAAGAAATGATGACTGATTTTGAAATTGCCTGTAAAGAAAAGACTAAATTTGAGTTTTAATTACCTGTAAGAAATATAACATGAATTTAATGCGCACTTATATAATTTTGCTTTTTTTAGGATTAGGTCTACAGCAGTCTTACAGCCAAACGTACCAATTTAAAACTTCTGGTTTTAGTGTATTAGAAAAAAATGAAAAGGGAAAATGGGGAGAATGGTCTAATCTTGATTTGGTTAATCTTTCGATAATTTTAGATACTAATAAACATAGAATCGTTGTCTATTCGCAAGAAATTCAATTGTTTAATATAACGAATTATATAGAACGTGAAGAAAATGATACCGATATTGTGTATTCTTTTATGTGTAAAGACAACGACGGAACAGAATGCAAACTTTCTATAATTACCAGAAAAAAACAAGATTACCGCAAACAGCTTTACATCAATTACGATGATCATATTATTGTTTATAATATTATTACCGTTTAGAATTTTGTAAGAAGGTAGAAATGTTTGATGTGAAATTAAACGTTGAAATGATATTTAAAATAAGAAAGCCCAACTAAATGTTGGGCTTTTACTTTTTTATTGTGTTACGATAACGACAATTTTATTAAAATCGGCGGCAGCATTTATGACTGCTTTATATTGGTCAAAACTTGCCAGAGGATAATTTATTATATTATAAAACTCAGTATTTTCAATAGTAACCTCATTTTTATTTTGAGCATAACTGCTGGTAAAAGCGGCTTCGGTTTTACCATTAAGCTCCGTTTTAAAGTTCATCGCCAGCTTATCTAGATTTTTAATAGTAGCGCCATCTGGCAATATTATTTTTATTTTTCTAGTATAAGAATGTGGATATTCAATTTCTATAGGAAGCACACGTTTATTCTCTTGATAAAGTTCCATTTGGCTTCCGATTGTTTTTCCAACAGAAAATAAATAATTTGGTCCCGCTTTCTGAATCATATCTTTACCGTCAAAAGTCAGATTAAGTTTAAATGGTTTTTTACCAATAAAATCTGTACCATCATTTTCGGTCGTAAGCGTTTTATATTCATTCTGTAACGTATAGTTTTCAGAAATACTTTTCAGCATAGTTTGGTATTGTTCTGCAGAAACGAAATCTTTTATAGGCTGAAAGTTTAATCCAGAATATCCTCCATAAGTAAAATTACTTGTTATAAGCGGGTTTTCGATATCTTTAGTAAAATCTACCGTAATATCCATATAATCGTGTGTAATTTCAGTTCCCGGAACTTCTATAAAATTAACTTCACCAATTCCCATTGCAATTCCTGCAAACACTTTTTCTTTAATAAATAAACCATTATTGTTCCCTAAATAATTTGGGAAAAGCGGAATTCTGTATTCAATTTCAGTAGGAGTAAGGTAACTTTTAACAGCTGGGAAATAAAACAAAAATTCGCTTAGATTTTCTTGACTTTCAAAATCTTTATCAAAAGGAATTTTGTATCGGTTTGAAGTAAATACAAGATTTTGCTCAATTTTAAAATATTTAAAAACAGCAACATACAATCTTATAATGTCAAGACTATTAGCCTGTTTTGTTTTAATAACATCGCTTAAACCTGGTTTTACATCAATGTATTTGTCATAAACAATTGTCTTTTTGATTTTGTTTTCGATGTTCCAAATTTGTTCTTGAGTGTCTTTAGATTGATCGATACTGCTGCAAAAAGCTGCAATTGCTTTTTCTTGTTTTTTATCAAGAACCGGATTTATGATTTCAAAAGTTGAAGTGGCGTATTCCTTAAAGTTGTTTAAATTTTTACCTCCACTATACGTATTGCTGTCTAGTTTGTATCTAAAAAGTTTTAGCTTAACATTCCAGTTAGAATAAGCTTCATCATCGCTTAACGCAGGTACGTCTTTTTCTTCGATAGTTAAAACCTTTTTATGTTCAATTTTTTTATCATCTAAAACAGGTTCGCTCAAACCATTGTACGATTTGGTTTTAAAAACTAAATGATCAGGCGTAATCAACTCAAAATTATAGGCCGCAATTGGATATTCGTCCTGCATTTTTATGGTGTTTCCTTTTAAATTTGGTGCTTCTTCAAAAACATATAGTTTTTCGATAACAGAACCTTTCTCAAGACCATTTAGAGCAAAATAATGGTATTTCATCCCTTTTTCTTCATCAATTTCCTCTTTTACATCTTTTTTATCCAATGTAATTACTTTTCCGTTTTTTTGAATTACACGTGCTTTGGTAACCAAAATATTTACTTGATCATCTACAGGAATGTAAATCTTGTTATTACGTTCGATAGCATCATCAGAGTTGATGTATTTTGTTTCATGAATTAAACGATATTGAGCCGCTATTTTTTTCTCAATAACCATTTCTATTTTCATAGTTCGGTTTAGAATAACTTCTTTCTCGTCTTTGTATTTCTCAGGAATCGCAACAGTGGTTTCTTTTTCGTTCCAGTCGTAGTTTTTAAAACTGTATTCCTGCCCAAAGAAAACCGATGTGACAAATAATGCAATACAGGTAAAGATTATTTTTAAGAGTTGTTTTTTCATTATTTTTCTAATAAAATTATGCTTTCGTTATAGTTAGTTTTTAGTTTTTTAATGGTTTCATTCCAAGGCTCAAAATCGGCTTTATTAAGCAATAATTTTTTTTGCGCTAAACTCACATTTAGATTAAGAATATTGTTCTTTAGCTCATAAGTGAAATTTGCTTTGATATAATCATTGTCTAAAGTAAAGTTTTTAGGAAGATACTTTATGGTGCAGTTTTTTGGAATTTCTAATGCATATTGAATTGTAAATTGCGTTAGATAATCAAATTCGTATTGCGAAACACGATCTTTGGCTAAAGTTGTAGATTCTAGAATTCGGTCTAAAAACAGATTAACATAGATCTCTTTATCTACTTTTACCATATAATTGTCAAGATCAAAATCATAATCAATTACGTAGGGAAGCTCTTTATTAGTTAAGTTTTCTTCTTTAAAATTCTTTAGATTAAATTTATTATTGCCTTTTAGCACCAATGATTTAATCATTTCAAGACGCGTTTTGTTAGTCGCATCTCCAATCTGCATTATAATATGGCTTCTATTATAACCGTATCGGCTCATTTTTGCAGTTCCGACCAGTTTACTTTTATCAATAGTTAAGTTTACGGTTTCTTTAACCTCATTTTCAATTGCCGGAACAACAGGAACAGGATAAATTTTGTACTGATCATTTTCATTAAATAATACTTCTTTTCCTTGTATAAATGAAGTTGGAATTCCGTAACGCGTTTCTTTGTCGGTACCGTCTAAAAAGATATAATCATTGCCTTTTTTAAAAATTGCAATCATATGATTGTCTACAGAAGGTGTAGCTAAATCATTATAAGAATACGGAATGCTTCGTGTTCCTATCCAAGCAATTGTTACATCTTTTACATTAGCATAATGCGCCATGCACGAAATGATGCTGCCCATATCTTTACAATCTCCAAATTTTCTTTGATACACTAAACTGGCTTCGCGCGGAATAAATCCTTCATATCCGTTTTCAAAAGCAATGTATTTAATGTTTTCTTTTACCCAATAAAAAATGGTTTTTACCTTTTCTTCGTCGGTTGTATTGTTTTTGGTTAATTCTAATGTAAATGCTTTTAAATCTGGATCTTCTGTTTTATTCAGATTTTTTACAAAGCCTCTGTAATAATTAAATAATTCTGGAACATCGCCCAAAACAGGTGTTGTTTTATTGTTTGAAGTATATTCTTTGATGTAAAAATCGATGTGTGGTACATCATACAAATATCCTGGAGAGTTATCTTCAAATTTTGCTGCTTTTATATTGTTTAAAGACCATTTGTAAACCCATTTTCCTTTTTTTTCTGTTTTAGAAAAAGTAATGGTTTTGTCTGGGTCATTAAAAATTTTATAATCAATAACGATGTTTTTATCCGCTCGAACTTCAATTGAAGCATTTTCCATGGGCAGAAAACTTCCAAAGATAAATTTGTGAAGCAAATGCGGATCTACAAATTGTGTTTGATAATTATAAACTTTTTTTGCTCCAGTTTCTACGCTCGGAAAAATCAGCTGGCGTTCTTTTACATCATTATAAAAAATAGAATTCTGCTGCGACTGTTTTTCATTACTCTGCGTAACCTTTATCTTTTTTTCTTTGCCATTTTCATTGACAACAGTGTAAGCATCATATCCTTTGAGCATAATTAAATCAGAATACGAAAAAGATTCTTTGTTATTCTGAATTCCGTTCTGAGTTAAAATTAACGATTCGTAATGATTGTCCTGAATGATTTTTAAACCATTATTTTCTACAGCAATGTCATACACCTCAGAGTTATCTATGATGATTTCATTATTATTAGGATATAAATTTTTAAAGTCTTGAAATGATTTTTGTGCCGAAACTGTAACTGAAAAAATGACAAGTAATAAAAGCTGAAAAATAGCTTTATTTGATAATTTCGACCAATTCATCTGAGTCATATTTTTTAGTTACTACTAATTTTCCAGCTTCATAAATCATAGTGTCTCCGTGTAATTCGTCGTTTTTTAAATTCACAACTATCCATGGTTTACCATCTTCTTTAAAGTATTCCTGCAGACCATCATATTCATTGTTCGAAAAACTTTCTTTTTTATAAATTTTACCATTTGCATAATATTCAGTTCGAATTCCATCAAGCAAATTGCTCTTATAAGCACATTCAAACTCAGGTTTTCCTTCTATATTATTGATGACAAATTTACCGTCATTACTTCCTTTGTTAAGATTGTATTGAATAGCTGTTTTTCCGTTAGGATATAAAGAAGCTATTTGAGCCGTTTGATTTTCAATAATTACCTTATCATTCAGTTCGCCGGTTTTATTTTTTCTAATGTAATAAACAGCTTGATTGCCTTTAAAACCAACTTTTAGAATAGGTTCTTCTTTTTGATTGTAATAAATGGTTTCACCTTCATTAGAACCATTTTGCTGACTGTATTCTGACAGCTTTAATTTGTTATGATAATAACGAATCGTTTTTCCCTGTTCAACATCAAATAAATGCTCTTCGGTATATCTTAAAACTCCATTATAATCGTAGATTTTGCTCATTCCGTTTATTTTACCGCAGTAATAATTTCTTTCAGTAAGAACAGTTCCCAGCGGGCTGTATTCTTTATATACATTATGAAGTAGTCCATTTAGGTATTCAGCATCAGTAATAACCGTATTCAGTTTATCCTTTGCAATATATTTACCATTCAAGATCCCATTTTTGGTTTCGTAGATTTTGGTGTAAACGCCATCATTAAACGAATACGTAAATTTTCCTGTTTTGTTTTTATAATCAATCTCGTTTTCTAATTTCCCTTTAAGAGTAAATGTTTTTCTATAGGTTAAAAAACCATCTATATAGTGATCGATTATAGAAATATTTCCGTTCTGAAAATAAGTGTATTTATCATCTGTAACATCTCCGTTTTTAATAATCCCCTCTGTACTCAAAGCACCGTTTGAATAAAACGTTTTAAAAGGACCGCTTTGTTCTCCTTTTTCGTAATTAAAAATTTGACTTAATCTGTTTTTACTGTAGATCTCATAAACACCGCTAATAGTATCATTTGTATAGTTAGTTATATTAGCAACATTGCCGTTTAAAGCATAGTTTTTTACAATTCCAGTTACTTTACCTTGTGTATTATAAGCTTCTTTAAGTCTTTCTAATCCGTTATTATAAAAATAATCCCATTCACCAATTTTCTTTCCTTTATCAAAAGCACCTTTAATTTTTAAGGTACCATTTAAGTTTTTTAGCTCAAAATTTTTCTTAGATAAGCTTGTTTCTGTTGGTTTAGGAGAATCTGCAGTATACTGAAGCCAAGATTTTAGCTCGCCAGATTTGTATTTTTCTTCAAAATATTTTACTCCGTCACTATTAAAATAGCTGTAAGAGTCAAGATCTCCCTTGTCAGTATAGAAACTCTCACTAATCTTTTCACCATTTTCATGATACTCTGTAGATTTGGTAATTTTGCCAGCAGTATAAATATTTTCTTTTTCTAAACCTTTATTTACATAATAGTTTTTGAAAGCACCTTGTACTTCACCATTTTTATAAACAGCTTCAGATTTTAAAAGTTTACCGTCGTCATAATATTCTAAATAATTGCCTTCAACTTTATCATCTACACAATTGTAGCTTCCTGTTAAAATTCCTAATTCATTATATGCGTTGTATTTACCGCTAAGTTTACCTTTGCTGAAATCGATTTCAGACTTTTTAGTTCCCGCTTCATACAAACAAACCAATGTTCCGTTACGTTCACCATTTGTAAAGTTTATTTCACAATTTTTGCCTCCATTGGGATAGTAAGACGTACTAATTCCGTCTAGTACATCATCTTTATAAGTTTCAGATACATTAATACCTCCATTTTCGTAATAAGAAGTTCTATTGCCCGTTAATTTTCCATTTACAAAGAATTTTTGCTCAGTAAGTCTTCCTTTCTCATCATAATATTTTTGAAGACCATCTAGTTCACCATTTTTAAAATTAAGTTCACCCGCTATATTTTCATAAGCATTTAAATATTTACATTTTCCATCAAATTCTCCATTAACCTGAACACCTACAATAAATGGTTTTTGTTCTCTAATAGACACCATAACCTCTTCGGTTTTTCCAAAAAGATCCTGTTTTCTTTTTCCAAATACAGTCCAAAAATCTTTAGCTACATAGTCGTCACGAAAGGCTAATATTTTCTTTTTTTGTTTGTTAAGTTCTTTACCAATTTTGTCTTCCATACAAAGAAGACTGAAATAAGTATATCCTTCAAATTGATTTTTTTCAACCATATCTTTTACCCAAGGAATATAAGTAGTCTCAAAAAAGCCATCACCCATTTTGTGCTCAAGAGCGTATTCTGCAACAGCTTGCACCTGACGTGTTATTTTATCGTCTATGGTAGATTTTATTTTATATACTTTTTTTAGCGGTAATTGGTTTCTTAGAATCGTTTCTATGTCTTCAAAATTATCTCCAGATTTTGTAAAAACAACTTTATTTTCTGCAAGATAATCTTGACCATAATTAGCATTTAGATGCATAACAGCCTGATTGGCATATTGACCAGTTGGAGCAAGTATAAGATAGGTCATCATGGCAAGAGTTCCTTCTATAATTTTTCCGTTCTCAAAAGCAAGCGAACCTAAAAGATAGTGCGATCCTGCATGATTAGGATTATTGTTGATAACGCGCTCAAATAGATCTATAGCTTTTTGATATTCGTTTTTTCGAATGTATAATATCCCAAAATTGTAAAGGAAAGTAGAAGAATTGGGTAAGTATTTCTCTCCTTCTTGAAATATCTTTTCAGATAAATCGAAATCTTTTTCGTTACTCAAAAACATGCCATACATTTGGTAAAGCTCCGGAAATTCGGGCATTTTACCTTTTGTGTGTAAATCTTCCATGAGAGCTCTAAATTCCGTTTTCTTTTCTAGAGCATTAAGAGTTAAACCTATTTCGTATTGAGCATTTAGATATTGAGGATCTATTTTGCTAATTTTTTGATATTCTTTTAATGCTTCCTCGTATTTTTCGGCATTGTGAAGGCTAGTGCCCTTTCTAATGATTGAATCATTATTATAAACAAAAGCATAATCAGTTTGTGAATAGTTTTTTGAAAATGAAACTAAAAAAAACATCAATAAAAGTTTTCTCATTACAGATTTTAGGTTTTTCCAAATATAAAAAAATTAACATAACCTCTGTCTTATTATAAGTATTTATTTATTAATTATTTTTACTTTTTTTTAACAAATTTGTGATATTCAAAATGCCGTTTTTACAAGGTATTTTCGTTTTCAAAAAAAGGCCGGAAAATTATCAACTAATTTTCCGGCCTTTTTATTTAAAGTGAATTTATTTCTTTGATTTTCTATTCAATGTCTTTTATAAAATCATCATATTCTAAGTAAAACATTTCTAAAGCATGCATGTTCTCGTAAAAGAATTCAAAAATAGCATCCCAATTATTTCGGTTGCTAAAACCAACGCCTAGTTTTTCGACCCAGATTCGGCTGATAGTTTTACCGCTTTCTAAAGTGTGACTTTTTTCAAAAACTAAATTTTTGATGAATTCTTCTTCCAGAATATTTTTTAAAGCTTCTAATTTTTCAAAATAAGCAATACGTTTTTCATCGCTTCTATGTTCGATGTCAATTAGAACCTGAGCTTTTTTATTGTCAACATAAAATTTAAAAGAGAAATCTTTAATTTTGGTATCATAAAGGACCCATTTGCGCGGATATTTTTCGGCGAAAGCCACCCAAAATTCCCTTTTTATTTTCTGTGATTCTTCTCTACTGTACATTTTTATGGCTTTGGTTTTAGAAAACTTGTAGAAACGCGTTTTCTAGAGTATATTTATATTTTATTTGAAAGTACAAAAATAAACTTTGATCATGAATTTTCAAGATTTTTTACAATATGTTCCTAATATAATTCCTGTAAAACTGCCGGCTGTTGATGCTCATCTAAAAATGGCGCCAAAAGAACGCATTGAAGGTTTAAAAAATCTTGATTTAAATGCCGTAAATCCTAGAATTGCAGCTGTAATGATGTTGTTTTATCCCAAAAACGATGAAACACATCTGGTTTTAATAGTTAGAAATGCTTATAATGGAGTTCATTCTTCACAAATAGCTTTTCCTGGAGGAAAATATGAAACAACAGATGCAGATTTTAAGGAAACTGCTTTAAGGGAAACACATGAAGAAGTTGGTGTTTTGCCTGAAAAGATTGAAATTATAAAAGAATTTAGCTCAATGTATATTCCGCCAAGTAATTTTTTAGTGCATCCATTTCTGGGAATTGCTAAAGAAGAACTTTCATTTTATCCAGATGCTAAAGAAGTAGCGGCTATTATTGAACTGCCATTATCCGTTTTTTTGAACGATGAAATTATCATCGAAGCCAGATTGTCAACTTCTTACGGCGCTAATATTTTAGTTCCAGCATTTAATATTCAAAATCATGATGTTTGGGGAGCGACAGCAATGATTTTGAGTGAGTTGAGAGATGTTTTAAAAATAACTTTTGGAGGAAATTCGTAAAACAAAAAATTAACAATTTGATATTCATAGTAGTAGCATTTTATTCACGAAATTAGCTATTAGTGTTGCCCAAAGGATAATTTTTGTATGTTTGCGATCTAACAAAAAAATAAGATAAACTGTTATGGGATTGTTTAAACGAAATCCTTTTGGGCATATATTATTCATCAAGAAATGGTTAATCCGAGTTTTGGGTGCCATAACTCACAGAAGATATAGAGGTTTTAATGAATTGCAGATTGAAGGATCTGAAATCATTAAAACGCTTCCAGATACAAATGTTTTGTTTATATCTAATCATCAAACTTATTTTGCCGATGTTGTAGCAATGTTTCATGTCTTTAACGCAAGTTTATCAGGACGTCAAGATACTATTAAGAACATTGGTTATTTGTGGCAGCCCAAAATGAATTTGTATTATGTTGCTGCCAAAGAAACGATGCAGGCTGGTTTACTGCCAAGAATTTTAGCTTACGTTGGCGCAATTACAGTTGAGAGAACCTGGCGTGCAAAAGGAGTTGATGTTGCAGAAAAACGTGATGTGAACCCAAATGATACCGAAAATATTAAAATTGCGCTTGAAGACGGCTGGGTAATTACATTTCCGCAAGGAACTACAAAATCGTTTAAACCCGTTCGTAAAGGAACCGCACATATTATAAAACAACATAAACCTATCGTAATTCCTATTGTGATTGACGGTTTTCGCAGATCATTTGATAAAAAAGGATTGCGAATGAAAAAGAAAGGTATTCTACAATCATTCATCATCAAAGAACCTCTAGATATTGATTATGAAAACGATACAATTGACGAAATTGTAGCAAAAGTAGAATTTGCAATCGAACAACATCCATCATTCTTAAAAGTTATTCCAGCAGAAGAACTAAAAGTGCAGGAAGAACTGAACCAATTGAGAAGATGGGACTATTAATTATTTTAGATTTCTGATTTTAGAGGTTAGATTTTAAAAAAGTAGTTTTAAGTTTTTTTTGTTTCAAGTTTCAAGTTTCAGGTTGAATTGCGCATAATTTGGCTAAAGCCAATTTGTTTGCGTTTATTTTTTACTCCAGCTAAAGCTGTAGGCTATTCAAGTAAATACACTGTAAGTACTCGTGATGAAACCGTAGGTTTCAGATTCTTCAAGTTTTGGAATTTGGAATTTTAAAACTTGGAATTTTAAAACTTGGAATTTCAAATTGAAGAAAATTGATTTTTAATTTTTCACAAGAAAAAATCAAAAATCAATTTTCTTCAATTCTTTGTAGTTTGCATATAAACGGCGTAAAAGTCTTCCATAAAGTAATCTGTAAATACACCAGAAAAAGCCCAAAAGAAATACTGTTATTATTAAAAAAACACCGACTGAAAAAATCATTGCAATTCCGTTTTGAGCTAATTTTTCGCGGAAAAAAGCCATATCAGGATTGTAAACATAACTGATAAAGAAGCTTAAAATAGAGGATATTACTATATTTCCTAAATTGTACCAAACATAATATTGCACCATTTTTCGGGTTCTCAAAATACTGCTCATTAACAGTTTAGTCGAAACTGTAGTAGAAATAGTTTTATAATTTTTATAGAAAAGATAAATAAATACCAATGTTATTGCGTAGGTGAGATACATTAATATCTGCATGTACAATATAATTTCTGGATGATTTATTTTGTGTAAAATATCATCAGTATTAGAAAAATAATTTGATAAGGTCCAAAATAAAATCTCCAAAATGCTGATAATTAAAATCCATCTCACATTTGAAGATGATTTTTTATGAATCATTTTGTAAATCTCTTTTTCAGAAATTTGTTCAAAAGAATTTTCGCTCTTTTTCCAGTCTTTTTTTAGTAAATCCAGTTCTTTCATAATAATTTCTAAGGATTTAGTATTTTTTTAAGTTTCCCTTTAATTCTATTCATTTTCACACGAGCATTCACTTCGCTTATCCCTAAGGTTATAGCTATTTCTTGATAATCTTTGTCTTCTAAATACATAAAAACCAATGCTTTTTCGATGTCATTAAGCTGGTAAACCGCTTTGTACATCAATTTAATTTGTTCCTCTTCTTCATAATTGTAATCAACATCTTTTACAAAATGCTGATGACTCTCATAATCTACGGTAGATATGGTCCTTTTGGTTTTACGGTATAAGGTAATGGCAGTATTTAAAGCAACGCGATACGTCCAGGTCGAAAATTTGCTGTCGCCTCTAAATTTTGGATACGCTTTCCATAATTGAATAGTAATTTCCTGAAACAAGTCTTTATGAGCATCTTCACCAGCAGTATATAATCTACAAATCTTGTGGATTATATTCTGATTTGCCTGCAATTGCGCAACAAATGACTGTTCTAGACTTTCGCTCATATTGTATTAGTAGTAATGCTGCAAAATTTGTTACAGCGTGAAATTAAAAAATATAATTTATAACCAAATTAATTTTCAGTTGTAATCTTATATTTTTTTAGTTTCTTCCCAACCTTTTCAGAAAAATCATACTCTATATATAAAAACACCGAATATGAAACAACTTTTACTTTTTCTTTTTATATCGACTGCCACATTCTCACAGACCATTTTTAAAGGTAATGTGAGTGAAAACGGAATGCCTCTGCCTGGTGCTTATATATGTATTCAAAATACACGTAAATGTGCAACTGCAGACTTTGATGGAAATTATCAGATAGAAGTAAAGATTGGCGACGTTTTGGTAATTTCTTATGTTGGTATGAAATCTACAAGTTTTAAGATTACTAAAAATAGTTTCCAGAAAAAAGGTAATGTTGTTGATGAGATTAAAAGTAGTGATTATACAGAAAAATTAAAAAAAGGAACAGATTCTCTAAAAATTGCACAGTCGTCAGGAAGATATGGTTTTGATTTGAAGGATGCTTTTGATAATAATAATGTTTATAAAATTAGTAGAAATGAAAATGGTTTTTACAACTATAAAAGCAGATCTCAATATCATCGATTATTTTTTGAATTGAATCAAGAATCGACTTATTCAGCGCCTATGCGCCTGCTCAAATACCAAAATACATACGCACAAGGAAGAAGTCTTAACGGTCAACTGGCTTATAGATCTCCAGAAACTAATGAAATTTTCAGCTGGGGACCAAATTTCAATTCTTTAGTATATTCAGCAAATCCATCAGAATATTATCCGCAGGGCGATATAGTAAATAAAACTTCTGGAAACGGAAATGCGCTGCAATTGTATAACCCGAATGACTTTTTTCAAAACACTTTTGAAAATAAAATGTCTTTTACGGCTCAAGTTGAAAGTCCTAAAGGAAATTTTCTTAAAATAAATTTCGGCTATAAATCAAATAATATTTCCATCCCAACCAGTAGAAATAATGAAATTACAACTACTTTAAAATATTTCAGAAATGTTTCGCAGTACAGTAAAATCGAAACCCTTTTGTCTTATAATGATTTTGAAAACAACCTTTCTAATTCAAATTTTACAATAAATAAAATCGTTTTTGCCAATGCTGTTACGCCGGTTCATTTTGATAATCATTTGGCATCAACTTTATCAAACGGTTTACAGCGAAGTTTTTCGGCGTTTGAGAATAATCCTTATTATTTGATGCAGAATAATTTAGATAAAAATAAAAGCAAAACACTTTCTTTCAATTTTGATCATAAATATAGTAAAGACAAGGATTATAATGTCTTAAATACCAATTTTCAATCATCGGAGATTATAAATACAAACGGACAAAATTTCTATTTTGCCGAGATTGCTGCGCCAAATTTCAATAACAGAAATGAAAAATTTAAAACGTTTTCTGCCTCAGATATTTTTCGTCATACTTTTGAGTATAACCTATTCATAGAGTCAAAAATAGATTTTAGGTATCAGGATAGAAAATTAGGAAGAACTTATTTTAGTGATTTTCCAAACCATAATTTGGTGCAAAATAAATTGAACATAACCCAGCAAAGATTTGAAGTTTTTTATAATGTAAACGGCTCTGCTGCTTTTAGAAATGTTTTGGGCAATTATGAAGAATTAACTTTAAAAGGAAACTCGAGTTTAAATTATTCTTCAACTGTCAAAAACAAACTGATGACAAATTTTCTTGTTTCCGCCGAAATGAGAAATCTTTTTGACGAGCAGATTTCATTTAATGTCACTTATGCATCCAATCAGACAGAACCTTCTTTGCAAAATAATAATTTGAGTTTTAATTCTTTACAATATCAAGTTAGTCAGTTCAAGCAGCTTCAGAATAATTTTGAATTAATTACTCCAAAAAATGCTCTTGCTACAAAAGAAGCAACTACAAGTTTAGGATTGCTTTATAACTTGAATTACCGTTGGGATTTTTCTCTAAACTATTATTTTAAAACAGTACATGATTTATATGTGCCGGTTATCGATCAAAACACAGCTAATTGGTCACCAGAAGTAAACTATGAACAAAAAGGTTTTGAGGCAGAAATCAATAAGAAAATGTACTTTTCAAATGAAGCAAGTTATGCTTTCAATATCAATTTTACGCAGTATAAAAATGAAGTTACAAGCTTTAATAACAATCAAAGCCGAATTCCTTTTGCTGGTTTTGCAGATGTAAACAAAAGTTACATTGTTGGGCAGTCACTTGGTGTAATTGTTGGAAACGGTTATTTAAGAGATAACAATAAAAATGTAATTATTGACGAAAATGGTTTTCCTATAGAAGATTCAAAGCCAAAAGTTTTAGGAAATTCAAACCCAGATTTTGTTGTTGGGCTCTTCAATACTTTTCAATACAAAAAAATCACACTCAATCTAGGTTTTGATTGGAGTCAGGGCGGTAAAATCTGGAACGGAACGCAGCAGACTTTAAATTATTACGGAAGATCTGAATTGACTGAAAAACAAAGAAACATTACCAATTATGTCTTTAAAGGTGTTACTCAAGGTGGTCTGATCAACACAAAAGCAGTTTCATTTTATGATGTTAATCTTCCGGTAGAACAAAATCGCTGGACAAGATATGGAGTAGACGGCGTTGCAGAAGACGCAATTGAAGATGCCACTTATTTTAGACTGAGTTCTATAAATGTCTCTTACACAAAAGCATTTTTGGATAATAAATTCGGATTAACACTTTCTCTTTTTGTGAATAATGTTTTTATAGTTTCCAAAAACAAGTCGGCTTTTAGCAATAATTCGATGTTTAATTCTATAGAAACCGGCGGTTTAGATTACTTCAATTCCCCTTTAATGAGAAGTTTTGGTTCTTCTTTAACCGTTAAATTTTAAAGTAAGATGAAAAATATAAAATACATATTGTTTTTGCTGGTATTTCAAACCTTAACAGCTCAAAATATAGAAAATGACTGGAATACAGTTTACAAAAAACCGCTTACAGAAAAAGTATATCTACAGTTAAATAATGTATTGTACGAGCCGGGAGAAGTAATTTATTTTAAAGGATTTGTTACAGAAAGTGATAACAGTCCAACCACTTTAAGCGACTATGTTTATATTGATTTATTTGACGGCAGTAATAAAAAAATAGCCAGCCAGATTTATTTAGTAGAAAACGGAAGTATCAGCTGTTCTTATAAAATTCCAGAAAATACAGCTGCCGGTCTGTATAAAATAAGAGCTTACACTCAAATTCAGAATCAAACCGAAGAGAATGTTTTTGAAAAAACAGTTTTTGTGCAAAAAGTAGTAACGCCAAGAATTTTGATGACATTAGATTTTAAGAAAAAATCTTATGGAAAGGGAGAATTCTGCGAAGCCGATTTTGAATTGAAAAATTTAGAAAGCCAGCCTATAAAATATCAGACATTTAAATACGATGTTTTTATTGCAGGAAAAAAAATAGATTCGCTAGAAGGAAAAACCAACGAATTAGGAAAAGCAGTTGTTAATTTTAAACTGCCTGAAAACCTAAAATCAACTGATGGAATTGTCAACGTTATGCTCGATTATGATAATTTTAAAGAATCGGTAACGCGCGCGATTCCTATTAATCTGAATTTTGTTGACTTACAGTTTTTGCCAGAAAGCGGTAATTTTATTTTAAACGAAGCTTCTTCTTTATTCTTTATTGCAAAAAATGAGTTTGGATTTCCAATGGATGTCACTGGTTTTATTGAGGATGAAAAAGGAATTAAAATTGCTGATTTTAAAAGCATTCACGACGGAATGGGAAATGTGATTTTGAAAACCGAAGAGCATAAAAAATACTTCGCTGTATTGACTTCTTCTTTTAAATCGGATGAAAAAATTGAATTGCCAGCCGCGGAGAAAAATGTTTTTGCCATAAATGCCAAAAAGAGAGACGAAAGTGTTGTCTTAAATATTTATGCTCCATTGGCAATTGATGCAAAAATTTTGGTACGTAATACAACTAAAATTAATAAATCGGTCAACGAGAATTTAAAACAAGGCTGGAATACCGTTACTATACAAACAAAAGATCTTCCTGTAGGTATTCAATCCTTTTCTTTAGTAGTAGATGATAGAGTTGCTGCAGAAAGATTGGTTTTCTTAAATTATCAAGACGGACTAAAAATAGACATTAAAACAGATAAAGAAATCTATCTGCGAAGAGAAAAAGTAAAAGTTTCGATTGTTACAAAAGATAAAAACAACAATACAATTGCTTCTAGTCTTTCAGTTTCTGTAGTCGATTCAAAACTGCTGACGTATATAGATGACAAACAAGATAATATTTTATCATGGCTGTTTCTTGGAGCAGAATTAAAAGGTAAAATTTACGAGCCGAGATTTTATTTTGATAATAATAAAAAATTGGAAGAAAAAGAAGCAGCAATAGATGTGCTTTTAAATACGCATGGCTGGAGAAAATACAGCCAGAAAAACATTCAAAAATTATTGTCTGAAAGAAAGATTTTAGAACCTGAAAAAAGCGATGTTATTGAAGGTTTTGTTTTGAATGATAAAGAAAAACCTGCAGCTGTAAAAGTGATTTTTTTTACAGATCAGGGAAGAGTTTATGAAACAAAAAGCAACTCGAGCGGTTATTTTAAATTTAATAGAGTAGTTTTTTCTGATTTGGCTTATTTAGTAGCAGAGCATAAAAGCAAGAGACAATTTACAATCAAAAATTCAATTTCAAATACACAAGAATTTTTGAGTATGAAAGATACACTTTCTAATACAAGTTTATCAGAAGTCAGTTATAAGATTGTAAAAACAACCAGTATAAATGAAATTAGTGATCAACCCGCATCCAATACAATTTCTTTAAAAGGGGACAGCAATAATTTAGACGAAGTTCTCGTAGTGGGATATGGTTCAATTTCAAGAAAAAAAGAACTTACAGGTTCGGTTGTTATTGTTACTGCCAATGAAATTACTAGCTCATTAAGCGGCAGAGTCGCAGGAATTCAAATATCTTCTGGATCTGGCCAGCCCGGCACTACCGATAAAGTTGTAATTCGTGGTTTACAATCAATTTATGGAAGCAGGTCAGGAGGGCAGCCATTAATTGTAATTGATGGGATTCCGTATGCAAATAATGAGAATTCTTCTGTATTTGGAAATCTGTCTCCAAGTTCAATAAACTCAATTATGATTTTAAAAGATGCATCAGCAATAGCATTATACGGCGCAAGTGCAGCTTATGGAGTTATTGTTGTAACTACAAAAAATAAATTAATGGTTGGAAAAATGATTCTGGGTAAAAAATACAATTATACTTTTCAGGACATTAATAAATCAGGAACTAAGATATTAAACGAAGCCGAATATTTTTATGTTCCAAAATATACATCAACAATAGTAGAAGAAAAAACAGATTTTAGAAGCTGTATTTACTGGAATTCTATTATTCAAACCAATAATAAAGGCGAAGCCAATTTTGAGTTTTTTAATTCAGATGATAACACTTCTTTCAAAATTTTGGCAGAAGGAACTTCTTATAAAGGAGACATAGGGAAAGCAGAAGCCGTGTATGCTGTAAAAGAATTAATTCAGACCGATATTAAAGTTCCAGTTTATACTTCGCAGGAAGATGTTATTTCGATGCCGTTATGGTTAAAGAATAACTCTGAAAAGAGTTTAAAATTAAAGTACAAAATTGCTTTTGATGGAAAACAAAATAATGATTTAAAAGATTCTATTGTAGAATTAAATCCCAATGAATCCAAAACAGTCTATATTTCTTTAATTCCGAGTAAAATTGGAAAAAACATTCCGTTGGAAATTGCATTAGAAGGAGAAAATTTTAAAACCAAAATCAAAAAAACAATAGATGTTTATGGAAAAGGTTTTCCTAAGAGTGTTGATATTTCAGGAACAATGACGCAAGAAAAGGATTTTACGATTTCTGATCCAATTATAAGTTCTATCGATGCCGGGCTTGAACTATTCTACAATCCATTTTCATCTATTTTCGATGGTTTAGAAAGTATGATACGCGAACCCTATGGATGTTTTGAGCAGGTTTCTTCTTCAAATTATCCTAATATTATGGCAATGCAATTATTGAAACATAAAAGTACTACGCCAGAATTTAAAGAAAAAGCGCTGAAGTTTTTGCAATCGGGTTATACAAAACTGAAAAATTATGAATCAAAAGATGGAGGTTTTGAATGGTATGGCGGCAATCCTGGCAGTGAAGCTCTAACGGCATATGGTTTATTACAGTTTAATGAGATGAAAGAATTTATAATTGTTGATAAAAAATTAATCGAAAGGTCCATGATTTGGTTAAATTCAAGAAAAGATAATAAAGGTGGATTTAAGCAAAATCCAGCAAAATATGGTTTTTCTGGAGTAAAGTATGAAGTCAATAACGCTTACATTGTGTATGTTCTTTCGGAAATTGGAGAAATTGATATGAATTTAGAATATCAAAAAGGTTTGGCAGAAGCAATAAAAAGCAAAGATTTATATAGAATGGAATTGATGGCTTTGGCTTCTTTTAATTTGGAAAAAATACAAGAATATAAAAAACTGATGACACTGATTCAAGAAGAAATTAATAAGCAAGGATTAGCAAACTTAAAAGCGCAGCAATCTGTTATTAATAGTTACGGAAAATCTATGAGTGTAGAAATAGCTTCACTTTATGCCCTTGCTTTATTGAAGGAAAAACAAATTACAAAAGAGGTGTTAGATGCTTTTAATTATATTCAGTCATCAAAAACATTGTATGGATTTGGTTCTACGCAAGCCACAGCATTGGCTTTGAAAGCCATTACAGAATTTAATAAAATTTATGCTGTAGAGGGAACTAATGCAGTTGCAACGGCTAGTTTAGCAAAAAATCCAATTGATTTAACTCACAAAGATTTAAATGGAAATGTAATTTTAGAGAATTTAAAAGTCGATGCAGGAAAAAATAATTTTTCTATTCAGATTCCCGATAATAAAATGATACCGTATTTGTTTTATGTGAAATACAATACCTATACGCCAGACAATTCAAAAGATTGTAAACTGATTTTAAAAACAAAATCGCTGACCAATAAACTGAAAATTAGTGAAACAGCTAGATTAGAAGTTGAAGTTCAAAACAGCAGTGCAGAACAGGTTTCTAATCCAATAGTTAGAATTGGAATTCCTGGCGGATTAACCCCAGAACCTTGGCAGTTAAAATTACTGGTAGATAAAAACAATATCGATTATTATGAAATCTTCGGGAGTGAACTAGTATTTTATTTTAGAAAATTAAATGCTAAAGAAACCAGAAAAATTAACATTGATCTTAAAGCAATTATTCCTGGAAATTATAAAGGTATAGCTTCGTCAGCTTATTTATACTACGAAAACGAACATAAAAATTGGAATAAAGGAATTGAAATAGAGGTGATTCCTTAATGTTTATTAAAGAACCCAAACAATGGTTTTACTAGCATTGTTTGGATTCTTTATTGTTATAGTTTTCGAGTTTTATAATAATTCACCATCAAATCTATAAATTTACTATAGCTGTCAATGCCGTCTTTTTGATTGTTTGTCTTTAAGAAGTTATCATAAAGAAAATGGAAACCTTCATCAATAAAAGTGTCGTATTGTTTCCAGAAATCTTGACTTTCTTGATAGTTTTTTAAAATGCCAACATGAACAGTTTTCTTTAATTCATTAAAAATCTTTTCATTCTTAAATTTCCAAATGCCAAGACAGTAACTTAAAGTATAGCTGTATCCAGAATATTTATAATATAAATCATTGTTATTTATGGTTGCCAAAACGCCAATAAAGTTGCATTCACTTTCGCTGGCGTAACCCATTTGGTGCGCCATTTCGTGACAGCTTGTAGCGGGGAAATTGTACATTGGAAATAAATCATTTACCTGAGCTTCGTTTGTAAAAGGATTCAAATAACCACCAAAGCCCATATAAGTTAAAGGCAGACTAAAAAGCGATTTTTTAATGCTTAAGTTTTGATATCGAAAGAATTGATATTCTTTTGCTAGATTTTGATAACCGTTAAGATTCATTTTAAAGGCTTGTTCCTGAGAATACGGAAAAACTATTTTTGAACTATCATTTTTAGTTATTTGAAACTGAATTTCATTTGTCTTTGTAATTAGTTTTTTGGTAAAAACCAATAATTCGGCATCAGTATAATCTTTTTTGATTTTCATTTTCTCAAAAAGAGGTTCGCGATAATAATTTAAAGCCCAGAGTACATGGAAGAAAAAGTAAAATATAGAGATTACACTCAAGGCTCTCAAAAGATTATCTTTCCAATTCTGTTTCCACGTTTTTCTATTTTTCCAAATCCATCGAATTAACAAAACAATCAAAACGAAGTAAATACAATCACCAACCGAAAACGGAATCCAGCCTAAAACGATTCGCGAAAAATGAGAGATTAGTAAATACAATCCGTTACTGTAAAAGCGTTCGATAAATTCTGGGAAAAACGGAAGAATCCTTAAAATGATAATCTGTAAGAGAAGTAATAGGGGGAGGATGTATTTTCGTTTCACGTTTTAAATTTTGAATACGTAAATATAAATACAATATTGATTGATAAAAATAGTTAGCAGCGAATTCCACAAATTTCCTCCAATTATTAATTACATTATCTTTATAATTCAACAATAGATCAAGGTATACTTTTAGAGTCATTATAATTTGTACTAATTAGTGCAATTCGTGGCGAAAAAAGAATTTAAACTTTGTAACTTTGAAACTCTTAATTGTTAAACTTCAAACAAAAAATAATGAGTCAGGAAATAAGAAATCTAGAACCTAAAGCATTGTGGAATAAATTCGCTGATTTGAATGCCGTTCCACGCCCTTCAAAAAAAGAAGAGCGTGTAATTGAGTTCAT
This sequence comes from Flavobacterium sp. MC2016-06, assembly GCF_009711165.2. Lineage (GTDB taxonomy): Bacteria > Bacteroidota > Bacteroidia > Flavobacteriales > Flavobacteriaceae > Flavobacterium. Next base: position 25,940 of record NZ_WMID02000019.1, on the reverse strand, counting down.
GAAAAACTTCGGAACCAGTTTAGGTTTAGAAACTTTTGAAGACGAAATTCGAAATGTAATTATCAGAAAACCGGCAACTCCAGGAATGGAAAACCGTAAAGCAATTGTAATGCAGGGACATCTTGATATGGTGCACCAAAAAAATGCAGACACTGTTTTTGATTTCGATAAGCAAGGAATTGATATGTATGTAGATGGTGACTGGGTTCGTGCGCGCGGTACTACACTTGGAGCAGACAATGGGTTAGGAGTAGCTACAATTATGGCAATCTTAGAAAGCAAAGATATTCCGCATCCTGCAATCGAGGCTTTGTTTACAATTGACGAAGAAACTGGAATGACAGGAGCTTTAAACCTAAAAGGAGGAATTCTTCAAGGACAGATTTTATTGAATTTAGATACAGAAGAAGATGATGAAATTGATATTGGTTGCGCTGGTGGAATTGATGTAACAGCTACAAGAACGTATCATGAAGAAGAAGTTCCAGAAGGTTCAGTTGGACACATTATTACAGTAAAAGGTCTTAATGGAGGTCACTCCGGAATGGATATCAATAAAGGATTAGGAAACGCTAATAAAATCATGAACCGTTTGTTATTTGATGCTTTTGAAAACTTTGGTTTGCAAGTGAATGAAATTAACGGCGGAAGTTTACGAAATGCAATTCCGAGAGAAAGTGTTGCAAAAGTGATTATTTCTGAAATATTTGACGAAGCGTATATTTTTGATATGCAGGAGATCATCAACGATATTAAAGCCGAATATAAAACGACTGAGCCAAATCTTTCTATCGAAATCGTAAAATGCGATTTACCCGAAAAAGTAATGGATTTAGGTGTTCAAGAAGGAATTATTCGTGCCATTTACGCTGCTCATAACGGTGTTTACAGAATGAGTGCCGATATGGAAGATTTAGTTGAAACTTCTAATAATATTGCTAGAGTTATTATAAAAGACGGAGAAATCTCAATAGGTTGTTTAACACGTTCTTCTGTAGAAACATCAAAATTTGATTTGGCAAACGGATTGCGTTCTGCTTTTGAATTAGTTGGATGTGAGGTTGAACTTTCTGGTTCTTATCCAGGATGGACTCCAAACGTAAATTCTGAAATATTAGAGGTTTTAAAAGAAATCTACGAAAAGCAAAATGGAGAAGCACCAAAAGTTGTAGCTTGTCATGCTGGTTTAGAATGTGGTATTTTAGGAACAAATTATCCAGATATGGATATGATTTCTTTTGGACCAACGATTCACGGAGCACACTCTCCAGATGAAAGAGCAAGTATTTCTTCGGCTCAAAAATATTGGAAATTTGTACTAGAAATTCTTTCGAATATTCCAGTTAAATAAATTTTTAAATTTAGTCTGCAGTCTCAGTTTTCAGTTTTTTAGTACTGAAAACTGAGACTGTGACTTTTAATAGATCCACTGAAGTCTAAACTGAAAGTTGTTTGTAACACCAATTATTCCATCTTTTTCTAAATTGCTAATTCCGTAGATTAATCCAGCTTTCCAATATTGCGTTGCCCACCAATTCAAACCTAAGTCATAACGGTTGTTAATTCCACCATGAACTTCTTTTGTTTCCAAGTCATTTCTTCCCACACGAGCCACAAGTTCCCATGCTCCATATTTTCCTGTAGGTTTAATTCTTCGGGCATATGCCGCCATTTTATCGTAAGGACGCTGTTCGCCACTTAAAACATAACTTCCCGTTACATAATAACCATTAAATTGCTGTAAACCATAATCTGTTGTCGCAGTCCAGTTGTGTACATATTCAATCAAAGCCGAAAAATTATCTAAACTCCAAAGCTGTTCCATACTTAGGTTAAATTGATGAGAAGCATCCATATTTCCCGTATCAACATAATTATCGGTAATGTTCGATTCGTTTTTGTTTTTTAATCGAATAACATTGTCTTTTGCATCCACATAACGCATACCTATACCAAGATGTACAAATTCTTTACCATCATTATCCCATTTTGGGAGCCCGGTAACTCTGGCAGTAAAAGTAGTGTTACTGTCAGAAAAGCTTTTATCGGCAGCCAGCCAGTCTTTAAAAACGCCCGCAGCAAGAGTCATTCGGTTATTCATCAAATAATAATGATAAACAGCTCCCATATTTCGACTGTTAAAAAAAGGATTTAATAATCGCTCAAACTGGGGTAAATTAGCAGCATCACCAACCATTTCATAGACAAAAGTTTCTTTAACTTTTCCTATTGCAATTTCACTATGTTCAGATACCGGAATTACAATTTTAAAATCAGTAAATCCAAAATTATTACTGTCATCGGGGCGATCGAGACCTTTATATTCAACGCTTATTAAATATTTCCACGGATTTTTAAAATTAATTTTTCCGCTTACCATAACTCTGGCACTTCTAATGTCAAATCGGTTTTCTTGAGTGCCAACTTGATTTTTACTATCCTCATTTTGAATGTAAGCATTATAATCTAAAATAGGAGCAAAACCCAGTTGTGCAGAAAACCACTTGTTTTTTGTTCGAGACCATCTCATTTCTTTATGAGTGGCATCTGGAATAAAGTAACTTCGGGTGGTATCGGCCAGGATTTGAGTTTGAGAATCATCGACTAAGTCGGTGTGTTGTGCATATATTTTGCCACCCATGAAAAATAAAAATGACAAAAGACTAATTTTAAAAATGTAATTCTTTTTCATTATTTCTAATTTTAAATTCTCAAATTATTTAGAATTTTTATTTTCAGTAAAAGAAATTAATCCCTTTTAGGATTGTTTTTCTTTTCTCTTTTTTCCTCCTTTTTTTCTTTAGCTGTTTTAAGAGGTTCTTTTTTTACCGTTTTTTTGGCATCTTGACTTTTTGACATAATCTTTAATTTTTAATGGTTTTGTTTATTTTGCTGTTTGTCTATATACTTCAATTGAATCTTTTTGAAGTCTTACTTTTAACCATGATTCCAGCTTTTTCTTGGTTTCTGGTTTAACATCATCTTTACTTTGAAAAAGTATAATTGGAATAATTTTAGTTTTGTTTTCTTTGTTTTCTGTTGAATAATTTCCAATTGTCAACGAAGTTACAAAAGGAAATATAATTTTGGCTTCATTGCTTATTTGAATGTTTTTAAATTGATATTGAGACAATTGATTTCTCAAATTATTAATTAAAACATCTTTTTGATCGACTAAATCCCGACTGTCGTTTATTTTAGCCATAATATCTTTGGCTAAGTTAAAGGTATCTTGCTTGATAACCAAACGAGTATCTTTTAGATCATAGGATGCTAGTTTTTTATTTAAATCAGTAATTTCGGTATCATTAAATTTTTTAGTTAAAAAAGCCAATTCTATTTTTTTTGGATTAGTATTGTATTCGATGTTTTTATAGATAATTGGATAATCATTGTCTAAAAATTCTTTCTGTATAAAAGTCTGAGTCTTTAGTGTATAGTTTTTTTGGATGAATAATTGATAAGCGTAAAATACACTCGGAACAATTAAAAATAGAATTAAAATAGAAATAAAATATTTTACGCGTTTTTGATGTTTAGGATTAAGTTGTTTGGTTATAGGATATTTTAGATAATTGACAATTACAAAAGTGGCAATACAAATAAAAACGCAGTTTATGGTATATAAGTACATTGCGCCAATAAAATACTTCATGTTGCCCAATGCTAAACCATAACCAGCAGTACACAAAGGCGGCATTAAAGCTGTTGCAATGGCAACACCAGGAATTGGATTTCCTTTTTCTACTCGAGTTACGGCTATAACACCTACCAAACCTCCAAAAAAGGCGATCAGAATGTCATAAATATTAGGAGATGTTCTGGCTAATAATTCAGATTGAGCTTCTTTAAACGGGCTTATATAAAAATAGATAGTAGAAGTAGTCAAACTGACTACGGTTGCAATAATAAGATTCTTAATTGATTTTTTTAAAAGTTCAAAATCATACATTCCTAAACCAAAACCTGCGCCCACAATTGGTCCCATTAACGGAGAAATAAGCATTGCTCCAATGATAACAGCAGTAGAATTTACATTTAATCCAACAGAAGCAATAATAATGGCGCAGACTAAAATCCAGAGATTTGATCCTCTAAAAGATACAGCGCTGGTAATATTTTGAATTACAGTTTTTTTATTTTCTTCGCCTTTATTAAGGTCTGTAAAGTTTAAAATTTTAGTAGTTATTTTTGTCATTTTGTAATAATTTTAAAATCAAAAAATGATTTTAATAAAAGAAGAATGACTAAAATTAATCAATTATTTACTTTAAACCCTGAATTTTAAAAAGAAAAGTTATACAAATAAAAAATCCTCAATTATAAAATTGAGGATTTTAATATTTTTTTAAGTGATTTTAATTTCTTTTCAGCACCTTATATTGCTCATAACAAGCGCTAATGGCGTCCATAATCTGCAAATCATTTGCCGTTTGAATAAATGCATCAGAGTAATTGCATCGATGCATGATTTCGGGAATCTCATCTTTACTAATACCTAATAATACAGAAACGGTTTCTCGATCGTATTTAGACTCTAAAAGATTTCTAACCGTATCGTCTTTTTTCATCTCCTTAAGCTTCTTGAGTTCTTTTGCATTTTTACCAAAGAAATTATAAAGCATATCAGCAGGATTAAAAATAGACCCTAAAACCTTTCCAAAAGCATTTGGAGAATACTCTCCAGCTTCATAACCTTGTGTAAGACCAGATATACTGTAGCGGTAGTTTTCTTTAGTTGGAATTAATTTGGCGTCAATTTCTAGATACCCCGTTAAGCTAAAAGGAGCAATAACAACTTCTTCAAGCGCAATTGCTTTTTCAGTAAGCTGAATCCTTGTTACCTTATTTTTTATCCAGTCATTTGTTACTCTAATTCTTAGCGATTGAAATCCTAAAATAGAAAAGTGAAGTGTGTCATTGACTTGTACATCAATTTCAAAATATCCCTTGTCATCAGATTTTGCGCCCCGTACTTTATTAGTGTTAATAACATTTACACTAGAAAGAGGCTGCTTAGTATTATCGTTAATGATATAACCTGAAACTCTTTGAGGAACTGTAGACTCTGTGTCTTGCGCAAAACCCACTGTTGAGAGTAGCATAAAAAAGAAAACTGCGAAATATTTCATATCCTGATTTAAAGCACTAAAAGTAGTAAATCGGGATTAAATATTTCGCAGTCTTCGAATATAATTATCAGAAAATTAACAAAGAGAATTAGTCTCTTCTTGGTCTTCTTGGTCTAGGTGAATCACCAAAGCTGTCAGAACGTCTAGGTGCTCTGTCTGAACCGCCTTCATTTCTTGGAGCTGAGCTTCTAAAACCACCTTCTCTTTTTGGAGCAGATGAGTTTCTGTCGCTTCTAAAACCACCTTCTCTAGGTGCAGAATTTCTATCGCTTTTAAAGCCTCCGCCACCAGAACCTTCACGTCTTGGACCGAAACCACCAGAACCTTCACGTCTTGGTCCGCCAGAACTTCTTCCGCCGCCAGAACGTCCGTTATGGTCACGTCTTCCACCACCGTCGTTTTTAGAAATTTAAACATTAATACGACGTCCTTCTAATTGTACGTTGTTTAATACATCCATAACTTTATCTGTATGCTCAGGATCTGTGTTAAAGAAAGAGAAACCTTCTTTTACATCTACTTTGAAAACGTCATCACGACCTAAGTCTAATGTTTCTTTCAAGTAATCTTTAAGCGACATCCAGTCGAAATTGTCTCTTGAACCAATGTTTACAAAATAACGAACTGCTCCGTTATTATTAAATTCTCTTGGTTCAGCAGAATCGCTTCTTTCGCGTCTTTCTCCAGATTGAGACGATAAATCTCTATTCTTTTTGTAGTAAGCAATAAAACGATTAAATTCTACAGATACCATTTTCTTAATCAACTCTTCTTTAGTTAAACCTTCAAGAACATTGTTGATTGCTGGAAGGTAGTTGTCAATTTCGTGATCTACCTCAGTATCTTTAATTTTATTTGCTAAGTGCAATAATTGAATTTCGCAGATTTCGATTCCAGATGGAATAGCTTTTTCTTCGAATTTTTGTTTGATGATTCTCTCGATAGAAGAAATCTTACGTAATTCACTTTTAGTAACAATTACGATAGAAGTTCCTAATCTTCCAGCTCTACCAGTACGTCCTGAACGGTGATTGTATGTTTCAATCTCGTCAGGTAATTGATAGTTTACTACGTGAGTAATATTATCAACGTCAATTCCACGTGCAGCAACGTCAGTAGCAACAAGCATCTGAATTTGTCTTCCACGGAAAGATTTCATTACACCATCACGTTGCGCTTGAGATAAATCTCCATGCAATGCAGCAGCGCTGTATCCATCTTCAATTAATTTTTCAGCTACAGCTTGTGTATCACGTTTTGTTCTACAGAAAACTACAGAGAAAATATCTGGATTTGCATCGGCGATACGTTTTAAAGCTTCGTAACGATCACGTGCATTTACTAAATAAAATTCGTGAGAAACAGTTGCAGAACCTGAGTTCTTAGCTCCAACTGTAATTTCTACTGGATCGCTCATAAATTGTTTTGCAATTCTAGCAACCTCTTGCGGCATAGTTGCAGAGAACAACCATGTGCTTTTTTCGTCTGGAGTATCTGATAAAATAGATACGATGTCTTCATAGAATCCCATGTTTAACATCTCATCAGCTTCATCAAGAATACAGTAATCTATATTTTTAATGTTTACTAAACCTCTGTTAATCATGTCTTGCATTCTGCCCGGAGTTGCCACAATAATCTGTGCACCTCTTTTAATTTCTCTGGCTTGCTCTGTAATACTAGCCCCGCCGTAAACTGCTACCACATTAATACCTTTTTCGTATTTTGAGTAGTTTTTAAGTTCGTTGGTAATCTGTAAACAAAGTTCTCGTGTTGGCGATAAAACTAATGCTTGTGTGTTTCTATTGTCAGCATCAATTTTTTGAATTAGCGGAAAACCGAAAGCTGCCGTTTTCCCTGTCCCTGTCTGAGCCAACGCAACCATATCTGTGTCTTTTTCCAATAATAGGGGAATCGCCTTTTCCTGTACCTCTGACGGATTTTCAAATCCTAGATCTAAAATCGCCTTCAGTAACGATTCATTCAATCCTAATTGTTCAAATTTATTCATATGTGTATTTAAAATAGGGTGCAAAATTACTGTTAATTATTCATATAAACTAATGCTATTTTAAGATTTGTGTTTTTGTTATGATTTGATTATCAAAAAGTTATGGTTGATGTAAAATCATTTTTTAAAATGCTTGAAGAAAAATTCAAAAAAACACGTCATGAAATTTAATTTTTTGCTTCTAAAATGTTGTATTTTAAACAATTATTTTGTTGCGTTCAGGAAATCAATTAGTTGCTGAGTTGCTTTTCCGCGATGACCAATTTTATTCTTTGTTTCTAGAGGCAATTCGGCAAAAGTTTCTGTGTAACCTTCCGGCTGAAAAATCGGATCATATCCGAAACCTTCATTTCCAGTTTTATTCAAAGTAATTTGTCCTTTAGCAATGCCCGTAAAAAGATGTTGTTCTCCTTTTAAATTTAATGCAATTACGGTCTTGAACTTTGCACTTCTATCAGATTTGTCCAATAAAGCGTTCAACAGTTTATTCATATTATCATCGGCACTGCGCTGCTCTCCTGCATATCTAGCCGAATAAACACCAGGTTCTCCATTTAATGCAGTAACTTCTAAGCCTGTATCATCTGCAAAACAATCGTAACCAAACTTTTGAGTTACATAATCGGCTTTCAAAATAGCATTTCCTTCAATTGTATCTGCAGTTTCTGGAATATCTTCGTGACAGCCAATTTCTTCAAGACTCAATATTTTAATTGTTTCTGGAAGTATACTTTGTATTTCCTTAATTTTATTTTTGTTGTTTGATGCGAAAACGAGATTCATGATGATAATATTTTAAAATGATTTTTTCGATTATAAAAGCAATTGCAATTCCAAAAGTATAGGCTAGAATATCACTCCATAAAAATCCCTGTCCTAAAACATATCTCCCAAAAAGTGTTTTTCTAAGATCAATAATCCAATCTGCTTGATAAAGTTGTAGAAACTCAATTCCGTAACAAATTAAAAGAGCAAGCACTATAATAAATGAAGCTTTTTTATTTGTAAAAAATATTCGAACCAATACATAAATCATAACAGCATATAGAAAATCACCAATCCATAGCGGAATAAATGAAATTTTCCTCGACAGAATTCCGAATAGAATAACAGTGAAGAATAAAAGGAGATAGCGTATTCTGGATTTATCCAAAGTTTAATTTATGATTTTAATTCAAACAAAGTTACAATGAATCTTTCAGTTTTTTATCTCCGCAGTTTCCTTTGTCAAAGTTTTAAACTTTGACAAAGGTTGATTTTGGTACAACAATAGTACAAATTTAGTATGCCTAAAAGACGAAAGATTTAAATTAGCAGAAAACTGACACTAATTTTTATAAATTTAGCATCCAAAAAAACTACTATGAATCTCAAACCAAAAAATTCTTCTTTATTAACTGTGTTCTTGATCTCTGTAACTGTAAGTTATTCGCAGAAAAAAACAGAAGCAAATTCATTTGATGTAAAAAAGCAATTAGAGTATTGTGCAGCGCAAGCATCAAAAACCTTAAAAGTTATTCCAGATGACGGAACTTCGCCTCGAACTGTACCTAATGGAAGCGCTACATGGAAATTTGTTAACTATAAAGATTGGACAAGTGGTTTTTGGCCAGGAGAATTATGGTATTTGTATGAAGCGACAGGAGATAAAAAATGGGAAAAAGAAGCTGATAAATTCAGTCGGTTTTTAACGCCTTTATCAGTAACCAAAGCGGCTGATCACGATTTAGGTTTTCAGGTTTTTAATAGTTTCGGAAATGGATATCGTTTGACTAAAAACGCAGCTTACAAAGATATTATTTTAAAAACAGCCGATACTTTAGCAACACTTTTTAATCCAAAAGTAGGAACAATTCAGTCGTGGCCTCATAATAAATATGGCGGACACAATACGATTATCGATAATATGATGAATCTCGAATTGCTTTTTTGGGCTTCTAAAAACGGCGGTAACAAAAAGTTGTACAACATTGCGGTAAAACATGCCGAAACTACGATGAACAATCATTTTAGACCAGATTATACTTCGTATCACGTTGTAATTTATGATTATGAAACGGGTAAAAAAATAAAAGGAATTACAGCTCAGGGATATAGTGATGATAGTATGTGGGCGCGCGGACAGGCTTGGGCGATTTATGGTTTTACAATGGTTTATAGAGAAACCAAAGATCCTAAGTTTTTAGATTTTGCTCATAAAGTGGCACGTGTGTATTTGGATCGATTAACGACAGAAGATTTAGTTCCGTATTGGGATTTTAATGCTCCAGATATTCCAAATGCGGCTAGAGATGCTTCTGCAGCAGCAATTGTTTCTTCGGCACTTATAGAATTGAGCTCGTATACAAAAGATAAGAATTTGAAAAACGAGTACCTGACAAAATCTAAAAAGATGATCGTTTCGTTGTCAGATCAGTATCAAAGCCGAGATGTTAATTCGGCATTTTTACTTCATGCAACAGGACATAAACCTGCTGGAAGCGAAATAGACTGTTCCATAAATTACGCAGATTATTATTATTTGGAAGCGCTGCTAAGGCTTCAAAAAATCAAATAATTAAAAGTCCTCTTTATTAAGTTACTGTCTGGACATAAAAATAATAATTCAATTTGAACACAGATTTCACGAATTTGCACAAATTTAAATGGGATAACCTATGTTTGTGAAATTCGTGTTGTTTTATACTTGTGTCCAGACGTTAGCTTTATTAAGAGTTTTTTTTGTAATAAATGGAATAATAAATTAAAGGAACCATTAAAAGAATTTTCTATTTATTATATTTGTAAGTTAAAACTTACAAAAATATAAAATGAGAAAGCTAACTTGGAGCACTATTTTCACCTTTTTTATAATCATTTATTTTATAATTAAAATTACGTACACCTGTTCTAATATGAATAAAAAGGATACACGTTTTAATGTACCTTATGTTACGTTGGATGAGGCTAGGAGAATACAAACAGAAAATAAAGAGCCTAATCAAAAGATAGATAAAAAAGATTCTAATGATATTTTATATACTTCTTATCAAGATTTAGATAGCCTTCCATATTTAGTTAGAGAAAATTATGGGATAATTAAACTAATGAAAGATTCATTTATATCTGTAAATCCTGAAACTAAAGTAAAAATACTTAAAGACTACTATTTTCAGAATAATCATGATGATTCTTTGCGTATGGCATTTAAATCACCAAAAAACTTAAATATTTTTATTTATGAATTTGAAACAAAAGAAGATGTAGAAAAAAGTTTTAGAATATTAAAGAGGAAAAGTAATTTAGAAAGGTGCCAACTTGATAATTCAACAGCAGAAAAAATATTTTTTTCGTATGAAATTTCAAAAAAAGATAAAAGATTTAATGGATATACTTTAAGTTTTAAAAATGATAAAAATATTCAAACTTTTTTCGAGTTTGAGAGTGATAAATTATCAAAAAAAGAATTAAAAAAGAGTGCTTTAGATTTTTTGTTACATAATGTGATAAAAAATAAATTGTAATCTGCATATTAATCTGAAATAAAAAGGCTTTTTGTATTCGCAAAAAGTCTTTTTTATTATAAATTAGTAGCAAAATCAATTGGTCTGTATCTAAAATTAAAAATTATGAGAAATAAATATACCAAAATTTTGTTTACCGTTATTATGGTATTGATGTTGATAAGCTGTAAAAATACTAAGCAGAAACTACAAGAATATGTTACAAATTATAATAGTACAGCTTCAAGTTTTAAAGCAGATAATGTCACGCTTACAACAGCCAGAGGCTATATAAACGATAATAAAATAGAATTGCGTTTTGAAACCAGTTTGGAGCACAATAAACCCAATGAAATGGCTTCAAAAATAACATTTCCTAGATTACTGAAAGAAATGCTGAGCAAAGATCAAATCTCTAAAGACTTAGTAAAAGAAGGTGTACAGTTTGATGTTTATTTTTTAGCCGATGATAATACAGTTTTGGATAAAGAAATAATAAATAATGAAACGCTGGCCGATTTGCTGCAATAACAGCTTTGAGTATCGTTCTTAATTTTAGAGTTTTTTAGTTTTTCAAGCTTATTTTTTTATAAAAACGATTTCTTTGTTTTTGCATATTTTTGCGATTTATTTGCAGTTAATCTATTTGTAGTCAAATAATTACATTTGTTGGTTTTGTGTTAAAAGTTTATTATGTTTGAGAGACAAATTAACTATTAAACCAAAAAATTATGACCAAAAAAATTACCCAAATCGCATTTGCATTTGCTATTGTATTGTTCTTGGTGAGTTGTAAAAATACCAAGCAGAAAATTCAAGAACATGTTAGCAATTACAACAATTCATCTTCAATAAGAGGTAATGGTATTACCGGTACTTCTGCAAAAGCATTCTTGAATGATAATAAGATTGAAATAAGAATTGAAACCAATTTAGAAGAAAATCCAGCAAACCAATTAGCCTACAAAGAATCATTTCCGGTTTTGTTGAAAGGAATGATTAAGAATAACCAAATTTCTACAGATTTAATCAGCGAAGGAGTATCATTTGATGTGTATTTTTTAGCTTATAATAATGCGATTCTTGCCCAGCAATTAGTGGATAAAGAGGAATTGGCAGTATTAGAAAAAGATAGTCCGGAAGGAAAAGTTGCAGCGAAACTTTAACAGCTTCTAAAAACATAAAAAAAAGAGCCTCTTTGCGATTACAAAGAGGCTGTTTTTTATATTTTAATGTTTTGTTACATTCGTTAAATTATCAGGGAAATAGAGATCAGATAAATTTGCAAATTCATCCCCGCGCATAAAGATGTTAATATCAACATCAGAGAAACTTTTCTTGCCTGCAGCAGCAAGAAGTTCATTTGCTGAATGCAGTGTATTTTTATGAAAATGATACACACGATCTGATTTATCGGTTACAACCAAACCTTTCATAAGCATTTTGTTTTGAGTAGCAACTCCAGTAGGGCATTCGTTATTATGACAGCGAAGTGCTTGTATACAGCCTAAAGAGAACATAAAACCACGCGCACTGTTACACATATCTGCACCAAGTGCCACGGCATGCAGGATTGAGTAACCAGAAATGATTTTTCCGCTTCCAATTACGCGCATTTTATCACGAATATTTAAGCCGATTAATGTTTTATTTACAAAAATTAAAGCAGGTTCAAAAGGCATACCAACACCATCGGCAAATTCTAGCGGTGCTGCACCAGTACCACCTTCGGCACCATCAACAGTAATAAAATCGGGGTAAATATCCTCGGCAATCATTTCGTGGCAGATCGCTTCAAATTCAGCCGTGTTTCCAATACATAATTTAAATCCGATAGGTTTTCCGTTTGATAATTCTCGAAGTTTTGCTACAAAATGAATTAATCCTTTAGCATCAGAAAAAGCACTATGGCTTGGAGGCGAAAGAATTAAAGTATGTGGTACAACACCTCTAATTTTAGCAATTTGTTCTGTATTTTTTGCAGCCGGAAGTACACCGCCATGACCAGGTTTTGCTCCTTGTGAAAGCTTAATTTCGATCATTTTTACATTAGGAAGATTGGCTTTTTCTTTAAAGTTTTCTGGGCTGAAATTACCTTCAGCATCACGACAGCCAAAATATCCTGTACCAATCTGCCAAGTAATATCGCCGCCACCGGCAAGATGATATTCTGTTAAGCCGCCTTCACCTGTATTTTGATAAAATTTACCTTTTTGTGCACCGATATTGATTGCGCGTACAGCATTTTCGCTCAATGAACCAAAACTCATTGCAGAAACATTAAATAAAGAAGCAGAATAAGGCTGTTTACAATCTTTTCCTCCAACTAATACACGCGGTAAATCTTCATTAACTTTTGCAGGAAAAATAGAATGCTTGATTCCTTCGTAGCTATCATGATTTAGATTTAACTGTGTTCCAAAAGGAGTATTTGAATCTATATTTTTTGCTCTTTGGTATACTAATGAGCGCTGATTTCTTGAAAAAGGCTTTCCGTCAGTAGATCTTTCAATAAAATACTGCTGAATTTCTGGAGCAATCATTTCAAATAAATACCTAAAATAGCCTAAAACAGGAAAATTTCGCAAAATGGCATGTTTGGTCTGAATTGCATTGTAAACACCAACAACTAATAATATTGGCAGAATGATAACGAGTAAAAAACCGCGTCCTGAATAAATATAAAGAGCAGTAACAATTACAAACAATAAGAATCCGTAAATGAAGAATTTTTTTCTCATGTTTTTTTTAAAATTAAAATGGTAATAAAATGTGTAATTAATTGAATCTTAAACGTACGTAAACGTGTTTAATTCCCTTTTTGTCTGATTCTCTTTCGTCAATTTCGAGAATATCAGTTAATGATTTCAGCATTGGCGTAAGCTTAGAAAAACCATAATTTCTTGGGTCAAACTCGGGTTTTTTCTTTACAATTAAATTTCCTACATCGCCTAAAAAAGCCCAGCCATCGTCGTCTTCAATGTCTTCAATTGTGGCTTCGATAAGTTCAATGGTTTGTTTGTCAATTTTGTGTAATGCTTTTTCAGCAGGTTTTTCAACCGGCTTTTTAACGTCAGTAGCTGTTGTTGTGGCTTTTGCTTTCTTTTTCTGGATTGCACCATCCAAAACTTCAATGTAAATAAATCTATCGCAGGCAACAATAAAAGAATTTGGGGTTTTCTTTTCTCCGATACCAATAACTTTCATTCCAGATTCTCTTAAACGAATGGCTAAACGAGTAAAATCGCTGTCGCTGGAAACGATACAAAAACCGTCTAATTTTCCAGAATAAAGCAAATCCATTGCATCAATAATTAATGCAGAATCTGAGGAATTTTTACCAACCGTATAGCTGTATTGCTGTATTGGCGTAATTGCATGTTCTAATAAAACACCTTTCCAACCATTAGAATTAGGTTTAGTCCAGTCAGCATAAATGCGCTTTGTGGTGGGAGTTCCAAACTTGGCTATTTCTTCCATCATTCCCTTTACATTACTGTAAGGTACATTGTCGGCATCAATAAGAACAGCAAGTTTTAAATCTTTTGAGTTATTTAAAGGCATTTTTTACAATTTAAAAAATTATATGCTATCAAAGGTAAAATTAAAATTGGTTTTAAAATTAACTTGATAAATAATATGCTCTTGAAAACAATTAAATTATTCTCATTATAAATAAGAATTTCGTTTGCCATTTTCCGATATTCATTTGAATTTTCCCTGAGTTGATTCGATTCTTGTTTTATAAGGCATTCTGCTGTTATACGTTTGTCGTATAAAATCATATAAAATGAAAAAACTAATCATTATTACATTGTTTGCTTTTGGAAATATTTTTGGACAAGAAAGCAATTTTAAAGAATATCTTTCGGAGAATAAAGCAACTATTGATTTAGAAAATGATAATCAATGGCAATTGCTAAAATCAGATGCCGAACAAAATCAATTTATTATTTTGGGAGAATCGCACGGTGCTCAAAATGCGCAGTTAATAGATTTTAATTTATTAAAATACCTTAATAAAACAGTTGGCACTACAAAATATATTGCCGAATTAGATTTTGCACAATCTACAGCTATAAATGAGTTTCTGGAAAAAGGAAATGAAGAAAAATTAAAAAAGGTTTTTGGATATTGGGTCAAAATTCATGCACAATGGGGAAATCAGGATTTCTATAATAAGATTTTAAAAATAAGAACATTGAATTTGTCTTTGCCGAAAGAGAAACGAATTGTTTTTATAGGAATCGACGGTGTACAGGATTTTAATAATTATTTGATTTTCCTTAATTCGTTTATAGGAAAAAATAAAAGTCCGCTGTTTGATGAACTTCGGGTAGTTTTAAATGCAGAATACAGTGATTCTAATATTGAAAAAATAACACTTTTTGCTCAAAAATATTACGATGAAATACAGCAGCATAAAAGCAAATTTCAGAAAGTGCTCAAAACAAAGTTTCCTGTTTTTGAATACTTAATTCAAAACTTAAGTTATAGTAACAGCAAATCCGGAGTAAATAGACCGGAACAATTGTTTAGAAATTACAAGCAACTGTATTCTATTCTAAATTTAGAAAATCAAAAATTATACGGAATGTGGGGTTACTTTCACGCACATTTGGTTCCTGTATATTATATAGGAGAAGATTTTGCCTCAAAACTATCAAGTTCAGATCATGTAAGTTCAAAAAAAATAATCTCAGTTGTTTGTCTGCCAATTGATTCTAAGTTTAATGTTTGGAATAGTAAAACTGAAAATTGGACAAAAGAGCCATTTTCGTATGATACTAAATCGCTTTTAAAAATAGATGGAATTGAAGATTTAAAAGAGCTTTCAAACGAAAATTCGACTACACTTTTTAAACTTAACGGAAACAATTCTCCATTTCCTAAAACGGGCCGATTGTTTAATGGAACTGCGCCACAGGGAAAATTGGCAGGTAATTTTAAAGACAGAGAATACGGTTTTCAATATGTGGTACTGATGCGAAATTCAGACTGGTTAACACCGCTTTCAAAAGTTTTTTAATTTAAAATACAGAAAAATGTAACTCAAGATAGATTCTCAAAAGGAAGCAATTTTGAGTTACATTTGAATTTAATATACTTACTGTAAATAGTTAATGAAAAATATTAAACACTACATTCAAACTCCCAATAAGTCAGATTGGATTATTATAACCATTTACTGGATTTTGAGCTTGGTTTTTTTAATTCCGGCTTATTTTACTACAGAAACTTTTGCTACAGCTCTTACCGCATTGCTGTATAATATCGTGATCGATACCACTTTTGTATTAATCTTGATTTATATTATTCTGCCCTTTAGTTTAAAAAACAAAAACGTATGGATGCCCGTTTTGAGTGTCATTTTTCTACTTTTTTTCTCGATGATTTTCTACCAATTTGGCTACGGATTAATTCTGAATAAACCGCAAGATTGGAGTTTTATAAATATTATTGCAGGTGTAATTCATCAGGCGCAAAGCCTTGGTATTTTACTCTCTATTTTGGCGATGAAGAGATTTTATGCATCGCAGCAAAATATAGTAAGTCTCGAAAAAGCAAATGCAGAAAATATTCTTAAGGTTTTAAGCAATCAGATTGCGCCACATTTTTTGTTTAATAATCTAAACGTTTTACAGTCATTAATTGATATTGATGCTGTTCAGGCTAAGGAGTTTGTAAAGCATTTATCGTCTATTTATCGATATTTAATCCGACACAAAGATGAAGAAGTAGTTACATTGGAAGAAGAAATGATTTTTGCTGAGGATTATATTTATTTACTCAACCAGCGATTTGGAAATGCGTATGTCTTTAAAACCGAAATTGCAGATCAAAATGCTTTAAAAAAACTAGTTCCATCTTGTTGTCTGCAGGTTTTATTAGAAAACATTATTAAGCACAACCAAGGCAATGAACAAAATCCATTAATTACTTCGATTGTCATAAGTGAAAATACGATTGAAATTAAAAATAAAATTCAAGAGAAAATGTATCAAAATGATGCTTCGGGAACAGGTTTAGAAAACTTAAATGAACGTTATCTTCTGCTTTCCAATCAATCGATTACGATTCATAAAAAGGAGAATTTCACGGTGATACTGCCATTGATCAATCAATTAAAATCTTTTAAATTATGAATGTCTTAATTATCGAAGATGAACCTTTGGCAGCAAAACAACTTATTAGTTTTATAAAAGAAATACATCCAGATTTTACTGTTTTAGCTACTTTAAATAGTATTTCGAAATGTTTTGATTGGTTTGAAAGCAATGCGCAACCCGATTTAATTTTTTCTGACATAGAGTTACTTGATGGCAATGTTTTTAATTTTTATGACAAACAATCCATCAACTGCCCCATAATTTTTACAACAGCTTACGATCAATTTTTAATGAAAGCTTTTGATGGAAACGGAATTGCTTATTTGCTAAAACCTTTGACAAAAGAATTGGTGGAAAAAGCCATTTTAAAATGCAATACATTACAAACCAAAGCACAGCCCGTAATAAGCCCAGATATTTTGCAGTTATTGCAAAAATCGTTACAGCAAGAAGCGACTAATTTATACAAACAGCGTTTTACGATTAAAACCCGAAACGGAATTTATTTACTGCCCGTTTCAGACATTGCATTTATTCAGGCAGATAGCGTTTTGGTTTATGCATTTGATTTTAATGGTAAAAAATATCCATTAACAGGAACCTTAATTGCTGCAGAACAACAATTGAATCCTGAAAACTTCTTTAAAATAAACAGAAGCGATATCGTTTCTATTACTGCTATCGAAAAAATCTCCCCTCATATTGGCGATAGATTAGCGGTTTATATCAAAGGGCAGAAAGAATTTGTGGTGACAAGTGCTCAAAAAACATCAATTTTTAGAAAATGGATTGATCGATAAATTAGAATCTTTATCGTTGATAATCAACGCTATTTTAAATAATTTATTTGTAAGAAAGTTTTTTAAAAGATAAATTTGTCTTTTATTGATTTTTTTGAATATCTTTGTGTTGAATTTAATCAGATCTATCTATGTTTTCAAAAGCTTGTGAGTACGGGATACGTGCGTCAATTTTTATTGCGACCAAATCATCAAATGGTGTAAGAGTTGGAATAAAAGATGTAGCAAAAGAAATTGATTCTCCAGAACCTTTTACAGGCAAGATAATGCAGATTCTCACTAAAAATAATATTATTGATTCTGCAAAAGGTGTTGGTGGCGGTTTTGAAGTTTCTGCAGAGAAAATGAAGGCTGTAAAATTAATACAAATTGTTGATGCAATAGATGGAGATGCGATATACAAAGGTTGCGGCATCGGATTAAAAGAATGTTCAGAAGATCATCCTTGTCCGGTTCATGATCAATTTAAACAAATTCGAGAACTGCTTTTAATAATGTTAACCGGAACAACATTAGAAGAGTTAGCAACAGGTGTAAAATCGGGTGATTTTTTTCTAAAAGCTTTAAATGAAAATAAATAATTAATAATAAAATACAATAAGATGAATAAAAAGGTTAGGGTTTTAAGCTTATTATTGATGGGTTTTTTAACAATTACTTCATGTGGTAAAAAAGAAGTAACACCAGCAGAAGATACAGAGATAAATGAAACAAGCACTGGCGAAGGAAATCAGGCAGAAGCAGTTAGTAATATTTTGGTTGTTGAAGGAAATGATCAAATGCAGTTTAATGTTAGTGAACTAAGAGCCGAAGCAGGAAAACCAATTACTTTAACATTAAAGCATGTTGGGAAAATTCCAAAAGAGGCAATGGGACATAACTTGGTAATTTTGCAAGAAGGTACAGATGAAGCCGCTTTTGCTACAAAAGCAAGCGCAGCAAAAGATACAGATTATATTCCTGCATCTGAAAAAGCTTCAATCGTTGCTCATACCAAATTGTTGGGCGGTGGAGAAGAAGATACGATTGAATTTACTATTGATAAAAAAGGAACTTACAATTTCTTATGTACTTTTCCGGGGCATGTTGCTATGATGAAAGGTGTTTTAATTGTAGAATAAAAAATAGCTCTAATTCTTATTTTTAGAATTAGAGTTTTTTAATAAATCAATAAAAGATAAAATTGTCTTTTATTTAAAAATATAAAAAAATGGAAAATTTAAAAAACAAAACAATTGGGGCATTTGTTGCCGAAGATTTTAGAACAGCAGCTGTATTTAAAAAATATGATATAGATTTTTGCTGCAAGGGTAATAGAACTATTGAAGAAGTATGCGACAGGCAAAATGTAGATTCTGAGGTTCTGATTGAGAAGATTAATGAAGTTTTGCAGTTAGAAAACACGAACACAATCGATTTTAATTCTTGGCCTCTGGATTTATTAGTTGATTATATCGAAAAAACACATCATCGTTATGTAGAAGAGAAAACAATTGTTTTGGTGCAGTTTCTAGATAAACTTTGCAGAGTGCATGGCGCAAATCATCAAGAATTGTTTAAGATTAATGAATTGTTTACCGATTGCGCTGGAGAATTGGCTCAACACATGAAAAAAGAAGAGCTTATTTTATTTCCTTTTATTAAAAGAATGGCAAATGCAAAAGATGCCGCCGAAGTTTTGTCACAGCCCTCTTTTGGAACAGTAGCAAACCCAATAGCAATGATGAAAGATGAACATACTGCCGAAGGAGATCGTTTTAGACAAATAGCAGCATTAACTAATAATTATACCGCACCAGATGATGGCTGTACAACATACAAAGTAACATTTGCGATGCTGAAAGAATTTGAAGAAGATTTACATAAACATATTCACTTAGAGAATAATATTTTGTTTCCTAAAGCCGAAATTTTAGAAAAAGAGTTTGCCTAAGTATTATTTACTGTAGAAGAAACGCACTGATTTCATTTTATATAAAAAGATGAAATTGGTGTGTTTTTATTTTGATAAATATTGAATTGAATTTAAAATGAATTCTCAAAAAACCTGGATTATATGCTGTATTTTTAATTTCTTAATAGCTTCGCTGATGGGACTGTTATTGCGGTTTTTATATTTATTTCCTTTAAATAGTATAAACTACAATTTCTTGCTTCATGCACACTCGCACGTTGCAATGTTAGGCTGGGTATATTTGATTATTTACGTTTTAATTGTTCATTTTTTTATCCCAAAAGAAAAGAGGAAGAAGCCAATTTATAATCAATTATTTTGGGTTTCAGAATTTTCTGTGATCGGTATGATGATTGCTTTCCCGATTCAAGGATATGCTTTATTCTCTATAATATTCTCGACACTTCATATTTTAGTAAGCTATATTTTTTGCTGGCTGGTTTGGAAAGATTGTTCTAAAGAAAAAAGCAGTCAAAAACTTTTACTGACAGCAGTTTTGTTTATGTTTTTTTCCACATTTGGAGTTTGGTGTTTAGGGCCGGCGCTAAGCATACAGGGAAAACATAGTGCTTTTTATCAAATTGCGATTCAGTTTTTTTTACATTTCCAATTTAATGGCTGGTTTATAATAGCCGTTTTAGCTTTGTTTTTAAAACAATTTAAAAAACCTTTTGATAAAAAGTACTTCAACAGATTTCTTTATTTATTAATTGTATCCATTTTTTTGACTTTTGCATTTCCTGTAAGCTGGTATATTTCTAATGCTTTTTTAAAATGGATTAATTGCATTGGAGTTATCTTGCAAATGACAGCTTTTGTTTCTTTTTATAAAATGCTTAAACCTCAAATTTACTCATTTAAAGAAAATTTAAATCTAACAGTAAAAATGGCTTATGGTTTGGCTTTAAGTTCTTTATTTTTGAAAGTAACTTTCCAATTATTGGTATTGTTTCCTAATCTTGCCGAGGCTTCACATCAAATTAGAAATTTTATCATCGGATTTATTCATTTAACAACGCTCGGAATCATCACTGGATTTCTGTTTGGAATTTTAATTCAAAATAAATTGCTTTCAAATCAATCTTATTGGCTTCGTTTGGGGATAATTTTTTTCTTTTTAGGGTATTTAATGACCGAAGTATTATTGTTTCTGCAAGGCGGTTTTTTATACTTTAATAAAGGAATATTTTCTAAGTATTATGAAAGTATTTTTGGTACTAGTATTTTTATTGCAGCAGGATTACTGTTGATTTTGATGTCAGTAATTAAAACAAAAAAACAAGAGTCAATTAATTAAAATCTTCCCTTGTTTCTGCCGAATTAAAAATTAATCTATTTGATTTTTTCTGCTTCTAGGTTTATTCTATTTACAGTATCATTATTATTAACGCCTAAACCTTCTTGTTGGTATATTAATTCACCTTCAGGATTAAAAATGCTTATAATATTAGAATGCGAAAAATCCATTGGAGATATTTTTTTATAATTTACGGCTAGCACAGCGGCAAATTCCCGAGTGTTTTCTTCTGTTGATCTTAAAAAAATCCAAGGATCATTTTCCATTTTATTAGCAATAGAAAAAGCTTTTAATTTCTTCGGAGTATCAGTTTCAGGATCAATACTTATTAAAATAAGTTTTACATTTTTTTTGCTGTTTTCATTCAGTTTAGATTCAATATCTCTCATATCTGCAACCAATCTTGGGCATGCAGCTTTACAAGTGGTGTAAATCATTACCATCACAAGGACATTTCCTTTTAAGTCTTTTAGCTCAATGTTTTTTCCGTCTTGATTGGCCCATTCAGATGGTAGATTGTATATAGACAAATCACTAATTTTCTTTTCTTTAGAGATTGTTTCAGCACTTTCTTTTGCATCTTTACAGCCGTAAAAGCCAAGTGAAAGTATTAAGATTGCTGTTATTATTTTTTTCATTAAAAATCATTTTAAGATTATTGTTTTGTAGTACTGGCGCATCTAAAACCTAAATTACGCGTTGAATACTGCGCTTTTAAACTTCCTCTAAAGGCGTAACGCATAAAAGCAGCATAATCCATTAAATCGGCCGCATTTACAGATGCCGCGCCGCAAAACAGATTTTTATCATTGCTTTTGTCTTTTCTAGATTCTCCAGACAAAAAAAGGCTGTTAAAATCCAGCGTCCATTCCCAGACCAAACCGTGCATATCATAAACGCCCCAGTAGTTTTTAAAATTTTGTCCAATTGTGTTTTCGTATGTTTTTGATTTTTCATACCAAGACAAGATATATTTATTAAACTCAGGTTTAGTTCTGGCATCAATACGTTTTTCATCGGCCATAGCCGTATATTCCCATTCATCCATAGTTGGCAGGCGTTTACCTTGACATTCGCAATATTTTTTAGCCGCAAACCAAGAAACATTTGTTACAGGAGATTTTAGATTATTAGTTCCAAAATCATAATCATTTTTCCAATAAAAGAGATAGCTTTCATCAGCAAAAATCCTTTTTATTTTAGACTTACTAAAGCTTGGATTTTTTCTAACAAAGTTTAAATATTCACTATTGGTAACAGGATAAACGTCTATATAGAAAGCTTTCACAAGAACTGGTTTTTTTGATACAGCTCCGTAAAGAGGGACAAACGAGCCCTCTTTTATCGGAACCATTTTAGTTTCTTGCGCTTTCATAAAACAGATAGGAGTTATGAAACAGATAAGAATGAAAATGCTTTTTTGCATGTTTAAAATAGCGTTATTTTTATCTTTGAGCTTTAACCATTTGAGGCGTAACTTCCGTTTTGTTGTTTCCCCAGCTGCTATAGATATACGTCATAACATTTGCAATTTCGTCATCAGATAAATTCTGACTTGGCATGATATTGTTGAATTTTTTGCCATTTACCGTTATTTCGCCGCTTAAACCATGAAGAATCGTTTTAATCGCTCGATTTGTATCGGCATTTAGATAATCTGATTTTGCAAGTGGAGGAAACGCATTTGGTATTCCTTGACCTTCAGATTGATGACAAGCGAAACAAGTTGTGCCAAAAGTTTGTTTTCCTATTTTTATTTTTTCTGCAAAAGTTCTGTTTGGAGTTACTTCTTTGGCTGTCGTGTTATTGGGCATTTTCTGAATTGTTCCTCCTTCGGGTAAATAAATTCCTTCTTGAATAGTTCCAGAGTAAATGCTTTTATTTTCTGCACCTTCAACTTTTAAAATTCCCAAGGCACCTTTATTAAAAGCTCTAAAAATAGAATGATCAACAATAATAAAATTTCCCGGAGTTTCTACTTTAAAATCTACTATTGATGATCCGCCTGCTGGTATTAAAGTAGTTTGAACATTTTTATTGACTAAAGCGCCGCCTTCTACATGAACATTATCAAATATTTCTCCAATCACATGAAAAGAAGAAACCAAGTTTGGGCCTCCATTTCCAACAAACAAACGCACCGTTTCACCAACTTTAGCCGTAAGTTCATTTCCGTTTGTCAATGAGCCTACTTTTCCGTTAAAAACTACATAATCAGGAGTTTCTTTAATGGCTTTATTCATGTCAAAAGGCTGTAGACCTTTTGCTCCATATTCACCTTGAGTGTAAAAATCACCCTGCATCACGTAATATTCTCTGTCTACAGGCGGAAGGCCTCCAGCAGGTTCAACCAAAATCAAGCCGTACATACCGTTTGCAATATGCATTCCAACAGGAGCAGTTGCACAATGGTACACATACAATCCAGGATTTATTACTTTAAAGTTGAATACTTTTTCATGACCAGGAGCAACTAATGAGGATGTTGCGCCACCGCCTGGACCAGTAACGGCGTGGAGATCGATATTATGAGGCAGTTTATTATCAGGATGGTTTTTTAAGTGAAATTCAACTTCATCGCCAACACGCGTTCTAATAAAACTTCCCGGAACAGAACCTCCAAATGTCCAATAAGTGTATTTTACACCATCTGTCATTGTGCCTTCCTGCTCCTTAATTTCCATATTTACTTTCAGTTTCATCGCGCCTCTATTGCCTATAGGTTTTGGAACCATTGGCGGCGCTGTGAGCTCAGCATCCATTGTTCCTTCAGTTTTAATTTCAGAATAATTTGATGATTCTTCTCCTTTTTTACAAGATGCTAAAAGGAATACTGTAAGAATTGAACACAAAAACGCTTTCATTGTTATTGCTATTTTCTTTTCTTTTTTCATAATAAAAATTAGGTTTACTTTAGTTTTAAATCTGAAGTAAAATTAAAAGACAGTTTTATCTTTTATTATGATAAAAGTCATATTTTGATTTGTTTTGGGGCTTTTTTGTAATTTAAATAATGTTAAATAATTATAATTTTAAGACTTTAATTCTTTGGGAAGATTAGTATTTGCTATATTTTTTAATAAAAATAAATGGCTCAGCCTATTTTAGAATAATAATCATTATTTTTGCTCCCTGTTAAAATAAAATTATTACTTCAAAATATATTTATGGTAAAAGATTTATTCGAAAGAATTCAGAACAATAAAGGACCATTAGGAAAATGGGCTTCACAAGCTGAGGGTTATTTTGTGTTCCCTAAATTAGAAGGAGAACTTGGTCCAAGAATGCAATTTGGTGGAAAAAATATTTTGAACTGGAGTTTGAATGACTATTTAGGTTTAGCAAATCACCCAGAAGTACGTCAGGCAGACATAGACGCAGCAACTCAATTTGGTGCAGCTTACCCAATGGGAGCACGTATGATGTCAGGCCATACAAAATATCATGAACAATTAGAAAATGAATTGGCTGCTTTTGTAATGAAAGAGTCGGCTTATTTATTAAATTTTGGATACCAAGGAATGGTGTCTTGTATTGATGCTTTAGTAACAAAAAATGATATTATTGTTTACGATGTAGATTCTCACGCTTGTATTATAGATGGTGTTCGTTTGCACATGGGTAAACGTTTTACTTACAAACACAATGACCTTGAAAGTATGGAGAAAAACCTGCAGCGTGCTACAAAAATGGCACTTGAAACAGGTGGTGGAATCCTATTTATTACCGAAGGTGTTTTTGGTATGCGCGGGCAGCAAGGAAAACTAAAAGAAATCGTTGCGCTTAAAGAAAAATATAATTTTAGATTATTAGTAGACGATGCACACGGTTTTGGTACTCTTGGTAAAACAGGAGCTGGAGCAGGTGAGGAGCAAGGAGTTCAAGATGGTATTGATGTTTACTTCTCTACTTTTGCAAAATCTATGGCAAATATTGGAGCATTTATTGCTGCAGATAAAGATATTATCGATTATTTAAAATACAACTTACGTTCTCAAATGTTTGCAAAAGCATTACCAATGATTCAAACAATTGGTTCTTTGAAACGTTTAGAATTGTTGCGTAATCACCCAGAATTGAAAGACAAACTTTGGGAAAATGTAAATGCATTACAATCAGGACTACGTTCTAGAAACTTTAATATTGGTGATACAAATACTTGTGTAACTCCAGTTTATTTAGAAGGAAGTGTACCAGAAGCAATGGTTATGGTGAATGATTTAAGAGAAAACTACGGTATTTTCTTGTCTATCGTAATTTATCCAGTAATTCCAAAAGGAATTATTTTGTTGAGAATGATTCCAACAACTTCTCATACTTTATCTGATATTGATGAAACATTAGTAGCTTTTGAAGCTATTCGTGAGAAATTAGAAAACGGTACTTATAAAGAAATTGCAAGCAGAACTAAAGTTGATTTAGACGCTTAATTTCTAAAAAATAGATTCCTTATATATGGGAATTATATAAAAAATCCATTCTTTGTAAGAATGGATTTTTTTTTGATTTAATCTAAATTTATAATTCTAAAACATAAAATAAAGAATTATGAAAAAAGTATTCGCACTAACGATAATTGTTTTGGTTATTTTTACTTCATGTAAAAAAGAAACTGCTCAGCCAGTAGAAATTACTCCAAAGCCACCAAAAAAAGCAGAAATAGTTGAACCTTCTGGAGATCAATGCTTTCTGGCTACAGCAAATAATAGCACTATCGAGCTTAGTTTTAATGTAAACTCACAGCAGGAAGTAAATGGAAAATTGAGCTATGCTTTGTACGGAAAAGATAAAAACGAAGGAACTATTATTGGTAATATAAAAGGTGATACACTTATTGCAGATTATACTTTCATGTCTGAAGGAGTTTCATCGGTTAGAGAAGTTGCCTTTCTTCAAAGAGAAAATACTTTTATTGAAGGTTTTGGGGATGTAATCGATTCAAATAATAAAGTAACCTTCAAAGATAAAGCAAAATTAAAATATGATCAGAAAAACGTTCTCACAAGAGTAGATTGTAAAGTTGAGTAAATGCATTTTACAATCACAGTTTACAGACTAAATTATACCATAAAAAAATCCTTTCATTTGAAAGGATTTTTTTATGGTATAATTAAACTCTAAAATCTAAAATCTAAAATCTAAAATCTAAAATCT
>NZ_WMID02000018.1 GCF_009711165.2 Flavobacterium sp. MC2016-06 | reverse complement strand
AACAAACGATCCTTTTCGAATATAAAGATTCGTCAATGTAAATATGGCAGCAATATTGTTGAGCAGGATCATCGTTTTATAAAATGACGGATACAAAACGGTTTAGGTTTTAAAAGTTTTGAATCTGCCAAAAGAACCATAATAAGTAATTATACATTAATATTTCTGAACATGTTAATTACAGCACTTTTTTTGTGAAGGAATATATAATGCAACCACCGGTCGCCAAAGGACTCCCTTTTAGGGAGTTTTTTTTAGCAAAGCAGACAGGATACCAGCAGAGTCCTAAAAATATATGGTAAGTGCATCCTCGATATCAAGAATCTGATAATCTGCAGACTGCCTGTTGCAGAATATGATTCTGTTCTCGTACATGTGGTAGTGTTTATAGGCAGGCTTTACAATGATTTCGTTTTTAGAATTGATCAGTCCATAGAGCCCATCCTTGGGACACCAGACCCCGTCTTCCTGTTCGCCTTGATAATAATACATCAGACCTGTGCGGCTGATCACAAATAGATCATCCTTAAAGGTGTGTTCAATCCAGTTGTATTCAATGGGGATAACAGGGCTTCCTTCATGATTAAAAACACCCCATTTTCCGCCGTCAAGCGTATAAAAGCACTCAGAGGCTTCTGCCTCTTCCGATTCATAGTCATTACCTGATACCGCGTTTCTTTTTTCGTAAACTAAGATAAACTTTTCTCTTTTTGAAATCAGATCGTAAAGCGGCGGAATTATAGTTCTGAAGTTCTGGTCCAGCAGTCCCTGCCGTTTGATCATAGATTTATCATCGATATAGCAGCTGTAGAATACACCGATATCATAAACTGTATAAAAATAGGGATCATGAACAAAATTAACCAGACCGTAATCCAGGGTTGTAAGCAGAAGTCCGTTCTGGTCGTAGATCCAATACATACTGCCTTCCAGATCGTCATCATCTTTTCCTTTCTGGATCTGTTCTCTGGCTTTGAAAATTTTTAGGGTTTTATTGTACTCAATTTCCCTGAATTTTAAAGGTATTATTATTTCAAATTTAGAATTAAGGATGCCATGATAATCATCAATAGTGGCCAGATAGCTTTCTTCATTGATGTCCCTTAATGAATCGTACACGGCAGGAACGAGTATCTCAAAATTCTCATCGAGAACCCCCTCTCTGGTCGTCTTATATTCGTTAGGCTTATCTCTAATCTCGCTGAAAAAAAGGACGTTTCTTTTCGTTTGGGAATGATATACCGAGCAGTATCTATGGGTATCGATCAGCACTTCTGCCGCTTCCGAAACTTTGAGTACTCTGGTTTTATCTCCCTGATCTTTATAGATATTGAGGACAACAAATCCCCTTGTATCGCGGAATCCGAAAAACTCCCCGTATTTAAGATTGAGTTTACTGCAGATGAGATCAAAAATCTCACGGGTCTGTTGCATTTCAGTCTGTCTTTCTTCAAAGGCTTTTAATTCTTCTGGGCTCATAGGGCAAAGGAATGGTTATTCAAAAATAGCATAAAAAAAGGAATGGAATTAATCTTTCAAAAACAATAAATTAGCTCGGCTTCTGGAAATAAAAAAAGCCGCTAATACTTTAGTTAAGGTTAAATCACTTTGTGAATTGGATGCATAATTTTCAACTCTGCAATTTTTTTTTGGTTTTATATGGCAGATGTGACAGAATAGGGCTTTGTCGCATATAAGTTTAACTAGTTATCTTTAGATTCAAAAAAAATTAAATGAATACAAAAGGCCATTGTTACCCCAAAGCTATAATTCTTCAGGCAGTTTATTTCAAATTAAGATTTACATTGAGTTACAGAGATGTTGAGGAAATAATGAAAATGCGTGGAATACAAGTTGATCATGCAACTATTCAGCGCTGGGTATTTAAATTTACTCCCATGATTGAATCTCAGATGAAAAAGAGAAAGAATAAAGTAGGCGTGAGATAGAGGATGGATGAAACCTATATAAAAGTTAAAGGTATATGGTGTTATTTATATCGGGCTGTTGATAAATATGGTAATACGGTCGATTTTCTTCTGACCAGAAGAAGACAGAGAATGAGTGCCCAGTCATTCCTACATTAAAGCAATAAATAATAACTGCCGGCCAACGGTAATAAATAGAGATAAAAGCGGTTCTAACACCAGCGAAATGGGAGTTTGTAACAAACGATCCTTTTCGAATATAAAGATTCGTCAATGTAAATATGGCAGCAATATTGTTGAGCAGGATCATCGTTTTATAAAATGACGGATACAAAACGGTTTAGGTTTTAAAAGTTTTGAATCTGCCAAAAGAACCTTGGGAGGAATTGAAGTTGTACACATGTTGAGAAAGAATCAGATGCTTAACCCAGGCACAACTATGTTCAAATCATTTTGTAAATTGGCCTCATAACTTTTTTATATTTTATTTCTTTCTTTTTGTATTACAGATGCTACAGAAATAATGATAGTCAATTTGCTCAAATTAATTTTTTTTCAATTTTAAAATTACGGAGCATATAAAAAAACATTATTTTTGTTTAATATTTTTAAATAAACATTAAACAAAATTTATTTTGAAGTCAATTATTGCAAGTGTCGATAACAGCCGATTGGATGAAATTCAAATTGATAGAATTATAGAAATGGCTTGGGAAGACCGGACTCCTTTTGATGCCATAAAATTTCAATTTGGATTATCAGAATCAGATGTAAAAGCTTTGATGAAAAAAGAGTTGAAATTTACAAGTTACAAACTATGGCGTAGCAGGGTTGAAAATTGTAAAACCAAACATAGCGCTAAACGAGTTGAAGGTATTGAAAGGTTCAAATGTAACCTGCAGAGAGCTATTTCAAATAATAAAATTTCTAAGCGTCATTAAAATCTATTCAGAAATGATCAAAAATAAAAAACCAGATAATGTAGTATTTTCTCCAGTGCATGGATATAACGCAAGCAGCCTTCCATACAGCACTAATTTAGGAGCACCAGTAATTAAAATTGACGATTTAGTTTCTTGGAAAAGCAGGGGTATAAGTACTGTAAATAAAGAATTTGAAAATAAATTCAATGAACTCAGAATTCAGTATCAAAACTTAATAGAAGAGTTTGAATGGAACGAGTTAGTGTACAATGCAAAATTTTCTTTTGAACCCGTCATTGGCGAAATATATCATTTGTATTCTGGAAATGACGGTCTCCCATTTCTTTCTTTGGTTTCGCCAGAGGAGTGGAATAAAGAACATATTGGAAGTTTTAAATTAAACAGCGATAAAAAATGGATTCATATTTCTAAAACTAATTGTAATATCTAATTTAATAAAAGAATACAGATGATTAATATTAATGATTTAAGCAAGCTTGAAAAGGAGAAGCGTGTTCATCTGGTAAATAGTCTGGGAGGATTTAAAAGTGTGGCTTTAGTTGGAACTTCTGATGCTGATGGAAATACTAATCTGGCTGTTTTCAGCTCTTTTTTTCACCTGGGAGCAGATCCTGCTTTAATAGGTGTTATTTTTCGTCCGAGTCCGCCAGAGCGTGATACAATGACAAATATTATCGAAACTGGTTTTTATACGATCAATCATATTAACGAATCTATCTATAGACAGGCTCACCAGACATCGGCCAGATATGATAAGGGAATATCTGAATTTGATGCAACAGGATTAAATAAAGAATATAAAAATAATTTTTTCGCTCCATTTGTACGAGAAAGTAATATTCAATTGGGTATTGCATTTAAAGAAAAAATAGATATTTTAATCAATAATACCACTATGGTTATTGGCGAAATAGTTCAAATCTATATTCCAGAAAACTGTTTATCTGAAGATGGATTTGTCGATTTGCAAAAAGCTGATACTGTTACCTGCTCGGGCTTAGACAGCTATCATAAAACAATACAATTAGACAGATTAAGCTACGCAAAACCTAATAAGGAAATTACATCAATATTGTAAAATTGAAGAAAAAAGCTGTAAATATTCTTTGGTTTAAACGTGATCTGCGTTTTACAGATCACGAACCGCTCTTTATGGCGCAGCAGCAAAATATACCGCTTCTTTTGATTTACTTTTTTGAACCCTCTGTAATGGCTTATCCTGATTCTGATGTACGTCATTGGAGATTTATTTATGAATCATTGCAAGAGATGCAGTCTAAATTAAAGCCAGCAGCAGAAATTTATTTTTTTCATCAGGAAGTAAAAGATGTTTTCGATCAAATACTTGAGATTTATGATATTAAAACTGTATTTTCTCATCAAGAAATTGGTAATAAAGTCACTTTTGATAGAGATATCAGCATGCAGTCTTTTTTTGATGCAAATAACATTCATTGGAAACAGTTGCAGATGCACGGTGTTATTAGAAAATTGAAATCAAGACTTGATTGGGATAAACGCTGGGAAAAAATAATGCGCGAAACTCCTAAAATAATTGATTTAAAGGCTTTAAAATTTGAAAATTTAGATTCTGATTTTTATCAAAAACTAAAAGGAAAAGAACTTTCAAAAGACATTACAGAACGTAATAAAAATTTTCAACAAGGCGGTGAATACTGGGCCTGGAGATACTTAGAAAGTTTTACAAAACAAAGGCATGTAAATTACAGCAGACACATTTCTAAACCTGGTTTAAGCAGAAAAGGCTGCAGCCGTTTATCTCCCTATTTAACTTACGGAAACATAAGCATGCGGATGGTGTATCAATATACCAACCAATTTTATGAAACATCTCCCAATAAAAGAGCTCTGCTTAATTTTGTATCCCGGCTGCATTGGCATTGTCA
This sequence comes from Flavobacterium sp. MC2016-06, assembly GCF_009711165.2. Classification (GTDB taxonomy): domain Bacteria; phylum Bacteroidota; class Bacteroidia; order Flavobacteriales; family Flavobacteriaceae; genus Flavobacterium. The sequence goes on along the minus strand of NZ_WMID02000018.1, from coordinate 119,788 downwards.
TTTTATGCAGAAATTTGAAGATGAATGCCGCATGGAATTTGAAAATGTAAATAAAGCATATGATTCATTATTAAAACCAAAAAATGAAGTTTACATAAAAGCTTGGCAGGAAGGCAGAACTGGAGTGCCTATAATAGATGCCTGTATGCGTTGTTTGGTGCATACAGGTTATCTTAATTTTAGAATGCGTGCTATGTTAGTTTCTTTTTTCACGTTCAATTTGTGGCAGGATTGGCGTGAACTGCATTTTTTGGCAAGACAGTTTTTAGATTATGAACCAGGAATTCATTATCCGCAGATTCAGATGCAGTCTGGCACAACAGGAGTTAATACTATTAGAGTTTATAACCCCATAAAAAATTCGCAGGAGCATGATCCAGAAGGGATTTTTATAAAACAATGGCTTCCGGAATTGGCAGAAATTCCATCTGAATTAATTCACGAACCATGGAAATTAAATCCAATTGAACAGCAATTTTATAAATGTCAAATAGGCATAGATTATCCAGAACCTATTGTTAATATTGAGGAAACTCGAAAATATGCAAGTGATATAGTATGGAGTTTTCGAAAAAATGATGAAGTAAAAGAAGAAGGAAAACGTATTTTGAATAAGCATGTCAATATAAAGCGAATTTGATAAATTGAAGAGGTGTGAATAATTTTTTCTAAAAACTATTTTTTAATTTGATGCCAAATAAATTAGAGAGACTAAAAGTGGCATCTGCATTATAATATGATTCTGTTAATCTACCTTATATTTTAATAAAACAAAAGTAGATTTGATTAATCGCTGCTTATATATGTTTTAGAAATTTGTCTAAAATATAAAGTATATGAAATTAGTTATTACAGGTTCACTGGGACATATTAGTAAGCCGCTTACAATTGATCTGGTTAAAAAAGGACATTGCGTTACTGTTATAAGCAGTAATCCTGCAAAACAAAAAGAGATAGAGGCATTGGGAGCAATTTGTGCTGTTGGCTCAATTGAAGATGTAGATTTTATGTCAAAAACCTTTACAGGAGCTGATGCCGTTTATTGTATGCTGCCTCCCTTTAAGTTTAAAGAAGACTTAAATCTTGATGCAAGAGCCGAAGCTTTTAGGCTTGTCAAAAATTATACCGCAGCAATTGTTCGGGCTGGTATAAAACGTGTCATTCATTTAAGCAGCATTGGAGCTCATTTAGAATTTGGCAACGGACTGCTTGCCTTCCATTTTATAGCCGAAAAAGTATTTAGGGAGCTCCCGGATGATGTAAATATTACACATATCAGACCTGTAGGCTTTTACTATAATTTATTTGACTTTATGGATTCAGTAAAGGGCAAAGGGTTTTTAGATAGTTTTATTGGAAAAATGCTCACTATTAAATACTATGGTTTAAAAGGATTTTTACAGGGGAAAAGGGGAATTATACTATCTAATTATGGTAAAACCGATAAAATGCCATGGGTTTCGCCTAATGATATTGCTGATGTGATTTCTGAGGAAATGACAATTTCAGACAGAAGTACAAATGTTCGTTATGTTGCAAGTGAAGAATTAACCTGTCAGGAGATAGCCGGTATTTTGGGCAATGCAATTGGGAAATCATATTTAAAATGGGAAATCATAACCGATAAACAAATGCTGGGATCTCTAAAGAAATTTGGTTTACCTGCAAATCTTGCTCAGGATATTACTGAAATGAATTCCAGCATGCACAGTGGATTATTATTTGAAGATTATTATATAAATATGCCTAAAAATCTGGGTAAGGTGAAGTTTAAGGAATTTGCCAAAGAATTTGCCGCTCAATATTATCAGCAATAAATTAAAAAGTATATAATTTAAAAAATTACAGATGCACAATAACCTATTTGAGTATTTCAAAAATAAAAATGAGTTTTTGCTTATTTATGCACTACTATGCTTTACTGGAGCTGTGATCTGTTTTATATTAAGTAAATATGGTACGCTTCATATTAATGGTATTAGTGCTTGGCTAAAGCCAGGTAAGTTTTTTATATCAGTAGGTATTTTTGCGTTTACAATGGCTCTTTATTTGAGTTATTTAGAAGACAAAAAACAAGTAAATAATTATTGCTGGAGTTTTATTGTTTTTTTTTCCATTGAATTGTTTCTAATCACTTTGCAGGCTGCCCGAGGCAGAAAATCACATTATAATATTGATACACCATTAGACAGAATTATTTTTGCATTAATGGGTTTAGTCTTGACTGCGGTACTATTACATACCATTTATATTATTAAATTATTCTTTACTCAAAAAATATTCAATGCTGATCTGGAGATAATTTTATCAATTAAATTGAGTCTAATAATAATGATTTTATTTATGCTTGAAGGATTTACAATGATAAGCCTTTTTAAACATACTGTAGGCTCAGAAGATGGTTCAAAGGGTATTCCCGTATTAAATTGGAGTAAAAATTATGGTGATTTAAGAGTTGCTCATTTTTTTGGTATGCATGCCTTACAGGTAATTCCGTTACTCAGCTTTATATTGGCAAAATCTAAAAAAGAAGTATATATTATAAGTACAGTTTATTTTATTTTTGTTACAGTTACTTTGATTCAAGCGTGGAATGGGAAATCATTTATCAAATAAATATAATGGAAAATATAAGACCATATAGAATTAAAACCATAAGTGAGTATCATAAAATTTTAGGGCTTCTTAAACCAGAGCACCCTTTAGTAAGTCTTATAAATTTAGATAATTTTAAGCCTGTCGAAAGTGATTCAAGAATCAGTGTTATATTTGATTTTTACATTATTTCTTTAAAGCGAAATTCTACAGGAAATATCAGTTACTCTTACGGACAGCAGCAATATGATTTTGATGAAGGCATTTTATTTTTTATGGCTCCAAATCAGGTTTTTTCTTTCGTTGCAGATGATGATTTTACAAGCTCAGGCTGGATGCTGCTTATACATCCTGATTTTTTGTGGAATACAGCTTTAGCTAAAAATATAAAACAATATGAGTATTTTAATTATTCGGTAAACGAAGCTCTGCATCTTTCTGAAAAAGAAGAAACTATAGTAGAAAATCTCATTCAGAATATTTGTCAGGAATGTAATACCAATATTGATAAATTCAGCGAAACGATTATTGTAAATCAAATTGAAACGCTTTTAAATTATTCCGACAGATTTTACAATCGTCAATTTCTTACTCAGAAAAAAGTCAATCATCAAATATTGAATCGTTTAGAAGAATTACTTATGAATTGTTTTAATGAAGAATCTTTAGCTGAAAATGGAATTCCAACGGTTCAAAATGTTGCTGAAAAATTAAATATTTCACCCAATTATTTAAGCGGTTTATTAAAAGCACTAACCGGTAAAAGCACACAGGAGCATATTCAAAACAAGCTGATAGATAAGGCAAAAGAAAAACTATCCACTACTGAGCTTTCTATCAGCGAAATTGCCTTTGAATTGGGTTTTGAATATCCACAGACATTTGGAAATCTATTTAAGAAGAAAACGAACCTTTCTCCACTAGAATTTAGACAATCGTTTAACTAAAAAGGTTTGATATATTGATATTCAAATATTTTAGTAATTTATATGGTTCTGTATTATCTGTTTTGATAGAAGCTAAATGTTAGATTATTAATTAAAAATGACAAGTAAATTTGGGACCATACATACTGGGGTTCTGTCGCACCTGTTAAATAACTATTATCTTTAGACGTTCAAAATATACTAAATGAATACCAAAGGTCATTGTTATCCCAAAGCCATTATTTTGCAGGCCGTTTATTTCAAATTGCGATTTACATTGAGTTATCGGGATGTTGAGGAAATAATGAAAATGCGTGGAATAGCAGTTGATCATGCTACGATTCAGCGCTGGGTATTTAAATTTACTCCAATGATTGAATCTCAGATGACAAAAAGAAAGAATAGAGTAGGAGCCAGCTGGCGAATGGATGAAACTGATATAAAAGGAAAAGGTATCTGGTGTTATTTATATCGGGCTGTTGATAAATGGAGTAATACGGTGGATTTTCTTTTGACCAGAAGAAGACAGAGAATGAGTGCACAGACATTCTTAATAAAAGCGATAAAAAATAACTGTCGGCCAACGGTAATAAATATAGACAAAAGCGGCTCCAACACCAGCGCAATGCGGTTCTACAACAAACGCTCCTTTTCGAATATAAAGATTCGGCAGTGTAAATATCTCAACAATATTGTTGAGCAGGATCATCGTTTTATAAAATGGCGGATACAAAACGGTTTGGGTTTTTAAAAGTTTTGCGTCTGCAGAAGAACCTTGGCAGGAATTGAGGTTGTACACATGTTGCGAAAGAATCAGATGCTTAAGCCGGGCACAAGTATGTTCAAATCATTTTGTAAATTGGATGCATAATTTCCGGGTTGCTGATTTCTTTCGGATTTACATGGCAGATGACAGAACCGGTTTTCGTGTTGATCCCTTTTAATGCGAAAATAAAAGCATTTAGATCAAAATTTAGAGGTGTTAGGAATATAGAATACTTCCTTTTTAGACTCACTAATATTTATGCTTAATTTTCACTACTCCACAGCTTTTCGTTTTGATCCTCTTTTTGCATAATCTCCAACTTTTGCAACTGATCCATTTTAGTGTTGATCCAAGAATAGTTATTTAAATTAACTGCATAAAAAAAGTCCTAATGAAAATTAGGACTTTTTTGGTGGGGAGAGCAGGATTCGAACTTAATGGTGTGAAGACCTGCTTTTACTGCGTTTTTATTTTTTTTTAGACTAGTCTAGCTAATTAGACGTCTGCTATTTTTGCAGATGTAATTTTAGAAGGACTAGCAAACAAATAATTATCAGGACTGCTTTCTATAATCCGAAGGCATCGCATTGGCTTGTTTACGAAAGAAATGATTGAAGTGAGAGCTGTCTTTGAAACCCAGACTATAAGCAATATCGGCTACATTCCAGTTGGTGTGTTTTAATAAAATAACAGATTCTGTCAGCAAACGGTCATAAATGAGCATACTTGTCGATTTTCCCGTGGTTTCTTTTAAAATTCGGTTTAAATAATTGACGTGAACATTCAAAACATCTGCGAAATCACTAGCTGTTCGAAGCAGTTTTTCATTTGTTTTATCTGCTGGAAATTGTCGGTCTAATAATTCATTGAAAATGGTATGAAGGCGCTCCTTTGATGAAAAACTATGATGCCTTTCTGAGGCTGGCGAAAGATTATTGGCGTAATGCATTAATTCGTTAAGATGATTTCGGATAAGGTCATCTTTAAGGGAATAATCGGAAAGACTTTGTTTTTCAATTTTAGAAAATAAAGTAATGACTTCTTGTTCCTGTTCTTCATTCAGAATGAAAATCGGTTTGAAATCTTCATTGAATAGAGGAAATTTTTTAATGCTTTGGTTAAAAAAAGTATCATAATACACTTCTGAAAAAATAAAATAACCAGCATTTTTCTCTTCGTTTATTTCCTCTATTGTATAAGGAATTGATGGACTAAAGAAAGAAAGCGATGCACCAAAAGCTTTTATGCTCTCATCGCCATAATTTACGATGTATTCTCCACGTAATAAACTTACTTTGTAGAAATCTCTTCTTCTATAAGGTATTGTATTTCCAGATAAGCAGTCTGCCGAACTAAAAAAACGGAAGTTGGCAGTATTTTTTATGTGTTGTTGTGGAGAAAGTTTTTGCTTTTCAAAATCTTCCAATCGTTCTGCCTTGTGGATTAATTTATTCATGGCATTTATTTAATTAAATAGGAAGCTGTCTTATTTTTGAATGTTAGACAGCTTCGTATTTTTTTGTTAAAATTACAAAAATTAGGATCCTGTTGCACTATTTACAAGCAATAATGCCTCTTGAGGAGAGCGAAGATAGGTTTGATAAATATCTTCTGTAAGTCCTGGTCGTATTTCGTATTGCTTATTTTTTATTCTTTCGATTAAATCAGCAATAACAGCCGAAGGAGAAACTTTCATATCAGATATTACAGCCTGAGAAAAAGGAGAATTCACTAAAGGGGCCATTAGTTCGTATAATTCAATAGATGAATTTTTTCTTTGAAGCACCAATCTCAATCCTAAAATATAATTGTGCAGTGCCGCTTTGGTTGCGCTATAAGTAGGATGCAATAAATCGGGTGCAAATGCAACTCCAGAGGTTGTGATGATAAATGCCGCTTCTTTTTTATCAGCAAGCAGTGGTTCTAAATGATGCGTCAAATATACTGCCGAATGGTAATTGGTTGACATTTCATTAATACTTGTTTGATATGCATTATCATTATCGAGTAATTGATAGCTTGTAGCAATGCCAGCGTTTAAAAAAGCAATACTTAAATCTGGATAATTTTGTTTGATTTTCTGAACCAGAATTTCTAACTGTTCAGGTTTAGAAAGGTCAGAAGCGATATAGGAAGCATTTTTTATTTGTGAAGCTTCTGCTTTCAGGCGTTTTTCGTTACGAGCCACCATAATTACTTTATTTCCTTGTTCAGAAAACCATTTGGCAGCCGCTAATCCCATTCCTGTACCTGCACCGGTAATGAGAATTGTTTTATTTTGTAAATTCATAATTATGATTTTGTATTCAAATATTCAGGAATAAATCGTTCACGCATGTAATCTACGTATGCCTGATCATCTCCTTCTTGCATTTTTCCGATATATAATTCCGTGTCATTTCCTGCTTTGTATCGCAACTGATTTGTATCGTCTGTTGCTGATTTAAAAATAACTTCGGCAATCTCTTCTGGCTGTGAAGTCATTGTATCGTATTTTGCCCAATTTCCTAAACCAATTTTAATAAACTCTTCATATTCTGGTACGCCACCAGTTGTTATTTCAGCAGCTCCAACAAATTTAGTAGCTGTTGAACCAGGTTCAATAATCTTAGTCTTGATATTAAAAGGAATAAGTTCGTAAGCCAGAGCTTCTGTCAAACCTTCCAAAGCAAATTTTGTAGCGTGATAAATACTGCAGGTAGGAAACGTAATTCTACCACCTTGCGAAGAAATATTAATAACGATTCCAGAACGTTGGGCTCTAAAATGTGGAAGGATTGCTCTCAGAACACGCATCGGACCATAAACATTCGTATCAAAAATTTTGCTTACTTGTTCTTCCGAAGAAAGTTCGAATACGCCAAATACTGCAAAACCTGCATTATTAACGATAGCATCTATCTTCCCGAATTTTTGAATTCCTGTTTCAATGGCATTTTGTATCGTTTCTGGTTTTTGAACATCCAAAGCGATAACTTCCAGATTGTCTAACTTATTAAGTTCTGTTTCTTTTTCTGGACTGCGCATCGTAGCAATGACGTTCCAGCCTTCGTTGTTGAATTTCAAAACAGCAGCTCTTCCAATACCAGAAGAAGTCCCTGTAATTAATACTGTTTTATTCATTTTGATGTTATTGTTTTCTGAATTCATTTTTTATTAATTTAAGGTTTGAAGAATTGTATTTTCTATTTTGTTTTTTAATAAAGAAACCGTTTGTGAGGCATACCCTTTATCTTCTATCAGCGAAGCGTGGTTCTGCAAATCCTTTTCAGAATTCCATTTTTCGATAATATAAAAGGTGTTAAGCGTTTCTTTTACAGACAAAATCTCATAAGAGATATAGCCTTTTTCCATAGGTGTTTCCTGCAGTAGTTTTTGGAAAATACCCAGCAATTCGGTAGTTGAAGCATCATCTTTGGCTTCAAATTTTGTGATGACTGTAACCATAATTATTTGTTTAAATATTATGGTACAAAGATATTTTAGGATGATACATGATCATTGTTGGATACAAACCAATGATTGTATGATTCAAACCTTTTGGTTGTGCCGCATCTATTTAAGAACTATTGTCTTTAGAACCTCAAAAATATATTAAATAAATGCCAGTAGTTATTTTTATCCCAAAGCTATTATTCTTCAGGCCGTTTATTTCAAATTGAGATTTACATTGACTTTAAGCAGATTAATACAGTTTCGAACCTAAACTTCTTAGAGCCTTATTTTGCTGAGGTTGTACTTTTCAAAATTCAATCTGCCACGATTCTGCCACAAAACTTGGATGGTTGAAATATTTCAAAAAACTTATATTACCTGTTGGCAGTAGTTTTTATATTCAAAATATTATTTTAGTTTGATTAAAATACCTTATACATTTTGTTGATAATTTATTTTGAATTATTATTAATTTGTATCCTTATGTTGTCACATGTTAAATAACTTGTTACTCCATTATTGGTACAAACAAAATATTTTCCATTTTCCTGATAATATACTGAATCATAAATTATTGGAATTATAGTTTTATTATTGAAATCAATTACTCCGGTTTTAAAAGGATCTGAAACTATAATATATTTTTTAGCTTCAATTTGTTTTATTTGAGCGTACGAAACTGGAATTTTAATTGGCAAAATTTTATTTTCCGCAGTATTTAAATCAATAATCCCGAATTTCCCATCTAAATAAACCAGTAAATAATTATTGCTTAAAATTTGAATACTGTCATATATTTCAGGGACAACTAGTGTAGCTTTTTGGTTTAGTAATCCAAATTTATTATTGATTCTAACCACTGCATAATTATAAATAATTGAAGTATTTATTTCATCGTATGCGTTTGAAGTTATTTCTCCTTCTGAGTTGACAATATATTTTTTAGAATCTTTTTCGATCATGAATAAATTTTCAATATTTGTTTTTTCGACTTTTGGAAATAGTCCCGAAAAAATCATCTTGCCTTTTTGATCTAAAAATCCCTGTTTTCCGTTTTTGTAAATTTTGTAAAATACAGGATTACTATTTTTATCCTCAAGTAAGGAATCACACTGAACTTCGAACAAAAAATGATTCTGATAATCATAAACCATGGAGATATTCCCTTTTCTCGTAATTATAGGGCCGAAAAGTGTTCGCTCTTTTCCAAAACTGTCAAATTCTACTGGCATAATTGTTTTTAAAGTAGGCCCAAGAATTCCTGTTTTTTGATCTTTTGAAACTACGAAATTAAATGATGATCTGTATGGAGTTCTTTTTTCGTAATCTTCAATAAACCTTACATCTTTACTCTTAATTCTGTTTTCTGGTAAATATTGCGTTTCAATTTTATCATACTCAACATTTAGCAATACATTGTTATAGCGGTCAATAATTCCATATTTATTATTGTTTTTTGCTATGTAAACGGAATCAACAGACAACATTATACTATCAAAAACAAAGGGAACATGGATTTTTTCATTAACATCAATAATTCCATATTTATTTCCCTTTTTCTGAATTAAATAATAGTTCCAATTCGGTAAATATTGGGTGTTCAGATTTCTGTCAATAATCTGTTCTGAGATTAAATTTCCTTTTGTACTGTATTTTTGAGCCATTACTTTTGAATCTGAAGCGGAAGTATTATTTTTCAAAATAGTATAGGCACGATCATGATCATTGTTGAATGAAAAACCATTCACTTTTGAAATAATTTTGTTTTCATGTAAATCAAAAAATATAGTTTGTTCGTCACGAAGTATTAGAATTATTATTCCATTTCTAAAATAAAACGAGTAGTCTTTTTTGTCAACTGTTGTACTGGCTATTTTATTTCCTTCAACTGTTAGAAAATCAATCTTATTGGTCGTTTTATCAGAATTGTCAATGCAGACCAAAATCTGTCCTAATTCTTCCTTAGCATACTTTTTGTTGAATAGTAATTCGTCTATACTTGAAATGCTATGGATTTTATCATAAAGATTACCTTTAATGATAATTTTTCCATCGTCATTGACAATACCTGCCCTTTTACCATTATCATAAAATTTATAAAACTTTTCATTGGATGCATAAATAGGATCATTTACATCTATCTTTTCAAAAGTGCTTTTTGTTTTCTTATTTTTTTTATCAAAAAAACCATATTTGCCGTTCTTTTCATAAAATATTACATTATTAATAATATAAGAAATATTATCTTTTGAAACGGTTGCATTTAAATTTTCATCCACAATCGTGTCAAAATAGTTATCTGTTTTACAATAGATAAGCTTATTTGTTTTGGAATAAATTATTTTAATTTCGCTGAATTTCGGCTCAATCAATTTTTGATTGTTCAGGTCATAAAATCCAATGAGGTTACTTGATTTTATTTCAACAATTTTATTGTCGTAAATTTCCTCAATCTTATATTTTTCTAAAAATCTTGTCGCCAGATTATTTTCTATTTTTATTAGAAAATGATCATCCCAGTATTCATATCCTGCTTTTAATCTGAATTTTAAATTATATAGAACCTCATTTTTATGTGTTACAATTTTCTCAATAGTGTAAACTTTCTCGGTATACTTAGGAAAGACATAAATGGTTTTATTTTGATTGTCAACAATTTTGCACCAGTCATCCATGTCTTTGACCAGATAAAAACCATCTGAAAAAACTTTTATTTCTTTATAAATAAGCGGAAAAACTTCTTTACCGTCTTTATCAAGAAGCCCAAAATATCGATTATCTTTTACGATATAGTACTTCGAATCAAAAGGTTCTATTAATTTGTAATCTAACGGAATAATGACTTTGCCGTTTTCGTCAATAGCACCCACTGCGCGATCATCATATACAACAAGAAATTGATTTGCTAATCCCTTATCAATTTCTGTATAGAATGGCTTTATTATTTCATTGCCATTTGTATCATCAAGACCAAATAATTTTTGATCGCTAGGTATTTTTTCAGCATAATTAGCAAATTTTGTTTGGGTAGTTAAAACTCTATCTGATTTTGGACCGTTATAACTCCAATCCGTCTGTGGATATTCTTTTTCCGTAAATCCTTTATTTATTTTTGATTCAAAATCTACCTGGACCGTTCCATCTAAAGAGAATTTTTTAATTTTATTTTTGAAACAGGTTTCCAGGTAAGGCTGCTCCTGGGTAACGAGATATTCTTTATCAAAACTTTGGCGCGTATAATCATATTTGTAATTATACTTTTGATAAACATGATCAAATTGAGGTTTTATGATTGAGATTTTATTTTTTTCTACAGAAATCCATCCCCATAATTTTTGCTTTTTGATTAGAAACAAACTGGTTGTTATTTGGTCAATTTCATCATATTGAGCTGCAGCAATAATTTTATTAGAGATTGATTTTAATCCATATAAATTATTTTTTCTAAAAACTACCGCCTCTGAGAGATAATCGAAATCCTCTTTTATGGGATAATCATATTTTAAATTCTTCCAAACCTTGTTCTTCAAACAATTGTAAAAATGGTTTATAGAATCATAAACCGGTTCTGTGTCGTATTTTTCTTGTGTTAGATTGTAAATACCATATTTTGAATTTTTCTTTACGATAATATGTTTGTTTCTTTCTATAGTATTCTCTTTATCTGCTTTGTTTTGAAATTGAAAAAATGAATTTATTCCTTTGCTTTTAGTAATGATTTCATCAAAAGCATTCTGCGCACTAAAACTACTGGTAGTAAAACTGTAAAGCTCGCTTTTGTTATCTCTTTTTATAAAAACTCCTTTTGTATACGGTCCAAAATTTCCATCAATGTTTTCAATTTTATCGCAGTTTTCAATTATAAACTGTGCCTTTTCAGTGTCGAATAATCCAAATTTATTTAACTCGTTTTGAGTCATGAAATACTTTTCACTTACCAGATAAACAGATTTTAAATTATTTACAAGCAGTTTTCCCTCCAAACTATATATACTCAGGGTCGAATTTCCATCATTTGAAGTCAACAATGCAAATTTATCGTACCTAGTGATTTTATAATCCCCAAAAGGAATAATTGTTTTCCCCGACAAGTCAATTAGTGCATTTTGATTGTTTAAATTGACTACGCCGTAATTAGAATTTTTACTGGCTGTAATATCGTCATAAACAGGAGTGATTATGTATTTTTTAGCGTTACTGTTATAAATACCAAAATGTGCTAGCAGTCCGGTTTTTACCGTAATTATTTTAACAGAATCATTTATGATGATCTCTTCTAAAAATTTGAATTCGAGGATTTCTTTACAATGCTTTTTCCAAATGTTTACATTTGTATTTTCAAGAGTTTGTTGGTCTTTAATTTGTTCTAAAGTCTGCAAGGCTTCTTGTACTTTTCCGTTATTAAAAAACAGCATTGCTTCCTCTTTTATCAAATCATGGTTTTGTGCAGTACAAAGCTGCATTATGAATAGAAAGATAAATAGTTTTGGGGTTTTCATTTGTAGGGCTAATTTTTTATAGGATTTTTTAAACTATCACAACAGATTTTAAAACTGGCTATTGGATCTTTTTTCCAGTAGCTAGGTACTTTATAGCTATCAGTTTGAATACATTTTAAGTTGAAATTATTTATAGCATTAAAGGATGTAATTCTTTGATTGTTTCCATTTGAGATAATTAATTAGTATAAATCGTTAAAAGAGCAATTTATACTAGTTAAAACAGCATTTTCTGCTAGATATAAAGTTTTTAATTTGTTATGACTGCAGGAAAACTGAGTTATAAGTGTATTTTGGGATAAATTTAAATTTGTCAATAAATTACTGTCGGAGCGAAATTCGGTTAATTGATAATTTTGAGATATATCTAAGGCAGTTAATTGATTTGAATAACATTCAAAGATTTTCAAAGTAACATTTTTACTTGTATTTAAAGCTAATATTTTATTTGTATTACATTTCAAAATTTGCAAATCGATATTATTGCTTACCTCAAAATTATTTAATTGGTTTTCAAAACAATACAATTCTATTAATGCTTTATTGTTATCAATATTTAAAGAAGACAATTGGTTTGAACGACAACTCAACCAAGTCAAAGCTGTATTTTTACTCACATCCAAACTACTTAACTGATTAGAATGACAATTTAATGAAATCAAAGCTATATTTTTACTCACATCTAAAAATGATAATTGATTTGAAAAACACCACAATGTAGTCAAAGCACTATTTTTACTTATATCAAGAGTTTTTAAAGCATTAGATATGCAAATCAGAGTTTTCAAAGCTACGAAATCCTGTATTCCTGTTAAATCTGATATTTTCTTATCAGAAACTTCCAAATAGGTAATATTGGCGATATTCGCAGTAGGTACTTTTGCATCTATTGTTCCTGAGTCGTATCCTTTTTCTATCAGGGCTTTCTCAAAATTAGGATCGGGGATAGTCGTGTATGGAGCCTCTGTATTAATTGGTTTCACCTTTGCGCCTGTATTAAAATTTATTATTTTTGATACTTTAGAAAAATTTCCTGAAGCATCAACAACTCTTAATTTTGCGGAATACGATTTATTGTTTTCGAATGTGAAATTGCCATTACAAATTCCATTAAACAATCTCGGTGTTGTATGGTCTCCTGATCTAATAAAACGTTCGTTTATAAACTCAATACGAAAATAATAGGGTACCCATTCATAATCTTTTACCTTTATAAGTTCAGAATACAAATTATCCGAAAAACTAAAGCCTATTAACTCTAAGGCTAGGCCAGTACCATAATTAAAAAGCTGATACTCCTCTCCAGATCGTTTCCAAATAGGTTTTTCTATATATTTCTTATATTTTACAACCCATTTTTTCCATTTTATATAGCTTTGTAATTTATTAATCCCTCCTTCTAATTCTAATTTATTTTTTAATGATATGCTAATGGAAATCGTATCTCCAATTATTATTCCTGATTTTGGCTTCAGAAAAAACTGCCCCATACTTCCGGAAAAATTGGTTTCAAGAATAATCAGTTTATATATTTTTCCAGTTGTTGAGATAGCTGTAAATTCTAAATCTTTTAGTTTGCCTTTTATTTTAAATTCCTTCTCAATAAAATCAATTAGAAAAGCAGAGTTTGAGGAAATAGCATTTCTAAGTGGATATACCTGAACTCCGTTATAATTCTCACATTCAATACAAAAAGACTTTTGTATTCCAAATAAAAAAAATAATATAAAAATGAGATTCAGTTTTTTCATAATTGTTTCTTTTCTTTATAGATGCTTTAAAATGCAAAAAGGTTGGGAATAATTGTTTTTTTATTCTAAAAAAGTCATATATTAATGGAAAGACGGCTCGATTTAATTCTTTTTTAGCTAAAAATTGACTTCACCAAATTAACAATAAAAAAAGTATTTTGATGACTTAATTTTCCTTTATACTATAGATATTTTAAAATCGAAAAAGGTTGGGAAGGAATGTTTTTTTAAAACTATCTGCTCTAAGACAACACCAAGTATAATAGATTACAGAATTTAAGTGTATCGAAGATAAACTTTCAATAAGAATTTTTTCAGTTAATTTAACGGGATCCAAACCAAATTTCTTTGCAAACACAGGAGCTTAAATTTTTAAGAAATTGAAATAAAATTTATCGAACCAAAAAAAGCCGAGGACTATATATTTCTCGGCTTCTAATTTTTACTTGTAGCGGGAGCAGGACTCGTACCATAAAAATAGATTTGGTATCTAATACAGTTTCGAACCTAAACTTCTTAGATCTTGATTTTGCTATGTTTTTGATTTTGTAAAACTCCATGTGCCACGATTCTGCCACAAAATTTAAGTTGGTAAATATCAGTAAAATTTGCCTTAGCTTTTTGTGGTATATAAGGTATCAACTCCAATCTGAGTTATCAGATTTGGGTTGACTACTAGGATTCAATGGCTAAGGATTTGAGATCAATAGGTGATAATCTTAAGGCAGTTTTGATAACAATAGTCTAATGTTACCTAAAACAAGTTTAGGCTCATCAATTTGAATAAAATGTCCGGACTTTGTTGTTTTTATATGTGTAAAATCTTTTACTCCAGCCTTAAGTGATTCGTTAGAGTCGTACCATAATTGCCTATCGTCTGAATCATGTTCGGCATCAATTTTCATACTCGTTATAGCAATAACTGGTACAAGGCGCAGGGTTATTGCTGACAGCAACTTGTCTGCAGAGTTTTTTATTGTTGGATTTAAATTTGAAATATATTTTTATGAGGTTTTTAGGAGAATTTTAACAAGTATGTAGACTATACAAATTTTAGAATTATACTTATTTCGTTATCAAATAACTTAATTATGTTTAAGGTATTGAAAAATATTTACTTAGTAACTATCTCGTAATTAAAAGACTACATATAAAACTTACAAAAAAGTTGTTTTTTTGCTTTTTTATACCACCCATTTGTCAGTTTTTACACTCTTACTTATAAATTACATCGTGTAATTTAATAATAACCAATTAATCATTTTTTAAATTATGAAGAGAATTATTTCAATTTTGATTGTGGGAATTCTAATGTCCTGCAGTAATGAAACCGAAATTCCTCAGGCTGATGCCGATGCGGCTATCATCAGGCTGATGAAGAGCCCTGACAAAAACACTTTGAGCTTGAAGGAGCGAAAGGAAATTTTAGATCATTTGGAAAAGCAGCCCGAAGATATTAAATATCTTATGCCTGAAGGTTATTCAGTTGACAAAAGCTACGTTAAGCCGGATTTAAGAAGGACGGCGAAAACAGCGGACTACACTATAGGAGAATACATGATGATTCGTGTATATCCAGAGGGCGGTCCTGATTATGGAGGCAGTCTAGAGGATATTCCCCTTGGCAGTTTTCATCAGCTTATCTACGGATGGACGATTGCCGAAAATATATTAGGTCTATTTGATATAGTATCTTATGAGAGGCTTATGGTTTATGATAACGGCCCGTTGGGAGCTTATAATTACAGCTATCAGATCCAGTCTGCAGGTCATGCCGGCAGTGGGCTTAGAGGGCAGTATGGTCCTTTAGGCTGGTCAGAGACCGGCCGCAATGTGGCATATACTAATAATTATGTATGGTTTTACACGACTGGAGATGTGATCCAGGGGACTGGAAGAGTTGCTTTTGGAAAAAACAAGACTGGAAACATCAATTCGATTGTATATTCAAACGGAGCTTACAGTGTCGGGTGGTAATAAGATGAGGGTTATTTTTATTTCCATTTTGGCAGCTGGTATCTCTGCGCTTTTTTTTCTTAGGCCGGGTTCTCAGGAAAGCGGAAATAAAGGCGCTTATATCATTTCCCTGGAAAGCTGGCAAGGCGGACAAAGAATTTTTAAATTTCCTAATGATAGTATTTTTGTCTGCGGTGACCGTACAGTGCAGCAGGTCATGCGGTTGGATCAGTTTGATTTCCAGGGAAAAGTCAGTCTTATGCAGTCTGTGGAGACCTATTATCTTATTGATTTTAATAAGGGCCTGTTTAAGGATTTGGGAAGAGATCTTGAACAGAAAACGGAAAAAATCCCGTGGAAAGATCTCCGCGAAAAAAGGTATGGAATTGACTTTCGAGGAGACCTTCATTTTAGCGAAAATTTTAAAATAAAGGATACCGTCTACGAAGGAAAGAAAATCAAGAAAATCAGCTATACAGCTGAAAACCGGGAAAAGTACGATATTCTGCTGGAGCCGTTCTCATCAGAAGAAAGGGAACCCGTTTTTTTTGACGTAATTGAGCCGAGATTCAAGGGACGAGTAGTGAAGATGACAACCAGTTATCCCGATGGCAAAGGTATGGTGGTTTATACCACGAAATACGTGCCGTTGAGCAATCATCCGGTACTGGATGCAATGAAAAATCTAAGATAAGGAAGGTTTATTGGAGATTTTTTAAGGCAGCCTGCGGTGCAGGCTATCAAAAGGAGAACATTTCTGTTCTCCTTTTTTTGTTTTCAACGAGTGTAAACAGATGGGACTAAAAAACAGGAAGACCAGCAGGAAATAAAGAAGATGCGAAAGCCTTGAATTTCTTTATGTATTCTATTGAAATGAAAATTAGAAAATATGCTAACCAGCTTTTAGATAAGCAGGAATCTCTGAGCAGTGTAAAGCTGATTAATTTTATTTTAGGCAAGACCAAGCAGAAAACTACCGTACTTCAGGAATTTCAGATTCATTATGATCAAATGCTGGCTTTGGTAAAAAAAGGTGAATATGCGGCTTTGTCGCATCTAAGAATAACTCGTTATCTTTAAATATTTAAAACTCATCAAATGAATATCAAAGGTCATTGTTATTCTAAGTCAATTATTCTTCAAGCAGTTTATTTTAAATTAAGATTTACTTTGAGTTATTGAAATGTCGAGGAAATAATGAAAATGTGTGGAATACAATTTGATAATGCGATTATTCAGCGTTGAGTATTTAAATTTACTCTAATGATTGAATCTCAGATGAAAAAGAGAAAGAATAGAGTGGGAGTGAGATTGTGAATGATTGAAACCTATATAAAAGTTAAAGGTATCTGGTATTGTTTATATAGAGCGGTCGATAAATTGGGTAATACAGTCGATTTTCTTTGAACCAGAAGGAGACATAGAATGAGTGAACAGTTATTTCTAATAAAGGCAATAAGTAGTAATTGCAGACCAAGGGTAATAAATATAGACAAAAGCGACTCAAATATAAGTGCGATAAGAGTTTACAACAAATGTTCTTTTTCCAATATAAAGATTCGACAATGCAAATATGGCAGCAATATAGTTGAGCAGGATCATCGTTTTATAAATGGAGAATACAAAACGGTTTAGGTTTTAAAAGTTTTGAGTCTGCAAAGAGAATTCTAAGCGGTATTGAGGTTGTTCATATGTTACGAAATAATCAGATGCTTAAGTCAGGCACAAGTATGTTCAAATGATATTTATTGTCATCCATTATTTATTGGTGTTTTAATTTTTACAATTTTTTCAATTCCGCCATGATTACTGATAGAAACCTCTTCTAAATGATTTTGTTCATTATTGAAATATGGAATTCCAAATTCATCTTTAATGATGTTATATTTTTTAATTTCAATTACAGATTCTAAATCGTTTAGGTTGGTAACTGCGATGGTATGAATTGTGCTTTCCGTAAAAATTGATTTTGTATAAAAAACACTATTCATACACAAAACTTTACCTAAAGTATAGTTGTCATTTTGAGATACTATTTTGCAATTTAGTTTTTTAGGAATATATGCTCTTATTTTAGTTTGACGATTGTAGATTTTATATGACGCTTCTTTCATGCTCCAAATAAGCCATACCATAGTTTCATAATCAAAAGCATTTGAAATTAGATTTTGTTCTTCATCAGAAAAGATCTTTTCTAAAAAGCCCTTGCGCTTCCAGTTGCTTTCTATTCTAGACTGTGGTATACTCACTACGTCATTACCAATCATTTTGCGGCAAGTTTAGTTTCTATAATATCTACAGCGGTCTTTACATCCAGCATGCGTTCCATGTCTGTATTATCAATCACTACATCAAATGATTCTTCAATATCAAGAATAATATCTAC
This sequence comes from Flavobacterium sp. MC2016-06, assembly GCF_009711165.2. Classification (GTDB taxonomy): domain Bacteria; phylum Bacteroidota; class Bacteroidia; order Flavobacteriales; family Flavobacteriaceae; genus Flavobacterium. The sequence continues at coordinate 101,474 of NZ_WMID02000018.1, read as the reverse complement.
CAAATTAGCAGAGTTGATATTAAGATCCTTTATAAAATCTGTATTTTCGGTAAGAGTATTGTATGCCTCAGTATTGGTTGTATAAGGCTTTACGATCTCTTTCAGTTTAGCAATAATTTCTTCTTTATTCATCTTTAGTTTTTAAATATTACACACGCATTTACATCGCCAAATCCAAAACTTGCTTTGGCAATTATATTGACCTCTTTATAAATAGTTTTTAGGGGAATTTTAGCAGCATCAATAAGCGCAGTAATTTCCGGATGTGGATCTTCGCAATTGATATTACCAAAAATAAAGTTTTCATGAAGTTGTAAAACAGCAGCCACACTTTCAATACTTCCAGCAGCAGTGAGACAATGTCCCGTCATACTTTTTAAAGAATTAATGTACGGAAAATCATTTCCATGTAATCCCAGTGCTTTCGTCCAGTTCTCAATCTCAAGACTGTCTTTTGTAGTCGCAGTAAGATGACCGTTAATGGCATCAATTTCACTAGGATCAATTCCGGCATTTTTTATAGCATTAGCAATACAATATTGTACAGCAACGCTGTTAGGAGCCGTCATACTGCCATTACCGCGTTGTCCGCCAGAGTTGACATTTCCGCCTAATATTTCTGCATAAATAAAAGCACCGCGTTCCAGAGCACTTTCTAAATCTTCAATTACTAAAGCACCTGCACCGCTTCCAGGTACAAATCCTGCAGCTGTCCCGCTCATAGGCCGCGAGCCTTGCTGTGGATTGTCATTAAATTTAGAACTGCAAACACGCAAAGCATCAAATCCGCCCCAAATATAAGGGCCGCTGTCGCTTGTGCTTCCAGCCAATATTCTTTTTGCTAAACCTGATTGTATACGGTCATAAGCCATCATTATGGCTTCGGTTCCCGTTGCGCAGGCAGAAGAATTGGATGTAACTTGATTTCCTAATCCCAGTTTACCGCCAAGATAAGCGCTTATTCCGCTGTTCATAGTCTGCGCAACGACAGTGCTTCCCAATTTTCGTGTCTGCAAATCATCTATTTTATAAATACTCTCTCGAAACTTATCGATTCCAGATGTGCCAGATCCAAAAATAGTACCGCTGTCCCAATCTGGATTTTCATTATTTTCTATGGGTAAACCGCTGTTTTTCCACGCTTCCATGCCGGCCATAATACCATATAAAATACCAGTGCTGTTGAAACCCCGAAGTTCAAGATCTGTAAAATAGAGGGATTTAAGTTCCTCAGTTACCTGTGGTTTTCCAGCTATCTGACAAGAAAATTGTAATTCCTGTAATTGCGTATCATGTCGGATACCCGAAATGCCATTTTTAATAGCATGAGTAAATTCAGGAATACCAATTCCATTTGGAGAAGCAACTCCAAGACCCGTTATTACAACACGTTTTTTCATAATTTATTGGTTATCATTCCGGCCAGAACCCCTTTGCATACTTCTTGGCCAGCTTCATTTTTCATAACAACGTTGCATTTGAGTTTACCGAATCTAAAAAAGATCTTTTCAGAGATCACCGTCACTTTTTCATTAGGATAAACAGGCTTTAAAAACTGCATATCGGCAGAGGTAAAGGCTACTACAGTTTCTTCTGTAAATTTATCACCTAAAAGATAAATACCTAAAGCAACCAGACCAATCTGCGCCATAGTTTCGGTTAAAATTACGCCCGGAGTTACCGGATTATCTTTAAAATGACCTTTATAAAAATCAAGATCTTCATTAAATGTAAAATTCCCTACAATGCTGTTTTCGTCAACAGTAATAAGTTCATCCACAAATAAGAAAGGCGAGGAGTAAGGCAGTTTTGATTTAATAAGATCTAAGTCCATATTTTTTTTAATTGATTTACCATTGTAATAAAACGCGCTGTGCCGAAAATCCGGGTCCAAAACTCAACATCAGTCCTTTTTCTCCCGGTTTTGGTTTTTTATTCATAATTTGTTCTAAAACGTACAAAACCGTTGCACTCGACATATTGCCATAGTTTTTAAGAACTTCTTTTGTGTCATTTATATTTTTGCCTAATCCCGAAAACAACTCTTCGACAGTGGTAATGATTTTTTTTCCTCCCGGATGAAATATCATATAATCTACATTCGCAATATCTAAATTATTTTTCTGAAGAAAAGGATGAATGATATCACCAAAATGTGAAGCAATCGTATCCGGCACTTCAATATCCAAAACCATTTGGAGCCCGCCATTTGTGAGTTTAAAACCCATCATATGTTCCGCATCATAAAAATGATACATTTCTTCATCAATTATTTGAGGTCCTTGGTCATCTTCATAAGAGGAAAGCAGACAACATGATGCACCGTCGCCAAAAATGGCTGCACTTACAATATTGGGCATCGAAAAATCATTAAGCTGAAATGTTGCCGTTGGCGATTCTACCGCAATTACAGCAGCGCGTTTGCCAGGATTTGCTTTAAGAAAGTTTTTAGCATAAATAATTCCTGATATTCCTGCTACACAACCCATTTCGGTGACCGGCAGGCGTACAATATCTTGTCTTAGTTTTAAGGTATTAATTAAGTAAGCATCCAAAGAAGGAATCATAATACCTGTACAACTTACGGTAATAATATAATCAAGAGATTTTGGATCCCAGCCTTTATCGTCGAGTGCTTTTTTGAGTACTTGTTCTCCTAAAATGATCACTTCACGACTGTAAATGTTATTTTTTTCTTCAAAAGAAGAAGCAGTAAAAACTTCCAATGGATCCATTATAGAATAACGTTTGTCTACAGCTGCGCCTTCAAATATTTTTTTGACTTTTTTAATAAAACGCTCATCTTGTCCAACAAGCCAATTGTCAAGTAATGGAATTATATCGGCCGTATCGCGTGAATATTTTGGAAGCTGTTTTACAGCAGTAATAATTTTTACACTCATAATTTAGTAATTATCCATTGGTAACGAAAAGCCCATTTCCAGCTAATTGTATAATTTTTCAAGTTTAATTTATTAGAGAAATTCTCCAACTCATTTTTTCTAAATCCTCTTAAAATAGATATTAATCCATCTTCACGTGAAATTTTATTAAGATTAAAAACAGCGGAAATTAATTGAAAAAGACGATAGGCAGTTTTACTTCGATGCAGATCATTCACGACAATTCCGATGACGCTGTTATTGTTAAAAGTCTTAATTAAACTTTCTATTTTTTCATTTGTAAAATGATGTAGCGTAAGCGTACATAAAACAATATCATACTTTACATCATTAAATTCTTTACTAAAAATATTCAAACATTGATAATTTATATTCGGATAGGCAGTCGATAATTTTTTGGCATAATCAATTGTAAAGGCATTGGCATCAATACCAATTAAATTAAAATTGATGTTGTTTTTTATGCCGTAATTAGCAAGAAGACGTAACATATCGCCATTACCACAGCCGATATCTGCTATCGTCAATGTTTTAGATTTATCGGTCTTTTTTAATAACTTTTTTAAGCTGTTAAGCGTAAGACTGTTGCCGCCCAAAAGCTGATTAATACGCGCAATAGTATCCAATGCATCATTAAATTCTTCACCGTGAAGCGAAAAATCATCCATAATTTCAGTTTCCTGTGTTCTATATTTCGTATTTACTGCCATTAATCAATTGCTATCGTTTTGCCATGTGTTTGTTTTATTATGAATTGGAGTAATGAAGGAAATAATGCTGCTATTGCAATTAAGACATTACTGATTCTTTTATTCTGAAGCACGGTTGCTAACACTCTTCCCGTAAACAATCGTTTTCCAAAAATATTTTTCCATTCTTTGGTATATTTTTGTTCTAAAATTGCTCGGGATTTTATTTTACCAGAATAAAATTCAAATACCAATTCTGATGCGATTTTAGCACTATGAATCGCCATAGCCATTCCGTTACCGCACAAAGGATGAATTAGACCTGCGGAATCGCCTATCATGAGAATGTGATTTTCTACAGGTTTCTTTTTATCAAATGAAATTTGGCTTATTGTAATTGGTTTTTCAAATAGCAAAGAAGCATTCTCAAATACAGCTTTTAGATTCTTATTTTTATAAAGAACGTTACGCTGATAATCATTTATGTTTTTATATTTTTTAAAAGTCGAATAATCGGCGAGATAACAGATATTTATAATGTTGTTTTCGACTTTAGAGACACCGCAATAACCGCCTTTAAAGTTGTGAAGCGCAACTAAATCATCAGGGAAATTACCGGAATAATGCGCTTTTACTGCCAACCAAGGCGACTTTTTGTTAAAGAATTCTCTCGACAGAAAACTATCAATGTTCGAGCGTTTTCCATAAGCACCCAAAACTATTCTGGATGTCATGGTCTGATTTGATGTTTTTATCGTAAAAGTATCTGTATTGAAAAAGAACTCATTAACCGTTTCTTGTAAAACGTTACAACCAGAATTTAAAGCTTTTTCATATAAAAAATGATCTAGTTTATACCTGCTTATCCCAAATCCGCCCAAAGGCAGTTTAGTTGTCGTTGAAGTTCCATTTTCAGAAGTAAATTGAAATTGATTAATATTGGCAGGTTCAAGATTTGACGGATAAGCATCAAGATATTTTAGATAGGGAAGTATTTCGTTTGAAATATATTCACCACATACTTTGTGATGTGGATAAGCCGATTTTTCAATCAAAGTTACCTTTAATCCCAATTTGCATAAATGTATAGCGCTTGCCAATCCGGCAAGACCTCCTCCAATTATTATAACATCTTGTTTGGAATTCATACACACCAAGTTAGGTATAAAAAATTGAAACTACAACAGCCACTTTACTTGTTCAAAGCAAATTGCATTTTCATGGATATATTATGGCTGATTGCATTTATGAGTTTTATAAAAAAATACAACTTACCGCCAATTATTTTTTTTCTAATTAAGAATACGTTAATTCCTCATAAGGATCATAAGTATTTGTATCCCAATCTTGATCGTTATAATCGTCTAGATAGTCATCTTCGGTTTCTAAATCAAGAATGCTTTCGTCATTATCTTCTACGGTAGAAGCAGTTAAAAATTCACAGTCAAAATCTGGTTCATCGTAAGATTTATAAATTAAATCAAAGGTTGCATTTATATTATTTTGGTTTTTGTCGAAACTTACCAGATCTTCTATTGATTGAAATTCAGTGTTAGAATTATGTTTTGAAATGTATTGTGGATTTTTCATGATCTTAATTAAATGGATGTTTGAATTAAATTTGATTCTTAATCAAAATTATAAGCTTCAATATCATTTTATTTATAGAATTCTACGCTATTATTATATAATTACATTGTCATCCAAATATGGATGTTGTAGAATAAAAAAAAGCCATTAAACCAATGATTTCAGGCTTTTATATTGGAATTTCTATGTCTTTGTGTTTTTACTACATTAGAAGATTAGATTAATAACATCTTATTTCGGGCTTTATCAATTTTCATCTTTATTCGAAGCACTCGCAATTTAGATGCGTACTGGGAATTGTATAACTTCTGCCTAAAATTACATACTTCTTATTAAATCCTCATTTGTACCTTTATTCTGAAGTTAAATGTTAACAATAAATATAAAAGTTATGGCAGAAATTAAAATTCAGAAAAAGAAGCCAATATGGCCTTGGATTATAGTAATCCTGTTAATAGGAGCAATTGTATATTTTATCTATGGCAGAGATCATCAGGTGCAAAGTAAAGACAATTTAGAAATCCAAAACGATACCATTATAGATTCCACAAGTACAGATTCTACGGCAAATTACTAGGAATCTCTGGAGTAAAATAACTCTTTCGAAAAAAAATGGAATTTAGAAGGTGTTAGAGCATGCAATATCTGTTTTTTTTGAAGGCAGATTTAAAGGAAAAAATAAATAATATTAAAAAAAAGGTAATGGAAAAGAAAGATAAAAATTTATATCGATTAGACGAACTTTCTGATTATAAAATTGATTCAAACTATTCTGATGTAAGAGGATGGAAAATAGTAGATGCTGATAACCGCACTATAGGGAAAATTGATAATCTATGGGTAAATAAAGATATGATGCGTGTTGTTTATTTGGATGTGAATGTTGACAAAACATTAATAGAAGACAGCCGTAATCAGGTACATGATGCTATAGCAAACGACAATGGAAGAGAATTTGTCTATAAAGATGGAGACAGCCATATTATTATTCCGATTGGATCGGTCAGCATAAATAAAGATACAAAAATTGTCATGGCTAATAATATTGGATATGACACCTTTAGAAATACAAGTAGATATAACCGCCAGCAGAATTTTGACAGGGAATATGAAAGAAGAGTATATAACTCCTACTATCCTGAAAATGAATCTCGCTTTGGGTCTGACAATGATGATACATTTTACAATCGCAGAGAATTTGATAACCACTAGCGCTCCTTATAAAGAAAATTATAAAAAGAAATCATCAATATTTAAAAAGGATTAAAAAGGTCAAACGTTTAAAAATGTTTGATCTTTTTTTATTAATGTTGATTGAGGTTTTAAGTTGCGAATTTTAAAATTTTCATTTCCATAAAATCTCTTACAACATTTTATTGGACGCTTAGTATATCGATTCGGCGATCTACAGGCAGCTATTAAATTATTTTGTACCTTTTTAACTCTTTACTGATTTGCGGTAATAAAAAAGACGAAGTATTGCTCTTTTTCATCTTAATTTGAAAGAAGTTTTTTACTTTGAAAGTGATTGTTTTCTTATTTATCAGTTTTGATAATATCATTTTTATATTTTTTGTAAGAATCCTGAGTAATTCTTTAAGTTATAGCAAAACTTATTGCTGTATTATAACTTATGCTGTGTATTGTTTATTTTTTTAACATAAAAAAATATTTTTAAATTTTTTTAAGCTTTTGTTTTTCATGAATTCGTAAAAATATAATTACACAACCGATTGTGTGATTGTTTGTTTTTTTATATTTGTACTAATTGAAAATCAATTAATGTTCGTTTCTTATGATTTAATCATTCGTTGAAATGGAGGTTTATTAATAATTTTTTATTAATGCAAACTTTAACTAACCAACCACATAAAATGATAAACCAAAGACATTTATATCAGAATGTTTACAAATCCAATTTACTTATATTAATAATTATCATCACTTCTAACATAATTTTTGCCCAAGGAAAAAGAAAATCAAAAGACGTATTTGGCAATATAAAATACAGAAACATTTTTTTAGAAACTGGCTATAAAAAAGAAGCTATTGATAAGAAACTTTCAAAAGCATATTATGATATTTTTGAAGGCCCCAATCGTGTTTATTTTGCTGTTGGCGATACAATGGCTTACATATCTGATGTAAAAAATAAGGACGCAAGAACTGAAGGGATGTCGTACGGAATGATGGTAGCCGTGCAACTGAATAAAAAAGATGTTTTTGATCGAATTTGGAGATTTTCTAAAGCCTATTTGCAACATCAAAGCGGTCCTCGTGAAGCGTACTTTGCGTGGAGTTTAGACCCAGTTACCATGAAGCAGAATTCGCCTGGTTCTGCTTCAGATGGTGAGTTGTATTATGTCACCAGTCTTTTGTTTGCCTCTAATAGATGGGGCAATACTACAGGAATCAATTATTACAAAGAAGCAAGACGAATACTAGATGCCATGTGGAAAAAAGACGGCACTGGCAATATTTACAATCTTATTAATACAGAACATAAGCAAATAAGTTTTGTTCCCGAAGGAGATGGTTACCATTGGACAGATCCATCGTATCATCTGCCTGCTTTTTATGAAGTTTGGTCTGAATATGCAAAAGACGGCCACGAAGAATTTTATAAGGCTTGTGCAGACACATCAAGAGTATTTTTACATAGGGCCACACATCCTGTAACAGGTTTAAATTCTGACTATACGGAATTTAACGGCAAGCCTCATGTTACAAATTGGATGCCGGCAGGATTTCGTTATGATTCTTGGCGGGTTCCCATGAATATTGCTATGGATTATACTTGGTTTGGTAAGGACAAAAAGTGGCAGAAAGAATATGCTGTGAGATTCCAGAAATTTTTAAGATCTAAAGGAATAAATACTTACGAAGATCAATTTAATCTTGACGGCTCAACTCCAGAATTTATTTTGCAGGCAGGCACTGTAAAAAAATTAAGGCATTCTATTGGGTTAGTTTCTACCGCAGCATCAACAGCATTAATAAACGATGAAAAAGGAAGTTTAGATTTTGTTCATGCTATTTGGGAAGCCAAACTTGAACCTTATGAAGACGGCTATTTTGATCCTTACTATGATGGTTTGCTGTATCTCTTTAGTTTGATGCACTTAAGCGGAAATTATCAAATTATCACACCGCAAGCCCATTAGACTTTAAATATTTTGATTAGAATATTATGCATTAAATTTAATAATCATTTACAATGTCCCAAAAAAAATGTTTTAGAGCTGTTGGCATTTTATTTTTTATAATAAATAACTTGTTTTCTCAAAATACATTCGAAAACTATCAATTTCGTTTAGTAAATAATGAGACTTCAAAAAGTGGCATTTACACCATTACACAAGATCAATTTGGAGTCATGTGGATGGGAACAAATGGTGCGGGTTTATATAAATATGATGGAGTTAATTATACAGCCTACGAACAAAATTCCAACAATAGCAATTCTATCAATAGTAATTTAATTTATACTACTTATGTAGATACTCACAATCAGTTGTGGGTTGGCACCGATGAAGGATTATGTCTTTATAACCGAAATTTAAATACTTTCGAAAGTATTGATCTTCAGAAAAAAATCAGAAAAAAAACGGTGATTTCTGTAAAAAGTATTATCGAAGACAACAATGGTAATCTTTATTTAGGAACCTTTAATAATGGTTTACTAAAACTAAATATTAAGTCGCGGAAAATTACAAATATTAAACTGGATATCGCAAATACAGAAAGCTGTCTGATCAACTGTTTAGCAAAAGATAAAAATGGAACAATCTATTTGGGGACTAATTTTGGGTTAAAAGTAGTTGACTCGCAAAAAAATGAGGTTCAAAAAATAAACATTGGCAAAGACAATCAGATACTTACAGGGAATATTGTGTCTATGTATTTTGACAGCAGACAAAACTTATGGATTGGTAATGGATATAAAGGACTAGTTAAAGTAGATTTATATGCTAAAGATAAACGTGCGTTTTCTTATCCAATTACCACAAAAAGAATTATGTCAATATTGGCGGCAGATCCTGAAACAATTCTTTGTGCAACAGAAAACGATGGCTTAATCATTGTAAACGATCAAGGAGTTGTTCAAAAAAAATATGTAAATAGCAAATTTAATATTCGCAGCTTAAGTTCAAACTCTGTCTGGTCTTTATTTTTAGACAAAGAAAATAGAATTTGGCTGGGTTATTATAACAAAGGTTTAGGCGTTTTTGATAAAATAAACAGCAAAGTAAAGAGCGTAGAAAGTTTGGCCGGAAATTCACAATCATTACAAACTAATTGTGTGACTGGCATTGCAAAAGATAAAGAAGGCCAATTATGGATTTCTATGGAGGGTGGCGGCGTCGATGTTTACAATCCTGAAACTAAAAATTTTAAACATATTACCAAATCTGACACAGGTTTTTGTTCTGGATTAACCAACGACAATATCACAAAAGTATTTATTGATAAAAAGCAGAATATTTGGCTTTGCAGCTGGAATGAGGGAATTTTTGTTTTAAAGAAAGGAAGTCGAAATTTTATTAATTACAACACAAAAAATACACCTAATCTAGTCTCAGACAATATTATGAGTATTGCCGAAGATTCCAGAGGTGTAATTTGGATAGGAACGTTTGGAAAAGGCTTACACTATTATACGCCTTCAGACAATCAATTTCACCATTGCAATTCTAAAGTATTTTATGCAAATGGAATAACAAATGTAGACATCAGAAAAGTAATGGTAGATTCAGATAATACGATCTGGGTTGGTTCGACAACGGGTTTGTATAGTATGAGTACAAATGATTTTGCTACTTTTTCAGTAGTTTCTCTAAGGGATAAAATGTCTGAAAAGCTAAAAAATAAAAAAAGTACACATACTATTAATACCTTATATCAGGCTGAAAATAAAGAAATTTGGATTGGTACAGATGGTGCCGGATTGTTTAGTTACAATAAAAAAACTGATAATCTAAAATGGTATATAAATTTTAAAGGACTTCATGAAAAATCAATTTCATCTATTGTAGAATCTAATGACGGCGGTATTTGGGTAAGTGGGAAAAAAGGAATTACGAGATTGGATTTAAAAAACAAAACTTCCGTCAATTACTCCATATACGACGGATTATTAGGAAATGATTTTAATAACAATTCTGTTCTAAAAGACGAAAATGGACTTCTTTATTTCGGAGGTTACGACGGTTTAAATTACTTCAATCCTAACAATTTAGCTAAAAGCAAAAAACAGTTTCCAATTTACTTTACCGATTTAAAACTTTTCAATAAATCAGTTGGGCCGTTAGAAAAAAATTCACCGTTAGCAAAAGTAATATCAGAAACAAAAAAAATAATACTGAAGCACGATCAATCCGTATTTACAATTGATTTTATTGGTATTAATTATGCTTTTCCTGCTAGAAATGAATTTGCTTATTATTTAGAAGGCTTTGAAGATTCGTGGAATTATGTTGGCAATAAACGCTCAGCAACTTATACAAATTTACCGCCGGGCAACTATGTTTTTAGAGTTAAAGCATCTGAAAAAAATGGAGTTTGGAGCCAAAATCCATTAGAATTAAAAATTGAAATTTTACCGCCTTGGTGGAAAACATCTTTTGCCTACGTACTTTATACCCTGTTATTATTAGCATCGGTTTACTTTACCAATCAATACTATCAAAATCGTTTTAAACAAAAACAAATGATTGAATTTGAACAGAAAAAAGCCATTCAAATTGAAAAATTAAACAACAAAAAGTTGCAATTTTTCACCAATATCTCACATGAGTTTAGAACACCGCTTACTTTGATTTTAAACCCATTAGGAGATATAATCAAGAATAATTACTCGGAGTTATCAGACGGTGTATTGAATAAACTGCAGACCATTCAAAAAAGTTCCGATAGACTTTCGAGATTAATTAACGAGTTAATGGATTTTAATCAGCTTCAGTTTAGTAAAATGCCTCTTCAGGTACAATTGATTGAGGTTGTTAGTTTTACAAAAGAAATTGTCAGTTATTTTGATGAAGAAGCTTTCAGTCGTGGTATTCAGCTGGAGTTTGAGTCTAGTAAAGTCTCGCTTAAAGATTGGATAGATCCTAAAATGTTTGAGAAAATAATTTTTAATGTAGTTTCAAATGCCTTCAAGGTTACGCCTGATAACGGAACAATAAGAATAAAAATAGTGGTTAACGAAGAATTAATTCATTTTCCTTTAATAAATGAAGCGGGGTCTAAACCTTCTTTTGAGATTATTGTTGAAGACACAGGTTCGGGATTAGACAAGAAAGATATTAAGAAAATTTTTGACCGTTTCTATCAAGTAAATAATTTAAATAAAGCCTATTACGGAAGTACAGGAATTGGATTGGAAGTTGTACGAGGATTTGTAGAATTACACAAAGGAATAATCGAAGTAGAAAGTGAATTGGGAATTGGTACTACTTTTAAACTTTTATTTCCTGTTGGAAAGGATTTTTTTAATGAAGACGAAATACTATTTGGGGAATTTAAAAAAGAAAAAAAATTAAGTTTTAAACCAATAGTTGAAAAAGTAGAAAATCAATCAGAAGATCAAAAAGAAAAACAAGATCGGTTTTATACCATTTTGATTGTTGAAGACAATGTAGAACTAAGAAATTATTTAAAAAACGAACTCAAACAAGAATACAAAGTTATAACAGCAGAAAATGGTCAAGTTGGTTTAGAATTAGCTCTGGAAAAATTACCCGATTTGATTTTAACCGATGTAATTATGCCTGTTATGAGTGGTTTAGAATTGTGTAAAAATATTAAAACTAATTTACAAACCAGTCACATTCCATTAATGATGTTGTCTGCAAAGGCATTAGTCAAGGATAGATTAGAAGGAATTGATTCTGGTGCGGATATATATTTGAGTAAGCCTTTTGATATGGCGATTTTAAGATCTAGTCTGGTACAATTGATTAACAGCAGGCAGATTATGTTTAATAAATTCTACAACGGAATTACTCCAAAAGCAAAAGAAAAGACAACCACATTAGATAATGAATTTATAAAAAATGTCCTGAATTTTATCAATGAAAACATTAGCGAATACGAGTTAAGCGTTGAGGTTTTGGCTTCGAAGGTATTTTTAAGCAGAAGCCAATTGTATCGAAAAACGAAAACACTAACAGGCGTATCGGTAAATGAATTTATACGCAATGTTCGTTTAGAAAAGGCTAAAGAATTAATAGAATTGGGTAACGATAATATATCAGAGATCAGTATCAAGGTTGGTTTTAGTTCACCATCTTATTTTACAAAGTGCTACAAAGATAAATACGGATATCTGCCTACACATAGTTATAAGTGTTGATTTTTTTGAAGTACTATTAAAAGACGGTTTATGCCTATCGTCTGTCCACAAGTATAATAAATAACACGAATTTCACGAATTGCCACTAATTCGTTTGTGAAATTGATTTCACAAACATAGGTTATCCCATTAAAATTGTGCAAATTCGTGAAATTCGTGTTCAATTTGAATTTTAATATTTGTTTCCAGACGGCAGCGGTTTATGCCGTCTTTTTTTTGTCTTGATATTAAATTTATTACTGCGTATTTCATAAAAAGATAAGGCTTCCAATTACAATAAAATATTAATTTATGAAAATTGAGGATGAAGTTATTTTTTTATGATTATTAGATCTTCATAAATCACTGCTTATAATTTTTACATCCTGAAAAATTGAGCCAATAATTATCAATACTAAATTTTCATTCTTCTTATAAAATTTATATAAATACTGTATTTATTAGGTTTTTGTAGCTTTCATGCTACAAATTTGATATTTTTTGCATCATTTTTAATACTCAAAACTTAAACTAACATTCTATTTTTGGATTTGAACAATAACTAAAAACCTAAAATAATTATTAACATTTTAAAACAATTTCAAAGTATGAATTGAAGACCAATAATGAAATAAACTTACAACCGCTTAACTATTTAACTAATAAAAAAACCAAACTAAAATGATGTTAAAATTGAAATTTGCAATAATAGGATTGCTAATTATTAGCAGTCAGAATTTGCTGGCACAATCAAAAACCATACAAGGTGTGGTTACCGATCCCTCGGGATTTCCTTTGCCTGGCGCTAGTATTAATGTAGAAGGATCGACAAATAGCGCATCCACAGATTTTGATGGAAAATACTCTTTACAAGGAGTAAATCCTACAGACAAAATAATATATTCTTTTGTAGGCTTAATTTCACAGACCATTACCGTAGGAACTCGAAGTTTAATTGATGTAACTTTAGTACAATCCACACAAACTTTAAATGAAGTCGTAGTCGCTTATGGTACTCAAAAAAGAGCTAAAGTAACGGGAGCAATTTCAACAGTAAGTTCAAAAGACATTGCTGCTGTGCCTATTATGAATGCAGAATCTGCTTTACAAGGCCGTGCTGCAGGTGTTACCGTTGTAAATGGTGCTCCTGGCTCAAACCCTACAGTTAGCATTCGTGGTTTATCTACAATGGGAAACAGTGCGCCATTGTATGTAATTGATGGTGTGTTAACAAGTAACCTTTCCGGTCTAAGTCCAAATGATATCGAGAGTATATCCGTTTTAAAAGACGCTTCAACAACAGCTTTATACGGTTCAAAAGCTTTTAACGGAGTAATTGTGGTTACGACTAAAAAAGGAAAAAAAGGTCCGGGACAACTGAATTTCAGCACCTACGTAGGAGGCCAGACCGTTACAAAAAGATACGACGTTATGAATACACAGCAGTATCTTCAGTATGCTAAAGATTTAGGAAGCGATTTAACAGCAAGAGCTGCGGAATTTGGAAACATAAATACCAATTGGCAGGATCAGATTTTTCAAACGGGTCTAATGCAAGATTATAATTTAAGTTTTTCTAATGGTACAGAAACTTCTACAAGCCGTTATTCTGCCGAATATATGAAACAGGAAGGAGCCATTGTTAACACTGGTTTTGAACGTTATTCTTTTAGATCAAATAACACTCAGGATATTGGAAAACTTAAAATAGGAAGTAATATCGGAGTATCTTTTAGTACAACCAATCCGGAGCGCGCCTCAGGAGGTAGAACATTATTGGAACATGCTATAAAATCGGCACCTTATTTACCCATTTATAATGAAAATAATTTGGGTGGATATCAAGGTCCAAGCGCTATTGATGGTAATGATGCAGAAAACCCTGTACGTGTAGCCAATTTGGGTTATCAAAAAATTAACGGATTATCTATAATAGGAAACATTTTCGCTGAATTAGAAATTTACAAAGGATTAAAATTCAGATCACAGGTTTCCTTAGATTATTTTACAAGTAAGGATCATACTTTTATTCCTAGTTACCAAGATGGTTCGTATCATAAACAAGCATTTTCTACAACCAATGAAATAAATGGGCAGGGTCAGACTATTGTCATTGATAACAGCTTAACGTATAAAACGACTATTGCATCAAAACATAATATTGAAGTATTAGGCGTTATTACTAAAATTGATGGCAAATCGCAGACTTTAACAGCAGGAAGCCGTTATAGTATTTCAGACGAAGTAGATCAATTAAGATATAATGAAGGCAGTTTAGGTTCAACCAATTTTGTAGAAAAAAATATTGGTTATATCGCCCGTATAAATTATGATTATAATGAAAAATATCTGCTTGCTCTTTCTGGAAGAAGAGATGCTTCTTCTCGTTTTGGAGCCAATAACCGCTGGGGTAATTTTTACTCAGTTGCTTTAGGCTGGAATATTGCTAAAGAAAGTTTTATGGAAAATTCTATTTTTAGCACATTAAAACTTAGAGCTAGTACCGGAACAACAGGAAATGACAGAATAGACAATTATCAATACAGCGCTACATTAATTGCAGACTACAACTATCCAATTGGTGGAGCAAATGCACCTGGAGTGTCTTTAGGAGTTGCTTCTAATCCTGATCTGAAATGGGAGTCAAAACAAGACCGAAATATCGGTTTAGATTTTGGTTTATTTGATGATAAATTCACAGGTTCCTTCGAATATTTCAACAATAAAAGTAGCGATATTCTTTTTGCAGTACCCCTTCCAGCTTCTGTTGGATCTGCAGGCGGAGGAACGCAGATTCAAAATATTGCTGATGTAAAAGTAAGCGGATTTGAAGTGTCATTAGGTTACAATGACAGAAAAGGAGATTTTACTTGGTCTGCCACAGCTAATTTAGGAACAAGTAAAAATGAAGTAACGAGTTTAGCACCGGGAGTAACTAGTGTTTTAGGCGGTCCTGTACCAAGAGCAGGCCTGGAGAACTTTTCAAGATTAGAAGTAGGGCAGCCTTTATTTTATTTTTACGGATATCAGACCAATGGAATTTATCAAAACCAAGCAGAAGTAGACGCCGTTTTTGGCCCAGGTCAAACTGCGATCAAACCAGGTGATATTAAAATTGTTGACCGCGATGGTAATAAGATAATTAATTCAGGTGATAAAACTAATATCGGAAATCCATATCCGGATTTTACTTATGGTTTAAACCTTACTGCAGCTTACAAAAATTTCGATTTTAACTGCTTTATATCAGGTGTTCAAGGAAACGATATTTACAACGCAAATACCTTTGATTTAGAAGGAATGAATCGTTTGTTTAATGCCAGTACTGCTGTATTAGACAGAGCAATTGTTGTAAACGGTGTTGTTACAAATCCATCTGCTACTTTACCAAGAGCACAAGGTGCAGATATCAATTGGTCATCTGCAAACCAGCGTTACATTCAAGATGGATCTTACACAAGATTAAAAAATATAGCTTTAGGATACACATTTTCTGGAGATGCATTTAAGGCTTATTTCTCTAAAATAAGATTTTATGTAAGCGGGCAGAATCTTATTACAGTTACAAAATATGACGGTTTAGATCCTGAAATCGCACGTGCAGATGCCAATGCAAATTCTGCTGGTATTGATTTAGGAAGATACCCACAGCCAAAATCTGTAATTTTTGGACTTGATGTTACATTTTAATTATAAAAGAAAATGATAAAAATAAAATATATACTTATAGTGCTGTCTGGAGTTTTAACCATAACTTCATGTGACAGCGGTGAATTAGAATTAACTAATCCTAATACTTTATCACCAGACACTTTCTTTCAAACCGAAGCGCAGGTGCAGTCATCTGTAAATGCTTCGTACGCAAACCTTCAGACAAGAGGACTTTACGGAAGAAATTTTTCTTTTGCTATGGATCTTATGGCTCAGGATGCTTTAGGAAACCCTCAGTTAGAAGGAAACAAAAAACCTTTTCAGGATTTTTCTTTTAATGCAGGTAACGACATCATTCAGTTTTATTGGGAATCTTGTTATATCGGAATATCCAGAGCTAATTTTGTACTTGATAATGAAGCGAAAATCAATGCTCTTCCAGAATCTATTTTATCACAAGAGAAAAAGAACAAATATTTAGGAGAAGCTCATTTTTTAAGAGCCTACTATTATTTCCTTTTAGTGAAACGTTTTGGAGATCTGCCAATTTATAAAACAGGCACTATAATAGGTAATGCCAGAAGTCCTAAAGCAGAAGTTTATGCCTTGATTGAAGAAGATCTTACATTCGCCTCTAAAAATCTTCTGTCAAAAGGAACAGAAACAGCAGGAAGGGCTAATAAAGAAGCTGCTTATGCCTATCTGGGGAAAGTATTGTTATACGAAAAGAAATATGACGCGGCGCTTGCTGCTCTTAATAATGTTACCGGATTCAGCCTTGAAGATAAAGGCAGTTTTTACAACAACTTTATGGCAGAAACAGAACATGGTAAAGAGTCTATTTTTGAGATTGAGTTTGATGAAAAAAATGGAACAGGTGATCAGTGGGCTGATATTGGTAACAGTGGCGGAACTGGTTTTGAGGAGTCAACACTTAGAGGGCAGGAGTATGGCAACCTAAGTTGGTACAATGTATATCCATCAGACAATTTGTTAGATTCGTATGAAACAGGGGATAACCGTTTTGGAGACACTTTTTATGTACCAGGATCAACTTATTTGAAAGGAACCAAGGTAATGGTAGCAAGTAATTTTACTACCTCTGCAGGTATTAGAAGAGCGGGCTGGAAAAAATATCAAAACTATTACATAAGAGAGGATGAAGCGACGCGTTCGAGTATTAACTTCAAAGTGATGCGTTACGCTGATGTACTGCTTATGAAAGCCGAATGTGAAAACCAAAGAACTGGAGGTTCACAAACAGCAGCAATTGCATATATTAAAGAAGTTAGGGACAGAGCAAATTTAGCGACTAACATTACGGTTGCAAAAGAGGCTGTTTTTACTGCAATTGTTCATGAACGTAAAGTTGAATTTGCAGGCGAACAATCGCGTTTTGATGATATAATAAGATGGGGTATTGCAAATACAGAACTGCAGGGAACAGGTTTTACTACGGGTAAAAATGAGTTATGGCCAATACCAAACAGAGAAACCTCTTCTAATCCGAATATAAAACCAAGCGATAATAATCCTGGTTATTAAGATAATTAAATTTGGTTGTTTTAGTTAGTGTTTTGATAAACAGCGCATATAAATGCGCTGTTTATTTATATAAGATATTCAATTAAACAGCATAAAAGTTACCTCAAATTAGTACACAAGAAAATAAATAATCTTTCTATTATTTTGTTGTAAAATTCCTCGATCTGTATTCTCTCTTTTCTTATTCTACTATTTTTTTTAAAGCTTGATAATTGGATTATTTCCATGTATCAAAAATCAAACTATTTATTATAACCATAAAGGTTCTCAAAAACATAAAAAATGAAATTACGACTTATAGCTTTGTTCTCCGTATTTTTTCAAAGTTCTTTTTCTCAAACTGATGCCGTGACAGAAAAAAGAATTCAAGAGTTAATTCATAAAATGACTTTGGAAGAAAAAGTCGGTATGCTGCATGGAAATTCTAAATTTTACACCGCAGAAGTAAAACATCTTGGAATTCCAGAATGGGCTTTATCGGATGGTCCGCACGGAGTTAGAGCAGAAATAAATCGTCATGATTGGAAATATACCGGACAAACAAATGATTCTTCAACGTGTTTTCCTCCAGGAACCGCTATGGCCGCAAGTTGGAATGTAGAACTTGCTAAACAACGTGGTATCGTTTTGGGCGAAGAGGCACGTTTTCGTAAAAAAGACGTTTTACTTGGGCCGGGAATCAACATTATTCGATCGCCGCTTTGCGGGCGAAATTTTGAGTATTTGAGTGAAGATCCTTTTCTTATTTCACAGCTTTCAATAAACTACATTAAAGCCTTGCAGACAAAAGATGTTGCAGCTTGTGTGAAGCATTTTGTAGCCAATAATCAAGAAGAAAATCGTTTTGTTATAGATGTAAATATGAGTGAACGTGCTTTGCGTGAAATTTATTTACCTGGTTTCAAATCTTCAATTGTCGATGCAGGAGTATTGGGAGTTATGGGTGCATATAATAAATTTAGAGGGGAGTATTGTACAGAAAATAAGTATCTGGGGCGAACAATTCTAAGGAAGGAGTTTAATTTCAAAGGCGTTTATATGTCAGATTGGGATGCAGTTCACAGTACCGAAAAAGCAGCAATTGCTGGTTTAGATTTGGAAATGGGAACCGAAAAAGAAAATTATAACGATTGGTATTTTGCAGACCCGCTAATTAAAGCAGTAAAAGAGGGACGTATAAATGAAAGTATAGTCAACGAAAAAGTGGCTAACATTCTGAGAGTGATGATTAAAACGAAAGTTTTAGATCCAAAAAAACGCGAAATAGGATCTTTTAATACCAAAGAACACCAACAAGCTGCTTATCGCTCTGCTGTAGAAGCAGTTGTTTTATTAAAAAATGAAAAGCAAATTTTACCTTTAAATATGAGTGCTTTAAAATCAATAGCCATTATTGGAGACAATGCAACTCGTAAACATTGCAGTGGTGGATTTAGCTCAGAAATTAAAGCTTTATATGAAGTAACACCGCTTCAAGCTGTGACTGAAAAATATGGAAAATCATTGCAGATAAATTTTGCACAAGGCTATGAAAAACAATCTCACGTTGTAGAAAGAAGCAGTCAAGGCCAATTAAACACTGACAAAGTCGATTGGAAATTAATAGAAGAAGCAGTAGCTCAAGCCAAAAAATCGGATGTAGCCATTATTTTTGCAGGTTTAAATCATGATTTCGATTCGGAATCATTTGACCGACTACACATGCGCTTACCTTACGGACAAGAAACTTTGATTGAAGAAGTAGCCAAAGGAAATCCTAAAACAATTGTGGTGATAATTGCTGGTTCTCCACTCGAACTGGCGAATGTTGAATCTCATGTTCCTGCATTAGTTTGGGGATGGTACGGCGGAATGGAAGCTGGGAATGCTGTCGTTGATGTATTAAGTGGTAAAGAATTTCCTTCTGGAAAACTACCATTTACTATTCCCGTTAATTTAATGCAGTCGCCGGCACATGCTTTAGGTGCGTATCCAGGACATGATTTAAAAGTAAATTATGAGGAAGATATTTTAGTTGGTTACCGCTGGTTTGATACCAAAGGAATTGAGCCACAATATTCTTTTGGTTACGGATTGTCTTATACTTCTTTTGAAATCAATAATGTCACTTCTAATAAAAAAGTTTATGACATTAATGATGAAATAATAGTGAAATTTAATATTAAGAATACAGGCAAAACAAATGGTGCAGAAGTAGTTCAATTGTACACAGGACAAACAGCCTCTTCTGTTTTAAGACCAAAAAAAGAATTAAAAGCATTCGATAAAATATTCCTGAAAGCAGGAGAACAAAAAACCGTCGATTTAAAGGTAAAAGTAAAAGACTTGGCTTTTTATGATGACAAAACTTCAAGTTGGAAAGTCGAACCAGGTGAGTTTGTTCTTTATACAGCTACATCAGTAATAAATATTATTAGCAGTCTGAAAATTACTGTACGATAGATTAATCTTAAAAAAAATAGTAGATCTTGTAGCACTGTGTTTATTGAAAAAACAGGTAAGTTAGACGATATTTTTCTAGTAATTCGACAAACATTTTGAATATATGACTTTGTCACTTCTATATATAACTTCTTATTTTTAGAGATTCAAAAAAATATAAATGAATACCCAAGAGCATTGTTATCCTAAACATATTATTCTTCAGGTAGATTTTTTTTTCAATGTTCAATTTAAAGCATAAAAAAAGTCCTAATTTTCATTAGGACTTTTTTGGTGGGGAGAGCAGGATTCGAACTTATTCGTTTGAAGTCTTGCCCATATTACGTTTCTAAAATATCTTAAACCTTAGTGCACCGATTCTGCACCTTTCTTAAAGTTGTTGCTTTTTAATGGCTAACTATTTGTTATTCAGTGGTGTTATTCTGAATTATTTGTTTGTAAAGATATGAATATTTTTCGACTTCAGATTAATTTAATTTCTTGTTTTTTAGCCCTAACGGTACTCGAATCTCTTTAAACATACTGGCAGTGCTATTACTTTTTGTAGCAAGAATGAATTATATGCTGTTTTTAATATATTTTAAACTGTCATTATTTAACCTTTCTAATCTAGATTATTTTTCAACTTCAACGATCTACTTTATATATAATCCTTGAGAATTTTGTGAATAGGTTTGTGGTCTGCGGATCCAGATAAGGAAGATATTGTGTGTATATGCTCGCAGCGATGCCGGATTTAAAATCTATATAGAAGATTGTATTTAGCGCACCGCCCCAGGATACGGTGCCGGCTTTTGGTCCATTAGGACTATCTTTAGTATCTATCATCCATGCCAGTCCAAAATTGGAATCCGGGTAATTCAATCCTCTGAAATCACAACATACTGCGGGATCAAAGTACGTACCGGCATTCTTCATAGTTATTGGACCAAGCTGTGACTTTGACATTTCAATTACAGTTTCTTTTTTTAATATTTGAATACCGTTTAAGGTACCGTAATTAAGTAAACATTTCATTAATATGGAAAAATCATGCGGACTTGAAAACAGTCCAGCGTCGCCTCTAAAATCTGTTACATCCTTAACTGGTATACGTCCGGGTAATTCCGTAATGGGCTGCTGACCGTCGATACCTCTTGTACCCCATGATACAATATATTGTTTTAAAGAATCCGGAACATTAAACCAGCTTCTTTCCATGTCCAGAGGACCCGTAATATTCTTTCTAAAATAAGTTTCAAGATTCATTCCAGATACCTTTTCAACTACTTTTCCTGTCCAGTAAGTACTTGTACCGTAAAGAAAATCTGTTCCGCTTTCAAAACGGCGCGGACGGTCTTTATATCCCAGTCCGATTGTATCGAAAACAGCAAGTTCTTTATCGGTAACATTGTATCCGAATCCTGAGGTATGGGTTAAGAGATTACGCAAAGTAATTGGCTTTTTAGCTGCTCTTAATTTTCCTTCAGACAGGATTGGAATTTTTGCCATTTCCGGAAGAATTAGCGTTAGACTATCATCAAGGCCGATAAGACCTTTTTCAACTAACTGCATTGCAGCAATACTTGTAACAAGTTTTGTCATGGAAAGAACCCTGAAAATGTTCTGATCAGTCACTTTTGTACTTTGTGTCCATACAGCATTGCCGTGTGAGTATACAATTTCCTGATTTTTACGGTTAACGGCTACCGCAACAACAGCTGGTAAGTCACTGTTTTTCATTGTTGCATCCATTAAAGCAGTCACACTTTTCTGTGAGGGAAATGATTCTGCTTTTTGCTGGGCATTAGTTAAAGCGGTAAAGAATAAAATCCCGTAAATTAAAAGAGATTTGATTTTCATATTTTTTATTTTTTAGATTAAGTCGTAAATCAGATTGTACATTGCTGTACAAAATTGATCAGCTGTATTTTTCTGTCCCTGTACCACGCTGGCCAAATACCTCAAAGTTACTGGTAATTTTATTAAGTTCTTGAAGATCAGAAGAATTTAATTCCAGATTTACTGCTTGTATATTTTCTTCCAGGCGTTCTAATTTTCTTGTACCGGGAATAGGAACAATCCATGGTTTTTGTGCCAGAAGCCAAGCAATAGCAACTTGTGCTGGAGTTGCTTCATTACTTTTTGCGATTTGATTTAATACCTCTACAATTGGCTGATTAGCTGCCATTGCCTCAGGCGTGAACCTTGGAAATCTGCTTCTGACATCACTGCTTTCAAAAGAGGTCTCAGGCATCACTTTTCCTGTTAGAAATCCCTGTCCCAGAGGACTCCATGGAACAAAGCCTATTTCAAGTTCCTCACAAGTTTTAAGAACATCATTTTCGGGCTCGCGGGACCAGAGTGAATATTCACTCTGTAATGCTGTAACGGGCTGTATTTTGTGGGCTTTTCTTATCGTTTGATCACTAGCTTCGGAAAGCCCAAAATGTTTAACCTTTCCTTCAATAATAAGATCTTTTACCGTTCCGGCAACTTCTTCAATTGGAACATCAGGATCTACGCGATGCTGATAAAAAAGATCAATTCGATCTGTATTTAATCGCTTTAAAGATGCTTCGCAAACTTTACGAATATGATCAGGACGACTGTTAAGGCCGTCACGAACTTTAGTGTTCGGATCAATATTATATCCAAATTTTGTTGCAATATAAATGCTTTCGCGTACTGGAGATAACGCTTGTCCGACTAATTCTTCATTTATGAAGGGACCATAACTTTCGGCAGTATCAAAAAAATTGATTCCAAGTTCGGCTGCAGCTCTTATAAGAGCAATCATTTCCTTTTTATCCTTAGCAGGACCGTAATTTGAACTCATTCCCATGCATCCTAAACCAAGTGCAGAAATTTCTAAACCGCTGTTTCCTAGTTTTCTTGTCTTCATGACTTTTATTATTTATTAAATTAGAATAATTCTAATTGTTTATCTGTTTACCCATTTTTCCATGGCTTCAGTATATCGGTTACCGTGAATTTTAATTAGAGATGCCGCCTTTTCAATTTCTATAAGATCCTGGGCAGTAAGTTCAATAGTATCAGCACCAATATTTTCTTCCAGACGATGTAATTTCGTTGTTCCAGGTATTGGGACGATCCAAGGTTTTTGAGCTAAAAGCCAGGCAAGGGCAATTTGTGCAGGCGTTGACTGTTTTTCCTGCGCTATTTTATTTAATAGATTTACCATTTCTTGGTTTGCCTGACGGTTTTCCATTTGGAAACGAGGGAGTATACCGCGGATATCGCCACTAACAAATTCTGTGCTGTTATCAATTTTTCCAGTCAGGAAACCTTTTCCTAATGGACTAAAGGGGACAAAACCTATACCCAGTTCTTCCAAAGTCGGCAGAATTTCATCCTCAGGATTTCTTGTCCAAAGTGAATATTCACTCTGAAGCGCTGTTACAGGCTGTACTGCATGTGCACGTCTTATCGTTTTTGGCGCTGCCTCTGAGAGGCCAAAATGCTTTATTTTGCCTTCCAGAATAAGATCTTTAACAGCACCGGCAGTTTCTTCAATTGGTACGTCCAGATCAACACGGTGCTGATAATACAAATCTATGACATCGGTTTTAAGTCTCTTAAGAGATCCTTCTATCACTTTTTTAATGTGCTCAGGCCTGCTGTCCATCTCAATCCATTTTCCCTCAGCATTTGGCTTCATACCGAATTTAGTAGCAATTACTACTTCATTTCTAAATGGTGCTAATGCCTCACCAAGGAGTTCTTCGTTTATGTAGGGACCGTAAATCTCTGCTGTGTCAAAAAATGTAACTCCTTTTTCCACCGCACTGCGAATCAGCTTGATCATTTCATTTTTGTCTTGGGCGGGACCATAACCAAAACTCATACCCATACATCCCAGGCCGATCGAGGATACTTCAAGTCCGCTTGTGCCTAATTGTCTGTTTTTCATTTTTATAGTGTTTTAGAATACAAATTTACGCCGTCTACTAAAAAAATTTTGTGCCGTGAGGCTCAATAATTTTTTCTCAGAAGCTCAAATAATTAAGCTGCATATTTTTAATTTAGACTGTAATGACTTTTCCAGGCAATTCCGAAATCGAACAAACAATTAAAAAATTGTTTGTCTAGGTTTAGAAGAGAATATATTGCTTCTAAAATTTTCAGATTGATTATCACTTGAGCAGGTTCTACAGCTGTTTTAAAGTAAGGCGTAAAGGATTGGAATAAACTTGTCAGATCTGGTGTTAATGGAAGCTTAACTACTTCGGGTATGCTTCTTCCAGTTTCCATAGGCAGGTATTTTACATTTACCTGGTGATACAGCTTTTTTAAAAATACTGGACTAAACAGCAGCAGGATTATTTCTAAATTTTCTTTTTCGCCCAATAATGCTTCTGTCTTTAGAATAGTTCCTTTCCTTACGAAAATACATTCTCCCTTTCGAAGGGTCATTTTGCAATCATTTATCTCAATTAGCAGTTGTCCTGAATAAATGTAAATCAGCCTGTTTTCATTATAATTTAAAGTCGTTGTCTGAAATTCTGGAAATTGGCAATTGATTACTATATTAAAATAATTGAATATTTCATTTGAGTCCTTTTGCATAATTGAAGTATTTATATAATCTGCCAGCAATAGCTTGATTTTAATTATTTTAGCCTTTTTGTAAAGCCTGTATTTTTAATGAGATTTTTTTATTTATTTTTTTCAAAGGTACAGGATGTGCTCAATTTATTTTTTTCTATAAGGTTCAAAAAAATTGTTTGTAAAGCTCGCATTACTATTATATTGCCTTCTTTTGTCTGCTGAAAATGAAGTAAAGGAACAATACTGAAGCCAGAAAAATTAAAATTAAACTGTTTACATAAAATATATGCCCCAGCGTATTAACACAAGGAAGATATTCAATTAGCATACTTGTAAATGGAGATAAAGCCAGTCCCATATTATAAGCAGTTAAGAAAATAGTGGCTCCCAGAATTTTATTATCAAATCTGTAATTATTGAGTTCATTTAGGAAATAAGGCAGAATAACTTTAGTTGAAAATCCTGCTAAAGCTGCTGCAAATGCTGCTGTGTAAATATTCTCAGCGGACCCTATTAACAGCATCGCTGCTGAGAGTAAGATTAGCCCGAGAATTAATGTGAATGTTTTAAAATGCTTTAAAATTAAACTGAAAGAAGCGCCGCCGGCTAAAGAGCCAATACATATGAAGATAATAGCAATGCTGCCATCTTTATCTGCACCATAGCCATTTAATTTCATTATCGCAGTTATTTTTATCCCAAGAATCATAAATAGATTTGCGGCAATAAAAAGGGTTGCAGTAAAGATGATTAAACGATTTCTAATAAATTTTTTAGATGAAAAAACTGCGCCATTGAGCGAAGATTGCGGCAGATCTATCGAAGGTGTATTTTCTTGTGCAGAAATATCAGGTACGAATAAATAGAAAAGTACTAGTATTGGAAAAATGCACGCATACGCCCAAAAGGAAACCTGCCAGCCCAGAAATAAGAGCTGTCCTGATAAAGCTGTTAAAACAATTCCTCCCAGACCTTGAACACCTCCCTGAAGTCCAAGTAATTTTACACGGCCTGTGCCCCTGTACAGATCGTTTATCATAAGAATCAGCAAGGGATAAAATAGTCCAGTACCAAACCCAAATAATGCCCTAGCTGTGAGAATTATATAGAAGTTATGAGTTATTGCCGGCAGTACGCCGCAAAATGCATCTATTGCTATCCCCAAAAGCATTGTGGTTTTAATTCCTATTTTTTTTGCAATTAAGCCAGTGCAAATTGTGGCAAAAATTAGAAAAAAAGATGGAATTGTTGACAGGAGTTCAACTGACGAAAGATGAATTTGCGGAAACGCTTTTGAAATTGCCGGGATATTACCGTTAATGGCTGCTGCCATACCTGCGATTGATGCTGTTAAAAGCATTACAAAAGGGGTAATTTTCGGTTTCTTAACTATCATATATTTCTGCCAGCAAATCCGGCATGATTATAATTAAAACATTTAAGCGAGCTGTGTCGGAGCATGGCCGAAAGTATCTTTATATATCCGAGAGAAATGAGAAACATTTTTAAAACCTACTTCAAAACAGACATCTTGAATTTTTTTATCATTTTTTTCAAGCATTTTTCGGGCCTCGTCGAGTCTTTTTTGATTGATCCATTTTTGAGGCGTCAGCGAACTGATTTTTTTGAAATCTCTTTTAAAAGAGGCAAGACTTCTGCCTGTATAACCAGCAATTTCTTCAATGCTGAGATCATAAGTATAGTTATCATTAAGAAAATCAAGTATATCAATTTTCCATGGTTCTGTGAAGTCAAAAAGACACGGATAGAAATCTTTATCAACACTTAAAAGGGAATATATTCCTTCTTGTATTTTGAGGTTTACTACTTCATCTGATGGAACCACAGCAGTATTAAAATAAGGTGTCAAAGACTCAAATAAACTTGTTATATCTGGTCTTTCTTCAATTTTAACTACTGTTGGTATTTTTTTGCCTGCTGTCAAGGGCAGTTTGTTTTTATCGATGGTCTGGTATAATTTTCTAAGAAAATTGCGGTTGAACAACAGATAAATAGTTGCAAACTGCTTTCCTTCCTTTGGTTGTTTAAGCATCGTAACATTCGTGTTTTTTTTGAGAAAAACACATTCTCCCTGCTTAATTACAGTTTCTTTTCCTGAATCGTTTAAAATAATTTCTCCAGAGTAGAGGTAAATCAGCTTATGCTCGGTGGAAGAAGAAGCACACATATGCCCATCATCGAGATAATAGCTGAAAAATATATTAGAGTAGTTGAATATCTCTCCAGGTGGGCGTTTATTGTTCATAATTCTTCTTTTTACAAATTTATAATTTAATTTTCAAACCTTTGAAAGATCAAAGCATTCTATTTTAGTTATTTTCTAAGATTATATCACGGAGCTGTTGTTTATTATTCTTTTATAATTTTGATATTTCCTGTAATTTTTTCACCATTTCTTACTTCCTCAGTTGCAATTTTTATCAAGGTGTCATTTACCGAAATTTTGCCATAGACTGTTATTTTTTCTAATGTCTCTGCTCCAGTGGCAACCTGTACCCATATTGTTTTACCGCTTATTACTTTAATCACATAGGTGCCTTGTGTTGATCTGAGTAACGCAGATTGCGGAATAATAAAGTTCTTTTCGCCTGTGCTGCCCAGCGCTACCTTTATCTCGGGAATCATGCCAGGCAGCAGTTTTTTCTCCTGATTATCAACGTCCATTTCAATGTGCTGCGCTCTGAGCCTGTCGTCAAGCGCTCCGGAAAATCGCGACGCTGTTGCCTTAAACTCATAACCAGGGAGTGATTTAACAGTAAAACCAACCTGCTGACCTACTTTAAGAGTACCTGTATTACTTTCTGGGATATTCAGCACCATGCGCAGCTTTTTCTGTTCCTGCAGAGTAAACAGTGGCATATTTGTCCCTCCCGCGCCGGCATAAGCTCCTACGCTGATATTTCTCTTTGTTATGACTCCTGAAAATGGTGCTCTTATCTCAAGATAATTCTGTGTGTTTTCTATCTCGCGTAATGCTGCTTTAGCTGCTTGTAACTGCGCATAATCAGAGCTCTGCTGGGCCTTGGCTATATCAAGATTATTTTGTGAAATAGTACCGGGAGTTTTACTGGTTTCCAAAAGACGGCTGTAAGTTGCTCTGCTTGCCTGATAGGTTGCTTCTCGTGCTTTAATTCTAGATAAGGCACCCTCATTTTGCGAGCCCATCTCTGGTGCTTCCATTAGAGCAAGCAGCTGTCCTTTATTGACATGTGTTCCAACATCTGCGTAGAGTTTTTTTACAAAACTGTTTACTTTAGCAAAAAGGTCAACCTGCTGGTAGGCTAAAAGTTCTCCAGGTATTGTAAGGGTATCTGACAATGAGCCTTGTTTGAGAAGCAAAGCATCCACGCTTGGAATTTCTTGTTTTTTAACTGCTTCTTTTTCTGATTTACCACATCCGAAAAGGCTTATTAGGACCGTAAGGAAAAGTAAGGATCTTAAATGTTTTTTATTATGATCTGACATATGCTTTAAATTATAATTGGGTTTATCAAGTGGTTTTTATTATTGTTCTCCGGCAATATAATGAATGCTCTGCTCGTCTATAGGGTGTAGAGATACACTTTGTGTTGATGTTTTTCCTTGCGCCCATGCAAATACCAGCGGCAATATAAATAAGGTTGCAAAAGTTGAGGCAATCAGTCCCCCAATAACTGCACGGCCCAGCGGTGAAGACTGATCGCCGGCTTCTCCAATTCCAAGAGCCATTGGTATCATTCCCATTACCATGGCCAGGGCAGTCATTAATATTGGTCGTAATCTTAGTGAGGCAGCTTCCTTAGCAGATAAAGCAGCATCGCCGTTAATCCTGCGGAGCTGTTCGGCATTGGTTATCAGTAAAACAGCATTAGATATTGATACCCCCACAGACATAATCATTCCCATATAAGACTGCAGATTCAGCGTGGAACCGCACAATGACAGAAGTCCCAAAGCGCCAAGCATAACTGCCGGTATAGTGGTAAGAATGACAAGTGAGACTTTAAAAGACTGAAAGTTTGCAGCCAGCATCAGAAAAATGACTACTATAGCAACCATTAAACCCGCTTCGAGACTGCTCAGCGTATCTATTAAAGTCTGGCTCAAACCTATAAGTTCAACACTCAGGCCTCTTGGCAGCTCTCCTAAGTTCTCTACTGCATGGCGTACATCTTTTCCAGCAGTGCCTAAGTCCATATCATTGATGTTTGCAGTAACTGTAAGCATTGGCATTGCCCCAAGATTGTAAGCCTCTCCGTAAGTAGTTCCCGGACTCATTTTAGCAACGTCTGCAAGAATTAACGGACGTGAATTATTTGACAATAGTGGAATGGATGCAATATCATTCTGGGAGGACATTTTACTTTCAGGAACCTGCACCTGTACACTATAACTTTGGTTCGTTTTAGGATCAATCCAAATGTTTTTTTCAGTCATTCTTGTAGAAGAGGTACTGGCAGTAAGTGAGCGTGATATTGCATTTATATCAGTACCAAGCTGTGCTGTTGCAGTCCTGTTAATATCAATGTTAATTACTGGATAGTGAATGGACTGCCCCAGCTGTACATCTCTCAAATAAGGAATCTTCTTGAGTTTTTCAATCAGCATCGCGGCATATTGTTCATTGATTTTTTTATTTCTGCCTGAAAAACGCACTTCAATAGGTGTTGGAGAACCCTGGCTGAGTACTTTATCAGTTAATTCTATTGGTTCAAAAGAAAGCTTTGCATCTGGTATGGATTTTTTAGCTCTTTTTCTGATTTCATCTTTGAGTTCGTCCAGAGTTGTACCATGTCCTTCTTTAAGAGCGACCTGAAGAACTGCCTCATGAGGACCGCCCATCCATAAAAATAAGGAAGCAGTGGAGAGCTGCTGTGGGTGATTACCAATGAAAGTAGATGTTACAGCTATATTAGCTTCTCCTGTAATACTTTTTATTACATTGAGCAGTTTTATGGCTTTTAATTCTGTTTTTTCTATTCTGGTACCGTCTGCCACACGCATTCTTATCTGAAATTGTCTGCCGTCCACTTTAGGCAGTACGTCTCTTCCAATGTTAACAAATAAAACTGCAGCAATTCCCCCAATTAAAAGTATGTAAAGAATTGTTAAGCTTTTTCGATAAGGGAAAATACGGTCGATCAAAGTCATATAACGTATTCTCAATTTTTCAAAAAGTGACAGTTTATGATTTGGATCATTTTCTAAGTGAAGCAGTTTTTCTTTTTCAGTCCAGTTATTAAGGTCTTTTTTTTCTGGATCAGTAATTTTATCTGACTCTTCTTTATTCTCTTTTCCTTTCATGATCCAATTTGCCATAACAGGTACAAAAGTCTGTGAAAGAAAATAAGATGCTATCATACTAAAACCAATGGCCAGCGCTAATGGCAAAAATAAAGAACCGGGAATTCCTCCCATTGTAAATGCCGGAGCAAATACTGCCAGTATGCAGAGTAGAATTAATAATTTAGGCAGGGCAATTTCTTTACATGCATGCCATATTGCCAGAGCCTTGGGTTTGCCCATATCTAAATGCTGATGAATATTTTCGATCGTTACAGTACTTTCATCAACTAAGATACCAATGGCCAGAGCCAGACCGCTTAAAGTCATTAAATTGATAGTTTGTCCAAAGAGGTTCAAAAATAATACACCCGTAATGATCGAAATTGGAATTGTCAATACTACAATTAGCCCTCCGCGAATATCTCCCAGAAACAGCATTACCATAAGACCAGTAAGGACTGCACCGATAACTCCCTCACTTAAAAGCCCTTTTACCGAGTTCATTACATAACCTGACTGATCAAATTCGTAGCTAAGTTTTACATCTTCAGGCAGCTGTGCCTGCATTTGAGGCAGTGCTTTTTTTAGATTGCTTACTACGTCCCATGTTGAGGCGTCGGCAGATTTAGCGATATTAATATAGACCGACCTTTTACCATTTACAAGTGCATAACCAGCATTTACATCGGTGCCATCGGTCGCTGTAGCTACATCTCTTAGATATAGATTGGAGGCCTGATTTGCCGAAAACAGCGGTATGTCCTCAAAATCTTTAATGTTCTTTATAGAGGTATTTGCAGGAGTCAGGTAATTTTTATCACCAATTCGCACGTTACCGGCCGGTGTTGGCTGATTATTTAATCTTAATGCAGCAACTAACTGGTCGGCACTCATGTTATGAGCTCTAAGTTTATCAGGATCTGCATTTATTACAACAGTTCGAACATTTCCGCCAAAAGGTGCTGAGCCTACAAGTCCCGGAATATTGGTAAAGGATGAACGTACATACACATTTGCTAAATCCAGTAATTCATTTTGAGGGCGTGTCTTGCTGCTTAACACCAGCTGGCCTACCGGAAGAGTGGAAACATCAAACCTGATAATGAATGGAGGACTCGAATTTGGCGGAAAAGCGACCTGCATACGGTTAGAGAAAGCAGTTACTTCAGCTGCAGCCTGAGCCATATTGGTGCCAGGATAGAAATTTATCTTTATAAAAGTCAGTCCCTGTATGTTTTTTGTTTCAATACTTTTAATACCATTTACATATAGTAATCCTCCTATATAGGTTTTACCGAAGTAAGCTTCCATCTGCTCAGGTGTATAGCCACCGAATGGATGAGAGATATAAATTACAGGCAGATCCAGTTTAGGAAAAAGGTCAATTTTAATATCTTTTACTGCTTTTATTCCAAAAAAGAACATAGCAGCGACTATCACCATAATAGCAATTGGTTTTTTGAGTGCAAAACTTATCAGATTCATTTTATTGTCTTAAATTTATAAATAATGATTAAAGCTCATTTTGGAAAAGATTATAATTACCTATGGCAGCAGCTTTGAGCAGTAGTGCCTGCCAAACATTGTTGCCGGCAACATCAAGATCAGTTTTAGCGCGTATTAACGTATTGGCTGCCTGCATTACATCGGCCATGCTGGTAAGGCCGTTTCTGTACAATGCAGACTGCTGCAGGTACGCGTCACTAGCGGCCTTAACCTGTACAGGGGCCTCATTGTAATTGGACACTGCGGCCTTTATTCTGTCTTCGGCGATACGAATCTGTGTGTTTATTTCAAGTGCAGTTTCATTGTATGATTCTTGAAGAGACTGCGTATTATAACGTTGTGCCTTTATTTGTTTTGATACTCGGAACACGTTTGTAAAATTCCAAGTTATACCTGCACCCACAAGGTAATTTGTTCGAGTTGGATTTATGCCGTCCCCGTAATTATGGCTGAATGCATTTTGATTGATAATGTAATCTGCATCAAATCCAGAACCTCTGCTCTGCAGTACTCCCATAATGGAAAAAGTAGGATAATATTGTTTTTTGAGCAGGCTTTCCTGCTGCCTTCCAAGGTCAATCTGGCTTTTCGAATATTGCAGTAATGGGTGTGATTCCGCTGGAATACTGTCATAGGAGAAAACTTCTGGTAATTTACTGATGAAAGAGGAATTAAGAGTAAATTCAATATTACTGGATCCCATTAATCCAGCCAGAATGTTTTTATGTTCCATCTGCTGATTTAAGGCATTAGTATATAAAATGCGGGTACTGGAAAATTGAGCATCTGCAAGTGATAAATCCACACCGGGAAGCAGTCCGGTTTTAACTCTTGCAGCAACAAATACTCGTAAAGAATCAGCGCGTTGCATATTCTCGAGATATGAAGCTGTTAGCTGCTGGTCAGCGATAAGTCTGAGGTAGGCAGCCGCCGCTCTGATTTTATGCTGAAAAAGTTCCTGTTCAAAATCTTTTGTATCTCTGTTTATTTCCTGTTGTGCGACCTTAGTACGCTGTATGTTTTTTCCAAAAGTAAAAACATCCCAGTTTACACTAGTCAGATATAGAGCCCCAAATGAAGCATTAGAATTTTGTTGCGCAAGTACCGGTCCGGATGAAGATGCGGAGCCTGCAATTCCGTACATCGGCCCGTTGATTGAATTTACAGTACCGTACATTTGCTGCGCACTCATAGTAAGGCTCGGGAGTCTATCTATATAGGTTGCCTCTGCAGACTGCTTTGAAGAATTAATCTTAGCCAGTTTTGCCTTTATTGAAGGGTAGTTTTCTGCGGCTGTTTGAACCGCATCATTCAGAGATATAATTGATTGCCCCTGCGTAGGGATTATACACAAACTGAACAGAGCAGTACTTAAGATGTTTTTGAAACTTATCGGCATAAAATATTGTGTTTTTAAGGAGATAAACAATATTGGTAAAATATGTACTCCAATTTCAGAACTATTACATTGGCAAATTTAGAAGGTATACTTCAGAGCTTTTTTTCTTTAAGGCTCAATATTTTGTGCTGAAAAGCTCAAATTAATTTTCGGCAGTAGATATATTTGTTACCTTGATATTTGGAATAAATGGTATTGACATTTAAGTAAAATATAGACTAAAATTTTTTTTATCTCAGTTTGGCACTCATACAAAAAAGGTGGGGAGGAGCAGGCTATGGAATTATAAAACTAAAAAATACATCTTAAAATGGTCGGTGCTTTATAAAGGTTTTAAAAGGTAAGCCTGATAGGAGTGGAAGCTTTTTTTCTGAAAATACTGTACAATATTGTTCAGATATCTGTTCATGCACAAAGTAATTATATTGTAGATATAATGAGTTATTCAAAGTGACTTAGAGTTGAGATTTAAAACAACATCGATCTCGCAGATTTTCAATTTAGAGCCAAAAAGAGAATCAATTTAAAAGAAGTATAAACAAAAAAAGCTTCAGATTTTTCTGAAGCTTTTTGCTTTTAGCGGGAAGCATTCAATTATCTAACCTGTTAATTGAAGATTTCTATAGAATTGTTGTTTGAATTTTTCATATACGTTGAAATTTAGTATAT
Organism: Flavobacterium sp. MC2016-06; assembly: GCF_009711165.2. Taxonomy (GTDB): domain Bacteria; phylum Bacteroidota; class Bacteroidia; order Flavobacteriales; family Flavobacteriaceae; genus Flavobacterium. Next base: position 67,910 of record NZ_WMID02000018.1, on the reverse strand, counting down.
TTATATTCATAAAAATAACTTTTATGTATTTCGATAAAGAAGATAATAGTAGTAGTACATCACAATCTCAAGATTCTGGAAATAGTGGAAGACAAACTCCAGAAAGAGACACATCGACCTACCAAGAAAGATCAGAAAATCAGAGTGGTATAGCTAAGAAATAAAATAAAATAGCGAATAGAATATTACGGAAAGTAATGATGATAAAATTAGCGCGACTGCTATTTTTAAATCCTTTATTCGATTTTCTTGGTTTTTTATTTTTTTTGCTATACATATTTGCAAAGAGCTAATCCTGTTGGAAAGAAAAAGTTCAATTTCAACATTGGAATTATTAAAAATATCATTTTGCAGTACTGAGATTGGAATTGCACCTTTTAAACCTTCAGTTTTAGGATAAAGAATCCGTGAAAGAAATAATAGGGCAATGATAAAAAACAATAGAAAAAGCAAACTAATTTGATTGAATATAGAATATTGATCATAATTGTCGCTACGACTTACTAAGAAACCAATTATAGAAACGGAAACTGCAAATAGAATTTGAAAATAGTTATTTGCTTTGCCAATTGTTATATTTTCAGAAAGTGTGATTTCATCCATTAAAAGTTCAGCTTCTCCTTTAACTAATAGTAACGCTTCCTTATTGATGCGATTTAATATTTGTTTGTTTTCTTGGTTCATGTTTTAAAGATAACAAATATTCAATTAAAAATTATCGAAGTAGATTTGGGACAAATTTATATAGTTATCTCTAAGTATGAAATGATAAATTCTTTAAAAAGGAAATAACTTTAAAAACGAGGTCTATCCAATTTTTATTAAAATTTGGTATCGTTTGCAAAAATTAATAAGGTGGTTCGAACTCCTTATCGACCACATAAAGACAAACAACGCCAATGCAAGAGAATGGCGTTGTTTTTTTATTTATATTATTTAAACTTTCAAAAAAATGGAAATAGATATGAGGTGTCTATTTGTAAGGATCAAGTTAAAAAGTTGGGGATTAGGCAAATAAATTAGTTGGTCTAAAGAGATTAAGAACAATTTAAATAGATTCAATTCAGTAATCTATATTCATTAGGCGAATGCCCTACATGCTGTTTAAAAGACCGGCTAAAATGTTGCGGATATTTAAAACCAAGTTCATAGGCAATTTGACTAACAGATTTACTTTTGTCAAAAATCTTTTCTTTTGCAATATCTATAATTTTTAATTGGATATATTCCTGAGCAGTTTTACCTGTTTCTTTTTTTATTAAATCACCAAAATAGTTGGAAGAAAGGTGTAGTTGATCTGCAAAATAAGCAACGGAAGGTAACCCAATAGTTTGAGGTTTATCTGATTGATAATAAGTGTTGAGGAACATTTCAAATTTCTCAATTGTACCCTTATTTGAATTCTCTCTTGTGATAAATTGTCTATCATAAAAACGTACACAATAGTTTAAGAATAATTCAATAGTATTTACAATTAGCGTTTTACTGTGTTTGTCAATAGTATGTTGCAATTCAAATTTAATTTTTGAAAGACAGTCTAAAATAATAGTGCGTTCACTTTCTGATAAATGAAGTGCTTCGTTAACATCATACGAAAAGAAACCATATTCGTTAATGTTCCTTCCTAATGAAGTTCCTCGAATAAGATCAGGATGAAATAATAAAACTTGACCAGCTGGCTGATAATATTCACCATTATTTTCTACACCAAGAATTTGTCCTGGCGCAACAAATATCATTGTACCTTCTTCATAATCATAATAATTGCAGCCATATTTAAGGTCACCACATTTTATTTCTTTTAAAAATACTGCATAAAAGCCTAATGCAAATCGGGAATTTTGTTTTTTGGGTGCTTTAGAAAGATCGACAATACTTACCAAAGGATGCCTGGTTTCATTGTTCGCATTAGTATTGTATTGACTAATTGTATCTATTCTTATTAGTTCTTCCATGGTAATTTTCTTTATGATGTTCAAAGTTAATACTTTACTTGGGCTATTTTATCTTTGTAAATCCAAATCAGTAAAATTGGTATGCAATACTGTAATATGTATACGTCGTCCTTATAAAATTGACAGAACTTTGTAAAAGTAAAGTGAGTAACAATTATAAAGTGCTATAAAAATGGAAAAGAGAAAGTTAGGAAATAGTGGATTAGAAGTTTCAGCAATAGGTTTTGGATGTATGGGTTTGAATTTTTCGTATGGTCATGCATTAGATAAACAAGAATCTATTTCATTAATAAGAGCAGCAGTAGAGCAGGGTGTAACTTTATTTGATACTGCTGAAGTATATGGACCATATACAAATGAAGAAATAGTAGGGGAGGCATTGGCTCCGTTTAGAAAAGACGTGGTGATTGCAACCAAATTTGGATTTAATATTCAAGATGGAAAAATGGTTGGAGTAAACAGTCGCCCAGAGCAAATTAGGAAATCTGTCGAAGGTTCTTTAAAACGACTAAATGTTGATGTTATCGATTTATTATACCAACACCGTGTTGACCCGAATGTACCTATTGAAGAGGTGGCAGGAACAGTAAAAGATTTGATACAAGAAGGGAAAGTAAAGTATTTTGGACTTTCAGAACCTGGGGTACAAACTATACGTAGAGCACACGCCGTACAACCGATAAGTGCTTTGCAAAGTGAATATTCTCTTTGGACAAGAAAACCTGAAGAAGAAGTTTTGCCAACATTGGAAGAATTAGGAATTGGTTTAATTCCATACAGTCCTTTGGGAAAAGGTTTCCTTACGGGAAAAATGAATGCAGATTCTAAATTGGAAGCTAACGATTTTAGAAATATACTTCCTCGTTTTACTCCCGAAGCGATGCAAGCAAATCAAGGATTAATTGATTTATTGACGAAAGTAGCAGTTGATAAAAATGCAACTCCAGCACAAATTGCATTATCGTGGTTGTTAGAACAAAAACCTTGGATCGCTCCAATTCCTGGCACAACAAAATTGCATCGATTGACCGAAAACAATGGAGCTGCTTCTATTGATTTAACGACAATTGATTTAAAGAATATTGCCGAAGCACTTTCTAAAATTAAGATTGAAGGAGAACGTTATCCAGAGCAACTTCAAAAAATGGTAGGTCTTTAATAAAAAATATAAATGATGGAAACTGTCATATTAAATAATGGTGTCGAAATGCCGATTTTAGGATTTGGTGTTTATCAAATTACAGATGCTGCCGAATGTGAACAAAGTGTTCTGAACGCCATACAAGCTGGTTATCGTTTGATTGACACCGCAGCAGCTTACGGAAACGAAGAAGCTGTTGGGAAAGCCATCCAAAAAAGTGGTGTACCAAGAGAAGAATTATTTATAATAACGAAACTCTGGATCCAAGATGCAGGATACGAAAGTACTAAAAAGGCTTTTGAAAGATCATTACAGCGTCTGCAATTGGATTATTTAGACTTATATCTGATTCATCAGCCGTTTGGTGATGTTTATGGAAGTTGGAGAGCTATGGAAGAATTGTATCAGGAAGGAAAGATAAAAGCAATTGGTGTAAGTAATTTTAAGCCTGATCGATTGATGGATTTAATCATTCATAATAAAGTTATTCCTGTCGTAAATCAAATAGAAACACATCCTTTTTGTCAACAAAATGAAACACAAGAGTTTTTGCAAGAAAACGAAGTTCAGATTCAATCGTGGGGACCATTTGCCGAAGGAAGAAATGATTTATTTGTAAATGAAACGTTGGTTGCTATTGGAAAAACACACAATAAATCAGTTGCTCAAGTAGTACTTCGTTGGCTTACTCAAAGAGGAGTTGTTGCTATTCCGAAATCGGTTCGTAAAGAGAGAATCGCAGAAAACTTCAATATTTTTGATTTCATTTTATCAGAAGAAGAAATGAGTAGTATTAAAACTTTAGACACAAATAAAAGCTTGTTTTTTGACCATCGCGACCCTGTTATGGTAAAGCGTTTGGGAATGGTAAAATTAAATACATAAAAAATCAAACATGAAAAAAATACTTTTAATAATGGCAATACTTGGTTTTACGACAGTAACCAATGCACAAACGAATAAAAAAGTACCAATGGAAAATAGAATAAAAGTAATTGAAGACAGAATTGCTCTTAAAAATTTAGTAGACACTTTTTCAGTTTTGGCTGATGTAAAAGATGTATCTAATCAGGTATTACTTTTTACAGAAAATGCCGTAGTAGAGTCTATAAGTGGAGGCAAATCAGGAGCTACTTTCACTGGAAGAAAACAAATTGGAGATGCTTTCTCTGGTTTTCTAAGCCTTTTTGATGTGGTTTATCATACTAACGGACAACAGACTTTAACCTTAAATGGAGATAAAGCTTCTGGGATTTCGTATTGTACGGTGACTTTAATCGGAAATGAAAATGACAAAAGAATGAAAACGACAATGGGCGTAATTTACCATGATGAATATGTTCTCGAAAATGGACATTGGTTGATTGCAAAAAGGCAATCTAATTTTACTTGGACTGAAAAAACGGCTATGCAATAATTAACAGCCAATTAAAACTATTAAGATGGAAAAAGATACTAATGAATACAATTCTGGAATTGACCGCCGGAGTTTTTTAAGTCTTACCGCTTTGGCAGGAATTGGGTTTACCATGCCACAATCGACTTTTGGTACTACTAATATGGTAGAACCAGAATTAAATGACACCAATTTTTCTACACAGAAACGCAAATTAGGTACCCTTGAAGTTTCGGCTATTGCACTTGGATGTATGGAAGCTGTTGGTGTTTATGGACCAAAGCCAGATCGTAATCAGATGATTAATCTTATTCGAAAAGCGTATGAAAAAGGTGTTACATATTTTGACACCGCTCAAGCGTATGGTATGGGAGCTGACGAAGAAATAGTAGGTGAAGCCGTAAAACCATTCCGTGATAAAGTTGTAATTGCGTCAAAATGGGGTTTTAATATGGAATCTGACGATCCTAATCGAGGACCAGTAAACAGTGATCCAAAACACATCAGAAAGATCGTCGAGCTATCTTTAAAAAGACTCAATACTGATGTAATTGATTTAATGTATCAGCATAGAGTAGATCCAAAAGTACCTATTGAAGATGTAGCTGGGACTATAAAAGATTTAATTCAAGAAGGTAAAATAAAGCACTTTGGAATGTGCGAAGCCAGTGCTGAAACTATTCGTAAAGCACATACCGTTCAAGCGGTATCAGCTGTTCAAAGTGAATATTCTATTTTGTGGCGCGGGCCAGAAACACTTTTCTCAACTTTAGAGGAATTAAATATTGGTTTGGTACCGTGGTGTCCGCTGGCAGCAGGATTTTTGACAGGGACTATAAACGAAAATACAGTTATTCCTGTTAATGATGCCAGAGTTACAGTTCCTCGTTTATTCCCTGATAATCGAAAAGAAAATATGCAGTATGTACATTTTGTAATCGATTGGGCAAAACGTAAAAATTGCACTCCTGCACAATTTGCATTAGCATGGATATTAGCTCAGAAACCTTGGATTGTTCCTATTCCAGGTACTACCAAAATGGCGCATCTTGAAGAGAACATTGGAGCAGCAAACATAGTCTTCACTATTGCTGAAATGCATGAAATTAATCAAGATTTGGCAAAGATGACCGTCAAAGGAGACAGACTTCGTCCAGAAGCTATGAAATTAGTTGGTTTATGATCTTTGAAAAAAAAGGGGGATGTAAAATATCGTTTTGTTATCGATATGGATTTTTTATAATAAAAATTTTGGTTATGCGTCAATAGATTGCTGCTGTCCGAATTAGGCAAATTAAAGTATTTTTTAGCCAAAATGACAATTTAAATGATTATTAGATATCAGATGAATGTACATTTTTATGGCCATTACCGCTAACGTCAGTCTTTGAATAAACTCAAAAAGAGCCTCTGAGAATCGGCTGTATGAAATTTTTCTCCGAGTGGTATCCGAATAGTTTCTTTTTTCAACTTAGTTTTTTCACAGCCTGACGTCCTGGCGCTACAAGAGGTTTGGAATTAAAGATGCGAGTTTTTTCCATTATGCACACCCGAGCGATAGTGAATGGACGAAGTAAATTTTAAAAGTACATAGCTATCTTTAAGTTTAGCCAAATGCCCAAATCTCTTGTAGCTCTTAGAGGCTGCCCCTTTTTTTGTTAGAATTTATTAATTGCTCAAATTCTATATTGTTTATCTGTAGCTTGATTAAGTTTTTGTACAAGGTTATTAACTGATTCATCGGAAGGTGAGGCAAAATATTTTATCCCCTCTAAAACCTCTTTCCCAAGTAAAATAGATCTTAAAAACATTCTCTGAAGCTTTATACTTGTAGCGGGAACAGGACTCGAACCTTCATTAAATTTCAAATGTGATTCCTTAACTTTTAGTTGTAAAAAATTAAATGCTATAGACAATTATTTGATCATAAAACCTTTCGAGCCTAAATTTCTTAGAACTTGGTTTTGCTAGATTATTGATTCCTTAAATCACACTGTGCCAAGATTCTGCCACATAAGTTGACATGAAGGAAATTTATAATAATTTCAATTAAAACTATTGATTAGTTTTTCTGAAAAGTGTAATTGAAATAATTGGGATTTCGAGATAAAAAATAATTTCGAAAGGTTACACCATAGAGGACTATAATCTTTCAATACCGTTGAGAGAATAATTTTAAATATTTTTGAGATGGTTTTTTTATAGTTATTAATATTCTAATTTGTTTACAGTATCGCTGATCCACTATCTATACTCCGCTTTAGGATTACATCTCCCGATGTAAAATGTACTTCGATAAATATTTTGCATTTACTTACTTTTTAGTATTTTTGTTTTTATTAGATTAAATTTTTTGAAATACTGTTAACAATTATAAGATTATGGGAGATAAAACAAATAATTTAGCAATTATTGAAATTGATTTAATTAATGAATTATCTCAACTTGTGGAGCAAAGCCAGCAGCAGGTTATTGTCCAAAATAATGCTGCCTTAACATTACTTTTTTGGCAGATTGGGTATAGAGTTAATGAAACAATCCTTCAAAACAAACGTGGGGAATATGGTAAACAAATTGTACAGATACTGTCTGTGCAATTGGAAAGTAAATACGGTAGAAATTTTGAAGTGAAAAACCTTCGCAGAATGATGCAGTTTGCTGACCAATTTACAGATAAGGAAATTGTCGTGACACTGTCACGACAATTGAGTTGGTCACACTTTCTAGCGATACTGCCTATCAAAAGTCAAGAAGCCAAATTGTTTTATGCAAGTCAAGTGAGTAATCAATTAATGAGCGTTAGAGATTTAAGAAAACAAATAGCAACTAAGACTTTTGAACGTACAACAATAGCAAATATACAAACTGATTCTTCGAAGTATGATTTGCAGTATAACTTTAAAGATCCATATTTATTAGATTTTTTGAATTTAGGAAATACTTATTTGGAGAAGGATTTAGAGCAGGCAATATTGGATGAATTGGAGAAATTTATCCTTGAACTAGGAAAAGGATTTACATTTGTCGAGCGCCAAAAGAGAATGATCATTGATGGTGAAGACTTTAATTTAGATCTGCTTTTTTTTCATCGCAAACTAAAACGATTAGTAGCAATTGAATTAAAATTAGGGAAGTTTCAGGCTAAGCACAAAGGGCAAATGGAACTATATCTGAAATGGCTGGATAAATATGAAAAGCAGGATGGTGAAAACACGCCAATTGGATTGATACTTTGTGCAGAAAGCAGCAGAGAACAAATAGAATTACTCGAAATGCACAAAGATGGAATTATAGTTGCTGAATACTGGACTGAACTGCCTCCTAAAAAGCAGTTTGAAGAAAAAATCCACTCCTTATTAACTGAAGCTAAGGAAAAAATCGAAAGAAAATATCTTTCTGAATAGCTTAAATTGCATTGTGTCCACACTGCGGACACAATTTGAAAATTATAAAGTTTCTAAAAGTTTCGAACTTAAACTCGTTAGATCTTGATTTTGCTGGTTTTTTTAGTTTCTAATTACATTGTGCTACGATTCTGCCATAAAGTAAAAAACTAAAGGTAAACAGGGATTTATTTTGAAGTGATATGAACTCTACGTTGAAATTCTTCAATAGTTAAATTTCCTATAGCAGAATGTCTCCTTTTAGTATTGTAGAAATTTTCAATATATGTTGTGATTGACTTTCTTGCTTTTAGTTTGGTTTTGTAATTATTTTGATAAATTAACTCTGTTTTTAATGTTTTAAAAAAACTTTCTGCCACTGCGTTATCATAACAGTTTCCTTTTCTACTCATACTTCGTGAGATTTGATTGCTTTTTGTTATAATGTAGATAAAAGCTTTACAAGCGTACTGAACTCCTCTGTCTGAATGAAATATTAATCTTTGACTATTATTTAAAGGACGATTTAATAATGCCTTTTTAAAAGCAGCAATCGAAGTGTCCATTGCCTTCATTGTTTCACTTAGTGACCAGCCGATTACTTTACGGTCAAATAAATCTATAACTATAGTAAGATATAACCATCCTTTTGCTGTTCCGACAAAAGTAATATCAGATACCCATACTTCATTTTCTTTACGGACTTTAAAATGTTGATTTAATAAATTCTCTGCTATAGGATATTTATGAAATGAATTTGTAGTTTTTTTGAATTTCAATTTAGAAATACTTTGTAATTCTAATCGCTGCATTAATCTTCCGACATAGCCTCGAGAGATTTTAATACCAATTGTATTTAATTCTTTTGTAACCCTGGTGCTTCCATATCTGAATTTACTCCAATTAAATATTCTTGAAATCTCCGAGCATATAAAAGCTCTGCGTTCTGCTTTTAGGTTTGGCAGTCTTTTATTCCATCTATAATAACTGCTTTTGTTTATTTGGAAAACTTGGCACATCTTCTCAATTGGAAATATCTTAGAATTTTCTTTGATAAATTGATATCTTAACAGCCGCGCTTGGAGAAGATGTTTAGCTCCTTTTTTATGATATCACGTTCTAGTTTTACGTTTTTAACTTCTTTTCGTAATTTCAATAGCTCATCTTTAGTTGAATTTGATGAGCATGCCTCTGGTAAGATAAGTTTTCCATCCTTGTGAAGCTTCCTCCAATGGAAGAGATTATGTTTGCTGATGCCAAGTTTTTGAGCAGCATGAGTGATGCTCCCGTATTTTATAATCGTACTGACGGATGAAATCTTAAATTCTATACTATATTTTTTTCTAACTTCCGTTTCCATATTCTTAAAGATAAAGAGAATAATACTTAACCTATAGAAATTTGAAAATAATAATTTTCAAATAAAGAAACTGGTTAACTGACTGTCACATTTCAATCGCTTACAGCAATTTTTCTTAACTATTTTCATGCCATTAACCTTAACTGCCTTAACTTTTCGGTGCGTTTACGAGAGCTACTCCAACCCAAAACTGCACCGATTCTGCACCTACAACTTCGAGCACTTTTAAAAAGAATGCGCATAGGTCTTAAAGCAAAAAAACCAGTAAATCGTTGGATTTACTGGTTTAAGATAGTTTTTAGTGGCTTTTTGAAAAGTTTGCAAAACCTTAGTTTTACTAGCTTTTAGCCTTTACGTGGGGAGAGCAGGATTCGAACCTGCGAAGTTCACACAGCAGATTTACAGTCTGCCCTCGTTGGCCGCTTGAGTATCTCCCCGAAGCTTTTTATTGTTGCGCTTTGTTGTTCTAAGCGGTGGCAAAGATAGGAAGGTTTTCTACATTTGCAAACAAAAAAGGAACTTAATTTTAAGTTATTTTAAAGTTATTTTTTAATTCATTGGAATTGAATAAAATAAAAAAATCTCCACTAGGGAGATTTTTTTATTTTATTCAAAAAGTAGGATTATTTTGATAACAGTTCTACGATTTTAGCTTTCAATTCAGGACCTCTTAAGTCTTGAGCAACCACTTTTCCTGACGCATCAAGAATAAAAGTTGCCGGAATCGATTCAACATGATATTGTGCAGCGATTGGTTCTTCCCAAAATTTTAAGTTAGAAACATGCGTCCAAGTTAATCCATCTTTTGCGATAGCTTCTTTCCATGCGCCAGCTTCTTTATCTAAAGAAACACCAACAATATTTAATCCTTTTGAGTGAAGCTCTTTATAAATTGCTACAACATTAGGATTTTCTTTTCTGCATGGTCCACACCATGAGGCCCAAAAATCTACAATAGTTACTTTGCCTAAGCTTTCTTTAAGCGAAACTACTTTTCCTTCTGGATTAGGAGCTGAAAAATCTGATCTTCATTTAGCACTGCCAACTGGAGGAGCTGTTGCACCAACTGCAGGCATTTTTGCTTGACCTAATTTTGTTTTAATTTCTTTTCCAGGAGTACTGTTTTTCAAAGACTCATCTAAAGCGTTGAATAAAGTCTCAGCTTTTTTAACATCAGTACTTGGATCATTCAACATACTTTGAATAATTAAAGCAGAGATATAAGCTTTTGGGTGTTCTTCAGCGTAAGCTAAATATTTCTTTTTAGAGTTTTCTTGAACTTCAGTTTGAATAGTCATGTATTGTTTCATCAAACTGTTGATAGTTGCTGTATCTTTAGCTTGTTGAGCTTGCTGCATTTTCTGAGTATTTTTTTTCTGAAAGTCAATTAAGCCTTTTTGAGTTTTTGTAAGATCTTCGTTAAATTTTACATACTCGTCATTGTTGTAAGTTCCAGAAATTTTAGTTTTTTGGATACTGTCTTTATCAATAGCGATGTTGATTTCTCCTGTCTCTAAAATGAATGCGATAGGAGCATTAGCATCTTGAAGTATTAAAGTATGGAAAGCTGGTTCTGTAACTTTTCCTTTGATTTCAAATTTTCCGTTTTCAACTTTTACTGTATCAAGAGCAACAGTCATTCTTGTAGCAGGATCTTGACCTTGTAGTATGATAGTTTTTCCGTTTGCAATTCCTGTTGCAGTACCTGTAATAAGGTATTCTCCGTCTTTAACTTTGCTGCAAGAAACAATCGCTGCAGTAGCGGTAAGTAAAAAAAGTATTTTTTTCATTATAAAAAATTAATTAGTTAATTGATTTGTGCAACAAAAGTATCTAAAATTATAAAACTTAAAGAATTTTGTAACCTAAAATTTTGTTATAGTTTTTTAATGCTTAAACGCCCTATAATCAAGAGGTTTGTCGGTTTTATTTAATTTAAAACTCTTAATTATTTTCTTATTCCTCTTATAAAGGCACAATTTTCTGGTTTTTAAGCATAAAAAAAGCACTCTATCGATAGAGTGCTTTTAATACTATTTTCTTCAAAATCTATTCTTGATTTGTTTTCTTTCTCCAAGTAAAAGAATTCAAAATGTGTCTTTTTGCAAATCTTCCAGGAGAGTCAGCATTTACCATTTTTACGTAAGTTGCTTTAGGAACACTAATGTATTCGTAAACACTTCCGTTAGAAAAATCGATAATTAAACGACCTTCTACAAATTTATAATCTGTAATAGAACAAGTCGCAATTGTCTCAGTATATTCTGGTAAATTAAGTTTAATCGTTTCAGGATTAATACTTACCAAAAAGTGATAAGCCTCAATGATAGACTTACTCTTTTCCTCTGCAGCTTTCAAACCAGCATCATCACCTTGAAATTTATCAGGATGAGATTCTTTCATCGCATTACGATAAATTGTTTTAAGATCTTTTAATTCTGCAGTTTTGTCTACATTTAATAACTTACGGTATTCAACTATTTTTTTCATAAATAAAAGGTAACTTATTGTCTATTAGTTTGAAATGGATATTTTATACTTCAAATCGACAAATTTTTTGCAAAGGTACACTTTTTTTTAACTTTTTAGTTTTGAAGGAAAAAATATTCAGGTAATTTGGTTTAAAAGTTTGAGGTTTCAAGTTTCAAGTTGTCGAAAATCTGAAACTTGCAACAAAATTTAAACTTGCAACAAAAGTTTTTAGTCTTTTTGTTCTGGCTTATAATTAGCTTTATCAAAGTTTTTAGATTTCTTTGGATATTTGTCGTAGCTGATGTCGCTAGGGTTTTCGATTACAGATTTTATGGTAATCCAATCTCCTACAGTAAAGTTTGTACTCGCTATTTTATAATCTAAAAGATATACTCCACAAAAATAATTGTTGTTTTCATCTTTTTCTATGATGCCTGTAAAAACTCCTTTTTGCAGCATTTTCCCATGTAAGTCTTTAGACATGTTTTTTGTTTTTAGATATTAATGGGGCAAAGTTAAGCAATATATTGTTTGTTTTAGGGAGTTCGAGACAATCTCAGTATATTTGCACATGCAGAAAAATTTTAAGCCACATCCAAATTCCTTTAAAAATACATTTTGTGTATTTCATGAAGTACTATCTAATGAAATTGAAGGTTTAAAGAAACAGTTTGAAAGCAAAGCAGGAAGTGCCTATTATTATACAGAAGCTGGAATGTACCGTGTTTCGAATCATTGGGGCAGATTAGCTAACAGTAAATGGCGTTTGGTGGCGCGTGAACCTGAAACGGAATCGAAGACAAAAATTGGTTTTGCAGCTTGGAACGAATTTTATCCTGATAATGCCGATGAAAAACTATATTATATAAAAGCAGATTACGAAAAAAATCTTGCCAATTATCAGCATAAAAAAAATCCAGAATATGATAAAAAAGCAATTTTAAGAACAAGTTTTGAAACTGCAAAAAAGCTAAAACAAATTAGAAATTTACAGCAATTGACTTCTTGGGCAAAATATTTTGATTATGATGATATTGAAGATTTGCGCAAGCAAATTATAGAAGAACTGATTTATACCGAGAAAACTTTAGACGAAATTAAAAGAGAAATATAATGGGACGCAACAACGAAAGGAACATCAAAAAGCACAATGACAAATTGCACAAAGCCCAAAACAAAGTAAAACAGGCAGAGATTGCAAGAAAAGAACAGCTAAAAGAGATTATCAAAAAATTCAACGAAGACAAAAAAGAAGATAAATAAAATTTTATTTTGCCACAGATTAAAAAGATTACCACAGATTTATTGATCTGCTAAAAATAATCATTTTTAATCTTTTAATCTGTGGCAATAAAAGATAAAATAAATTAGTGCCAATTTGTGAAATTCGTGGCAAAAAACAACAACAATACATATGAGTAAATTTGAAGATTTAAAAGTAAGTGTGCAGGAAATTATTGATTTGATAGCTGCAAAACAAGATAAAGAAGCCAATAATAAATTACTAGAAGTAAGCGAAACTCTTGACGAAATGCTTGATCATGCAGAAGAAGATGAAGAATTAAGAGAAATAAGCCGTTATCAAGTTTTATTAAATCAGCTTCATGTAAAAATAAATGGAGAAGAGCAAGTTGATGGAGAATAAAAAATGCTTTTGCGATGCCGGTCTGCTGTTTGAAAACTGCTGTGGATTATATCTTCAAAACAATCAAAAAGCACCAACAGCTTTAGCTCTAATGCGTTCAAGATATTCGGCGTATGCCACACATAATGCCGATTATTTATTAGAAACAACCCATATTTCAGAAAGAAAATATTATTCAAAAGCTGAAATTCTAAAATGGGCAGAAAGTAATAAATGGCAGCAATTAGAAATTCTAAGTTTTACCGAAACTACGGTTGAGTTTAAAGCTTATTTTTTAGATTCAAACAAAAAACAGCAAATTCATTACGAGTTTTCAACTTTTAAATTTGAAAATAATGCATGGTTTTATGTTGACGGAAAGTTTGAATAATCTGTAAATTTATGGGTAATTTCGTGCTTTTTTTAGTGAATATTTTAACTAAAAATTAATAAACGATTCGTTTTTCGTAATTCTAAAATAGTGTAATTTTAGAATTATGAAAAATGACTTTAAAAAAGGTTTTTATTTTAAGACGTACGAAGCCCCGTTTCAGTCTCCGTTTGAAAAACTTTTTGGTATTTTCAAGGAGCTTATCACCCATACTTCGGGCGATTTCGATGAAGCTATAGACTGGCTTAGGGAGTTAGACAAAGAATATAAACTTACTGACGAGAACTACACAATCGATGATTTTATCGAAGATTTAAAAAAGAAAGGTTACATAAAAGACGAAGCCAAAGAAGATGGAACGCCTGGTTTTGGCATTACTGCTAAAACAGAACGCGCGATTAGACAGCAGGCTTTAGATCAGATTTTTGGAAATTTGAAGCGATCTGGAAACGGAAACCACAAAACCAAACATGCCGGAAATGGCGATGAACATACTGGCGAATTTCGTGAATTTAACTTTGGAGATGGTTTAGAAAGAATCTCTTTGACCGAAAGTTTGCGAAATGCACAAATCAACAACGGTGTAGAAAGTTTTATGCTAACCGAAAATGATTTAGTTGTTGAAGAAACGCAGTACAAAGCTCAAATGAGTACAGTTTTAATGATCGACATAAGCCACAGTATGATTTTGTATGGCGAAGATAGAATTACGCCTGCCAAAAAAGTTGCAATGGCGCTGGCCGAATTAATTACAACGCGTTACCCAAAAGACACACTCGATATTTTGGTTTTTGGTAATGATGCTTGGACAATTCCGATAAAAGATTTACCGTATTTACAAGTTGGTCCGTATCACACTAATACTGTTGCTGGTTTACAATTGGCAATGGATATTTTACGTAGAAAACGAAATACCAACAAACAAATATTTATGATTACCGACGGAAAGCCAAGCTGCGTTCGCGAACGTGACGGCTCATACTATATGAATAGCAACGGTCTGGACGAATATATCGTAGATAAATGTTATACACAAGCACAGCAGGCTAGAAAATTACACATTCCGATAACAACTTTTATGATTGCAAACGATCCATATTTACAGCGTTTTGTCAATCATTTTACCGAAGCCAATCAGGGAAAAGCGTTTTATACTGGACTAAAAGGTCTTGGCGAAATGATTTTTGAAGATTATGAGACGAATAGAAAAAAACGAATAAAATAGGTTCAAAGATTTTCCGTAGAGGCTCACAGCAGTGCGTCTAACACAATTTAAATCATGAAATCTACGTTGTTAAAATAAAAAAATACTAATTAAAGATTGTAATCTTTAAATTCTTCAATCTTTCAATTTTTAAATATAATATGAAAAACATAAATACATTAGGTCAATTAAAAGCGTCGGGATATAAAACCAAGTCTATCAAAGACGAATTGAGAGAAAACCTGCGAGAGAAAATAAAAACAGGAAAACCTGTTTTTGAAGGCGTTCACGGTTTTGAAAATACTGTAATCCCAGAATTAGAACGCGCTATTTTATCTCGACACAACATCAACTTACTTGGACTTCGCGGGCAGGCAAAAACACGTTTGGCACGTAAAATGGTCGAATTGTTAGACGAATACATTCCGTTTGTAACAGGTTCTGAGATTAATGACGATCCGTTAAATCCGATTTCTCGTTTTGCAAAAGATCTTATTGCCGAAAAGGGCAATGAAACCCCAATTTCGTGGTTACATAGAGACGAACGTTTCTTTGAGAAATTAGCGACTCCAGATGTTACCGTTGCCGATTTAATAGGTGATGTTGACCCAATAAAAGCAGCTAATTTAAAATTATCGTACGCAGACGACCGTGTAATTCATTTCGGAATGATTCCGAGAGCCAATCGCTGTATTTTTGTAATCAACGAATTACCAGACTTACAAGCTAGAATTCAAGTTGCTTTATTCAATATTTTACAAGAAGGCGACATTCAAATCAGAGGATTCAAATTAAGAATGCCTTTAGATATGCAGTTTATATTTACGGCAAATCCTGAAGATTATACCAATAGAGGAAGTATTGTAACACCGTTAAAAGACAGAATTGGTTCTCAGATTTTAACACATTATCCTGAAACAATTGCTATTGCTAGAACGATTACAGAGCAAGAGGCTAAATTAGATCAAAATCAAAGTGATGTTGTATATGTGCCAAGTTTAGCCAAAGATATTTTGGAGCAAATTAGCTTTGAAGCACGCGACAGCGAATACATCGATAATAAAAGTGGTGTAAGTGCGAGAATGAGTATTACAGCTTTTGAGAATCTAATTAGTACAGCAGAACGCCGCGCTTTAATCGCTGGAAAAGAGAAAACGGCTTTGCGTTTGTCTGATTTTATCGGAATCATTCCAGCCATTACAGGAAAAGTAGAGTTGGTTTACGAAGGTGAGCAGGAGGGAGCAGATGCTGTGGCGCAAAGTCTTATAGGATCGGCTATTAGAACATTGTTTACAGAGATTTTTCCTAAAATAGAAAAATTAGAAAAACCAGACGAGAAAACGCCTTATTCTGATATTGTAGATTGGTTTTTTGCAGAAAGTGGATTTGAATTATTAGACGATGCCTCAGATGCAGATTATCAAGAAATTTTAGATGAAGTAACACCATTAAATACTTTATTAAAAAAATACCAGCCTCAGTTAGCCAAAGAAGATCTTTATTTTATGAAAGAATTCGTTTTATGGGGATTGGTAGAATACAAAAAACTAAGCAAAGACCGCTTCGCACAAGGAAGTCAGTTTAGAGACATTTACGGAAGTTATATTAGTAAATTCTAATTTTTTATAATAATAAATGCTAGTAAGCCCGACAGTTTTCAAAAATCTGTCGGGTTTATTTTTTTTATTCTGAAAATAAGGGCGTTACTAGTTTAAATTCATCTACCTTGTTCCGTTGGCTGTAATTGCAGTCTTTCCTAAAAATATAATGGAAGATAGTTTTGAAGATTTAATTGCTTCGTACATCGAGAATAAAGTGGGTATCGCCGAACATTTTTTAAGCCCAGAATTAGCCAATCATCTAAAACAAAATTTACTAGATCTAAATCAGAAAAATTTATTGTTAGCCGCAGGAATTGGAAATTCTGAGAAACAGTCTTACGATGGCGCGATCCGAAGCGACTCTATTTATTGGCTGGATAAAAAACATAACAATGTTTTTGAAAATGAATTTTTCGATAAAATTGATGCTTTCATAGTGTACTTAAATGAAAGTTGTTATGCCGGAATTACAGGTTACGAATTTCATTATGCCTTATACGAAAAAGGAAATTTTTATCTAAAACATTTAGATCAGTTTAAAAATAATCCGAGTCGTAAATATTCTATGATCAGTTATCTCAACAGTAATTGGCAGGAAGCCGATGGAGGCGAATTGCTAATACATCAGTTAAATAACGATCAGAAAATTTCGCCGACACAAGGCAAAACTGTTTTTTTTAGAAGTGATGAATTAGTTCATGAAGTTTTAGTAACTCAAAACACCAGAATGAGTATTACAGGTTGGCTTAAGAGTGATTAATGTTTCTTTTTTTGAAATTATAAAATAGATAAACCCTATTTTTGCATTCAAAATTTAATACTATGTTATTTCTTATTTTAAGTATACTTTGCAGTGTAACCGTTGGTGTAATTTTTAAAATCACGCGTCGTTATAATGCCAATCCAAGTCAAATAGTAGCCTTCAATTATGTTTTTGCGTTACTGTTATGCTATTTAACATTTAGTCCAGATTTAACGGAGGTAAATGCAGCATCACCTTGGAATATTTATTTTTCAGTTGGAATCTTACTGCCCGTAGTTTTCCTGTTTCTTGTAGCTTCTATCCAACATACCGGAATTGTAAAAACAGACGCGGCACAACGTTTGTCTTTATTTATACCAATTTTAGCAGCTTGGTTTATATTTAAAGAAGAATTTAATACTTATAAAGTAATTGGACTGATAATTGGATTTTCAGCCTTATTATTAATTCTAAAAAAACAATCTGAAAACAAAGAGAACAAATGGATTTATCCAGCAGTTGTTTTACTTGGTTTTGGGATAATAGATATTCTGTTTAAACAGATTGCTTTATTTACAACATTACCTTATACTACTTCTTTATTTGTCGTTTTTACAATTTCATTGGTTTTTGCGATACTATTTACAGTGTATGAAATTGCCGTTAAAAAAGTAAAATTCGAACCTAAAAACATTCTTTTCGGTGCTTTAGTCGGGATTTTTAATTTTGGAAATATTTTATTTTATTTAAAAGCACATAAAGCATTTGCAGAAAATCCATCAACTGTTTTTGCTGGAATGAATATGGGAGTTATTATTCTAGGAAGTCTAGTTGGACTCTTTTTCTTCAAAGAAAAACTATCTAAAATTAATATTCTAGGTCTATTTTTGGCCTTAATAGCTATTATTTTTATAGTTTACTCACAATTATAGTATTTTTTTTACACCCTTAAAAGCTTAATTTACAGTTTGTTTTGTGTTAAGTCTTTAAATTGTAAAAATAAACTCTACTAATTCTATAGAATTTATAAATATTATTTATAAATTTGCTTCAACAATGAAAAACTATAGCCAAAATATAATGACGTCTTTTAATTGCAGCCTTGCGATGTGCTGCATGATAAACTGCGTTTTGAAATGGCGTTAATAGAGAAAGTACTTGTTAGTTATTTTTTTTTTAGCCTTTCATTGCACCATGAAAGGCTTTTTTTTTAACCATTTAAAAAATGAAAAATGAGATCGAATAGGAATACAAATATTATGATGCGATGTTGTCTGATAAAGATACCATGTCGAATGCGTTTCGATACTTAAAAAGATACCATACGCACTGTGCGATTTTAAAAATTAAATAACCCAAACCTTAAAAAAAAAACATATAAAATGAGTTCAGAAATAATTAAACAGAACCCCTTTCAATCCATGATTGATCGATTTAATATAGCTGCAGATATTCTAAAATTAGACGAATCTATAAGACAGAAACTGCAAAGACCCGAAAAACAAATTGTAGTTAATTTTTCAATTACCTTAGACAACGGCATCGTGCAAAACTTTGAAGGTTATCGTGTCATTCACAATACAGCATTAGGGCCGTCAAAAGGTGGTATTCGTTACGATACAGGCGTAAACTTAGATGAAGTAAAAGCATTAGCTGCTTGGATGACTTGGAAATCTGCCGTAACCGGAATTCCGTTTGGAGGCGCAAAAGGCGGGATTATCTGCGATCCTAGAAAACATTCTAAAGCAGAATTAGAAAAAATAACCAGAGCTTATACCAAAGCATTATCAGATATTTTTGGTCCAGACAAAGATGTTCCTGCGCCAGACATGGGAACTGGTCCAGACGAAATGGGCTGGCTGATGGATGAATTTTCAATAGTTCATGGCAAAGTAAGCCCAGCAGTAGTTACAGGAAAACACCTGCATTCTGGAGGGTCTTTAGGAAGAGTAGAAGCTACCGGAAGAGGCGTGAGTATTATCAGTCTTCTGGCACTTCAAAAATTAAAATTAAGACCAGCAAGAGCTACTGCAGCAATTCAAGGATTTGGAAATGTAGGATTGCATTCGGCTTTATTTTTATTCGAAAAAGGAGTAAAAATAGTTGCTGTAAGTGATGTTTTTGAAGCTTTTTATAACCCAAACGGACTTAATATTCCAGAATTGATTTTGTATTATAATCTAAATAATAAATCGATAAAAGGATATCCAAATTCAGTAGCTATAAAACATGAAGACTTATTGCTTTTAGAGGTTGATGTATTGATTCCTGCTGCAAAAGAAGATGTAATTACAAAGAATAATGCAGGCGATATAAAAGCAAAAATTATAGTTGAAGGCGCAAATGGTCCAGTTTCTTCTGATGCCGATACCATCTTACACGAAAAAAACATATTAGTTGTTCCTGATATTTTAGCCAATGCTGGAGGCGTTACCGTTTCTTATTTTGAGTGGCTTCAAAATTCACTTTTGGAGTCCTGGAGAATTCACCAAATTAATACCCGTTTGGAGGATATTTTAGAAAAAGGTTTTGATACTGTTTTTAGAGTTGCAGCAAAACACAATGTAACGCCGCGCATTGCTGCTTATATTATAGCCTTAAAAAAAGTAGCCGAGACGCAGTCTGTAAAAGAAGTAGCAGCAGACAGTCCAAAATACAAACAGAACTAGAAATTGGCTCTAATTAAGATTAAGATCATTTTCATTGATTGTTTCTGTTTTGTTGATAAACGGTAATGGTTGATGGAAATATCTTTTTCGTTTAAAAGTGTATTGAATTGAAAATTAATTTTTTAAGAATAATAAAGTAGTTTTTAAAGATGAAGAATATAAATTTTCTTGCCTTTGCAATGCCGGCTTTTTTTCTCTTTTTATTTATAGAATATAAGATCGCACAGCGAAGAAAAAAACCAGAGATTTTTAATTACGAAAGCTCCGTTTCCAACATAAGCATTGGTATTGCAGAGCGGTTAATTAATTTGTTTATTGCAGCAAGTTTTTATCAATTGTATTATTTGATTTACGATGATTATCGACTTTTTGATATTCCCAGAAATCCTTTAATATGGTTTGCTCTAATTCTCGCCACCGATTTTGTATGGTATTGGTACCATCGATTAGGACATGAAGTCAATTTTTTCTGGGCAGCGCATATTGTACATCATCACAGCGAAGAGTTTAATTTTACCGCCGCAGCCAGAATTACTACTTTTCAGGCAATTGTTAGAACAGGATTTTGGTGTGTTCTGCCTTTTATCGGCTTTCATCCCGCGATGGTTATTACGATGCTTATTGTACACGGCGCGTATTCATTTTTTACGCATACACAGCTTATAGGAAAAATAAAATGGCTCGAATATGTTTTTGTAACGCCTTCTGTACATGGCATACATCATGCTTCTGACGAAAAATATCTCGACAAAAATTACGGTGATATGTTTACCTTTTGGGATCGTCTTTTTGGAACTTTCCAGACCGAAGAAGAAAAACCAAAATACGGATTAACGCATCCGCTGAAAAGCTACAGTTTCTTGTGGCAGCATTTTCATTATTACTTTGAAATATACGAGTTAATGAGACGTTCAAAAGGTTTTAAAGAAAAGTGGAAAGCTGTTTTTGGAAGTCCAGCGCACATGGATCAAGACATTCGTCCGATATTAGAAAGACGTTTTCTGCAGGATAAAGCCAATCCAAATCAAAGACTTCGATTCAAGAATTATCTTTATATTCAATTAGGAATTTCAACGTTACTGCTGACTGTTTTTACCTATTATTTTGATTTCTTAAATGCTTTTGATAAAGGTTTTGTATTGTCTATTATAATCATCACACTCATTAATTGCGGTGCTTTATTAGAACAAAGAAAATGGATTTACTATCTCGAATATACTCGAATCTACATGATTGCGCTTTATTTTTTATACGAAGAAAATCTAACTGGTTTCTTCTTTATTCCATTAGCTATTATGATTTTCGTCGAGCAGTTGTTCTCGTTGAGTAAACGTTATCAGAATGTTGTTTTGCAGTTGGAATCTTCAGAATAAATATTTTTTTGCCACGAATTCCGCGAATTTCCACTAATTAATTTGTGCTAATTAGTGCAATTCGTGGCGAAAAAGACCCAGTTTTTTTCCTGCAAGGTTTCCAAAACCTTGTAGGTATGATTAATAAAAGTAAAAAATATAACTGCAAAGTATAGAAACCTACAAGGTTTTGGAAACCTTGCAGGATCACAGTATCAAATAAAAAGTGCTGTTTTTTCTTTTGCCACAGATTACAGGATTATAAAAGATTTACGCCACGAATTTCACAAATTAGCACAAATTAATTAGTGAGAATTCGTGGCGAAAAAGATCCAGTTTTTTTTCCTGCAAGGTTTCCAAAACCTTGTAGGTATGATTAGTCAAAGTAAAAAATATAACTGTAAAGTATAGAAACCTACAAGGTTTTGGAAACCTTGCAGGATCACAGTATCAAATAAAAAGTGTTGTTTTTTTCTTTTGCCACAGATTATAGGATTATAAAAGATTTATGCCACGAATTTCACAAATTAGCACAAATTAGCACGAATTAATTAGTGAAAATTTGTGAAATTCGTGGCGGAAAAAACAATGTACATTTTTTCTAATCTTGTCATTCTGAGGAACGAAGAATCTTCGCAAGAAACTCTACAAAGTTTTGGCATGCAGATTTAGCGGATTGAGCAGATTTTTTATCTAGATTACGTTAGACGCACTGCAGTGTGCCTCTACAGAAAACCTTGGCAACTTAAATCGTCTTAATCGCCATAATCTTCTCTTCAAAACTATCCTTAAAGTCAGATTTACTTTTAATTCTGGTTTTGTACGTATAAATTGTAGCCACAGAAAGTTCGAGGAATTCTGCCATTTGGCTGCTGTCTTGAATTCCCAATCGGTACAAAGCAAAAATTCGGAGTTCAGTGTTTAAAAGTTCCCCTTTTTTCACCATACATTTATGATCGTTCGGGAATAAATGATTAAAATCGGTCACAAAAGTGGGGAATAACTTCAAGAAAATTTCATCAAATTGGTGAAACAAATGTTCCCGTTCTTCCTTGACATTATAACGTTTTAAACTTGCAATAACTTCATCCGTTTTCTTGGTAATAATTTTATGAAGCGTACTTTTCTGAATATGATCTATTTTATTAATAAAAGCCGAAGTTGCCTTTATAAAATACGTAATATATTCTTCTTTAATAGCATTTGCCTCGCTCAAACTAATATTCATTTCCTGCAGCTGACTGTACGAATCGGCCATTGTTTTTCTCGCTTTATTTCTCTCTTTCAATTGCTTGAAAATAATAATCGAAAACAAAACAATAATCAAAGTAAGAATCGTAAGCAGAATAATAATCCTTTCCAGTTTATCATTTTTGTCTTTTACATTATTCAACTGCGCTTTTTCGATAATAGGCAAAATAGACGAAATCTCAATTTTGCGATGTCTGGCGTTATAGAAAGTAGCATCATCCATAGCAATATTAATATACTCATTTGCTTTATCTAAATACCCCATTTTAAAGAGTTCGTTAGCCAGATTACGAAGTGCAACCGTTTCTTTCGTTGCATTTTTAACATCGGCGATAGCGGCAAGTGCCAAGTATTCAACTGCTTTATTGGTGTAACCTCTTTCAGAATAAATATATCCCAGACTCGAAGTTGCAATGCCATAATAATCGGGTGGTAAATTGTAATTATTAATCCAATAACTAAAAGCAAACTCCGCGCCGCGCCAATCCTGCTGTTTTAACCTTTTAAGACTTTCGGCAGCCCAATATTCGTTGGTATTCGTTCCAATTAATTCTAGAGCCTTCTTCAAGAAATGATTTCCCTGCTGTACATAATGAATATTAAAACGCTGATCGCGGTTATAATCGGCTAAATCATAATAGGCACGCGCTTTTATATTGTAATATTCAAATTTGTTTTTAAGGTCCAGTTTTTTATCATCAATAACATTTAAGGTATCAATAGCTTCTTTAAAAAGACCAGACGAAAGCAGTACAAAACCTTCTTTAATACGGCTTTTGGCCAAATACTTAGGATCTTTTAGCACAATGGCTTTGATTTTAGCTTCTTCTAAATAATAATAAGCAGAATCATATTTGAATGATTTGTATTCATCAAACAATAACATATAACAATTGTAAAGCTCCTCGTTGTTTTGGCTCAGGGTAAATTTGGAAACATTTTTCTTTAGGGCTTCAATTTTTCGATATTTCAGTTTCAAGTAAACATCTTTTTTCATAAGCACTTGATCTAATTCTTCAAGAACAGGATTTGTCTCTTTCGCAGTAAGAGAAAAACCTGCAATCAAAAAAAGCAGCATCAATATTCTTTGCATGATTTTGTTTTGGTTTAGGGTAAAAAATGGTTTTAGATATAGTCGAGTTAATTCGTTTTTATATAAAAATAATTCTGAGATTAAAAGATTTGAGGCTTTTTAAAATTTAGAAAATTACGGTACAACATATCTTAAAAAACTAATTTGAAGGTCAAAAAAAGGTTCTAAATGTTAAAAGTAGTCTAATAATTTGCAATTATACAATAAAAAGCAATTATATATATGCATAGTGAAAAAAATATAGACTTTAATTTAGATATTGTCATAAATATCATTAATTATATGTCGTTTTTAATCTAAACACCATCTTGATTTTTGTAATGACAAAAATATTGTAAAATATTGATTTTTAAATAATTAAGCAAATATTTATTTGATTTTCATCTTGATTTTTCTCAGATATTTTTTTTAAGATTTATTTAACTTCTAGTTTCGCTCTGTCCTTTAAAGGATAAAAAGACTAACAATCAAACCACAAATTTATGAAATGTAAAAGTATTTATGGGTTGGCTGTTGTTATGAGTTTACTAGCCATTGGCTGTGACAATACTGACGACGGAAGCAACGTTGATCCGATTACCATTTATGAGAAAGTAAATGGAAATTGGGGATTAACAAATCTGAAAATGGTTGATGAATTTGCAAAAGCAAATGCCATAGAACCAAGCGAAGAAAACTTGAGTACCTATTTTAATTACGAAGATTTTAAAATCAACTTCAGCGTAGACGACAAAAATAGACCTACAAGTTATGAGGTTACAGGTAATGTCCCTCCATTATTTGCTCCAAAAGGATATTGGGCTTTAAGCTCAGATTTTCAGCAGACAAATGCTGCTGCTGTAAGAATCTATTTGTACAGTGACGCTCAAAAAACGCAGCAAACAGACGAACTCCGAGTGATTTCTGTTCCAGGAAACAATGAAGAAATGCAGCTTCAATTAGTGCGTTCTTCCGGCGGCGCTGCTTTTGTGTCTTACGTATTCAAATTAAATGCTATTAATTAAAAAGTAATATGAAAAAGTTTATATATACAATTTTACTTGCCTTATTAATGGCTCCTAATTTTATAAAGGCACAAGAAGCCGCGGGAGCTGTAGGGGCAATGTCATCATTTCCTGTAGTATACAAATATGATGAAAAAGTTACGTGGTATTTTGATCTTTCGGGAACCACATTTGCAGAAACAGAAGACCTTTACATCTGGATTTGGTCGCCATCTGAGCCGGACGCAGGAAACTGGGAAAACTCATCAGATTTTGCAAAACTGAAATATGAAGGAAATAAAATTTGGAGTTTCAGCTTAACGCCAACTGCTTATTTCTCTAAAACCCCAGAAGATATCGCAGCAAGTGCAGGATTTTGGTTTCGTCTAAAAAACAAAAACGGATCCAAACAAAGTGAGGTTGCCAATATGCCTTACACTGATTTCTCTTCTTTTTATACGGCTAATGAATTAATTAGAGCTTATCCAACAAAACCAACAATCGACAAAGGAGTTAGTATTTTGTTTAATGCCAATTTAGCTCCGGGATTTGCCGGCGCTTCAAGTGTTCACATTCACAGCGGCTTGAACGATTGGGATCTTAAACAAGAATATCAATCTTGGCTTCCAGACATTGTAGAGAAAACAAAACTGAAAGATTTAGGAAACGGTTTTTATAAAATGGATTTAGTTCCAAAAACCTATTACAATGCACCAGATGGTTACGAAATGAAAAACTTAGTTTTCTTGATGGTAAAAGACGATTGGGCAGGAACAACTCCAGATCAAGTTTTGTACGCAGGAACTTATGTACCGCCGCCGCCGCCAGTTTTCGCATTTTTCCCTTTACAAATCAGTCAAAAAGATTTTCTAGGAATGTCTAGAAAAAATAACGAGTCTGGCGTAAACAAATTAATCTACACCATTACGGCTGGCGCAAAAACAATTTCTGGTGAGTTCTCTGGCGGAACAGCAGAGATTAAAGGATTTGTCAATTTAGTTTCAGAACTAAATGGAATTCCGAATTTAACTGAAATACATGTCTTAGTAAAAGACAACAAAGACAAAACGATTTCAGACACTTCGATTCCACTAAAAACTTTAGACAAATAATTCACTATCAAATTAACACCAATTCTAATGAATAGTAAAAATAAAAAAAGAGTCCTGCATCAAATGTGGACTACTAAATCGGCGGTATTGATGCTTTTCATGCTTTTTCTTTCAGCAGGAATTTTTGCTCAAAGTAAAAAACAGGTATCAGGAACCGTTTACGATAATACCGGAAGCGTATTGCCGGGAGCATCTGTTATTGAAGTTGGAACCAAAAATGGAACGATAACAGATTTTGACGGAAAATTTACACTGCAGGTAGCTGTAGGAAGCGCAATAGAAGTTTCTTTCATCGGATCAACAACACAAAAAGTTCAAATTACGTCATCAAGTTCAAATCTTGATATTCGTCTGCAAAACGACGGTTATGCCTTGGCAGAAGTTCAAGTAGTATCTGTTGGATACGGAAAAGTAAAAAAATCAGACCTAACAGGAGCAATTTCTACCTTAGGAGCAGACGATTTAGTAAAAGGAACAATCTCATCGACAGAGCAGGTTTTACAGGGAAAAGTAGCAGGATTAAATGTTATTCGTCCTTCTGGCGATCCAGCAGCAGGTTCTACTTTACGCTTACGCGGTGGAACTTCACTAACAGCAAGCAACAGCCCATTAATTGTAGTTGACGGTATTGCAGGAGTTGATATTAATGTCGTGCAGCCGTCAGATATTAAATCAGTAGACGTATTAAAAGATGCTTCGGCAACGGCAATTTACGGTTCTAGAGGAGCAAACGGAGTAATCATTATTACAACTAAATCGGGTACAAAAGGTGTTTCTGTAGTATACAGCGGTTTATCGAGCATTGGTTACGTTACGGATAATTTAGACCTTTTATCAGCAAATCAATGGAGAGGATATGTACGCCAAACCGGAAACAAAGATGCTGTAGATTATGGCGGAAATACCAATTGGCAAAAAGCAATTGAACAAACGGCAATCTCGCAGTCACATACATTAAGCATCAATTCTGGAAAGGCAGACAGCGGTTTTAGAACATCACTTTCGTACTTAAACAATCAAGGCGTTATCAAAACATCTGGTTTAGAAAGAATAAGCGGGAATGTAAGTGCGTATCAATATCTTGGAGATAATAAAGAAGTGAAATTTGATATGGGATTATTTGCCAATATAGACAAATGGCATCCTATAGATTATAGAATTTTTGAGCGTGCTTACAATTTAAATCCAACCATTCCAGTGTACGATTCAAACGGAAATTTTACATCAGTTGGAGGAAATATCTACGAAAATCCTGTTGAAATTTTAACCAACAGAACGGTTGATAATGAAAGACACAGACTTTTAGGGTATTTTAAAACAGAGGTTAAATTCTTGAATGATTTTACCGCTTCCGCGAATATTTCGCTGGAACATAATGCTGTGAAAGGAAGTACATACAAACCATCTTACGCCGTTCTGGAAGGAAGAACAGAAGATGGTTATGCACAAAAAACATATGCAGAATATACGAATGCACAAGGTGAACTTTTTGTAAATTACAATAAAACTTTTGGAAAACACACCATTAGCGGTTTAGTTGGATATTCTTATTTTGAAAATATCTACGAAGGTTTTGGAGCGCAAAGAAGTGGTTTTGTAACAGACGCTTTTAGCTACAACAACTTAGGCGCAGGTTACAATTATCGTTTAGGCGACGTGTATTCATACAAAGGAAAATCTAATTTAGTTTCGTTTTTTGCCCGTGCTAATTATTCGTACGACGGAAAATATCTTTTTACAGCAACTGTAAGACGTGACGGATCGAGCCGTTTTGGAGAAAATAATAAATGGGGAACTTTCCCATCGGCATCTGCAGCATGGAAACTTTCGAGTGAAGAATTTATGAGCGGTACAAAAGGCTGGTTAGACAATTTAAAACTTAGAGTTGGTTACGGAGTTACAGGAAACCAAGACGGAATTGGTGAGTACAAATCGCTTTCTATTTTAGGAGTTGGAAATGACAGTTACTACGATCCCGTTACTAAAACATGGAGTTTGGCGTATTCACCAAAACAAAACCCAAATCCTGATTTGAAATGGGAATCAACGCAACAGCTTAATATTGGGGTAGATTTTAGTTTCTTCAATAGAATTTCAGGTTCATTTGAATGGTATTCTAAAACCACAAAAGATTTATTGTATACGTATGAAGTGCCTCAGCCTCCTTATTTAGTGGGAACCATGCTCGCTAACGTTGGTGAAATGTCGAATAAAGGTGTAGAGCTTACATTGAATGCCGACATTATAAAAGGTGATAAATTTACTTGGGATGCTAATTTAACGCTTGGACATAACATTCAAAAAATAGAAAAATTATCAAACCCAACCTATAAAACAGATGTTATTTACAGCGGTTCGTTACACGGATTAGCGGGAATGTCTGGGCAGTATTCTCAAGTTATTGCAGAAGGATATCCTGTTGGAACTTTTTGGGGTTTCAAGAGTGCAGGGCTTGACGCCGATGGAAAAATGCTGTACTACAATGCAGCAGGAGACAAAGTTTCTGACGATGTTTTGGTTGATGCTGACAAAAGAGATTTAGGAAATGTACAGCCCGATTTGACTTTAGGTATTGGAATGAATTTTACCTACGGAAATTTTGATCTTGGTATTTCTGGATACGGAATGTTTGGACAAAAAGCGTTAAATGCAACCAACATGATGTTAAACGACCCAAATAGATTACCAGCTTTTAATGTTCCAGACGATTTCTTGAGCAGCGGTATTACTTCATCTCCAAAATATTCTAGTTATTGGATCGAAGATGCTTCTTTCTTTAGAATACAAACACTTTCTGTTGGGTATACTTTACCATTAAAATACAAAGGTTCTAAACTTAGAGTTTATGTAATGGGAGAAAATCTTTTTGTAATTACAAGCTACAAAGGCGTAGATCCTGAAATAGGTTTAAATGCTCAAGACGGAATCAATCAAACTGGTGTAATGGATCAAACTGGGCTTGCAGCTCCGGGAATAGACCGATACAACAATTATCCTCGACCAACTACTATTTCTGTTGGACTAAATTTTACGCTGAATGATTAAGCGAATTGATAACCATAAAATATTAAAAATGAAAATCAAAATAACAGCAGCGATACTTTTAACCATGCTTTTTACGGTGTCATGTACAAATTTGAATGAAGATTTATACGATAAAGTAGAAGACGGAAATTTTGGAAACACTCCAAAAGAAATTGATGCGCTGGTAGGCGGTGCTTATTCTTCTTTAAGAGGATTTGCAGATGGAATATCTAATAATTATCCAACTTGCGAGTATGTTTTCTTTTTGAATGAAGTGGTTTCTGATGAAGCTACAATTCCTACCAGAGGAACAAACTGGTACGACGGCGGACAATATCAGGATGCGCAGAAACATACTTGGAAAGCAGACAACAGAATGATTCTTTCGGCGTGGCGTTACAACTACACCGGAATTGCCAAAATCAATGCGATTATTTATCAAATAGATAAATCGTCATTGACAGATCAGGCTAAAACGCCAATCTATGCAGAGTTAAAAGCATTAAGAGCCTATTACTATTACAATCTTCTTGATATGTTTGGAAATGTGCCAATTGTAACCAATTTTGAAGATGTCGATTTACCATCAAATTCTACCAGAAAACAAGTTTATGATTTTGTAGAAAAAGAATTGTTAGACGCCATTCCGCATTTAACCTCAAATGTGGTGTATTCTAAACTAACAAAAAATGTTGCCTATTCTATATTAGCAAGATTGTATTTAAATTCAGAAGCATTTATAGGAACAGCGCGCTGGCAGGATTGTTTGAACATGTGTCAGAAAGTTACAGGTTATACTTTAACACCAGATTTCTTTACCAATTTTACCACAGAAAATCAAACCTCAAGCGAGATTATTTTTGCTATTCCGTACGATTCAAAAGCTGGAACAGTAGGAAATTATATGAGCTCAATGTCTTGTCACTATTTACAAAAATTAGCGATTTCTCCAACAGGAAATTATCCTTGGAGCGCTAACGGAATGTGTGCACAGCCAGGTGTTTATTCGACTTTTTCAGATACAGACAAAAGAAAAAAATGTATGATAGCAGGCGATCAAATTAATCTGGCTACAGGTTCTGTAATTATTATGGATAATGGAGAACCGCTAACCTACACAGAAAACCTAACAAGCTTAACAGATGCCAAAGAAAATGAAGGCGTTCGTTTAGGAAAATACGAAATGAAAGCGGGAGAAAATTGGGAACGTGATCACGATTTTGTACTAATTCGTTACGCCGAAATCTTAATGATGCAGGCAGAATGTTTTGTACGTTTAGGTTCGCCAGATTTAGCAAAACCATTTGTACAGCAAATCACAACACGTGCTGGAGAAGAAATGCCGGCGACGATAGATCTTAACTTTATAGATCAAGAACTGCTTAAAGAATTTACTTTTGAAGGAAGAAGAAGAACAGACAACATTCGTTTTGGAACCTTCTTTTTACCGTGGTGGGAAAAAGGAGCAACAGACAAAACCAGAGCCATTTTTCCAATTCCAAGTTCTGTTTTAACAACAAATAAAAACCTGGTACAGAATCCTGGTTATTAGGTTATTGGTGTCAGTCTTTCATGTTGGTTAGTCGTGGAAGGCTGACATATTTTAAATAAATTTTTTAGCCACTCCCGATAGCTATCTGGATAAAGGATTTTTATTTTCAGAGAAAAATGCTCCAGCGGAGCATAATGTTTATAGAAAATAATTTTAGGTTGTTAATAATAGCTCCGTAGGAGCGACATGTTTACGGTTGTATTGCGAATAATTGAACGGTATCAACAGGCCACCCCGATGGGGTTCTTTTGATAATTCAATAATTTTTCTACTAACAGGTCGTCCCTCTGGGACTATTGTGTAGAGATAAAAAAACGTTCTAATCTTTTAATCCTGACAGCTATGGGAGAGATTTTTATTTTCAGAGAAAAAAGCTCCAGCGGAGCCTTACTGTTTATAGAAAATAATTTAAGAGTTTTAGATATAGCTCCATAGGAGCGACCTGTTTGCGGTTATATTTTAAACGGTATCAACAGGCCACCCCGATGGGGTTCTTTTGATAATTCAATAATTTTTCTATAAACAGATCGTCCCTCTGGGACTATTTTAAACAAATTTTCAGCCACTCCCGATAGCTATCGGGATAAATGATTCTCACAGATTAAATTAAGCTTGATAAAAAATCCTTTTTAATCCTTTTATCCCGATAGCTATCGGGAGTGGCAAAAAAATATAAAACAACACATCAATATGAAAAAATACATCCTCTTATTGTTTTCTGGAATCATGTACATTCTCGTCGCTTCTGGTTGCAGCAGCGATGATAAAGGTTCAGATAAACCAACAGAACCAGAAACCGTTGCCCCAGTTGCCATTGAAAAAACAAACAGCACCAAAATTTACGTGCATTATATGCCTTGGTTTGAAACCAATGAAAGCAGTGCCGATAAAAAATGGGGTTATCACTGGACAATGGCCAACAAAAATCCGAATAATGTAGGCGCAAACGGGCGCAGAGAAATAGCGTCTTATTATTATCCGCTTATTGGGCCTTATCACTCTGGCGACAAAAATGTAATTGAAAACCATTTATTATTGATGAAATATTCAGGAATTGATGGTGTTTTGATTGATTGGTACGGCACTTTTGACGTGAACGATTACAGAATTGTAAAAGAAAACACAGAGCAACTTATTGCAATGCTGGATAAAGTAGGTTTAGAATATGCCATTGTTTACGAAGACAGAGTGACAACAAATGTGGTAAATGCCGGCAAAGCAATTTCGATAACAAGCGCTGCAAAAACAGATTTGGCATACATGGAGAAAAACTATTTTGATGATGCGAATTACATCAAAGTAAACGGAAAACCTTTACTGCTTAATTTCGGACCAATTGTATTGCAGACGCCTGCCGAATGGACAAATGTTTTTAATACGCTGACTACAAAACCAACTTTTTTAACCCTTTGGGATCAGTCTGTAGAAGCGGGAGCAAATGCTTCTGGCGAATACTCGTGGGTGTATAAAAACAGTACTTATTTGACTAATTTTTATACCAATACAAAACCAAAACTTTCTGTTGCAATAGGAAGTGCTTATCCTGGTTTTAAAGATTTTTATGCCGAAGGCGGAGGTGGCGCAGCAATTGGCTGGACGATTGAACACAATAATGGCGCAACGCTTGACGAAACCTTAGCAATGGCTAAAAATGCCAATTTAAATTTCCTGCAGTTAATAACGTGGAATGACTTTGGAGAAGGAACAATGTTTGAACCAACGGTTGAATTTGGATATACGTATATCGAAAAAGTAAAAGCTTTTGCAGGTGTAAAAAGTACCGAAAGTGTCTTTCCTGATATTAGCAAAATGTACGATTTAAGAATTCAGAAAAAGGGAAATGCCGACGCTCAGAAAAAATTAGATCAAGCCTTTAATTATTTTGTTACCATGCAGTCTGCAAAAGCAAAACAGTTATTAAACGAAATTAAATAAGAGTTGTAATTAATACAATTAAATAATGAAAAACATAAGATATAGATACTGTCTAATTACTTTAGCATCAATGCTGATTTTTGCCTGCAGTACTAAAACCCAAAAAACATACAAAGTAAGTTCTCCAAATAAAAACTCCGAATTGGTTTTTGAATTAACAGCTTCTGGACAGCCTCAATATCGCTTTTCATTCAATGGAAAATCGGTTATTGAACCTTCTTTATTAGGATTTGAATTTCAAGGAATCCAGAAAATGACTGACGGTTTTGAAGTGGTTTCCACCGAAGAAAAAACAGCCGATGAAACTTGGGAACAGCCTTGGGGTGAATTCAAAAAAGTGAGAGATCATCACAATGAAATGATCGTTCATCTAAAAGAATCTGGAGGAGAAGAGCGTTTGGTCGATATTATTTTCAGGGTTTTTGATGACGGATTAGGATTTCGATATGAATTTCCGAAGCAGCCTCATTTAGGAAAAGTAAAAATCTCTAATGAAGTCACGCAGTTTACATTCAAAGACAATAATGAAGTTTGGTGGATTCCGGTGCACAGAGAAAATAGTTATTACGAAAGTACGTATCGTAAAACGTTAATGAGTAAAACCGATACAATAAATACTCCCGCAACTTTTGAAACTAAAGATAAATTGTATGTGGCAATTCACGAAGCAAATCTAACCGATTTTGCCTCGATGACTTTATTAAAGACAACCGATAAGCAATACAAGAGTGATTTAGTGCCTTGGGCAGATGGCGTAAAAGTTTATGCCGAAACGCCTTTTAAAACACCTTGGCGAACTATTGTTGTGGGTAAAACTCCAGGCGATGTGGCAACTTCAACTATTATGTTGAATTTAAATGAACCTTCAAAAATTGAAGATTTATCTTGGATTACGCCCTCTAAATACATTGGAATTTGGTGGGGAATGCATTTAGAAAAATTCACTTGGGGACAAGGTCCAAAACACGGTGCAACAACTAAGAATACAAAAGAATACATTGATTTTGCTGCGAAAAACAATTTTGACGGCGTTCTAGTGGAAGGCTGGAACGAGGGTTGGGACGGCGATTGGACGGCTGACGGTTCGGCTTTTAGTTTTACAAAAGCCTATCCCGATTTTAATTTAGAAGAAATCACAAAATATGCTGCCATGAAAAATGTTCGCTTAATCGGACATCATGAAACGGCAGGCGCAACCAAGAATTATGAAAACCAATTGGAAGATGCTTTTAAACTGTATCAAAAAATGGGCGTAAATTCAGTAAAAACGGGTTATGTAAATAAGTTTTTAGACAAAAAAGAATGGCACGACAGCCAATACGGAGCACGTCATTACAGAAAAGTAATTGAAACTGCTGCGAAATATCATATCATGATCGACAATCACGAACCGATGAAAGGTACAGGAATCCAACGCACGTATCCGAACTTTATGTCGCAAGAAGGCGGAAGAGGGCAGGAATACAATGCGTGGTCTGTAGATGGAGGAAACACTCCAGAACATTTAACAACTTTACCTTTTACAAGAATGCTTTCTGGCCCGTTTGATTATACGCCGGGTAATTTCAATTTTGATTACAAAACTCCTTCTGGAGCTCGCGTGCAGACTACGTTAGCCAATCAATTGGCATTGTATGTAATCATTTTTAGTCCGTTGCAAATGGCTTCAGATTTGCCTGAAAATTATGAAGGAAAACCAGAATTTCAGTTTATAAAAGATGTTCCGTGTACGTGGTCAGACACAAAAGTTTTAGATTCTAAAATTGGAGAATACACCACAATTGCTCGTAAAGATTGGGACGAGAAAAACTGGTATTTAGGTTCTATTACCAATAGTAATGCGCGTGACCTAAAAGTAACATTATCATTTTTGGATAAAGACAAAGATTATGAAGCGACAATTTACACCGATGGAGCAGGAGCAAATTATAAAACAAATCCTTATCCCGTTACCATCTCTAAACAAAAAGTAAATGGCAAAACAGTTTTAAATATCAAATTAGCAGCTGGCGGAGGAACAGCTATAAAATTTACTCCAATCGAAAAATAAGTTAGTTTTTCTTTAAACCATATAAGTTATATAAGTTCATTTTAGTTTTACGCTTAATTTGCGTTTACTATTATGTGAACTTATATAACTTACATGGTTTAATCTTTTTAAGCACAAAGCTCAAATGACCTTATATAACTTATATAGTTTAATTTTTTTAAACCCAAAGCTTAAATGACCTTATATAACTTATATGGTTCAAAACTTGCAATTTAACCGTCTAGTGTTTGTATAACTTAACATGTTTTCCAAAGGCATAAGTAAAGGTAACGCTTGGTCCGTTGTAACCCCATTTAAGGTAGCCGCTTAAACGTTCTTTTTCGTCATCTACTCTAAAATTCAAACCAGTATAACCAGCATTAACACTTAAGTTATCATATATATTATAAAGAAGTGATAAATTGTAGCTTATAATTCGGCCGCTGATATTATCAATTTTTGCTGCTAGGTAATTGACATTAGCGTATAAGCCGAAACGTTTGCCTAAAACAAACTCCCCCCATATTCCCATATCAGGAAGCGGTGCAGTAAAATTAAAATTGGTTCTTTTTTCGAGACTAGCTTGATTGGCATCTACACGTAAACCAACATCACCAAAAAGCACGTGAGCACCAATTAATAACCCAGCTTCGTATTTGGGTTTAGATAAAAAAGCATATCCGTAAGCTATTCTTGCAATTTGAACATCAAAAAAAGCAGTTACTCTAGCATTTATATCATAAGTATTATCTCCAAAAACAATTTGTTTTTCTAACGTTTTGGTTGCCGATCTATTTAAAGAAAAGAATTCAAAATCTAATCTAGATCTTCTAGAAATTCTCCATTCAAGCGCTCCCATAAAGGAAGTACTGCTTTTAGAGAACCCTAAATCATTTTCAAAATCAATTAAGGTTCCTGGATTTCCGTTAGTTTGTCCTACTTGAATTTGAGTGTTGTTAAGAGGAAAAAAACCTCCAGCAGTTACTTTAAAGCGTCTGGCGTGCCAAGGATAGTCTTCGTCAGGATTAATTTGTTCAAATTTATATGGATTTTCGATTGAGATCAAAGTATCTGTTGGAGAAATTTCAGCAACGATCTGTGCATTTTCAACATCATTTTGTGCGTTTGCAGTAAACCAAAAAAATGAAGCGATCAAAATATAGAATGATTTTCTCATGTGAATTTTATTTAAATTTTGACTTGATTTATTTCTTTTATTAAAGTTAACAAAAAAAATCATTCATTTTTATTTTTATCAAGCTATTTATTTTAATTAACACTATTGGTTATCAAATGTTTATGGGTTTTGTTAAAATTGGTTGACATGTCACTCTTTTTTATAATTTTGCCTTATGATAAATGTAAAAACAGATTCAGAAAATTCGATGACTTCTTTTAGTGATGAAATCTCAGATAGTTTTTTCTTTCAGATTCATCGTATAAAACGAACTATTTTTCGTCGTACAAATGCTTTAATGAGCGAAGCAGGAATAAATTTGCAATTAGAACAATTACCATTGATAATGATTTTACAGCGGGAGAATCGTTCGCAAAGAGAACTTTCGGATTTAACAATGCGTGATAAATCTTCGATTCTACGTAGTGTAAATGCACTAGAGAAAAAGAATTTAGTTGCTGTTGTAAAAGATAAATCAGATAAAAGAAAGAATATTGTAAGCCTAACTGATGAAGGAAATAGTCTGGCTAAAAACATTCGGCTGCTAATGAAAAAAGCAGAAGATGAGGTGCTTTCTGTTTTTTCTGAAACAGAAAGAGTTGACGCTCTCGTTACAATTAGAGGTTATGCTGATAAATTAGAAACGCTTTAAAATTTTTATACGCCAAAGGTTGATATATCAACTTATTTAAAATTACACCATTAAAAAATTCACATGAAAAGAAACGAATTATTAGAAGGACCAATATTTTCTTCTTTATTAAAACTGGCAGTGCCTATTATGATTGCCAATCTTTTACAGGCCGCATATCAATTGGTTGATGCTTTTTGGGTAGGCCGACTTGGCGGAGATGCCGTTGCAGCTGTGTCTGTAAGTACTCCCGTAATTTTTCTTACGATTGCTTTGGGAACTGGTTTAGCTATTGCGGGATCGATACTTATTGCACAGTATTTTGGTGCAGGACAGCAGGAAATGGTTAACCATGTGGCGGCGCAGACTTTATTAATGGTGGTTACAGTTTCGATTTTTTTATCGATAATTGGATATTTCTTAAGTCCGTATTTTTTGCAGGTGCTTAAAGTAACGCCTCAGGTTTATGTTAACGCTTTAGGCTTTATGCGAGTGGCTTTTGTGGGTTTGGTGTTCAGTTTTAGTTTTATGATATTTCAATCTGTTATGCGTGGTGTTGGTCGTGTGACTTTGCCGGTTTATATTGTTTTAGGAACTGTTATTTTAAACTTTGCTCTTGATCCGTTGTTTATTTACGGATGGAATTTTATTCCGGCAATGGGCGTAAAAGGTGCTGCATTGGCGACTTTATCTACACAGAGTTTGGCGATAATTATTGGTTTCGGAATTTTATTTAGAGGTAAACACGGAATTCATTTACAGCTAAAAGATTTTAAACCGGATTATAAGCATATTAAAAAAGCCTTTAAAATTGGTTTTCCGTCTTCTATCGAGCAGTCTATGCGCGCTATTGGTCTTACGGCAATTACCTTTTTAATTGTGCATTTTGGTACCACAACAACGGCTTCTTATGGGGCGGGTTCTAATTTAATTCAGCTGATTATGATTCCGGCTTTGGGACTTTCTATGGCAATTGCTACTTTGGTGGGGCAGAATATTGGTGCCGGAAATATGGTTCGTGCTACTAAAATTGCAAAATTAGGAGGCTTTTTAGGTTTCGGATTATTGACTTTTATTGGGTTAATTGCTTTTGCTTTTGCACCTCATTTAATTGCTTTTTTCGTTCCAAACGATCCTGAAGTTATTACAGGCGGAACTGAGTTTTTAAGAATTACTTGTCTTTCTTGGGGTTTTCTTGGTTTGCAAATGTGTTTACTGGGGGTTTTTCGTGCTGTAGGAAATACAACGCTTCCAATGATTTTGACTTTGGTTTCGCAATGGGTTTTACAATTTCCGCTGGCTTATATTTTATCGCATAATACTTCTCTTGGAAAAATAGGAATTTGGTACGCTTTTCCAGTTTCTACAACGCTGACAGCTTTGGTTACTTTAATTATCTATGCTAAAGGCGATTGGAAAAAAGAACGTTTAACGGGGAAAACAAATAAACTTATTGATAAGGTTGAAACTGAAATTGTTTCGGAGGGATTTGATGTTACTAAATAATTTTTTTGCTGCAAAGGCTCAAAGACACAAAGGTTATTTTTATTAATGTCAAAAATCAATTTCAAAAATCAATGTCAATATCAATCAATGTGAATCAATGTGAATCAATGTCAAAGTTTTATTGGTGAATACTAAAAGAGACTAAGGTTGAATTGCTTCTTGCTTTAGCTGGAGGTTAAAATAATTGGAAAATATAATGGCTTTAGCCAAATTATACTAAGTCAGATTGGTTTGCATGAGGGATAGGAGCTGGCTACCGAAGTAGCGCGGATAGCCCGACAGCATAATAAAAAGGGGCGAATATGCGATGCTATATTTTGCCCCTTTTTATTATGGTGGCATGCCCAATTCGAGAATTAAAAATTAAAAATTAAAAATTAAAAATTAAAAATGAATTTGAATGGCAGGTTGGAATTTGGAATTTAAAAATTGGAATTTAATCTTAAACTCTATTATAATCTCCTCTCCAGTGTAGGATTGCTTTTTTGATGGCATTTCCTGTTAGGTTATTTTTTACGGCATCTTCTATGAGCTGGATTA
This sequence comes from Flavobacterium sp. MC2016-06, assembly GCF_009711165.2. Taxonomy (GTDB): domain Bacteria; phylum Bacteroidota; class Bacteroidia; order Flavobacteriales; family Flavobacteriaceae; genus Flavobacterium. The sequence goes on along the minus strand of NZ_WMID02000018.1, from coordinate 29,787 downwards.
ATTCGTTGTCGGGAGCGAATCTTAGGGCAAATATTTGATCATCTGTTAATTTGTATTCAAATTCTTCGAGTCTTTTTCCGGTGAGTGTAAAATAGCGATAACGGAGTTCTAAGCGCACGATTCGGTTTTGTAAGATGAGCGCGTAGTGCTGGCGGAGCATATAAGCAAGGCAGAATAGAAAGATGAAAGTGACGCTTATAAAGGACCAGATTAAAGTATCGTTTGTAGTAATTGCAAAATAAATACTGGCTCCTAAAAAGAGCATTAAAACGGGATAATAGATAAAATGATGAGGTGTGTAAAACCTTATATGATTGCTATAAGTCTGAATTTTCATAATTACTTTGTTTGGGTAAAGTTATATAAAACAAAACTGCTCTATAGATATAGAGCAGCTTTTTCCCAAAAATAAACTAACATAACCAATGTTATCTTTTATAATCTAAACTTTTACAGTTTGTCTTAGTCTCATTTAAATTTTAAAAAGCCTCTGCTGCATTAATCAATTTTCTATTTCTAATGGCTTTTATTTCTTGATTGTAAAATTATAGTACTGTCAGAAATAATTTGTTATATTTTAAATTGAAAATGTTACATGATTCCAATGTCTGACAAAAAAAGATAGAGATTTTAAATAGGTATGATTAGTCTTATAAGGTATTAATGATGCTCCATTGGTCTAATTTGGATTGATATGTTATTCCTGCATTTGCAGGACTTGTAGATGGGAGCGTAATAAGCTGATACTCTTTTTTTAGGTGAACGTATTTATTAAAAAAAGCAGCTGCTTTTTGTCCGTTAAAAAGTATAGTTTCAATATTAGGGTGAAGGTCTAAAAAGTGCTCAAAATCATTGGCTATTTCATTTTTAATGGCACTGTCTAAACTTCCTACGCGTTCGCAAAATTGTAAAACATCCCAAATTGCAATTTGATTTTTTAAGACTAAAGCTTTTCTAGCTTCGTAATCTGAAGAGAAATCTTCTTTTAGAATGGCGAACATAAATTTCCAAAAGTTATTTTGATTGTGTCCATAATACTGATTTAGTTCTAAAGATTTTGTTCCAGGCATTGTGCCTAGAATTAAAATTCTGGCTTTGTCTGATGCTATTGGCGGGAAAGAGAAGCTTTTCATTTTTTATGGATTAAGAAAATTTTCGTTTGAGTTAAATTATGTATTTATAAGTAATTATAAAACAAAATCGGAAAATTGTATAACATTTTAGGCTGATGATTGAGCGAACTTTGATTTACTGAATTTTTGAATACACAAGAATACCACTTCTTTGTTAAAATTCGTCAAAATAGAAGATTCAATTTTAAAGCCGGTCAAGATGAAAACAGTTACGATAAACACAGATAAAACTCAAAGCATATTTGAGGAACTAAATAAAAATTTTGGTGGAAAGGTAACCTTTGACTTAGATGAGTATGCGCTTGAGGTTGAGAATAGCTTTGCAGTGGGATCTATTGTTGGCGCTACTTTTAACGATACGATTTCGTATGTGCAGTTTGATATGACTTTTTCGGTTGATGTTAGAATGGATATTTTAAACTTGAAATCTTCGCCTATTTATTTTGCTTATTGTTCTAAAGGTAATTTGGTGCATAGTTTTGGTAATAAAGGGGAGGAACATAAATTGAATACGTTTCAGACGGCTATTGTAACTTCTAAACATAAAAAAGATAATGTTTTGTTTTTTGAAAAGGACAAAAAAACGGTCTTTACATTGATTATTGTTGGTACTGAAGCTGATAAGGATAATCAAATACATTCTTTAAACTATAAAGTAAAAGAAACTTTTTTTGAGCATAGTATGCCTCAGGATTTCTTTTATGTTGGTTCTTATAACTTGAAAATTGCAGAGAAAATAGAGCAGTTAAATGCCATTACTCAAACAGGAATTGTTAGAAATCTGCTTAAAGAAGGTATTTTGAGAATTATTCTAGCTATGGAAATTCAGCAGCGTGCAGATGATTTAGTTGCTTTTGATAAAGATGCAAATTGCTTGACTTTGAGAGAAATGGAAGAGATAAAAGAACTTTCTGAATTAATAAAAGCATCTCCTGAAGAGGCTTTTACAATTAAATCTTTGAGTAAAAGATCTGGATTATCTCCAAATAAACTTCAAGAAGGTTTTAAAATGATTCATAACAGAACGGTAAACGATTATATTACACACATGCGCGTTCTAAAGGCTGAAATTTTGATTAGAACTTCGGACTTGAATATTTCAGAAATTGTGTATTGTATTGGTTTTACCAGCAGAAGTTATTTCTCTAAAATCTTCAAACAAAAATTCAATTGCAGTCCTAAAGAATATAAATTTAATTTGAATCCTTTGGCTGTTACGGCTTGATTTTTAGGTTGCTAATAAAATAAATCAAAAAGAATTTTACGGCTTTGTGTTTATATATTAAAAAAACACATACATTTGCATAACTAGTTATGTAATTAATTATATTATGAATTTTTTTGATAAAGTGGGAAAGATGGCTTTGGGAAGTCGTCTTAGATTAATGACTGCAACTATTACGGATGATGCGGCGAAAGTTTATGAATTGTACGGGATAGATTTTATACCGAAATGGTTTCCGGTTTTTTATGTTTTAAGTGAAGAAAGGGAAATTACGATTACCGAAATTGCTAACGAAATTGGACATTCTCAGCCTTCGGTGAGTAAAATCGTTCAAGAAATGATTACTGCGGGTTTGGTTCAGGATAATCAGAAAACGAGTGATAAAAGGAGAAATATTGTTTCTTTGACGGATCAGGGTCTTCTTATTTCTAAAGAGTTGAAGATGCAGTTGGTGGATGTAGAAGCGGCGGTGGAATCTTTAATTTCTGAATCTAACCATAATTTATGGGCTGCGCTTGAGGAATGGGAATTTTTGCTGGAGCAAAAATCACTTTTGAAGAGGGTTACAGAACATAAAAAATTGCGTGAAAGTCAAGAAGTACAAATTGTAGCGTATAAACCAGAATATCACGAAGCTTTTAGAGCCTTGAATGTTGAATGGATTTCGACTTATTTTGAAATGGAGGAGGCTGATTACAAGGCTTTAGATAATCCGCAGGAATATATTCTGGACAAAGGCGGGAAGATTTTTGTGGCTTTGTATCGTGATGAGCCTGTTGGTGTTTGTGCGCTGATAAAAATGAAGGATTCAAATTATGATTTTGAAATGGCAAAAATGGCTGTTTCGCCCAAAGCACAAGGCAAAAGTATTGGCTGGCTTCTTGGGCAGGAAATTGTAAAAAGTGCTAAAGAACAAGGCGCAGATAAAATATATTTAGAAAGTAACACGATCTTAAAACCTGCTATTAATTTGTATCATAAACTAGGATTTCAGAAAGTTTCTGGTTTAGCAACACCGTATAAAAGATGTAATATTCAGATGGAATTGGTACTTTAAGTTTTTTGAGATTCTAAGTTTCTTAGAATCTCAAAAAACTATCTTCCAAACTTATAATACTCCAAATCTGTATTCTCCTTATTATTAATAGAATCCAGAATAGAAGTCATTCCTATTACGCTGAAAGTGATACCGTTTCCACCGAAACCTAAAACGTAATGTTCGTTTTTTTGTGGATCTGGTTTTCCAAAATACGGTAAACCGTCTTTGGTTTCGCCAAATGTTCCTGCCCAGGAATAATCTATCTTGAATTTAATTTCTGGAAATTTTCTTTGAAACTGCTTTAAAAGATACTGCTCTTTTTTGGGCAGTAATTTATCTCGTTTTTTAGGATCTTTAAATTCTTCGTCACCACCGCCCATAATTATTCTATTGTCTGAAGTTGTTCTAAGATAATTGTATGGAGAAGAAGTGTCCCAGAAAATGGTGTTTTTAAACTCGTGAGATAAATTGGGTATGTTTTCGGAAGTAATAACAAAGGTGCTTTTTAAATCTACAACCTTTTCTGTTAGTGTTTCTGTGCTTTCGTAACCGCTGCAATGTATAACGTGCTCTGCGGTAATGGTGCATTTATTTTCCGTGCTGGCAACGCATTTTTCTTTTAGATAATGGATAGATGTAATATTGGTGCGATCTAAAATCTGCATTCCTTTTTGCTGGCAGTACTGCAAAAGATCATGTGCAAGTTTATACGGATCCATTACGGCAGCTGTTGTAGATTCTATAGCTGCGATTGCGTTTAAGCCTAACTTTTTTAGTTCGTATTTGCTGAGCCAAGACACATCAAAGCCATTTTGTTTCCTGACTTTGAATTCGTTTTTTAGAAACGGAATGTCTTTTTTTAAAGAGGCAAAATAGATGCTTTTTTTAAACTCAAATTCGCACTCACTTTTTATGGTGTCAACAATGTTTCGCAATTCAAAAATGGCTTTTTTGCCGTTTACGTAACTGTCTACGGCACATTTTTCCCCTCTTAGTTTTATAAGCTCATGCAAAGAAACATCTATTTCGTACTGTAGTAAAGCAGTGCTTCCGGCTGTGCTGCCGTTACAGACATCACGACGATCTACTAATATTATTTTTTTTCCTTCGTTAATTAATTTATAAGCAATTAATGCTCCGGTTATGCCGCCGCCAATAATTAAAATACTTGTATTTAAGTCTGAGTTTATTGACGGGTAACTGTCTTTCATGGCATTTTTGAGCGTCCAAAGTGTTTCGGTAGAGCGTAGTTTCATTTTTTGGTCGTATTTTTAGAATCAAGTTTGGTTTTGTTTTTATGCTTTCGTTCGTGCTGCTGGTGCGCCTCGGCAATAGAATGTGAGGTTCTAATGCTTTGTTCTTTTTGGGCAAGTTCACCAAGTCTGTGGTAATATTTTTGCACAATAATCATTTCTTCTTCCGTCATACTTTCAATATCGACAAGACTATTGCTCGAAAATTCATTAGAAGCCACCAATTCGTTTAACTTTAACTGAATGGCAAGCGAATCTTTATTTTGTGCTTTCTGAATCAAGAAAACCATTAAAAAAGTTATAATGGTAGTTCCAGTATTAATGACCAACTGCCAAGTTTCTGAATAATCGAAAATAGGTCCAGAAACTGCCCAAACTACAACAATTAAAAAAGCGCTGATGAAAGCAGTTGTGCTTCCGGCGGCTTTTGAAACTTTTGAAGCAAATTTTTCGAAGGCACTTGTTGTTTGTTTTTTATTTTTCATTTGTAGAGTATTAAGGTTGGCTTACTTTTTCTTTTCTAATTACTTTATTGTGTTTTTCATCGTAAACAGCATCGTCTATTTTCTGACCTGTTTTGCTGAATATTTTTATTTTTGGATCTTCATGTGTTCCTGTAATTACAATTGGAAATCCGATAATTCCAAAGAGCGGTAATCCCAAACGCATTCTTAAATCCAGAAGACCATCAAAACTTGTTGTTCCTTTTATGGTTGGTCTAAAACTCGCAACAGAAAAAGTAAAAGGCTCAATATGAATAAGATTATTATCAATGGATGATTTAATTTCTATTCCTTTCATATCGGGATTGTTTAAACCATCTTGCCCAGTTTTAGAACTTATTCCGTCAAATAATTTTAATCCTTTAATTTTTACATCGCTTAGATTGATGGTTCCGCCACCTTCAAGAGAGGGGTAAATAGGTCCCATATTTCCGTTTAAATCTCCTTTTACTTTATAATCTACAGAAATAATTCCCTGCGCTTTTTCAGCCGCAGAAACCATTTCATGAAACATTGGAATTTCGTTGTAAGCTTTTTGTACACTAAAATTTTTTGCTGTAAAGTGGGCGTCAAAATGAGCAGAAGTTGGTGATTCGTCTTGATACGAAGCATCTATTCTGAGTAGGCAGTCAATAATATCAAAATTAGTGTTTTCTAAATAAAAACCACCTTTTGTAATACCAATTTTACCATGTAAATTGTTTAATATCAATTTGTTGTATTCTACTTTGTCCACATTTGCTTTTAGGGCTACATTTAAATTTTTGGGTATAATAACAACACCACTCATTTTAGGATGATCTTCTTTAGCATATTGTACTTCAATGTTTTGGTCTGTGTTTTCGCCTTTTTTCAATGCCATAAATTCATCAACATTAATTAATTTTGATTTCAGGTTAAAATCACCGCTTAAAGTTCCGTGAGATTCTAAGAAATAATTAATCGTATTGAGCAGATATCCATTAATTGCAAAATCTGATTTTCCGTAAGAAGCATCAAATTTTTCAAACCACATTTTTTCATTCTGAAAGCGAAAATTTCCTTGTTTAATAAAAAAAGCTTTTGGAAAAAGTTGAGAAGTTGCTTTGATGTTTTTTAATAAAAGAGTTCCTCGATTGTCCAGTTTATCATATTGTCCGGTTGTAGCATAACTTTGTTTTCCTTTTAAAGAAAGATCGGCTTTTGCGTAACCTGTTACATCAATTCCTTTTTGAGAGAAAACCTGATAAATACGGCCAACATTGAGTTCTCCTTTTATTTTAGCGTTATAAGCCAAATCACTAAAGTCTGATAAAGTGGCGTTTACATACATCGGATTTCCTTCAAAAACAAACGATGCCGGTGCAACGGCTACAATTAAATCCTGATACGTTCCTGCTTTATTAAGTACATTTGCTACAAAAGTAATGTTGGTAATTGGGTTAGGATAGGAGTCTGTTTTGAGCCAGCCGTTTCGGAGCGAAATACCGCCGATGGTTTTAGGAAACAGTTTTTTTGAAGTACTAAAAATTCCTCTCGCCTGAATATCGGTTTTTAAAATTCCTTTTAAGTCAATTGTATTTAATCCGATCGCTTTGTCCACAACGGCAAGATCAAGCGCGCCTTTTATGCTCGCATTCATATTCATTTCGGTAAAACCTTTGCTGTGCAGATAGGCGGTAAAATAATCTTTTGCTCCAACTTTAAATTTAAGCGTTCTTAGATTTACCATCAATTGTTCGATGTCTAAAGAAGGCATAATCGCATTCAAATCCATTTGAAAATCAGTTAATGGAACGGGCGCATTTTGATAATTTATAGCCCCTTTGTCAATTTTTAGATTAAAAGCTAAATCTGGTTTTTGTTTTTTGGCCACATTATAATCTCCTTTAAAAGTAAAAAGTAAATCACTGCGTCCAGAAATTTCGGTTTCGTTTAGCCAAGCCAAATATTCTGGAGGCATAACAGAAAACAAATCTTTTACAGTTGTATTTTCAGACGCTGCTTTGATGTTGATTTTATAGCCGTCTCTTAAAATGGTAAACAATCCGGTAAATTTTAAAGGCAGTTTATTGATGTGAAGTTCATTTTTTTGAAGAATAAACGACAGCGCATGCGTATTGATTCGCGTAATTAAATCGGCCTGAACGGCTTTTTGTCTCAAATACGCCGTTTGATTGTAATAGAAATCGAGATTGTCAATTTTAGCATCAGTGCTGAGATCAAAAATATCTTCACTTAAATTTCCTTTTCCAACATAATTAAAGCCTTTGGCATCGGCAAAAATCTTAGCAGATCGATCATTATATTTTACGCGGCAATCTTTCAAATCTATTCGTTCTAGTCTAATTGCAGTTCCTTCTTCTGGTTCATTAGGATCTTTTTTATCTTCTTTTCGATCTTCTGGAGCGATGTAAATATTGTAATTGGCTTCTCCTTTTTGGTTGACCATTATATTGATATCAGCTTTAGAAACATAGAGTTTGTTGATTTTTACTTCATTGTCAAAAAGCAGTCGTTTTAAGTTGATTCCAAATGCAACCTGTTCTGCTTTCAATAAAGTATCCTTACTAAAAGGTTTAGAACCTGTAAGTGATAAATTATCAAGCGAAACGGTAAGCGATGGAAAATGGGTAAAAAAAGAAAGTTTAGAATTAGAAAAATCTATTTTGCTGTCGAGGCGTTCGTTGGCTATTTTTTTGACTTCAGAGGCTACCTTTCCAGGAAATAACAACGGAATCAAAAAAAGCAGCAACAGGATTCCTGCTATTGTGATTCCTGCAATTTTTAAAACTTTTAGGGCTGTATGTTGAATTGAGACTGGCATATACGATAGATTTAAAAGTTAGACTTCTGTGATCTAAATTTTATTTAAACACTTCTAAGTTTTATTTAAACACATAGAAACATAGATTTTTTATTTTTTGTAGAATAGAAGAGTATAAAGAATACTTAACTTTTGATATTCAACACTGTATGTTTTACAGTGTAATTAATTCTTTTTTTCTTTTTCTGTCTGTGCTTTTTTAGCGTCTTCTTGTTTTTGTTTATCTTCTTTTTCTTTCTGCTCTTTTTCTTTAGATGCTTTTTCTTGTTCTTCTTTTTTCTCTTTAGCTTCTTCTTTCTTTTTTTCTTTTTCTTTCTCTTTTTTCTTGAAATAACCTTTAAATAAGAAATTGCTTTTGGCGGCTTCCATATTATCGCTGAAACCTTTTGTTCCAGTTTCTAAATTAGAAAGTGTATTAGAAACGCTGTTTGCCATTTTATCATCGCGGACTAATCTTGCCAAAGCGCCGTTTCCGTTGTTCATGCTGTGGCTGAAAATGGCTAATTCATCAGAAATTATTCCTACGTTGTCAACACTTTTTTTGACACTTTTCATAATATCCTGCATTTCGATTCCATCAATAGAAGCGAGTTGTCCGTTGTTTTCAATTACTTTTCGAGAGCTTACACCAGGAGAAATCGTCAAAACTTTATCGCCCATCAAGCCATCAGAGCCAATACTGGCACGTGCATCTGTTTTAATAAATTCTCTAACTTCATCTTTCATTACTAATCTTACTACTACAGAAGAGTCATTTATTAATTTGATTTCTTCGACAGTTCCAACATTAATGCCCGAAAAACGAACATTATTTCCTACCTCAAGACCGCTTACATTTTTAAACTGCGATGTGATGTGAAAGGTGGAACCAAATAGATTTTTTTGTTTGCCAATAAAATAAATTGCCATTATAAAAAGCAATAAACCTACTGTTACAAACATTCCCAATTTCCAAGTATATGTAGATTTTTTCTCCATGATTTCTATTGTTTATTTTGCTTTATTGAAAGAATGAGCGTACCCATTCGTCTTCGTCTTTTTCTAGTTCTTCGTAAGTTCCTTCGGCGTGAATTACACCATCTTTTAAAACCATAATGCGATCGGCAGTTAATTTTGCACACGCCATATCGTGCGTAATAATGATCGATGATGTTTTTTGTTTGTGTTTAATGTCTAAAATCAATTCGCTGATTTCTCTAGAAGTTATCGTGTCTAATCCCGTTGTGGGTTCGTCGTACAGAATAATTTCTGGTTTTAGAATTAAAGTTCTGGCCAAGCCAATTCTCTTTTGCATCCCTCCAGACAATTCAGAAGGCATTTTATCTATTGCTTCACTCAAACCTACGCTATCGAGTGCTTCCATAACTTCACTTTCAATTTCATCGGCAGATAAATCTCGTTTGTGTTTGGTTAAGGTAAAAGCTAAGTTTTCTCTAACGGACATTGAATCGTATAAAGCGCCGCTTTGAAACAAAAATCCAATTCTAACGCGTATTGCATTGAGCTCACTTTTTTTGAGATTGAGTACATTTTCATCAAAAACTTTAATTTCGCCTTCATCAGGTTCAATCAAACCTACAATACATTTTATAGTGACTGATTTTCCTGATCCGGAACGTCCTAAAATCACTAAATCTTCGCCTTTATTCACCGTAAGATTTACGCCTTTTAAAATCTCATTATCACCGCCAAATGTTTTGTGCAGGTTTTTAATCTCGATTATCGGTGTTTGATTTTTGTCTTTGACTTTTGGTTCTTTATGTAGTTTTTCTTTTATCATCTTAAAAAAATAAATCGGTTATTTGAACAGCGACCATATCAATAATAAAAATGATTAACGAAGCAGTTACTACGGCAGAGTTTGCAGCTCTTCCTACGCTTTCGGTTCCGTTTTTGGCATTAAAACCTTTGTAACAGCCAATCATTCCTATAAAAAATCCAAAAAAGAATGTTTTGATCGTTGCCGGAACGAGATCTAAAAATTCTAGCGATTGTACAATCTGGGTTAGATAGCGGTAAAAATTCACATCTCCGTGAATGTTAATGCCAACATAACCGCCAACAAGTCCAACAGCATCAGCAAAAACAACTAATATCGGTACCATTAAAGTACAGGCTAATATGCGTGTTACTACTAAATAATTGTACGGATTAACGGCTGAAACTTCCATAGCATCAATCTGTTCGGTTACTTTCATCGAACCCAATTCGGCACCAATTCCAGACGAAATTTTTCCAGCACAGATTAAAGCTGTAATAACAGGAGCAATTTCGCGGATTAGCGATAAAGCGACCATTCCGGGTAACCAAGATTCTGCACCAAATTTTACCAGCGTTGGTCGGGATTGCAGCGTAAGCACCAAACCCATAATAAATCCTGTTATAGCAACCAACGGCAATGATTTATACCCAATTACATAACATTGTTTCAAAAACTCTTTAGCCTCATAAGGAGGAATAAAAACCTCCTTAAAAAACTTCTTTGCAAACAATGTTGCACTTCCTATTGCGGCGAAATTATTTTTTAAGTTGAGAATCAAAATGCTATATTTTTAAGGTGAAATTCAATTGTTTTTTCTTAATAAATCATATAGGAAAGTTACCTTATAAGTAGAGAAAAAACCTTACACAACTATTTTTGAAGTTTATATAATTAACATAATAAGGACACAATAATTTATGTTTAATGACGTTTAGGGATTTTTTGTTAAAATTGCTTGTTTTTTAATGGAACTTGCACAATCATTATTTATCTATAAAACATTAGTTTTGTTTCAAAATTTAAGTAAAGTGAATTGAAGTTTTAAAGCTTTATAACTGCCAAATAATTAAAAATATGATGAGTTATATTCTACCTATATGTCTTTTAATTCTAATGATTTACATTTCATATAGAGACAAATTGTATTTAATATCTAATTATATTATAGGTTTTATTTTGGTAATTTATTTGACAAAATTATATTTTGAAGGTCCACTGTTTAAGGAAGCAATTCCATTTTTCTTTTTAAATATTTTCTTTTTTAGTGTTGTATTTGCCTCTTCATTCTATATTTATTTTGATAAAGAAAATGATAAGAAACATTATTTTCTTATTCCCTTTTTAGTCTTTCTTGTACTTGCAGTTTTGGAAGTATTCTCTTTAAGGATTGATGATGCAGTAAAAGTGATGTTTTTGCCTGTTGGGACAGCCTTTTTTCCTCTTTATATTATAAAATACTATAAAAAATATTAAACTGGATACTACTTTTCTTAAAGCTAAAGTGGTTATTATAATTGTTTCACGAACAATTTTAAAAACAAAAAATCCCTTTTTATAAAAGGGATTTTCAGGGTTTATATAGAATTCTAGTGAGTGTGTTTTTTATTGAATTAAGAATTAATAGCCAGATTAGTTCGTGATTTAAGCAACGGAATTACTTTGACATCAGATAATTTGAAATTTTCCATTAAAAGTCTCGCCGTCAAATAACAAACAGTAGATTCGGCACCTTGATTTAAGTTTACGTTTTCTTTTTCAAGTCCATCGTAACCGCCGCCGCTAACCGGATTGTACATAATTTGGTTTAAATGATTTTTGCCTAAAAACCAATTGAAGGCATTTTTCATTTTGTGTTTGTATTCTGAGATATTAAAAGCGTTGTAAAAAGCATTTAAGGTCTGAATAGTGTACGAAACGTCTATTGGCTGTTCTCCAAATTCCTGTGGTTCTGTGTCTTTTTGATACCAGCCATTATTAGAAATTACTCTGAAATTTTTATTGATAAACATTTTCGACATTAAAAAATCAAGCGAATCTAAAGCGACTTTTTTATAAATGGGTTTATTGGTAATTAAAAAAGCATACAACATTGATTCTGGTAGAATTCCATTGGCATAAGTCATATAATTTTCAAACCATTTCCAGTTTTTCGAAGCATGATCTTCATAATTAGCCAGTAGTTTTGAATTTAATTTATTGATGATGGCTGCAACATATAAATTTGGAATAGTTGAATGATACAAATACAATCCTTTTGTAGCAAAACCAATTGATCGAGGCGATTGAATGTTTTCTGCCCATTTTAGGGAATTCAAGAAACATTTTGTTGCTTTTTTAGAAATGGCTTCTGGCAGAATATCAGCTATAGAAACCACAGTCCCCAAAGCCCAAATGGCTCTTGCATTTGAATCTTCTAAATTAACTTCGGCATTTTGCTCAATATGTTCTCGGTTGTCTTGATCTACATAGTTGATGAAATTACCTTTTGGTTTTTGGCATCGTTCTATAAAATCTAGATAAATTAGAATATAAGCCAAATCGTCTTTATCTTTTGTTAGTTTATAATGCATACAAAAAGCAATTAGTGCGCGTGCATTATCGTCTAAAGTATAACCAGATTCTAAGTCTGGAATAGAAATTTTGCTAAACTGAATAATCCCTAAATTGGTTGTCAGTTTTTTGATATGATTTAATTGAATAGAAGGGTAGCTGTATTTTATTTCCGTCGGATTTTCAATTAATTTCTTATAGGTATTCATGTGCGTGATTGCAGCGTTTTCCCAAGAGGAAGCTCTCATTTTGGTAAAAGCCTGAATTCCCATTTCTTGTCTTAAATTCTCATCAGAAAGTAATTTTATTGCCGCTTCTGCAAATTGATCTACGTTTCCGATATCGACTAATATTCCAGAATCTGGCGTTAATACTTCTAATGTATGCGGAATTTTTGAAGCTACAATCGGGCAGGCACAACTCATGGCATAAGCAAAAGTGCCACTTACAGCTTGATTGGGATCTTTTGAGGTAAACATATAGATGTCTGTTGCTTTTAGATAATTTAAAAGTTCATCGGTGTCTAAATATTCATTTATAAAACGAACGTTGTCTTTTAAATTTAAATCTTCTACAATGGCTTCCAGTTTATTGCGATAGGCATCTAGGCCGTCTACAATTAGATTTGGATGTGTTCTGCCAATAATTAAATACAATACATTTGGCGTGTTTTTGATAATCTTCGGCAATGCCTGTAATCCTGTTTCAATATTTTTCCCTTCGCCCAAAAGTCCGAACGTTGATAATACAATTCTATCTTGAATTTCAAGTTTTTCTTTGGCTTGCGCAGGTGTTTCGTAAACTACAATATGAGTTCCGTGTGGCATGTACGTTATCGTTTCTTCTTTAATATCATAATCACGCATCAAAATCTCTTTAGATCGATTAGTCATTACAAATACAGAATTACTGTAACTCAATAACAATTGAACGATTGTTTTTAATTCGCTATTTGGATTTTGAATTACACTGTGGAAGGTAAAGGTTACGGGTTTTTGATTGGCATTTAAAAAATCTAAAAGATAATCGCCATAGTTTCCTCCAAATAAACCAAATTCATGCTGTATGTGCACCAATTTTACCGCTTTGTCTTTATTGATCTCCTCGGCAACTTTAGCATATTCTTCTCTATCTCGAGTATTTAATGTAAAAGCCTGCGTTGGATTTTCTATTGGTTTATTGACCAATTCGCAAATTTCGCAAGTAATAGATTTGCCATAAACGTCTGTAATCCCTTTAATGGTATCTTGCGTATAAGTGGCAATGCCACATTGAGTTGGCGGAAAAGTAGAAAGAAAAACTATTTTAGATTTATTTGATATCGTTTTCATGGGGATTCTTTTTTAGTTCGTTTAACAAGTCGTTCAAGTTCAAAGAAACCGCCGCAATTTTGTTATCGGCAGTACCATATTAAATATAGAAGAGGTTATTTAGCTCTTTTTATTTTTTTAAAATTACCTTTTAGATGGAGAGAGTATTAATCCAATCCATTAAAAAATTAACTCAAAAGCATTTTTGTGGGAATTCTGTAATTTACAAATAAAATTATTAAAAATTGTAATGCTTTAAATTATAGTTAATTGAGTTAGTAAAATAATGTTTAGAGTTAATTTTTTTTGTAAGATTTTAAGAGCTTTGAATAACAAACAAAACAGACTTTTAAAAGTCATATTTATGAATTTAAAAAACTAAATATTATGTTACGATATACAGTCATTTTTATAATTCTTGCTATCATAGCCGGAATTTTTGGTTTTGGCGGTATTGCCGCTGGAGCCGCGAGTATTGCAAAAGTTTTATTCTTTATATTTTTAGTGTTATTTGTAATTTCATTAATTACAGGAAGATCAAAAGTTTAGCAATAAGTACTAATTTGAGATCAAAAAGCGCCGTAAATATTATTTGCGACGCTTTTTTTGTTTAGAAGAATAGTTATTTTAAAATTCTAATTTCCTTCAATGTTGTCATTGCGAGGAACGAAGCAATCTCATTTGCTAAATCAAGCGTTGTGTTCTATTGTTAGCGTGGTTGCTTCGTTCCTCGCAATGACAAAACTTTGTGGTTAATACCACTTAGCATAATATTTCTTAGCAATAAAAGCAATCGGCATTCCGATGCAGAAAATGATAATTAGGATGGATAAAATTAAAGGAAAATCAAGTTTTTTTTCTGGCAAAACAGGAAAGACTAATGGCAGTACAATTAGATTCATCACAACCCAGACAAAAATGCCATATGTAAGCCCTGATAATAACGGATTAATTTGGAAAAATTTGATGTACGGATAAATTTGAAAATAGAACCAAGCAAAAATCATGGCAATTAAAAAATGAAGACCCAAGCCATATACAGCCATTTCTGGTCCTCCTGTATAGGCTTCTTTTTTTAAAATGCCGCTAGCAATAGACTGCAGAATTTTTACAGTTGTCGTTTTTTTTAAGATAATGGTATAAACTAAAATGGCGGCAAAGATATCTAAGCTGCCCGCCATGAATCCAGCAGATAAGATGGTTTTGGTTTTTGATCTCATAAAGGGTTAGGTTTGGTTAAAATGCAGCACCAAAAATACACTTTTTAATTAAAAGTTTATGAGTCAGGTAATTATGTTATTTGTTTAAAGAAGAACCTCACATAAATAGCCGTGAGTATTTAAAATTTCGATGATTTTTTGGTTGGAAATAGAAGTGCTGTGAACGCGTAGAACTTTATCGCAATCTTCTAAATCGAAGTTGATATGACTGTTTGGAAAATGCTCAAGAAGTTTTCCAATTATAAATTCTGACTGGCTTTCTTCTTGAACATTTGTTTTAAAAACTTCAATCATAGTAAAATGATTTACAGCGCGATATTTTTATAGCGCTCTAGTTTATGATACGTTACATACGAAAAGATTAAAACCGCAAAAACAATTAATGGCATAAAACCATTAAAACCAATTCCGTCAACAGCAAAATGACTTATTGAAGCAAATATAAAATCGAAAGCAAAACCTGCATATGCCCATTCTTTTATGCGTTTTGGAACTTTTGGAATTATTAACGCTAAAGTTCCGAGAACTTTAAAAACAACTAAAGCATTCCCGAAGTATTCAGGATATCCTAAATGTTTGATGCCTTCTTTAGCCATTTCAGTTTGTGAAGTAAATGCCGGCATAACGCCTTCAAATAAAAAAATAAGAATTGTGGTAGTCCAGAAAATGATTTTGGTTGTTTTCATTAGTTTTTGTTTGTAAGATTATTAGTAAATTAATTACAAATCTAGTAATCTTATTTTTTTCGGAGATACTTTTTTGAGACTATTTTAGGGGCATTTGCGACATTGTTTGTTTTTTTTATGCTGCGAAGGCGCTAAGGTGCAAAGTTTTTTTTGCCACTAATTTCACTAATTTACACAAATTATTTTTTTGCAGTTTAGCGTTGCTTTCGCTAACTCATAGTTTAGTTTTATGCAGCGAAGGTGCTAGGGCAATGTCATTAAGTTAAGCTATTTTTTCACGCAGATTCTGCAGATTTTGGCAGATTTTTTTATTTCTATTCTGCTAAAATCTGCGAAATCTGCGTGATACCTTTTTATTTATTCCTTAACTTAATGACATTGGGCGCTAGGGCGCGAAGTTTTTATATCAAGAAGTTTTGACTATCTAAATTTTAAAATTCAGCGATAGAATAATTCGTGCAAATTTGTGAAATTCGTGGCGATAAAATTTACGCCTCAGTGTCTTTGCGGCAAACTTAAAATTTAGTCTGCATAATGATAAATACTTTTTTTAATGGTATTTTTTATTTTTTCGAGTGTTACTTCTGTATTACCGCCTTCATAAAACATAGAAATAAAAACTTTATTTGGCGTAATTTGATAGTCAATTGAGATTAAACCTTTTTTATTTACTGTAACCGATTTATTTTGGCTTGGAATAGTAGCTAAATAATACTCTGTTTCTTCTACTTCTTTATCTTTAATGATATTTTGGTAAGCTTGTTCAAGATCGGTATTCTTTATAATACATTCTCTTCCAGCTCCCATTTCTACTTCAATATCTTTACAATCTTCGTCTTTTTTTGACGTAGTATTGATTGTATCTGCTTTTACTTCTGTTTTTAATTCTTCCTCTTTTTTAGGAGCAGCAACAGTAGTGTCTGCTTTTGTTATGGCTTTTAATTCTTCGTCTGTATTGCTTTTTTTACAGCTTGCGATTAGTATTGCTAATAGTGCGATGTATGCTATTTTTTTCATAGATTAAATTTTCATCTAAGATATTATTCCATTTTATAATATGCTTCTTTTTTGAATTTATTTTTATTTGGTTTATGCCGCGAAGGCGCTAAGACGCTAAGTTTTTTTCCTCATAGAATTTCTCGCAAAGTCGCAGAGTCGCAAAGTTTTTAAGTTTTTCTTTGCGACTCTGCGACTTTGCGAGCTAATTTAAGCATCAGTAAAAGGCTTGAAAAATCTTAGCGTCTTAGCGCCTTCGCGGCAAGGAAACCAAAAAAAAACGCTGCAAAACCGAAGTTCTACAGCGTCATCTCAAAAAATAAATAATTAACGGGTACAGGGTATTATTTCCAACCACCGCCAAGTGCGCGATATAAATCGGTATTGGCAGATAATTGTGCTCTTTTAATGTCAGCAAGTTCTAGTTCGCTTTGTAGTAAATTAGATTGTGCAGATAAAACTTCAAGGTATTCAGCCATTCCGTTTTTGAATAATAAATTTGCATTTTTAATAGCTTGCTGTAATGTTTTTACACGCTCTTGTAAAAAAGCTTCCTGCTGTTCTAATTTCTCCACTTTAACCATAGCATCAGATACTTCGCTTACGGCAACCAAAACGGATTGTCTGAAATTTAAAACTGCTTTTTCTCTTTCGGCTACAGCAATATTGTATTGTGTTTTTACTCTTTTATTGTTTAATAAAGGCTGTGTTAAACCTCCCGCTACAGTTCCGAATAAAGAGGCAGGAATGTTAAACCAATTGCTGGTTTCGAAAGAGTTTAAACCGCCTTGCGCTGTAATACGCAATGCAGGATAAAAATCTGCTTTTGTAACACCAACATTTGCATTAGCAATTTTTAAAGCTAATTCGGCACTTTTTACATCTGGTCTTCTGCTTACTAAAGAAGAAGGAATTCCGATTGCTGTATTGTTTTTAACTGTAATTGCAGTTAAAATTGTATTTCTTTCTTTAGAACTTGGAAATGATCCCGTTAAAACGCTTAAAGCATTTTCTTGAATCGCAATATTTTGTTCTAATAACGGAATCAATTGTGCTGCAGTTAATTTTTGTGCTTCAGATTGTTGAATGGCTAAATTGGTAACTTGTCCAGCATCATATTTTAATTTGATGATGGTAGTTGTACTATCATTCAATTGAACATTCTGCTTGGCAATTTCCAATTGTGCATCCAGCATCAAAAGATTGTAATATCCTTTAGAAACATTGGCAACAATAGTAGTCTGCAATGCTTTTTTTACTTCTTCTGATTGAAGATATCCAGCATAAGCACCTTTTTTCTGATTCTTGATTTTCCCCCAGATATCAGCTTCCCAAGAAAGTGATGCTCCAGCAGAATAATCGTCAATATGTTTTTGACCTAAAGCTTGGCTAAGGTTTTTTCCTGTAAAACTATTATCAGAAGGATTGCTTGTACTTGCCGTTACGACTAAATTGACTTGCGGTATATTTCCCCATTTTGATTGAGTGAATCTATATTGTGCAATTTCAATGTTTTTTTGAGCAACCTGCAAATCATTGTTTCTGGTTACAGCGCTGTCAATTAATTGAACAATATCTTTTTCTGTAAAGAAGTTTTTCCACTCCAAATCGGCGATACTTGTAGTATCTTTTGAAACCGATGCATTCCTGAAATTTTCAGGAAGTGCATCTTTTGGAGTTTCAATATCCTTAGAAACTTTACAGGATATTATAGTGGTGATCAAAATGGCGATCATCACGATTTTGGTTATATAATTTTTCATTAGTTTTTTCATTAAATTTCTGTACAAGTATCTTTTCTAGTTTCAAGATCTTTTGAGATTCTGTACGATATATAAGCGATGCCAGCGATAACGGCTATCAGAAATGTTGTTATATAGTTTTCCATTTTTATTTTTCTTCGTTATGAATTACGGCTACTGGTTTTCCAGTAACTTTTTCTTGTAAATGCTGGAAAATAATGAATAAGACAGGAATGATAAACAAACCTAGAATTACTCCAGAAATCATACCTCCAGCGGCTCCGATACTAATCGAGTGATTTCCTTGTGCAGATGGTCCTGTTGCGCTCATCATTGGAATTAAACCAACAATAAAGGCTAAAGATGTCATGATAATTGGTCGCAAACGTAATTTTGCAGCATCTATAGAAGCACTAACTAATGCTTGACCTGATTTTCTTTTCTGTACGGCAAACTCCACAATTAAGATGGCGTTTTTGGCGAGCAGTCCTATCAGCATGACTAAGGCAACTTGTACGTAAATATTATTTTCAATACCAGTTAATCCAATTGCTACGAAAACTCCAAAAATTCCTGCAGGTATTGATAAAATTACGGCCAAAGGCAAAATGTAACTTTCGTACTGTGCAGCAAGTAAGAAATAGATGAATATCAAACACAATAAGAAAATTGTTGCCGATTGTCCTCCAGAAGAAATTTCTTCACGGGTTTGACCTGAAAATTCATAACTATATCCTGCAGGTAAATTTTGTTTTGCAACTTCTTCAATTGCTTTAATTGCGTCTCCAGAACTAAAACCTGGTTTCGGAATTGCATTGATTGAAATTGAATTAAATAAATTGTATCTCGAAGCCGTTTCAGAACCATAAATACGAGTTAGTTTTACTAAAGTATTTATTGGTACCATTTCGCCATTTTTGTTTTTTACAAACACACGATCAATAGACGATGGATCTGCTCTGTCGGCAATATCGGCCTGAACTACAACTCTGTAATATTTACCAAATCTATTAAAGTCAGAAGCTTGTGCACTACCAAAATACGCCTGCATGGTTTGCAGAATGTCTTTTACTTTTACGCCTAATTGGTCTGCTTTTGCGTCGTTAATATCCAATTGTAATTGCGGATAATCGGCTTTGAAACTTGTAAAGGCTACAGCAATTTCTGGACGTTTCATTAATTCACCAATAAAACCTTGAGAGATTCCACTGAATTTATCCAGTTTACCACCCGTTTTATCTTGAAGAACTAAATCTAAAGCTTCAACGTTACTGAAACCAGGAACGGTTGGAAAACTAAATACGAAGAAACTTCCTCCTGAAATAGCGCCTAATTTACCACGTACTTCATTCATGATTTCATCAATATTTTTGACAGCTCCACGCTCTTCATTTGGTTTAAGTAATACGAAAACTACTGCAGAAGATGGACTTGTAGAGTTTGTCAATAAGTTGAAACCTGAAATAGCAGTTACAAATCTTGATGCATCCAAACCTCTTAAAGTATTTTCTGCCTGCGTCATTATTTTTTGTGTTCCATCTAGAGATGTTCCAGAAGGAGTGTTTACAGCAATCGCGATAAAACCTTGATCTTCTGTTGGAATAAATCCTGCAGGAGTTGTTTTTACCATTACAACTGTTGCAACAACGATTAAAGCTAATCCGCCTAAAGCCAGCCATTTTCTTCTGATCAAGAATTTAAGACCACCAACGTAACGGTTTGTTAAAGATTCAAAACTGCTGTTGAAAGCGGTAAAGAATTTCTCTTTAAATCCTTTTTTAACGAAAACTTCATTCTCGTTTTCTTTTGCTCCGTGATTATCTTTTAAGAATAATGCAGCAAGAGCTGGACTTAAAGTCAAAGCGTTAACCGCTGAAATCACAATTGCAATGGCCATTGTAAAGGCAAACTGACGATAGAAAACTCCAGTTGAACCTTCCATAAAACCAACCGGAAGGAATACAGCAGCCATTACCAGCGTAATCGAGATAATAGCACCCGTAATTTCGTGCATAGCTTCATGCGTTGCTATTTTTGGAGAGAGATGTTTGTGCTCCATTTTTGCGTGCACCGCCTCGACAACCACAATCGCATCATCGACCACAATACCAATGGCAAGGATCAAAGCAAATAATGTTAAAAGGTTGATCGAGAACCCAAATAACTGCATGAAGAAGAACGTTCCTAAAATTGCTACAGGGACAGCAATGGCCGGAATTAATGTTGATCTAAAATCTTGAAGGAAGATAAATACAACGATAAAAACTAAAATAAATGCTTCTAATAAAGTATGCTCAACTTGCTCAATAGATTGATCTAGCGAAACTTTTGTACTATAGAAGATATTATGTTTGATGCCTTTTGGAAAATCTTTAGAAGCTTTTTCCATCATTTTGTTAATCGCAACCTGAATATCATTAGAGTTTGAACCCGCTAATTGAATAACCCCGATTACAATACCTTTTTTACCATTCAAACGTGTTAAACTGTTGTATGAATAAGCGCCAAGTTCAACTCTTGCAACGTCTTTTAAACGTAATATAGAACCATCTGCATTAGAACGAATGGCAATGTTTTGATAGTCTTCTGGTTTAGTAAGCTTTCCTTTGTATTTAATTACATATTCGAAAACCTCTTTACTTCTTTCTCCAAATTTACCCGGAGCAGCTTCTAAACTTTTGTCTTGAATTGCTGCCATAACTTCATTTGGCGTCACATTGTGCGTAGACATTTGTGTTGGATTTAACCAAACACGCATAGAGTAATCTTTTACACCACCAAAAATGCTGGCAGAACCAACTCCAGGAATACGTTTAAGCTCTGGAATAATATTAATCTGCGCATAATTGGCAACAAAAGTCTGGTCGTATTTAGACTCATCATCAGTATAAATACCGATTGCCATAATAAAACTGTTTTGTTGTTTTGCAGTAATTACACCTTGCTGAACTACTTCTGCAGGCAATTGACTTGTAGCTTGTGCAACTCTATTCTGTACGTTTACTGCAGCTTGGTCAGCATCTGTTCCTAATTTAAAGAAAACAGTAATCGCTAATGTACCATCATTACTTGCAGTAGAACTCATATAAGTCATGTTCTCAACACCATTTATAGATTCTTCTAAAGAAGGTGCAACAGAACGTAAAACCGTTTCGGCATTCGCTCCAGGATATACCGCCGTTACCAAAACCGATGGAGGCGCAATATCAGGAAACTGTTGTAAAGGTAATTTTGTAAGTCCAAGTACACCCAGGATCACCAACAAGATGGAGATAACGGTTGCGAGTACAGGTCTTTGTATAAATATTTTGAACATTTTCGTAAAAATTATTTTTTGTTAGTTATTTGTGCAACTTTAGCTGCCTTTTCAGGTTGAATAACCTGTCCTTCTTGTAGTTTATCAATACCGCTTAATACGATTTGATCTCCAGATTTTACACCGTCTTTAATAAGGTAATTGGTACCTGTTTTTCCGATAACAGTGATAGGCATTTTGTTTACTTTATTGTCTTTATCAACAGTAAAAACAAAAACTTTATCCTGCATTTCTATCGTAGCCGATTGTGGAACTAGAATCGCATCGTTATGTTGTAAACCTAAACGGATTTTTCCTGTGTTTCCAGAACGAAGTGTTCCGTTTGCATTAGGGAAAGTAGCTCTCAAAGTAATTGCTCCAGTATTTTTATCAAATTGACCGTCTACCATGTCAATTTTTCCTGTTTTTTCGTAAGCGTTATTATCAGCTAATATTAAAGTTACAGGAGGTAATTTTTTGATTTTATCGCCAATACTGTTTCCGTTATATTGCGATTTAAAGTTGATAAAATCAGTTTCACTTAAAGAAAAGTAAGCAAAAACTTCATGAACATCAGATAGCGTAGTCAAAGCTTCAACATCTGTTGCAGAAACTAAACTTCCTTGTTTTTTAGGTAATCTTCCAATGTAGCCACTCACTGGAGCTGTCACATTAGTATATCCTAAATTAATTTTAGCAGATTCTACCATTGCTCTTGCTTGTTCGATATTTGCAGCAGCAATTTTTTGAGAAGCTTTAGCCGTTTTCAATTGATAATCAGAAACAACTTTGTTTTGAACTAGGGGTGTCAATTTATCAACTTCTAATTGTGCGTTGATTAAGGCTGCTTCGTAAGCGTGTAAACTTGCCAAAGCATTATTTAATTGTTCACGGAAAGGACGTTCGTTTATTTTAAATAAAGACTGGCCTTTTGATACATAAGCACCTTCGTCAACAAGAACTCTATCTAAATTACCGCTAACCTGCGGACGAATTTCAACATCAACAGTTCCTTGTATAGAAGCAGGATATTCATTATCTGTAGTAGTGTTTTCGCTTGTGATAGCTGCAACAGGCAACACAGGTGCTGGCGCTGCAGGAGGAGCTTGGTTTTTATCTGCACAACTGCTTAGAACAAGTGCTAGAATAAAGCTGGTTATAATTACATTTTTCATTTTACTATTGGTTTTAATTTGTTGGACATTCTCTCTCTTTAAAATTTTGTTAGTGGTATTATTCTCATTCATTTTTTAATCATATTAAATATTCTAACGGTGTTAAGTAAATTGGTGCAGAATTCAAATTAATTATGCCTTCCAATTGTATTTTATAATGGATATTAAATTATTTATCACTGTTAAGTAAAGTAGAAAAAAAAGGGTTCTAAATTACTGTATTAAATATTCTAACGCTGTTAAGTAAACATGTAAAAAAAAGCGCTAAATTACTCTATTAAATTATTTATCACTGTTAAGTAATGATGAAATTTTTTTTATTGTATTGATTTTATTATTCCACCAATCGCATCTTTCAAGATTTGACTGTTGATAGTTTCAAGTGAAACACTTTTGTTGATAATGTTAATCGCAATCAAACCGTGTATCACAGAGAAGAAAGTAAAATACTTTTGTTTAATAACTTCTTCACTTGGGTTGCTGTCTTTCATGATGTCAAGAATTACAGCAGTAAATAATTTATAAGGCGTTTTTGCCGCATCACATTGTTCAGAACAGCAATTCATCTGAATTCCAAACATTACTTGATACATTTCGGTATCTGTAAAAGCAAAATCCCAATAGGCCATCCACATGGATTCTAATTGTTCTTCTGGTTTTTCAAACTTGGCTTTAGCAGCTTCAAGTTCTTTTCCCAATTTAATAAAGCCCTTACCCGTTAGTTCTCTTAAGATAGCATCTTTATTAGAAAAGTACTCGTAGATAATAGGAGCAGTGTATTCAATCTTATCTGCAATCTTTCGCATACTCAGACCGTGCCATCCTTCTTCTTTAACGATAGCATAAGCAGCATCAAGAATGTTACATCTTGTTTCTTCTTTTTGTCTTAAAATACGATCTTTACTTGCCATTTTGATTAAGTATTAAATTGTTTAACACCGTTAGGCAAATGTATGGGAGTTTTTCGAATTATAATAATTTTGTCTAATAGTTTTTTCTTATTGTCACATAAAGAAATTTAAGAAGTCTTTAAAAATGCACCATTCCGCCATTCTGCAATTTCTAAAATGTTACTTTTTTAAGATAAATTTATAATTTCAGAAGTTATATTTTATTCAAATCTGACGTTTGAAAAATCATTTTTCATTAAAAAAGAGCTGCAAATTTTCTAATTTTTGTTTTAGAAGCAGAAAAATTGGTTTTCAAAACAACATTTGTCCTGCTCTACACTATATCTTTTTCTGTCTAAAGAAGCCAGAAAAAGGATGCCGTTTCGATCAGGGCTAAAGGAGAAATTTAGTATTTCAATTTACTTATGTAAAGAGGTTTCAGGTTTCAGGTTTCAAGTTTCAAGTTTCTTTTGTTTCAGGTTTTGTTTTAAGCGCCCAGTTTGTCATTTCGAGGAACGAGAAATCTCCGCAAGAAACTCCACCATCAAAATCGACAATCTTTGCAGAGCTACTTACGGAGATTTCTCGTTCCTCGAAATGACAAACTTTATGTATAAACGGTGTGTGTTTACCTTTGTCAAAGTTTTAAACTTTGACAAAGGTTCTCGTAATTTTAATTGAACAGTTTTTATTTTAAAGGATACTTCTCAGGATTTTGAGACCTATGAAAAATAGCATTCAAGAAGACCGTTTTAGATGTTTCATCAATAATAAAAAAGACTATGTAGGGAAACTTTTTGAAAGGTAAAAAGCTATAATTATTATCATGAAATTGATAAAAAGGATTAATCTGTAAAGGCTTTATAAGTCTTTTTATAACCATTCAAAAAATATAAAGCTACTTTTTTACTTACTTTCTAGATATAATATTCAACAACATCTTCAATATTCTTTAATGCTATTGGAGAAACAATAATCTTATAACTCATATTTATCTTTTAAATCACTGTAAATTGATTCGGCATCTTTATATAGATTTTTATCGGATTCTATTTGACTATCTAAAATATTTTGTTGCTGTCTAGATAATTTTGAAGAAATAGAGTTGTCTTCAGGGTATTCAATATTATTTATCTCTTGCATAATTTAACTCTTAATCTTTGTAAAATTAAGACAAAAGTCCAATTTACAGATAAATAGATTATAATTTATTTTATTTAACTCAATTCACCCAATTTCATTTTTTTGTAATATTACAAGAAAAAAGATGAAACCAGCAACATACATTAAAGTTGCAATCATAACTTTAATAACCCAACAATCTATAGCACAAGAAGAAAAAAAAGCAACTAATTTAGCCGATACTAAATACACGATCGAAAATTGTGTCAATCATTTCGAAGTAGAAAAAGCCACCAAAACAAAAGTAGGTTATCAATATTGGTTTGGCGACAAAAACTTCACCGAAGAAAACACGCTAAAAATGAGTATCGTTGAACCCGGAAAATCTACACACGCGCCACATCACCACCCAGAAGAAGAGTTTTTCTATATTTTAGAAGGTTCAGCAACTTTCTTTCTAGACGGAAAAACAATAGTCGCTGGCCCAAATACAAGTTTATATTGCCCGCCAAATGTAGAACACGGAATTAGTAATGCTGGAAATACTGAGTTGAAATATTTGGTTATTAAGAAAGATTTAAGGTAAGAAAAATCCTTAATTTATGATGTTTTTCGTATATTTGGAATTCCTAAATATTACGACTTTGAAAACTAAAAAAAATTGCCCTTGTATAAAGTGTGCGGTATCGGAAACGACCGCAAATACTGTCGTAGGTATTAGGAACACTAAAATGCAAGGGTTTTTATATTCCTAATTTTACGACAATTATGAGCACAAACACATTTTCAAAAGAAACTGAAACGAAGTTGATTGATTTCTTTAACAAAACCATTGATGTAAAAGATATGGCAAAGTTAATTAGGAAAGTAAATTATGTAATCGCTTTAGAAGCTATGAAAGAACAAGGAATGATAGACTTAGAATTCAGCTTTTATTGGTTGAATGAATTAGCAGAAATTTTAAATCCTTATTTAGATAAGGAGTAAATTTCTTTTATTAGATTTTAATATTGAAAAACCTCGACCATTTAGAAAGTCGAGGTTTTTCATTATTATTTGATTATTGGAACGGGCACGAAGTCAGGAGACTTCGCACAGCGGGGATAGAATTTAAAAATCAGAATCGATATCTAATTGACTTAGAAAATCATCATCAGTTAAATTAAAATCATTAGGTTCTAAGACTAAAGTTAAATATATATTATCAATAGTTATGGCAAATCTTATATCTGAATTAGGATATTTTTTATAATTATTCGGATTAGATTTTATAGAAGAAAATGCCTGTTTAATAATATTTTTAAGGTTTTCAGAATTTTGATGATATTGTGTCTTAAATTTTTTGATTTGAATCATTAGATTTAATAAATTTTGTGTAGGAACATCAGGTAAAGATTTATTTCTAGTTTCATCAAAACACTTTGATAATAGAGGGTTTGAATCTATTGACATTTGTTCATGTCCCCAAAGTAATGCACCGTTAGGAGAATTAATCACATTATTCAAATCAATTATAATTTTGTTTATTGAATTTAAGCTAAAATCATTTAAATATTCTGAATTTTGGATTGAGGAATCATAAACAGATGCACTAACGGTTCTGAATTGTCCTAATTTACCTTGTGTGGATATAAAATTTAAATATGACATGTTTATTTTTTTTCTATCTATTTGCAAATGCTGGTGTATAGGATAAATTAGGATTGTGGTATATTGGTTGCAGTCCAATGTTCATTTTTATTTTTATACTTTCACTGCTAAGATTTTGCAAATATTTGATAATCATGAATTGGTACTACTTAATTTGTAGGTATCAGATTATATGTTATAAAAGCAATATCATTTTAAAGTTTTTTCTTTATTACCAGCTGGAATCTCTTACTAACAAGGTAAACGATCTCAAGTAGTTATTTTAATTAGTTTTATCTTCATCTATAATTTATACTAATATGCTTTTTCAAATGTATTAATTTTTAATTATGATTTAATACATTTGATCTAATAGAACTTTTTAAACGGTTAATATTTATTTGAAAGAAAAATCTTTCTTTTTTAATTGTTTTTCTTACATTTGAAGTTCTTAAATCTTCACATTAAGACAACCTAAAATTTGCCCTCGTGCTATGTAGTAAAGCTCCGAAAGGACTTTGACGCCGTGAAGAAGCGTAAGACTGCTAAGGCATGAGGGTTTTATTCTTAAATCTTCACATTATGACTACAAACACATTTTCAAAAGAAACTGAAATGAAGTTAATTGATTTCTTTAACAAAACCATTGATGTAAAAGATATGGCAAAGTTAATTAGGAAAGTAAATTATATACTTGCTTTAGAAGCTATGAAAGAACAAGGAATGACAGACTTAGAATTCAGCTTTTATTGGTTGAATGAATTAGCAGAAATTTTAAATCCTTATTTAGATAAGGAGTAGATTCTTTGATTAGATTTTAATATTGAAAAACCTCGACTTTTTAAATGGTCGAGGTTTTTTAGTATTATTTGATTATTGGAACGGGTACGAAGTCGAGAGACTTCGCACAGCGGGTTTTTTTTACTTCTTAATCATTGTTTGAGTTATCAAATTGATACACTTAAAACTGTGATGAATCTGTCTTTATTTCTTTAACAAGATAAGACTTGTTTATTTGAAAAATATGTTTCTATATTTGAATCAATAAAAACCTATAAGTTTAAGTAATGAAAATAAAATTATCACTTGTTTTTTTTCTAATCTGTTTATCTAATTATTCTCAATCGAAAATAGCAGAGTTATATAAATATGAAGTTAATACTCATTTAATTAAAAATGATGAAAATCTAATGATTTGGTTAGATAGCTTAACATCTAAGATGAGATACAGTGGACATAATTTCTCAACAAGCTATCATCAGGAATCATCCTTCAATTCATTCAATCTATTAGCAAAAGATACTTTATTATTTAGAATACCTAAAACACCTTTAAAACTTTCTTTTAAAACCGAAAAACAAAATTATCGTGGAAAATTTTCCCAAACTATTATAACGGAATATAATATTCCTTTTTATTCGAAATCTTGGAGCGCATTTGAAGCTACAACATTTCAATATAAAGCATATGATTATTTTATCTTAGGTTTAAAAATTTATAAAATTAATAATCAGGAACTTATAGCTAATATATTGAATAGATTTATTGATCTGGATTATAAAAGTAAGATATCAAAGTTTGATATGCTTATAAATGATGTTAATTTAAAGAAAAATTTAAAAATTCCTTTGCTAAAAGAAAAATTTCAAAACATTGAAGGTGCTCGAAATGAATTAAGTAAAGTTACAGACGATATTCCAAAACTTCTTTACGAGGTTTATATTTATGATAAAAAAGGAGAAGAAAAGACATGGAAGAATGTTCAAGAATTTTACAACTTCAACACAGATAATATTAAGAAATACTTAGACGATTATATTAACGATTTTTTAGTTATCAAATTAGAAAAACCTGAATTGATAGTATTTCCCGAAAATTGGATGAAAGAAAAAGATAGAAAGAAGTTTAAAAATACCGCTGTTAGCTCATTGTATTTTGATCGAATTATTTTCCTTAAAAATCAATATGAGCATATTTTTGAAGTAACTTTTGAATTAGCTAATACAAAACAAATAGATTGGTGCTACGGAGTAGAAGAACATTATAAAGCTATGAAAGGAAAAAAAATAAAAATCAAAGCAACACTTGAAAATCCAATATCAATAACACCGGATAAAGTCAAAATTTTTGTTTATCCTGATAAAATAAGAGGTATTCTAATGGATAATCAATATACTGAAATTGAACTTTTTAATTCAAAGCTAACATTCAAATAAAATTCAATACTAACGAACTAGATTTTATATTTCTAAAATATAACTTTTTATTAATTTCAGCTTTTATTGGTTGAATGAATTAGTCGAAATTTTAAATCCTTATTTGGATAGGGAGTAGTTTTTTTTTAAAGTAACTAGAAAGAAAAACTCGATTTTGTAAAAAGTCGAGTTTTTTTATTTGAATTCGTAGTCCTTAATATTTAATTTAGATTAGGTAATGTCTTTCAAGTAATGATTTTATTTCACGAAATTCTTCTATATAATTATTGTTTACATTTTGAAAATTATTTCCATAACTGTTTATAATCATCTCTTTTGAAGGCTCATAATCTAAATTCTTTAAATGGTAACTTTTGATTTGTAATAATATTTCTTGCAAATTTTCTAATGAGAAATAATTATTTTCTGATTCTATTTTTGTAATTACTTTTTCAATATGGTTTACTACAATATTTTTTATTTCCTCTGAATTAATAAATTCATTAAAATCAATAAAGCCGAACGTATCATATAAAATAGCATCAATATTTTCAACAAGTTGATTTTTTAATCTAGTAAATTCGTCATTATTAGTGTTATTAATCTCATCAAAAAGAAAAATATAGAATACCAATAAAAAAGCATCATATACCCAAAGTATTCCGTATTTATATTTTAGTTGACTTTCAGAAGGCATTTTAGTATGATTTTTTAAATTATTTTGTTGACACTTAAAGATTTTATTCTTTTCTCTGATGTTAACGTTCGATTTATACTTATTCTCAAAAATAAGATTTTCAAATGATTTTTTAAGTGTATTATCATAAAGGTTTTTGCATAAATAGTCCCTGCTGGTGCTAGAGTCCCACTCATGAACACAAAGTGGAGTTTCTAGTGCGATTTCTCGACTTCGCTCGAAATGACAAACTAGTTTAAATTATAAGATTATGTTATTCCTTAAGCCAAATCTGACAGGTTTTAAAAACCTGTCAGATTTAATTCAGCAAATGAGTAAACCACAATCTTTTCATTCTGAGGAACGAAGAATCTTCGCAAGTAATTCTATTGCAACTGTCGCTCAATTTTGTCATTCCGAGCGAAGGGAGAAATCACACAAGTAACTTGATTACTATTTTTATAATTTTAATTAGGGAAGAATTTTGTTTGTTGAAATTCTTTGTGCTTTACTTTATGGAGTTTCTTGTGGAGATCCTTCGTTCCTCAGGATGACAAACTAGGCGGAAATGACAAACTAG
>NZ_WMID02000017.1 GCF_009711165.2 Flavobacterium sp. MC2016-06 | reverse complement strand
GCAGGAAAAATGAATGCATCAGATATTGCAAAAGCAATTAAAATGGGTAAAGGCAAAGCTTCACTAAAAACAGTAAGCGGCGGTACACTGACAGCTTGGATGAAAGGAAAAGATTTATACCTTACAGATGAAAACGGTAACAGCTCTAAAGTTACAATTGCAGATGTAAACCAGTCTAATGGAGTTATACACGTAGTAGATACTGTTTTATTACCAAAAAAATAAACCAAATTTACTATAGAAAATTTAAAAAATCCTGTTCTGAAAATACTAGAACAGGATTTTTTATTTATAAGAATTTCGGTTAGATGTAATAGGTATATAAAATTCAATGCTTATTTTTGTTGTATATACAACTTTCTAAAGATGAAATTACTTATAGTCGAAGACGAACCAAATCTATTATCTATTCTGCGTAAAGGGTTTGCCGAAAACAATAACGAAGTAAGTGTAGCTCTTGATGGTAAAACAGCATTAGAGATGATTCATAATTATACTTTTGATGTTGTAATTTTAGATGTAATGTTACCTGATATTAACGGAATTGAAATTTGCAGAAGACTTCGTGCAAGTAAAAATTTTGTTCCGATATTGCTTTTAACGGCTTTAGGAACATCAGAAAATATTGTAACAGGTTTAAATGCTGGCGCAGATGATTATTTGGTTAAGCCATTTAAATTTGGAGAACTTGATGCAAGGGTAAATGCATTAAACCGAAGAGCAAATCAGGAAACAGAGAAAATTGATACTATAGTAATTGGCGATTTAGAAATAAACGGACGTGCTAAAACGGTAAAAAGAGATGGAGAATTAATTATTTTAACCGCTAAAGAATTTAAACTATTATATTATTTAGCTAAAAATACTGGTCGCATTGTATCTCGAGATCAAATTTTAGATAATGTCTGGGATATTAATTTTGATATGAACACCAACGTTGTCGATGTATACATTACGTATTTAAGAAGAAAAATAGATAAACCTTTTTCAGTAAAACTCATTCATACAATGAAAGGATTGGGTTATGTTATAAAGACATAAAATGGATATTAGAAAAAAAATTACTTTTAATTATGTTGCCCTTTCTACCTTTAGTACTTCACTATTGTGTGTAATTGTGTTTTTTTTGTTTAGAGAAAACAATCGTTACCACTTTTTGAAAAGGCTGGATGATAGAGCAAAAATTGTAGCTTCTATTCATTTTCAAAAAGATCCTGAAAAGATTAAATATTACAAAGCACTTAAAAAAGACGGTCTTGAAGAACTTATTGAGGAAGAAGAATTTGTTCTTAAAATAAACAGTCAGAATAGTTTTGATTATAATACAAAACTCAATCTGCCAAATGAGTTTTATACCAATATTTTAAGCACAGGAAAAGACTTTTTTGAAGTAGATAATAAATACTATTTAGGTCAGATTTTTGAAGAAGACCATCAAAAATATATTGTAATTGTTGGCGCTCGTGATCGAAAAGGAAGAGATACCACCATTTACATTGTAAAAATAATGCTGTTTGGAGGTATAGGATTTGTTTTTCTAGCCTTCTTTTTAGGACGTTTTTTAGCCAAAAGAGTAATAAATCCTGTGGCAAGAATTACAAAAGAAGTAAAAAGAATCAGCGCATCAAATCTTCATAATAGATTACCAGAAGTTAGAAACTCGGATGAAATTTCAGATCTAACGAATACTTTTAATAATATGCTCGATCGATTAGAAACGTCTTTTGAGATTCAGGCCAATTTTATTAACAATGCTTCACACGAATTAAAAACACCAATTACAACCATAATTGCGGAGTCTGAAATTATGCTTCTTAAAGAACGCGAAGTTTCAGAATATGTGCAGTCTTTAGAGAATATTTACAGTCAGGCATCAAGATTAGGAAATTTAACCGAGAGTTTATTAAAATTGACTCAAACAGGTTATGACGGTAAAAAACAAGTATCTGATATTGCTAGAATTGACGAACTTTTGATGGATGTAAAATCTGATTTGGATAAAATTTTCCCTGATAACCGCGTTAGTATTAAACTCAATTTTGCCCCAAAAGATTCTAATTTATTCTTGCTTCCGTGTAATAAACCATTATTAGAACTGGCTATCAATAATATTATTACCAATGGTGTAAAATATTCTGATAATAATGAGGTTTTTGTAATGCTGTCGGCTACAAATGAAATGATTAAGATTTCGATAAACGACATTGGAATTGGAATTCCTCCGGAAGATATTCCGCATTTATACGAACCTTTCTTTAGAGGAAAAATAGCGGCCAAATATATTGGTTATGGCTTAGGACTTCCTTTAGCTTCAAAAATCATCAGAATGCACGATGGTGAACTGCAAGTACAATCTGAACAAAACAAAGGAACAATTGTTACTATTGTCTTCAAAAAAACCAACATTAAAAATTTTAATGTACAATCTTAGAAAATTCTAATGTTAGATTAAGGTAGAGCTAATCTACAGGAAGTTATTTTGCATGTATAAACTAAACAATTATACATATGAAAAATTTTCTAATACCTACGACTTTAAAAGATGATACAATTTGCGCTGTAAAATCTGCAGTTAATCAGGCGAAAGATTCTGATTCAGAAATTATTTTAATGATGGTTTCAGAAGCTCCAGATACTTTTTCATCGTCAAGTTTTTTGCGCGAAATGAGACCTGGACTTACTTCCAGTCAGAGCGATGTTTTGGAAACATGTAGATATATTATTGATCATGAACCAAATTGTAAAATAAAAATTCAGAATCAATACGGGCTTTCGGCACCAATCTTCAAACGCATTATCGAAGTCTTTTCGGTAAAATTGGTAATACTTACACCTTCTTATAAACAAGAAAGCAAAAAAATCCATCAATATTTAGTGCAGCTGGCAGGAAATCAAAAATGTCCTATTCTGCATTTGAGCACAGAAGTAAATAAAGAAATTTTTAATAAAGCACTTTATATTGAAAATGCTAAAGGAAATCTTCATGTAAAAGATGTACAACAGTTTTTGACCGATAATTTCTCTTTTGAAATTGTAAGCCAAACGGCCAATTTTGATGATAATTTTGAAAATGCAGCACCTTTTTTATCAGAAGCCATTTCAAAACACAATATAGACATTGTTGTAGAAACTAGAAAAGGCGAGAAAATCAAATTTAATAAAACAAAAAAAGAAAATGTAAACGAAAGATTAGGACTTCCTGTTTTGTCGCTTTACGAAGAGTTGGTGTAATAGAAGCCGGCGTTTAAAAATATAAATTAATTAAAATTAAAAAGATATGTTATTAAAGAAGAAAATACCAATGAAATACGTTCTTGGGAAGATTAAAGTTGAATTATTTCTGGTTTTATCCTACGCAATATCAATAGAAATTTTCCATATTTATTTTAACAATATTGCAGTCGAAATTCCAATTGCAATACCAACCATGATTGGCACTATTATTTCGCTATTATTGGCCTTCAAATCCAATCAAGCTTATGATAGATGGTGGGAAGCAAGAATTATTTGGGGATCAATCGTAAACGAATCCAGGTCTTTGATTAGACAAGTTATGACTTTTTATAAAGACCCTGATTTTTCTGTTGAAGCCAACGATTTCAAAGAAAATTTTGCTAAAAGACAAGTAGCTTGGTGCTATAGTTTGGGAGAATCTTTG
Organism: Flavobacterium sp. MC2016-06; assembly: GCF_009711165.2. Taxonomy (GTDB): domain Bacteria; phylum Bacteroidota; class Bacteroidia; order Flavobacteriales; family Flavobacteriaceae; genus Flavobacterium. Next base: position 129,637 of record NZ_WMID02000017.1, on the reverse strand, counting down.
CGAAATAAAGATGCCATAAAACCAATAAAACACCTTTTGAGCGAAGACGAATTACGTTTTGTAAAAAGCCATCACAATATTCCAAACGCAATTTTATTATTGCATGCTAAGGATTTAAGAAACGCAAGAGATGATAAACGAATCAATACCTACCAACAAGTAGAAATAGACAATACTTTATCGAGATTATGTGATGCAATGGGGAAATGTGAGAGAATTAAGAATACGATTTTCCCGACCACTTATAGTATGTATATCAGAATGACCTTGTGTTTGTTTATTTTATTACTGCCTTTTGGATTAATTAATTTATTGAGCTGGTTTGCAGTTCCGTTGATTACTATTATTGGAGCCGCTTTTTTCTTAATCGAGAAAATGGCAATCCATTTGCAGGATCCATTCGAAAACAGACCAACAGATACTCCAGTTACCGCTATTTCAAATACTATCGAGAAAAATTTGATGGATATGGTTAACGAATATCGCGAATTGACAAGTACATGTGAAGTTACATTTAAGCCAGAAGCTGCTAAACAAGCAAAGGAAGCTTATTTTGTTTTATAATTTTTTTAATTCTTTGGTTACTTAATTATTTTGTTAGGCTAGACAGTGCTTAGTTCACGCTGTCTAGCTTTTTTTATTTAGAAAGCAATTTTCCAAGCGTTCGTATTGATTCTCGTAATTCGTTTGTCCAAGGAAGACCAAAACTCAAGCGCATACAATTAGAAAATTGATCTTGAAGAGAAAAAATCCTGCCCGGCGCAATACTAATATTATGTTTCATTGCCAATTGATAAAAAGCCGCCGTATCTATACTTTTATCCAATTCTACCCAAAGAAAAAAACCGCCTTGAGGCTGACTTACTTTTGTTCCTTTTGGGAAGGATTCTAAAACGGTATTGATATAATTATTGCAATTATGATTTAGAATCTGTCTAATTTTTCTGAGATGATTTTCATAACGTCCGTTTTTTAGAAAATCCCCCACAACTTCATGTGTAATAGTAGGCGAGGAGAGCGTGTGATAAATTTTATTTCGCAGTATTTCTTTTTTAAATTTCCCAGGCGAAACCCAGCCTGCACGATATCCCGGCGCCAATGTTTTAGAAACCGAACTGCAGGAAAGTACAATCCCGCTTTCGTCATACGTTTTACAATTTGTTGGACGGCTTGAGCCAAAATACAAATCGCCATGAATATCATCTTCAATCAGCGGAATATTATAAAACTCTATCAATCGTACCACTTCTTTTTTATGCTCAACAGGCATCATACTTCCCGAAGGATTACTAAAATTACTCATGAGCAGACAAAGCGATACTTTTTTAGAAGAAAGCGCCTTTTTTAATGCTTCCAATTCTATTCCAGTTGTCATATTAGTTGGTAATTCCATGATATACAATCCTAATGATTTTGCCAATTGCAAGATGCCAAAATAAGCAGGACTTTCAGTAATAATCGTATCACCAGGTTTAGTCAGCGTCATCAAACAATGCGATATCGCGCTCGTACAGCCCGGCATTGTAATAATATCACTCTCCGTCAGCGAACCTCCCCAAGTAAAAGACCATCTTGCAATTTCTCTTCTTAAGTTTAAATTACCTTGCACTTCTTCATAACTTGTACCGCTGTTGGGTAACGATCTCATCGCTTGAATCATTCCTTTGTTTAATTTTGCAATAGGAAGAAGCTCATTTGAAGGAAAACCCAAAGACAGCATCGTAATAGTAGTATCGGTCATATTGCCATAAACCTGATCAATTAAATCTTGACGGTCGATATTGGCAACGCTCAAAATAGGACTGCTGGACGAACATAACGCAATGGGTCTTGCCGAAATATTACTGACATAATAACCCGACTGTGGTCTAGATTCTATCAGCGATCGGCTCTCAATTTCGTAATACGCTTTGCTTACTGTACTCATGCTGTATCCCGTTTCGGCGCATACTTCGCGAATAGAAGGCAGTTTATCGCCAACATTTAAAACGCCCGATTTGATCTGTTTTTCTATACGGTCTGCAAACTGTAGATATAAGTAATTAGAATTTTTCATAAAACTAAACTGTTATGGTGCAATTTACAAAAACTGTATCTGTATTGCTGTTTTATTTTTATGAAATTTGCTTTATCAGAAAACCAATTAAAAAAAAGAACCCGTGAAAACAACAAAGTATTATTTAGCAGCAATTACCGCTTACACCATTTGGGGATTTTTTAGCCTTGTACTAAAACCAATTCATGATTATGCTTCTTTAGATATTTTGTTTTACAGAGTTTTCAGCTGTAGTATTTTAATGCTGCTGATTACTTTTACCTTTAAAAGAAAAAAAATAAAAGAAACAATAGAAACTTTTAAAGCACTATCAAAAGCCGAAAAAAAGAAAACCCTTTTATTAAATTTTGGAGGAAGCTTTTTTCTAATGGCAAACTGGTTTACATTTATATATGTAATGAACCATGTGAGTGTAAAAGCAACCTCTCTGGCTTATTTAGTTTGCCCGATTCTAACCACTTTATTGGCTTATTTTCTATTGCACGAAAAGCTGTCTAAAACACAATGGATTTCTGTCGGATTGAGTATTTCTGGCTGTTTATTGTTGTCGTATTCCGATATTATGGATATGTTTTTTAGTATTATAATTGGCTTAACCTATGCGTCTTATTTAGTAAGCCAGCGTGTAAATAAAGGTTTTGATAAATTTATGATACTTACTTTTCATATTACATTTGCAGCGATAGTTTTACTGCCTTTTTATCCAGCTTACAGCGGGCCGTTTCCTTCTGAATTTAAGTTTTATTTCTGTATAGAAACCATTGCAGTATTGTTTACTATTTTCCCGTTATTTTTGAATTTATATGCGCTTTCAGGCATCAATTCTTCAACCGTTGGAATGCTTTTAAACATAAATCCGATGATTGCTTTTGCTTTGGCTAATTTCGTTTATAAAGAAAATATAAGCGGACTGCAGATTACGGCTTACGGTATTATTTTTATCGCAGTTATAGTTTTTAATTCACATCATATTTTTGCAATGCGACAAAAATGGATTCCGATATCTAAAAATTCATAATAAAATTACCAGAATCTTAACAGGATATTAAAGCAGGAATGAGTATTTTTCATTCCTGCTTTTTTTGTTTAGTGATATTAAAAAAATCAGAAAAAATAATGAAAACCACAAATTAAAATCTGCTTAATCTGCAAAATCTGCGTGAAACAAAAATCATTTTAATCTGTGGCAAAAAAACAAACCGAATCCCATATTTCTATGAAAAATACCAAACTTCAAGCCTTTATACCGTTATTTTATTTAGTATGGTCAGATGATCTTTTGACCCAAAAAGAATTCACGACTTTAAAAGAATTTATCGTTTCCAAAACTGGAATTTTACCAGAAGATCAAGAATATCTTTTCTCTAAAATAGACATTTCAAATCCGCCTTCGCGAAATGAACTCGCACAATGGAAATCAGATATTGAGAAAACCATTCAACATAAACCTTCTATAAAAACGATTTTCGAACTTGCTGGAGCACTTTCAGAAAAAGACTCCGATATTTATGTTTCAGAAGCTGATTTTCTACAATTAGAAAATGATCTTGGAATTTTAGGCGAAGAAGTAATTCAGAATTTTAAATCAAAAGCAGAATCTTTTACCGCAAGTTCGCAGACCACTTCTAATTTTGATATTAAAAAAATAACAGCGATTTTAGACGGTAGAGAAGCAGCAATCATAAAAAAAGTAAAATCGGTTATTTCAAAACCCGAATTTGCTTATGAAACTTCGACAGATATAAATGTTTACCGCCAAACGGTTTACAATTGGTGTAAAATTTTAGCCGATGAAAAACTCGGTAATATGGCTTATCCAAAAGAATATGGCGGAGGCGGAAATGTAGAAGATTATTTCGCCATTATGGAAACCTTGAGTTATCACGATTTAAGTTTAGTGATAAAATTTGGAGTTCAGTTTGGACTTTGGGGAATGAGCGTTCAATCTTTAGGAACAGAAAAACATTATGCCAAATATTTAAATGATATTGGTTCTCTAAAATTGCCGGGCTGTTTTGCCATGACCGAAACATATCATGGTTCTAACGTAAAAGGACTTGAAACTACAGCAACTTACAATCACAGCGATCAGACTTTTACCATTCATACGCCGCACAAATTGGCGCAAAAAGAATATATTGGTAACGCAGCAGTTCACGGACAAATGGCAACTGTTTTTGCCAAGCTTATTATAGACGATCACGATTACGGTGTAAATGCTTTTGTAGTGCCATTGCGAGACACAAACGGAAAAACTGTAAATGGTGTTACCATTGGTGACTGCGGTCATAAAATGGGATTAAATGGTGTTGATAACGGAACAATTAGTTTTGATCAAGTCAAAATTCCGAAAGAAAATATGCTCGATCGTTTTGCTTCCGTAAATGATAAAGGAGAATTTGAAAGCCCGATTCCGAGTGATAACAGACGTTTCTTTACCATGTTAGGAACTTTGGTTGGTGGTAGAATTGGAATTCCGCGTTCGGCTTTGTCGGCTGCTAAATCGGGACTTACAATCGCAATTCGTTACAGCGATCAGCGCAGACAATTTGGCCCAGAAGGCGGATCTGAAGTGCCAATTTTAAATTACAGAATGCACCAGCGCCGATTACTTCCAGCGTTAGCAAAAACCTACGCCGTTCATTTTGCTTTGCAATATCTTACTAATAGATTTCTGAATCGAAAAGAAGAAGAAATGCAGGAAATCGAAGCTTTAGCGGCTGGAATGAAATCCTACTCAACTTGGAGCACACGAGATATTCTGCAAGAATGTCGTGAAGCCTGCGGCGGAAAAGGATATTTGTCTGAAAACCGTATTGATGCTTTAAAAAACGACACCGAAATTTATACCACTTTTGAAGGTGATAACACTGTTTTAATGCAATTGACAGCTAAAAACCGTTTGTCTGAATTTAGAAAATCATTTGGCGAAATGGGTTCTTTAGGAATTATTAATTATGTGTATGAAAATGCAAAAGCGGCCATTTCTGAAAAAAATCCAATAGCAACACGCAGAAGCGATGACGAACACCTTCTTGATGCAGAGTTTCATTTGCAGGCATTTCAGCACAGAGAAAAAACAATTTTGGCATCTGCAGCAAAGCGTATTAAAAAATTAATTGACGGTGGTTTAGAGCCTTACGATGCTTTTAATGTGATACAGCATCAAATGATTGATGTTTCGCAGGCGTATTTAGAAAGAGTAGTTTTAGAACAATTCCAAATTGCCATAAAATCAGTTGAAGACAAAGAGTCAAAAGCAATATTGACTAAACTAAACCAATTGTATGCACTTTCTCAGATCGAAAAAAACAAAGCTTGGTATCTAGAAGACGGTTACATGGAAGCATTAAAAACAAAAGCCATTCGTAAAATCGTAAATCAGCTTTGCTGGGATATTCGTCCAGATGCGGTTGCATTAGTAAATGCATTTGATATTCCAGAAAGCTGTTTGAGTGCACCAATTGCTCAAATATAGTTTTCTGTTTTTAAACCATATAAGTTATATAAGTTCATTTTAGTTTTTACTTAATCATTGAAATGTGGTTAAAAAATCTCGCAAAGACGCAAGTTTTTATAAGCGCGAGACTTAATCGATCTTATATAACTTATATGGTTTAAAAAAAATCTCGCAAAGACGCAAGTTTTTATAAGCGAGAGACTTAATTGATCTTATATAACTTATATGGTTTAAAAAAAATCTCGCAAAGACGCAAAGTTTTATAAGCGCGAGACTTAATTGATCTTATATAACTTATATGGTTTAAAAAAAATCTCGCAAAGACGCAAGTTTTTATAAGCGCGAGACTTAATTGTGCTTATATAACTTATATGGTTTTAAAAAAAAATCTCGCTAAGTTTTTTATGCAAGACAGGCTTAACTGGACTTATATAACTTATATGGTTTAATTAGGTTACTTTACTATATTTACTGTTCTCAAATTTATTTATTTCAAGTTGAAAAATTATTTACTATTTCTCTTTTTCGTTCTTTTAGGAAATGCTGCTCATGCTCTGGACAGTACAGATACTATTTTAGACAAACTAAATGATGCGTTGAGAAATAAAGAGCGATATGTACAGTTAAAAGAAGAACGTATTCTGAATTTCAAGAAAATAAAACCAGATGTTTTAACCAAAGAGCAAGAGTACAATTACAACAAAACGTTATATACAGAATATTTAAAATTCAACTCAGACTCGGCTATTTCTTATGTAAAAAAGAACATTATAATTGCCGATGAACTTCAAAAGAAAGATTTAAAAGATTTGGCCGAATTACAATTGGCAACACTTTATTCTTCGTCAGGAAAATACCGCGAATCTGAAACGATCTTAAAAAGCATCAATAAAAAAACATTATCAACAGCATTGCTTCCAGAATATTACGAAGTATATCGTGAATTTTACGAGCATTATGTCGCCAATAGTTATGATAGAAAATACATTCAGCAAATAGGTAAATATCGTGATTCATTAATAGCGATACTCAATCCTCAATCGCTGAAATACAAAATCAATATCATTCAGAGACATATTTTTGATAAGCAATATGGCATTGCTCAAAAAAAATTAATGAATTTATTGAGCACAACTCCAGAAGATAATGCGCAATATGCTATGATAGGTTACCTTTTAGGAAGTATTTACGAAACCACTCATCAGCAGGAATTACGAAAAAAATATTACGCACTTTCTGCCACAGCAGATATCAAACATGCCATAAAAGACAATGCATCATTACAAGAATTAGCATTAGTCTTTTATGAAATTGGCGATGTCGATATGGCGTATAAACTAACACAATCTGCCATTGCAGACGCCCTTTTTTGTAATGTACAGTTTCGTACGCTTCAAATGTCCGAAGTATATTCGATTATTAATACCGCTTATCTAGAGCGCGAAGCAAAAAGAAAACTACAGTTACAGCTTTATCTTTTATGCATTAGTATACTTTCGGGGTTTTTAATTGCAGCAGTTGTTTACGTTTACAAACAGATGAAAAAAGTTTCCAGAATTAGAAGTGAACTTTATGTAACCAGTCAAAAATTAGCAGAATTAAACAAAGACATTACCGAGACCAATAATCAATTACAAGAAAGAAACTCACAATTATCAGAGTCTAATCACGTAAAAGAAGAATACATTGCGCATTTTTTCAGCCTTTGTTCAACTTACATCAACAAGCTGGAGAATTACCGAATCATTTTAAACAAAAAAGCAACGGCAAAACAGTTTGATGAAATATACAAAATTCTAAAATCGACAACTTTGGTTGATAACGAATTAGAAGAATTGTATAAAAACTTTGATATTATCTTTCTGAATTTATATCCCACTTTCGTGAAAGATTTCAATGCGCTCTTAATTAAAGAAGAACAAATTGTACTAAAACAAGGAGAATTGCTTAATACCGAGCTTCGAATTTTTGCTTTAATCCGTCTTGGAATTACAGACAGCGTAAAAATTGCGGCCTTTTTGAGATACTCTTTAAGCACAATTTATAATTATAGAACCAGAGCTCGAAATAAAGCCGCAGTATCTCGAAATGATTTTGAAGAAATGGTGATAAAAATTGGCTTAATTTCCTTGAAATCCTAATTATTTATTTTAAAAGCACTACTTTTTTCGCTGCTTTATTTTTATTAAATAATTGAAAATCAATATTTTAATTTTTTAATCTACTACTTTTTTGCGTTTAAAAATCTAACGTGTACTATAACGTTTTAGTTTTACAATATTATTAAAAGGTACTCTTGACCAAAAGTATCTTATATTGTAAATTAAATGCTCTAATAATTACTATTATGTTTAAAAACGTTAAAACAATTGTTGTTTTACTTTTGTTAAGTTCTGTTGGGATAAAAGCCCAAAACAAAGTTCCGGTTTATCTTGATGATAAAAAACCTATTAGCGAACGTGTAGAAGATGCACTTTCTAAAATGACAACGGCAGAAAAAATTGCCATGATTCATGCACAGTCAAAATTTAGTTCGCCAGGAGTAGCTCGTTTGGGAATTCCAGAAAACTGGATGACAGATGGGCCGCACGGAATTCGTACAGAGGTAAAGTGGGACGAATGGGATCAGGCTGGCTGGACAAATGACTCTTGTATTGCATTTCCTGCGCTTACAGCACTTTCTGCAACTTGGAACAAAGACTTGGCTTCTTTATACGGTAAATCTATTGGAGAAGAAGCACGTTACCGTAACAAAAATGTATTATTAGGACCTGGAGTAAACATTTACAGAACACCATTAAACGGTCGTAACTTCGAATACATGGGAGAAGATCCGTTTTTGACTTCAAAAATGGTCGTTCCTTATATTAAAGGCGTGCAGTCTAATGGAGTTGCAGCCTGCGTAAAACATTTCGCTTTAAACAATCAAGAAACCAAGCGTAACTCAGTAAACGTAATTGTAGATGATCGTGCCTTGTACGAGATTTATTTACCTGCGTTTAAAGCAGCTGTACAAGAAGGAGACGCTTGGGCAATTATGGGTTCTTACAATAAATACAAAGGAGAGCAATGCTGTCATAATGAGTTTTTATTAAATAATATTCTTCGTGGAGAATGGGGTTTTAAAGGAGTTGTAATTTCAGACTGGGGAGGTGTTAACGATACTAAACAAGCTATTTTTAATGGTTTAGACATGGAATTTGGTTCTTGGACTAACGGACTTTCTTGGGGAACGAGCAATGCTTATGATAATTATTATTTAGCAAAACCGTATTCTGAAATGATTAGAAAAGGAGAAGTTGGAACGAAAGAATTAGATGATAAAGTACGTCGTATTTTGCGTTTATCTTTCTTAACGACAATGAATAAAGAAAGACCTTTTGGATCTTTTGGAACAAAAGAACACGCTGAGGCAGGAAAAAAAATTGCCGAAGAAGGAATTGTATTGCTTCAAAACAAAAATAACATTCTTCCAATTGATTTAAACAAAACAAAGAAAATCGCTGTTATTGGAGAAAATGCAATCAAAATGATGACTGTTGGCGGTGGAAGTTCTTCGCTTAAAGCAAGATATGAAATTACGCCTCTTGAAGGATTAAAAGCAAGAATTGGTAATCAGGCTGCAATTGTTTACGCTCGCGGTTATGTTGGAGATCCAACAAGTAATTATAATGGAGTTATTGCAAAAGTAAGTCTAGAAGAAAAACGTTCTCCTGCCGAATTAACTGCTGAAGCGTTAAAAGTAGCAAAAGACGCTGATATCGTTCTTTTTATTGGAGGTTTGAATAAAAGTGAAAATCAAGATGACGAAGGACATGATCGTAAAGAATTAGGTTTGCCATACAATCAAGATCAATTGATTCAGGAATTGGTTAAAGTAAATAAAAATGTAGTTTTTGTAAATATTTCAGGAAACGCTGTGGCTATGCCGTGGGTTAAAGAAGTTCCGGGAATTGTTCAAGGATGGTTTTTAGGTACTGAAGCTGGAAATGCTTTAGCAGCCGTTTTAGTTGGAGATGTAAATCCTTCTGGAAAATTAACGTTTACTTTCCCAGTAAAATTATCAGATAATGGAGCGCACGCTTTAGGAGAATTTCCGGGTGGAGATGATGTAAAATATAATGAAAGTATTTTTGTTGGATACCGTTGGGCAGACAAACAAAAAGTAAAACCATTATTCTCTTTTGGACACGGATTAAGCTACACGACTTTTGAATATGGTAAAGTTACAGCTGATAAAAAACAAATGACGGCTGGAGATCAAATTACGTTCTCTGTTACCGTAAAAAATACAGGAAGCCGTGAAGGATCAGAAGTGGTACAACTTTACATCAGCGACTTAAAATCTTCATTACCTCGTCCCGTAAAAGAATTAAAAGGATTTGAGAAAATTTCGCTTAAAGCGGGAGAAGTAAAAACAGTAACTTTTACAGTAGACAAAACAGCTCTTAGCTTTTTTGATGACAAAAACCACGACTGGGTTGCAGAACCTGGAGATTTTGAAGCTATCATTGGTGCATCATCAACAGACATAAAATCTAAAGTGAATTTTTCACTTCAATAAATTTCATTAATTTCTAAACTTGGTTGGTTTGTAAAGCTGCAATAATAAAAAGTTGCAGCTTTATTTTTTACCATAAAATATTAAATAATAAGGCTTAAGTTTTTCACCATTAAGATATTAAGTTTATTAAGTCTCAGGCCCTTAATTTTTTGCTATCAATAAGTTTTGTCCGTTCTCAAAGCTTAATTTATCTTAATGCCTTAATGGTTCAAAAAAAAAGAAATACTTCATTTTAAAATAAAATATGATGAGAAACATAATAATGCTTGCAACCGCAATTTTAGCAATGCAAAACCTTTCGGCGCAGAGTTTAAACAAAATGCAGTGGTTTAATGAGCCTGAAAAATGGGAAATTAAAAACAATGCTTTGATTATGAATGTTACCGCTAACAGCGATTACTGGCGTATCTCGCATTACGGATTTACGGTAGACGACGCTCCGTTTTATTACGCCAATTACGGAGGCGAATTTGAAGCTAAAGTAAAGCTAACGGGAGATTACAAAGCTCGTTTTGACCAAATGGGATTAATGATTCGCGTTGATGAAAAAAACTACATTAAAACCGGAGTTGAATTTGTTGACGGGAAATTTAATATCAGCACCGTTGTAACGCACGATAAAAGCGATTGGAGTGTAACTACTTTAGACAAAGCGCCACCTTTTGTATGGATAAAAGTAGTAAGAAGATTAGACGCTATTGAAGTGTTTTTCTCTTATGATGACAAAACGTATATCTTAACCAGAAATGCGCCCTTGCAGGATAACGCGCCCGTTATGGTTGGTTTAATGGCCGCTTCTCCAGACGGAAAAGGTTTTGAAGCTAAATTTGAAAATTTCACAGTAAAACATTTACCAGATCAGAGAAGATTAGAATGGCTTAAAGCACATCAAGAGTAATTTAAGTTATGAGTTATGAGTTTTGAGTTATAAGTTATAAGTGTTAAACGTAACTCAAAACTTATAACTTATAACTTATAACTCATAACCCATAACCCATAACCCATAACTCATAACTCATAACCCAAATGAATATAAAGCCAAAAAAGCATTATGAAATCCTTGACGGACTGCGTGGAGTTGCGGCAATTTTAGTAGTTGCTTTTCATATTTTTGAAACTTTTTCGGGTGGAAATCGTTTTATACAAATCATCAATCACGGTTATCTGGCTGTAGATTTCTTTTTCCTCTTATCGGGTTTTGTTGTGGCGTACGCGTACGACGATCGCTGGGGAAAAATGACACAATGGGAGTTTTACAAACGACGTTTAATACGTTTGCAGCCCATGGTAATTATGGGAATGATTATTGGCGCCATATTCTATTATTTTCAAGCTTCAGATATTTTATTTCCACAGATTGCGACTATGCCCGTTTGGAAATTGATTCTCGTAATGTTCATTGGGTTTACATTGATTCCGCTTACACCGTCGACAGAAATTAGAGGCTGGGGCGAAATGCATCCGCTAGACGGCCCAGCTTGGTCTTTGTTTTTCGAATACATTGCAAATATTTTATATGCCTTATTCTTTCGTAAATTCTCGAATAAAGTAATGGGAATATTTGTTTTAATTTTTGCAGGAATGCTCATTAATTATACTGTTTTTGGACCAAAAGGAGATGTTATCGGCGGATGGTCTTTAAATTTAGAACAAATGAATATTGGTTTTACCCGTTTATTATATCCGTTTTTTGCAGGAATTCTGCTTTCTCGTTTAGGAAAACTAATTCATATAAAAGGCGCTTTCTGGGTTTGCAGTTTATTAATTGTTATAGTCTTAGGACTGCCAAGATTTGGAAACGAAAATAGTTTATGGATGAATGGTTTATACGAATCATTTTGTATCATTTTAATTTTTCCGCTAATTGTTGCAATTGGAGCAGGAGGAGAGATTAAAAACCCAGTTTCAGTAAAAATATGCAAATGGCTGGGCGATATATCCTATCCAATTTACATTACGCATTATCCGCTTATTTATTGGTTTACCGCTTGGGTTGTAGAGAATAAAGTATCTTTAAAAGACGGTTACGGAGTTGGAATCGGCGTTTTAGCAGCGAGTATCATTTTGGCATTTTTATGCTTGAAATTATACGATGAACCTGTTCGTAATTGGCTGCAGAAAAAATTTCAAAAACGAAGTGTAACCGCTTCATAAAAATAGCAAAATAGAAAATCTCGATTTTTTCACATGGCTAGGTGATTTTTGCCACAGATTCTACAGATTAAAAGGATTTTAATTTAAAACTGATTGTCACCCTGAGCGAAGTCGAAGGTTATAAATTAGAAAGAGCTTCGACTTCGCTCAGCCTGACATCGCAGGAATCTAAAATGAAGAAATCTTTTTAATCTTTAGAATCTGTGGCGAAAATAATTCTTTTTTAATTGTATCGCGATTCAAAAAAACATTTTATATTGTTTAGACATGCTTATAAAAATGTAAAACTATTTTTAATAAAACTTAAATATTGTAAGTAATATCATTCTTTTATTCTTATTTTTGATCTAATATAAAAATTAGTATCATGTCAAAATTAGATGAAACTCATAAAATGCCTATTTTTCAAAAGGCAGAACAGATTTTTAAACTAACAGAAGGACTTGTACATACAATTCCCCTTGATAATGATTTTTTGCAGGAAACCATAGTCCGTTTTATGTTAGAAAATGCAATGATAATTCCTGCGAAGATAGCCGGTGCAGAAGGTGGCGATTTATACGACAGGCGAATGGAAAATGCTGTGATTATTCGTAAAGCTGCCAGAGAATTATATGTGCAGGCAGGAAGTCTGCGCTACGAAGAAGGAATCACCGATTTAGATTATATTGACTTATTGAGAAATACAATTGAAGAATTCCGTCTTTTATTTATCGATTGGGTAGCGAGTTTTGATAATTGGAATTATATCAAAGACAATTGGGGATTATTTAATCCGCCAGGCGTAAAGGTAGAGGATAAAGATTCTAATGACGATATATCATTTGATTCAAATGATCTTTTTGAAAACGATGATGATGAATAAAAAAAAGATGAAACATAAAGTTTCATCTTTTTTTATTTTGTTGAACGTGATTTTTTAAACACATTGAAACATAGATTATAAAACTAATTCTCCTAAAGCTTCTTTACTAAAACCGATTAACTCATCTGTTTTTCCAGCTTTGATTTTTGCAGTCCAATTAGGATCTGATAAAAGAGCTCTTCCAACCGCAACAAGATCAAAATCGCCTCTATCAAAACGTCTGTTTAATTCTTCTAATGAAGTTGGTTGTGAACTTTCTCCTGCAAAAGCACCAAAGAAATCTCCAGAAAGACCAATAGAACCTACCGTAATAGTTGGTGTTCCAGTTACTTTTTTAGCCCATCCTGCAAAGTTCAAATCAGAACCTTCAAATTCTGGTTCCCAGAAACGACGTTGTGAACAATGTAAAAGATCTACACCAGCATCAACAAGCGGCGTAAGCCAAGCTTCTAATTCCTGTGGATTTTTTGCTAGTTTATAATTATAATCAGAAGGTTTAAATTGAGAAAATCTCATGATAACCGCGAAATCATTTCCTACTTGTTTTCTAATTTCTTTAATTACTTCAATAGCAAAACGATTACGTTCCGGCAAAGTTTTTCCGCCATAAATATCAGTACGTAAATTCGTTTCGGCTCTAAAAAATTGGTCGATTAAATAACCGTGAGCACCGTGAATTTCGATAGTATCAAACCCTAATCTTTTAGCATCAGCAGCAGCTTTACCAAAAGCAATAATAGTATCCTCAATATCTTTTTCAGACATTGTATTTCCGTTGTTAAAATCAGGTCTGTTTAATCCAGACGGACCTTCAAACGGAACAGGAGGAACCCATCCAGAATGATGATTGTCCATAATACCCATGTGCCAGATCTGTGGTCCCATTGCACCACCTGCAGCATGAACTTCATTAATAACCTTTTCCCATCCTTTAAGAGATTCATTACCGTAAAAATGCGGCACGTTAGCATCATTAGAAGAAGAAGCTCTGTCAATTACAGTTCCTTCAGATAAGATTAATCCAACTTCACCTTCAGCTCTTTTTTGATAATAAGAAGCAACATTATCGGTTGGAACTCCATTTGGAGAAAATGAGCGCGTCATTGGCGCCATTACAATTCTATTCTTAAGATTTAACGTTTTTAAGTTAAATGGTGTAAACAAGCTGTTTGTACTCATAGTAATTTTATAAACTAGATTTAATTAATTCACTGAGTGCTTCAAAGGCACCTTCGTTGCGTTTGTAGTATGTCCATTGTCCAACACGTTTAGCTTCTATAAAACCAGCACGTTGTAAAATCGACAAGTATTCAGAAACTGTCGATTGTGTAAGACCCGCCTTAGCTTGTATCTGCCCAACACAAACTCCATATTCAAATCCTGCATGCTGGAGTTGATCTGGAAAATGTATTTCGGGTTCTTTCAGCCATTCCAGCATTTGCAATCTGGATTTATTAGACAGAGCCTTAAAGATTTCTATTTGTTCCATGGTGCAAATATATCGACTTTTCCCGATATACCAATTAAGTAAAAAATATTTAGGAAAATTTTAAGAACAGAAAGAGAAGAGTTGCTATATTTGTTACAAGTTATTTTTACCAATAAGACTTAAAAAAAACAGTTAATCCTATAAGTGATATAAGTAAACATAAGAAATTATTAATAATAAACTTTAATTTACTTATATCACTTATATGGTTGAAAAATTAAATAGTAACAAAAGATAGTCCCAAATTTATCTGATAAACCCCATTACGTATGAAAAAAATCTACTTTGTTTTAGCTTTTACTTTTTTTAATTTTATCAATACCAATGCACAAGTTGTTGGAACTGAAGTTGGAGACATCGCTCCAGAAATAGAACTTCCCGATACAAAAGGAAACAGCATCGCACTTTCTTCTCTAAGAGGTTCGTTGGTTTTAGTTGACTTTTGGGCAACTTGGTGCGGACCCTGCTTAAAAGAACAGCCAGAATTATTAAAATTGTATAATACTTATCCAGACAAACTTTCTATTTACGGAGTTTCGTTAGACAAATCAAAACCAGCTTGGGTTGCCATGGTTGCAAAATTAAAACAGCCTTGGTCTCAGGTAAGCGATATTAAATATTGGAGTTCTCCAGTTGTTGGAGATTACATGATTCAGAAACTGCCATTCAATCTTTTACTAGATAAAAACGGAGTTATTTTAGCCAAAAACATTCACGGAACTGCTTTGAATGATATGGTGAAAACATTGTTAACGCAATAGTTTTTAAAGGAAATCCCAATAAAAAAATTCCAAATTCCAACTTTGAACGTAATGCTTAAAATTGGAATTTGGAATTTTTTTATTGGAATTTAATTTCCCTTATTGGAATTTGGAATTTAAAAAAAATTGGAATTTTATCCTATCTATTCTTCCTCGTTCGGAGTTTTTTTAACACCTCCAAAACGTGTTTTAAGCATTTCTCTAATCTGAAACTGCGTTTTATTTAGCGTCGCATTTTTCCATTCCTTCAAATCATAAATATGAATTTGGGCCGAATATGGATTCGTTACAAATGAAATTCGTGAAATCGCGTATTTGTAATACTTCAATTCGTGTGAGACATGGCGATCGGGTACCACAATAAGGATATTTTCCCAATTAAGGAAATCCTTTGGAATGTCTTCTCTTTCCAGTAATCCAATAGATTCAAAGAAAGCAGTTATCTTTTGATCATTAAGTTTGTTTATCTTAAGATCAATGTTTTTAAATGTAGTATGAAGTCTATTTTCGTTTATAATAGCACTCATGTCAGCTGATGGTTTTGTTTAAATTTTAGATAAAATTACATCAAAAGAAAATTATTTATTGAAGTATTACCAATAGAATGATTCTAAATTTTTATTATCTGTTTTTTAGACAGTTCTATTTAAGGAAAGCCCGTTGTTATAATCTTCTTCAGATCTATAATAACGAAGTAACGGCGATCATATTTTGATAAAATACTATTAAATTTTCAGCAAGAAATACTCTATTTTTATCACAATTTGAATTTTTACTTTAGTTAAACATTTTATACATGAAAATTGTTCCTGCAAAAAGAATCCTCTTCTATTTTATTTTTTTGATTTCGTTTAGTGTTTTTGCGCAAAATAAATCAGAAAGAGAATTGATTTTAATAGACAAAGACTGGCGTTTTTCGTTAGGTCATTTGTATGATAGTAAGAAAGATTTTGGTTTTGCAGAAGGCTATTTTTCATATTTAACTAAAACAGGTTTTGGTGATGGTCCTGCAGCGCCGGGATTTGATGACCGTGCTTGGAGAAAATTAGACTTACCACACGATTGGGCTGTTGAACAGTCTTTTAGCGAAAGCGCTAGTTTCAGCCACGGATTTAAAACTGCGGGTAAAAACTTTCCAGAGAAAAGTATTGGCTGGTACCGAAAAAAAATAACGATTCCGGAGAGTGATTTGGGACGTATTATTTCTTTAAAATTTGACGGCGTTTTTAGAAATTCGAAAGTATTTTTTAACGGACATTTCCTCGGAACAGAAGAAAGCGGTTACAACGGTTTTGAATACGATGTTACGGCTTATGTAAATTATGGAGGAGAAAATACAATTGTAGTCCGCGCCGATGCATCAATGGAAGAAGGCTGGTTTTATGAAGGAGCTGGAATTTACAGACATGTGTATTTACAGAAAACAAACCCGATTCATGTTGTTCAAAACGGAACGTATATAACTTCTGAAGTTAAAAATGCTGCTGCCGAAGTTACTATAGAAACTACAATTGAAAATAAAGGAAAGTATAAAGGACCAATTGAAATTGTACAAACAATTGAGGATCCAAAAGGAGTAGATTGGACAAAACTTTCTGAACCAATCGCTGCGCCAGATTTTTATAAAACAACTAAACATAGTACAAAAATCACTGTAGATAAACCACTTTTATGGGATATTGATGCGCCATATTTATACGAATTAATTACTGAAATTAAAGTAGGCGACAAAATTGTAGATCGTTATAAAACGTCATTCGGAATAAGAACAATTGTTTTTGATGCTGAAAAAGGAATTATATTAAACGGAAAACCTGTAAAACTTAAAGGAACGAATAATCATCAAGATCATGCAGGAGTTGGAACTGCAATTCCAGACGGTTTACAATATTATAGAATAAAGAAACTCAAAGAAATGGGTTCAAATGCCTACAGATGTTCGCACAATCCGCCAACGCCAGAATTGCTGGAAGCCTGCGACAAACTTGGCATGCTGGTTATTGATGAAACACGCTTGATGGGAATTAACGACTATCATTTGAATGATTTGAAACGAATGATCGAACGTGACCGCAATCACCCGAGTATTTTCTGCTGGTCGGTTGGTAATGAAGAATGGAATATTGAAGGCGGCATTGCAGGCGAAAGAATCACTAATATTATGCAGGGTTTTGCCAAAAGCATTGATAATACAAGACCTGTAACGGTTGGTATAAGCAGTGGTTTTAAAAGCGGAATCTCGTCTGTAGTGGAAATTATGGGTTATAATTATATGGGCAACGGGGATATTGATGCGCATAGAAATCAGTTTAAACAACAGCCGGGAATGGGAACCGAAGAAGGTTCTACTTTTGCTACGCGAGGCATTTATTTTACAGATGATGCCAAACATTATCAAAGCGCTTATGATAAAAAACCGCGTCCGAGTTTTTTTAGTATTGAAGAAGGCTGGAAATTTTATGCATCAAGACCGTATTTGGCAGGAATGTTTATCTGGACAGGTTTTGATTATCGCGGAGAACCTACGCCTTATGGCTGGCCGTCGGTAGCGTCTTATTTTGGAATGATGGATGTCTGCGGTTTCCCTAAAGACAATGTTTTTTATCTAAAATCGTGGTGGGGAACTAAGCCTGTTTTACATCTTTTACCGCATTGGAATTGGAGTGGGATGGAAGGGAAAGAAATCGATGTCTGGGCTTATTCTAATTGTGATGAAGTGGAACTTTTTCTAAACAAAAAGAGTTTGGGTAAAAAGAAAATGGAGCTATTAGGACATTTAGAATGGAAGGTAAAATATATGCCGGGAACTTTGGAAGCAGTTGGCTATAAAAACGGTAAAAAAGTACTTTCGGAAGTTCAGAAAACAACAGAAAATCCAGATGCAGTAAAACTTTCTATAGATAAAGAAAACCTTTCTAATGCTGCTATTACAGTTGTAACGGTTGAGGTTACAGATAAAAAAGGGCTGCATGTTCCCACGGCAGATAACGAAATAAGTTTTACGGTAAAAGGCGGTAAAATTTTAGGCGTTGGAAACGGTAATCCGACTTCATTAGAAAAAGATCAATTTTTAGATGCTATTCAATTGGTTTCTATAACCAATCTGCAAGAACAAAAAGGAACGACAGCGATTTTACCAGAGCAATTGCCATCATATGATGAAAAGGACTGGAAAGAAGCTTTTAAAGACCGAGATTATAAAAATCAGGCATTATCGTATGTGTATCGCGGCGAATTTGATTTAAAAGAAAACCAAAAATCAAATGTTGTGAGTTTCTTTTATAAAAAAATAGGCGTAGAGGCTGTTATTTTTGTGAATGGAGTAAAAGTAAACGCAAGCACAGAAGATGCTCAAAAATATATTTTGGACGCAAGTATTTTAAAACAAGGAAAAAACACTATTTATATCACAGCGACGCCATTACAAAAAATAAAAGATTGGGATGTAATGAATACTGATCCTGGAATTATACAAGTAATTACGCCGTCTGAATCTTGGAAACGCAAATTATTCAACGGATTTGCCCAAATCATTATTCAAAAAGACGAAAGCGAAAAAGAGATTGTTTTATCCGCTTCTGCGAAAGGCCTAAAATCTGGAATAATTAATAATTAAAAATTAAAAATTAAAAATTAAAAAATCCGCGTCAATCTGCGTCTTCGCGATAGCGAATCAGTTTCATCTGCGTTCTATTGAGACACCGATAAAACGGATAATAACCCTCCAGCTAAAGCTGGAGGCTATTCAAAAAAATGTAAAACTTTGCGTCTTTGCGAGATTATAACTTTTATTTTTTTTAATCTTTGGGGCGAATCCTTCATTTCACAAACATAAAATAGTATTTATGCAGCCTGATCCATCTGTTTTTAATCTTTAACAGACGCGTATATTAATTTTTGTTTGAATTTCATAACTTTGCAGTATGAAAGATCACAATATAACTCAGGCAGCAGATTTTAATACTTCTGATTTAAAATTGAAAGGATTTAAAGTTTATGAAGTTGGAAGTGACTGCGCCGTTATACCAACTTATAACCGCAGGGATTTTTATAAAATAGGGATAAATACAGGGCAAAATCTCATTCATTACGCAGATCGAGGTATTGAAACTGATGGAACGATATTGTTTTTTGGAAATCCGCATATTCCGTATTCTTGGGAAATTCTTTCGCCAGATTTTCATGGATTTGCCTGTGTTTTTACCGAAGAGTTTTTAAAGGTAAATGATCGTTCCGA
The DNA here is from genome assembly GCF_009711165.2 of Flavobacterium sp. MC2016-06. Lineage (GTDB taxonomy): Bacteria > Bacteroidota > Bacteroidia > Flavobacteriales > Flavobacteriaceae > Flavobacterium. The sequence continues at coordinate 110,051 of NZ_WMID02000017.1, read as the reverse complement.
AAGTCTGCACGAATGTCCTTTGTTTAAAATCAGCGGTACACCAATATTTAATTTAAGTGCTGAACAAAAGGTTTTTATAACTTCTTTGTTTCAAAAAATGATTGAAGAGCAAGAAACAGATTATGTTTTTAAAGACGATTTAATTCGAAATTACATCAATGTAATTATTCATGAATCGATGAAAATGCAGCCTTCAGAGAATTTTTTCAAACATAAAAATGCTTCTTCTAGAATTACTTCTTTATTTCTGGATCTTTTAGAAAGACAATTTCCTATTGAAACAAAAGATACGCCTTTAACTTTAAAAACGCCTCAGGATTACGCGCAAAGCCTTGCGGTACATGTAAATCACCTGAATCGTTCGGTAAAAGAAATTACAGGAAAACCAACAACGGCACATATTACCGAAAGAATTATCAGCGAAGCCAAAGCATTGTTACATCACACAGATTGGAGTATTGCAGATATTGGTTATTCTCTTGGTTTTGAATATCCGAGTTATTTTAATAATTACTTTAAAAGGCTTACTGGAACCATTCCGAAATCACTTAGAATGTAAATTGTTTCAAATTCTTAATTTTTTGTTTGATTTTTATTATTTCTGATTGCATTTACTAAACTAAATTTGCACTCAGATAATTGATCATTTTATCCAATTTTGAGCTGGCTAAATATAACTTCATAAGCACACTCTCTGCTTGATTTAGTTTCAGTACTGATAATAACTTTAAAATCATTTAAAGTTAAACGACAACATTCAAATAAATTTTAAATAGAAAACTAACTCAATTAAAAACTAAATTTATGTCTACACAATATTCTACCGTTATTGAAGAAGGGAAAATTCCGAATACATTTATGACTGGAGATGTTTCCTATAAAAAACAAACCAGTGATATTCACCCAGAAAATACCGTTATAAAAGACATTTCTTTTGAAGCGGGGGCGAGATGCAATTGGCACATTAATTCATCCTTGCAAATGTTAATTGCAACAGATGGAATTGGTTATTATCAAGAAAAAGGCAGCGCAATACGATTAATTCACAAAGGTCAGGTAACAACTGTTTTACCAGGAGTTGAGCATTGGTATGGAGCAACACCATTCAGCCGTTTTTCACATATTGCCATTATTACAGAAATCGACAAAGGTTCTGGAGTTTGGCTGGAAAGCGTAACCGACGAAGAATACTATAGTTTTGGGGAAGAAATGGAATAAATTTCAATTTTTTAAAATTCCAAATTCCAAACGCTTTGCGCTTTTGCAAAAAGTCTAATACAAAATTCAGAACTTAAAATTTCAAACATTTGGAATTTGGAATTTTAAAAATTGGAATTTAAAACAAAGCCCCTTAAGCAATTCAACTCTTAAGGGGCTTTTTAAAAAATAAATAATAACCAATTAAATTTATTTTTTGTCTAAATCTTGTTTCAGCATTTTGGCATGCTGTAAATGTGCTGTTAAATTTGAGATATTGTTAGAAGCCCAAAGTTTAACGTCTTCATCTTTTGCATCTTCAGATGCTTTGGTTAGTTTTTCGATAGCTTTTTCGTGACCGTCGATCATCATGTCAGCGAATTTTTTATCAAAATCAAGACCCGATTTTTCATTTAGTTTTTTGTATTCCTCTTTTCCCTCTTCAGTAATCGAAGTAGGTAAAACGAAATTCTTTTTAGATGCCAAAGCACTTACCTCAGAAGCCGATTTGGTGTGCTCATCAACGAGCATTTTACCAAAACTTTTCACATCTGGATTAGTACTTTTTATTTGAGCCAGCTTCCCAATTTCAATTTCAGCCAAATTAACTTCGGCTATGTCAACTAAAAATTCAGAATCATCTTTTTTATCTTTAATAGAGTCAAATTTTGCTTCATTTGCATCTTCTGCTACTTCTTTTGGGTCTTCTTGTTTGGTTTCGTTTTTACACGCATTCAGAAATATAATAATAATTCCTGCTCCTAAAATTACTTTTCCGGCTAGTAGTATCTTTTTCATGATTTGTATGGTTTTAATGTTTGATGTAAAATTATTTAGAATCTATAAGGATCTTTTACAGCATTTTAGGATAATGTTATAGGATTTGTATGCAAGGTTTGATTGTAAGTTTATTTTGTAATTAAAAAAAGTTTTTATATTAGTAAAGAAAAAAAGCTTTTAAGGCATTCTACCGATATGAAACAAAAAATTACATTACTCTTTTTATTCCTAACAACATTAGCATCTGCTCAAATAAGTTATTCGGGATTTATTGATAAATACCCAATAGATTTGATGTCTGATATTGATTCAGATGGAGCAGGAAGTGCTATTTACACCTATTCTAATTTTGATACTCCAATTGTATTAGAAGCGAAACTTAAAGGAGGCACTTTAATTTTTATTGAAAAAGATAAAAACAATAAGGAAACGGCAAGATTGACTTTTAAAAACTATAATGCCAAAAGCAAACAATTAATTGGAACTTGGAAAGATCTGAATTCTGAAAAAGAACTTAGCATTACTTTATCTAAAAACTTTGATATCAATTCTGGCAAAGATGCGCAATGGAGCAGTAGAGAGATTTTACAGCCGGTTTCTTTAAAAGGGAAATATTTTAAATTGATTGTTTCAAAAGCAAAAGGTGATTTTGAACCAAAAGTAATTGGAGTAAAAATACTGGAGAAAAAGACCGATAATCTTATTCAGAAATTTGATTTTGAATGCCAGTTTTCGGGAATAAATGATATTGAAATTGAGGATTATAATTTTGATGGAATAGCAGATTTTTCTGTTTTTGAAGCAGGTTCTGCAGGTCCAGATTCTTCAAGATTGTATTTTTTGTACAATCCGGCAACAGATAAATATTTTGAAAGCAGTTTTAGCGGAAGTTCTTTAGAATTTGACAGCAAAACAAAAAGAATTCAGGAACATAGTGAATGCTGCGGTGGTGCAAGACAAACAAATGCCGAATACAAAGTCGTTAATAATAAGATGGTTTTGATAAAAAAAACGTGTCTTGAATACGATGAAAAATTAGGAAATCTAAAAAAGGTTAAATGCGATTAGTTTTCTATTTTGAAAATAAAACGAGGTTTAATTGAAAAGAATAAGAACTAAAAAAAATTATAAAAAGCATTACAATTCAAAAATACTAGACATGATTATATTAAAAAAAATTGCAGGTTATTTTTTGATTGTATTTGCAATATTGATGGCAATAGGCTTATTAGGATCTACATTCCAAGCAATACTACAGTCTTCAAAAGAAATTCACGATAATGGATTAGCAGAAGGATTAGGTTATGCTTTTGGCTCACTTTTTATGATTATAATTTTTATTTTACTGGTGATTTATTGTATGAAAACAGGTTTAAAGCTGCTAAAAAACAAGACCAAAATTACAGATTCAATAGAAGATATCGGAAAAGAGTTTTAGTGTCTTATAAAATGTTTTGTAGAAATTTATAATAACAAAGAATAAAGTTTCAAATGAAAATAATCAAAACAATATATGTTATTCTCTTTCTTCTATTTGCTTTTGTGTATTTAGATTATTTTTCAAGTTTTGTAATGCCTTGGCAAAAAGAAGATGCCATAAAATGTACTTTGCTTTGGGGAGGATTACGAGAATTTCCTAAAGATGCTGCAATCATCAAGATTAGAAAATATGGAAGTTTATTTACAAGACAATTTAAAATTGAATTTACAAGTTCAAAACCAGAAATTGAAAAGTGGATATTAGAAAGTAAAAGATTAAAGAAAAATATTCCAGAAATTAAAGGTAAAACTAAGATCTATCAGATTCATCCTGGCGAAGATGATTCTTATGGAGGAGAAGTAAAAATAGAAGGAAATACAGTTTATATAAGTATGAGCTGGAGTTAAAATAATAGACAAATGACAGCATCAAATATTACAATCAGAATAGCTTCAAAAGAAGATTTAGACGGCATACTAAAAATACAAGCTGAAAATCAAGTATCTCAAGGCGGAAAATTATCGGCCGCATTAAAACGAGATTTAATTTTAGAAATGATGAGCGATATGCCTCAGATAGTGGCAATTATTGATAATGAAGTTGTTGGTTTTCTATTAACAACATCAAAAGCTGTAAATCAAAAAAATAAACTTGCAATAGTTGATGCTATGTCTGCTTCGTATTCAGGTTCTGAGAATGCTTATATTTATGGTCCAATCTGCATCAACAGAGACCAACGCGGAAAAGGATTTGCTCAATTAATGTTTAACGAATTATTGCGTCTAGAACCTAATAGAGAAGGAATTCTTTTTATTAAAGACGATAATGAGGCTTCTCTAAAAGCGCATGAGAAAATGGGAATTCATAAAAAGGGCAGTTTTACTTTTGGTAATAATGATTTTAGTGTACTTGCCTATTTATTTCCAGTTTAAAAAAGTTTTTTTAAAATATCTGAAAAATCCCAATTCTTCCAAGAATTGGGATTTTTTTATATCTAAAACTTAAATTATTTGTATTAGAGATAATTATAGAATTTATACTCAAAATTATGTAACAAAATTCTGAGTGTTTTAAGTGAACTTTGACATTACAGATTTCGGAATGTTTAACTTAAACTTAAATAGTCATGCCAGATCCAAGAATTAAAAATGAAGATCAATATCGCGCTCTTGTAGAGAAAGGATATAGTAAAGAAAAGGCAGCTCGAATTGCTAATACGCCAGATGCTGGAGTAAAAGGTGGCAGAGCAAAACCATACGACGAATGGACAAAAGAAGAATTGTATCAGCAGGCTAGAAGAGTTGGTATTCCAGGACGTTCTTATATGAGTAAGAAAAAACTAATTTATTCCTTACGTAATAATTAGAAATTATGAATGCAGCAACCAGAAAAGAGAACTTAATGAATCAGCTTATAAAAGAGCCGCATCTTGTTATTGAAAAACTAGATTTGGCCTATATAAATGATCATCAGCTTACTATTGTGCGTTGCCGCGAAGGAGAAGATTTCGTTTATAAAAAAAACGGAAAATGTGTAAAAAGCAAACAAGAACTTAAACGCTTTAATAGTTTGGTTTTACCGCCGGCTTGGGAAAATGTAAGGATTACAGATGTTACAAACGGACATCTTCAGGCGGTTGGAATGGATGATAAAAATAGAAAACAATATCGCTATCATCCAAAATGGAATTTGATTCGGAATCAAACCAAATTTTACAAAATAGCCGAGTTTGGCAGTAAACTGCCGCTGATTCGGAAACAAGTTGACCAAGATTTAGAACAAAAAGAATGGTCTAAAGAAAAAGTAATCGCTTTGGTGATTCGATTAATGGAAGAAACGCACATTAGAATTGGGAATGAAAAATACGCCAAAGACAATAAATCGTACGGACTTTCGACTTTGAGAAAACGACACATTAACATCAATAAAAATTCGCTTCGTTTTGAGTTTATTGGAAAAAAAGGAAAACAGCATACGATTACAACTCGAAACAAGCAATTGATAAAATTAGTAAGCCGCTGTGAAGAAATTCCGGGTTGGGAAGTCTTTAAATATTATGATAAAAACGGCGAAAGAAAGGTGTTGGACAGCCACATGGTAAACGAATATCTGCATCAGATTTCTGGAGAATATTTTAGTGCCAAAGATTTTAGAACCTGGGCAGCTTCGATTGTATTTTTTGAAAGTCTGATGGATTTTGGAATTACTTCTGATGAAAAGGAAATCAAAAAAAATATTTTATCGGCTTTTGATATCACAGCAAACGCATTGGGAAACACCAGAAACGTATGTAAAAACTATTACGTTCACCCATTGTTGGTTTCGACTTATGAAGACGGATCAATTCAGAAATATTTTGACTCGGTTAAGAAAAGCCGAAGCAATAAAAAATACTTTTCCCGTACAGAAACCGCTTTTTCAGAATTGATTCAGAATTATCAAATCAATTTAGGATAAAGCCTCCAAATAAAATTTTTAGAGTTAGCGTATCTCTTTAAAAACCAAAATCATTATTAACTAAAAAACTATAATTATGTTACGTTGGACAGTCACATTTATTATTCTAGCCATAGTGGCGGGAATATTTGGTTTTGGCGGTATTGCTGCCGGAGCCGCTAGTATAGCAAAAGTTTTATTCTTTATATTTTTAGTCTTATTTGTAATATCGCTAATTACCGGAAGAACAAAAGTTTAGTTTAGAAACATCAGTAAATTAAATAACAAACAAAAACGGCACATATATTTCGATAAATGTGTCGTTTGCAGTTTCAAAAAAAAAATAAAAAAATGGGAACAAAAAGTGGTGCTTACCAGGATGTTTACATCAAAAGAGAAGATGAAATGGTAAGCTTAAAAAATGATGTGACAGATTTTTGTGAGAAATACATAAAACCAGTTCACCCTAAAAATTGGGATTGGTCTACTCGTGATTTCGAAAATCCGGCAAACGATCCGACAATTGCCGAAGCAAGAGCTATTGGTAATGTCGTTTTTAAGGATTTAAGCGATAAAAAAGAAACCGATGTTGATCTTTCTACAATGAACAATGTTAAGGCTATAAAAGCCTATTTAAACCCTAAAAGTAAACATGAAGTTTTTAATATGGAAGAATTTGCTTTTGCTTTGAAAGTAGAACTCGAACATGGAAAAATTAAAGCTGTTAATGTAACCAACAACCATCCGTTTCTTACTGCAATGATTGCATTGGCACACATGACGGAGAGTTTAACGTATTACAAAAGATTAAAGGTGATGGAAGCGGAAGGTGAAATCTATGAAATTGTTCGCAAACTAGACACCTCGCCAGTAGGAAAAGAAAAGTGGTACAAAGAATTAGGTAAAGCAGAACAGGAATTAAACGAAGCCAGAGCTGGTTTGGCAGAGCGTTTAGCGAGAATGGATGATATTCCGGTTTTAGAAATTATAGGAGATTAATAGATTTAATTTTACATTAAAAAGATAAAGGCTGTTTTAAGTAAAACAGCCTTTCTCTTTTTTAAATCTTTCAAAATTTAAAATTTCCTAGGATCATTTTCAGGATAATCGTCTTCTTCATCGTCTTCCTGAACATCATCTTCTATGTAGTCGTCTTCATCATCGTCCTGATCGATATCTTCTAAATCATCTTCAGTTTCGCTAAAATCACCTCCGAGAGCATCAGACGGATTATCAAATTCGTCGTTTTCAACTTCAAGATTTCGGTCATCAAGTTCACCGCTTTCCAGCTCAATTATATAAAGATCATCGTTAGTGTCATCAAGATCTAGATCTCTATCGTTATGGAAATCATCATCTAAATCGTCTAAATCTTCATCATAACCAATTTGTTCTTGATCAGGATTTGGTCTATTGGGATTGCTTCCGTTTCTAACCATGTAGCCTCGTTCGGCAATTTCTCTGCGATCATCATCAGATTGTTTCATTTTATCAAGATCGAAGTTTTCTTTACTATCTCTTATTACGCTGTTTTTTTTATCTGTAGTATTCATGATGTGTAGTTTTTGTTATTATATACTACAAAGTTAGCGAGGAGACTAAGTGATTTTATTATAGAATTATAAAGCGTAATTGTATAATTAACAGATGATTAAAATGAAATGATCTTTTGTAATGTTATAACTTATCGAATACAGGGTATTGTAATTTTATACATTATAAATCAATAAAAATTTTATTATGAAAACCGCAGATAATACAACCATGAAAAAAAAAACAACAGCTTTAAAACAAGAAACTAAAAAAGGAGCTGTAAAACCAAAATCAAATGCTGCATCTGGACTTACAGAATTGTTTGAAGATGGACTTAAAGATATTTATTGGGCAGAAAAAGCATTAACCAAAGCCATTCCGGTAATGATTAAAAATGCTACAAGCCAAGAATTAATAGATGCACTTAATAATCATCTTACTGAAACAGAAGAGCAAATTGTTCGACTAGAGAAAGTTTTTGAAATTGCAGGCAAAAAAGCTGTTGCAAAAAAATGCGATGCTATGGAAGGCTTAATCAAAGAAGCAAATGGAATAATAGAAGAAACCGAAATTGGTGTTGTACGCGATGCAGGTATTATTGCAGCAGGCCAAAAAATCGAGCATTATGAAATAGCAACTTATGGTATTTTAAGACAATTTGCAGAAACTCTTGGACTTCCAGAAGCAGCTACTTTACTTGAGCAAACACTTGATGAAGAAAAAGGCGCTGATAAAAAATTAACTGAAGTTGCTGTAAATGCTATAAATATTGAGGCAGCAGAAATTGATTAAAACCTAAATACAATAAAAGTGCAGTCTTATGGGCTGCACTTTTTTATTCATTTCAATTTAAAAACAAATTATATGCCCGAAGGTCCATCAATTGTAATATTAAAAGAAGAAGTACAGCAGTTTACTGGACAGAAAGTGGTTTCTGTTTCGGGAAACAGTAGTATAGATATCAATAGACTTCAAAACAAAACGATACATGAGTTTAAAACCTGGGGCAAACATTTCTTGATTTGTTTTAATGGTTTTACGGTTAAAATTCATTTACTAATGTTTGGTACTTATCGCGTAAACGAAAGGAAAGAAACCAAACCACGATTGAGTTTGGTTTTTGCTAACGGAGAACTTAATTTTTATACCTGCTCTATTAAAATTTTAGAAGGAGACATTAACTCAATTTACGATTGGAGTACAGATGTTATGAATGTGAATTGGGATCCTAAAAAAGCAAAAATGAGCTTGGAAAAAAGGAGCGATAAAATGATTTGCGACGTCATTCTTGATCAAGATGTTTTTGCTGGAGTAGGGAATATTATTAAAAATGAAGTTTTGTACCGATGTTATATTCACCCAGAATCATTAGTTGGTAAAATTCCGCCAGAAGATATTAATCAGCTTATTAGTGAATGCTCTATTTACAGTTTTGAGTTTTTGTATTGGAAGAAAAAATACGAATTAAAACAGCATTGGCTGGCGTACACCAAAAGTACCTGCCTGCGCTGTAATCTCCCCATTATTAGGAAACATACTGGTGATCGAAATCGCAGAAGCTTTTTCTGTACTAATTGCCAAAAATTATACGAATGAAAGATGATATTTTAATAGGATGCTCTAGTTATAATAACCGTTATTGGAAAGGTGTTTTTTATCCCGAAAATCTGGCCTCATCTAAATGGTTTAGTCATTATTGCGAGCATTTTAATACTTATGAAATGAATGGCACGTTTTATAAATTTCCAACAATTAAAGTACTTGATAATTGGTATAAAAAAGTTCCAGAAAATTTTCTGTTTTCAGTAAAAGCTCCAAAAGAAATTACTCATAATAAAAAGTTTATAGATTGTAAAAATCTCATAGATGAGTTTTATGATTGCTGTAAAACAGGTTTGCAGGAAAAATTAGGCTGTATCTTATTTCAGTTTCCTCCGAGTTACAATTTTACGACCGAAGGACTTCAAAATATTATCGATAATCTGGATTTGAGTTTTAAAAATGTAATTGAATTTAGACATGAAAGCTGGTGGAACCAAGAAGTTTGGGATTCTTTTTTAGAAAACAATATTACATTCTGCAGTGTTAGTTATCCAAATTTACCTAATACTATTTTTTATGCTTTCCCTTTAGTTTATATTCGAATGCATGGAGAAATAAAATTATTTTATTCAAGCTATTCTTCAGAAGAATTAGAAGTTTTAAAAAACATGCTTGATTTGAGTAAACAAAAAGCCTTTGTTTATTTTAATAATACGGCAAGTACCGCAGGAATTCTAAATGCTTTAGAATTGAAAGAGATTCTGGAGTAAACACAAGCATTTTCGCCTTTTTGTAATCTTAACCATTTTACCATTCTCCCCATTTTTGTCATCCTGACGAAGGAAGGATCTCCGCAAGAAACTCTATATAGTTTGTCAATTCTGAGGAACGAAGAATCATCGTAAGGAATTCCGTTTCAATTCTCACTCAATCTTGTCATCCTATGTTTGCAGAAGTAGATACGTAAGAAGTTTTAGTATTACGAGAAGCTTTGTCAAAGTTTTAAACTTTGACAAAGCTAAAGACACATAGTTTATGCGTAAAACTTGTTCATTTCGACGTAAGGAGAAATCGCACTCGATATTCCGCAAAAATTGATGATTTACTTTACGGAGTTTCTAGTGCGATTTCTCCTTACGTCGAAATGACAATATTGTGGATAATTAGGTGTAGAAAAATTACAATTTCAAAGTTCCTTCAATACCATCATCCATTGTTTTTCCAGAAACAAAAGCAGCAGTCATTTTTGCAATAGCAATCACTTTTCCGTGTTTATTATTCCAGTAATAACCATCTTCAGGAACTACTTTAATTACACACAGATTTGGATCATCAATACCGCCTGGCATCCAAACTTTTACAATAGGATCCCAGAGTTCTTCAATAATTTCACGTTTATACAAAATAAAAGCTTCCCCGTGTAAGGTTAAAAACTTATCGTGCGGTGCTGCAAAAAATATTTCTACTTCAGAATTTAAAGTAATTTCTGCATTCTGACTGCTGTTTCTATCCGATAAAAACCAGAGATTTCCCAGTTCATCAATTTTCTGAACAGACATTGGTCTCGACTGCAGTCTATTTTCTTTGTACGTACAAAACATACATGTTTTAATATCTTCTGCTAGATTTTTTATTTTATCTGCAGCAAGATTATCGCTAAGGTCTTTATGATCTCCCATGACTTTATATTTTTATTATTTACTAAATTTATAAAACACTCCTTGCCGAAATTTTCGAGAATGAAGTGAAATATACTATTTGTAAAGTTCTTGTTTTTCGTTTTTTTAAGGTTATAGAATTTGATTTATAAATTATGAGATTTCTATTTAAAACCTTTTTGTGAGAATTTAAAATCAAAGAAATTTGGTTATCTTTGGTGAAAATAAGTACCATTCCATTCCTCGAAATATTATGACAGATTTAACGATATTCTATACAGATGACGACGAAGATGATTTGAGCATTTTTGCAGATGCTGTAGAAGCATTACCAAAAAAAATACAACTTAAGACTTACAGCGGAGGAGAAAAACTACTAAATGCAATTTACAACCCGCCGCCAACACCACATGTAGTATTTTTAGATTTAAACATGCCAGGGAAAAATGGTTTTGATGTTTTGGCAGAACTTAGAGAAAAGCAACAAAAAAAAGATATTCCTATTGTAATATTTTCTACTTCAAACGAGCCAAGTATTATAGAAAAATGCCTCAATTTAGGAGCTAATTTGTTTATTACAAAGCCAGTTTTAATGAAAGATATTATAAAATCTATCGAACATGCTTTAGAAATAAACTGGAAAGAATTTGTGCCAAATCCGCACAATTTCGTTTACAAATCATAGAAAGTTTTTAAACCATATAAGTTATATAAGTCCATTCAAGTAAGTCTTATATATCACGCAAAAAAATACCCAGTTCTTTTAGTGAACTGGGTATTTTTTATAGTCTTAATTTACTTTAAGTCAAGTTTAAATGGACTTATATAACTTATATAAGTCCATTCAAGTAAGTCTTATATATCACGCAAAAAAATACCCAGTTCCTTTAGTGAACTGGGTATTTTTTTATAGTCTTAATTTACTTTAAGTCAAGTTTAAATGGACTTATATAACTTATATGGTTTAAAAACCTACAGCTCAGGCAGGAAAATTTCAAAGGTGGCGCCTTTTCCTTTTTTACTATCTGCAGTGATTACTCCTTTGTGATTTTCGACTATTTTCTTTACAATCGCAAGGCCGATTCCAGTTCCTAAAAACTCGCTTTGGGTGTTTAAACGCTGAAAAACTTCAAAGATTCGCTCTTTGTATTCAGAGTCAAAGCCAATACCATTATCCGAAATTTTAAGGCAATAATACGTTTTGTCTGGATAATCTACAGGAAATTTTAATTGACTGCCTTTAATTCTTTCAGCACTAATTTCGATATAAGGAGTTTTGTCTTTTTTAGAGAATTTCAAAGCATTCCCAATTATGTTGTGTAAAAGCTGTCTAATCTGAAAAGGCATTACAGTAACTTCTCCCAAAGGATGAAAATTAACAACAGCCTTAGTTTCTTCAATACGTTCAGAAAAATCATTTTTCACTTCTTCGGCAATTTCATCCAAGTTGGTTTTTACAAATATTCTCTCGGCAGAATTTGTTCTAGAATAGGTAAGAAGGTCTTGTATTAAAGTCTGCATACGTTTAGCGGCAACTTCAATACGGCTTAAATAAGTTTTGGCTTTCGCCGAAATATTCTGCTCGTCTAATTCTGTTAATCGACTTGCAAAAGTTTGAATTTTACGAAGCGGTTCCTGCAAATCATGACTAGAGATATAAGCAAAAGACTGCAGTTCGATATTCATATTGATGAGGTCTTTATTTTTTTGCTCTAATTCGGCAGTACGTTCAGAAACTTCATTTTCCAATTTTGTTGCAAAATTCTTCTGATCCTCAATATCTGTACTCGTACCAACCCACATTTGTATAGTGCCAAATTCGTCTTTTTGAGCAATAGCACGGCTTAACTGCCATCTGTATTGTCCGTCATGACGTCTAAAACGATGTTCGAGTAAAAAATCATTTCCAGTTTTAATCGCTTCAAGCCAACTGCTTATATTGATTTCTCGATCTTCGGGATGAACGATTTGGAGCCAGCCATTTTTAGAAATTTCCGCTATCGGAATTCCCGAATATGTGTAAACAGATTGATTAAAATAATTGAGATTTCCCAAAGGATCACTTGTCCAAATGTGCTGCGGCATAGAATCGGCGAGAAGCCTAAATTTTTCTTCACTTTTCATCAATACCTGCTGAAGATTTTTTTCATCTGTAATATCCAAAACAGTTCCAAGCATCTTTATGGGAATTCCATTTTCATCAAAAAATATTTTACCATGCGCTTTAATCCATGCAATAGAATTGTCTTTTTTTATAATCCGGGATTCGTATTTATAGATACTTGTTTTTAGAGCCAGTTTATAAGCTTCGTCTAAAATATGAAGATCATCTGGATGCATTTGATTGAAAATCTGTGCACGAGTTAGTTTTATTTCTTTTTCAAACCCAAAAATGGTAAGTAGATTATCAGAATAAATCATTTCCTGCGTCAGAACATCTAGATCCCAAGTTGCAATTTCGGCAATTTCGGCTGCCAATCGAGCTCTTTGTTCAGCATCTTCCACTTTTTTTCTTGCAACAACTTTATCTGTAACATCATTTACGGTAATCATTATGCCAGATATCTTGCCATCTTTTTCAAACAAAGGAGTATATTGATAATCGAGATAATATTTTTCAAGTTTCCCTTTTATGGCTACATACGCAATAGATTCTTTTTCTTTTACAATTTTTCCTTTTACAAAAACTTCATCCAGTAATTCGGGATATTTTTGTTCTATTAATTCAGGAAATATTTCTAGTAAAGGTTTACCAAAAGTTTCCTCTTCGTTTTTTTGCCAAATTCCCATCATAGTCATATTTGCCATTTCTATAATATGGTTTTTACCTCTAAAAACGGCCATTGCAATAGGAGAGTCCATTACTAGTTTTCTAAAAGCATTTTCGCTTTCAGTAAGAAGATGTCTTGCATTTACTTCTTCAGTAACCTCATAAGCCACAATTATTACACCAGATACGGTGTTGTTTTCTTCTCTTAAAGGATGAAAAACCAAATTTAAATAACAGGTTTCTTGTTTTCCGTGGCGGTTTAATATTACCGGAAGTTCATCAGCAGCATAAGGAATTCCATCTTCATAAACTTTTACAAGCAGCGGATAAAGACTCTCTTTGGCTTCGGGAAAAGAATTGACTATAGGTTTGCCTAAGATCTCTTTTTCTTTCTTATCGACAAATTGAAGATAAGAAGTATTAACCATTTCAATCACTAACTTTTCTCCTTTTAGAATTGCAATTCCAAGCGGCACTTGTTTTACTGTATTTCTAAATTTCTTCTCGCTTTCTTCAACCACAATTCGGGCATTAACTTGTGCCGTAACATCATTGGCAACAGCTACAATTCCAGAAATAGTTCCGTCAGGTTCCTTTAATGCTTCATAAACAAAATTAATGTACGTATTTTCTATTTTACCGTTGCGAGTTATGTTTACAGGACGTTCGTGCGCTTCAAATTTTTCACCACTAGCATAAACATTTTCAAGTATAAGTTCCAAACCTTGTCCTTTTACTTCGGGCAGAGCCTCAAAAATGGGTTTATTTAAAACTTCATATTCTTCTCTTCCCCACAATTCGAGCATGTATTTGTTGGCAATTTCAACCACAAAAGCTGAGCCTCTAAAAACGCACATTGCACTTGGTGTCTGCAAAATACTATTAAGAAACTGCGTATTACTATTTTCCAGCTTTTTTACCAGTTTTACCTTATCTGTAGTTTCATTACAAATTACCAAAACCCCAGTAGTTTTTCCAGATTCATCATTTACAGGACTATAGCTAAAAGTCCAGTAAACATCTTCCATTTTTCCATTACGATATATAGGTAAATATTGGTCTTCATGCCAAGTTGCTTCACCTTGAGTGAGAACCTGATCTATAAGAGGTTTAATAAAATACCAAATTTCCTCCCAGAAGTCGGCACCTTTCTGTCCTAAAATAGCAGGATGTTTACCATCATTTCCAAGACTAGGGCGATAAGCATCATTATAAAAACAAATATGTTCAGGTCCCCAAAATAAAAACATGGGGAATTTTGAGTTTAATAAAATTCCCAATGTAGTACGTAGGCTTTGAGGCCACAATTCAACAGGACCAACGGGAGTTTTACTCCAATCTTTATCACGCGTTAATCTGCCCATTTCGCCTCCATTTGCAAGGAAATCTTGACTTGTATTCTCCATTTAAAACCTGTTTGTTTCTAATTATTGATTTATTATCTTGTTAAAATTAGTAAAATAAATATACATATAATTTCATTTTCTTGAATGAGATAAAAATTAAATCATTAGAGTTAAACTTATTTGGTTACTATGATGAAATTTGAATAAAGAATAGATTCAAACAATCTTAACGCATAGAAATCATGAAAAAAGAACTTTCAAAACACGAAATCGACTATATAAAAAAATACCAAGACGAAGGCTACACTGTTAATTACTTATTCCAAAATGACTGCTTAATAGATTCAGAAACAAAATATGGATATAAGCCAGACGAAATTTTTATTGTTGCGCATCATCGTTACGAAGGAATGAGTGATCCAGATGATATGTCGATCTTGTATGTTATAGAAACAAGCGATCAGAAAAAAGGAACACACTTATTAGGATACGGGCCAACGGCAGATTTAGAAGAAGCCGAATTCTTTAAAGATATTCCAGAAGAAAATTATTCTAAAAATGCCGATGTAAATGAACTTACTTAAAATAAAATAGATTGATATTTTTATTTTGCTGATGAGCAGCTGTGCCAGATTTATCTGGAGCAGCTGCTTTTTCAGTTTCAATGCCAGACCTAACACGTTTAATTTTAAATCACTGCTTTTTAAGGTAAGATTTTAATTATGAAATATCTCGCTGAAATTCTGTAATAATTTGATTAGCAATATTTGCGAAATTTGAATTATAGAAATAAAGATAAAAACCAAAGTTTGATTTTGTACGTAAATATGTACTAACCACTTTGCATAAACCAAACCAAAATGAGAAAACTATACTTAAATACAGGAGGATTTGATACTATTTTTAATGAACTTAAAGATAGTTTTGGCGGAGAATTAACGTCTACAGCAAACGAATATAAATTAACAATAAAATCAAAATGGGCAAAAGGTACTATTAGCGGTGCAAGTTTTGAAAAAGAAATGACGTATCTCAATTTTGATCTTACATTTTATGATGATGTAATTTTAAGCATAGAATCTAATCCATGTGCGCCCGTATTTTTTTCTTATTGTACAAAAGGTCATTTTGCACATAGTTTTGGTGCAAATGGCGAAACAAAAAGAATAAAAGAAAAACATGCCGCTATTGTAAGTAATACATCAGCAATTAATAGTGTATTATCTTTTGAGAGTCACAAACACATTCAGTTTTCTGTAATAGGAGTTCCAACATTTGTTAATGCAAAAGATCAAGCTGCTGATTTTACTTCAGAGTTAAGAAAAAAATTCATTCACGAGTCTGGGAATTACATTTTTATGGGAGTGCAGAATTCTAAAGTAAACGAAAAATTTCAAGAATTAAATGCAATTCCGCAAAAAGGAACAGTGCGTTATCTACTTATGAAAAGTATACTAAAAGAAGTTTTAGAGTTTGAGATAGCGCAGCATAGTTATAATTATCTAAACACATTTGATCCAATTGTAAATTTGGCAGTTAGACAAATCAATGAGATTAAAAGAATATCGACAATGAATTTTTCAGAAATGCTTCATGCCGCAGGATCTGCAAGACGAAATTTAATGCCGCGTCTTTTCAATAAAGAAAAATACCATTTATCATACAAACAATACCAACAAAAATTAGCTAGCTAGTAAGCCAACCATACTATCTCACTTTCCAAAAAACAGCTTTTATGAGCTGTTTTTTACATTTATAACTTTTCTAAGAATAGACACTAACAGTCATAAAAAAAATCCGTTTTTATCAGCGTCTTTACGAAGTAAATCCGTTTGATCAGTGTCACAATTTAAATGCTGGATATAGAACACGGATGAAACTGATTCGCTATCGCGAAGACGCTGATTTACACAGATTTCTTTTAATTGGAAATTATGAAAAATTATTCTTTTTCATAATAAATAATAAAGTAAACCATGATAAGATTTAGAAACAGCGAAATACAGTTGGTAATAATAATAGGCAAATCATTTTTTAAGATGCCATAAACAATCCAGATGGCGATTCCGAAAGTTAGAATGCCAAACATTTTAAGCGAAATTTCTTTTACCTTCTTGGTTTTCCAGACTTTTATAATTTGTGGAATTACAGAAATTGTAATGCAGGCACCAGCAAAAAGTCCAATTATATCAATGTAGTCCATAAATCGTTTTTATTATGCACCAACAAGTTCACCGCCATTAATATGAATAAATTGTCCAGTAATATAACTGCTGTCTTCACAAGCCAAAAATACATAAGCAGGTGCAACTTCAGAAGGCTGTCCAGGTCTTTCCATCGGATTATCTTTTCCGAAATCAGAAATTTTATCAAAACTAGCAACGATCAACGGCGTCCAGATTGGACCAGGCGCAACGCCATTTACTCTTATTTTGCGTTTTGCCAGCATAGTCGATAATGATCTCGTAAAACTTACAATAGCGCCTTTGGTACTCGAATAATCAACCAAATGGTCACTGCCTCGATATGCTGTAACAGAACTTGTATTGATAATAGTGTCGCCTTCTTTTAGATAAGGCAACGCTGCTTTTGTAATATAGAAATACGGGTAAATATTGGTTTCAAAAGTTTTGTGAAGCTGTGCTGCAGTTATTTTTTCCAATTCAGTTTGAGGAAATTGTACAGCCGCATTATTAACAATGATGTTTATTTTCTTAAATAAAGAATAACATTTTTTGACTGCGGCTTTGCAAAACTTTTCATCTTTCAAATCACCGCTTATAATAAGACATTGCTGTCCTTCTTTTTCTACCATAGCTTTAGTTTCCAATGCATCTTTGTCTTCTTTTAGATAAACAATTGCAACATCAGCGCCTTCACGAGCAAAATGTACAGCAACACTACGTCCAATACCGCTGTCACCCCCAGTTATAAAAGCAGCTTTGTTTAAAAGTTTACCGCTTCCTACATAGTTTTCGCGCATAATTTCGGGTTCAGGATTCATCTGATATTCATTGCCTGGTAATTTTTGTTTTTGTTCTGGAAATGTTTTTCTCTTTTCCATAATCTGTTATTTTTAGAGGTTTTTTATCCTATCTAAATTAGAAAATATGGGTTGAAAATTATAGTCGAAAAAAAAATAAGATTATCTCAATAAAGTAAAAATGGCCTTAAATGTCTGAAAATACGTTCAAATAAAATCAATGTAAAAAACATAAAAAAGACCTATTAATTTCTTCATCGCTAAAGAGCAGAATGTTAAGAATCTGATATGGGAATTGTGTAACTATTTTTGATTTAGATAGAAAACGAACTATATTTTTTTTTATAAATTTGGTGATTCCGCGAAGTTTTTAGAGCCTAATCAATTTTAAAAACGGAAATTTTTCAAACAATATTTTTAATTTAAAATTCTATTTTGACCCATAACCACATTTTAGCCTCCAAACAACATGGTATTAATTGTAGATGATATTCGGGCAAATATTATTGCCTTAAAGAAAACATTAGAACTGCATAATATCGATGTAGACACAGCAGAATCTGGTGAAGAAGCTTTAAAAAAAATTTTAAAAACCGATTATTGTCTTATTATCATGGATGTTCAGATGCCTGGACTTGATGGTTTTGAAGTGGTAAAAATTCTTTCGGGGAACAAAAGAACAAAAGACATTCCTGTTATTTTTCTCTCGGCACTTAATACCGAAAAAAAATATATTTTTAAAGGATATGAAACAGGCGCTGTAGAATACATTACCAAACCTGTAGACAGTGATCTGCTGATTCTAAAAGTAAAAACATTCCTAAAGTTATACGAGCAGCAACGAGAATTAAAAGCTACAAAAGAGCTGCTTTCTAAAGAAATAAAAATTAGAAAAGAGGCGCAGGATAATCTCGAAATTAAAATTGCTGAAAGAACAAAAGAACTGGTTCATAAAAATGAAGAACTAGAACTTAGAAATCACGAATTACAGCAGTTTTCCTGGGTTGTTTCCCATGATTTAAACGAACCTATTCGGAAAATCCAAATCTTTATCAAAATAATAAAAGACCTTTATCTAAAAGAAGACGAGAAAGGAATTGATTATGTAGACAGAACGATAAAATCTGCCGAAAGAATGCAGACTCTTATCACAGATTTATTGGCTTATTCTAGACTTTCTTCTCAGGTTGAGCCAGAAACTACAGATTTAAATATTGTGCTGCAAGAAGTACTTTCTGATTTTGATTATCTTATAGAACGTAAAAATGCCACAATAAAAACCAACGAACTTCCCACAGTAAGCAGTATTCCGAGTCAGATGCGTCAGGTATTTCAGAATTTGATAGGAAACGCTTTAAAGTTTTCGGGAAATGCAACTCATCCAGCAATAGAAATTACTTCTGAACAGATTGCAGAAAAAGATTTTGAGAGCCCTGTTTCTCCAGACGGGAAATTCTGCAGAATTACGGTAAAAGACAACGGAATTGGTTTTGACGAGATTTATCTGGATAGAATTTTTATTATTTTTCAGAGTCTTAATGATCGTCAGACGTATGAAGGAACGGGAATTGGACTGGCAATTGCCAAAAAAATTATCGAGAAACATAACGGATTAATTACTGCCAAAAGTAAATTAGGCGAAGGCGCAAGTTTTATCATTGTACTTCCTTTAATATAAGCATAAAATAATTTTAAAATAAAAGCATGGACAACAATTTTAAAAGGAATTTATTAGTCAGTTCATCAGTTTCTATGCTGATTTTAATGATTAGTTCTACAGCATCTTTTTTAAGCATAAAAAGTTTGCTTAATAGTAATTCTTGGGTAAATCATACACAGGAAGTTATTTATAATTTAAATGCTGGTTCTTCTGTTATTACAGATGCTCAAACGAGTATGCGGGGATATTTGATTACTGGAAACAAAGATTTCCTGACAGAACATTATGAAGCCGAAAAAACTTCTAACGCATATTTTGAAAAACTAGATGAATTAACAATCGATAACCCTTCACAGCAGACAAGACTAAAAGAATTAAAACCACTTCGCGAGAACTTTTTTAAATACTTGCACAACCAAGTTGTAAAAAAACAATTAGGTAAAAATAAGGATGTCAATTTTGATCTTGAAGAAGGCCAAAAAATGATGGATTTATTGCGAATTAAATTTAAAAGTATCGAAAATACAGAGCGAGTACTTTTAAAAGAACGCATTGATAATTCTGAACGTTACGGGAATTATAGTTTTGTATTAATTATTGCTGCTTTTGCTATTGCTTTTGTTATTACTTTAATATTTTTTGCTCGAGTTTTGAGAGATTATAATGAACGCACATTCCTTCAAAGAGAATTAGAAGCCAAAGATATAGAAACAGCCAATAGAATTGAGGTAATCAGTGCTATTGCCAGCAATATTTCTAAAGGAAATTATGATGTAGAAATTGACGATAATAAAGCCGATACTTTAGGCGCTTTGGGCTCATCATTGCATGAAATGAGAGATTCTCTTAAAGATTCTTTCGAATTATTATCTCAAAAACAATGGCTTCAGACTGGTGTTGCCAGCTTAAATGAGAAAATGTTAGGCGATAAATCGATTCAGAAATTAGGTAAAGATGTAATCGAATTTTTGTGCCAATATACCAACAGCAGCGCAGGAGTTTTGTATGTTTTAGACGGAGAAGAATTAGCAGTTTCTGGCGGATACAGCTATATTCCGAGTAAAAACCGCGAACGAATTCAAAAAGGCGAGGGTTTAATTGGACAAGCTATTGTATCTGGAAAAATGTTAGAATTAAAAACATTATCGCCAAATGATATTCAAATTAATTATGCTTTAGGACAGATAAAACCAACACATATTGTAGCACTTCCGTTAATTGATTTTAAAGCTGAAGGTGCGGTAGAATTGGCTAGTATTTACGGATTTTCATTACTACAATTAGAGTTTTTAAATCTCGTTGCAAACAATATTGCAATTGCTGTAAAATCAACTCAAAATAGAAAACGTGTTTTAGAATTGTTAGAAGAAACTAAAGCTCAGTCTGAAGAACTTCAAGAACAGCATACAGAATTGGAGGCTATAAATGCCGAATTAGAAGCGCAGACAGAAAAACTTCAAGCGTCTGAAGAAGAATTGCGTGTACAGCAGGAAGAATTAGAACAAACCAATGAAGAATTGTCTGAACGCAGTGTTTTATTAGAAGAAAAAAATACTGAAATTCAGAAAAAATCGGAAGCTTTAGAATTAACTACGCGATATAAATCTGAGTTTTTGGCCAATATGTCGCACGAATTAAGAACACCTTTAAATTCTATTTTGCTTTTAAGCCGATTATTGTCTGAAAACAATAATGAAACGATGAATAACGAGGAAATAGAGTTTGCCAAAGTGATTCAGAGTTCAGGAAACAGCTTACTGGGATTAATTGACGAAATTCTGGATTTATCTAAAATCGAAGCTGGAAAAATGGATCTGGAGTTTCTGGATGTTTCGACAAAAGAAATCACAGATAATTTATGGAATCTCTTTAATCTTGTAGCAAAAGAAAAGGGTATAAAATTTGAAATTATTGCCAAAGAAGCACCTATCGTTATTAAAACCGATAAAATGCGTTTAGAGCAAATCTTGAAAAACCTGATTTCAAATGCTATTAAATTTACAGATAAAGGAATCGTAAGTTTAGAAATAAAAGTAGACTCAGACGATGATAAAATTATCTGTTTTATTGTAAAAGACAGCGGAATTGGAATTCCGTTAGAAAAACAACCGCTTATTTTTGAAGCTTTCCAGCAAGCCGATGGTTCTACAAAACGTAAATACGGCGGAACAGGTTTGGGATTATCAATAAGCAGGGAATTAGCCAAATTACTAAGAGGAGAAATTATTCTGCATAGTAAAGTAAAAGAAGGAAGTACGTTTACTTTATGTCTTCCTGTTTTAGGATTTGCCATTAATAAAGTTGCATCAGATAAAATTCCTCATGCAGAAGCAATTGATGAAAAAGTAGAAGCAAAAGAAATTAAAAGCAAATACATAAGCGAAGTTATTCCTCAGGAAATAGAAGACGACAGAAATTCAATTTCCGAAGGTGATAAAGTAATCTTGATTGTAGAAGACGATATTAATTTTGCAAAATCACTTTTGGCATTCACTCAGAAAAAAGGATATAAAGGAATTGTATCCGTTAGGGGAGATTATGCACTGAATTTTGCTTTAATCTATAAACCAATCGGAATTTTATTGGATATTGAACTTCCAATAAAAAGCGGCTGGGAAGTTTTGGAAGAATTAAAAAATAATTCGCATACGAAACATATCTCTGTGCACATTATGTCTTCGCATAAATTAAAACAAGAAAGTCTCTTAAAAGGAGCAGTAGATTTCTTAGACAAACCTGTTGCTTTTGACAGGATTCCAGAAGTCTTTACACGTATAGAACATATCATCAATAGAGAATCTCAAAAAGTATTAATTATCGAGGATAACCCGAAACACGCAAAAGCATTGGCTTATTTCTTAGAAACCTACAATATTAACTCTGAGATAAAAAGCGATGTTTCTCAAGGTTTATCTGCTTTAGGCAAAGAAGAAGTAGACTGTGTGATTCTCGATATGGGAATTCCAGACAAACAAGCCTATGAAATTCTAGACGGCGTAAAGAAAAATCCAGGTTTAGAAAATCTGCCCGTAATTGTTTTTACAGGAAAAAGTTTATCGGTAAAAGAAGAGCTCAAAATCAAGAAATACGCCGATTCTATTATTGTAAAAACAGCACATTCTTATCAAAGAATGCTCGATGAGGTTTCGCTTTTCCTTCATTTGGTTGAAGATAAAAAAGAAGGCGACATTAAAAAAGAAAGCTACAAAAAACTCAATTCATTAAACAACATTCTTTTAGACAAAAAAGTTTTGATTGTTGATGATGATGTTCGAAATATTTATTCATTAACAAAAGCTTTAGAAGCTTTTAAAATGAATGTTATTACTGCTTTTGATGGAAAAGAAGCGATTAAAATTCTAGACGAAAATACAGATACAGACGTTGTTTTATTAGACATGATGATGCCAAATATGGATGGTTATGAAACGGCTGAAAAAATAAGAACTAATCCGAAATTTCTTAACTTAGCAGTAATTGCCGTAACTGCAAAAGCAATGACAGGTGATAGAGAAAAATGTATTAAGGCTGGTGCTTCAGATTACATTACAAAACCAGTAGATGTAGACCAGTTATTGTCATTATTGCGCGTTTGGCTTTATGACAAAATCTAATTTTAAAGAAATATTTATGGATAAAAAAAGACTTTTGATAATTGATGATGATTCTAGGAATATTTTTGCTTTAGAAAACACTTTGCGTGCTAAATCATTTGACTGTATGTCTTGCTTAAGTGCCGAAGAAGCACTAAAATTATTAGGCACAGATGTACACATAGATGCTGTTTTAATAGATATGATGATGCCCGATATGGACGGGTATGATGCAATACCATTAATAAAAGAAATTCCGTCGAGAGAATCAACATTTGTTATTGCAGTAACTGCGCAGGCAATGACTGGTGATAAAGAAAAATGTTTAGAGGCTGGGGCAGATGCTTATATTTCTAAACCAGTAGATGTTGATAAACTACTTCAAACGCTGCGTGAAATTTAAATGAATTATGATTGAAGATATTGAATTAGAGACTCTTATAAATGATGTTTACGAATATTACGGCTTTGACTTTGGAAATTATTCTAGAGCTTCATTAAAAAGACGCGTAAATAGAGTTTTTAATTTAGACGGTTTTACCCATTTTCATGAATTTCTTTCAAGAGTTAGAACAGATCCAGAATATTATAAAAGAATGATTGACGAAATCACAGTCAATGTGACCGAGATGTTTCGAGATCCTTCTTTTTACACCGTTCTTAGAAAAGATATTTTACCATTATTAGGCACAAAACCCTTCATTCGTATATGGCACGCAGGTTGCTCTACGGGCGAAGAAGTATATTCTATGGCTATTTTATTAAAAGAAGCTGGATTATTGCACAAAGCCTTAATTTATGGTACAGATATCAATTCTGTAGTTTTAGAAACGGCAAAAAATGGAATTTTTCCGCTGCGGATGATAAAAGATTATGCCGATAATTATCGTGATTCTGGCGGGCAGGAAGACTTTTCAAATTATTATATTGCCAATTATGGTTTTGCAAAATTTAATGAAGATTTGGCCGAAAAAATGGTTTTTTCACAGCATAATTTAGTTTCAGACACTTCATTTAACGAATTTGATTTGATTTTATGCCGTAATGTTTTAATCTATTTTGATAATAATCTGCAAAAGCGAGTAATCAATTTATTTGATGACAGTTTGGCTATTTTAGGATTTTTAGCATTAGGAACAAAAGAGACTATAAAATATTCTATATCTCAAAGCAAATACAAACAGTTTGATAAAGAGAAAATATGGAGAAAAATAAAATAATTTCAGACTGTAAAGTTGTTATAATTGGTGGTTCGGCAGGAAGCCTTTCTGCTTTATTGCAGCTATTGCCAGAGATATATGAAGCAAATTCTTTTGCAATTGTAATTATAGTGCACAGAAAAAGCTCAGACGAGCAGACTTTAGAAGATCTTCTCAGTATAAGATCAAAACTACAAGTAAAACCTGTTGAAGATAAAGTACCTCTTCTACCAGGTTTTATTTATGTTGCGCCGTCTAATTATCATTTGTTATTTGAAAAAGACGAAACCCTTTCTTTAGACACTTCCGAAAAAGTAAATTACAGCAGACCTAGTATAGATGTTTCTTTTGAATCGGCGGCAGAAATCTACGGAAGTTCTTTGGTCGGAATTTTATTGTCGGGTTCTAATACAGATGGAACTTTAGGCTTAAAAGCAATTCAGGCTTCTGGAGGTACAATCGTAGTTCAGAATCCGCTTTCTGCAGAAATGCCTTTTATGCCCAATAATGCTATTTTAAACACCACGCCAGATTTTATTCTAAATATGGAGGAAATGCTCGAGTTTATTCTCAAAATCAATAAAACGGAAGAGTTATAGCACTTCTCTCCATCAAAAAACTAAGATTTTCCATCCTCAGGAAGTGGAATTTTATTTAATTCTTCTTCTTTCGCTGCTTTTTTTTGTGCTGCTTTTCCTCTTCCAATAGGTATTCCTGCAGTTAAATAAAGAGATCTATTGTATTGCGTAGGGCTGTCATCACCTTTTAGTAAAGGCACTAAACCATAATAATATTGCAATGTAATGTTTAGTCCGTTTCCAACATTCAAATGATATCCTATGCCTGCAGCAACTCCAGCATCAATAACATGAATCTGATCTCTAATTGTTTTTTTATAAACAACATCGTCTTTGTCAATGTCTTTCGAAAATTTATCAAAAGCCGTAGCCAATAAACCAAACTGAGGTCCAGCTTTTACATAAATATTATTTTTAAACTGATATTTAATTAAAATAGGAACATTAAAATAACGTATTTCTCGGTCTACAGTTCCTCCAGCAAAGGTTTGGTCTAAACCTTCATCATTTAAAGAATAAACAGGAATATGATGCGCTCCCATAGGAGATTTTACAATAACGCCAGTATTAATCATCCAAGCAGGATTTTGTTTTGATCTAATATCAAAATAAAAACCAAGATTAAAACCCACATTAGTTCCCGAAGATTCCTGATTAGAAATACTCGAAAAATTAGCACCGCCTTCTAATCCAAATTCCAGAAATGGAGAATTAAGTTTATCTCCAAAAATCAAAGAAATTAAAACCTGAGATTGTACGGGAACGATGCAGAAAAGCATTAAAAGTACCAATAAAGTCTTTTTCATATATTTTATATTAAAGTCCAAAACGATATTGAAGACCACATAACGCTTGCGTACGACTTCCTAAAAAGCCAGCTTCTAATCTAAACATAATGT
This sequence comes from Flavobacterium sp. MC2016-06, assembly GCF_009711165.2. GTDB lineage: Bacteria > Bacteroidota > Bacteroidia > Flavobacteriales > Flavobacteriaceae > Flavobacterium. Next base: position 84,397 of record NZ_WMID02000017.1, on the reverse strand, counting down.
GTTTATTGTATTGATATTGAGTTCCTACAATGAAATTCCACATGTCTTTTGGTGCTTTTTGCAGTGAATATTGCACAGTTGAAGAATCTGCCGTACTAAGCGCTCCATCTAGTGTAGATAAAAAAGTTCCTGCACCTTCAAGCGCACGATTGGCAGTATTATGCTTTGCTACATTTGCAGGATTTTTTTGTTGAGAAGGTGTCAAACCATCCCACCATGTATCTACTTTAGTTTGGTTTTCATCAACTTTAGCAAGTCCGTTATCCACTTTAGTTTGTACACCATCTAGATCTATAAAGTTAGACAAAGGCAGATTACCATTAGTATCTCCAGAAATATGTACCCTAAAAGCACCAACCCAGACTGCTATATTTTTTTCAGCTTTATTCAGCTTGAAAGTTTTACCCAATCGAGGACCAAAAATATACGAAAAAGCAGGTTTGTCTAGAGAGCTGATATCTGTCCAGGCCATATTCATATCAAGAGCCAGCCAGCCTCCGCCAATACCAATAGTAGGCGTCATACCAAGTCCAAAAGTTGTAGCATTAAAATTAGCTTTTGTGCTAAAACTTGCCACTTGCGACCAGTTATTGTCAGCATCGGGAATCCAAATACCAGCATTAATTTTAGTAGCAGTGCTGGCTTTACCAAAAATTCCATAAATATTTAAAAAAGGAAGCAGCCAAATATCAGGTCTAATCGTAACCGAACTAGCTTCAACAGAAGATTTATCAAATCGTACAATCTCATCCAAATTATACATCGGAGCGTTGTTAAAACCTACTTGTAAATCATTGATTGTGATGTCTGAATCCTGCCAGAAATAATTTACTGAAAGTCCTGCAGAATAAGGAAGTTTATACCCTTTTTGAGCTACTTTTTTACCCCATATTGGCAGTGCATAAGGGTAATCTGCAACTTTTAAACTATCTTTTAGTTCGGCATTTTTTTCTCCTACTACTTTATCAGTATAGACTTGGCCGAACATTTGTAAACTAAAAAATAATAAAGTGGCGAATATTAAATTATTACATTTCATTGACTTTAGGATTTATAATGTTAGTTAATAGAACCTGTGTAAAAAAATATATTAAGGTATTCCTGCTATATTTACGTAAGTTCTTTTTGTAAATATATTTTTTATTAGTTTAATTCCTACAAATTATTAAATTTAAAATATATGTTAATTATTGTTAAAGTTAAATAAAATTTCTTTTAAGTAAAAAAATATTTTATATAATTTATTTATAATGAAATATTTACGAAAAACAATATAGGAAAATGGTTATGAATTATTTTGTTATTATTGAAATAATTTTTTTTGCAAAAAATATTTCACGAGTGGCTAATAGTTAAATAAAAAAACGTTAAAGATTATTTTCTAAAAAATTAAAATCTATTTTTGTACTTGTGAAATGGATAACAATCATATTATCAATTTATTTAATAGCACTTTCAAATATGCCCTGCGCAGATATGGAAGTAAATAGTATTGTACACCAAACTGCCCAGTTTTCTTCAGAATCACATTCACACGATAAAGACAATGATTTATGTTCTCCTTTCTGCGCCTGCAACTGCTGCGGAGCACAGATTTTGAGTTATCAATCTTCAATTAGTTACAATTTTCCAATAGTTTACAATGCAATTTCGGTTGCAGTGCCCGATTACAAGTCAGTTTTTATTTCCAATTTCTACGGAAGTATCTGGCAGCCGCCACAGATAGCATAATGATGCCCAAATAATATTTGGGTTAGAGAGTTGTGGACTTTCCACAAATTTAGACAGACAAGAAATTGTCTTATTTCTCATTTCATTATATCTCAAAATGTTAGATAAAATTATACAATTTAGTATAAAGAATAAGTTCTTTATACTACTGTTTACATTGGTGTTAATTGCCTTCGGAAGTTATTCGCTTAAAGAATTACCACTTGATGCACTGCCAGATGTTACCAACAATCAAGTACAGATTATCACTACCGCGCCAACTTTGGCGAGTCAAGAAGTAGAACAGTTAATAACCTATCCATTAGAACAAGCTGTAAAAACAGTTCCTAATGTTATAGAACTTCGAAGCATTTCACGCTTCGGATTATCGGTTGTAACAGTTGTTTTTCAGGATGATGTTGATATTTATTGGGCAAGAGAACAAATATTTCAGCGCTTAAAACAAGCAGAAGAAAACATTCCAGCATATGCAGGTTCTCCAGAATTGGCACCTATTACCACAGGTTTAGGAGAAATTTACCAATACGATGTTTACGCCAAAAAAGGCTACGAAAAACAATATGATGCCGTAAAACTAAGAAGCATCCAAGATTGGATCATTATTCCGCAGCTGCAAGGCTTAAAAGGTGTTGCAGAAGTAAGTACTTGGGGCGGAAAATTAAAACAATACGAAATTGCCGTAAATCCAAATACACTAAATAGTCTTGGCGTTACGATTACAGAAATCTTTGAAGCCTTAGAAAAAAACAATCAAAATACAGGTGGCGCTTATATCGAAAAAGATCAGTACGCGTATTTTATTCGCGGTGTCGGAATGGCAAAAGGAGTAAAAGATCTTGGAAATGTAGTTGTTAAAAACCGAAATGGTTCGCCTGTTTTAGTTCGCGATGTTGCTGAAGTTCGAGAAGGTGTTGCGTTGCGTTACGGCGCCTCTACAAAAGACGGAAAAGGCGAAATTGTTTCAGGATTAGTTTTAATGCTAAAAGGCGAAAACTCGAGCGCAGTCGTTAATCGTATTCACGAAAGAATGGTTCAAATTAATAAAAGTCTTCCCGAAGGCGTAGTTGCCGAAGCTTTTATCGATCGTGGAAAACTGGTAGACAATGCAGTAGGAACCATTACTAAAAACTTATTAGAAGGTGCGCTGATTGTCATTTTTGTATTGATATTATTTCTAGGAAATCTTCGTGCCGGATTAATTGTAGCCTCAGTAATTCCGTTAGCTATGCTTTTTGCCGTAATTCTGATGAATGCATTTGGCGTAAGCGGTAATTTAATGAGTTTAGGCGCAATAGATTTCGGAATCATTATAGATGGCGCCGTTATTATTGTCGAAGCCACGATGCACCATTTGCAGCAGCTTAAAAGTAAAAAAGAGTTATCGCAGCAAGAAATGGATGTTGAAGTTTACAATTCGGCTTCAAAAATTAGAAACAGCGCTGCTTTTGGTGAAATCATTATTCTAATTGTTTACTTACCAATTTTAGCTCTAATCGGCACCGAAGGAAAAATGTTTAAACCAATGGCAATGACAGTTGGTTTTGCCATAATTGGTGCATTTATTCTTTCGCTTACTTATGTCCCAATGATGAGTGCCCTTTTCTTATCAAAGAAAACACAACACAAAGAAAATTTCAGCGATAGAATGATTGCCTGGCTTGAAAATAAATACCGCCCTTTTTTAACGAAAGCATTGGCATTTAAGAAAATAGTTTTAGGAATTGCTTTAGGATTATTTGCATTGAGCATTTTTATTTTCCAACAAATGGGAGGCGAATTTATTCCGACTATCGAAGAAGGAGATTTAGCGATTAATGCCAGTATTATGACAGGAAGTTCGCTTACGCAGATGGTTGAAACGACTACAAAATTTGAGAAAATATTAAAAGATAAATTTCCAGAAATAAAAACCATTGTCACTAAAATCGGAAGTGGTGAAATTCCCACTGATCCGATGCCGATAGAAAGCGGCGATTTGATTATTGTATTAAAAGATAAAAAAGATTGGAGTGGCAAATACCGCAATTGGGAAGATTTGGCCAATGCGATGAAAGAAGAAATGGAAATTATTCCCGGAGTCAATATCGAGATTTCGCAGCCTATACAAATGCGTTTTAACGAATTAATGACGGGAAGCCGATCTGATATTGCAATTAAAATTTTTGGTGATGATTTAGAAATTTTAGATGCTAAAGCAAAAGAGCTGATTTCGAAAATTAAAAATATTGATGGAATCGGAGATTTAAAAGCCGATAAAGTAACAGGACTTCCGCAAATCACCATTAAATACGATTACAATAAAATTGCCTTGTATGGTTTGAATATTTCTGATATCAACCAAATTATTCGTTCGTCTTTTGCGGGAGTAAGTGCAGGAAAAATTTACGAGCAAAGCAAACGATTTGATGTAGTTGTAAGAATGAATCAAGACAATCGTACGGATATAACGGATATAAGTAATTTGTTTATTCCGCTCCCAAACGGACAGCAGGTACCGCTTTCGCAAGTGGCAACAGTAGAGTATGAGCAAGGTCCGGTGCAAGTAAGTCGCGAAGACGGAAAACGCCGTATTACGATTGGTTTAAATGCACGTGGTCGTGATATAAAAAGTCTTGTAGAAGAAATTCAGCAAAAATTGGATAAGGATTTTAAACTTCCAACAGGTTATTATGTTACATACGGCGGACAATTTGAAAATCTGGTTGAAGCTACCAAAAGACTTTCGGTAGCATTGCCAATTGCTTTGGGGTTAATTTTAGTGCTTTTGTATGTCACTTTTAATAGTTTCAAACAAGCGGCTTTGATATTTACTGCAATTCCGCTTTCGGCAATTGGTGGTGTATTTGCGCTATGGATGCGTGGAATGCCTTTTAGTATTTCGGCAGGAATTGGTTTTATTGCTTTGTTTGGAATTGCAGTTTTAAACGGAATTGTTTTGATTTCGTATTTCAATCAATTAAAATTAGAAGGAATTACAGATCCGCTGCAAAGAGTTTTAATTGGAACCAAAACCAGATTACGTCCCGTTTTAATGACGGCCGCCGTTGCGTCTTTAGGATTCTTGCCAATGGCATTGTCTACAAGCGGCGGAGCAGAAGTACAGAAGCCTTTGGCAACGGTGGTAATTGGCGGTTTATTCTCGGCGACTTTATTAACCTTGATTGTTTTGCCGATTTTGTATTTAATGCTGGAAAAGTTTAATCGAGAAGCAAAATAATTTTTCACGCAGATTCAGAAGATTTAATTTAAAAAAAATGATAATAATAATCAGCGCTAATCTGCTTAAATCCTTTTAAATCTGCGTGAAACAAAAAAATAAAAAAATGAAAACACTATATAAAATCAACATAAGAGCTTTGCAGTTAAGTGCCTTTCTATTGGTCACAACCTTTTTGCAAGCACAAACTACAATATCTTTAGAAAAAGCAATAGAACTTGCCAAATCAAACAACATTGATTTAAAAATTGCCGATAAAGAAATAGAGAAACAAACCGTGCTAAAAAAAGCAGCTTTTCAGCCAGACGCATTACAAGTGCAATATCAAGGCGGACAGTTTAATAGTGTCGATTTTGATCACAATATTTCTATTCAGCAATTTTTTCCGATAGGAAGTATTACTAAAGCCAACAGACAATTGCAGGAAGAATTGGTGAAACTGGCCGAAAAACGAAAAGCATTATCATCTTATGAAATTGAGAAAGCGGTGACATTAGCGTATTATCAATATTTGTATGGAATTTCGATTCAGAAATTAAATTCGGAGTTGAACGATATTTATACCAAGTTCCTTAAAAATGCTGAATTGCGTTTTCAAACAGGTGAAAGTGGTAACATAGAAGTAATCAGTGCTAAAGCAAAAGTAAAAGAGATTGAAACTCAAAAGAAACAATTAGAATTTGATTTAGCAATTTATCAGAAACAGCTTCAATTTTTTATTCAAACCGAAGAAAATATTGTTCCAGATGTGCAAACAGCATTACAATATTCCGTTATCAAAGAATCTGCAAATTCTGGAGTTGAAGGTTTACTTTCTGATTATTACCAGCAGCAGATTTCGGTGTATGAAAAAGAGGAAAATACTTTTAAAGCAGCACGAACTCCTAAATTAGGTTTGGGTTATTTTGCACAGACAATTAACACAGAATCTCTATTTCAAGGTTTTACAGCCGGACTTCAAATTCCATTATTTGGCGGTGTAAATACAGCAAAAGTACAAGCCTCTGCTATAAGTATTTTACAGTCAAAGCTGGCTTATGATAAAAGTAAACTTGCATTCAGTCTGCAGAAAATAGAGTTGCAAAATAACTTCGAAAAACAGCAAAAAGCCTTAGATTACTACCAAAATGAAGGATTGCAGTACGCAGATCAGATTATTAATACGGCTCAAAAAAGTTATGCCAACGGCGATATGAGTTATTGGTCGTATATCAGTTTTTTAAATCAAGCAATTGATATTAAAAAACAATTTGCAGAAGCAACTCACAGTTATAATCAGAGTGCTATTGAACTTCAATTTCCAACTATCAAAAACAATTAAAATGAAAAAAATATATAATTATTTAACCGCAAAGTTTGCTAATAATTTACCGCAAAATTTAATTTCTCAGCGTGCGCCGCGTTATTTTTTTGTGCTTTTTGCAATTACAATAATCAGCTGCAATGAGAAAAAGGAAGAAACAGCCCAAGAAGAAAATGAAAGCGAGAAAACAGAAACGGTTTTAACAGCTTCTCAATATAAAACTATTGGAATTGAAACCGGCCTTGTAGAAAATAGGAATTTAAACAAAGTCATTAAAGCAAATGGTTATACAACCGTGCCACCGCAAAACTCAGCAGAAGTTTCGACTTTGATAGGAGGAACGGTAAAAGATATTTTTGTTTTAGAAGGAACTTATGTCAATAAAGGCAAAGTCTTGGCAACAATTCAGAATCTCGAAGTGATTGAAATGCAGGAAGATTATCATTCTGCTATGGCAAATGTTGAGTATTTACAATTAGAATACAATCGCCAGAAAACATTGAGTGATGAAAATGTAAATCCGAGGAAAATATTTCAAGAAGTAAAATCAAAATTAGCAGCAGAAAGAGCCAGAGCAGAGGCAGCAAAAAACAAATTAGAAGCGTTAAATGTTAGTACAAAAGGCAGTACCTCTTTAGTGCCAATTGTTGCGCCAATCAGCGGATTTGTTGGGAAAATAAGCATAGCAAAAGGAGCTTATGCACAAACAGGAGTTTCTTTGTTTGAAGTTGTCGATAACAGTCAGATGCATTTAGATTTAAATGTTTATGAGAAAGATTTAGGTTCAATATCTGTAGGACAGGTAATTGATTTTGTATTGACGAATCAATCTAATAAATCGATTAAAGGAAAGATTTTCGGAATCAATAAATCATTTTCTAACGAAAGTAAAACAGTTGCAGTACACGCTAAAATAGAACCAGCAGATGCAAAAGGATTGATTCCCGGAATGTATGTTTCTGCCAATATCAATATTACAAATGCAACTGTTCCAGCATTGCCAAAAGATGCAGTTGTGAGAAATGCAGATAAGTATTTTGTGTACTTACAAGAAGAAAAGCACGAAGAAACAAAATCTGAAAATAAAGAAAAACAACAAGAAGAAATTCATTTTAAAGCCATAGAAGTCATTCCTGGAACAACCGATTTAGGTTTTACAGAAGTAAAGTTTGTTGACGAAATTCCTGCCAATGTCAAAATTGTTACCAAAGGTGCGTTTTATCTTTTATCTGCAATGAAAGGCGGTGGAGAGCATGAACACTAATTTTTTGTTTCAAGTTTAAAGTTTCAGGTTTTACAACTTTGCGACTTTGCGAGATTATAATTTTAAGTTTTTTTAAATCTCGGTGCGAAATTTCCTCGCAAAGACGCGAAGGCGCAAAGTTTTTTTTAAAATCGACTGAATCTGCGTAAAACCAAAAGCTTCTGCGAGATTAAAACAATTTTACTTAATTGTAATTGACACAAAATCCTTAAATTTAGAACATTATTTAGCAAGTTATAAAACCTGAAATTCTCCATACATGGAACATATACATAAAGAAGAAAAAGTTACAAAAAAGAAAATAAAACAATCGAGTTGCTGCTGTTCACACGACGAGCCTGTACATTCTGATCATGATGGACATGACCATGACGATCACGACGGACATAATCATGAACACAATACAGAAGGCAGTTTATTTCAGATGTTTATGCCGGCAGTAATTTCATTTGTTTTATTGCTTATCGGTATTGCGTTTGACAACTATTTTCCGCAGTCTTGGTTTGCAGGATATGTTAGAATCGGCTGGTATGTTGTGGCGTATCTTCCTGTTGGAATTCCAGTTTTAAGAGAAGCATACGAAAGCATTGTAAAAGGAGATGTTTTTTCGGAGTTTTTTTTAATGTGCATTGCGACAATCGGAGCTTTTGCGATTGGCCAATATCCAGAAGGTGTTGCAGTAATGCTATTTTATTCTATTGGAGAAGTGTTTCAAGGTTTGGCAGTTAGTAAAGCAAAATCTAATATTAAAAGTTTATTAGACCAACGCCCAGATGAAGTTACAATTTTAGAAGATAATATCGCTACAAAAGTAAAAGCCAAAGAAACTGCAATAGGTGCAATTATTCAGCTTAAAGCTGGAGAAAAATTAGGTTTAGATGGTGAATTGTTATCAGATACGGCATCTTTTAATACAGCAGCTTTAACGGGAGAAAGTAAACCTGACACAAAAGTAAAAGGTGAAAAAGTTCTGGCTGGAATGATTAACGGAAATACTATTGCACTCGTAAAAGTTACGACTGCTTATAGTGACAGTAAACTTTCTAAAATTTTAGAATTGGTTCAAAATGCGACAACCAAAAAAGCACCTGCTGAACTTTTTATTAGAAAATTTGCGAAAGTGTATACTCCAATTGTAGTGTATCTGGCAATTGCAATTTGTTTACTTCCAATGCTTTTTGTGCCTAATTATGTTTTTAGTGAATGGTTATACCGCGCTTTGGTTTTCTTGGTAATATCATGTCCGTGTGCGTTGGTGATAAGTATTCCGCTTGGGTATTTTGGAGGAATTGGTGCTGCAAGTAAAAATGGAATTTTATTTAAAGGAAGTAATTTTCTAGACAGTATTGCGACTATTCAAAATGTTGTTGTGGATAAAACCGGAACAATGACAGAAGGTGTTTTTAAAGTGCAGGAAGTTTTTATTTCGAAAGATTTTGATCAAGAAGAAATCTTAAAAATGGTGAATGTTCTAGAAAGCAAAAGTACACATCCTGTTGCTGTAGCGATTCATGAACATGTAGGTGAAATTGATGCTTCGATTGCATTAGAAAATGTAGAAGAAATTTCGGGCCACGGATTAAAAGCTTCTATTAACGGAAAAGAATTGCTTGCAGGTAATTTTAGGTTGATGGATAAGTTTGATATTAAATATGATATCGACCAAAATAGTATTGTATACACCACAATTGCCATTGCATACAATAAAAAGTTCGCGGGTTATTTAACCATTGCAGATGCTATAAAAGAAGACGCACAAATTACGGTTTTAAAACTAAAAGCATTAGGCGTAAAAACTACAATGCTTAGCGGTGATAAAAATAATGTAGTGCAATTTGTAGCTCAAAAACTCGGAATCACAAATGCTTTTGGTGATTTGCTGCCAGAAGATAAAGTCGATAAATTGAACGAAATTAAAGCCAAAAATGAAACGGTAGCTTTTGTTGGCGACGGTGTAAACGATGCGCCTGTAATTGCTTTAAGCACCGTTGGAATCGCGATGGGAGGTTTAGGAAGCGATGCTGCAATTGAAACCGCAGATGTTGTAATTCAAGACGACAAACCAAGTAAAATTGCAATGGCGATAAACATTGGAAAACAAACCAAAAAGATTGTCTGGCAGAATATTACGCTTGCTTTTGTTGTAAAAGCAGCAGTATTACTTTTAGGCGCTGGCGGACTTGCTACAATGTGGGAAGCAGTTTTTGCTGATGTTGGTGTGGCTTTGCTTGCGATTTTGAATGCGGTTAGAATTCAGAGAATGAAGTTTTAAATTATAAAATCAATGGCAGATGACAGATATTATCTATTCTTCTTCCATCTGCCATTGATCTGCAAAAATTAATAGTTTTTGAGCTCGTAAATAATCATATTGTTCCGTTGTAAGATAAATAACTTGAGCATCTTGTCCGTCTGTGAATAATTCGTAAAACTGTCCTTTAAGTTTATTTTCAGACACCACAGCTTTCACAAAAGCAAAAAAGTCAGAGTCAATCCAATCGTTATCAATTTTGAATATTTTAGAATAAGATTTAGTTCCTAATTTAAATTTTAAAGTTGTCTTTTTACCTTTTTCAATATCAAAACTGTTCGAGATATTTGTTGGCTTGAATTCATTATATGAAATTTTAGCAAATTCTTTGATTAATTCTGCATAAGGGTCTTCAAGATTTGCAAGTTCGGTATCATAAGAATAAATTATGTTTGGAAATGCAGAAAGAATCTCATTGAAATCATTATTATCTTGTTCTGCAATTTTTTCTTTTGCTTGATTAATTTGAGAAGTTGTTAGACTTGAAAATAAACCAGTTTTTGTATATTCCTCAATTGCTTTTTCAATCTGAATGCTGGTAGGTTTATTTTTGAAATTTTCATAACTCGGAATAATATAAAGATTTGTTTCATGAAGCATTTTTTCTTGTTCTTTTGTTAATGCCATTATACCAAAAGCTTCTTCATTAAGTTTGTCATCATTATAAGTTTTAATTTCGTGAAGTCTGTAAGGAGACTTTACGTCTACTAGTATTTTATTAAATATTTGATAATATTCCTGAGAGTCTATTTTGCTGTTAGAATAAGTGTTTTTCGTTAGAGAGTATGAGCGATAAAAGCTTTTTTGCTTATAATTTTTTCCATTTGATTGAAGAGAAATAAGAAAATCATAAAATTTGAAATTATCATCGAATGTTGTACTATCAATTACAATTTTAAAATTAAAATCAGTAAAAGCTAATTCTGGAATTATGGATCCTGTTTTTTTATGAATGAGTTCTAAAAAAATTTCAGGTTCATTAGAATAATCCTTTTCATTAATAACTACAGTATTATTGCAATAGGATAGAAAGTCAATAGGATTTTCTATTTTTCCGTTATCAATAGAAGTAACAAGATTCTCGAATTGCGAACTAACTATTCCTTTGTCTTTAAGTTGGTCTGCAAATGCTTTTAATTTTTCAACAGCCATATATTCAGCTTTGAAAGATTGAGTCATGATTTCTAAAATGAATTGAATTTTACAGACATAAATATTAGCATCGATTTTTGTTTGATATTCGTGAAATTGCTTATCGTTAATAAGTTCACATTTTTGTAGTTTCGAAAGATAATCGGTAAGTTCTTGATTTACTTTTTTTTGTTCAATGTCATTTAGTTTTGTTTCTTCAAAGCTGAAATAGGATCCTAGTTCAGAATATAAATGTCCAGTCAAGTTTTTATATTCAGATTGAAATAAACCATATAAATAGGAAGCATTAGATTGTGTTTTAATTTTTTCCTTATAATTTTCAAAATTTTTTACGTCTTTTTGTTCAACTAGTTTATTGTCAATTAACTTTTGTAAAGTACTATCTTTAGATTGCCCGATCATAAAATTTGTGGTTAAAAAAATAAAGAGCACTGTTATTTTAAGTATGTTTTTCATATTAAATATAAGACATTTTTGCTTTTTAATAAAGATTAATATAACATATCTATTTGAAGAGTTTCTCCGTTGTAATATGTTTATTGATTCGCTAAAAGTTGTCTTGATAAACAAATATAGATAACTTTATATCAATTATAATCTAAAAACTTGATACGTTTATACACAAAAAAAGCCTGTTCCATATAAAGAAACAGGCTTAAAAGTTTGCAATATTTGGGGGCAATTTACAAACTATTATTGGGGTAATGTTGGTGTCATAATTCTTCGTGTTGGTGTGCTCAAGGTTTCTATAAAAGCCAAAAGATCTGTTATTTCTTCTTTGCTTAAATCTAATTTTTTAAGCATTGGATCTGCTTTTGGAATCAAAGAATCTCTAGCTGTTCCCAGATATTTTTTCTGAATAGGAGAAGGATTTCCAAGATTGTACAATTCGACAACATCCAATAAACTCGGAAAATGTCCGTGATGCATCCACGGTTTTGTGTTTACAGCTTCGCGGAGCGTCGGCGTTCTGAATTTTCCAATATCTTTTACATCTTTGGTAACATTGTAACGTCCGAAATCCTCATTTTTGGTACCAAATAAAGTCTGACCGTCATTATGAAATTGATTGTCGCTGAAATAAGGCGTATTATGACAATTAATGCATTGCGCTTTGGTTCTAAAAAGATGCATCCCTTTTACCTGCGAATCGGTATAAGCATCTGATTTTCCGCTCACAAATTGATCAAATTTACTTTTCGGACTGTTGATTGATCTTTCAAAAGTAGCAATTGCATATTGTATTCTTTCCTGAGTAACTTTTTTGTCTCCAAAAGCTTCTGTAAATAAGGAATTATATCCTTTTATTTTGGCAATTTTATCTACAGCAAGTGTTAGTTTTTCGTTCATTTCTAAAGGGTCACCAATCGGAAATTGCGCTTGATCTTCAAGGCTTGAAGCACGTCCGTCCCAAAACAAAGTTTTAGCATAACCAGAATTTAGAATCGTCATAGAGTTTCGTTTTCCAGTTTGACGGTCGTGTCCAAAAGAACGCGTTAAATTATCTGTCCATCCCAATTCAGGATTGTGGCAGGAAGCGCAGGCAATTTGTCCGCTTTTAGACAATCTCGGATCAAAAAACAGTATTTTTCCCAGACTTTCTTTTTCTTTAGAATACGGATTGTAATCTGGATACGTAACGCCGGGAAGCACTCCAATATCTTGAAATGTATTTTTGTCTACATTTTCATGTAATTCGGGTGCAGGCCACAACGAAACATCACCGCTGGAATACAGTTTTCGTAATTCCGGAATATCAATATATTCGGGTTCTTCGATGTTTTTGTAAGCTGTTAAACTCAATAAGAATAAAACGGGAAATACTACTTTTTTCAACTTTTTTTGTTTTTATATTTTTGGTCTCAATCTCAAGATTAGCAAGGCTGAACTTTGTCAAAGTTTTGAACTTTGACAAAGTTGTTCAAATCCGTCTCAATTTACACGTCAAAAGCTTTGTCAAAGTTTTAAACTTTGACAAAGCTGGAGCAGTGAACAACTTAACATCTAACATTTAATTAAAGATCAACTTCTTTAGGACAATCTATGCTTAAAGCAGTTGGTTTTGGATAGGTTTTATTGTTGTACATTTTGTATTGTGCTGTTACTGTTCCTCCAAAAAGTTCTTCATTGGTTAATTTCAATTCAAAAGAAATTTCAAACAAACCAGTACTTATTTCTTTATAAGTTCCAGCTCCAGAAATCGCAATACTGTGCACATTTTTATTGGTTCCTGTAATGGTAATGTATTGCGGAATCACCAAAACGTTACCTTGTGTTTTACTGTTTCCGTTTTCTGGGAAAAATTCTAAAGCAGACGTGATATTAAATCCAGGAGAATTGGCTCCCGTTGTACTTTCGTTACTAAACCATCTTTTTAAATTGAATGAATTTGTGGTGTTGGTTCCAGAAGCTACATTAAACCCAATTTTAAAAGCATCGTGATAAATATCATCATCAGGATTTGTTGTACCTTTATCGCTGTATAAAATCGCATTTTCATTGTCTTTTGTAACCACTACAGGATACGTAAACGCATTGTACGCCTGCCATGCACAAACGCCGCTTTTGTCAAACCAAGTTTCACCATAAGTCAAATAAAATTGGTTGGTTAAATCGTAAAATTTAGAAGCAGGATTTGCATTTATATCTCTTGTTGATTTAATTGGTTTTACAACCTGCAAAATTGAATTTCCTGTTGCGGTATAATCGCCGGCATTTATCAATGTAATATCCGACTCATAGTAAACATCATCATTTTGAATGTCTTCTAAAAGCGTTAAATGATACGTAATTGAACTTCTATTATCTCCATAATCGTCGTGAGTTAAAGAATAACTAAATCCGTCTAAGAATTTAAAAATTTCAAGATTTTCAATTTCAGAAGGAAAAAATCCGTTTGGGAAATTAACCTTAAAATCTACCGTTTCGCCAGCTTCACCTTTAATAACAATTCGGTTTACAGGAAAGGTGTAATTTGTGGCAATAGTTCCTAAATCAATTTTAAAAGTATCGTTTACATATTCTGTATTCAAATTTCCGATGTGAATATTGGGATCTGAAACTGTTTCTAATTTTAATGTTATACTTTGATTCTCTTTCCATCTTTTATCAAAAGAAACAAAAATAGTATCAGTCACTTTACTTCCTTGAAACAAAAGTTCATTAACAGGATTTAAGCTAAAACTGGTATTGTCGCCGGTTGTTGTCGAACTAAAATTGGCTGTAACAGCTTCTTTTAAAGGTTGAGTGGTTAATGCAACTGGAATTTTTAAGGTCCTTACTGCATTATTAACATAACTGGATTGTGGAATTAAACCTCCATTTACGGCAGGATATTCTAAAGGTGTGTTATCACTTTTCACCAAAAAGTTAAACCTTAAATACGGGTCTATTTCAGAACCTAATTTATAATCGTCTTTTGAACAAGAAATAATAAATAAGGCGCTTAGTGCTAATATGCTGTATATCTTAATACGATTCATTTTGTTGTAAGTTTTCATTAAGATTAATATTATAGGTTGGTATTGGCAGAACAAATTTTAGAGATGGATAAGTAATACTGCAATTGTTAGAAATACAGCCGTCGTTTCTAGAAACTCCTTTTTGATTGCGAGTCAGGTCAAAGAATAAATGTCCTTCAAAACACAATTCTTTTCTTCTTTCAGATAAAATATCTTCTTTTAAATTTAATGTAGTGGTAAGTAAAGAAGCATTTGCGCGTGCGCGAATGGTATTGATGTCGGCCATTGCAAGATCAGGTTTATTCGTTTCCAAAGCAGCTTCGGCACGTACCAAATACATTTCACTTAATCTAAAAGCTACATATCCAGCATTATCCTGAAACTTTTTCGTAAAGTTGAAATTTACACCTGTAAGAACTCCGTTTACCAAAGTCGAAAGAGAAGCAGTAGTAAACAATTGCTTTCTGATATCGTTATTTTCATAAAGATTCGTCAAATCATCTGATGCCACATATTTAGCATAAGTCGTACTATTATAACCAAAATAAGTAGCCATTGATGAGCCCGCAAGACCTTCTGAATCTTTAGGAATGGAGAACTCTAATAAAACCTCAGAAACAGGAAGATCTGGCTGCGCCCATTGTGACAGATAGTTAGAAGAAGACACTAAAGAAACACCAGAATTTGTAATAACATCATTTGCCATTTCATAAGCATTTGTCCAATCTTTTTGATACAAATAAACTCTTGCAAGAAGTGCTTTCGAATTGTTTTTGTTGAAATAAGAATACGAAGGACCGTCCATTAATTGACTATCAGAATAGTTATCTATTGCTGTTTTTAAATCAGTTACAATTAAAGAATACGTTTCGGCAACTGTTTTTCTCGCCGGATATTTTATTCCAGCTTTAATAGATTCTGTACTGTATACAATTCCCAAATGAGAAGCATCGGCAGTATAACCATAATTCTGACTGTAAACCAGTGATAAAAGGAAATGTGCATAAGCTCTTATCGTTAACGCTTCTGCTTTTATTTGGTTTTTCTCAGCATCCGTAGCATCGGTTAGGGCAGGAGTATATTCAAGAATTAAATTGGCCTGATTAATAATCCTGTAATTTCCATCATAGAAACTTTGAAAATTGCTTGTTTCGGCTAAATCTTCAAAAGCATATACTTCTTCGATATTAGTGGCAGGAGTAATGACACCTTTACTGCTTCCTGAAGAAGTTGGAGTAAACTTTATATTTCCGCCTTGTAAATCTGAATATACTGCAAAACGTTCACCTCTTACATTGGCTTCAATATCTCTATAAAGACCTTTTAGCGCCGTTAATACACCTTGTTTTGTTTGTAAAAGTTCATCAATAGAAGTTTGAGTTCCTGGTTCTTGTTCCAGAAAATCACTGCAGCTTTGCGATGAAAAAATCAGGATGGCAATTGTTATGTATTTTAAATATTTCATCTTCTTAAAATTTAGCATTTACACCAAGCGAAATTGTTCTGGCTTGAGGATAGGTATAATTAAACTCTCGTATTCCGTTCATTCCTTTAGGGCTTTTTTCTTTGTACCAATACAGCACATTTGTTGCATCTGCATAAACAGAAAGCATATCTAGGAAAGTATTTTTAATAGGGATAGCATAACTCAGGTTAATATTGCTTAGTCTTAAGTAAGTTGCATCGTATACATACTTGCTTAAATTTGCTGTAACCGGAGCACTTGTAACTGCAGACTGCGTAACAATATCTCCTGGATTTCTCCAATGATCATCGGCATTAACAGAAAGATTTCTGTTAATAGTATTCGAATATTTGTCGATAAGAACATCTTGAGCAAAGAAATCACCTCCAATTTGAAAATCACCTCTTACAGCCAATACCAGTTTATCATAAAAAGTAAAACTATTATAGAAACCTCCAAAAGCATCGGGTTGTTTATCTCCAATAGGTTCCCAATCTGCAACCGTATATAAAGATTTGTAGGTAGCTAAGTCGTAAATTTTGCCATTTTTTGTTACAAGATCTCTACCTGTTGCAGGATCAATGCCTACCCATTTTATTCCCCATACTGTACTAGTACTGTAACCAATTTTTTGAGCCAATGCAATTTCGGCAGTAGAATAATCACTTCCTAAACCTTTTAAATCAGTTACTTTACTTTCTAAGGTTGAGATATTAAAAGAAGTTGTCCATTTAAAAGCTTTGGTTTTTACCCATTTAATGCGGGTTGAAAATTCAAGACCTTTATTGTACATATCTGATGCGTTTAATTGAACAGAATTATAGCCGGTTTCAGTAGGAATATCTCGAGTTGTGATTAAATCGCTCAAAGCATCATAATAATATTCAACCGTAAATTCAAGTCGGTTAAAAACATTAAAATCAATTCCGGCATTAAACTTGGTATTTTTCTCCCAGCTTAAATTTCCGTTTGGTGCCGAACCTGGAGTTGCTCCAGTACCGCCGTTGTAGTTATTTTGCTGATAATTGTACAAACCTTTTGATCGGTAAGAACCAATTCTTGAATTTCCTGTAGTACCGTAACTTGCTTTCAATTTTAAGAAATCAATCCAAGAATTAGATTTAAGAAAATTTTCATTACTAATAATCCAAGCAGCACCAGCACCGCCATTATTGGCAACATCTGTATCATCGCCAAATACAGAGCTTTGATCACGACGGAAGTTTGCCAATAAAAAATAACGTTTTTTGTAATTGTAATTTAGCTGCGAGAATAAAGAAACTCTAGAATTGTAGCTTATTTCAGTTCCAGTAGTCTGATTACCTTTTGTTTCATCAACTGTAGTTGCAGGATTATCATCTCTTATAGCACTAGAAATTGGATTAATGATATTCGGATTAACAAAACCTATTGCAGATTGATATTCAAAGTTTGTTTTGTCTTGAGAAAGTTCAAAACCAACAACACCATCAATACCATGATTTTCGTTAAGCTGTTTATTAAATAAAGCTTGTCCCTGCCAGTTCCATTTAGTAGAATTTCTTTTATTGATCAATCGGCGTCCCCATCTTGGATACGTAATATTGTCTAAAACGAAAGTACCCGTAAACTGACCGCTTTCATTTTCGGCAGAAAAATAACGATCTTGATCCTTATCAGTATAATCAATTCCAAAAAGAGTAGAGAATTTTATTGCTTTACTTAGTTGATATGAAACGTTTAAACTTCCTAAAACACCGTATGTATTAGATTCGTTTTTATTCTGTTCGATCGCAGCAAGCGGATTTCCTCTCGTCATACCGCTAACTCCTAACATTGAGTACGAACCATCTTCATTATAAGGAGAAGTAGTAGGCAGATACGCAAAAGAATAAAAGATATTTGGAGCATCTTTTTGAATAAAACTAGGGTTAAGCATTAAATTGATGTCTAGTTTTTTATTGCTGTATCCTAAATTAATTCCGGCATTTAACTGTTTCGTATTGTTTCCCATTTGAGGTTCATCAATTTTCAAATAACTAATATTAGTACGGTATGAAAATTTTGATGTTGAACCCGAAACATTAAAATTATACTTATTGTAAACTCCAGATTGGTTTAATAAACCAAACCAATCCGTATTAACACCATTATAAGCAACAGGAACATAACCTGTAGTCGTGTTTTTTAGATATTCGTTTCTAAGCTCGGTATATTGTGCTCCGTTTAAATATTTAATTTGATTGATGGCAGAAGAAACTCCAAGCTGATTGGAAAAACCAAACTGTGTTTTTCCTTTTTTTCCTTTTTTTGTTGTGATTAAAACAACACCATTTGCTCCATCGGCACCATAAATACCAACCGCTGCAGCATCTTTTAAAACAGAAATAGATTCGATATTTTCGGGAGCAATTTTCATTAAAGGATTAGAGAAATTTTCTGAAGTATCGCCATTTCCATCAAAAAAAGAATTGTCAATACCAAATTCTTCACTCATTACAACACCATCAACAATAAACAACGGCTGTGTTGAAGTTCCTGTACGTGAATTTGTCAATGAATTTAAGGTTCCCTGTCCGCGAATATTGATTTTTACAGGACCGCCGACTCCAGTAGTATTTTCTACTAAAACACCCGCAATCTGTCCCGTAATCATTTTGTCAACCGTTTCTGAAGCCTGTTCTACAGCAATATCTTTTGCTGTAATGGTCGAAATACTACCAACAATTTCTTCTTTTAATTTTGTAGTTCCGTAAGACGAAGTAATGACAACAGGATTTAATTCGTCTGTAGTTTCTTCAAGATAAAAAACAAACTCTTTTTTATTGTCTGCTTTTTGAGTCTGCGGTTTCATTCCTAAAAATCCGACTTCAAGCACAAGATTAGGAATGTTATTTCCTTTAAGCTGATACACAAATTTTCCGTTAAAATCGGTTATAGCGCCCATTCCAGTTCCTTGTATGCGAATTGTTGCGCCCGGAAGCGGAAGTTTGTCTTTAGCATTGTAAACTGTTCCGCTGATAAATCTTTCTGTTTCCTGATGGTCAGCATTTGAAGTGTCAGGAGCAGTGTTTGTTAATAATACCTGTTTTTTCTGAATGTAAAATGAAATATTTTTATCCTTAAATAATTGCGTTAAAGTAGTTTCTAGAGTTGCATTATCAACATTAATATCACCTAATTGATCGGCGTCAATTTTTCTGGCATTATAAATTATTCTAAAATCACTCTGCTCCTCAATCGCTTTAAGAATCAAACTAATAGGTTTGTTTTTTAAATGTAAAGTGATCGATTTATGCTGTGAAAAACCTTTAAAACTGGATATAAGAAGGGCTAAGAAAAACAGAATTTTTCTTAAATTGGAATGTATCGTAAATGTCATGTTTTATTTAGTTTGGAATATTGGTAATGGTAATAGTGTTTTGTTTTATGGAATAATTAAACGGCGTGTCACGTTTTAGAAGCTCTAAAATATTTTCGACACTCGATTCGCTAATGTTTATTGTACCTGTAAAACTCTGTTTGGCCAAATCAGAATTTTCGTTGATAATTTCAACGTCATAAGTACGCTGAATAATTTTAGCGATGGTAGAAAATGGAGTATCTTTAAACGCAAGTTCTCCTTTTGTCCAAGCAGAGTAGAAGGCAGGATCGACTTCTTTTTTTACAATTTTCTTCGAATTGTTGTGCCAAGTCGCCATTTGATTTGGCTCAAGCAAAACGGCATTCGAAGTATTTACGGCTTCAGACATTTGAATGCTTCCTTCTACTAAAACACTATTTACAGTAGAGTTTTCAGGGTAAGCACTTACATTAAACTTAGTTCCCAGCACTTCAATGTCCGCTTCATTAGCATGCACAATAAAGGGATGTTGTTTGTCTTTGGCAACTTCAAAAAATGCTTCACCGGTTAAATAAACATTTCTTTTTCCGTTAATGCCAAACTGTTCGGGATAACGCAGCGTAGTTCCAGAATTTAAACTTACAACAGTACCATCTGAAAGTTTAAGCTGAAATCTTTTCCCGTACGGAACTTTAAGCGTGTGGTATAAAACTTCTTGATCGAGAACTTTTCCGTAGTATATAATCTGGTTTGGAAATTTTCTAGCAATCAAATCACCTTTGTCGTTTACCAAAGTAGTTTGATTTTTTGCAGTAAAATATTCTAACCGTCCATCGCCAAGATCCAGAACAATTTCTTTGGATGTTTTTGTTCTTTCACTAAAATAAAAAGCTGTTTTTCCTAATCCAAAAAGAAGAGCAGCAACTGCAGCGTATTTGCAATATTGCAGTATTTTGTTTTTGGGTTTAAGGATAATAACAGGAACAGCATCTGATGAAATTTCTCCAGAAAGTGCTGCAATTGTCCAAGCTTTTTTTAAAGTTATAAATTGAGATTTATTATCGGCAGAAGCATCGATCCATTCAAAAAGTGTTTCAACTTCTTGTTCTGAGGCTTCATTAGATAAGTATTTATAAATTAGTTCCGATGTCATATAGGCGTTTTTAAACTTCTCGCTATAGTAAGTACACTTCAGCATTAAAATACCCTATCTTTTATTTTTAATTATTACAAATAAGAATAAAAATCACAAATAAATAATCGGATAATTTAGTCTTCATAATCTTCAAAGCCTTTGTCATGTGGGCTTCTACAGCTTTTAGAGTAACTTGCATTTCTTCGGCGATTTCCGAATTTTTTTTATTCTCAAAGCGTTTCTTTATAAAAACCTCTCTGGTTTTGGGTGGTAAATCGTTGATAGAATCCTGAATTATGCGTTCTAATTCGGTTAATTCTAAAGTATCAAACTGAATTGAATTTAAAACTTCAATATCCAATTCTCTTTCTTTTTGATTTAATACGTCACTTTTAAATTTATCCTTTACCTTATTATGACGAATAAGATTTAAGCATTTTGATTTGGCATAAGTATACAAGAAAGATTGAATTCCGTTGATAGAATCAATGGTTGCTCTGTTCTGCCATAAGTTTAAGAAAGCTTCTTGAGCCAAGTTTTCGGCTTCTTCGGCATCGTGAATAAACTGAACACTAAAAGATTGTATTCTGCGAAAGTATTTATCGTAAAAATAGGTGAATGCAGTTTCGTCTCCTTCTTTGAAAGATTCAAATTTATCAGACTCTAAACTACAATTATTATTCATTAAACCGGATTACTTTGGAGAGCAATATAAGTAATTTATTTTAGGACTACTTATGTTGATTTTGCTCGGAATGCGGCAAATATAAAAGTTTATTTATATTAATTCTAAATAAAATTCAAATAAAGGGTAAAACATATTTTTTTATTCAGAATAAGCGTAGAAAATATTTTAAACCATATAAGTTATATAAGTTAATTTAAGGCAAGCGCTAATAAAATATACTGTCTTATTACACAAAGTATATTAATATGAACTTATATAACTTATATGGTTTAAATAATTACCTAGAATGTTTGCTTCTTGGTGTTTCTAAAATTTCGCCATCCAAAACCAATCAAAATTAAATTGAAAAGTAATAACGGTAAAAAGGATTTAACCCAATTATTTTTAGAAGAATCTTTGAAAGTTACGACTTTAAGATCTTCCCATTTTTCCTGATTTACAGGCGCATTATCAAATATTTTTGGATAAAAATGCAATCTCATCTTTTCGTGAAATTGTTTGGTTTCTTTCAAAAATAAAAGCTGATTTCCTAAATCTGATTTGGCAGTTTCGTTAAGTTGAATTTGTGTGTGCAATGTTGGGAAAAACAACGCAATCATTTGGCTGGCTTGGTTTCGCTGTTCTAATTTCGATTCTAATTCTTTAGATTTTTCTGCAGATTCATCATCACCCGCTTGCTGCATGGCAAAATACCAAAGCCAGTTGAATTCTGATTCTGGAACGCCGTAATGTTTAAACTGCGGATAATGATTGTAAAATTTATCTATAGTTGTTTTTTTGTCGGTATCCCATTTTTCGTGATACGCATTTCGTTGCTGTAACGTTAATTCTAAAGCCTCTGGAACTTTATAGGTATTGACAATATAAGTATTCAGCGCAGCAGGAAGAATGATGATTAAAAATAACCAAATCGTTAATAAAATAACGGCATTGAAATTCGAATGTTTTTGCAATGAAACAATAAAAAAGCAAACTGCAAACCAAAAAAGAATATACAAAACGCCAAGTCCAAAAAAGGTGAAAAGCGAAACATCAATCGGAATATTCAAAAACAAAACGGCAATAAAAAGCAGTAAAAAAAGCAATGCAATCAAGCCTAAAATTCTGATGTAAAATAGTTTAAGAATGTAGATGAAGATGTTTTGACTTTGCACAGCCACAATTTTCCAGGTGCCGCTTTCTTTTTCTTCGGAAATAATATTATATGAAAAAGCAATAATTAAAAGCGGAAAAAGATAAATTAAAACAAAGCTGAAATCAATATTTCCAGACAAAAGATTATTCGGATTATTAAGTTCCGAATCGTATTTCTGCGCTTCTAAACCACGAATGTTTACACTCTGAATCGATGGATTTACATCGCGCTGCCCAATGGCCAGACTATTAATAGGAAGCGTGTTATTGACCAATGAAAATTTGACGTAATAAAGCATAAGCCCAATTTCGTCTTTATGATACGCAGCATTTCTGGCAATATGTTCCTTTTGATAAGCAACTGCTTCTCTAATATTATTTTGCTGTTTCTGCTGAAATTGATGACCAATTAAAAGGCTTATTAATCCAATTAATAATAAAAAAAGTAATCCAATTTTGGTACCCTTTGATCTTATGAAATTTTTAAATAGTAGTACTAACATATTAGATGGCTTTAAGTTTTTTAGACGCAATTCGGATCATTATAAACAGAAAAGCAATCCAAAGTAGAATTGAAAGAATAGAGATGATTTCGCTTTTTAAAACGTGCCAGATTCCTTTTGGTTCATAATGAAATTCGTCGACATCTGCCCAATGTTCCTTGCCGATTGTATGTGGTTTTTCTCCCGTTGCAGGTTTTTTATTACTAATGTACTTAATCTGTAAACCATTCATTTTCTGCGCCATTTTGTAACGATAAGCTTCGGCTTGGTTTTGAAAATCGATATAAGAATCATAATCGGTATTGGATAACCCCATCGATAAATTTTTCATAGCGATGTAAGGATTCAAAAACGAAATGGTTTTAGAAAAACTATTCTGTTTTTCATACGTTTTCAAAAGTTCTTTAAGATGTTCATTATAAATAGCTGAACTGATTTTTTCTCCTTCGGTCATTATAAAACCAGAATAATTAAAAGGAAGTTTTTGTACAGAATCGACTTTGTAAACGCGAAGCAGCGAATCTTTTATCGCTTTATAATGCGGATCATTTGGATTGTGGCTGTCACCTTGTTTCAGAATATCTTTTTCGATATTGCTGTTGAACTGTATTTTCGAAGGTGCTTCGTAAATATATGCGCCAATTGCCTGCGTCGTTCTCGGAAGAATAATCGTAAATACAAGCCAAATTCCGATAAGCGAAATCAAAGCCTTTTTTGAAGTTCTGCTTGACGCCGAAATCAAAACGGCAATCACACAGAAGAACATTAAATAAATAAAATGAAACCCAACAAACAAAAGCATTTTGAGGATTTCATCTGTCGAAATTGTAAAGTTTTGAAGTACTAACCAAATCAAAACCAAAATGATAACTGCAGGTACAAAAAGCAGCATAATAACGCTGGCGATTCCTAAAACTTTACCCGTTAATAGTTGTTTCCAACTAATTCCCTGACTCAAAAGTAGTTTTAATGTCCCACTTTCTCTTTCGGCTGCGACCGCATTAAAACCTAAGAAAAAGATCAATAAAGGCAATAAAAGCTGTAAAACCATTGCAATACTGATTTCTCCAAAACGAAGCATACTGCTGGAAAATCCAGCTTCAGAAAAATTGGCCGTGTTTTGTTTGTGTGCTTCCAAGAAAATAGCATTTCCAAAGAAAGGTTCCATTCCAAATTCAAAAACGCTCAAAGACGTACTTTTTCTAAAAGCAAAATTTCCGTAATGCGCCATTCTATGCGGATTTTTATCTGGATTTTTCAACCAGTCTTCGCGCGATTTATGCTGATATTTTTCGCTGGTTTCATTCTGGCTGGTGTAGTTTTCCCAACCCGAAAATGCTGCATAAAGCAGTAAAAAGCCAATAAAAAACGTGATTATAAATACCGCAGTATTCTTAAAAACGGAATCTTTAAATTGTTTGGCTATTAAAAGTTCTATTTGTAAGGATTTCATATCCATTAAAATTTATAAGTTACGGTAAGCGTTACATTTCGTGGACTTCCAGGAAATAATCTCAGATAATTTTGAGCGCCTAACCAATAGGTTTTATTCAGTAAATTGCCTCCATTTACGGCAACCTGCATGCTTTTACTAGGTTTATAGTATAAAGCCGCATCAAAAATGGTAAAATCAGGAAGTGTAAAATCGCGCGTAAACCAAGGCACTTTACTGCTTTGATACTGCATCCCGAAACCAACTCCAAGATCTTGCAGCGCAGAACCAGAAGCAAAGTTGTATCGTGTCCATAAATTGGCGCTGTTTTTTGGCGTATTCTGTTTTCTAGCACCAATTAAAGCAGGATTTTGATCGTTTGTAATTTCGGCATCGATATAACTGTATGAGGCATTTATCTGCCAGTCGCGCGTAATATATCCAGCCAAATCACATTCGAAACCACGGCTTCTTTCACCACCGCGAGTCACCAATAAATCTGGGTTTGCAGGATCATTGGCATTCATCAAAATATTAGTTTGATTGATTTCGTAAACTGCAGCATTAAAACTCATCGTATTGTCTAAGAAAGTAGCTTTCAGACCAAATTCTTTCAAATTACTTTCTAACGGATCAAACAAACTTCCCGCAGGTAAACTTCCTGTTTGAGGCATTAAAGTTGTGGTATTCGATTGAGGCTGATAACCTTCTAAATAAGTTGTATACACATTTATTGCTTTGTTTACAGCATAAGTCACACCAACACGAGGCAGCAAAGCCGATTTTTTAACCGTCAGTTCATTATTGCTTTCGTAGTTTGTAATGTCTTCAAACCATTCGCTTCGAAGTCCTAATAAAAAGGTGAATTTCGCCCACTGAATTTGATCCTGAATATAAACCGCATTTGTTGTAGTAAGGGCAGAAGGCAGCGCTGTGCGAACATTTAGCGTATAATCATCGGCACTTTTCATCGCGTAAGATGGATTGTTAAGATCAAAGAAGTTTACATTTGGTTTTGGTAAAAGCTGCCCGTTTATGGTTGTCGTTTGATAATTATCGGCATTAGCCAAAACAAAAGAAGGCGCGACCGTCCCATCTTTTAATAAATAACCTCGTGCCGCATTTTGTCCGCCGCCTTTGTTTTTGTTCCAACTGCTCAAATCATAACCAACCAATAATTTGTGGTTCAGTTTTGCCGTTTTAAAATCAAAATTAAAATAGGCACTCAAGTTGTCAATGTCCCAATTTTGCTGGCGTTGTACAAACTGCATCATCGCCAGACTTGTAACCGGCTGATTGTTCATATCGACCGCAAAAGCATTGGTAGTTCTGTGTTCCTGAAGGTTTTCTGTCCAAGTCTGCTTCATGTACGATGCATTAAAACCAATTTTTGAATTGAATTTATGTGTAAAATTCGTCATCAAAATCATTTCTTTCGATTTAAAGAAATCACTCGATGCGCCAAGATTTAGACTTATTGGCGTTTTATTCAAATTGGTAACGCCCGCAACTGCGCCGAAAATAGGTTGTCCGCGATCTAGAATTCCGGTCATGTCGCTTATAATCAATTCGGTATTAATGGCCGTTTTCTCATTTGGAATATAAGTGAAGGAAGGCGAAATCAAAAACGATTTGTTGTTGACTAAATCACGAAACGATTTTGCTTCTTGATACGCTCCGTTTACGCGGTACAAAAGCGTTTTAGACTCGTTTAAAGGCCCTGTAAAATCTAAAGTTCCTCGTAAAGTACTGAAACTTCCAACGGATAAACTCACTTCTTTTCGGTCAACATCCAAAGGTTTTTTGGTCACCATATTAATACTTCCGCCCGGATCTACAGAAGAAAATGATGCACTCGACGGGCCTTTTATGACTTCAACGCGCTCAATATTGGTTGTTAAAGGCTGTAAAAAATAATATTGACGCGTTCTCATGCCGTTAATGATCTGTCCTTCTTCATTTTGACTAATTCCTCTAATCGTGTATTGATTGTAATAACTCGACGGAATTACACCGCTCGCCATTTTTACGGCGTCGGCCAATTGAAAAGCAGCTTTATCGGCAATTAATTCTTTGGTTATTGTTGAAATGGACTGCGGAATATCTTTGTTTAGCGACGCAATTTTTGTCGCTGCAAAAGAATAATCGCTGTTGTATTTTTTGGTCGAACGCCCAACAATTTCAACAGTCTGCAATACATTTCGCTTAGATTCCATTTCGATAGAATCTTTTGCAATGCTGTCCTGAATTTTTTGATTATTTGTCTGCGCATGGAGTATAGGTAAAGTACTTACTATTAAAAGTAAGCTGTATAAATGTTTCATTTTTATGTAGATGGAAATCTAAGTTTCCTTTTAAACAGTTTGTAAATACAAATCTTCAAGTTCGTTTGCCGAAATTTTGTCAGCCTCAATCACCGTAACCAGATTTCCTTGTTTCATGATTCCGATATGCGTAGCGACTTCTCTGGCTCTAAAAATGTCGTGTGTTGCCATTAATATAGCAGTTCCATCCGCAGAAAGTTCTTTTAAAATCTGTGAAAATTCATTGGAAGCTTTCGGGTCTAAACCACTTGTAGGTTCATCTAGCAAAAGCACTTTTGCCTTTTTAGCAATTGCAATGGCAATTCCAACTTTTTGACGCATTCCTTTAGAATAACCGCCAAGATTTTGATCGTACGCGGTAGTCTGCAAGCCCGCTTTACTTAAAAAATACGTCAATTCGCCTGTTGAATATTTGAAACCAGCTAGTGAAGAAAAGAATTTCAAGTTTTCAATTCCTGTAAGATTTGGGTACAACATTACCGTTTCTGGAATGTAAGCAACATATTGTTTGGTTTCCTGTCCGTTTTGAGTTACAGGAATATTGTTTATTTCTAATGTTCCTTCGGTTGGTGCTATAAAACCTAAAAACAGATTGATTGTTGTCGTTTTTCCAGCTCCATTCTGACCTAAAAGAGCAAAGATTTCACCTTCGTTAATAGTTAAATTTAGCGCGTTCAAAGCAGTGTGACCACCGTATTTTTTGGTCAGGTTTTTAGCAATTAGCATAGTAATATTGATTTGGATGAATTGATTTTTTAAATGGAATATAAAATCGCCTTGACTTATCTGTAAGCAGAAAGCCAGCGTTTTTTGTTTCTTTAAAATGAAATAATAGATTGATTTACCACGTTTTATGTGGTTGAATTTTTATTTTAAGATTGAAATAAAGATTGAGAAATAAGGTTTTAATTCGAAGAATTCTAAGATTTAGAAAATATCAAACAAAAACAAATACTAGTTTCCTTCTGCTAATTTTTTTAGAATAGACAAAAGAGAATCTTTAGAATCGGAATAATAAAAATTTGTAATTAAACTAGAGCAGGAGGTGCTCTAAGCGCAAATAAACTTCCTTTAAAATAAGTTGATGCCGTTTGAGTATAGAAATACAGATAAGAAGTCTCTGTATATATTTTATTGAATGTTAATGCTTGAAAAGGATTTGGAATAAAAGTGCTAAAAGCAAAATGGCAAATGTGGCATTGTGTATCAACCGAGTGGCTGTGCGTTATTTGCTTGTTATTGGCACTTGTATGATGTACACACGGCTTTTCTGTGATTTGCTTGTAAACATGCTCATAGGAGTGAACGGTCTGAAATAGCATTGCGGACAATACTATCAAAGACATCAAGAAATTAATAATAATAACTTTCTTTTTCATTCCTGTTTTTGTCTATGCGCTGATTTAGTGGTAAATAAACGCAACAGTGTTGCAAATATAAAGATCTCTGTTAATAAATGCCACTTTTATTGTAAAAACTTCATTTTTCATTTTTTTGAAGTAATAGCATAAATATGATTCTTTAGCACTATTAATCTTATTAACGGTAATTTTAATTGTGGCAAAATTGAGTTTTTGTTAGTAGTTCTGTTAGAATTTCCCTATGTTTACTGTAAGAGCATAATTATCGCCTAGATAATTTTTTAATTTTTTGACTTGACATTATTTACTTTAAATGTCAATTTCTGTAAACGAGTTTCATACTCAGTAAAAAATAATATATGAAAATAGGATTAATCGGATTTGGAAAGACGGGAAAATCAGTAGCATCAATACTACTCGAAAACAATAAATTTTGCCTAGAATGGGTTTTAAGACAAAGTACAGTTTTAGAACACAGATCGGTTCCAGAATTTTTTGGAGTTCAGTCAGACGAACCTGGTTTAATATACTCAAGTTCAAAAACTTCAATGGAAGAATTATTAGAAAAACATCCAGTTGATGTAATTATTGATTTTTCGTCGAGCGAAGGAGTTTATACTTATGGGGAAATTGCCGCTCAAAAGAAAATAAAGATCATTTCGGCGATTTCACATTATAAAGAAAAAGAACTAGAATTTTTAAAGAAATTAGCTCAAAAAACTACCGTTTTCTGGTCTCCAAATATCACTTTGGGTGTTAATTATTTATTGTTTGCTGCCAAATTTTTGAAGAAAATAGCACCTTGGGTTGATATTGAAGTTAATGAAGAACATTTCAAAACTAAACAAGGAACTTCTGGAACTGCAGTAAAAATTGCTGAAGCTTTAGAAGTAGATAAAGAAAGTATTAATTCTGTAAGGGCAGGAGGAATTGTTGGCAAACACGAAGTTATTTTTGGTTTTCCGTATCAAACGGTTAGGCTTATTCACGAATCAATTTCGAGAGAAGCCTTTGGAAACGGCGTTATTTTTGTTGCCGAAAACATCAAAGAAAAAGAAAAAGGTTTGTATAATTTTGAAGATATTTTGTCTCCCTATTTTGCTGTATAATTTGGGATAATTATACTTAATACTATAGTTTAGTCATTGCGAGGAACGAAGCAATCACACTAACAATAAGACACAACGCTTGATTTAGCAAATGTGATTGCTTCGTTCCTCGCAAGGACTAAAGATTGTTTTTGATCCTGTAAACGTTAGACGCACTGCTGTGTGCCTCTACAAAGCAAATTGTGGATATAAAATATAATCATACCGTTTATTGTTGAGGATTACAGTCCAGTTTGTCATTCTGAGGAACGAAGAATCTTCGTAAGCAGCTCGACAAAGATTGTGGAGTTCCTTGTGAAGATTTCTTCTTTCTAAATAACGTTTTTTGATCCTGTAAACGTTAGACGCACTGCTGTGAGCGTCTTACAATTAGAATTTCTTTTATTACTTCTCGATAATCATCGTAACGCCCTGTCCGCCGGCAGCACAAATAGAGATCAAACCTCTTCCTGAGCCTTTTTCGTTTAAGAGTTTTGCCATAACACCAATTATTCTTCCGCCAGTTGCCGCAAAAGGATGCGCTGCAGCAAGACTGCTTCCTTTTACATTTAGTTTTTCGCGGTCTATAGCGCCCAAAGGTTTCTCTAATCCTATTGAAGCACTTAGTTCAGGGCTTTCCCAGATTTTTAAAGTTGCCAAAACCTGAGCAGCAAAAGCTTCATGAATTTCATAATAATCAAAATCCTGAAGTGTTAAACCTGCTTTCTCTAACATTCTAGATACTGCAAATAATGGCGCCAACAATAAATTCTGTTGGTTTTTGACATATTCTATAGCTGCAATTTCGGCAAAAGTTATGTAAGCCAAGATTGGTAAACCTTGCTCTTTTGCCCATTCTTCGCTTGCCAAAAGTATGCAAGATGCTCCGTCTGTAAGTGGTGTAGAATTTCCAGCAGTCAGCGTTCCATTTGTTTTATCGAAAGCTGGCGATAATTTGGCTAACTTTTCAATTGTGCTGTCTTTTCTAAGATTATTATCTTTTTCAAGTCCGTTAAAAGGCGTAATCATATCATCAAAGAAACCATCGTCGTAGGCTTTTGCCATATTCAAATGACTTTTTAGTGCCAATTGATCTTGATCTTCTCTCGATATTTTATAATGTTTTGCGGTGATTTCGGTATGGCCGCCCATCGAAAGTCCCGTTTGAGTTTCTTCATTGCGAGGTACTAAAGGCGAAAGATCTTTTGGACGTATTTTTAGAAATTGCTTTATTTTTTCGCCCAATGATTTTGCTTTTCGGGCATTCAATAAAATCTTTCTCAGCTTTTCGCTTACGGCAATCGGCATATCGCTGATAGAATCTACACCGCCGGCAATTCCAGAGTCAATTTGTCCGAGTGCAATTTTATTGGCAATATAAATAGCGCTTTCAATTCCAGTGTCGCAGGCTTGTTGTAAATCGCAGGCAGGAGTTGCAGGATCAAGAGCGGTTTTCATAACACATTCTCTAATCAAATTATTATCGTAAGTGTGCTTGATTACGGCACCTCCAACGACTTCACCGAGAAGTTTACCTTTTAAATCGTATTTATCAATAAGACCATTTAGTGCAGCTGTCATCATATCTTGATTTCCAACTTCTGCATAAGCTGTGTTTGCTCGTGCAAAAGGAATTCGGTTATAGCCAACAATTGCGACTTTTCTGGTGGTATTTGTAGTGTTCATATTTAGGGTTTTGTTTTAAGAGACTTTTTAAATTTTCGAGATTAAAGATAAGCAGACTAATTTGTAATTGATAAGTTGTTTCAGATTTTTATTATGAAAATTATTAATACAAAAAAAGCATACGATTCGATTCGTATGCTTCTTGATTTTTATATGAATTTGATTTGGCTAAAGCCCTTTTCTGCAAAACTATTTTAACCTCCAGCTAAAGCTGGAGGCAATTCAACCTTTGTGTCTTTGAGCCTTTGCGTCTAAACAACAGTTATTTACCCTTTTCTAATTATTGGAATAAGTTTTGTTCCAATCAATTCTATAGCATTCATCAATTGTGAGTGCGTAAGACCTGCATTATCCATTTGAAACGTAAATCTCGAAATTCCGCCAAGTGCTTCACTATGACGCAGGATTTTTTCTGCAGCTCTTTCAGGACTTCCAACAATTAGAACACCCAAATCATCAATAAGTCCGTCAAATTTGTCTTTGGTTACAGGCGGCCATCCGCGTTCTCTACCTAATTTGGTCCAAAGTTCAGCATAGCCTGGGTAATAATCGGCAATTGCTTTTTCGGTGGTGCTTCCAACATATCCTGGTGAATGTATTCCAACTTTTAGTTCTTCTGGTTTGTATCCTGCCGCTTTTCCTGCTTCGCGGTACAAATCGATTAATGGACTGAATCTGTGAGTTTGTCCGCCAATAATAGCCACCATTAAAGGTAAACCAAGCGAACCTGCTCTTACAAAAGATTCTGGAGTTCCGCCAACGCCTAACCAAATAGGCAGTTTTTCTTGTAAAGCTCTTGGATAAACGGGAAGATTATCTAAAGCTGGGCGAAATTTTCCTGACCAAGTTACAAACTCGTTGTCTCTAATTTGAAGCAGTAAATCTAGTTTTTCTTTGAAAAGTTTATCATAATCATTCAAATCAAAACCAAAAAGGGGATAAGCTTCTATTGCAGAACCGCGGCCAGCAACAATCTCGGCTCTTCCTTTAGAAATTAAATCTAAAGTAGAAAAACTTTGATACACTCTAACAGGATCGGCTGCACTTAAAACAGAAACAGCACTTGCCAATCTAATGTTTTTTGTTCTCGATGCTGCAGCGCTTAAGATTACTGCGGTTGCCGAATCTAGAAATTCTTTTTTATGATGTTCTCCAATTCCAAAAACATCAAGTCCGACTTGATCTGCAAATTCAATTCTCTGCAGTAATTGTTCCATTGCATCTACACTACTCAATGTGTTATTGTCTCCGTAGAGAGCAGAGGCAAAGCTGTCTATTCCTATTTCCATGTGGAATGTTATATTAAGTTAGAATTCTATTAATGTAATCAGGTTATCAGTGTCTCAATTCAAATGCCGTATTCTAGAACACGGATGAAACTGATTCGCTATCGCGAAAACGCAGATTTACGCGGATTTTTTTTTAATCGGACAATAATGAAAAGTAATAAAAAAGCATTTCTTTCACCTATGTATATTTCAAATAAGTGAAACGCCTGTTTTAAACTCAAAAAAACAATGTCTCTATGTGTTAAATATTTTTTTCATGAATTAAATTCAAGTAGTTACGATCTTTTTTTAATGCGAAAAACCAAATGAAATACTGGTAATAATGATCATAATTACGATCAAAGTGATTCCAACATACAGATAATCTTTTTCAAGAAGAAAAGAAAATAACGATAGTAAAACGCGCAATACAGGCGTTAGAAAAAGAAAAATAATCCCAACAAAGATTAAATATTCTCCATTTCCTTGAAGAGCGCCATGATAAACGGTTGAAATTACTTCAAATATATTACGGTCATTTTCTTTAAAAACCGAGTAATCTTCTATCTGGCTTCCGCTGTGCATTAAATATACGATACCGCCAATAAAAGCGACAGACAACGAAGTCCATACACCGTAGCGCAATAAGTTTCCTATTATGGTTTGGAAGTCTTTTTCTCCAAATTTTTCGTGTTGCATAACTTTAGATTTTTCCATTAAGTCCGTTGTAAATCATATTTAGGGCGAGCACAAAAATTAGACACGCAAAAAAGACTCTTAGTTTTTTAGGGTTTGTTTTTACTAATATTTTTGCTCCTGCCATTGCGCCAAATAAAACGCCAATAACAACAGGCATACAAATTCCGGGTTCGATATATCCTTTTTGAATATAAATTACGGAACTCGCCATTGCGGTAACGCCCATCATAAAATTACTAGTTGTGGTAGAAACTTTAAACGGAATTCTCATAATATTGTCCATCGCAATAACTTTAAAGGCACCAGAACCAATACCTAATAAACCCGACATCATACCCGCGATTCCCATCATGCTGAAACCACCAATAACATTTTTGGTTCCGTAATGCACAACTTCTCCGTCGTGTGTTGGATAAGTTCCTTCGAGTTTTAGTTTTTTGGCAAGCGGACTTGATTCTAAAACAATGTGTTCTTCTTTCTTTCGAAGGGAATTAATAGCCGAGAAAATCAAAGTAAGTCCGAATAAAACGGCAATGAATGAAGTAGGAGCAATGGTAGAAAGTAAAGCACCACAAACGGCTCCAATTGTTGTTGCGATTTCGAGGAAGATTCCCAGTCGCATGTTTGTGATTCCTTCGCGTACGTAAGCTGCAGCCGAACCTGATGAAGTTGCGATTACAGATACTAAAGCCGCGCCAATAGCGTAATGTATATCAACTCCGAGAACAATTATTAAAAGTGGAATGATGATGATACCGCCGCCTAAACCTGATAATGATCCAATAAAACCTGCTAAAAAAGCACCAAGAATCATGATCAATGTAAATGTAAGTATAGTCATTAAGATATGTTTTTGTATTTGCTAAATTACGAATACATATCTGTTTCTGATAGGTTTTGGAGCTTAAAAAATCCTTAAAAGCACGAAAACGATAGTAAATGAGTTCATGTCTTAATTTGGTGGAGTAATAAAACTCATTTAAAAATCATGATGTTTATGGAAATTCTGAATCTGTTTTTCTCCGATTTTGTCGTCAGTAAGTTGTTTTTATCTTTGCGCAAAACTTTGTCAAAGTTTTAAACTTTGACAAAGTTAAAATGCCCAATTAGAATAAAATATCATCAATGTATGTCATTCTGAGCGAAGTCGAAGAATCCTCGCAAGAAGCTCGACAAACCAAAAGTATATTGTTTTAGTTTATTTATAATGAAGTGTTTGTAAAAATAAATATGTTTTTAAACCTCTTAAGAATCCAGCCAATTCTTAAAATTATTAATCTCCTTTTTACTCAAAATAATCGGCTCTGGATCAGGAAGAATAACGTTTAAGAGTATTTCTATTTTCTGGCTCGAATGTTTTACAATTTCTTGAATTTGACTGCGGTTGATGATGTATTTTCGATTTATTTTAAAGAATAAAATAGGATCTAGTTTATTGATTAAGTCTTTTAGATTGCTGTTGTACAAATAACTGCTTCCTGTATTGGTATGA
This sequence comes from Flavobacterium sp. MC2016-06, assembly GCF_009711165.2. Taxonomy (GTDB): domain Bacteria; phylum Bacteroidota; class Bacteroidia; order Flavobacteriales; family Flavobacteriaceae; genus Flavobacterium. The sequence goes on along the minus strand of NZ_WMID02000017.1, from coordinate 50,361 downwards.
ATAAAAAGATGTTTTCCTGTAGCAAAAAAAAAGGTAATTGTCGAATCGTTTATAGAAATGAGTTTGTCTCTATGACTTACCAAAAAATGATGCTGAATATTGCTTTGATTTTCAATTTCAACCAAAGACTCCACAATTAAACTTGGATTGAAGGTTTCTTTTATGTTTTTGTATTTGATTAAGGCTTCTAATAACTCTTCTTCTTCATAAGGTTTCAGCAGATAATCTATCGTAAAATGCTTGAATACTTTTACAGCATAAGAATCATAAGCAGTAATGAAAATAATAGGGGAGGAAATGGGAGTTTCTTCAAAAATATCAAGACTTTTTCCGTCGCCTAAATGAATGTCCATAAAAGAAAGATCAACTGCGTTTTCTTTAAAAAAAGCTACGGCATCTTTTACCGATTTTAAAAGCGTGATTTCGGATATAGGAAGTACAGTCTGCTTTTCTAATATAGATTTTAGATAGCTTGAAGCCAGATGTTCATCTTCAATAATGGCTATTTTCATTCTCTTCTTTTTTGAGGTAAAGGTAAAAAAAAGTCCAGCTTTGAAACTGGACTTTTAATAAAAAACAAATAGGTATTATAGATTGGGATTATTTAATCTCGCGTTTGCTGGGTAAACAATAGTATATCGCGGATCGTTTTGGATCAATGTATAATCGTCACCATTAAGATTGTGAACGATTTGTTTTTGAGAAGTTCTTCTCAAATCAAACCAGCGCTGTCCTTCAAAAGCAAACTCGCGGTGTCTTTCTTCTAAAATGAAGTTTGTCAAATCTGCAGCATTCATTCCGTTGACAGTGATAGCAAGTTGGTCAAAACCAGCTTTTGTATATCTTTTTGCAATGAAGTTCAAAACAGTTGTTTTAGCATCTGGAAGATTGTTCAATTGTACCAATGTTTCCGCTTTTGTTAAATACAATTCTGAAGATCTGAAAGAACATTTTTGAGCATCTTCTCCGCCTTTTTGAATTCTGTAACGGCTTCCGCTTGCTAAAAAGTAAAGAGAGAAACGTAAATCAGTTTGCTTGTCGAATGAACCAATTAAATCTGTAGAAGCATAAGAAGCAGCTTTCATTCTATTAATTAATCCATCTTCAAGAGCTAAAATAGATTCTGCACCATCAAACTTCGTAGCCAAAACTTTAGTAGTATTCAAATCAATTAAATTGTTTTTAATCTCCAAAGCTTTATTTGCAGCATCAAGAGATTTCTGCCATTGTTTTTGATACAAGTAAACACGGCTTTCTAAGCTGTACAATGCCGTTTTAGAGAAACGGTAGTTTAACCCTTTTGTCTGTGTAGCTACATTAAGCAGTTTTTCAGCTTTATCAGTATCAGAAATAATTTGATTGTAAATTACTTCTACACTTTGAGGAACAAAAGCCTGCTCTAAATCTATTTCTAAAGCTAACGGAACTCCTTTATCTGTTCCTGCCGTTGCTGCATTGTACGGTTTTCCAAATAAGTTTACCAAATCAAAATAAGCCATTGCTCTTAAAGCGTAAGCTTCACCAATTAATTGGTCTCTTTCTGGAGATGCTGCTACTTTATTTGCAGCTTCGTTGATTAGAACATTCGTATAAAAAATAACCGTGTATAAATCCTGATATTGAAACGTAGTTGTAATACGGTCAGGGTTGGTATCTTTCCAGATATAAATATCTTTATAGTAAGGAAGATCATCACTAAATTCATTCAATACTAATTCGTCTGTACGAAGTGTAGTAAATGATTTGTGTTCAGGATAAGTTGCATATCCTGTAGTTAAAACGGCACGAAATTGTGGTAACGTTTCTGGAATAACTTTACCAATAGGCGTAATGTCCAGATAATCGTCACAGCTTGTTACTGCAATTGCTGCAGCAAAAAGGAATATATATTTTGAGAATTTTTTCATCTTTTGATAGTTTAAAAAGTTACATTACATCCTAAAGTAAATGATCTAGGAACTGGCTGTGCATAGATATTTCCGTATGTTTCTGGATCAAAGTAACCTTTGAAATCTGAACTGATCACAAATAAGTTTCTTGCTTCGATATTAAATCTAATGCTTTGAATGTTTATTTGATCTGTAAAAGCTTTAGGGAATGTATAACCTAAACGCATACTGCTTAATCTCATATAACTCATTTTGCTAACCCAAGTATCTAAATAATTGTAAACTGGGATTGAACTTCCACCAGAGTAAAATTGGTATGCCATCCAAGAATCTCCTGTTCCAGAAGTCTGGCTAGTAATTCCAGGTAAGTTTGAATTTGGATTTGAAGCTGAGTGTGCATCTAAAATAGCAGTAGTATAATTTTGACCTCTGTCTACTAGAGTTCCATTGTAAGGAGGCGTTTCTACTACAGTTTGGTTTAAATTAAACGATGCCGCGATAGAAAGATCAAAGTTGCTTACTTTAAAAGTATTGGTAATACCTCCTGTAAATTTAGGATCTCTGTCTCCAAGGTAAGTAAATAAATCTCTAAATTGAGCTGCGCTTAAGCTTGATTGAGAAAATTCACCAGGGAAGAAATCAGCAAAAATATCAACCAAACCAAAGAAAGTCTGAGAATTAACTGTTTGACCGCTTTTCGTTACAAACATTGGATATCCGTTTTCGTCAACTCCGTTTGTTTTAAATCCAAATACAGCATTTACCGGACGTCCTTCTCTGCTTGGCATAAAATCACTGTCACGCACTTCTATACGATCAATATTACTTTTGTTTTGCGCAATATTAAAGTTTGTTGTCCATTTAAAATTAGGACGATCAATATTTTTAGTACCGATAGAAACCTCAAAACCTTTGTTAGTAACCTGAGCCCAGTTCATGTTTGTGTACTCAAAACCATTTTCTAACGGAAGTGCTCTAATACCTAATAAATCGGTACTTTTTCTACCGTAAAAATCAGTAACGATAGTAACACGGTTATTAAACAAACCAAGATCAGCACCTAAGTTTGTATTAGTTGTTTTTTCCCAACGTAATTTATCGTTTGGAGGACTTTCTACAACAATTGTGGGCTCTGTTTGTCCTGGTAAAATAGTTGTTGTTTCGTTTGCTCCCACTACATAAGGAGAAGTGTTTTTATCGATATTACCTTGTAAACCGTAAGAAGCACGAAGTCTTAAGTTAGAAATGTATTTACTGTCTTTTAAGAAGTTTTCTTGAGAAACCAACCAAGAACCAGAAGCAGACCAAAGTGGTAAATATTTGTATTTAGGATCAACTCCAAATAAATCTGAACCATCATATCTTACACTTCCAAAGAATGTATATTTTCTATCGTACGTATAAGAAGCAGTTGCGAAGAATGATGCAAAAGCATTCTCATTTTTTGTTTTTTGATAAGTTCTGTATTCTGGACTCGCTGCAGCATCAGAATTAGGGAAAATAATTTGTTGTGTTGTCAAATTGTTATTGTCAAAACCAAATCCTTTTGAAAAAAGATAAGTCTGGTAGTTTCTTCTTAACTCATTACCAAACATAACTTCAACCTCATGTTTATCACTAAAAACATTAGAATAGTTAAGCATTGTTTTTAAGTTATACTGAAAAAAGTCAGTATTAGTGTTTTCGATAATACCACCATTTGGCAAGAAATAGTTATAACTTCCGTTAACGAAATAACGTGATTTTTCTTTGTACTTTCTAGTGTAATACGTTTCTTGACCTGCATACTTCTCAGAAGCATTACTGTCTAATTGTAAACCTAATTGACTTGTTGCTTTAAAATGATCTGTAATTTTATATTCTACATCAAAAAGTGCTTTTAAAGCTCTTGTTTTTAAGTCGTAAGAAGTATTGTTTCTTTCTTCAAGAATATTAAAAGGAACATAACGATCAGAATATCCAGCAATATCTTGGTCATATTTATAACTGCCGTCAGCATTGTAAGGCGTTAAATATGGGTTTACAGTTCTCGAATAATTTCCAGGATTTGTAAATCCGTCAGTATCCGTAATATAAGAGTTTTTAGTACTTTGAGCACCAAAAATACCTACACCAATTTTAAATTTATCCGATAATTCGTAGTTGTTTTTTAACGTCACATTGTAACGTTTAAAGCCTGTTCCAATTGTAGTTCCCTGCTCATCATAGTAACCCAAAGAGAAATAGTAATCAGATTTTTCTCCACCACCAGACAAACTCAAACCGTGCTGTGTATTAACTGCATTTTGGTACAATAAATTACCCCAGTTGGTGTTGTTGTTTCTTAAACCGTTGATAGAATTTTGTGAAGCAGTACTCAAAGAAGAGAATCCACCGGCTCTGAAAGCGTCTAATTCATTCGCTCCGTTAAGGATACGAGCAATCTCTCCACCGGTGTCTCTATAGGTTAAGTCTGATCGTCCAGCCATGTAAAGCTCAAAATCAACTTTTTGAGAAGAATTCATCAAATTTAATTTGTCAAAATCAGGTCTTTGCGTAATAAAAGTATTAGAGTTGAAATTCACAACCATTTTACCGCTTCTACCTTTTTTAGTCGTTACTACAATTACACCATTTGCAGCGCGCGCACCGTAAATAGCCGTTGCAGCAGCATCTTTTAGAATTGTAATATCTTTAATATCATCTGGATTTAAACCAGCGATAGAATAATTAGCCAATAAATCGATATTGTCTTTGTCATAATTTTTAGGAACATCTTGACTTTCTAATGGTAAACCATCCAATACCCATAATGGATCTTGAGAACCAGAAAGAGATGCAGTACCTCTAATTCTAATTTTTGCTGGAGCTCCAGGTGCACCAGAATTTGTTGTTACCGCAACACCCGCAACTTGTCCTGTAAGCATTTGGTCGATACTTGCAACACCCGTTTGCTGGATAGTTGCCATATCTACTTTTGTAATAGCTGCAGTAAGTTTTCTTTTCTCAATTTTTTGGTAACCAGTTACTACAACTTCCTGAAGTTTTGCAGATTCAGACTTTAAGCTAATAGTATAATCTCTTTGAGAAGTAGATAAATCTAAAGTATAAGAAGTATATCCCATAAAAGTAACTCTAAGAGTAGTTACATTTTTAGGCACTTTTAGTTGAAATTTACCATCAAAATCGGTAGTAGTTCCAATAGCAGAACTTTGGATGATTCCTGCCATTGATGTTTTGCTCGAAATCGAATTATTTTCGACAAAAATCGAAGCTCCAGGAATCGGAGACTTGTCAGTTTCATCAATAATAATCCCCGTAATATTTCGGGATTCCTGCGAGTATCCTGCAATGGCTAGGAACAGCAGTAAGGCATGTAAAATTTTTGTCATGTTTTTGGGGTTATTTATTAAAAGGTTGTGTTATTTAATGCTTTTTCAATACGTTGAATCAAATCAAAATAATGGTTTTTGGTTTCTTGATTTCCAATGCTTCTCTTTGTTTTTAAGAGTTGTAAAATCTGGTTTAGTTCTCCTTTTTTATCAGAAGTAACCTCTGAAACTCTTTTTAAAGAAGATTGATTAATGTTGCGCATTGTTCTTGATTCGTCAAGATCATTGCATAACTGAGGCATATTTAAATTCTCATTTAATAGAATTATTTTTTTAGCATCAGTTTTTTCAAAAAGTTTGTTTGTAGATACGATCAGAACATCAACATAGTTTTTCTGCGTCATACGCTCTATAATCGTAAGCGATTTATTCTGAATCGTTGAAGCGAAAATACTTTGACGCAGCGTTTGAAATAATTGCGTTACCGTAAATACAGTTTCCTTGCTTTCATTACGCTGATACAATTCATTTTCTGTCATTCGCAACAAGCGATCGTCACTCAGCATACTGTAAAAAGTACCGTATTGTAATTCTCTTGCCAAACTATAAGGCGTATATTCATAAGGTCCTAACGGAGAATCTTTAAGCGGATTTGTTTTATCTAAAATCGGATTAAAAAACAACCATTCTGGAATCGTAATACTATTTTTTATTAAATACGAAACGGCTCTTTTTTGAATAGAAGCAGGAACTGCAACATAACTCGCTTTGTTATCGCCATGAACTGTAGTGTTTAAGTAAACACCGCCCAAATTGCTTAAAACATGATAATTGTACAATTGCCATTGTCCGATAGCGCCAATGTAAAGTTTACCCGTTTCGTAGTACGATTCATCCTTATCATAGGTCCAATCTAGAATACTGTTTACAACACGTTTTAAATTTTTAAGCCCGTATTCGCTGGCTTTCATAGCATCATCTCCTAAATCTTCTGATTGCGAACGTGGATCAACTGCATTATTAGGATCTTGCTGTTCTCCATAAAAATAAAGAGGATCATTCTGGTGTATTGTAATCAAATTGTTTAATGCGTTATGCTCTTCCGTTTCATCAGAATACCAACGATAACCCCATTCGATAGCATATTTGTCGTATTCACCAATTTTTGGCGTAATCGCTTCTACATGATCTTCGGGCTGTGCGATATAGTTGTAACGCGCATAATCCATAATAGACGGAGCTGTACCACCCATTTTTGCCGTAAAATCTTTAGATCGAAGTGATTCTACAGGATAAGCAAAAGAGGCACCCATATTATGTTTAAGACCAAAAGTATGCCCAACTTCGTGAGAAGACACAAAACGAATAGCTTCGCCCATGTGTTCATCGCTAAATTTATTTCCTCTCGCTTTTGGGTCAATTGCGCCGGTTTGTATGCGCATCCAGCTTTGTAAAGAAGTCATAACGTTATGCCACCAGATAATATCAGACTCAATGATTTCACCGCTTCTTGGGTCAACAACTGCAGGTCCCATCGCATTAGATTTTGGCGAAGCCACATAAGTAATTACCGAATAACGTACATCATCAATATCAAAATCAGTATCGGCTTCTGTAGGTTCTTTTGCGATTACAGCATTTTTAAAACCTGCTTTCTCAAACGCAGTCTGCCAGTCTTTTACACCTGCTATAATATAAGAACGCCATTGTTTTGGTGTAGAAGGATCTATATAATAGACAATTGGTTTTTTAGGTTCAACTAATTCTCCTCTGCGGTATTTTTCAATATCCTCTTTTTTAGGTTCTAATCTCCAGCGTGTTATTAATTCTCTTTCACGCATAGCATGCTGATTATCGCTGAAATACCAGTGTTTTTCTGAAAAATAACCCACACGTTTATCGGCAAAACGAGCTTTCATTGGCACTTTATCCAATAAAATAATATTACTCGTAACGCCAATTGTAACCGATAGAGCAGGACCGTCTTCGGTTACAGAAGTTGTAAGCTGTGATTTTACTACTATATTATTAGGAAACGTTTTTACATTCTCGATATAAGAAAGTTCAGATTTTACAGAACCTCCAAAACCAATATTGCTCAAAACGTCATTAAAACTTTTCTGTTTCCCGTCAAAAACCTTATTTACCTTGATAACAACCGAAGTAGAGTCGTTATTTTTAGTTTCAATATCAAAAACTTCTATAATAGACTCCGAAAAATTGCTGTTTACAGAGGCTGTTATCGCATCGCCAATAGGCGATGATACTTTTGGAACTGATGATTTTACCCAAACTTTTTTGGCAACAAGATCTTTGTGGAAAGTAATAATCTTGTTTTCGTAATTCATTCCTTTGTTTAATCCAGCTTCATTAACTGGCATCGGAACATTTGAGATTTTATTCACTACTAAAAATTCTCTTTTAAACAATGAATCGTTGATTTCTAAATAAAGATCTGTTTTTACTTGAATCGTATTAAATAATCCTTTTTTCAATGTACCTTGTTTTACAAGATCATTGTATTTTTTTCCTTTAGGTGTTTTTGTAGAATCCTTAACTTGCTCCGTTTTGTCTTCTTTATCTTTTTTATTCTTTTTTTGAGAAACTACAGTACAAGTACTCAATATCATTACCAATACAATGATATTTTTTAGGTTCCCCAACAATGCCTTTTCCCTCATAGAAAGTTAAGTTTACGTTAATTATGGGATAAAATTATTGTATCCGAAACGTTAAAAAAAACAAAAAGGAGTGAGTGGCTTTTTTTCGGGAGTGAATGTTTTTTTTAGCCGATAAGTGGTAAAATACAGATGAAATATCCGTCATTTTTGTACGTTTTAAAATCGGTTTTAGAATAGTAATTATAAATACTTTCTAGGTATTTATGACCAAACCTAGACTCTATATCATAGTTTGGCTTTTCGTTTAAGTTATTGCTAATGATTACCTCATTTTCCTTAATATCAATTGTAATAGATAAAGGAGTTTCTTCTGAAGCAATGTTGTGTTTAATGGCATTTTCTATTGCAATCTGAAAAGATAGATAAGGTACCTTTTTAGACAAAACATTTTCATCGGCAATATTAATAGTAAAAATAAATTCTGCCGTAAATCTAGTTTGCTGCAAAAAGATGTATTTTTCTATAAAAAGCAATTCCTCCTGAAGTGTAACAATGTTTTGAATTGGCGGATTAATTAAGTATCTGTAAATCTTAGAAAGATTCAAAGTAAACTTTCGGGCCACATTGGTGTCGCTGTCAATCAGCATATATAGTGAATTCAAGGAATTGAATAAAAAATGCGGATTAATCTGTTCCTTTAATTGCTGTAACTGAATTAAAGCTTTCTCCTTATTTATTTTTTCATTCTCAACACGGAGTCTGTTTTTCTCTTTTGCCAGATTTGATTTTTCGCGAAAGTTTTTTCGGCTGTAAAGTGTAAATAAATAAAAGAAAATAACGAGAATAGCAGTTGTTATAAAATAAATAAGAGATGCATATTTTTTTACCGAGGTCACATCTTCATTTGCAATTTCTTTAGGAAAGTTAACACAGACATACCATTTTGTACCTTTTACATTCAGACGTTTTGTATATCGGACAATATCTAATTGCAGAAATTCAGAAAATGCAGTTTTTTTGCTAAAACTATCTGCATCTGCAAAAGTGGTATCGGCAGCCGAAATATTGGTGATTTTAAAAATATTCTTTTTTAAAATTTTCACTTCCGGATGATAAAGAACCGTTCCATTTTTATCAAATACAAAAGCATAATTTGGAGTATTCTGATCAATCGTAGAAAAATAAGACTGCAGTGATTTTAGATCAATATCATATCCATATTTTACTATAATTCCGTTTTTAGCAGTTGTTTTAAAATAAATACGCCAAAAAAAGTTTTCACGATCATTCACTATAGTATTAAACTCAGTTAGATTATCATTCTTAAGAATAAGCTTTTGAATGAACGCTTCTAAGTCAGGACTATTTTTAGAAGTAGTAAATTCGATTTTTTGATTATTAATCTGAAACCAAGTATTTTTAACAATATTACCATTATTATGTATGGTGCCTAATACTTTTAAATTATCAGATAAATTTTGAGGTGTACTGATTTTTAGAATTTGATTTACTTCTTTTTGAGTCTGGAGCAAACGCGAAAATTCCTGCGTAACAATTTCCTGTCTTTTCAGAAAACCGCGCTGTGTAGTTTCTGAATTTGTTTTTTCGGTAACCTGCGTAATTAAGCTGCTTAGTATATAAGTAGAAAGTAAAGTAAGAATGATAAAGACAATTCCTAAAATAAAGAAGTTACGGCCCGAGAAGGTATTTTTAAGAGTAAATTTCAAATATGTTTTTTAAAGATAAGGCGCTTTAAAACCTTATGTAGTGTGGTATTATTTAATTTTTTGCAAACATACCACTTTTCTTTGATTTCATTTTTTAGGCTGTAAAATTTAACAATCAGGGTTTTAGCTGTAAATGTTCCATGTGTTTTCCAGCTAGTTTTTTATGCCCGACCTTTTTAAAACCTAATCTTAAATATAACTTTTTTGCATTTGGATTAGCTTCTTCAACCAATAAACCTAAAGTCAGATTGTTTTTTACCGAATATTTATCAATCAAAAACTGTAATAATTTTGAGCCAATGCCTAATCCTTGATATTCTGGGTTAACACCTATAGAATCTATATAGAATTCTCCGCTTTGAGTTTCTACTTCGGGATTAAAATCAGGATTGAAATTATTTCTCACATAATCAATAATAGGTTTTCTTAATTCTAATAATGCTGCGCCATCATATATATTAACCGCTCCCGTAATTTTATGGTCTTCTTCCACAACGAAACAATTTTGATACGAATATTGATTGTTTTCACTTTCAACAAAATGAAGTAAAAATGCCTTTGCAAGTTCAAAGTCTTTTTTACGAATAAAAGAATATACAATTTCCTCCATTGCAATTAATAGGAGAGATGCAATAGCTTTAGAATCTTGAAGAGTTGCTTTTCTAATGATCATTTTTTGTAAAATAAAAGTCGTTTTGAGATTTTTGGATTGTTTTCTTGAAATATTAAAAATACGACGAATATGTACAAATATACAATGAAGTTATACCAATTTTAAGATTTTAACACCGCTTATCTTTGTAATAGAATTTTAAACTAAAAATTTAAAAACAATGAAAGCAATAGGATTTAAAACATCGTTACCCATAACAGAAAAAGAAAGTTTTATAGCATTTGAAACTGTAAAACCAATTCCTGGACCACATGATTTATTGGTCAAAATTAGCGCAGTATCTGTAAATCCAGTCGATTTTAAAATAAGGCAGAACAGCGCCAAAGACACCGTTCTTGAAACTCCAAAAATTATTGGCTGGGATGCCTTTGGGATTGTTGAAGCGGTTGGCGAAAAAACGAGTTTATTTGAAATTGGCGATGAAGTGTATTACGCAGGCGATATTACCAAACAAGGAAGCAATGCCGAATATCAAATTATTGACGAACGAATTGTGGGCAAAAAGCCAAAATCGGTGAGTATAGAAGAAGCTGCCGTAATGCCTTTGACAAGTTTAACAGCTTGGGAAATTTTATTTGACCGCATTAGAATTAATCCCGAAAAAGACAAAGGCAAAACCATTTTGATTATTGGTGGCGCGGGCGGAGTAGGTTCGATAGCAATCCAGCTGGCTAAAAAAATTGCTGGATTAACCGTTATTGCAACAGCATCTCGCCCAGAAACCATTGCGTGGTGTAAAGAAATGGGTGCTGATATTGTAGTAGATCATAAAAACTTGATTGAATCTGTAAGAGCAACAGGACATGAATTTGTAGATTTTATTGTAGATTTTGTAGACACTAATTTGTATTGGGATACAATGGTCGAACTTATTAAACCACAAGGACATATTGCATCTATTACCGGAAGCAGTGATCCTGTAGCATTAAATAAATTGAAAAGCAAAAGTGTTTCTTTTTCTTGGGAATTAATGTACACACGCTCGATGTACCAAACCGATGATATGCAGGAACAACATACGATCTTAAACAAAATAGCCGATTTATTAGATGATGGAACATTGAAATCTACGCTAAAGGAAACTTTTCATGGCCTTACAGCAGAGAATTTTAAGAAAGCACACGAACAATTAGAATCGGGTAAAACGATCGGGAAAATTGCGATAAAGTTTTAAACGATCATTCAAACACAATTAAAATCCCAATATAATAGCTGCTGTCTGGACACAAATATTATAATTTAATTTGAACACAGATTTCACGAATTTGCACAAATTTTAATCGGATAACCTACGTTTGTGAAATTAATTTCACAAACCAATTAGAGGTAATTCGTGAAATTTGTATTGTTTTATACTTGTGTCCAGATCGTAGCATATAATAGTTGGGATTTTCTTTTAGTTCAGTACCTTTAAAATCGAATAAAAGTATTTACAACCTATTATTAGTTTAGGTTTTAAGGAAAACAACACTATGAGGATTATTACATTAAAAGAAGGGGATTTTTTAGTCAATAAAAATAAAGAGTTTACATTGCTGAGCGAAGCAGTAGATTTAGAAGGCATAAGAATGTCAATACAATCTTTTTTGGTTATAACCGATGAGGATTATATTGTATTAGATGGTGGAAATGGCTGGAAAAACGACCGTAAATTAGTAGTGGAGCAATTATTGGATCAAGAAAATATAGACAGAACCGAGATTACAAAAGTTTTATTGTCGCATGTACATAAAGATCATGTTGATGGTTTGTTTCTAAATACTAATTCATCTGAACTAACTTTTCCTAATGCCGAAATTTATATTCAGAAAAGAGAATTCGATTATGCTTTAACGCAGATTGGAAATCCTTCTTTTGATTTAGAAACTTTAAAACGCCTAGAAAATTTACCCAACATTCATTGGATGGAGGAGGACAAAGGTTTTATTGCGCCCTCAATTTCTTATGAAGTTACTGGCGGACACACGCCATTTCACCAAGTATTTTGGATCAAGGAAAATGGCGAAACCATTTTTATGGCGCCGATAATCTCCCGCAGCATTCGTATATTAAATTTCACATTGCCTACAAAAGTGATTTCGACGGAAAAAAAGCAAAAGAATTGCGACAAATCTGGGAGAAACAAGCCAAAGAAGAAGATTGGAGCATTCTCTTGTATCACGATTTAGATATTTCGGTTTTGAAGTTATAGCATTACGATAAACTTTGTCAAAGTTCAAAACTTTGACAAAGTTAAACACACAGAGTTTATATCTAAAATTTGTCATTTCGAGCGAAGTCGAGAAATCGCACAAGAAACTCAGAAATCAAATTCCATCCCAATTTATGATCTAGTGTTTACAGAAAGTAAGAAGTTTTAGGATTACGAAAATCTTTGTCAAAGTTTAAAACTTTGACAAAGTTAAACACACAGAGTTTATATCTAAAATTTGTCATTTCGAGCGAAGTCGAGAAATCGCACAAGAAACTCAGAAATTAAATTCCATCCCAATTTATGATCTAGTGTTTACAGAAAGTAAGAAGTTTTAGGATTACGAAAATTTTTGTCAAAGTTTAAATCTTTGACAAAGTTAAACACGCACAGTTTATGTTTAAAATTTGTCATTTCGAGCGGAGTCGAGAAATCGCACAAGAAACTCAGAAATTAAATTCCATCCCAATTTATGATCTAGTGTTTACAGAAAGTAAGAAGTTTTAGGATTACGAAAATTTTTGTCAAAGTCTAAATCTTTGACAAAGTTAAACACACAGAGTTTATGTCTAAAATTTGTCATTTCGAGCGAAGTCGAGAAATCACACAAGAAACTCAGAAATCAAATTCCGCTCAATTTGTGATCCGAATATTTTTAAAAGTAGAGAAGTAAGAAATTTTAGTAGTACAATAATCTTTGCCAAAGTTTAAAACTTTGACAAAGATAAACACGCACAGTTTATGTTTAAAATTTGTCATTTCGAGCGGAGTCGAGAAATCGCACAAGAAACTCAGAAATTAAATTCCATCCCAATTTATGATCTAGTGTTTACAGAAGGAGAGAAGTAAGAAGTTTATAGGGTTACGAAAATTTTTGTCAAAGTTTAAAACTTTGACAAAGTTAAACACACACAAAATTTATATTTAAAGTTTGTCATTTCGAAGAGGAGGAATCATCGCAAGAAATTCCAAAATCAGATTCAGCAAACGAAGATTTCTCGTTAGCAATAAAAAAATGGAAATAAAAAATTAACCAAATCTGCTCGCTTTATAATTGCATAATTTTCGGTTCTTAAAGACGATAATATTGCGAATGAAAATTGGATTTGGACTCGTTTTTTGTTCGATATTTGAGTATTGTTACTATTGATTTTATCTATAGTGGTTATTTAAGTAGTTGAAAATTAATTTTTTGAATTAATTCATATAAAGTAATTGATTAATATTTTTCAATGAATGAAGCACTTTCGTGAAATAATCTGAAGACAATTTAAAAACACGTTTAAGGCCGAAAAAAAATCTAAAAAAAATCTATTTTAAAATCAGATTTTCAAAAAAATCAGATTGAATTTTTGTTTGGAACAATTTTCATTTCTCAAATTAATTTTGACTTGTTTGATTTTTCAAGCGAACTTTTTTTAAGAAATAAATCCTTTTAAAATTTTTTCAAGACGTTCTGGCAATTTTATTTTATTAAAATTTTTTAGAGAAAAGAAATTCCGTCAGAATTAAAAACGACATACAACGAGAACTTCAGAAATATTTACTAAAACAGTTTAAATATCGTGAATTTTGATTTGCGATTTAGGATTGAGATGTTTTATGTCTGCATTCTACGGCAAGAAAGATGTTGGGTAATCTGTTTAGAGATGCAAAAGAAGCGAATTGCGACAATAAAATTAAAAATATAAGCACGAGTATCAAAACGATGTTTTTAGCGGTTTAAAGCTTATTTATTTGAAAACTGTGAAGAGTATATGTTTTTTTGTTTTCAGCAGTTGCTGTTTTGCTAGTTTGAGATTTTAACTTGGCTTGGCATTAAAATAAATAATTTTTAGTTCTTAAGATGAATTTTAAAATGATATTATTTATTATTTTAATTATAATAAATACAGCTATTTATGATTCATCATTTAAAGTTTTACTTTTATTTTATAAAATAGATTTTTCCGGAACCCAAATTCGATTTATAGACTCTCAATAAATTAATGTTTAAAGCATTAATATCCCTTTTGTCATTGTTTTTGTCCAGCTTTTTCCAAGTTCAATGCCTTATATCTATATTTACTGCTTTTATTTTCGTTTCAATAATTAAAAAACATAAGTAAAAATTAAGCTTAAAAAGAGTAAATAGTTTGAATTTATGTTCTTAATTCGAGCTGATTAAATCTTTAAATTTATGCCTGTTTTTTGAAATAGATTTGAATTTTTTAGTATGATTTTTGATCTAATAAATAACTTTTTAATATTGTTAATTACTGATTAATAATATTTTAGAGTTATTTTGTTTTAGCGATGGTTTAAGTATTTGTCTGTCACGGTAACATCATTTTTACTTTGAGTTTTATTCACTTAAAAACTAGATAATGTTGATTTTTCATGCCCTAAATAGAACATTGATTTTTGTTAAAAGAAGTACTCTTTTTGTCTCGTTTTGGTTCTTTTTTATTGATTTCGATTAGGTTTTTAAATAAGAAAAAACACTAAATCTAACTATAATTCTGCCAAAATCTTAATATCCTCAATCTCCAAAACCTGCTTAGGATACCCTTCCTTCACAGTATTAATCATCGCTTGCCCGACATCTTTTAGAGTCAAAGATTTTTTAGGAAACAAAAGCGGGAAAAGCGGAATGATAAGTTTGAAAATGGTTTTTACATTTTGCTATTGTTTAAAAGGCTTCATGAATCCTGGGCGGAAATTATATTGCCCTCTAAACGGCAGTTTCATCAAATCGTTTTCGGTTTTACCTTTTACACGTGCCCACATTACTTTTCCGTTTTCAGAAGTGTCTGTGTGGCTTCCGGTAACGAAATTAAAAACCATATTGGGGTTAATTTCAGACAATGCTCTCGCAAAAGCCAAAGTGGTATCGTAAGTTACATAGGTATATTTTACCTCGTCCATTCCAACAGAACTTACACCGGCGCAATAAAAACAAGCATCGTAATCTTGCAGGATTTCGGCATATCGACTTAATTGCATAAAATCTAAAACAATTAATTCTTCCAATTTTGGATGCTTAATCGCCGAAGGTTTGCGATTAATCATCAATACTTTTTCTACGGCATAATTGTTAAGACATTCTAATAAAACACCTTCACCAACCATTCCTGTAGCACCTGTAATAATTACTTTCATGTTTTTTAATTTAATTGCTTATCGTTTTATACTTGCAAAATTCAGTATAAAACTCAATTCCTGCTTTGTTGAAAAGTTCAATTTTATGTGTTGAAAAGCTCAGAGATTCTATTTTTCGTTCAATATTTCTTGTAAAGTATGATATACTTCTATTATTGTCTTCTTATTAATGTTTTTTTGATGATATAATAATGAAGTATATAAAGTCCAATCCTGATTATCAGTATTACAAACAATCACATTATTAACTTTTTTAATGTCATTGTTAAAAGTACTAGTTCTGTACCATCTTTCAAATGCATCAAATCTCTTTTTTCCTTTATGATCTGTATCATCACAAATGTAAATCATTGCGTTTTGTGCGTTTCCAAAAAAAGATAAAACAATTAATTGAACTGTTGCAGAAACTTGACTGTCAAATTTTTCTAATCTATCGTCAACTTTTTCAATAATAATTTGGTAAATATTATTCATTTCAATACCAGAAACGGCACTAAAAGTATGATCAATAATAAATGCCACACGATAATCTATATCATTTTTTGTTTTAAAATGGTAAGATTGTGTAGTTTCGTCGAAGAAGTAATTATAGGGGTTTGGCAAGAGTGATTCCTTTTTCTTTTAATATTTCTAAGGAAACTTTGCCTTTCAAGTAAGAACGAACGATAGCTTTATCTGCAGCCATTTTGGCAACAGATTCAATAACAGCTTTTTTATTTACAACTATCTTATTCATCCTACAAAATTAAACATTATTTTGGTATTTCAAAAATAATTAAAAACAAAAAACCAGAAGCGACAAACTTCTGGTTTTGAATAAAAAGAGAGAAAGAATTATAATGAATCCGGTATTCCGTAATCTTGTCATTTCGAGGAACGAGAAATAGCACAAGAAACTCCTTATAGAAAATCGCAAATCTTTGTAGCGTTACGAGTGTGATTTCTCGTTTCTCGAAATGACAAAAAGACGAATAAAAAGTGGAGATATTGGGACTAACGTGTTAAATTAATTCTGCAAATAACGTTCAGCAGGTTTCCCGGTTTGTGAACCTGTAAATAGTTTGATACGAGCATCTTCGTAAGCGTCAATCAATTCTTGGTTGTTTACAGACGGGAAAGTAGCCAATTCGCCAGATTCTAAACCTGCAAGAGCGGCATCAACACAATCTTCGGTTGACATAATCGCTGCTTGATCAAGTGCAGATAACGGAACACCTCCAACTTCCCAGATTTCAGTTGCTGTAATTGATGGATTTACCAATTGAATTTTAATGTTTGTTCCTTTTACTTCTTCCTGCAAACCTCTAGTATATTGTACTACAAATCCTTTTGTTCCGCTGTAAATACTGCTTATAGGCAAAGTAAAAGCGCCCAAAACAGAACCAATATTGATTAAAGTTCCTTGGTTACGAGCTATAAATCCTGGTAAAACAGCATTAGTCAATAACATTAAAGCTGTAATATTTACATCGACCATTTCTTTTTGTTTAGCAACAGAAGTCTGTGTTGATGCAGCAAGGGTAGAAGTTCCAGCGTTATTAATTAATAAAGTAATTGATGCATCGTTTTGAATTGCGGTGGCTACTTTTTCTAAATCTGCAGCAAGACTTAAGTCTGCTACATAATTGGTAACCGTTACACCGTATTTAGCGCGAAGGTTTTCGGCAAGCTCAATTAATCTTTCTTCGCGGCGCGCTACCAATTTTAAATCGTAACCTTTTTTTGCCAGTTTTTCAGCAAATGCTTTTCCTAATCCAGATGATGCTCCAGTTACTACTGCAGTACCCAATTCGTTGTTTGTTTTCATGATTTTATATTTTAAGTTCTTTATTTTGATTGGTTTAAATCTAATTAAGATTGTAAACCGATCTGTTTACACTTGCAAATGTATACAGAACTGTTTACATTTGCAAAACAAAATCGAGAAAAAAATGGAAAATAAATTAGAAACCTCTGCAAAGTCCCTAAAACGGGAGGAAATGGTAAAGTTTGCTTTCGAGACATTTTACAAAAATGGTTTTCATGCCACTGGCGTAGATACTGTTATGGAAGGAACGGGGATTTCTAAACGTACTTTATACAAACATTTTGGTTCTAAAGAGGGTTTAATTCTCGCTACAATCGATTATTATCGTACGCATATGCGCGAATTAATTTATAGTTATATCAATACAGATCCAAAAGAAAATGCTGTTGAAAAAGCATTGCGCATTTTTGATTTCTTAACAGATAGAGTAGAAGGCGGTCATTATAACGGCTGTTTTGTAATGAATGCCAAAACAGAGTATATCAATAAGGCAAAAGATATTGAAGAAAGCTGTGATAATTATACAGCAGGAATTCAGCAGTTATTAGAAGCTAATTTGCCTAATAATGACTTGGTAACACAGATTATGATGCTTTTTGAAGGTGCAATTGTACGAAGTAAAGTAACACGTAATATTAAGACGATTCGATTGGCAAAAGATGCTGCTAGAATTTTGTGTGAGAATTCATAATATAAATTCTTCTCGTAGATTTTTTTTAATCTCGCAAAGTCGCAGAATCGAAAAGTTTTTTTATTCCAACTAGCTTAATAAAGAGAAACTTTGCGACTTTGCGAGAAATAAACAGTAACAAAAAATGCTGCTTCATAAGAAACAGCATCTTTGATTAACTTTTTATAAAGTTTACTTATTTTTTAGCCACATCTTTAGATGCCGCAATAATTACATCAGCAACTGCTTTTGGCTGAGAAATAAATACTACGTGGCTTCCTTTTATTTCAGTTATTTTTGATTTAGCACGTTTGTACATTGCGCGTTCGATATCAGGGTTGATACTTTTATCTTCTGTAGCCACAATTCCGTATGAAGGTTTATCTCTCCAAGCCGCTTTTGTAATTGGAGTTACAAAACCTTTTGCATAAAAAGCACCTTGAGAAGCAAACATAAAGTCAGATAGGTTTTTTGGAAGATCTGCAGCAAATCCTGCGTGAAACTTAGCTTCATCGTAATAAGCAATTCCTTTATCATCTGGGTTTAAAACTCCGTTTTCTGGAGCTGGAGCAGCAGTTTGTAACCATTGTACAGAAGTTTCGCCATTATCTGGCTGTAAAGCAGCTACATAAACCAAAGCCACAACTTTTGGGTGATTTCCAGCCTCAGTAATTACAGTTCCTCCCCAAGAATGTCCAACCAAAATAGTTGGTCCGTCTTGTTTGTCAAGTGCTAAATTTGTTGCTCTTACATCATCTTCAAGAGAAGAAAGCGGGTTTTGAACGATAGTTACATGATATCCTTTTTTAGACAAAACATCATATAAACCTCTCCATCCTGAACCATCCGCGAAAGCGCCGTGAACCAAAACTACATTTTTTACAGTTGGGGCAGTTTGTGCAGTTGCAATTGTATTTGAAAAAAAGAAAGAGAAAAATAATACGGCGAACATGAAATATTTATTCAATTGTTCTTTTATAATTGTTGTTTTCATAATAATTTTAATTAGATAATTGAGATAATTTGATAATTAGAAAATTGATATTGCAATTTTCATTGACATTGAAATTGTTATTGATTTTTGAAATTGATTAAGCTTTTAATAAGATTGCTAAATTAATTTCTGTGTTTAATAATTTAGAAATTGGACAAATTGCTTTTGCTTTTTGAGCTAATTCTTGAAATTGTTCTTCTGAGATTCCAGGAACTTTTCCTTCTAATTCTAATTCGATTAAGGTAATAGAACCGTCTTCAAATTTTACTTTTGCTACTGTATTCAAATCTTCAGGTACAAAACCTGCTTCAGATAATAAAAAGCTCAACTGCATGGTAAAACATCCTGAATGTGCTGCTGCAATTAATTCTTCTGGGTTTGTTCCAACGCCTTCTGCAAAACGAGTTTTAAAAGATAATTGAGCATTGTTTAATGTTGTGCTTTGTGTGCTGATACTTCCTGTTCCTTCCATTCCAGTACCTTTCCAATTTGCGCTTGCTGTTCTTGTAAATTTCATGATCTTAATTTTTTATTTATTATTTAATATTTTTTGAGTTTTTCAAATCGTTGTTCTGATTTGATGAGACAAATTTATGGCGATGATACTTATTAATCAAATTAATAATTTTGTACCTTTATAAAATAAATTTATAATCATGACAATTCAACAACTAAAATATATCGTCGCACTAGATGAAGAGCGCCATTTTGCAAGAGCTGCAGAGGTTTGTATGGTTTCGCAGCCGGGACTAACAATTCAGTTAAAAAATTTGGAAGAAGAAATTGGAATTAAAATTTTTGACCGAACTAAGGTTCCATTAACGCCAACTCATCTCGGAAAAGAAATAATAAGCAGAGCTAAAAAGATCTTGCGTGAGACAAACGAAATCCGTGATTTTGTAGTAAACGAAAAGAATGCACTCGAAGGCGAATTAAAAATCGGAGTGATTTCTACTTTATCGCCTTATTTGATTCCGTTGTTTATTAAAACCATGAAAGAGATTACGCCAAAGGTTCATTTCATTATAAAAGAAGCCAATACAGGACAATTAATGCACGATGTAGAAACGGGTGCGCTTGATGTTGCCATTATGTCAACGCCAACGGGAAATAAAAACCTAATCGAACATCCTATTTTTCAAGAACCTTTTGTAGCGTATCTGAATAAAGAACATCCAATGGCAAATGAGAATTTTTATGAGATTCAGCCCGGTGATAAACCGATGTTATTATTGCTTCAGAATGAATATTGTTACAATGCACAATTATTGGATATATGTGGACTTAAAGCTCCTGGGCCAATAAAAGATCAGTTTAGTTATGATATAAGTTCGATTGAAACCTTGAAAAATCTTGTTCGTGCCGAATTAGGTTTTGCGATTATTCCGCAGCTTTCTATTTTAAATGAAAAAGAAAATGAGCTTTTTAAACCTTTTAAAGAACCGAAACCCGTTCGCGAAATCAGTTTTGTAGTTTCTGATACCTTTTCTAAAAAATTATTATTAGAAAAAATGAATGAAGCCATTTGGAGCGTTTTACCAGATTCTATTAAAACCAATTTCAGTTACAGAAAAATAAGATGGAATGATTCGCCGTATTTTGTAGATGCTGTGAGTAAGTTTTAATGTATTGGCTATAATTTTTGACGCGGATTTTACAGATTTGCTATCGCGAAGACACAGATTAGCGCGGATTTTTACTTTTATTATAAATAAAAAAATCAGTTTTTATCAGCGTCTTTGCGATAGCTAATCAGTTTTATCAGTGTTCTAATTTTTTCAATTTTATATCTTTACCTATCCATTAACCAACCAAATGATTGAAAATTTCCCGTTTATTAGAAAAAACCAATTTCAGTTACAGAAAAATAAGATGGAATGATTCCCCGTATTTTGTAGATGCTGTGAGTAAGTTTTAATTTATTGGCTACAATTTTTGACGCGGATTTTACGGATTCGCTATCGCCAAGACACAGATTAGCGCGGATTTTTACTTTTATTATAAATAAAAAAATCAGTTTTTATCAGCGTCTTTGCGATAGCAAATCAGTTTTATCAGTGTTCTAAGTCTTTCAATTTTATATCTTTACTTATCCATTAACCAACCAACCAAATGATTGAAAATTTTCCGTTTTATTTAGGTCTTATTGTAGTCATCTTATTTTTAATAATGCTGGCCAATAAAATTAAAGTTGCATATCCAGTATTATTGGTATTAGCAGGATTAGGAATTAGTTTTATTCCCGGAATCCCGATTCTTCACATCGAACCCGAATTGCTGTTTATTATATTCCTTCCACCATTATTATACGAAGCTTCTTGGTCTATTTCATGGAAAGAACTTTGGCGTTGGCGACGTATTATTGGCAGTTTTGCTTTTGTTGTAGTGTTTCTTACCGCGTTGTCTGTTGCTTTTGCAGCAAATCATTTTATTCCGGGGTTTTCATTGGCTTTAGGTTTTTTGCTGGGCGGAATTGTATCGCCTCCAGATGCTGTGAGTGCTGGTGCGATTTTAAAATTTGTAAAAGTTCCCAAAAGGCTTTCTTCAATTTTAGAAGGCGAAAGTCTGCTCAATGATGCTTCATCCTTAATCATTTTCCGTTTTGCGATGATAGCAGTTGCCACTGGACAATTTATCTGGTACAAAGCCGCGCTGAGTTTCAGTTGGATGTTAATTGGCGGTGTCGGAATTGGTTTATTGATTGGGTTAATCTTTATGAAAGCTCATAAATATCTGCCAACAGATTCTAATATCGATATTGTTTTAACGCTTGTAGCGCCTTATATCATGTACATTGTAGCAGAAGAAGTGCACAGTTCGGGAGTATTATCGGTAGTGAGCGGTGGTTTGTTTTTATCGTATAATAGACATCAATTCCTTAGTAGTCGTTCGCGAATTAGAAGTTTAAACGTTTGGGAAAGTTTGTGTTTTGTTTTAAACGGGATCATATTTTTATTAATTGGTTTAGATTTACCTGAAATTACAGAAGGACTTGAAGGTATTAGTATTTCATCGGCAATTGGTTATGGAGTTTTAATCACGGTTGTATTGATGGTTGCCCGAATTATATCGGCTTACGGAGCAGTAGTTGTAACGCTTATCGCTCGTAATTTTATAAAAGTAGCAGATTCGAGACATCCCGGTTATAGAGTCCCTTTATTAATAGGCTGGTCGGGTATGCGCGGCGTAGTTTCGTTGGCGGCAGCTTTGTCGATTCCGCTTCATTTGGAGAATGGAGATCCTTTTCCGCAGCGAAATTTAATTCTCTTTATAACATTTGTCGTAATTCTACTGACTTTATTACTGCAGGGAATAACATTACCGTATTTAATTGAAAAAATACACGTGCCCGATCCAGATCAATTGGTTCCAGAAGAAGAAACAGAGTTGTTAATTCGCAGGGAATTGGCAGAAAAAGCATTAGAACATCTGCATACTAACTATAGCCAATTATTACAGCAGCAACCTGCTTTACAGCAATTGGCTCGTAAATGGGAAGACAACAAGCTAATGGTAAACGATACAAAAATGGCAGAAGAATGTAAAGTCGTTTATCTTGAAATATTAAGCGAACAAAGACTTTGGCTTATTAACAGAAATAAAGAAGAAGAAACCTTAAACGAAGAAATTATTCGCAAACAATTGCAATATATTGATTTGGAAGAAGAAAGACTGCGATACATTTAATTGTATTTGTTTTTTCGAGTTTAATCGCAAAGATTATTTCAAACAACTTGAGATCATTTTTTTTCACGCAGATTCAGCAGATTTAGACAGATTAGGCAGATTTTTTTATTCTTAATTCTGCTAAAATCTGCGAAATCTGCGTGAGCCTTTTTTTATTCCTATTCCGCTAAAATCTGCGTGAAATTTTTTCATTCCTAATTCTGCTAAAATCTGCGAAATCTGCGTGAAACTTTTTTTACATTCCTTCTTTTCGGTTAGAATTATATGTGCAAAAAATTAAACTTTCTTGATAATCTCCTGTCTGTGCAGTTTTCCCCATTTAATCATTTCTTCAATAACAGGCCCAAATGATTTACAATAAGGCGTAGATTCATATTTTACTTGAATGTCTGCATCTCGATCTTCCGTTCTTTTAACGAGCATATTCATTTCCATGTCTTTGAGTTCTCTCGAAAGCATGCGTGTTGTTATGCCCGGAATACTGCGCTCAATTTCCCTAAAGCGATGATTACCATTACAAATAGAATTGATTATTGGCAGTTTCCATTTTCCGCCCAAAACATGTAAGGTATCTTGCAGTGCTTGTACTTCTTCCTTTTGATTTCTTTCCATTGTGTTAGATATTACTTTGGTATACTCCGTGATACTGGTTACAAAGTTATACCAATTTGGTTTTAAATTTGCCAAATAATTTAATAATAATTACAAAATGGAAAATTTAAAAAATAAAGTTGCCGTAATCACAGGCGGTAACAGCGGTATAGGTTATGCAACAGCAAAACAATTAAAGGAGCAAGGCGCTACAGTAATCATTACAGGAAGAAGAAAAGAAGCAATAGAAAAAGCAGCTTTAGAACTTGGTGTTTCAGCAATTGTTGCCGATCAATCGAAAGTTTCGGACATCGAAAACTTAGCTTTAAAAGTAAAAGCCGATTTCGGAAAAGTGGACATTCTGTTTATTAATGCTGGAATTACGGGTTTAGCAGCTATTGAAGAAACTTCCGAAGAATTATTTGACAGTATTATGAATGTTAATTTCAAAGGAGCTTTTTTTACCTTGAGTAAATTTACACCAATTCTTAAGGACGGTGCTTCTGTAGTATTTCTTTCTTCTAATACAGCAAGCATGACTACAGCCCACATATCCGTTTATTCCGCTAGTAAAATAGCGCTTAATTCTGTGATGAAAACGGCAGCATTAGAATTAGCGCCAAGAAAAATTAGAGTCAACTCCGTAAGTCCGGGACCAACAGAAACCGAAATCATGAATAAAGTTGGTTATGATGCAGCAACAATTAAAACGATTATGAATACTGTTGTTGAGAAAGTACCGCTAAAACAAATGGGAAGGGCAGAAGATGTTGCCAAAATGGTTTCTCATTTGAGCAGTGATGCTTCAAAATTTATTACTGGCGCTGATTTTATTATGGATGGGGGAATGGTTTTAGCGTAATTTTATTTGTTTAAAACTAAAAAGATCTTGCAACAAGCTCTTTTTAGTTTTAAAATTTAACTTATTTCTTTTGTTTAAGTAAAACCTATGTTTGGTTTATTTTTATTCCGTCAAAAAAATACTCTAATATATAATTGTCAAATTCATCTAATTCAACTTTGTCTCTTATTTTTTTTATTCCAATAAAATTAAAACTTTCTATAACACTATGAATTGTCAGTTCTTGATCATAAAAATTTATGACTCCTGATTTGTGGATTTTTTTCGAAATCATTCTTGGTAGGCCATATTCTTCAAGTTGAAAAACAACAGAGGGTAAAAAAGCATGTGAAATATAAGCGATGAATTTAGAAATATCATAATTTTTTTCCTTAAGCAACTCTTTTTGTAGAATATTTACATCTTTTAAAAGTGATGCAAATTTAAATGTTACATTTTTTTCAAGCTTAAAAAACTCATCAATACCAATGTCACAGGGTTCTAAATCTTTCAGTAACTCAGGAATAGACTTAAACCAATTATTCCTTAAAATTTTAATAAATTCAACAAAAGTACTGTTTTTAGTCTCCCAATTTCCAGGTTGTAAATTAATTATTTTATACAATGATTTGTCCCATTGATTTCTATTTTTAGAATTTAGATAATTAAGTCCGTTCCAACTTTCTGGATTTACTGACATATCGATGGAAATGGATTTAATTAATTCGGAATTACTCGATTGAAATAATGATTCAGATTTTAATCTATTATAAACTTCAACACCAAGAATGCTTCCCATTTCATCTTGATAAAGAATTAATCTAGCAAGTTGTTCTCTGGTCAAAAGATTATCATGTTTTTTGCTATCCAAATCTCCTAAAATTTCTTCAGGAAATTCTATATTTAAAGTTGTTTGAGTATTTACTGGTGGCTTATCTAAAATATAGACTTTACCAATAAAGTGTTTAAACATTCTTCCACCTCTTCCAATAATATTTCTATATGTAAAATCATTAAGGTTTGAACTGCCGTTTTTGTTCATCCAAATAATAACATTTTCTGCAGATGTATTCACTCCTTCTATGATTGAAGATGTAGAAATTATATTATTGATTCCATTTTCATCTTCAAATAGTTTAATTTGTATTTGGCTTAATGATCGATGAAGTCTTCCATTATGAATGCCAGTTCCTCTCTTTATTAAATTTGTTAAACTCCAATTATAATCATAATTGTTGCCCAACCAATTTGCGAATTGATTTAATAATACACTATTTTTTTCTTGAAATTTTGATAAAATTATGTTCGATACATTTTCAATATTTGTATATGTACCAGCATATATCAAAGATTTAGTTTCTTTAAATTTTAATATTTCTATTAAAGTATTACTTTTTAGCTCACTGTTTTTATTTATCGTTTTATAGAGTTCATGTTTTTCCAAAAAGACAG
This sequence comes from Flavobacterium sp. MC2016-06, assembly GCF_009711165.2. GTDB lineage: Bacteria > Bacteroidota > Bacteroidia > Flavobacteriales > Flavobacteriaceae > Flavobacterium. Next base: position 24,766 of record NZ_WMID02000017.1, on the reverse strand, counting down.
TGTTGAAATCTAAATGAATAAATTCCATATCTGCAGTAAATGGATTTTCTTCTAGTGTTGATATATTAGGTGCTAAAAAGTATTTTTGTTTAGATTTTGCTCCAATCTTAATGATTGCTTTAACCAAGCTAGGAGATCGAGTTTTGTCAAAAAGATTACTTGCTTTATAGAACTCATCAATAATCATTATATCAAAATATTCTACTTTCTCTAAATAATTTATTGCTCTTTCTTGTGGGAAAATAAAAATATTTTTTTCCGCAGGTTCAACTTCAGTAGTAGTTATAATTTTATATTCATGTGCAAATTTTTTGTATAACCTCCTTCTTGTTTCATCTGTTAATGCTATAGTCGGAACAATTATTATTACATTTTTTGGCTTTTTTATTTTTATAAAAGCATCTACTACAAAGCTTTTTCCAAAGCTTGTTGGTGCACTTACTGCAATGTTTTTACCTTCTAAGAGCTTTTTAAGTAAAAATGATTGTTCACGATGCAGTGTTACAGGTTTTTCTTCTCCAATATTTACTTTGAAAATTTCATAAATATATCGTTCTTCCCAATTAGATGTTTCTTGTTGTAGGTATGGAAATAATCCAGTTTCTCTAATTAAATGATTAACTAGTGGATTATATTCAATTTTTTCAGAATTATGAAAATCTAAGAGTTTAATTAATTCCTCTCTAGCTTCATTATCTTTTTTTGAAGTTAATAAATAATTTATTTTGCAACATTGATCAAATACTATATCTTCCATAATTAACTTCTATATATTTGTGCTTTAGCAATAAATTTGTCTACTATTGGTTTCTTTTCTGGAACCGGAAAAAGAATTATATGAAATTTGATTTCCGAATATAAATCAACATCATTACACTTACTTATTTGTCTTCTAAAATATTCAGTTGCTCTTTCTTTGTGAAAATCTATTATTTGTGCTTTGTATTCATCAGTAAAATGAGTTGCTGAACCAGTAATACTACATTCGTGTAATAAGAGTATTGGGATGTTTAAAATTGGCTTTATTGAGTCTATAGATTGTTCTTGAGAAAGAGATTCAATTATTTTTGTGCGTAATTCTTTAGAAATTTCGGCAAAGTCATTAATGTCAGATAAGTTAGTTATTAATCTATTTTCTTTTTTTATTTTTCTTAATGTTAAAGAATCTTTTACTGAATCAATAATTACATCTAATCTTGCATTTTCAATTGATTTATAAAACTTAGATTCGCCAAACCATAAAGAAAATTCATCTTCACTTTCAATAACGATATGCACACTGTCCGCACCTTTTGCATTATCTTGACTATTTTGTTTATAGAAAATTTTAGGAACAATTGGCAATGCATTATAATAATTTTTCATAATTCCATAAAGTAAAATTTCAGATATTTCACTACCTCTTCCGATATCATTTTCACTCTCAGAAAGTCTTAAATTTATTGCAGCTTCTGTCAAAATGGAATCTTCTCCTTCAAGTGCCAACGATTGTCTTTCTCTATAACTTAATGCAGTTTCTTTTATATTGTTCCAAATAAATTTTTGGAATTTATGATAATCCCAATAGCCATTTTCAAAAGTATTTACTAAGCTAAAAACTCTTTTATTATCAATTGGATTCAGAGTTTTATCACTTGTAACTACAGAAAAAAGGTCATTAATTAAAATTTCGAAATTTATCATATTTTAATTTTATAATTAGTTATATACTTTAAATAACTAATTGATTATTTTATAAACAAAGATTAGATACTGGGAATCAAGTATTTTACGGAAATCCATAATTCATTAAAATTTATTTTAAGCAAGTGTATATTTATTATTAAAACGAAACAATAGGTATTTATACGGTATTTATTCTATCAAAATAAGCGCAGAAATCTTATTTCAAATCCAAATAAGGATTCAAAATTTTAGCTAATTCATTCAACCAATAAAAATTGTTTTTTAATTTGATTATATCATTTTGAACATTTTTGTCTTCATTCATAACTCTTAAAGCGAGTATATATAACTTTTACGATAACATAGTTGGAATCAACTTCAAATAGTATCAATTCCATTCCCCACACCTCAAACCCTGTCCACTTCACCCATAGATCTGTCCATTTAGGCTATTTCCTGATTGCAAAACCTCGATTCCCGAAATACTTTTGATGAAGAAATTAAGAGATAACCATAATTTAAAAATCAAAAAATGGAAACGAATAGAAACCTTAGAATTTACGTAAGTACAGTTATTGGCTTTTTTGCATTACTACTTTCAAACAATGCTTTGGCACAACAATCAGGCATAAAACGTACAGATTTACAACAACATGATTTAAGTACGAATGGAAAAGAAGCGGTTCAGGCTAGAATAGATTTTGAGCCACATACTGCTTTTGGAAAACATTCTCATCCGGGCGAAGAAATAATTTATGTACTTGAAGGTTCGCTGGAATATGAAATTGAAGGCGAATTACCAAAAACACTGAAAGCAGGAGAAGTACTTTTTATTCCAGCAGGAAAAATTCATTCAGCAAAAAACAATAGTAATTCCAAAGCCTCAGAATTAGCTACGTATGTGGTAGAAAAAGGAAAACCAATTCTTGTAATGCAGCAATAAAATTTTAAAGAAATGAAATTCACTGAAATCTTCAAGTTTATGCATGTCCATTTCAGTCCTTACTTTGTCCGTTTAACCTTTTTATAGATTGTAAAAAGTTCATAGCCACAATACTTTTGACAAAGAAATTAAACAATTAATCAAATCAATAACTTAAATAATCGAAATCATGTTTACTACACAAAAAAACAATAGCAATCAAGTTGCAATAATAAAAGTAATCGTTTTAATATGCCTTTTCTTTTTTGCTTCAAGTTCTGTTAATGCGCAAACAGACAGTCAATTGCAACAAGAAACATTTAAAATAAATAGTTCGTTGGGAACATTAAAACAAATTAATGCAGGCGTATTAAATATAGGTTATGCAGAAGCTGGACCTGCTGCAGGAAAGCCAGTAATTCTGCTTCACGGCTGGCCTTACGACATTAGCAGCTATAATGAGGTTGTGCCTATTTTGGTGGCAAAAGGCTATAGAGTGATTACACCTTATTTAAGAGGCTTTGGCACAACACGTTTCCTTTCGGATGCTACTTTTAGAAACGGACAACAGGCAGCTTTGGCAAGTGACATTGTTGCATTAATGGATGCGCTTAAAATCAAGAAAGCCACTATTGGAGGATTTGATTGGGGAGCAAGAACAGCTGTGGCTATTGCGGCACTTTGGCCGGAACGTTTAAATGGCCTTGTTTCTGTGAGCGGTTATCTTGTCGTAAATCTTGAAGCTAACTTAAAACCATTATCTCCAACGGCAGAAAACGGCTGGTGGTACCAATATTATTTTGCAACCGAAAGAGGAAAATTGGGTTACACGCAAAATACTTACGAGTTTAATAAATTGATCTGGAAACTGGCTTCACCACTTTGGAACTTCGATAAAGCAACTTACGATCAAACAGCGCAATCTTTTAATAATCCGGATCATGTGGCAATTGTAATTCATAATTACAGATGGCGTCAGTCGCTTGAAGCTGGAGAAGCTAAATACGACAGTTTAGAAAAACGTTTGGCGGCAAGACCTGATATTACAGTTCCAACAATTACAATTGGCAGTGATTTTGACGGCGCTTTCGCGGATGGAAAAGCCTACGCAAGCAAATTTAAAGGGAAATACGAACACCGAATTCTAAAAGGAATCGGACATAATGTACCGCAGGAAGATCCGAAAGCATTTGCACAGGCAATTATGGATGTTCAGGTTCAATAACAAAGTTCAATTTCAATGTCAAAAATCAATTTCAATGACAATTTCAATTTCAAAAAACTAATTCAAATTTAAAGCAATAACAATAAAATTAATATCATGACAAATTCAAACATTCCACAACCAGAAAAAATTCTTTATACAGGAAAAACACATACTACAGGCGGACGCGAAGGTTCTTCTAAAAGTTCTGATGACAATCTAAATGTAAAACTTACCATTCCGGGATCTTCTAGACCGGGAACAAATCCAGAACAATTGTTTGCAGCAGGATGGTCTGCCTGCTTTATTGGAGCAATGGGAAAAGCAGCTGGAAAATTAAACGTTAAACTTCCTGCTGAAACAGCTGTAGATGCAGAAGTTGACTTATGTTTTACTGATGGAGAATATTCATTACAGGCACGTTTAAATATCAGTCTTCCGGGTTTAGATACAGAAACGGCAAAAGCTTTGGCTGCAGAAGCACACAATACATGTCCGTATTCTAAAGCGACAAAAGGAAATATTAATGTAGCAATTAATATTCTTTAATTAAAAAAGAAACCTCTCTAATTGAAACTACCGTCTGGACAGAAATATTATAATTCAATTTGAACACAGATTTCACGAATTGGTACAAATTTTAATGGGATAAATTATGTTTGTGAAATTAATTTCACAAACGCATTAGTGGCAATTCGTGAAATTCGTGTTATTTTATACTTGTGTCCATACGATAGCAAATTGAATGGGTTTCTTTTTACCTTTAATAACTTAGAATACAGAAATCATGAAAAAAATAAAATTAGTTTCCATTCTCACAACTTTATTACTGTTTATTGGAATTATTGTTTTTGGACAAAATAATGCTGATAAAAAAACATTGAAAGGATTTGTAGTTTTAGAACTCTTTACTTCCGAAGGCTGTTCGAGTTGTCCGCCTGCAGACGAATTAATGGGCAGTATTCAAAATGAATATAAAGATGCTCCCATATATATTTTGTCGTATCATGTCGATTATTGGGACAGACAGGGCTGGAAAGATATTTTTAGCAATGCTGATTATACTAAACGTCAATACGATTATGCCAAATGGTTAGGAAAAGAACCTGTTTATACGCCTCAAGTTGTTGTAAACGGCAAAAAAGAGTATATCGGTTCAGATGAAGTTACGGTGCGTAATGCGATCGTAAATACGCTTTCTAAACCTGCCATTGCCGAATTATCTTTAGAGACAATTCTAACCAATAATAAATTGGAGGTCAATTATAAAGTAAACGGTATTTCTAAAAATAGTCGTCTGCTGGTTGCCGTTCTCCAAAAATCGGCAAAAAGCAATGTAAAAAGAGGAGAAAATGCACATCGTATCTTATCTCATTATCAGATTGTAAAAAATCTCCAGAGTTTTGCTTTAAAAAATAATGGCAGCGGCATTGTAACGATTACGGCACCTAAAGAATTTAACACCAAAGACTTTGAAGTAATTGGTTTTGTGCAGGATATCAATTCTGGAGCAATTTTGGGCGCTGCGAAAGCAGTAAATAACTAAATGAGAAATAATTTAGCAGAGATTAAATTTTCAAAATAAGCTTACCTTTGGGTAGGCTTTAATGATTTATAGTAAAATGGAAATACAGAAAAAACGCTTTGAAGTATCGCGCAAAGTAATATGGGGAAGCTCTATAGCGCTGGCGGTTTTGGCTTCGATTCCTAAGTTATTTGATGCTTTTACAACAATCGGTGATATCATCATTAACTCTTCGATTACGCTTTTGTTTTCGATTTTTATATGGTATTACAATATTTATAGTTTACCAAAATTTTCGTCGCAGCGCACTTCCAAAAACCTATTCAACGGAAAACTTCTTCTGAGTGTAATATTGGGAATTTTGATAATGGTGATTTTGGTAATTGCACACCAAGAACTTTTTCAGGTTTCTAAAATGGATGCGCCAATTATGTTTGAACTGCGCGGTGTTTTAATAAACCTTATCGTTTATATGTTTCTGCATTTGCTTTTTCAGAACTATCAAACCCAGCAAATGGGAGTGGAGTTAGAGCGTACAAAAGCAGTAAACCTTGGTGCGCAATACGAGTTATTGAAACAGCAGGTAAATCCGCATTTTTTGTTTAATAGTTTGAATACTCTAAAATCGATGGTTGATATTAACGACCCAATGAGTTCAGATTTTATTCTGAAACTCTCCGATTTTTACCGCTTTACGCTCGAAAGCAGAAAAATGGATTTGATTTCGCTACGAGAAGAGCTTCAGATTTTAGATTCTTATGTTTATCTGCTTAAAGCCCGTTTTGAAGATGGTTTTGTTTTGATAAATGAAGTAGATCAAAAACAATACGACTCGGCAGTTCCGCCTTTTACGTTACAGTTGTTAATTGAAAACTGCATTAAACACAATATCGTTTCGCTAGATAAACCGCTAATTATTAGATTGTATACTGAGAATGATTTCTTAGTCGTAGAAAACAAAATTCAGCTGAAAAGAGGCGCATTGTCTACTGGCGTTGGACTTGATAATATTAATCAGCGCTTTATGCATTTGATTCACAGAGAAATTGAAATTGATAAAACAGAAACTATTTTTAAAGTAAAAATACCAATGATCTATGACTATCATAATAATTGAAGATGAAGTAAAAACAGCCAAAGCTCTTGGTCAGCTTATCTTGAGTATCAGACCTGATGCTCAAATTTTGTCGTACATACAAAGTATAGACGGAGCGGTGAGTTATCTCTTAGAGAATGACCAACCTGATCTTATTTTTATGGACATTCAGCTGGCAGACGGGCAGTGTTTTGAAATTTTTAAAAACGTTGAGGTTTTATCTCCTGTAATATTTTGTACCGCTTTTGACGATTATGCAATTGAAGCTTTTAAATCTAACGGGATTGATTATGTACTAAAACCTTTTTCGAGAGAAAGTATTACGCAGGCGATTAAGAAAGCGGGAGAATTGAAAAGCTTTTTTCAGCGTAATAAAAAAACGATGCCGGATTTCGAATATTTATTAACCAGAACTGGAGAAAATAAAGGGAAAAGCAGTTTTTTGGTTTTTAAAAACAACAAATACCAAACGATACAAACCGAAAATATTGCGCTTTTCTACATCAAAAATGAAACGCCGACTATTTTGACTTTTGATAAAAACGAATATCAGATAACACAGTCTTTAGATGAGGTTCATAAGCTTTTGTCGCCCATACAATTCTTTAGAATTAACAGACAATATTTAGTCAATTTTTCGGCTATTAGAGAGGCGGAACATTATTTTTCCCGCAAACTAATTATTAAATTAACGATTCCGACAGAAGAGAAACTGCTTATTGGGAAAGAAAAAGCAACAGCATTTTTAAGCTGGTTAGAAAATAGATAATCGATTAATTTATCACATAATAAATTAACCGATTTAAATTTTACAATCCAGGAAACATAAAGCAGCTCAAAAAGAAAAGAGCCGAAAGTATAAAGCTTATAATGAGAATTATTTTTTTCATGATGAATGATTTTATGTGGAATAACAAAACAAAAATTGCCTAAGGTTTTATCTTAGGCAATTTTGTTTTTAGTAGTGTTTTTAGGCTGTAATCGTATTATGGCTATAAGATACGCTGTATAGTTTTCTAAACATTGCATACGTTACGCTTACCATTATAAAAGCAATAACAGCGTCTATTGCTGCAGAAAAACCAAGCACTGCAATTTTAGAAAAGAAAGCAAAAATGATGTCAAAAAATACACCTGCAAATACCCATTCTTTTAAGCGTAGTATTTTGTTTGGAATTAATAATGTAATTACGCCAGACAATTTAAATACGCCAAGTATGTAAATAAAATGTGCTGGATAACCCAATTGCTGTGTGATTCCCCAAACAAGTGGATTTTTTGTTAATTCGAATAAGCCGCTTGCGCCAAACCATAAAGAAGTTAATACAATTCCTGTCCAGTAAATAATTTTTGTTGATTTTGAGTTCATGATTTTTTATATTTTAAGTTATTTAACGAGACAAAATTGTGACTTTAGCGTTAAATAAAATATCAATATCATGTTGAACTGGACAAATTGAACTTTAAAATGGACATTGCTTTATTTGATGTGGAAAACATTTAACTGCAAATGTTTTTTACCGCAAAGTTCGCAAAGTTTTTTTTTAAAATAGAGCACGTTTTAAGTTCGCAAAGAAACGCCTTTGCGAACTTTGCGGTAAAATTACTCGCAACACATTAAAAAACCTTTGCGGTAAAAAATCACACTATTAACTTCCCTGTTTCGGTAATTAATTCCTGCATCAATTCAACAGCTCTATGATGTTTTAGGTTACTTGTATTTTGTCCCGACCAAAAATTAATCATATCAGTTCTTCCTTGTGCAATTGAGGCCGCTCTTAGAGGCGCAATTAATTTGGTTTGTAGCGGAAAAGGCAATACTTCTGTTTCAAAAGGAATTTCATTAGATATTTTATTGCTCACCATTCGGCCCATTCTTCCCGTAAGAGATTTTGAAACTGTGGTATGATTGGCTTCGCCAGAAAATAGCATTTTTTTGTGAAGCGGTGCTGCTCCAGATTCGTCTGTTACCATAAATACGGTGCCCAGTTGTACGGCATCGGCACCTAAAGTGAGCGCTGCAGCAATTCCTTTAGCATCAATAATACCTCCGGCAGCAATAATTGGCGTTTTTGTTTTGGCTTTTAACTGCTGTAAAAGTGTAAATAAACCGGTAAAAGAATCTTGTGCAGGTTTTAAAAAAGAAGGTCTGTGACCTCCAGCTTCAAATCCAGAAGCAACAATTGCATCTACTTTTGCTTCTTCAAGTGCAAGAGCTTCGTCTAAAGTAGTTGCAGCACCGATAGTTTTTATGCCAAGTCTTCTGCTTTCGTCAAGGATTTCTTTAGAAGGAATTCCAAAAACAAAACTAAAAACAGCAGGTTTAATTTTGAATAAAGTTTCTACTTGTTTTTCAAATTTTGAAGGAATATCAGCAGATAAATCCGGTAATGGAACTCCTAATTCATCAAAATAAGGCTTAAAGAGCAGTTTGATTTTTTCTAATTTTTCAGGCGGATAGTTTATTAGGGTTTTATCAACATCATTAACCCATAAATTAATATTATAGGGTTTATTTGTTAGTGGTTTTATAGTTTTATCAAATTCTAGAATTTCTTCTGGAGTTAAAGTGTAGGCACCAAGACTGCCCAATCCGCCCGCATTGCTGACAGAAGCCAACAATGCTGGAGTAGAAAAACCGACACCCATCGGTCCTTGTAAAATAGGATATTGTATGCCTAATAATTGTGTTATTTTATTCGAATTCCACATCACTTATCTTTTACATTCGTTAGTAATTTGTTTACAATAACCCATTTGGTATCAACAATTACCAGGCTCAGCTGATCGTAATAATTGAATCCTAATATCGGAACCTGAGTTTTTGCAATGGCTGTATTATTGATAATTTCTAAAGAAATAATTTTCATTTTAAACTCTTCTCCAAGCTCCTGCGGACTTTTTCGATTTTTTACTCCGTCTAGGTATTGATCTAACGTTTTAAAATAAGGCATCCCGTTAATGTCTCCCGCAACCAATGCCTGCGGATGAAAAACACTTTTTAGCAGCGTAACATCACCCGTATAAATTCCATTAAAGTAATTCATAAGCAAAGTTGTGATTAATGCTGCATTGGTACTAAAACTGTTCATTGTATCTAATTTAAATTCAACAATAGTTTAACTTGATTATTTTATGCTGTGACCTGCAACGTGTCCGCCATCTAAATTAATGATTTCTCCGGTAACAAAATTGCTTTCTGCCAGATAAAGCGCCAATTGAGCCACATCGCTTGTTTCACCAATACGATTTAGTAAGTGTAAACCTGCTAATGAATCTGCATTGTTAACTCCAGTTTTTGCCTGAAGCGGACTTCTGATAATTCCGGGAGCAATTGCGTTGACACGAATATTGTTTTTTCCAAATTCAGCAGCAAGCTGTTTGGTAAAAGCATGAATACCGCCTTTGCTGGAAATTGGTGCTGTAGCAGGAAATCCGTCAATGGCGTGATCTACCAAAACAGTTCCGATATTTATAATAGAACCTTCAGTTTGTTTTAGCATTTGTTTTACAGCGGCTTGACTCGTAAAGAAAGTCCCTTTAAGATTGATGTTTAAAAAACGATCAAGGTCTTTTTCTTCAACATCTAAAAAAAATTTCGGTTCAAAAATTCCAGCATTATTAACTAAAACATCTACACTTCCAAAACGTTCTACGGCAGTTTTTACCAATTCTTTTCCTGTTGAAGTATTACTGATATCACCATGTACCATTACTAATTGATCAGGATGACCTAATTCTTTGTAAGTACTTTCAAGATTATTTAAGTTGGCTGAGTTAATGACAACATTGTGTCCTTTTTCTAAAAATAACTGAGCGATTGCTTTTCCTATTCCGGTAGAAGCACCGGTAACTATTATTGTTTTCATTTTTATGATTTTTATTTTAATTGTTGTGTGTAAATCGGGATGATTTTATTTTAACACATAGAAACATAGATCTTTATTTGAAAAAATTAGAAAGTAAAGAGAAATATATTTCTTTCACAGAGATTGTTATGTGTATTTCAGCAAGTGAAATGCCTTTATAGTTTACAAAAACTATGTTTCTATGTGTTGAAAAAGTTAGATCTCTACTTTATTTTTTTTGAGCTGTAATGCCTTTTTCGCGCAATACAGAAACTTGTTCACCAGCAAAACCCCAGTCATCCAATTCTATTTCCTGAATTACAACATGTGTAAGGTTAGGATCTTTGTCTAAAACATCAGTAATAAGTTTTGTAACGCCGGCAATAAGCTGTTGTTTTTGCTGTCTTGTAACGCCTTCGCGTGTGACTTCTATTTTTACGTATGGCATGATTTCTAGATATTAAGCAAGTTGTGCTGTAAGGTTTACGTCTAGTTCAAACTCGTTGTAGATAAGAGTGTCTCCAAGATTGATAAAGAAATTTCCAGAACGGAATTTCATATCGTATTTAGTACGATCAATGATAATTTTACCAGAAGCTTTAAGTTGATCTTCATTGGTTTTTACTTCTAATTTAAAACTAACAGGATGTGTAATTGCTTTAATAGTAAGGTTGCCTTCAACAAAATAGTTAGCTGCAGATTGTTTTGTTACAGCAGTAATGTCTAAAGATGCTGTGTGGAATTTTTCTATAGAGAAAAAATCATCAGAAGCTAGATGTCCTGCAAATTGTTGGTTTGTTGCTGGATCTGTAACGTCTAGAATTACGATAGAAGTAGTGTCTATAACAACATTGCCGCCAGAAAGGTTACCGTTTGTAAAAGTGAAGTTTCCTTCTGCAATGTTAATTGTTCCGTTATGCTCACCAGTTACTTTTTTACCAATCCAGTTTACATTACTTTGAGCGTTTGAAATTTTAAAATTTTGAGTTTCCATTATTTTATACTTTTAAATTGTTATTAATTTATAGTACAAAGTAATGGCGATAAAGAAAATTGGTTACGTGATGTAGATCACATTCGTAAAAAGACTATTTCGAAGCATTATAAAGCCGGCTCAACGTTTCTCTAGAAACACCAAGATAAGCCGCAATTAAATGTTTAGGAACTATATTATAAAGAGCAGGGTAGAGTGTAAGAAGTTCTTCGTATCTTGTTTTGGTGTCATTATTCATAAAAGAAAGCAGTCTTTTTTGGGTGGCAACATAACCTCGATTGGTTCTCCATCTAAAAAAATGTTCTGCTTGATGTAATTCGCTGCAGATTTTCTCGCGGTCGCTGTTAGAGAGCGAAAGCAGTTCAACGTCAGAAATGCAATCGACATTAATAGTTGCTTTTGTTTTATTATAAAGCGCCGCATAATCAGACGCCCACCAAGTTGGCATGGCAAACTGTAAGATGTACATTTTTATCTCATCGTTTACAAAGAAAGTTTTTAGACAGCCCGAGAGTACAAAATATTCTTTATCAACTTCTTGACCTTCACTAATAATGCTTTGTCCTTTCTTAAAAGATTCGAATTTAAAATGCGAAAAGAAATAATCAAATTGTTCCTCTGTCAAAGTCGCAATTTTCGAAACATGTTCTTTTAAAATCGTTTTGGGCTCCATTATTATAGCTTTAATCAAAAGTAAAAATACATTAAACACATTACTTTTTGATTATTTAGAGGTTGTTTTCGTACTTATAATCGGTTCGGTGCAATTTTTTCAACACATAGAAACATAGATTTTTTTTAAATGAAGGATGTAAAATAGAAATACATTTCTTTCCCATAGTTCTATATGTGTGTTTCTATATGTTGAAAAAATCAGATCCAGTATAAATCTTATTATTCTTTCCAAGGTGAATGTAAAATGCAATCGCAGAAGTTTTTACGATGAAAATTTGGAATCATATAGGCACAAACGTCTGCTTTTATGTTTCCAAAAGTAGTTTCCGTTTTATGTTCAAAACCACTAAAAAAAGTTGGAATAATGTTTTTCTTGAAATCATTACGAGGAAATGCATCTAAAATGGCAATTCTGTTTTCATCGCTCAGATGTTCATAACCTTCGCCCATAACATCTAAGCCAACTCCAGAATACATCAATGCAACTTCGGGTTCTTTATGTTCTGCAATTCCTATAGTAGTATGCAGTGCGATAGTATCCCAAACCAATTGCAGCGATTCTTTTGGGAGTCCGTGGTTTTTTAGGAAATCACGTGCGGCATTGGCGCCGTCAACTTCAAAACGAAGATCTGCGCTGCTGTAGTGTTTGGTTAAACCCAAATCGTGAAAAACCGAAGCAACATACAACAATTCGGGATCGTATTGCAGTTGTTTTCTTTTTCCATTTAAGGAAGAAAATAGAAACACACGCAAAGAGTGATTGTAGATAAACTCAGTTCCGTGTTCTAATAAAAGTTCTGTAGCCTGATGTGCGATAGCACTGTCGGGAATGATTATTCCTGCAACTGTTTTTAATTTTTGTATAGACATGATAATTTGTTTTTTCAAAGGTATCACTGTCATAAGGCTCTCGAAATGCTAAATTCCGTTAAACACATGTCAAAAACTACAGTATTATTTTAAAAGAATTAAACTCCAATGTTTAAGAAAAGTGCCCGATAATCATTTGGAGAAACTTGAGTATTCTTTTTGAAAAAATGACTGAATTGATCTGGAGAAGCAAAATTCAGCTGAAAAGCAATTTCTTTTATAGGATTTGAGGTAAACTGTAAAGATCGTTTTGCCTCAGCTATAATTTGCCCGTTTATTAATTCCTTAGCGCCTCTATCACTGCAGCGTTTGGATAAATCGGTTAATTTTCGGGCAGAAATTCCTAAAATATTGGCATAGTCTACTACTTCGCGTGAAGTTTTATAATTTTTGCTGATTAATTGTAAAAACTGCGCATAAACCTGATTTTCATAACTGTCAAAACCTTTTGAAAGTGAATGATTTACATTGGCAATTTTTATCATGATAATTTTCAGATAAGCGGCCATTGCATCGAGCTGGTTGATGTATTCCTGTTTATTAAATTCAAACGATAAGAATTTAAAAATTGAATTGAGTTCGCGGCAATCTTCTTTTTCTAATGGAATTGTTTGGTTTGCAGATGCATTGTTGAATAAAACAGCTTTACAGTTATTAGCGCTTGAAGGTGTTCTTTCCCAAAAGCAGTCGCCAAAGCTGAGTTCATATCCTGTAAATTTTGAATTGGGTTTAAAACTAATAAGCTGTCCTTTTGCAATTAAAAATAGTGTAGAAGAGGAGATTGTAAAGGTTTCTCCGTCTATTATTACTTCTCCAATTCCAGAGTCAATCAATACTATTCTATTATAAGTAAGTCTGTAAGTTGATAATTCGGTATGTTCTTTATCTTCAAAAAAATGAATTGAGAAAGAATTCTTTATTTCTTTTTCTACAGCCAAATTTGATAAGGAAAGCATATTTTTTTTGGAGTAATTATTTCGTAAATAGAGTACAAAGGTAGTTAGAAAAAGAATCTAAAATAGTTATATGTTTATTTTGAATGAAGATTAAAAGCCTTATTTTAAAATAAAAAGTTAAAATAATTGCTAATTAAGACCGATCGGTCTATATTTGCGATGTCAAAATGAGAAGATCATGAGCAAAGCAGAACGTACAAGACAATTTATTATAGAAAAATCGGCACCTATTATCAATAAAAAAGGGATGGCTGGTACTTCTATGAGTGATATTATGGAAGCTACAAAACTGGCTAAAGGCGGAATCTATGGCAATTTTGAGAGCAAAGAGGAGATTTGTATGGAGGCTTTTTTATATTTAAGACAGCGATTGGCCAATAAATTAGACTTAGCAGTATCTCAAGGGAAATCGGCTCAGGAAAAGCTTTTTAATTTGTTGGATGTTTACCAAAATGATGAAAGCATGATGGACGGCTGTCCTATATTGAATTTTGGATCTGAGGCCGATGATACAAACTCTGGTATGAAAGAACTTGTGAAAAAAGCGGTATATTCTGCTCAAAGAAGATTTTTTACTATAATAGAAGATGGTATTACTACGAAAGAATTATCGTCAGAAATAGATCCCGAACAATTTAGTATCAAAGTTTTTGCAATGATTGAAGGCGCTATTTTATGTGGAAAATTAGTTGGAAATCAGCAAATGATTCTTGTTTTAGAAAGCATAAGAAAGGATTTTAAAAAATATGTTTTATAAACTATTTTTTTTACAAATTTTTAGACCGTTCGGTCTTTTTAAGTATGAGTTTAACTATTTAATTTAATAACAATCCATCAGTAAAAACAGGATGCGAAGAACATTTAGTGAGTTTCGCAGCATAGAAAAATGTTTCTGATGAACCACACAGAGAATAATTTATAAAAGAAAAAAAAATGAAAATTTTAAAAGAAGACCATAAAGGCTTTAGCACTATACTAGCCTTTGCATTAATTCCATTATCGGGTTTTGCAACAGATATTTATCTACCGTCATTGCCGGCAATGGCAAACGATCTGCATGTTTCGGCATCGGCTGTACAGCTTTCCTTAGTATTATTTATGTTTAGTGTTGGAATCAGCCAGTTTTTTATTGGAAGTATATTAGACAGTTTCGGACGTTATAAAATAGGTCTCGCATCGCTTGCTTTATTTTCTCTAACGAGTTTTGTTATTGCAGCAGTGCCTAATATTTATGTAATATATGCTATGCGTATTATCCAGGGTATTACAATTGCGCTTATTGTTGTGGGAAAACGAGCTTATTTTGTTGACCTTTTTTCGGGCGAAAAACTCAAAGGTTATATCAGTTTATTTTCCATTATCTGGGCATGCGCGCCTATTATGGCGCCATTTTTAGGCGGTTATCTGCAAAATAGTTTTGGCTGGAGATCTAACTTTTATTTCCTTGGCGTTTTATCATTACTTTTTCTGATTTTAGAACTTATTTACAGCGGTGAATCCTTAAAACATTATCATCCTTTTAAACTGAATTTAATTGCTGAAACGTATAAAGGCATGCTTAAAACTGCCGATTTTACGCTGGGTTTATTAATTATCGGGATTTGTTTTGGTGTCGTTGTGATCTTTAGTTTGTCAAGTCCTTTTATTATAGAACGTGTTCTTGGCTATTCTGCTATTACTACAGGATATAGTTCTTTACTGTCTGGTTTTTCATTAATGACTGGCGGAATCATTGCAAAATCATTGATTAAAAAACCTTTGGGTAAGAAAGTGGGAATTGCATTTGGTATACAAATTAGTCTTATTGTGCTTATGATTTCTACTGCTTCATTAGGAACTAGTATTTATACTTTGGTAGGTTTTATAATTGGGATTCATATTTGTGGCGGCTTTATTTTTAATAATATTTATGGCTATTGTTTGAGCCGTTTTTCTAAAAATGCAGGTATCGCAAGCGGTCTTACAGGCGGTGTAATGTATATGACGAGTTCTGTTTTTAGTTATGGATTTGCCAATTTATTTGAAGTAAAAAGTCAAGTGTTACTTGGTGTTGCCGATCTTTCCTTACTTGTAATTGTGAGTATTCTTTTTGTGATTTTTAATAAATACAGATTAAAAAGTACAGTATTGAATACTATCAAAATATAAGTTCTTTTTAATAAAAACTGTTTTAATTTTATATAATAAACCCCTCTAAAACCTTAAGTTTAGAGGGGTTTGTTGTTTTAAGAAATAGAGACTAATGTCTTATTTTATTTCTGTAATAAACTCATTTTCTGGAGTTCTTACTTTTTTAAGATTTACCAGCCAGTCATTTGGTTCGTCTCTGTAACCAAGTGTTAAGATTAGTGTACTCTTAAGACCAAGTTCGTTTAAACCTAATAATTTATCTACTTCTGCAGGAACAAAACCTTCCATTGGAGTAGCATCTACATTTTGCTCTGCAGCTGCAGCGAGTGCGATACCAAATGAAATATAAGCTTGTTTTGCTGCGTGATTGGCATGCCATTCTTGACCTAGTGGTTCGTACATTCCCCAAAGTCTGTTTTTGTACTCGTCCATTGCAGTTGCAGGAATACCTCTTTCGGCAGTAGTTCTATTAAATACAGCGTCGATTTTTTCTAGAGAATATCCGTCCCAAGAAGCAAAAACCAATACATGAGAAGCATCTGTAATTTGGCTTTGGTCAAAACCAACCGATTTAATTTTTTCTTGTAATTCTTTATTAGAAATTACAAAAATTTTATAAGGCTGTAAACCAGATGAAGAGGGCGCTAATCTAGCAGCTTCAAGGATATAATCGATTTTTTCCTGCGGTACAACTTCGCCGTTCATTTTTTTGGCAGCATAACGCCATTTTAGAGCATCTATTAATTTCATGGTATTGTATTGATTTAAATATTTCTGCATCAAAAGTAAAGAGTTAAAGTGTATTTTTGTAAGCTAATGACAAAAAGTAACTGTAACATACAGGTAACCTATAACAGACTATGATAAAAGAGCCTCAACACGACCGAAATACCTGCAATAAAAACATAATGGCAGTACATGATGCGATGTATGTTTTGAATGGAAGATGGAAGATTTCTATTATTGCTTCTTTGTGTTTTAATACCTTACGATTTACCGATTTATTGCGCGAAGTAGAAGGCATTTCGGGTAAAATGCTGAGTCGGGAATTAAAAAACCTAGAAGAAAATCAGTTGGTAACCCGAACAGTTTTAAACACACAGCCTATTACAGTCGAATATAAACTTACGGATTACGGACATACGCTAAAAGAAGTTATCGATTCGCTGGCGAATTGGGGTTTTAAGCATCGACAAATGATTGCAGGGAAGGAAAAATAACAACTTGACAAAGAATTACTCTTTTATAAAACATTTCAATTTTTGATGGAGGTTTGGTAGGATTTAGGATGGTTGGTTTTGTAGTTGAAGCTTAGGTAAGAGGAATTCATCTTGAAAATGTAAAGCTTATAAAATTATAGAAGTTTTAAATCTTTGAAGTTTTTAGCTATCGATAAAAATGCTTCGATATGCTTTAATATAATTGAATTTCTTTAGAAAGTAAAAATAAACCAAATAGATTATAATGATATCATTAAGAAATTAAAAAATTATTGACCCTATTTTAATCTTGGTTAAAAAGATTTAAAATGGCTTAAATTTTTGATTAAAAAAAGCCACTTATTGAAGTGGCTTTTCTGAGTTATTCATAAACAGCTTCCCTTACTGTTGTGCTTGGATTTTTTTTAGCATACTCTTCAGTAACTAATCTTCCAGTTTTAGTATCTCTGTAGATGTAACGTACAATCTTTTTTGACATAATTATGGTTTGTTAGTTTATATATTTATTAAAAATAATCATATTAATATGAATAACTTGATGATTTTCAGTATTTCAGATTAAGTGTTTAGTTTAATCGATAAAAGGTCTTTTTATTTTTAAAACGAAAGATTTTATTAGTTTTTGAGCTCTTCCAGCGGATCGAAAAGAGGATAATTCTGATTGTTAAACAAAAAATTGTTGTTGTGTTTCAAAAGATTTAGTTTAAATAATGAAATTCCTTTAGAAAATTGCGATATTTTTAATTTGTAATTCATTTATATGAGATAGAAGCTTGTGATAAAAGTCGCAACTAATTCTAAGGAGTGTGTAATTCTCTTTTATCGTTTGGATACTTCTTATTTTTTTTAATACTTTAAAATGTATACCGAAATTTCTTCTTCTGAGTTTTGAAAATTGGTTTCTCAGTTTTATTTAAATTCTCTCCTATAAATTTGTTAAAGGAAATTTAACCGAATATATTTTCGATTATATTTGTAGTATGAAGCCTTTAGATCCTATTAAAGAAGAGCGTATTATTGAAGCTGTATTTACTATTGCCGGTATTCATGGCATAGCAGGTATCAATATTGCTCGTATTAGTAAAGAGGCTGGGATAGGAGTAGGCAGTATTTATACTTATTTTAAAAATAAGGAAGAACTCATACAAGCTGCCTACGTTAGTGTAGAAGACAAAATTACCAAAGAAATGTACGCTGGTTTTGATATCAATATTCCAGTAAAAATATCATTTAAGCGTATTTTTATGAATACCCTAAAATACAGATTGAGACATTATAACGAAACGGTTTTTATTGACCAATATGTGCAGTCTAATTATGTCCAGCTCAACTTTGACAAACAAATTAAAGATTTCGAAATCAAAAATAGTTCCTTGTACGATCTGATTCAAAAAGGTCAGAAAGAAGGTGTTTTGGTAATGTTTACTCCTTTTACAATGATTTGTTATATTATTGGCGCCATTCGTTCGGCATCAAACGGAATAGCTCAAAAATTCATTCCACTGCAAAAACAAGTCATAGACGATTGTTTTAATATGATGTGGAAAGGTATTAGCAGCTAATTTTTTTGTCTTATAAATGAATATATATTCGGTTAAAATAATTTAAATTTTTAAATATGAAAATTAAAGCAGCAGTATTATCAGCCCCAAAAACAAGTTTTAATCTTGAAACAATAGAACTCGATACAGAATTAAGATCAGAAGAAATACTTGTAAAAATAGTAGCAACAGGACTTTGCCATACAGATTTGGCGATACGAGACTCTCAAATTCCTTTTGAATTGCCTGCAATATTAGGACATGAAGGTTCAGGAATTGTAGAGAAAATAGGAAGTAATGTTACCAAGGTAAAAATTGGAGATCACGTTATTTTAGCTCCAGCAAGCTGTGGTAAATGCAGTTATTGTAAATCTGGACATCAATCGTATTGTATCAATTTTATGCCGTTAAACTTTGGTGGTAAAAGAACAGACGGTTCATGTCCGTATCACAATCACAGCGGAAAAGAAGTAAGTGCATTCTTTTTCGGACAGTCGTCATTTGCAACGTATTCGTTAGCATCTGAGAATAATGTTGTAAAAGTACAAGATGATGTTGAATTGGAGATTCTAGGTCCTTTGGGTTGCGGGATTCAAACCGGAGCGGGAACGGTATTGAATGTTTTACAGCCTTCTGCGGGAGAAAGTATTGTAGTTTCTGGTGTTGGTCCTGTAGGTTTAGCAGCAATTATGGCAGCAAAAGCAGCTGGCTGTTCTACGATTATTGCAGTAGATGTGCACGACAACCGACTTGAATTGGCCAAAGAATTGGGTGCAACTCATGTTATAAACAGCCTTAATGTGGTAGTTTCAGACGAAATAAATAATACCATACATCCGGGTGGTGTACATTATGCTGTAGATACTACAGGTCGTAATGCTGTTATTACACAAGCTGTAGGTTCCTTGCGCTATATGGGAAAATGTGTTGTACTTGCGGTAGCTCCAACTCCTAATATAGAAATCGACAATGCAGTATTTACTATGGGACGTTCTATACAATATGTGGTTGAAGGAGATAGTGTTCCCGATATTTTTATTCCACAGCTTATTACGTTGTATAAAAAAGGATTGTTTCCTTTTGATAAATTGATCAAGTTTTATGAGTTTGATCAAATTAATCAAGCAATAGAAGATTCAGAAAAAGGAATAACGCTTAAAGCAATTCTTAGAATGCCTAAATAGAGGATAGAAGATAGAGAATAGTATCGAATGTTCCAGTGAAAAGCTTGTGTTTAAATTGGAACATTCACACTAATCGGTATAATCACTGCTATTTTAAATGTTTAAAGAAAAAGCATACCTACAAGATTTTGTAAACCTTGCAGGAATAAGAAATAAACGGTATAAATCTGTTTAATCCGCATAATCTGTGGCAGAAAAAATAAACAGATAGTAAAACAGATAGGATATAAGAGTAAAAAAAATAGTTATGGAGCAAAAACAAGAAGTGGTAACGTGTAAAATTGCTGCGCTTTTAAAAAAATTCGGTATACGTACAATGACTATTGATGAGATTAGTAAAAAAGTGGGCGTTTCTAAAGCAAAACTCCATTCATTCTTCGGAAATAAAGAACATCTTTTGAGCGAATGTCTTGATTTTATGAATAATGATCTTCAAACTAAATTGTCTTATGTTCAGTCTAATTCTGATAATCCGATTAAAAAATTATACAAGGTGTATCAAATTACCTTTGATCATCTTTCAGAATCTCACAGTATGTTTTATTATGATTTAAGAAAGCATCCTATTTTAAAAAACAAAATTCAGGAGTATAATAAAACTTTTAAAACTGCGATTGTTTTTCCTTTAATTGAAGAAGCAAAAAAAGAGAATTATCTGATTCCCGGTGCTGACATAAATGAGGCATCTGATTTTTATATGAAGTTTATTTATTATTTTTTAATGAACTACAAAAATGATCAAGTGAGCGATAATAAGTACATAGTTTCATTTTTTGATAAATATGTAAACAAAGATTTTCTGAATAATGAGAATTTCGCATAAATTATTTTACAGGTTTAGTCTTTCAGATTAATGATTATATTTGGTTATATAATCTCAAGAGTAAATGACAAAACCCAAACTATTATTACTGCTGTTATCTTCCATCAGCCTTATTGTAATACTTCTTATAACCACTGATCTTACTAATGCTGTTGCCAGTCCTAGTCCCCTTAAAAAGCAATCTGGTTATCAGCCTGGAATTGTTTTAACTTTCGATGATGATTATGTAGATACTTGGTATAATGCAGAAAAAGAGCTTCGTCCATTTAATTGGAAGGCTACCTTTTTTATCTGCAAATACAGTGCATTCACAAAAGATCAAAAAGAAAAACTGCATTACCTTCAAAATATGGGACATGATATTGCCGGACATGGTTATAATCATGAAAATGCGGTAAAATACGCAGGACAATACGGACTAGATGCTTATATTAAAAATGAAATTCTTCCACTTAAAAAAATCATGCATAAGGATGGTTTTAATATTAAGTCTTTTGCTTATCCTGATGGTGCTAGAGATGGCGAACTTGACAAAAGGCTACTGAAATATTTTGATTTTATAAGGGGAACTACTTACGGAGAACTTGAGCCAAAAAGCCAGTATTGTTACTATGAAAATAATCGTGTTATTTATGGTTTAGGTATTGATGATGATTATGAACAGTTTAATTTAGAATATTATAAAAGTTTATTGCTTTACGCGAAGGAACACAACAAAATTGTCATTTTTTACGGGCATAAAACGGTTGATAAA
Organism: Flavobacterium sp. MC2016-06; assembly: GCF_009711165.2. Taxonomy (GTDB): domain Bacteria; phylum Bacteroidota; class Bacteroidia; order Flavobacteriales; family Flavobacteriaceae; genus Flavobacterium. The sequence goes on along the minus strand of NZ_WMID02000017.1, from coordinate 3,359 downwards.
GCAAATGAGAGATTAGAAACTCCTATTGGATTGTTGAAACAGCTTTGTGCATTTGCGGTTGAAAATAATCTTAAGTTTTATTCGGTAGATGATTTAAAACACTTAGAGAAATAACTCCTGAATTGAAAAATAAAAAAGAGAGCATACTAATTTTAGCATGCTCTCTTTTTAGTCATGAGGTTAAAAAAATAGAAAGTTTAGCGAATTGCAAATCTTAATTTAAGTCCGTAAGAAACCAATCTGACATCTCCAAAAGTTGACTGTGAGTTTAATACACTGTTGTATCCTAATTGTACAGGAAGTTCTGCATTGTATTGAACTGTGTGTTTACTGTCATCCTTGTTATAAATATTATTCAATCCGTAGTCTAAATACAATCCGATGTAAAGTGATTTTTTGTCTCCAATTGCTTGTTTAACTCCAGTTTCAAAAGTAGCCGAATAAGAAACTTCTGTATTGAGATCTTGTTTGCCCACTTTTACATTGTTTGTACTTGCAAAACCAGCAAAAGCAGGAGAAAATAATTCTACATTATATTGCGGATAATACCCGCTGGTAGTTAGATTCTGCATGGTAGTTTCGTAATTACCGTTTACAGCAAATCCAATTTTAGCGCCGGCAGCAAGATATAATTGGGTTGTTCCCGGAGTTTCATATTGAATACCGATTGGAATATTAATATATCCTAATTTTTGTTGTTCTCTTAAATTTGTTGCTGCATATCTAAATTGAAAATTTTCATCTTCAGCATCAGTAGTCATATAAGCTCCCGAAAGTACTTGATATTTTACATCAGAACTATAAGTTTGATATTCTACTCCGATACCAAGACTTAACACTTCATTTAAATAATAGGAATATCGAAGACCAGCATTAAATCCATTTCCATTAACTACTTCACCACTTGTTTGATATTTTAGAAAAGAAAACGGACCACCAACGGAAACAGAAAGTTCGTGTTTTTTTTCTTGACTATAACCGTTTCCACATATGCCTAAAAGTATAGTAATCAAAGATATTGATGCTATATGGCTTATTATATATTTTTTCATCTTACATTATTTTATGCTAGTGCTGCTTTTAAAACAGCACTAGCAGTTTTTATTTATTTTACAATTACTTTTAATGTTTTTTTGATGTTTGCAGTTTCAATTACTACAAGGTAAACATTGCCCTGAGTTGCTTCAGGTAATTGTATTTCTGTTTTTACTTTTGATGACGGTACTGTTTTTATCAATTGGCCTGAAACAGAATATAGGCTTATCTGCATGTTTTCTAACTCTTCTTGAGGGAAGTCAGTTTCTACAGTAACCGTTTTTCCTATTGCAACTGGATTTGGATAAAGTTGTGCTTTCAATGTATTTTGAATTGCAATTTTTGAGGTACAAGTCTGCAATACTTTTCCATCCTTAGTAGTCATTTTTACCGAATAATCAGCAGTTGGATCTAATTGATCGTTTACGCTGTTTCCTGCAGAATAATATTGACCAGTTCCTACTAATTGCCCATTTTTAAACCATTGGTAAGAAACAAATTCATAACCTCCATTTGTTTGAGGGTTATTATTTACAAGAAGTACGTTGTTAAATTTCTGACGAACGATATCAAAGAAACCGAAAGGTTTTTCTACTGTTATACTGTAATTATTAACAGTAGATCCATCTTCTGAAGTAACCTTGATATTTTGTTTGTAAATACCTGGTTTTGGTGCATCAATTATAAAATTAGTTGATGGAGTGATAGTTGCATTCATATTGTTTAAAATAGAAACATTTAAATTACCTTCTCCACATGACATCAAATAATTAATATCCTTTGGAGGATTACTATATACTGTTGTTCCAATAGTAATTTGTGGAATAACTGCATTATCATTTTTAATGATAAGAATTTGAGAAACGTCAACAGCTGGCAGATAATTAGTGTCACCATCTTGATGCGCTGTAATAGTAATTGTACCAGGTTTTAAAAGAGTTACTACGCCTGTATTTGAAACAGTTGCTGCAGGTAAAGCAGAAGCGTAGGTGTAAGTGTAACGTATTGCTAAACTTGAACTTGATGTAGCATCTAGATTAAAACTGTTAGTTCCACCAAGAGATTTTATAGGCAGAGCACCAAAAGTAATCAGCTGTGCTGCTTTTTTGATCGTAAGTTTTGCCGTTAGAACAATTGGAGAACAATTTGGCATACTTGCCGAAGGAGATACTGTTGCAGTAATGTTATAAATTCCTGCATTGATTGCTCCATTTGCAGTTGAACCTGCAGGTGTTATAGCATATGCAACACTCGCTCCTAAAGGAAGGTTTTGTACTTGATTAGTACGTAGACTTCCGTTATAGGTATACTCAACATCGTTAAAAGTTACCAATCCTAAAGGAGAAGCAGTTACATTAAGAGTTTGATTTTGAGTTGCCGTATTTCCGTGTCCATCATTATAAGTCCATGTAATAACATAAGTACCTTCAGATGTATAATTTAAAGGATCTGTTGTTGTTGCATTGATTATTCCAACACAATTATCAGTTGCAGTAGGAATAGGAATGTTTGATGCTAAAATAGAACAGTAGTTGTTTATACTTGGAAGTGTTGCAACATTTGGCACTGGAGCTGTTACATCTGGTATAGTTGATATTACTATAGATTTTGTAAGAGTACATCCGTTTGCATCTGTAATTGTTACGGAATAATTACCAGCTGTCAATCCTGAAGCAGAAGCCGCTGTACCTCCAGATGGAGACCAAATATAGCTATAAGTTCCTGTACCACCAGTAACCGTTACACCAGCCGATCCGTCTGTTCCTCCAATACAAGTTACATTAGTTTGTGTAACTGTAGCAGCAAGTATTATTGGTTGTGTAATAGTAAAGCTTTGTGTTGCAGTACATAAATTTGCATCTGTTACCGTTACGGTATAAGTTCCAGCAGTAAGTCCTGTTGCAGTTGCCGCAGTTCCACCAGCTGGTGCCCAAGAATAGGTATATGCACCAGTTCCACCCGTTACGTTTACAGTAGCAGAACCGTTAGATCCTGAATTACAAGATACATTAGTTTTTGTTCCTGCTGTTGCCACTAAAGGTGCAGGCTGTGTAATAGTAAAGCTTTGTGTTGCAGTACATAAATTTGCATCTGTTACCGTTACGGTATAAGTTCCAGCAGTAAGTCCTGTTGCCGTTGCAGCAGTTCCACCAGCTGGTGCCCAAGAATAAGTATATGCACCAGTTCCGCCCGTTACGTTTACAGTAGCAGAACCGTTAGATCCTGAGTTACAAGATACATTAGTTTTTGTTCCTGCTGTTGCCACTAAAGGTGCAGGCTGTGTAATAGTAAAGCTTTGTGTTGCAGTACATAAATTTGCATCT